>NZ_MSDV01000074.1 GCF_001931485.1 Burkholderia sp. SRS-W-2-2016 | reverse complement strand
TCGCCCAGCACCACAGACAAAGATGGTGGGTCTGGATGGATTCGAACCATCGACCCCCGCCTTATCAAGACGGTGCTCTAACCGACTGAGCTACAGACCCCTGAGTCTGCCTGTTACTGTCCTACATACAGCCGATAAGCGTGAGCACTTGAAGTGCTTCCTGCAAAGCTCTGGAAAGGAGGTGATCCAGCCGCACCTTCCGATACGGCTACCTTGTTACGACTTCACCCCAGTCATGAATCCTACCGTGGTGACCGTCCTCCTTGCGGTTAGACTAGCCACTTCTGGTAAAACCCACTCCCATGGTGTGACGGGCGGTGTGTACAAGACCCGGGAACGTATTCACCGCGGCATGCTGATCCGCGATTACTAGCGATTCCAGCTTCACGCACTCGAGTTGCAGAGTGCGATCCGGACTACGATCGGTTTTCTGGGATTGGCTCCACCTCGCGGCTTGGCAACCCTCTGTTCCGACCATTGTATGACGTGTGAAGCCCTACCCATAAGGGCCATGAGGACTTGACGTCATCCCCACCTTCCTCCGGTTTGTCACCGGCAGTCTCCCTGGAGTGCTCTTGCGTAGCAACTAGGGACAAGGGTTGCGCTCGTTGCGGGACTTAACCCAACATCTCACGACACGAGCTGACGACAGCCATGCAGCACCTGTGTTATGGCTCCCTTTCGGGCACTCCCACCTCTCGGCAGGATTCCATACATGTCAAGGGTAGGTAAGGTTTTTCGCGTTGCATCGAATTAATCCACATCATCCACCGCTTGTGCGGGTCCCCGTCAATTCCTTTGAGTTTTAATCTTGCGACCGTACTCCCCAGGCGGTCAACTTCACGCGTTAGCTACGTTACCAAGCCAATGAAGGCCCGACAACCAGTTGACATCGTTTAGGGCGTGGACTACCAGGGTATCTAATCCTGTTTGCTCCCCACGCTTTCGTGCATGAGCGTCAGTATTGACCCAGGGGGCTGCCTTCGCCATCGGTATTCCTCCACATCTCTACGCATTTCACTGCTACACGTGGAATTCTACCCCCCTCTGCCATACTCGAGCGATGCAGTCACCAATGCAGTTCCCAGGTTAAGCCCGGGGATTTCACATCGGTCTTACATCACCGCCTGCGCACGCTTTACGCCCAGTAATTCCGATTAACGCTCGCACCCTACGTATTACCGCGGCTGCTGGCACGTAGTTAGCCGGTGCTTATTCTTCCGGTACCGTCATCCTCCAGAGGTATTAACCCCGAAGTTTTCTTTCCGGACAAAAGTGCTTTACAACCCGAAGGCCTTCTTCACACACGCGGCATTGCTGGATCAGGCTTGCGCCCATTGTCCAAAATTCCCCACTGCTGCCTCCCGTAGGAGTCTGGGCCGTGTCTCAGTCCCAGTGTGGCTGGTCGTCCTCTCAGACCAGCTACAGATCGTCGGCTTGGTAGGCCTTTACCCCACCAACTACCTAATCTGCCATCGGCCGCCCCTTGAGCGCGAGGTCCGAAGATCCCCCGCTTTCCTCCATAGAGCGTATGCGGTATTAATCCGGCTTTCGCCGGGCTATCCCCCACTCCAGGACACGTTCCGATGTATTACTCACCCGTTCGCCACTCGCCACCAGGTGCAAGCACCCGTGCTGCCGTTCGACTTGCATGTGTAAGGCATGCCGCCAGCGTTCAATCTGAGCCAGGATCAAACTCTTCAGTTCAAACCTGTTACTGTTTTCGGTCTCTTTCGAGACCGGTCGCTCACTCAACGTACTGACGATGATTAATCCGTCTTTCGACAGACAAACCTTCCTCTAATACTGTGTGAGGCTTTTGATACTTTTGCTATACAGCAGACTCCGAAGAATCCACCGCCGCATTCCGCATCAAGTGCCCACACTTATCGGCTGTTAATTTTTAAAGATCGATTCGCTCAACTCGCTGCGCCTTTACTGCCTGAACTACCCGGCACTGCTTCGTTTTGCGTCGCTGCGTCATCAGCGAAGAAGCGAGATTATGGAGATCCGAAGACACTCCGTCAACACCCTTTTCGCAATTATTTTAAAAAAATTGCGGAGCACAAAAAATAGGCAATTCGCCACCACCTCGCAATTAGTTAGGGATCCGATGCGACTGGGCGCATTTCCGCGAACCACCAAGGCTCGACAAACATCGGAAGAAAGAAGCGCGGCCGAACTCGAATGGTTCGCGCCGGGCGAATGCCGAGCTTCTCACTTGAAGAACCCCTGCCGCGCAACCCAGGCGCGCCAGGAATCAGATAAGAGGAATGAAGAGCACGCCGACTGGAAGCTTTTCCACAGAAAATGTTCGCAAGCCTGTGGATAACCGCACCAAAACTGCGCCAAGTACTTGATGCAAAACCATTCTTTCGCATTGCGCGTAAAGCGCGACCGCGCCTGCGGTTGCGCGTCGAGCGGAGAATCAGAGCGACTTCATCGTCACGCGCGCATTCGTACGCATAAAAGCACTGCGCTCGACCAGCGCGCCGAACAGCAGCCCGATCGTCGTCCACATGATCAACTGCATGCCGATCGCCGCCACGCGGAATTTCCACAGCAGCACCGCCGGGAACGCGGCAGGCACTTCATCGACGACCGGCATCGACAGTTGCACGGCCGCGATGATCGCGACGAACACCAGTCCCGCGACGATCGAGCCGTTCCACGCGCCGAACTTCGCCACCGCGCGCCGGCGTACTTTCAGCGAAAACACCAGCGTCGCGAGTGAAATCGCAATCATCAGAAAGAACAGGCCGGTACGCGTGCCGATCGTCTCCGGGTCGCCGACCGACGGCGGATTGGCCGGATACTTGAGATTCGGCACGATCACGAGCGCGATGAACGCGCCGGCTGCGAGCCACGCGGACAACGCGCGCACGCTCAGCGCACCCACGCGTCCATAGGCATACGCGAACACCAGCGAGAACAGTCCGCCGAACGCCGCGCCATAAGTGACCACGCCGGTCAACAGGCCGAGCCCCGCCTGGGTCTCGCGGCTCACGAGTTCGGGTTCGTGTTCGTGCTCTTCGCCGTGCGCGGCGGCCGCTTTTTCTTCGAGAGAGATGGCCTGATCGACCTGCGGCTCGCCGGCGATTCGCGCGAACGCGAACGTGAGCAGGCCCGCGACGATGCCCGCGAGCATCCCGCGTACTAATAACTTACCTACCATGATGAACTCCGTTAGTGGCAGGGAAAGCCGAGCAGATGGCGGCCGTCGTGCACGAACTCATGCACGTACATACCGGGCACCAGCGACGTGGCGCCCTGTTCCGCACCAACGAAGTACAGCGCGAGCAATAGCAGCAAACCGCCGAACACTACCCAGGGCAGCAGCTCGCGCAGAGGAATGGGAGTGGGCTGAGCCGCCGGTTGTGCGGCGGAATCGAAAACAGCTTGAGTCATCACGGACATCTCCTGGGGTAACGCGCCCCGATAGTCGATTGCAGAGGAATGTTGCGAAGTTCAGGTCTGGCTTTCGGCTCTTATAGATGCATTGCCGATTACAGTGGCGCGACCGCGCCGGGTTCTCACCGGCTTCCGCGCTTCGCAAGGCGACTATTCTACGCGCTAAACTTCGGCCTTCGTGAACGCCCGTAGCGGGTCTCGCGGCGTCGTACGCGTGCTTGAACACGGGCGCGGCGGCCGCGTAAAAGCGCATAGGCACTCATAAGGCACTCGATGGATACGCGACTGTTACTGGTGAGCCATGCGGCGACGGTCGCGCAGCGCGCGGGCCGCTTCCCCGCCGACGAGCCGCTCGAAGCCCGGGACCGTGCCGCAGCCGAGGCCGCGCGCGCAGTTCTCGCGCGGCGCGCCGATCTCGGCGGCGCCACTGCATTCACCAGCCCGGCCGCCTGCGCACGCGATACGGTCGCCGCGCTCGGCCTCACGGCCACACCTGTCGATGCATTGGCGGACGTCGACTACGGCGAGTGGCGCGGCCAGCGTCTCGCCGACATCGCGCAGCAGGCAGCCGATGCGCTGGCCGCATGGACACGCGACCCCGCGGCCGCGCCGCCCGGCGGCGAATCGTTTATTCAGCTGGTGCAACGGATTGGGCAATGGCTCGACGCGCTCGGGCGGCATGCGGAGCCGAAGGCAGCGCCAGAGGCAGAGCCGGAATCGGCACCCACCGCACACGCCGTACTCCGACCGTCCACACACCACGCCGCGCAATCGGCTCGAACCGTTATCGCCGTTACGCACGCGCCGCTCATGCGCGCCGCCATCGTTTATGCGCTCGGCGCTGCGCCGGAGGTGTTTCCCCGCATCGAGATCGCGCCGCTGTCGGTGATCGAGTTGCGCTCGTCGCGGCGCGGCTGGACCTGGTGGCCGGCTACCGCTCTTTAAAGACTGCCCGCGCTACTCCCGCCTCGACGCCCACGCCGCCAGCGTCGTCGGCTTGATCGCGACGCACGGTCCTTTCGCGCCCACCCGGAGGTGTCGCTGTTCCAGCGAACACCGACAAAAACTGCCCATCCCCCCTAGCGCCCCGACACCACCAGCCGCAATTGATTAGCCCCCTGCGGCGCCAACGTGATCTCGGTGCGCTGCCCCTTCCCACCTAGATAGAAGTGCTGGCGTCCCGGCGAGTTCTGATCGTGCGTCGCGTCGGGCAGACACGCGGCGATATCGGCGGCGACCGCCTCCAGCGCTTCCGCGTTCGCCCCCGCCGCCTGATGCGGCGTCCACGTGCACTGAAAACTGCGATGCGCGGCCGAGCATTGCGCGTCGTCGCCATAAGGTTGCGCGACGCCTTTGCCGTCGTCGGGGGTCAGCGATGCGAAGCCGGCGGGCGCGGCGGCCACGATCCGCTTGAGCGCGGCGCAAGGCCGGGGACTATCGTCGGCGGATGCGCCGCACGGCAGCAGCGCAACTAGCGATGCGGCGCTCAGCGCGATGGCGGACAGTCGATAGGGTTTCATAGCAGGCGTGCAGTTCGGCAGGTTCGGTGAAAGGAGAGCGGCAATAACAGCCACAGTCCGGCGCAACACACAAAGCACCAGCAGGCATCTCCCCGGACCTCGCATCCCAAAGCACGCGTCATGCCCATAAACGAGGCCACACCCTGCCGCACCGGGCCCCTAGCGCCCACCGTCGAGCCGAGCCGAGCGAAGCCGAGCCGAGCGAAGCCGAGCCGAGCGAAGCCAAGCCAAGCCAAGCCGAGCCGAGCCGAGCCGAGCCGAGCCGAGCCGAGCCGAGCCGAGCCAAGCCAAGCCAAGCCAAGCCAAGCCGGCAACCTTCACCACGCCCCCCCAAGGCACGCAAATTGCGTCGCGCCTTACCGCCCCCGACCTCGCCACCGCCCCAACCCGACGCATCGAACGCCACCGCCGACACCAACTCTACCCATCATGTCGACCACACCCGCCACCTCCACCCCCGCCCGTCTTGCCTCGGGCATCGAAGGCATCGACGACATCCTCGGCGGCGGCCTCACGCCGAACCGCATGTATCTCGTCGAAGGCGCGCCGGGCACAGGTAAAACCACCCTGGCATTGCAATTCTTACTCCAGGGTCTCGAAGCGGGGCAATCCGGCCTCTACATCGCGCTGTCCGAAACCCGCGAGGAACTGCTCGCGATCGGCGCGAGCCACGGCTGGGATCTGAGCCGCTTCACGATCCTCGAGCAGTTGCCCGAAGAGGGACTCGAGCCGCAATACGAGCAAAGCGTGCTGCACCCGGCCGAAGTCGAACTCGGCGAAAGCGTGCGCAACGTGATCCAGCACGTCGACGAACTGAAGCCCGCGCGCATCGTGCTCGACAGCCTGTCCGAGTTGCGTCTGCTGGCCGAGAACCCGCTGCGCTACCGCCGCCAGATCCTCGCGCTGAAGCGGCATTTCTCGACCCGCGAATGCACGGTGCTGCTGCTCGACGACACCTCGTCGGTCGCCAGCGGCATCCAGCTGCACAGCATCGTGCACGGCGTGATCAGCCTCGATAACGTCTCCCACGATTACGGCGGCAACCGCCGTCGCGTGCGCATCGCGAAGATGCGCGGGATCAAGTTCCGCGAGGGCTATCACGACTTCACGCTCAGTACCGGTGGCCTGCGCGTGTATCCGCGTCTCGTCGCGGCCGAGCATCACCGGCGCTTCGACACGCAACCGCTCAGCACCGGCACGCCGGGGCTCGACGCGCTGCTCGGCGGCGGCCTGATTCCCGGCACCAATGCGCTGGTCATCGGCCCGTCGGGGGTCGGCAAGACGACCACCGTGGTGTCGTGTCTGATCGCCGCGCTCGCACGCGGCGAACGCTGCGCGTACTACGTATTCGACGAGACGCTCGGCACCCTGATCACCCGCTGCGCGACGCTCGGCATGGACCTCGCGCCGTATGTCGACAGCGGTCTTCTGACGTTGCGCCAGATCGATCCGGCGGAAATCTCGCCGGGCGAGCTGTCGAGCGACGTGCGCAACGCGGTCGAGAACGAGCACGTGCGCTATGTCGCGATCGACAGCCTCAACGCGTATCTGCAGGCGATGCCCGGCGAGCGCTTCCTGCTGCTGCACATGCACGAGATGCTCGGCTACCTGAACCAGCAGGGCGTGGTCACGATGCTGGTGCTCGGCCAGCACGGGATCATCGGCGAAGTGCAGACCGAGGTCGACATCAGCTATCTGAGCGACGTGGTCGTGCTGTTCCGCTATTTCGAGCATCACGGCGAAGTACTGACCGCGGTGACCGCGGTGAAGAGCCGCGCGAACGACCATGAACGCACGATCCGCCAGTTCCGTCTCGGCCGCGAAGGGGTCGAGGTCGGCGAAGCGCTGCGTGACTTCGAGGGCGTGCTGTCGGGTCTGCCGTCGTATCGCGGCGCGACCGCGATGCTCGGCGCGAGCGGCAATCTGATCGATACCACCGGACACTGAACAATGGAGCAGCGTGTCCTCATCCTCGCGCCGTTCGGCCGCGACGCCGACGTGATCGCCGCGGTCCTGCACAACGACGCCCGCGCCTGCGTCAGTTGCGACAGCGCCGACGCGCTCGCCACCGAACTCGACGTCGGCGCGGGCACCGCGCTGCTGACCGAGGAAGCGCTCGCGAACGGCCACGCGACGGGCCTGTTCGCATGGCTCGAGCGGCAACCCGCGTGGTCCGACTTCCCGTTCATCCTGCTGGCCGCGCGCAGCATCGGCCGCCGCTCGGCGCGCGGGCTCGAGATGCTGGAGCGGCTCGGCAACGTGGTGGTGCTCGAACGCCCGCTCAATTCGGAGACGTTGCGGCGCGCGGTCGGCTCGTCGCTGCGGGCGCGCGGCCGGCAGTACGAATCGCGCCGCCTGCTCGCCGAACGGATCGCCGCGCAGGACGCGCTGGAGCAATTGAACGATTCGCTGGAAAGCCGCATCGCCGCGCGCACGCACGAACTCGCGTCGGCCAACGATCGTCTGATGGCCGAGATCCACGAACGCGCAAAGGTCCAGGCGGTGCTGGTGCAAGCGCAGAAGATGGAAGCGCTCGGCCAGCTCACCGGCGGCATCGCGCACGACTTCAACAATCTGTTGAACGTGATCATGGTGAACGCCGAGCTGATCTCGCGGGTGAGCAACGACGAGCGCCTGCGCGCAATGGCCGCCTCCGTCAAACGCGCGACCGAACGCGGTGCGAAACTGACCGGCCAGCTGCTGACCTTCTCGCGCAACAGCAACCCGAATCTGCAGGCGCTCGACGTGGTCGCGCTGCTGCAGAACATGCGCGACATCATCGCGGTCTCGCTCGGCTCCGGGATCCGCTACGACAACGCGTTCGAGCGCGGCGAAATGTGGACCCGCGCCGATGCGAACCAGCTCGAACTCGCGGTGCTCAATCTGGCCATCAACGCGCGCGACGCGATGCCGGCCGGCGGCAGCCTCGAGATTCGCGTGAGCAGCCACGACGCCCCCGACGAAACCCTGAACGCCGGCCGCTACGTGGTGATCGACGTGGTCGATAGCGGCACCGGCATTCCGGCCGCGGTGATGTCGCGGGTCTTCGATCCATTCTTCACGACCAAGCCGGTCGGCAAGGGCACCGGGCTCGGTCTGAGTCAGGTGTACGGGATCGCGCGCCAGGCCGGCGGCGCCGCGCGCATCTTCAGCGAGGAAGGCACCGGCACCACGGTGCAGATCTGGCTGCCGTGGCGCGAGCGGGTGGCCGCGCGCAACGAGGCGGAGGCCGACGCCGAAGCGAACGCGACCAGCGACAAGCGCGTGCTGGTGGTGGAAGACGACAGCGAAGTGCGCGCGATGCTGGTCGAATCGCTGCGCATGCTCGGCTACACGGTGACCGAGGCCGCCGACGGCCAGACCGGCCTGGACCGCCTCGCCGACGACCGCCCCGATCTGCTGATGGTCGACTTCGCGATGCCGGGGATGAACGGGCTCGACGTGATCGCCGCGGCGCGCAAGCAGCGCGCCGATCTGCCGGTGATCCTCGCGACCGGTTACGCGGACGTCGACATTACCGGCGTCGCGGTCAAGCACTGCACGATCCTGCGCAAGCCATTTCAGCTCGACGAGCTGGCGCGCACGGTGCGGCTCGGGCTGGCCGCGTAACTCCCCGCTCGCCGGCCTTTGTTGCGCCGGCTTGACACCACTGTCGCTTTCTTGCCGCAGACTCACGTGATCCGGCATTAATTTCCAATTCAATAGCTTGCTAACGAATCGTTTGGAAATACAATACCGGCCATGTCGAATCTCGATGCCCTGCGTCTCACCGTGAGCAGCACGCTGGTCGTGGCCGCCAGAAAATGGCGCCGCACGAGTCATGGCGTACTGGCCACGTTCAACGTGTCGGAAGCGTGCGCAACGCCGCTGCTGACCGCGAGCCGGCTCGGCTCCGCGGTGCGTCAGGTGACGCTCGCCGATCACATCGGAATCGAGGGGCCGTCGCTGGTGCGCCTGCTCGATCAGCTGTGCGCGGCCGGCCTGATGCGCCGCGACGAAGACCCCGCCGACCGCCGCGCGAAAACCGTCGCGCTCACCGACGAAGGCCGCGCCGTCACCGCGAAGATGGAAGAGGAACTGGTGACGCTGCGCGCGCAGGCACTCAAGGGCGTGTCGCGCGACGATCTCGAAGCCGCGCTGCGCGTGCTCGATGCGTTCACCGTCGATACCGCCGAGCACGTCGCCGCCCCACCCGCGGGCTCCTCGGGCTCCGCGAGTTCAGCAAGTTCCGCAGGCGCAGCGAACGCCCCGGTCAAACCCCGCAAGTCCACCAAACGCCGCGCGCGCGCCGCCGCGCCGCATCACGCCGAGTCCGCGTAACGGTTTATGGTCTATCCCTCCCTCCGCGACTGGCTGTTCTCGGTCAAGACTTTTGCCGCGGCCATGCTCGCGCTCTACATCGGTCTCGCGTTTGAATTGCCGCGGCCGTACTGGGCGATGGCCACCGTCTACATCGTGTCGAATCCGTTTGTCGGCGCGACCCGCTCGAAGGCGATCTATCGCGCGCTCGGCACCGCGCTCGGCGCGGCCGGCGCGGTGCTGCTGGTGCCGCCGTTCGTCGAATCGCCGTATCTGTTCAGCGTGATCGTCGCGACCTGGGTCGGCACGATGCTGTACTTCGCGATCTCCGACCGCACCGCGCGCAGCTATGTGTTCATGCTGTCCGCGTACACGATGCCGATCATCGCGCTGCCGTCGGTGGGCAATCCGCTCGGCGTGTTCGATCTCGCCGTCAGCCGGACCGAGGAGATCATTCTGGGCATCGTGTGCGCGAGCATCGTCGGTAGCGCGCTGTTTCCGAGCCGGCTCGCGCCGACCATCATCGAGCGCACGGACGCGTGGTTCCGCGACGCCGCGTTCTACGCGACCGAAACGCTGTCGGGCCGCATCGCCAGCGCGGCGATTTCGGGCGCGCGGCAACGGCTCGCCAGCACGATCAACGGTCTCGAACTGCTGCTGAGCCAACTCGCCTACGATCACACCCGCCCCGACATCCTCGCCCGCGCGCACGAGTTGCGCGGCCGCATGCAGTTGCTGCTGCCGATCATGTCGACGCTCGCCGATCCGCTGCTCGCGCTCTATAACAACGGCCCGCAACACTGGCCCGCCGGCCTGCGCGAGCTGATCGACGACGTGATCAAGTGGTTCAATCAGCCGCTGCCGGCGGCGAGCGACGGCTATCACGCGGACGAAACCGCCAACGCGCTGCGCGAGCGCATCGCCGCGATGCGCCCGCCCGCCGAAGCGCTGAAACATTGGGAAGGCGCGCTGCTGTCGAATGCGCTGTGGCGTCTGAAACAGGTGATCGACGTGTGGCAGGACTGCCGCGCGCTGCGCATCATCATCACGCGCGAGGAAGGCTCGTGGCGGCCGCACTTCCGCCATTGGCGGCTCGGCGGCACCGAACGTTTCTACGATCGCGGGATGATGCTGTTCGCGACGGTGTCGGCGGCCGCGGCGGTGGTGTTCGCGTGCGCGCTGTGGATCACCTCGGGCTGGAACGACGGCGCGAGCGCGGTGACGCTCGCGGCGGTCGCGTGCTGCTTCTTCGCCGCGCTCGACGAGCCCGCGCCGCTGGTGTTCCGCTTCTTCGTCGCGACCGCGGTCGCGGTGGTCGCCGCCGGTCTGTATCTGTTCGTCGTGCTGCCGAACGTGCACGACTTCGCGATGCTGGTGATCCTGTTCGCCGCGCCGTTCATTCTGGTCGGCACGCTGATCCCGCGCCCGCAATTCAATATGGTGACGGTGCTGGTCGCGGTGAACACCGCGACCTTCATCAGCATTCAGGATGCGTACGACGCGAACTTCCTGACCTTCCTGAACGCGAACCTCGCGGGTCTGTCCGGGCTGCTGTACGCGTACCTGTGGACCCGCGTCACGCGTCCGTTCGGCGCCGAACTCGCGGCCGCGCGGCTGCTGCGTTCGAGCTGGGCCGACGTCGCGCTGACCGCGTCGGCACAGCCGATCGAAGACCCGCGCAACCTCGCGGCGCGCATGCTCGACCGCCTGATGCAGCTGATTCCGCGGCTCGCCGCGACCGACGACCATCGTCATCCGTCGATCGAAAGCTTCCGCGATCTGCGCATCGCGTTCAACGCGCTCGACCTGCGCCGCCTGACCCGCAAGCTCGGCGGCGAAGCGCCCGCCGCGATCGATCATGTGCTCGATGGAGTACGTACCTACTACGAGAGCTGCGTCGCGCGGCGGCATCGCCAGCCGGTGCCGCAGAGCCTGATGTCGTCGATCGACGCGGCGGTCGCGCGCGTCACCGCGCAAGGCGTGGCCAACGCGGCGGCGCCGACCGAAACCTCGCAGACCTCGGCGCGCCAGCTGCGCGATGCGCTGCACGCGCTGGTCGGCTTGCGTCTTTCGCTGTTTCCGGCGACGCTCACGAAACCCACGCCGACCGAACCGGAGGCCGCCGCGTGATGGAGCTTTATGTCATGGCCCCATTAGTCCGCGCCGGCGCGTACGCGTGCGCCCCCCGTCCACCCTTTTCCAGTTCCCGCGATGCTCGGTGAAATCGATATCTTCGGCGTGTTCGTGCCGTCCGTGCTGGTGCTGATGTTGATCGCCTATCTGATCAACCTCGCGATCCGCACGGTGCTCGACTACACCGGCTTCTACCGCCTCGTCTGGCATCGCTCCATCTTCGATCTCGGCATCTATGTGCTGGTGCTGGGCCTTGTCGTCGTCGTTTCGCACAGACTAATAACGTGAAAAAAACCTGGTTCTCCATCGGGCAGATTCTGCTGACCCTGATCGTCGTCGTGATCGCAGCGCTGGTGCTGTGGAAACTGGTCACCTACTACATGTTCGCGCCGTGGACCCGCGACGGACACGTGCGCGCCGACGTGATCCAGGTCGCGCCGGATATCTCTGGGCTGATCTCGTCGGTCGAAGTCGCGGACAACCAGCAGGTCAAGCAGGGCCAGGTGCTGTTCGTGATCGACCAGGCGCGCTACACGCTCGCGCTGCGGCAGGCCGAGGCGACCGCGCAGCAGCGTCGCGCGACGGTGGATCAGGCCCGCCGCGAATACGCGCGTAACCGCCAGCTCGGCAATCTCGTGGCCGCCGAAATTCTCGAAGAAAGCCGCTCGCGCGTCGAAGCGGGCGAAGCGGCGCTGGCCGACGCGAACGTCGCGATCGACACCGCCAAGCTGAACCTGCAACGCTCGACGATCAAGAGCCCGGTCGACGGCTATCTGAACGACCGCGCGCCGCGCGCCGGCGAATTCGTGTCGGCGGGCCGCGCGGTGGTCGCGGTGGTCGATATGCATTCGTTCCGCGTCGACGGTTACTTCGAGGAAACCAAGCTGCGCGGAATCGACATCGGCCAGCCGGTCGACATCACCGTGATGGGCGAGCCGACGCCGTTGCGCGGTCATGTGCAGAGCATCGTCGCCGGTATCGAAGACCGCGACCGCACGCAGAGCGCCAATCTGCTGCCGAACGTGAACCCGGCGTTCAGCTGGGTGCGTCTTGCGCAACGGATTCCGGTGCGCGTCGCGCTCGATGAAGTGCCGGCCGATTTCCGCCTGATCGCCGGGCGTACCGCGACGGTGTCGGTGCGCGATCTGTCGCCGGTGAGAACGCGCGCGGTGTCGGGCACCGGCCCGGCGTCGGGTGCGGTGGCGGCGTCGGCCGCGCCGGTGGCGCCGGCTTCGGCGCTCGCGTCGGCTCCGGCTGCGCCCGCCGCTTCGGCTGCGGCTTCGGCGGGCAAGTCGCAATGAAATTCGCCCGTACCTTGTCTTCGCTGCCGCGGCTGCCCAAGCTGCCGCTGTTGCCGTTGCTGCCGCTCGCGGTTGCGCTGAGCGGCTGTATCAACGTCGGTCCCGATTACACGCTGCCGAAACAGGCGATGCTCAACGCGCCGCTCGCGAACGGCGCGATCGAAGGCGCCGATCCGGCGCTGACCTCGACGCTCAATCCACCGACTGTCTGGTGGAAGCTCTACGACGATCCGGTGCTCAACAGCCTGGTCGACGAAGCGCTGAAATCGAATACCGACCTGCGGGTCGCGGCCGCGAATCTGTTGCGCTCGCGCGAGGCGCTCGGCGTCGCGCAGGCGCAGGGCGGCTTCTCGGGCGGCGCATCGGCAACCGTCCAACGCGCGCAGGAATCGGCCGAACAGTACCTGCTGTTCGAGAAATTGCCGGTCGCGAATCTCGGCGACTTCGGTCTGAGCGTCTCGTACGAAATCGATGTGTTCGGCAAGCTGCGGCGCGCGGTCGAATCCGCGCAGGCGGACACCGAGGCGGTCGAGGCCGCCGGCGACCTCGCGCGCATCACCGTGGTCGCGGCGGTGGTGCGCTCGTACGTCGAGCAATGCTCGTCGGCCGAGGAACTGCGCATCGCGCAGCAATCGCTGACGCTGCAAAAGCAACGCGTGGACCTGTCGCGCCGGCTGCGCGACGCGGGCCGCGGCAACCAGACCGACGTCACGCGCGGCCAGACCCAGGTCGAGAACCTGAGCGCCGATATTCCGCGCTACACCGCGCGCCGCAAGATCGCGCAATACCAGCTCGCGGCGCTGCTGGCGCGCGCGCCGTCGGATCTGCCGCCGGCCGTGCTCGCATGCGAGCGGCTTCCGCAACTGAAGCAGCCGGTGCCGATCGGCGACGGCGCCGCGCTGCTGCGGCGTCGCCCGGACGTGCGCGAGGCCGAGCGGCAACTGGCGAGTTCGACCGCGCGGATCGGCGTCGCGACCGCCGCGCTGTATCCGAGCATCAGCATCGGCGCATCGGCGGGCTTCACCGGCATTCTCGAAGACATCCCGGACCAGCCGACCGCGCGCTGGGGCTTCGGTCCGCTGCTCACGTGGAACTTCCCGACCAACGGCGCGCGCGGCCGCATCCGCGAAGCCGAAGCGGGAAGCCAGGTCGCGCTCGCGAAGTTCGACGGCGTGGTATTGAAGGCGCTGCGCGAGACCGAGACCAATCTCGCGACCTACGCATCCGACTACGCGCGCGCCGAAGCGCTGCGCGCGGCGCTGAAGTCGGCCGCGCAATCGGCTGATGAAACGCACCGGCTGTATCGCGCGGGACGCGAGTCGTTCATCTCCGATCTCGATGCGACCCGCACGCTGACCGCGGCGAAGGCGCAGCTGTCGGCGGCGGAAGGCCAGGTCGCGGTCGATCAGGTCAACCTGTTCCTGTCGCTCGGCGGCGGCTGGGAGGTTTCGGGGCAGAGTACGCCGGGCGAGACGCCGGCGGCACTGAAAGCGACACCGGCGGCGAAGGCGAAAACGGCGCCGGCGGGGTCCGCCAGGTCGGCTGGTACGGCCTCGCGCCAGGCCGCCGAAACGGCTAAAGCACCCTGAGCGAGAGAGCTTACGATTTATTTTTGATCAGCTTTCTTTTGCCTTTCGTTTCGGGTTAAATACGGGACACCACTACTCGCTACGGGGTCTCACATGTCGCCATTCCTGCAAGGTGCAGCTACGTTGGGCGGATGTATCAGCGTCTTCACGGCGGTTGTCGTCATCGTGGAAATGCTGGCCAATTAAGGTTTGGGCGGGGCGTTCGCAGCGTTCAGGTTGGTCAGCTCTAGCGCCCCTTTTTTCCCGCCGCCAGATGAATCGCCGCCCGCACGCGCGGGTACGTGCCGCAACGGCACACCACCGGCGTCATCGCCTGATCGATCTCCGCGTCCGTCGGATCCGGCTTGCGCTTGAGCAGCGCGCAAGCCGCCATCAATTGAGCACTCTGACAATAGCCGCACTGCACGACGTCGAGTTCGAGCCACGCCGCTTTCAGCGCCTGCGCCTCGCGTCCCTGCAAGCCCTCGATCGTCACGATCTTCTTCTGCATATGCAGGCTCGACATCGGCGTCTGACACGCGAGGCACGCGGCATCGTCCAGATTGATCGTGCACGCGCCGCAAATGCCCACCCCGCAGCCGAACTTGGTGCCGGTCATGCCCAGATCGCAGCGCAGCACCCATAGCAGCGGCATGTCCGGCTCGGCGTCGATTTTCACCAGCTTCCCGTTGATATTCAGTACCGCCATGCTTGCCTCCTGAATTCGAGGTCATCCGCTCATGCTTCGCTCATGGCCCGCTCACGCGAGCCGCAACGGCAGGCTGCGCAGCCGCTGCCCGGTCAACGCGAACACCGCATTGGCGACCGCCGGCGCGACCGGCGGCACGCCCGGCTCACCGACGCCCTGCGGATGCAGCTGGCTCGGCATGATGTCGGTTTCGATCGCCGGACACACGTTCATCCGCACCACCGGAAAGTCGGTGAAGTTCTTCTGCTGCACCTGGCCGTCGACGATCGTGATCTCGTTCTGCAACGCGCTCGACAGCCCGAACACGATGCCGCCTTCCATCTGCTGACGAATCAGATTCGGATTCACCGGCAAGCCGCAATCGATCACGCACACCACCCGGTGCACGCGAATCTGCCGGTCCGGCCCGATCGACACTTCCGCGACCTGCGCGACCACGCTGCCGAACGCCTCGTGCAACGCGACGCCGCGCGCGCGGCGCGCGCCATCGGCCGCGGGTTTGAGCGGGCTGCCCCAGTCCGACAGCGTCTCGACCCGCTTCAGCACCGCGAGGTGACGCGGATGCCCGGCGAGCAGCGCCGCGCGAAACGCGATCGGGTCCTGACCGGCGGCGGCCGCGACTTCGTCGGTGAAGCTCTCGGTGAAGAACGCCTGATGCGAGTGGCCGACCGAGCGCCAGAAGCCGACCGGCACCGGCAATTCGACGATCTTGTGCGACACGCGCGCGGCCGGCCATTCGTACGGCTGATCGAATGCGCCTTCGAGCGTGGTCTTGTCGAGCGGGATACGCGGCACGCCGTAGTAGCGCGCGAGCGCCTCCGGCACGATCGCCTGCCCCGCCGATTTCGCATGCCACGCGACCAGTTTGCCGTGCTCGTCGAGGCCCGCCTGCAGCCATGCCGCGCACGCGGGCCGGTAGTAATCGTGGGTGAAGTCCTGCGCGCGCGACCAGATCGTCTGCACCGGCCGGCCGTCGGCCTCGCGCGCAATCGCCGCGGCCTGCGCGATGAAATCGAGTTCGAGGCGGCGGCCGAACGCGCCGCCCAATAGCTGCGTCTGCACGTCGACGAGTTCGGCGTCGATACCGAGCGCCTTCGCGACGTGCTTGCGCGCGAGCCCCGGCATCTGCGTCGACACCCATACGGTTGCCGCGCCGTCCACGACCTGCACCGTGCAGTTCAGCGGCTCGACCGCGCCATGCGCGAGATACGGCGCGTGATAGACCGCTTCAAGCGTGCGCACCGCGCGGCCCATCATGCTGTGCACGTTGCCGCGATGAAAGTACACGTGACCGTCGCTGTCATCGAGCGCGGCGACGAGGCGCTCGTCCACCGCCGCGCTCGACAGTTTCGCGGCCGCGCCGTGGTGCCAGGTCACGTTGATCGCGAGGACCGCGTTCATCGCGCGATACGCGTTGTCGGCGATCACCGCGACGCCGCCGGTGCCGCCCGCATACGGCGGCACCGCGAGCGCCTTCACGAAACCGGGCATTTTTTCGGCCGGCGTCGCGTCGAAATGCGCGACCGTGCCGCCGAGCGTCGGGCACATCACGACGCTCGCGTACAGCAGACGATTCGGCAATACATCGATGCCGAAGCGCGCGACGCCGTCGATCTTCGCCGCCGCTTCGAGCCGCTTGAGCGGCTGGCCGATCAGCCTGAAGTCGGCCGGCTGTTTCAGCGCGACCGTGCGCGGCATCGGCTGCAGCGCGGCTTGCGACGACAACTCGCCGAAGCTCGCCTTATGTCCCCGCGCGTGCAGCACGTAGCCCTGTTCGACCCGGCATTCGTGCGGCGGCACCCGCCATTGATCGGCCGCCGCGCCGACCAGCATCGCGCGCGCCGACGCACCGGCCTCGCGCATCGGCGTCCACAGATCGTTCATGCTCGACGAGCCGCCGGTCATCATCGTGCCGAACTCGCTGACCGCCTTGCGCGCGATCCACACGGTGCCCTGCTTCACGAAACTGTCGTCGTCGGGGCGAAACGGCAGATCGTCGACGATGCTCTGCACGCTGTTGTAGATCCTGTCGATCGGCGCTTCCTCGACCCGCACCCGCGACCAGTCGGCGTCGAGTTCCTCGGCGAGCAGCATCGCGAGACCGGTGTGGATGCCCTGCCCCATCTCGGTCTTGGCCATCATGATCGTCACGCGATCATCGGCGTCGATCTTGACCCAACCGTTGAGCGCGATCTGCGAGCCTTGCACCGGCAGCGGCGTCGCGGTGCTCAAACGCTGGCGCGGCGGCAGCACGGCCCAGCCGACCAGCAGGCCGCCAAGCGCGCCGGCGCCGCCAAGCAGGAAGGTTCTGCGCGTTAGCATGGATGGCTCGTTCTAGCGACACCGGCACGATCACGGGGAAACGGCGCAAGCGCGCAGACGCCCGTCTGCGTTTGCGAATAGTAATAAGACGGACGGGGGGACGTGAGACTTAAATGCGCGCGGCCGGCGCAATGAGCCGTGCGGCGTGGGACCGGGGGACCGGCAGGCGGGGCGGGGAAATCGTGGGGTGCTTCATTAACTGCGAGATGGGCCGCTAACTGGCGGCCCATCCCGGATACCGCGCGCCGCTGTGTATCAACGGCGATTCGAGCCCGACATCACATCGATCCAGACGGCCAGCACCAGAATGCCGCCCTTCACGATCATCTGCCAGTACGCGTCGACGTCGAGCATCGACATCCCGTTGTCGAGACTGGCCATCACCAGCGCGCCGATCAGCGCGCCGTACACGGTGCCGGAGCCGCCGCGCATCGAGGTGCCGCCGATAAAGCACGCGGCGATCGCATCGAGCTCGCCCATCGAGCCGGCCGACGGCGAGCCCGCCGCGAGCCGCGCGGTGTTGACGATGCCGGCGAACGCGCACATCAGGCCCATGAGCGCGAAGATCGCGAGCTTCACGCGGTCGGTATTGACGCCGGACAGCCGGGTCGCTTCGAGGTTCGAACCGACTGCGTAGATGCGGCGGCCGAACACGGTTTGCGTCGCGATCCACGTGAAAATGCCGAGCAGCGCGAGCAGCAGCAGCACCGGCACCGGAATACCGCCGTAGCGGTCGAGCGTCGCGACGAAGCCGGCGAGGATCGCGCCCGCGCCGATCACCTTCGCGACGTCCTGCCAGAACGGCACCACGCGCAGCTGATAACGCTGCCGGTTCGCGCGCTGGCGGATCGTCAGGAACGCCAACAATACGAACAGCACGACCGCGAGCGTGTCGCCCGCGAGCCTCGGCAAGTAGCCCTGGCCGACGAACACGAAACTGTCCGACACCGGCGCGATCGTCGAGCCGCCTGTGATGCCGAGCAGGATGCCGCGATACGCGAGCATGCCGCCCAGCCCGACGATGAACGACGGCACCCGCCGATAAGTCGACCACCAGCCGTTGAACATGCCGACCGCGACGCCGAGCAGCAGCACCACCGGAATCGTCACGCCGATCGGCCAGTGCCGGTTCACGTCGAGAATCGCGGCGACGCCGCCGAGCAAACCGAGCAGCGAGCCGACCGACAGATCGATCTCGCCGGCGATGATCACGAACACCATCCCGCACGCGAGCATGCCGGTGATCGACATCTGCCGCAGCAGGTTCGACAGGTTGCGCGGCGTGACGAACGCGCCGTGCGTGAGCACCGAGAAGAACGTCCAGATCACGGCGACCGCGATCAGCAGCGCGAGAATCTTGTAGCGCGCGAACAGCTGCTGCACGCGTTGCGTACCGCCGACGGCGTGCCGCGGCGCGGCCTCGTCGGTGCGTTGGGAAGTCACTTCGGGCGTCATGCGGCACTCACTGCGGTTGGGTTCGAAGATAGCTGCGCGGGGCGGATCGCGGCGCCGAGGATGTCTTCCTGGGTCAGCCCGTCATTGACGAAGTCGCCGCGCAACTCGCCTTCGCCGATCACCAGCACGCGGTCGCTGAGACCGAGCACTTCAGGCAATTCGGACGACACCATCACGATCGACATGCCGCGCTGGGCCAGCTGGAAAATCAGTTTGTAGATTTCGTATTTGGCGCCGACGTCGACGCCGCGGGTCGGTTCGTCGAGGATCAGCACCTTCGGATCGGTCAGCAGCATGCGCGTGAGCACGGCCTTCTGCTGGTTGCCGCCCGACAGGCTCGCAATCGACAGCATCGGGTTCGCCGCGCGCACCGACAGCCGCTTCATCTCGGTGTGGATCGTGTCGAGTTCGGCCGCGGAATCGATCCGGCCGCCCGCCGTGAAACGCTGCAACACCGCGAGCGTGATGTTGTGGCCGACGCTCATCCCCGGCACGATGCCGTGGCGTTTGCGATCCTCGGGCACCATCGCGATGCCCGCACGAATCGCGTCGATCGGCGCGCGAATCTTCAACGGCTTGCCGTCGAGTTCGACGCTCGCTTCGCTGATCCCCGGATACGCGCCGAAGATCGCCTGCATCAGTTCGGTCCGGCCCGCGCCTACCAGACCCGCGACGCCGAGAATCTCGCCGCGCCGCAACGCAAACGACACGTTGTCCACGCGTTTGCGGCGCGGATTGGTGACGTCGAAACAGGTCACGTTACGCGCTTCGAAGATCACGTCACCAATTGGATGCGGCTCGCGCGGGAACAGGTTCTTGATCTCGCGGCCCACCATCAGCGCGATGATGCGGTCGGTGGTCAGCGCGTGCATCGGTTCGGTCGCCACATGCCGGCCGTCGCGAATCACGCTGATCGTGTCGCATACGGCCGCGACTTCGTCGAGCTTGTGCGAGATGTACACGCAGGCAATCCCGCGCCGCTTCAGATCGCGCACGATGTCGAGCAGAATCGCGATCTCCGAGGCGGTCAGCGACGACGACGGTTCGTCCAGAATCAATAGCTTCGCGCGCTTGTTCAGCGCCTTGGCGATTTCGATCAACTGCTGATGGCCGCCGCCGTAGTTCATCACCGGCTGCGCGGCATTGATCCCGCTGATGCCGAGTTCGCGCAGCAGTTCGTCGGCGCGCTGATACATCGCCGCGTAGTTCATGCGGCCGCCCGGCAGCGTGATTTCGTTGCCGAGAAAGATGTTCTCCGCAACCGACAGCTCCGGCACCAGCATCAGTTCCTGGTGGATGATGATGATCCCGGCGCGTTCGGTGTCGCGCACGCTGGCGGCCTTCAACGGCTCGCCTTCCCAGGTTATTTCGCCATCCCAGGTACCGTGCGGATACACGCCCGAGAGGACTTTCATCAGCGTCGATTTGCCCGCGCCGTTTTCGCCGCACAGGCCCACGCACTCGCCCGGCCGGACCGTCAGGTCGATGCCGTCGAGCGCTTTCACGCCGGAAAAAGCTTTGACGATGCCGCGCATCGTCAGAAGAGGTTGCGTCATTCGCTCTGCCTCGCTGCAAGGTGGGCGGGTGCGCCGGCACGCTCCCGGGCGTGAAGCCCGGAAGCGTACGTGTCACGCCATGCCCGTCTGCGGTCTTATTTGCTCGCCAGTTGCGCGTCGGTGTAGAAGCCGTCCTTCACGACGATGTCGATGTTGGCCTTGGTCAGCTTGGTCGGCTGCAACAGCACCGTATCGACCTTCTTCTTGCCGTTGTCGTACTGCGCGTTGAAGCCCGGCTTGTCGCCCTTCGCGAGCGCGACCGACAGCTTCGCCGCCTCGCCGGCGATCAGCTTGAGCGGCTTGTAGACCGTCATCGTCTGGGTGCCGGCCTTCACGCGCTTGACCGCCGCGAGGTCCGCGTCCTGACCCGAGATCGGTACCTTGCCCGCGAGGTTCTGCGCGGCCAGCGCCTGGATCGCGCCGCCGGCGGTGCCGTCGTTCGACGCGACGACCGCGTCGATCTTGTTGTTGTTCGCGGTCAGCGCGTCTTCCATGATGCGCAGCGCGGTCGACGCGCTCCACTCCGGCACCCACTGTTGGCCGACCACCTTGATGTCGCCCTTGTCGATCGCCGGCTGCAGCACCTTCAGCTGACCCTGGCGCAGCATCTTCGCGTTGTTGTCGGTCGGCGCGCCGCCGAGCAGGAAGTAGTTGCCTTTCGGACGCACGTCGTACACGCCTTGCGCCTGCATTTCGCCGACCTTCTCGTTGTCGAACGAGATATACGCGTCGATGTCCGCATCCAGAATCAGGCGGTCATACGAGACCACCTTGATGCCGGCCTTGCGCGCTTCGGCGACCACGTTGCCGAGCGTCTTCGAGTTGAACGGCACGATCACGATCACGTCGACGCCGCGCGAGATCAGGTTCTCGATCTGCGAAATCTGGCGCTCTTCACTCGCGTCCGCCGATTGCACCGACACCTTCGCGCCGAGCTTTTCCGCCGCGGCGACGAAATAGTCACGATCGCGCGACCAGCGCTCGACGCGCAGATCGTCGATACAGAAGCCGATTTCCGGGTGGTCCTTGCTCGCGTGCGCGAGCGGCGCGGCGAGCGACAGGCTGGCGAGTACCGCTCCGCATACCAGCGAACTCAGTACGTTGCGACGCATGGCGAATTTTTTCATTTCTGTCTCCTTGTGTTGTGATAGCCGGAATCCCGGATGTGTCGGCCCGCGCTGCGAGACGCGGACCTGAACAAACGACAGCCGACAGCTTGCTGCTCCGCGCGGTCGACGTGGCCGGCGGATGGTTATCGGAAGACTGGTGCTGCTGCGCCGCGCGGGCCGCGGCGGGGTGGGTCGTGGGCGGGACGCCGGGGTGGCGGCACGGATAGTACGGCGTGCCAGACTTTGGGAACGATGCGAACGCGGCATCGGCCGAAGGTGCCCCGAACATGGCCCGCCGGCCGACGAAGTGACGCCATGCTGCCGCTTGCGCGAAATGCCGGCAATTGCGAAATTGCGCAGCACGCTTGATGTTTCTTACCACCCGCGCGTTTGTTGATGACCGCCGCGTATTTCGCGGCCTAGAATAACCAGACGCTTAAAAAGAACGGAGTGCTTTCCGGGCACTCACGACACAGGAGACGAAGCCGCATGGCCGCTATGGCCACGCGTCCTTGACCGCCATGACCCGTCCGCCCACACCCCAGACGACCCATCGGATCGCGCTGCTGTTCAACGCGAACAAGGTCTACGACCGCGAGATCATCACCGGCATCGGCAACTACCTGCTGTCGACGCGGGTCGCGTGGGACCTGTTCCTCGAAGAAGACTTCCGCTGCCGGCTCGCCGGGATCGAGCGTTTCGACGGCGACGGCATCATCGCGGACTTCGACGATCCGGCCGTCGACGAAGCATTGCGCGGCTGTCCGCTGCCGGTGGTCGCGGTCGGTTCGTCGTACGAGGACCCGACGCAATATCCCCCGGATTTACCCTATATCGCGACCGACAACAGCAAGCTGGTGTCGCTCGCGTACACGCATCTGATCGGCGCGGGGCTCACGAACTTCGCGCTGTACAGCCTGCCGGCGGCGCAGGAAAACCGCTGGGCGCAGCAGCGCGAACTCGCGTTCATGGAATTGCGCGGCCAGGACGGCCGCAGTACCGCGCAGATCGACAGCGAGATCTATCGCGGCCTGTCGACCAGCGCGCCGTCGTGGAATCAGGCAATCGAACAATTGACCAACTGGCTGCGGCAACTGCCGAAGCCCGTCGGCATCATCGCGGTCACCGATGCGCGCGCGCGGCATCTGCTGCAGGCCTGTCTGATTGCCGGCATCTCGGTGCCGGAGGAAGTCGCGATCATCGGCATCGACAACGATCCGCTCACCCGTACGCTGACGCGTATTCCGCTTTCTTCGGTTATTCAGGGCACCGAAGAAATGGGCCGCACCGCCGCGCACATCCTGCATCAGATGCTGCACGGCGCGCGTTTTCCGGGGCGGCGCATTCTGGTGCCGCCGGTCGGCATCAACGTGCTCGAGTCGACCCGCCATCAGCCGCTGGCGAGCCCGTACGTGATGCGCGCGCGCCACTTCATTCGTCAGTACGCGTGCCAGGGCATCCGCACCGAACAGGTGGCCGACTACGTGGGCGTGTCGCGCTCGTCGCTCGAAGAGTATTTCCGCCGTGAGCGGCAGTGCACCGTGCATCAGGAAATCCTGCGCCACAAGCTCGACGTCGCGAAGTCGCTGCTGGCGAAACGCGATGCGTCGAGCGCGGAAGTCGCGGTTCGTTGCGGCTTCACTTCGCTGCAATACATGTATGCGGTGTTCCGCCGCGAACTCGGCTGCACGCCGCGCGAGTACCAGGAGCGCGTGAGTGCGAAGCCGGCCAAGGCAGCCGGCTGAACCTGCTCTTTTTCCTCTCTCTCGCACGGATCACATGATCAGCATTGCACAAGTTTCTTCCGAGTCGTGGGGCACGCTGCAAGGCGGCGATCGCGTGCGGCTCTATACGCTGCGTAACGCGCACGGCATGAAAGTCGCGATCAGCGACCTCGGCGCGACGCTGGTGTCGTGGCATGCGCCGGATCGCGCGGGGCGTCTCGGCGATATCCTGCTCGGTCACGACACGCCCGCCGAATACGCGGCCGCGACCACGTATATGGGCGGACTGATCGGTCGCTGGGCGAACCGGATTGCCGGCGCGCGCTTTGCGCTCGACGGCATCGAATACACGCTCGATCGCAACGAAGGCGCGAACCTGCTGCATGGCGGGACGGTCGGTTTTCATCGCGCGCTGTGGGATGTGAGCGAGGACGACGGCGCGTTGCTGATGCGGTTGGAGTCGCCCGAAGGCGACGCCGGTTTTCCCGGCAACGTGACCGTGCAGGTGCGCTATTCGCTCGACGACGACGGCACGCTGACGATCGAATACGAAGCGATCACCGACGCGCCGACCCCGCTCAATCTGACCAGTCACCCGTACTTCAATCTGACCGGTCAGGCGGGCACCGACATTCGCGGCCATGTGCTGACGATCGACGCGGAGCGCTTCTTCGAAGTCGATGCGTCGCTGATTCCGTGCAAGCTCGCCGAGGTTGCCGGCAATGCGTTCGACTTCCGGCAGAGCGCGCCGATTGGCGGCCGGCTCGACTGGCCGCATGCGCAACTCGCGCGCGCCGGCGGCTTCGATCATTGCTATGTGCTGCGCGCGGCGGCCGAGGCCACAAGCGACGGCAACGCTCGGCCCGTGCGTGAAGTTGCATGTGCTTACGATCCGGGCAGCGGGCGCGAGCTGCGCGTGCTGACCGATCAACGCGGGCTGCAGTTTTACAGCGGCAATGCGCTGAACGGCAACGCGGGACGCGGCGGTGCGCGTTATCAGCAATACGCCGGTTTGTGCCTCGAAACAGGCGGTTTTCCGAACGAAGTCAATATGAGCGAGCGCGACGAAGTGATCCTGCGGCCCGGCGAGACTTACCGGCAGGTCAGCGCTTATCGCGTCGGCGTGCGCGAAGGGGTTTAAGGCCTGCGCTAACGAGTCGTTGCGCGCTTTACGATGCGCACTTTACGAAAGTCGCGGCGGCGGGATTACAGCATGCCGACTGGCTGTTTGCTGCAATACTGAATTAGCGTGCCCACCGTTTTCTAAGGGGCAGGCCTCCCTCTAGACTGGGTCAATGGGCGCCGGTACCGCTGTGCTCCCGGACCAACACTCTCGGAGGGAAAACTTATGAAATCGCTCATCCAGGCAGTCGCGTTGGCGGCCGCGTTCGCGGCGCCGGCCATCTCGTTCGCGCAAACGGAGCAGCCGGTCACGCGCGCGGAAGTGATCAACGAAGTGAAGCAACTCGAACAGGCCGGCTATAACCCGGCGACCGCGCGCGATCCGCAATATCCGGCCGACATCCAGGCCGCCGAAGCGCGCGTCGCCAAGATGAAGGCAAATGGTCAGGGCGACACGTCGGGATATGGGTCGTCGATGGGCGGATCGTCGCAATCGGGCCAGCATCCGATGTGGGTCAATCCGGCCGATCAGTGATACATGCCGCGACCGTATAACGGATAAGGGCGAACGGCGCCGGGTCTGACTGCCGCGCTGTCGGGCCGGCGCCCGTTTTATTCGTCAAGAAACGAGCACATGCTTTGCGAAGCATGTGCTCGTTTTTTTCGTTTGTACGGCCGATACCGGCATAGACTTGCCGATGACGAACGCCGCTTTACCTGCCCCCGAGTTGACCTAACTCCACCGGAGAACCGCAAATGCCCCGCACCGTTGCCGAAAAACGCGCCGCGTTCCGCGCGCTGCACACGTCCGGCTGTTTCGTGCTGCCCAATCCGTGGGATGCGGGCAGCGCCCGTTATCTGCAAACGCTCGGCTTCCAGGCGCTCGCGACCACCAGTTCCGGTTTCGCGTGGTCGACTGGTCACGCGGACAACACGCTGCCGCGCGAAGCGATCCTTGCGCATCTGCGCGCGATCGTCGATGCCACCGATCTGCCGGTCAATGCGGACTTCGAAAACGGCTTCGGTAGCAGTTCGGACGAAGTGGCCGAAAGCGTGACGCTAGCGGTCGGAACCGGGGTCGCGGGGCTGTCGATCGAAGACTCGACCGGCGATTCCGCCGCGCCGCTGTTTCCGATCGACGTCGCGGCGCAACGCGTAAGCGCGGCGCGCAAGGCCATCGATCAGAGCGGCGGCGATACGTTGCTGATTGGCCGCGCGGAAAACTTCTTCGCCGGCAAACCGGATCTCGACGATGCGATTGCGCGTCTGCAAGCGTATGCGGCGGCCGGCGCCGACTGTCTGTACGCGCCCGGCATCCAGACGCGCGAGCAGATCGAGGCGGTGGTCGCAGCGGTCGCGCCGAAGCCGGTCAATCTGCTGATCGGCTCGACGTCGGAGCTGACGTTGCAGGATGTAGCCGCGCTCGGCGTGCGGCGTATCAGCGTGGGCGGCGCTCTGGCGCGCGCGGCGTGGGGCGGATTCATCTCGGCCGCCGAGGCGCTGGCCGATGGCCGCTTCGCTTTCAGCGGCGCGGCGCCGGGTGCGACGCTCAACGAGTTGTTCAAGCGGGGCGCGTGAAGCCGCCATAAAAGCGGCCGCTCAAAGCCTGCGGGTTTCCGATGCGAAAGGGACGCGAACGCTGTGCATATCCCTGCTGCCAGCGCACAGCTTCCCACTCGCGCCCCCGAAAGCATCGAACGTATGTGCTCAAATCGCTCAGGTGCGCAGCGTCGCTCCCACCGCCGATGCCCGCCGGATAAACGCGCCGCGCCAAATGTTATTATCGGAAACATCATCCGCCCGATACCGCGCGCAGCCGAACCGCAGCAAGCCCATGGACAGCCACCTCAGCAAACCCGCCGATCCCTCCACCACCGACCTCGGTCGACGCGTGCGCGCCGCGCGTCAGGCGCAGGACCTGACGCTCGAAACCGCGAGCCGCCTGTGCGGCGTGTCGCGCTCGACGCTGTCGAAAGTCGAAAACGGCCTGATGTCCCCCACTTTCGACGTGCTGCAGAAAATCGTGCTGGGCCTGAAGATCGAAATCGGCGAGCTGTTCGGCTCGACGCCGAAGGTCAGCGCGAGCGGCCGGCGCGCGCTGACCCGCAAGGACGAGGGTCAGCGTCACGCGTATCGCGGCTATCAGATGGAACTGCTCGCCACCGATCTCGCGCACAAGGCGATGCTGCCGTTTCGTATCCGCATCTCCGCGCACACGCTCGACGCGTTCGACGACTGGGGCCGCCACGAAGGCGAAGAATTTCTGTACGTGATCAGCGGCAGCGTGTGCCTGTATTCGGAGCTGTACGCGCCGACGCATCTGAACGCGGGCGACAGCCTCTACTTCGACAGCCGCACCGGTCACGCAGCGGTGTCCACCAGCGACGAAGACGCCGAGGTATTGTGGATGGCGACCAATGCCGATCTCGCGCATACGCCGGCGGCCGTCGTCGAGCCGGCGAAGAAATAGCGCGCACTCCGAAGCATTCGTCGCGCTCAGGCGCACGCGCCGTTGCGTGCGCTCAGGCTGCCGCGCCGGCGGTCATCCGGAAGATCCCCTGCGCGTTGCCCGCGTCGAAACGCAGGTCGGTTTCCCAGCGACGCGTGTCCTGATCGAAACCTCGCTTGCGCGTGATGAATTCGTAGAACGAGCCCGGCACGTCGCGCGTGACAATGCTGCCGTCAAACGCGCGAAACTCGCGCCGCACGATATCCGCGCGATACGCGGTCTGGAACACCCGGCCCGAACGGGAGTGCTCGACGTCGGGCTTCATCGGCCGGCCCTTGGCTTTTTCGTCGTCCGACAGTTGGAACACGTCGGCGACGCGATCGGTCGCGTGATTGAACGCGTTGCCCTCGGTCGCGATCCACGCCATTTCCGCCGACTCCTTCAACAACGCGTCGTAATCGGCTTCGCTGGGCATCTCGTGCTGACGCGCGAACGCGCCGACGAGCACCGGCAATAGTTCTTGCGCGGCGCCAAGCGGCAGCACGCCGTCGCGCTCGAGTTCCCACAGCAAGCCGCTCGCGCGTGGCGTCAACGGATCGCGCGACGCGCCGATCACGTTCGTCACCGCCTGCTGGAACGCCACGGAAAAGCGCTCGGGGTGCAGCTCGCTGACGAAAAACTGCGCGATTTCGTCCGGCGCGTCGTCATGCGCCCATGCGCGGCCGGTCATGCCGAGCCGGTCGAGCGGATAGCGGCCGGCGACGCTGAAACCGAGCGGCCGCAGGATCCGCGCGAACGCAGCCTCGCCGGGCGGCAGTGCGCCGCTGTGCGGCCAGCGCACCGTGCGCAGCGCGCCGTGATCGAAGTACACGCTGCCGCCGGCCGCAACCGTTTCGTCGGTATAGCGGCGGCCGTTTTCCGAGCGCGCGAGCAGATCGTCGAACAGCGCCATGTTCAGCGCCTGCGCGAGTTCGGCGCGCGTGACGCTGCCGTTTTCCCACTCGGCGAGCACCGCCGGACGATTCAGAGTCGCGAAGAGCCGCGCGGTTTTCTCCGCGCCGAGTAGGGTCGACAGCAGTTGCTCGACATTTGCGTTGTTCAGGTTTCGCATCTTCTGGATCTCCAAGCTCTACGGCGAGCGACCGCAGCGGCGCTCGATAACGACCGCCATTATTGAGAATCGGCTCTGGCCCCGTAAAGCGAGATAAACTGGCCACTTGATGAGTTTTCGGAATTAACGTGCGAAAGTTCAGGATTCCCAACATGGGCGCGCTGCTCGCGTTCGAAGCCGCCGCCCGGCATGAAAGCTTCACGCTTGCGGCGCGCGAACTGTTTCTCACCGAAAGCGCGGTGTCCCGGCAGATCAATACGCTCGAAAGCAATCTCGGCGTGCGGCTGTTCGCGCGCGTCAAGCAACGCGTGGTGCTGACGCGGGCGGGCAAGGTGTACAGCGCGCAGGTGCGGCGCTCGCTCGAACAGCTCGACCGCGACACGCTGTCGATCATCGCGCACGGCAGCGGCGGCGGTTATCTGGAGCTCGCGGTGCTGCCGACTTTCGCGTCGCAATGGCTGATTCCGCGCATGGACGCGTTCAACCGCCAATACCCGGACGTGCGCGTGAACATGGGCGTGCGCACCGCGACCTTCGCGTTTGCCGACACGCCGTTCGAAGCCGCGATTCATTACGGCAAGCCGACATGGCCGGGAACGTCAGCGGATTTTCTGTTTAGTGAGGAAGTGGTGCCGGTGTGCGCGGCGAGTCTGCTGAAGCAGCCGGTCCGGCACGCCGCCGACCTGCTCGACTATCCGCTGCTGCATTCGACCACGCGGCCCGACGGCTGGGCGTCGTGGTTCGCCAGTCTCGACATCGACGATAACCGCGCGATGCAGGGGGTGCGCTACGAGCTGCACACGATGCTGATCAGCGCGGCCGCGGCAGGCCTGGGCATCGCGCTGGTGCCGCGCTTTTTCGTCGACAAGCAGTTGCAGCAGTTCGGCCTCGTGATGCCGTTCGAGGCGCCCGCGGTCGCCGACGCCGCGTACTACCTCGTGTATCCGACCGAACTGAGTCACGGCAAGCCGCTCGCGAGTTTTCGCGAGTGGTTGTTACGGGAAGCCGCCGCGTATGGGGCGAGTTATCCGGAGCTTGCGGAGCGGCCAGCGGGCGGGTGATCGATCACCCGCCCGCACGAATCATTAACCGCCCGTACGCGCCTGCGCGAGCGCGGCAAGATTGCCTTCGCCGAAACCGTGGTGTCCGCGACGCTGCACGATCTCGAAGAAGATCTCGCCGGCGCGGCGCCGCACGAAGGTCTGGAAAAACAGCAGCGGCACGCCGTCCGCGCCGATCTCGCCATCCACCAGCACATGCGTGCGGCGCAGACGTTCGACGTCGAGCCCATGGCCCGGCAAACGCGCGTCGAGCTGATCGTAGTAGCGCGGCGGCGGCTCGACAAATTCGACGCCGTTCGCGAGCAGTTGCTCGACGCACGCGAAGATATCGTCGGTGGCGAGCGCGATATGCTGCACGCCCTCGCCCGGATGATCGGGCAAGTACTCGTGCATCAGCGTGGTCCGGCGCGTGCCTTCCTCGTACAGCGGCACGCGGATCGCGCCGCACGGCGACACCATCACGCGCGATTCCGCCGACACGTGCCAGTTCGCGTGCAGTTCATGAATCTCGCGGAAGTTGAGCAGGTCGCGATAGAAGTCGATCCATTCCTGCATGCGGCCTTCGCCGACGGTCTGCGTCAGATGATCGACCGCGCTCAGGCCGCTGCCCGCGTGTTTCAGGTCGGCCTCGGCGGTGTCGATTTCGATCGGCCGGAAGTCGATGTCGAAGATCGAGATATCGCCCAGGCCACCGCGCTGACCGCCGCGGCCGCGCCAGCGGTCGACAAAATAGATATGCGAATCGCCGATCCCCTGGATCGCCGGGATCAGCAGCTCGCCGGCGCCGAGACGCTCGCCCTCGAATTCCCACGCGCCGAGTTCCACCGCGCGCTCGAACGCGCGCTGCGCATCGGCCACGCGAATCCCGATCGCGCAGATGCCGACGCCGTACTCTTCCGCGTAGCGCGCGGCGAACGAATCGGGCTCCGCGTTGATCAGGAAATTCATCTCGCCCTGGCGGTATAGCGTCACGTCCTTGCTGATATGTCGCGCAATCGCCTTGAAGCCGAGCCGGGTGAAGGTCTCGCCGAGCCCGCGCGGGTCGCGCGCGGCGAATTCGACGAATTCGATGCCGGCCGTGCCGAGCGGATTGTGCTCCGGCGCCAACACGGCGCGCTGCGCGGCCTCTGGAGTGGGCAAGTCGCTGGGCATGACAATCTCCTTGTACGGTCTTTCTGGCGGATGGCCGGTGTTGCCGGGATTCGGCGCGAACTGTGCCGGCCATTCGCGGCGGGCTGCATGATGAGTGGTGCGCCGCCGCAACGCGCGGGCCGCGGCGGCTTTCGCACCGTGTTTGTACACCGGGTCGCGGGGCATTCGCAACCGCGATTTTGTACTGAATGGTTCAAACGTTGATGCGTGCAGCGGTCGTGCCCGCTCGCGCGCGGCCCGCGCCGCGTCGCATCAGTGTTCCGGCGGGTTGCTTCGGCCACTTTTGCGAGCCGGCGCGCGGGTATTTTTACCGGCGCTTTTGCGCGGTTTTTTCCCCGCTTTGTGGTCCGCGACTGCCGCCATCCGCTCCCGCGCGACTTCGCGCACCGCCTCGATGAACGCACGCCCGACCGCCGACGGCTGTGTATCCGAGCGCCGGATCAGGCCGACCGGCTCGCCGGTCCCCGCGAACGGCAGCGGCAGGCGCACCAGCATCCCGTGCGCGAGCTCGTATTCGACCGCGCTTTGCGGCACGAACCAGACCGCGCCGTTTTCGAGCGTCAACGCACGCCCCGTCGACACCGACAACACCTCGACGAACCCCGACAGCGGCGCCACGCCCCACGCGGCCAGCAGACTTTCGGCCGACTGGCGGATCAGCGTGCCGAACGGCGGCAAGACGACCGTAAACGCATCTAGCGACGTCACCGGCAAGCCCGCCCCCTGCGCGAGCGGATGCCCGGCACGCACGACTGCGATCAACGGCTCGGTAAACAGTTGCTCGAAACTGAGGCCGACCATCCGCTCGGGATCGGCAAGACGGCCGATCGCAAATTCGATCGACCCCGCCTTCAGACGCTCCAGCAGTTCCGGATTCGCGCCGGTCGCGAGCCGCACGATCACGCGCGGCCATTGCTCGGCGAACTGCCGCAGCACCGGTGGCACCAGCACCGCCGCGACGGTCGGCAGCACGCCGATTTCGAGCGTCGCGGCCGCCGCGCCTTCGGCTTGCGCGAGCAGATCGACGCCCTGGCGCAGTGCGCTCACGCAGGCGCTCGCATGCGGCATAAATAGCTGCCCCTCGCGGGTCGGCACCGCGCCGTGGCGGCCGCGCTCGAACAGCCTGACGCCCAGAATCGCCTCCAGCTCGGCGACCGTTTTGGACACCGCCGGCTGCGTGATGGACAGACTGTGGGCCGCCCGCTGGACGCTGCCGAATTGCGCGACGGCCAGAAAGCACTGAAGATGACGGAACTTGACGCGGCTATCCGCGAGACTGCGTTGCATAACGGGAGGTTATACGAAACGGGCGAAAACGTCATTTTGCATAACTGCCGGCGTTGTATAAAGTGCCGGACACACGTTGCACCCCACGATTCCTCCAACGGAGACACCTCATGGAAGATTCCCTGCTCAGCCCGCGCGATTTCGCGTCGCATCCCGAATACATCTACCCGCCGTACGGTTCGTCGGTCAAACGCGGCCCGACGCGTCCGCTGATTCCGCTGAAGGAACGTCTGCGCGACCAGCGCGTGCCGGTCTACGGCACCGAAGACCTCGACGCGCTCGACAACGACCTGACCCGCAACGCGGTGCGCAATGGCGAGCCGCTCGGCGAGCGCATCATCGTCACCGGCCGCGTGCTCGACGAAGGCGGCCGCCCGGTCCGCAACACGCTCGTGGAAATCTGGCAAGCCAACGCGGCCGGCCGCTACGTGCACAAGGCCGACCAGCATGACGCGCCGCTCGACCCGAACTTCCTCGGCGCCGGCCGCTGCATCACCGACAACGAAGGCCGTTACCGCTTCCTGACCATCAAGCCGGGTGCGTATCCGTGGGGCAACCACCCGAACGCATGGCGTCCGCAGCACATCCATTTCTCGCTGTTCGGCGATCACTTCGGTTCGCGTCTGGTTACGCAGATGTACTTCCCGGGCGACCCGCTGCTCGCGTTCGATCCGATTTACCAGGGAACGCCGGCAGATGCCCGTGAGCGCATGATCTCGAAGTTCTCGCTGGATATCACGGAAGAAGCCTATGCGCTCGGCTACGATTTCGACATCGTGCTGCGCGGCCCGAACGAAACCCCGATGGAGCGCTAAGCCATGACGACCCTCAAGCAAACGCCTTCGCAAACCGTTGGCCCGTACTTCGCGTACGGTCTGGTCCCGCAGCAATACGATTTCGACTACAAGAGCCTGTTCACGCACGTGCTGGCTGACCGCGAAGCGGCCGGCGAGCACATCACGATCATCGGCAACGTGCACGACGGCGACGGCAACGTGATCGGCGACGCGATGCTGGAAATGTCGCAAGTCGACTCGAACGGCCACTATCCGGAATCGCGTGAAGAGATCCAGAAGACCGGCTTCCGCGGCTTTGCCCGCGTCGGCACCGGCACGGATTCGCGCAAGCGCTTCGTCGTCGAAACGGTGAAGCCGGGCCGTGCGAATCCGGACGAAGCGCCGCACGTCAACGTGATCCTGACGATGCGCGGCATGCTGCTGCACACGTTCACGCGCATCTATTTCGAAGACGAAGCGCAGGCGAACGAAAAGGACGCGGTGTTGGCAGCGGTGCCGGCCGAGCGTCGCAATACGCTGATCGCGCGTCGCGAGCCGGGCACGTCCAACGTCTATCGCTTCGACATTCACATGCAAGGCGATAAGGAAACCGTGTTTTTCGATCTGTAAGGCAGGAATAGTGAAGCAGGCTTGAAAGCGAAACTGTGAAGCGATTACTGCACACTTTCATCCAGCTTTCACATAAACTGCGTACGATCCGTCAAGCGACTGGATCGCGAAACTCCGAGTAGTAAAGTTAAGCCCGCGTTGAGCGGGCTTTTTTTTTGCGCGGCGGGCGGCGCGCGGCGGGACCGGTGGCTTCTGGACGGCTTTGTGGCGGTTTTTTCAGGCCGTTTCGCTCAGCACAGGAAATGGTCGATGCTCTGGCCCGCGTATATCGCGCGCCGCAGCCATTCGGGCTTGTCGCCGTAACCGTCCCACGTATTGCCGAACGCATCGCGATAGCGCACCGCGCGCACCGCGTTCGCATCGGCCTCGATCGATTCCGCCAGCGCCTCCAGCGTGATGTCGTAGTCGTCCATGCGACGGCGGATCCACACGATCATCCGATCGCGCACATTCTCATCGAGTTCGAACAGGCGTTGTTGTCCTTCTCGCTCTTTCATAACGTTCTGATATCGCAGCTGATGCTGGCGTTAGACAAACAGGGCTGTCGCGAAACAACGCGAAGCCCGTGCGCAATTCAAAAGAAAACGGAAACAAATCGGATTCACAGCATCCGTGCAAATGCGCGAAAAACCGCACTCGCGAAGTGAAAGTTCGTTAAATCCGGGATTGAAGCAGCTGAATGAAGGCGTTGGAGTCAGGCAAGCTAGTTATTCCAAGGGCGCTTCAGCGTATGGAAGCCGATTCTAGCATTCAATTTATTTGGGGCGCAGCAACGGAGTTTTTCCAATTGCGCGGGTCGCACCGAGTGCACCGAGTGCACGGCCGGCGGCTTTTCAGTATTCGTGGCCGCGGCCGCGCGATTGACGGACAATGCGATACGTTACGCCCGATGCCCGCCGGCCACGCCCGCATCGCGGCGCGTCACCTCGCGTCGCACCGCGCGACCGTAGGCCGCCCAAACGCCCCGCCCCTCAGGAGACAATCGAATGCCCGCCTCGACCGCTATCCTCACGATCCTCGCCGCGTTGTTATTGGGCGCGATGAGCCCGGGACCGAGCTTCGTGATCGTCGCGCGCAACGCGATCGGTCTGTCGCGCAACGACGGACTCGCGACCGCGCTCGGCATGGGCATTGGCGGGGTGTTCTTCAGCGGCATCGCGCTGCTCGGGCTGTATACGCTGCTCGCGACCGTCGAGTGGCTGTATGTTGGGCTGAAAGTGGCCGGGGGCGTCTACCTGATCTATCTGGCGTCGAAAATCTGGCGCGGCGCCGCGCAGCCGCTCGCCTTCAGCGCGACCCCGGCGGGCGCCGGCGGCAATCCGCGCAAGTCGTTCTGGATCGGCCTGAGCACGCAGCTCAGCAATCCGAAGACGGCGGTCTATTACGGCAGTATCTTCGCGGCGCTGCTGCCGCAGCATCCGCCGCTGTGGTGCTACTTCGCGCTGCCGCCGGCGATCTTCGCGATCGAGGCGGGCTGGTACACGATCGTCGCGCTGTGCTTTTCGAGCAAGCGGCCGCGCGAGATCTATCTGCGCTGGAAGGCGTGGATCGACCGCATTGCCGCGAGCGCGGTGACCGCGCTGGGCCTGCGGCTGATCCTGAATGCGCACAAGATGGGGATTTGATAACGCGGCGCGGCGTGTCTCGCACGCTCGCGCCGCTTAGCGGACAGCGTTGAAGGCCGCGAGCGTCAGCCCTTGCCTTCCGCCTTGATCCGCGAGCGCAACTCGAACTTCTGGATCTTGCCGGTCGAGGTCTTCGGCAATTCGCCGAAGCGCACCGCCTTCGGCAGCTTGTAGCCGGCGAGGAACAGCCGGCAGTGCGCGATGATTTCCTCCTCGGTCGCCTGCGCGCCCTCCTTCAACTCGACGAATGCGCACGGCACCTCGCCCCACTTCGGATCGGCCATCGCGACCACCGCCGCCACCGACACCGCCGGATGCCGGTACAGCGTGTCCTCGACCTCGATGCTCGAAATGTTCTCGCCGCCCGAAATGATGATGTCCTTGCTGCGGTCGCGGATGCGCACATAGCCGTCGGCGGTGCGCACGCCGAGATCGCCGGTATGGAACCAGCCGCCGGCGAACGCCGCTTCGGTCGCGCGTTCGTTCTTCAGATAGCCCTTCATGCAGATGTTGCCGCGGAACATGATCTCGCCGAGCGTTTCGCCGTCGTCCGGCACCGGCGCGAGCGTGTCCGGATCGAGCACCGCGACCGCCGCCTGCAGGTGATAGCGCACGCCCTGGCGCGCGGTCAGGTCGGCGCGGGTGATGTCGTCGAGTTCGTCCCACGCGTCCTGCTTCGCGCACACGGCCGCCGGCCCGTAGGTTTCGGTCAGGCCGTACACGTGCGTCAGATCGAAACCGATCTCCTTCATCTTCGCGATCACCGCGGGCGGCGGCGCCGCGCCGGCGACCATCGTCGACACCCGGTGCGTGATGCCCTCGCGCCATTCGGCCGGCGCATTGGCCAGCGCGCTCTGCACGATCGGCGCGCCGCAGTAGTGCGTGATGCGCTCGCGGCGAATCAGCTCGAACACGGTCTTCGCGTCGAACCTGCGCAGGCAGACATTGACGCCCGCGCGCGCCGCCACGGTCCACGGGAAGCACCAGCCGTTGCAATGAAACAGCGGCAGCGTCCACAGATAGACCGCGTGCTTCGGCATGTCCCATTCGAGGATGTTGCTGAGCGCATTCAGATACGCGCCGCGGTGATGGTAGACCACGCCCTTCGGGTCGCCGGTGGTGCCGGACGTGTAATTGAGCGCGATCGCGCCCCATTCGTCGGTGGGCGGGGTCCATTCGTAAGTGGGGTCGCCGGCTTGCAGGAACTGCTCGTAGTCTGTCGCGCGGGGGAACTGCGCGGGGTCGGCGGGCTGCGCGTCGGCCACGCTGATCACGCGCAGCTCCGGAAATTCGAGCGCCGCGCGGTGTGCGAACTCGCCGTATTCGGTGTCGACGATCAGCGCCTTGGCTTCGCCGTGGCGCAGCATGAACAGCAGCGTGGCGACGTCGAGCCGGGTATTGAGCGTGTTGAGCACAGCGCCGGCCATCGGCACGCCGAAGTGCGCTTCGACCATCGGCGGGATGTTCGGCAACAATGCGGCAACCGTGTCGCCGCGCTCGATGCCGGCCGCCCGCAACGCGCTCGCGAGGCGCCGCGCGCGCTCGTAAGTCTCGCTCCAGCTGCGACGAATCTCCCCGTGGACGATCGCGAGCCGGTGGCCATACACTTGCGCTGCGCGCACGAGGAAATCGATCGGCGTCAGCGGGACATAATTGGCCTCGCGCCGCTCGAGACCTTCGTCGAACATGTGCTGCGTCATTGCGTAGTCTCCTTGGGCGCGAGCCGCGCCGATGATCGTTCTGATTGGCAAACCGGGACCTGCTGCCTGCCGTTCACGTTGGGTTCACGTCGGCAGCGAGCCCTAGCCTAGCAATTGTCATCGCGAACTGTCTGTCATTCAAATGACAGAGTCGCGCGGCACGCGTTCCGCCCCTCGTCCGCACCGCGCTATCCTGCTCCAACTGTTGCTCCAACCGCTCAAGCCGCTTATTGCCGATGAACGACGCTCCGCTCACCGACCACGCCGAAACCCGGCCGCCGTGCTCACGCGTCGCGCCCGCCGAACTCGAACGGCTGTTTACCAACTGCGCATGGTTTCGCGCGCTGGCCGCCGAGCATCGGGCGCTGGTGCTGGCCAGCGCGCACGCCGAGCATCTTGAAGGCGGTGCGTGGATCGCGCGCCGCAGCGAGCCTTCCGACTACTGGATCGGCGTGCACTCCGGACTCATCAAGCTGGCGATCTACAACGCGTCGGGCCGCAGTTGCACGCTGTCGGGCGTGCCGCCGGGCGGCTGGTTCGGCGAAGGCAGCGTGATCAAGCGCGAATTGCGCAAATACGATGTGGCGGCGATCCAGCCGTCGCTGGTGATGTTCGTGCCGTCGGCGACGTTCCATGCGCTGCTCGAAACGAGCCTGCCGTTCACGGGGTTCGTGATCCGGCAGTTGAACAACCGGATGGGCGAATTCATCGCGTCGATCCAGAACAGCCGGCTGCTCGACGTGGATGCGCGCGTCGCGCAGTCGCTCGCCCAGTTGTTCAATCCCGATCTCTATCCGGACACCGGGCGCACACTGGCGATCTCGCAGGAGGAAGTCGGGCTGCTCGCGGGCGTGTCGCGGCAACGGATTAATCAGGCGTTGCAGAACCTCGAGAAGCTGCGAATCTTGCGGCTGTCGTATAACCAGATCGACGTGCTCGATCTGGAAAGGCTGTGCGAGTTCGGACGGGAACAGATCTAGGCGGCGCCCTTTCTGTTATTGCGCCATTCTTTCTGCCACCGCGCGGTGGGCCGTCGCGCGCGACGCCTTAGCCCGCCCGCGCGCCGCCCCTGCGCGTGGCGCGCGTTTCGAGCGCGTCGTCGGTCTTGAATAGCGCGAACATGATCGCGGTCAGCACGCCGGACTTTTTCCAGCGCAGATAGTAACGATGCGCGGTCTGGTACGGGACGTAGCCCTCGGGCATCGCACTCCACGGCGCTCGCGTGTGCAGCACCCACATCACGCTGTCGAGCACGCGGCGCACATCGATCGGCGGCCGCCCGCGGCGCGGTCCGTCGTTCAGCATCTCAGGCAATAGTGACGCGACGCGCAGCCATTGTTCGTCGGTCAAGTCCTGCACTTTCGGCCAGGTCGAGTTGGATTCGGTAGAAGGGATATTCATGCATCAATACCCGTCCGCACAAAACATGAGCCAGCGTCGCGGAGCATGGGTGTCCATAGATCAATAGATCAACCCGTTCGAGACTACTCGAAGCCCGCTTGGGCAAAAGTCAAATCTTGTTAGCAATAAGGACGCAATTGTCAGAAAGCGCAATACGTTATTGCAGCAACACTTCGAGTGAGCCGCGCGGGCCGTGATCTATCATCGGCGCGCCCGGCGCCGCGGGCGATCCGCGCGCCGCTTCCAAAAGATAAATCTCTCTCTCCACACGCAGGAAATTCAGTGAGACACACCCGTCTTCTCAAAACCGCCGCGCTGCTCGGCGGCGCCGCCCTCGCCGTCACGTCGGAACAGGCCGCCGCGCAAAGTTCGATCACGCTGTACGGCGTCGCCGACGTCAGCGTGCGCTATCTGACCAACTCGAACGCCAGCAACGACAATCGCCTGTTCATGACGAACGGCGCGATCACCAACAGCCGCTGGGGTCTGCGCGGCTCGGAAGATCTCGGCGGCGGCATCAAGGCGATCTTCGATCTGGAAAGCGGTATCGATCTGCAGAACGGCGCGGCGTCCGATAGCCATCGCCTCTTCAACCGCAACGCGTATGTCGGGCTGAGCAGCCGCTACGGCACGCTCACGCTCGGCCGCCAGAAGTCGCCGCTGTTCGATCTGCTCGGCGACACCTACGACCCGCTGACCGTCGGCAACTACAACGAGAATTCGTGGCTGCCCGGCGCGCTCGGCGCGGGGCTCTATGCGGACAACGCGGTCAAGTACACCGGCACCTTCAACGGCCTGACGGTGGCCGCGATGTATTCGTTCGGCACCGACTCGACGTCGACCGGCGATAGCGGCTTCTCGGGCCAGGTGCCGGGTCATCTCGGCGCGGGCAATATGTACGGTTTCACGCTGTCGTACGCGGCCGGCCCGCTCAGCGTCGCGGCCGGCGTGCAGCAGAACAGCGACAACAGCAATCACAAGCAGACCATCTTCAACGCGAACGCGGTCTATGCGTTCAGCGCGACGAAGGTCTACGTCGGCTATCTGCATTCGAAGGACGACACCGGCTTTGTCGATAGCGCGCTCGCGCAGCAGACGCTGGTGCCGGGCGTCGATATCGTGAAGGGCTCCGGCCGCATCGACAACGGCCCGTTCGCCGGCGTCACCTGGCAGGCCACCCGCGCGCTCACGCTGACGGGCGCCGCGTATTACGACCACATGTCCAATGCGGCGATCGGCAACGGTCAACTCGACAGCGGCTACCGCTACACGTTCGTCGGCCTCGCCGAATATGCGCTGTCCAAGCGCACCGAGGTGTACGGCACTGTCGATTTCAACAAGGTGTCGGGCGCGGCTTCGGTCGAACTGCCGGGGCGCGACAATCAGACCGGCGTTGCACTCGGTCTGCGGACGATTTTCTAAAAGACGATTTTCCGGATCGTGACGGCAAAACGGCGCCCCTTGGGGCGCCGTTTTTTTTCGCCTGTCGCGCGGCAAGTCGGCTTGCCGGTGTGTGCGTTTGCCGCGCGCATAAAAAAAGGTGCCGCGAACGGCACCTTTTTGTACTACAGGTAGCTTCTGCTGAAGCTTAGAAGCGGTGACGCAGACCGACCGTAGCAGCCGTCTGGTTCTTCGACGACGAGGTCGGAACCGTGTTGTCGCCGCTGTAGATCGAAGCCACGCCGCCGTCGCCCATTGCGTGCTGGTACACAGCCTGAGCGTAGACGTCGGTGCGACGCGACAGCGAGTAGTCAGCCTGCAGGCCGATCTGGTGGTAACGGGTCTTCATGTCGTTGCCAGCTTCGTTCACGCCGTAGCCACGCGAGTCGGTGAACGTGTAAGCAACGCCCAGAGCCATTGCCGGCGTCAGGTTGTACTTACCGTTGACTTCGTAGTTGTTGGTGTGACCTTGACGCTGACCAGCTGCTGCGCCGACCAGGTTGTCGATACGCGATTGCGTCCATGCCAGACCGACCGTTGCCGGGCCGAGGTCATACGAAGCCGCTGCGCCGAACTGACGCTGACGGAATTGAGCAGCGTTGATCACGCCACCTGCGTTCGCGACGACGCCGTCCGAAGCGCCCGTGCCGTTGCCAGCCGGGTTGTTCTGCTGGGCGTAAGCAGCACCGAGGTGCAGGCCTTGCCACTGGTATGCAGCACCGACGCTGTACTGGCGGTTGTTCGCGAAGTTACCAGCTTCGTTCGAGAAGCCGTACGTGCCGCCGAACGTGAAGCCAGCGTAGTTTGCGCTCGAGTACTTGATCGAGTTGTTAACCGACAGACCACCGTTGGTGTTCAGGTTGTCGTTGTTGTACGGGTGCGCGAAGAACGTGCCGCCCCAGCTGCCCGTTGCGGTCAGCGGTGCGAGGTAGTCTTGAGCTGCGTCGAACTGACGGCCCAGCGTGACGGTACCGAATTGTGCGCTCGACAGACCGACGAATGCCTGACGGTTGAAGATGCCGCCGTTGTTACCCAGGCCGCCGTTGTTGACGTTGAAGCCGCTTTCCAACGTGAAGATTGCCTTCAGACCGCCGCCCAGATCTTCCGAACCGCGCAGGCCGAACATGCTCTGGTTGATGCCGCCGCTGCCTGCTGCCCACTTAGCGTTGCCACCAACGTTGCTGGTGTACGTCAGGCCTGCGTCCAGCAGACCATACAGGGTCACGCTGCTTTGTGCGTGTGCGACGGAAGCGAACGATGCGGCAGCCGCAACGACGATGAGACTCTTTTTCATGGGAACTCCAATTCGAAAAATTTACGGGGAGCGGGACCCGCTTCAGCGGCCGATGCCGAGAGCATCTGCCACCGCCCTGTGGCCGAGCCGTGAAGCTTGGCTGGGCACCCTTGAAACGAAGCGTGAGTGTAGGTGGACACCCTAATAGCGACGCCAATAATTCACGCAACAGGATTTTTCGAATTTCGCAACAATAGCCACCCAACTTGATTTAAGTCATTGTTTTTCCGTCAGTTATGACAAGATTGCGACGGCCGCAGAGCTGCGCCAGGCAAGGCGAATTTGCAATGTCTCAATATTCGAAGTTGTGCGTTTGCAACACCGTCTTAATACGGATGACTTAATCGGGTCGGAACAAATTGCCGAATAAGCGAGCAGAATTTCCGTACGCGGACCTATTGAAATGATTGATATTCGGGGGTATGGAAAAATATTTATAAATTCCGGGAACTTAATGGAGTTAATCCAGTCATTCTCCCGCCACTCGGTCGATTAGCGAATTGACCTGCCGGTTGATTAACGCGTCGCCCAATACGCGACGCAATTGCCCGATTGCAATTCACCACTTTCGAGCGCCGCTTTGCGCGGCCGCACAAGGCCACGGGCGTTGGCTCTGCCACCGGTCGCCATCTCAATAAAAAACCGCCTGCCCGGCGGTCTTGTGATTTCCCGTTTCGGCTAACGCCTGTCATCGGCTTTTTCACAAAGCCTATACGCGCCGTGAAGAAGCTTTCGGCACGGGCATTGCCCGGAGGTGAATTGCGGCGCCGGCCGCCGCGTGACAAAACCCGTGCTGAAAGCGGAAGCCTTAATTTAATAAGGCTTCCGTATTGATTTAACGACTTGGGCGCGGTCTTTTTTACACGGACTTTCCCTGATACCGGTCAATTCTGACTTATGGTTCGCGCGGCGCGCGCCTGAGAGCCTCTTCGTCTTCAGGCGACGAACCGGGCGCGAGCGGATCGGTTTCGGGCGGCGTGTCGGGCAACGGCCGCGGTTGCTCGCCGGGTTCGTCGAGCGGCTGGTTGGCGGGATCGGCAATCGGGTCGATGGTGGGATCGGTTTGCATGGCGGCGTCCAGTGTCCAGTGAATGGGAAGAACTCCCACCCGAGGGACGCGCAACCGCTATTCCCGGCAAGGCCGCCGGTAAGCGCCCACGTGCGCCGACGTGCGCCGACGTGCGCCGCGTCGCTCGTCGCCAGAGCGCAGGCGAGCGAACGCTCGGCGGGACGGCGAGCCTGTAGAAACTGCTCTCGCTTAAAACGAAAGTTTCAACGCGGCGGCGCTTCAATGCGAATCGCGCTTCGCTCCGGTCGAATCGTCGGGCGTGGCGGCGAGGAACGGCTCCAGCCCGAACAGCCACGCGAAACAGAAGGCGACCCGTGTCAGCATGCGCATCGGCGGTTGTGACAGAGGCGCGGTCGCCTCATCCAGCGACGCGCCCGGCGCGGGCTGAGGTTCGGTTAAATCGGCGGTGGTCTGGTCGGAGCGCATGGTAGTTCTCGTTATTGGATTAGTGTGGAAGCCGACCTACTGCAAACGACATGCCACTCACGCCAGACCGAATACTCCCGTCTGTCAGATCAGACTACCGACGCGCCGCGGCAGGCTCTGTGCGCTTGCACGCGAATAGAGGGAAAAGAGCGAACGATCGGGTGGAGATCTTTAGACGAAAAGCTGAGCCGGCGGGCGCGGGTTGCCGGGGGCACCGCGAAGAGAAGAAAAGAAGGATGCGCAATTGCCGCGGATCACGTGCGGCGCGTAGAACACGGAGCTCGCCAAAACAAAAAGGGTTCCGAAAAATCGGAACCCTTCTATTGATACTTTGGTGGGCCGGGTGGGATTCGAACCCACGATGTCCTTTCGGAGGCGGATTATGAGTCCGCTGCCTGCAACCAACACGGCGTCCAGCCCACGAAGAAAAAGACCCGGTCATAAAGGCCGGGCCCGTTTCATCGATTGGCCGACATACTACACGAAAAAGGGGTCTCCGCAACCGCCTCGCTCGCGCGAAACGACCGGGAGGCCCCTTTGATCGCATCATTTGCGGCCAGCCGCAGCTACCGCGCTCAACTTCCTTCGAGGAACGACTTCAGCTTGTCGGAACGGCTCGGGTGACGCAGCTTGCGCAGCGCCTTCGCCTCGATCTGACGAATCCGCTCGCGCGTCACGTCGAACTGCTTGCCGACCTCTTCGAGCGTGTGATCGGTGCTCATCTCGATCCCGAAGCGCATCCGCAGCACCTTCGCCTCGCGCGGCGTCAGCGAGTCGAGCACGTCCTTCACGACGTCGCGCATGCTGGCGTGCAACGCGGCGTCGGCCGGCGCGACCGTGTTGTTGTCTTCGATGAAGTCGCCCAGATGCGAATCGTCGTCGTCGCCGATCGGTGTTTCCATCGAGATCGGTTCCTTCGCGATCTTCATGATCTTGCGGATCTTGTCCTCGGGCATCTCCATCTTTTCGGCCAGCGTTGCCGGATCCGGCTCGAGACCGGTTTCCTGCAAAATCTGACGCGAGATGCGGTTCATCTTGTTGATCGTCTCGATCATATGAACCGGAATCCGGATCGTGCGCGCCTGGTCGGCGATCGAACGCGTAATGGCCTGACGAATCCACCACGTCGCATACGTGGAGAACTTGTAGCCGCGCCGGTATTCGAATTTGTCCACCGCCTTCATCAGGCCGATGTTGCCTTCCTGGATCAGGTCGAGGAACTGCAAGCCGCGATTCGTGTACTTCTTCGCGATCGAAATCACCAGACGCAGGTTCGCCTCGGTCATCTCGCGCTTCGCCTGACGCGCCTTCAGCTCGCCGGCCGCCATCTGCCGGTTGGTCTCCTTCAGGTCCTTCAGCGGCAGCACCACGCGCGCCTGCAGATCGAGCAGACGCTGCTGCTGTTCGCGGATCGCGGGGATGTTACGCGTGAGGATCGCGCTATACGCATGGCCTTCGGCAACGATCTTATCGGCCCATTCCAGGTCGGTTTCGCTACCGGGGAAACGCGCGATGAATTCCGCGCGCGGCATCCCGCACTTGTCGACCACCGTATGCAGAATCTGCCGCTCGACCTGGCGTACTTCATCGACCTGCGCGCGCAGCGTGTCGCACAGACGCTCGACGGTACGCGCGGTGAAGCGGATCGACATCAGCTCGTTCTGGATCGTTTCCTGAGCCTTCAGATAGGACTTGGACTTGTAACCTTCCTTCTCGAACGCGCGCCGCATCTTGTCGAACCATTCGCTGATCAGCGCGAATTTTTCGAGCGACGCGCGCCGCAGCGCTTCGAGCTGCGCGGCGTTGGCCGTCGCTTGCGCGGCGCCATCGTCTTCTTCCTCGTCCTCTTCGTCCTCTTCCTCGGCTTCCTCGTCTTCGTTTTCGATCGCTTCGGCTTCCTGCGCGGAGAAGCCGTCGGCGTCTTCCGCGTCGGCGTCGATCAGGCCGTCGACGAGTTCGTCGATACGTATTTCGTCATTCGCGACGCGCTCGGCCATCGCGAGGATGTCGGCGATCGTGGTCGGGCAGGCCGAGATGGCCATCACCATGTGCTTGAGGCCGTCTTCGATCCGCTTCGCGATTTCGATTTCGCCTTCGCGCGTGAGCAGCTCGACCGTACCCATCTCGCGCATGTACATGCGCACGGGGTCGGTGGTGCGGCCGAATTCGGAGTCGACGGTCGAGAGCGCGACTTCCGCTTCCTCTTCGACTTCGTCGTCCGACGAAGCCGCGGGTGCGTTGTCGTTGAGCAGCAGCGTTTCGGCATCCGGGGCCTGTTCGTAGACCGCGACGCCCATGTCGTTGAACGTGCTGATGATGCCTTCGATCGCCTCGGTCTCGGTGAAGTTGTCCGGCAGGTGATCGTTGATTTCAGCGTAGGTGAGGAAGCCGCGCTCCTTGCCGAGCTTGATCAGCGCGCGCAGTTTGGAGCGGCGTTCTTCGAGTTCCTCGACGGTGCCGGGCTGCGACGACGCGAATGCATCCTTCAGCAGCGCCTTTTCCTTTGCACGACGGTCGCGAGCCTTGACCTTCTCCGTCTTGCCCGGAGCGGCGGCGGCGGTTTCTTCGGCCTGGGTTGCATCGTCTTCGACAGATACTTCGTTCAGCTTTTTCGTCATGGAGTTCGCTGTACCAGCTGTAGTCTCGACCCCCGGCTGTTGAACAACAGCCGGTTGAACCGTGGATACTGGAGTCACGCGCGCTACCGCACCTTCCTCAACGGCAGCCGCTTCCCTTGCGCTTCTGACACCTGACCGCTTCGCGGCCGACGGTGCTACCGCTTTCGCCGCCCGGACCGAGGCAGCCTGCGCGGCCGCAGTCGTCGACGACTTCTTCCCGGCAGCCGGGGCGACATTGACGGCAGACGATCTTCGGGCGGATACAGTCAGCTTGGCTTCGGTAATTTTTCCGCTGCGCTCTTTAGCGCGTGAGCCCGTTGTCTGATTTCCGCCTGTAGTCTTTGCCATCGCATCGCCTTTTCGCCTTTGCTAGGAAAACCCTTGAAAAACAAACCGCTACAAACCTTTTATTCTACCACCCGGGTTTTTTGACCTCTCCGTTACAGCCCGAGCTGACGCTTCATGTCAGCCCGCTTCCGATTGAGCTCCGACAACTCCGCGAACTCTTCCGGCGTATGCCGGGATTGTCTCGACAAATGCTCGAGACGCTCGCAATAAGCGTCGTACCGCATCTTCAGAATCGCGGCTTTCAATTCCTCGCCAACGATCCGTTCCTGCTCGCGCCGCTCCTCGATAACGGTCGCATCCTGCGGGTCTTTCAGCAGCAAATCCCGGACGTTTTCATCATAGTCTAGAATTTTGCGAAAGATTTCCTCGAAAGTTGGGGCGTTCGCGCCATTTCGCAAGAGATCGGACAACAGCTGGAACTCCGCCGATTCGCCCAGTGCGCGCGCGTGCGTGGTCACCTCGGCGAACAGTTCGGCGTGGCGCGTTACGGTAACCAGCGCCTCTTCGGCCTCCTCGTCGAGCATCGCGACCGTGCGCGGATGCATCACCAGATTGCGCAGCGTCTTTTCCTCGATCCCGGTCACACTGCGGCGGTCCTTGCGGGCCGGCGCCTCGCGCGCCGCCGCGGCGATCCGCGCATCGACTTCGCACAGCGCCGCGACTTCGGTGAACGGCACGTCGAGCCGGTCCGCGAACATATGCATGATCTGCGCGCGCAGCGCATTGGCCGGCAGCGCCTGCAACAACGGCTTCGCGTCGAACAGCGCGCGCGCCTTGCCTTCCGGCTGATCCAGCTCCTTGCCGGTCAACACCTCGTTGAGCATGAACTGCGACAGCGGCATCGCGCGTTCGACCTGGGTCGCGAACGCCTCGGTGCCGAACTCGCGCACGTAGCTGTCCGGATCGTGCTCGGACGGCAGGAACAGGAAGCGGATCGTGCGGTTGTCGGCGGCATGCGGCAGACAGGCGTCGAGCGCGCGGCGTGCGGCGCGGCGGCCGGCCGAATCGCCGTCGAAACTGAAGATGACCGTGTCGGTCTGGCGCATCAGTTTCTGCACATGAATCGGCGTGCAGGCGGTGCCGAGCGTCGCGACAGCATTCTGAAAGCCAAGTTGCGCGAGCGCGACCACGTCCATATAGCCTTCGACGACCAGCACGTAGTGCTGCTCGCGAATCGCCAGACGGGCCTCGAACAGCCCGTACAACTCGCTGCCCTTGTTGAATAGCGGGGTTTCGGGCGAATTCAGATACTTCGGCTCGCCGCCGTCGAGCACGCGGCCGCCGAACCCGATCACCTGCCCCTTCACGTTGCGGATCGGGAACATGATCCGCTCGCGGAAGCGGTCGTAGCGGCGGTTCTGCCCCTGCGCGTCGGACTTTTCGCTGACGATCACGAGACCCGCTTCGACCAGCGCGTCGTCGCGATAGTTGGGAAATGCGGTCTCGAGGTTCTGCCAGCCGTCCGGCGCATAGCCGAGGCCGAAGCGCGCGGCGATCTCGCCGGTCAAGCCGCGCTTTTTCAGGTATTGGATCGCGCCCGGCGCGCTGCGCAGCTGCTTGCGGTAGTAGTCGCAGGCAGTCTGCATCAGGTCGGACAGCGCGGTGGTGACGGCCTTCGACGCCGCCGGCGCATAGCCGCCGGAGCCGCCGCCCCCGCCTCCGCCTCCGCCGCCATAACCGGGCGAAGGCTCGCGCGGCACAGTCAGGCCGACCGATTGCGCAAGCTCGGTGACCGCTTCGGGAAACGACATGCCCACGTGCTCCATCAGGAACCCGATGGCGGTGCCATGCGCGCCGCAGCCGAAGCAGTGATAAAACTGTTTAGTCGGACTAACCGTAAACGAAGGGCTCTTCTCGTTGTGAAACGGACAGAGCCCCATCAGGTTCGCGCCGCCCTTTTTCAACTGCACGAACCGGCCGACCACGTCGACGATATCGACGCGGTTGAGCAGGTCCTGCAGGAATGACGGTGGGATCACAGTAGATGACGCTGCCAGGAAAGCTTCAAAATCCAGGCCCGGAAACCGGGCTCGACACTGCAAGCGGGCCGCGCGCGCGTTGCCTTCGACGACGCGGCGCGCGCAGCCCGGACCAGGGCTCGCGGCTTACTTCGCGAGCGCGGCCTTGACCTGCGCGGAGACGGCGGTCATGTCGGCGCGGCCGGCGAGCTTCGGCTTCAGCACGCCCATCACCTTGCCCATGTCCTGCGGACCGGCCGCGCCGGTTTGCGCAACCGCGGCCTGCACTTCGGCGACGATTTCCGCGTCCGACATCTGCTCCGGCATGTAGGCGGACAGAATCGCCAGTTCGGCCTTTTCCTTGTCCGCGAGGTCCGTGCGGCCGGCGGCTTCGAACTGGCTGATCGAATCCTTGCGCTGCTTGATCATCTTGTCGACCACAGCGGTCACGCTGGCGTCGTCGAGCGTGATGCGCTCATCGACTTCGCGCTGCTTGATCGCGGCGAGCAGCAGGCGGATCGTGCCGAGACGCTCGGTTTCGCGCGCCCGCATCGCAGCTTTCATATCGTCGTTGATCCGGTCCTTGAGACTCATCACTCACCTGTATTACGTTGAAAAATTGAAAAACCGGCGGGTCGGCGGCGGCATGCCGCGGCATCAACACAAAAACCCGCTTGGGACAGCTTCCTCAAGCGGGTTGGCGCAATGTGCGTAGTGGATGCAACCCTGCCGGCTGGCCCGATGGGCCGGGTTTTCCGCGACGGCACCGATCGTGCCGCCAGCGGTATCGAGGTTGCCGCGGCGCTCGTTCAAGCGAAAGGGCAGCAACGCCAGAATCAATCAGTAGAGCTTTTTCGGCAGCATCTGGCCACGCAGACGCTTGAAATGACGCTTCACCGCCGCTGCTTTCTTGCGCTTGCGTTCGGCGGTGGGTTTCTCGTAAAACTCGCGAGCGCGAAGTTCCGTCAGCAAACCGTTTTTCTCCATGGTGCGCTTGAATCTGCGCATGGCCACTTCGAACGGCTCATTATCTTTTACGCGGATGGTCGTCATTTTTCAATAACGGAACTTTGTAAAGGTTGATGAGTATAGCAGAGCTTTCTCACAAAGCCACCGCGCCGTCAAGCCCCCCGCGCATAGTCGGCGGCGGCTTCGCCGGCCGCGACGCCCGACGCCCACGCCCACTGAAAGTTGTAGCCGCCGAGCCAGCCGGTGACGTCGACCGCCTCGCCGATGAAGTAGAGGCCGGGCACGCGCGAACTCATCATCGTCGTCGACGACAGGCCGCGCGTGTCGACGCCGCCGCGCGTCACTTCCGCCTTGCGATAGCCTTCGGTGCCGTTCGGGGTGAGCGTCCAGCGCGACAGCGCCTCACCGATGCGGCGCAGCGTCTTGTCCGGTAAATCGGCGAGCCGCGCGTCGGCGGGCACCTGATGGGTGTCGAGCCAGGCGTGCGCGAGCCGTTGCGGAACCCACTCGGACAGCAGATTGGCGATCTGCCGCTTGGTGCTGCTTTTGGCCTCGATCAGATCGGCCGCCGCGTCGCGTTCCGGCAGCAGGTTGATATGGATCGGTTCGCCCGGCTGCCAGTAGCTCGAAATCTGCAGCACGCCGGGGCCCGACAGACCGCGATGCGTGAGCAGCAGGTCTTCGGTGAATTCGGCGCCGGTCCTCTTGTTGCCGGTCGACAGCTGCACTTCGAGCGACACCCCCGAGAGCGCCGCGAACGGCTCCCAGTCCGCGGGCGCGAAGGTCAGCGGCACCAGCGCCGGACGCGTGTCGATCAGCTTGTGGCCGAACTGTTTGGCGAGCCGGTACGCGAAGTCGGTCGCGCCGATCTTCGGGATCGACAGGCCGCCGGTGGCGACCACCAGCGCGCGGGCCGCGATCGTCCCGGCCGAGGTGCCGAGCGTGAACTGGCCCTGGCCGTCCTGGCCCACTTCTTCCACTCCTAGCGGCGTCCGCCACGCGACGCGCCCCTCATCGCATTCGCGCTTGAGCACGTCGATGATCGCGTCGCTCGACTGGTCGCAGAACAGTTGGCCTTTGTGCTTCTCATGCCACGTGACGCGGTGCTGCTTCAGCAGCGACATGAAGTCGCGCGGCGTGTAGCGCGCGAGCGCTGAACGGCAGAAATGCGGATTCGCCGACAGATAGTTCGCCGGCCCCGCGTACAGATTCGTGAAGTTGCAGCGGCCGCCGCCGGAAATGCGGATTTTTTCCGCGAGCCGCTGTGAGTGGTCGATCAGCACGACGCGCCGGCCGAGTTGCCCGGCCACGGCCGCGCACATCATGCCGGCCGCGCCCGCGCCGATTACCGCGATATCGAAGGATTCCATGGGGCCGCATTGTACCTGCGGGGCCTCGCCGGCAGAGGGGGCGGCCGGCGGCCGTTGCCCCGCGCTGCTATACTTTCAGGCTTACCTTTCACTTTCGGGCGCGCGTTCGCGCGTCCGGCTCAAGCGACTCATCATGCTCGTTCTCGGCCTCGAAAGCTCCTGCGACGAAACCGGTCTCGCGCTCTACGACACGGAGCGCGGCCTGCTCGCGCACGCGCTGCATTCGCAGATTGCGATGCACCGGGAGTATGGCGGCGTGGTGCCGGAACTGGCTTCGCGCGACCATATCCGCCGCGCGCTGCCGCTGCTCGAAGAGGTGATGGAGCGCGCAGGCGTCGCGCGTAGCGACATCGACGCGATCGCGTACACCCAGGGCCCGGGGCTCGCGGGCGCGCTGCTGGTCGGCGCGAGCGTCGCCAATTCGCTGGCGATGGCGTGGAACAAGCCGACCATCGGCATCCACCATCTCGAAGGGCATCTGCTGTCGCCGCTGCTCGTCGATGAACCGCCGCCGTTCCCGTTCGTCGCGCTGCTAGTGTCCGGCGGCCATACGCAGCTGATGCGCGTGACCGACGTCGGCGTCTACGAGACGCTCGGCGAAACGCTCGACGACGCCGCCGGCGAAGCATTCGACAAAACCGCCAAGCTGCTCGGCCTCGGCTACCCGGGCGGGCCGGAAGTGTCACGGATGGCCGAATTCGGCACCCCCGGCGCAGTCGTGCTGCCGCGCCCGATGCTGCATTCCGGCGACCTCGACTTCAGCTTCAGCGGCCTGAAGACCGCGGTGCTGACAAACGCGAACAAGCTCGGCGGCGCGAACATCTGCGAGCAGTCGAAGGCCGATCTGGCGCGCGGTTTCGTCGATGCAGCGGTTGAAGTGCTGGCGGCCAAGTCGCTCGCGGCGCTCAAGCGCACGAAGCTGAACCGGCTGGTAGTGGCGGGCGGCGTCGGCGCGAACCGGCAGTTGCGCGAAGCGCTGTCCGCGGCCGCGCAGAAGCGCAATTTCTTCGTGCACTATCCCGACCTGTCGCTGTGCACGGACAACGGCGCGATGATCGCGCTGGCCGGCGCGCTGCGTCTGCAACGCTGGCCCGAGCAGGCCGGCAACGACTACGCGTTCACGGTGAAGCCGCGCTGGGATTTGAGCTCGCTCGCGCACTGAGCCGAACCTGAACTGCGGGATCTCCGCACACGCAACACGAAAAAAAGCCGCTTCAAAAAGCGGCTTTTTTCATACTTCGAAGCGATGCGCGACGACCACCCGGTCCGCGCATCGACGGCACGCCCTTTAAGCGACCCGCTTATCCCGCTCGATCACCGCATACGCGCTGTGATTGTGGATCGACTCGAAGTTCTCGGCTTCGAGCACATAAGCGACCACGCGCTCATCCGCGTTCAGACGCTGCGCGACATCGCGCACGAGGTCTTCGACGAACTTCGGATTCTCATACGCGCGCTCGGTCACGAACTTCTCGTCCGGCCGCTTGAGCAGGCCCCACAGTTCGCACGACGCCTCTTCCTCGGCGATCCGCACCAGTTCTTCGACCGCGACCTCGCCGTTCAACTCGGCATTGATCGTCACGTGCGAGCGCTGGTTGTGCGCGCCGTACTGGGAGATCTTCTTCGAGCACGGGCACAGGCTCGTGACCGGCACCAGCACCTTCAGGAACAGCCGCGTCGCACCGTTGCGGGTGTCGCCGCTCAGCGTCACTTCGTAGTCGAGCAGGCTTTGCACGCCCGACACCGGCGCGGTCTTGTTCACGAAGTACGGGAACGACACTTCGATCCGACCCGCCTCGGCCTCGAGCTTTTCGAGCATCGTCGTGAGCATCGTGCGGAAGGTGGCCGCGTCGAGCGGCGTCTTGTTCTCTTCGAGCAACGCGACGAAACGCGACATGTGGGTGCCCTTCTGCTCGGCCGGCAGATGCACGTCGAGGCTCCAGGTACCGACGGTCGGCTGCACGTCGCCGGCCTGAGTGCGTACCGTCAACGGATGCCGCACGCCCTTCACGCCGACGCGCTGGATCGGGATCTGGCGGGTATCGGGCGTGCTTTGCACGTCGGGCATCACAAAGGCGGGATTCATCTGATTCATTCTTTTGTCCTTTCTGGAAAGCGCCGGGCGGCCTTCGTTTGGTTGTATCTGCAAGCGTCGCTCAGCGACGGCTTCGAGGCGCCCAGCGGCCGTGCGGATCAGTACGCGCAACGGCGAACGCCGGCTTTCGCCGGCGTTGGGTGACGGGTCGCAACGCCCGTCCGTTCAAACTGGAGATTGCCGCGGCCACCGTCGCATGACGGCGGCACCGGCGCTACGACCAGCGATAGCGCGCTTACGCGACGCGCTTCACCGACGATTGACCGCCGACCGCGCCGCTCGCGAGGAAGCGTTCGCGGATCGACCGGGCGATACCCGCTGCGTCGAGACCGCACGCGGCGAGCAGCTTGGCCGGGTCCCCGTGATCGATGAACCGGTCGGGGAGGCCCAATTGTAGTACGGGTCGCATAACCCCACTCTCGAGCAGGGCTTCGACGCAGGCCGAACCCGCGCCGCCCATGATGCAGCCTTCTTCGACGGTGACGATCGCGTCGTGGGTTTCGGCGAGCTGACGCACGAGGTCGGCGTCGAGCGGCTTCACGAAGCGCATGTTCGCGACGGTGGCGTCGAGTTGCTCGGCGGCCGCCAGCGACGGCGCGACCATCGTGCCGAACGCCAGAATCGCGATCCGCTTGCCGGCCGGCTGCGAGGTCTCGCGACGCACTTCGCCCTTGCCGATCGGCAACGCGCTCATCTGCTTGACCGTCGCGACACCGGTGCCCGCGCCGCGCGGATAACGCACCGCGGTCGGGTTCGGCTGCTGGAGCGCCGTGTACAGCATCTGCCGGCACTCGTTTTCGTCCGACGGCGCCATCACGGTCATGTTCGGGATGCAGCGCATGAACGCGAGGTCGTACGCACCAGCGTGAGTCGCGCCGTCCGCGCCGACGAGGCCCGCGCGGTCGATTGCGAACACGACCGGCAGGTTTTGCAGCGCGACGTCGTGGATCAACTGGTCATACGCTCGTTGCAGGAACGTCGAGTAGATCGCGACGACCGGCTTCATGCCGTCCGCGGCGAGACCGCCCGCGAACGTCACCGCGTGCTGCTCGGCGATGCCGACGTCGAAGTAGCGATCCGGGAAGCGCTTCTCGAACTCGACCATACCCGAGCCTTCGCGCATTGCCGGCGTAATGCCGACCACGCGCGAATCGAGTTCGGCCGCATCGCACAGCCATTCGCCGAACACCTGCGTGTAGGTCTTCTTCGACGGCGTTGCCGCCGGCTTGATGCCCTCGGCCGGATTGAACTTGCCCGGGCCGTGGTACAGCACCGGATCGGCCTCGGCCAGCTTGTAACCCTGGCCTTTCTTCGTGACCACGTGCAGGAATTGCGGGCCGCGCAGTTCCTTGATGTTCTGCAGCGTCGGGATCAGCGAGTCGAGGTCATGACCGTCGATCGGGCCGATGTAGTTGAAGCCGAACTCTTCGAACAGCGTAGCCGGCACGATCATGCCCTTCGCGTGCTCTTCGAGCTTGCGGGCGAGATCGAGCATCGGCGGCGCGACGCGCAGCACGCGTTCGACGCCGGCGCGCGCCGCCGCGTAGAAGCGACCCGACATCAGACGCGCGAGATGGCGATTCAGCGCGCCGACCGGCGGCGAGATCGACATGTCGTTGTCGTTGAGGATCACCAGCAGCGGCACGTCGTCTTCGACGCCCGCGTTGTTCATCGCCTCGAAGGCCATGCCGGCCGTCATCGCGCCGTCGCCGATCACGGCGATGCCCATGCGGTTATCGCCCTGCAGCTTGCTCGCGACCGCCATGCCGAGCGCGGCCGAGATCGACGTGCTCGAGTGCGCGGTGCCGAACGTGTCGTATTCGGATTCGTCGCGTTTCGGGAAGCCCGAGATGCCGCCCAGCTGACGCAGCGTGTGCATCTGGTCGCGGCGGCCGGTCAGGATCTTGTGCGGATAGGTTTGATGGCCCACGTCCCAGACGATGCGGTCGTGCGGCGTGTCGAACACATAGTGCAGAGCAATGGTCAACTCGACCGTGCCGAGGTTGGACGAGAGATGGCCGCCCGTCTGCGACACGCTGTCGAGCACAAAGGCGCGCAACTCGTCGGCAAGCGGTTGCAATTGGCGGCGATCGAGGCGGCGCAGGGCTGCCGGGTCGTCGATGGTTTTCAGCAAGTCGTACATCGTCGTTCCATTGTAGGAAAACTTACGCGCCCGCACTTCATACATGCACCCCGGGGATGGAAGGTGCGCGGCGGCGGGCTTTCGCGTTCAGCTGACCCGGTTCACCACCAGGTCGGCCAGTTCGGCAAGGCGCTGTGCGCGCGCGCCGAACGGCGCGAGCGCGGCGTGGGCGTCGCTGCGCAGTTGCGCGGCGAGCGCGCGCGACGCGTCGAGCCCGATAATCGACACGTAGGTCGGCTTGCCGTCCTTCGCGTCTTTGCCGGCGGTCTTGCCGAGCGTCGCGGAATCGGTCGTGACGTCGAGAATGTCGTCGACGACCTGAAACGCGAGGCCGACCGCGGCGGAATATGCGTCGAGCGAACGCAGCGCGTCCGCGTCCGGCGTGTCGCCGGCCAGCGCGCCCATGCGCACGGCCGCGCGCAGCAGCGCGCCGGTTTTCATCCGGTGCATGGTTTCGAGTTGCGGGCGCGTCAGCGTATGGCCGACGCTCGCCAGATCGATCGCCTGGCCGCCGCACATGCCGAGCGAGCCGCTCGCGAACGCGAGTTCGCGCACCAGCGACGCCTGTTGCTGCGGCGCGAGCACGTCCGAAGTCAGCACGACGAATGCCTGTGACTGCAGCGCATCGCCGACCAGCAGCGCGGTCGCTTCGTCATATTTGACGTGGACCGTCGGCTTGCCGCGGCGCAGTTCGTCGTCGTCCATGCACGGCATGTCGTCGTGCACGAGCGAATACACGTGGATCATTTCCAGCGCCGCCGCCGCCGCGTCGAGGCACTCGGCGCGCGCGCCGGTCAGCTCGCCGGCCGCATGGCACAGCAGCGGCCGCACGCGCTTGCCGCCGCCGAGCACTGCATAGCGCATCGCTTCATGCAGTTTGGCGGGTTCCGTGGTCTCGGCCGGCAGGTAGTTTTCCAGCGCCGTTTCGACGCGTTCGAGTACCGAGCGCGTCCATTGTTCGAATGTCATAGGTCGTCCCCGCTTTCAGTCGCGGCTGTGCCTGCGGTATTCATGGGCAACGGCTTGAGCGTCTCGCCATCCAGCACGCGCACCTGCTGCTCGACTTTCTCGAGCTGCTGTTGACAGAATGCGACAAGTGCCGCGCCGCGACGATACGCGGCCAGCGATTCCTCGAGGCTCAGGCTGCCGCCTTCCATGCGCGCGACGAGCTCTTCCAGCTCCGCCTGCGCAGCCTCGTAATTCTCCGGCAGCGGCGCGCTGTCGCCACATTCGGCTGACGCGGCGGCGGAATCTTTCGATGCGGTCTTCGCCATGAATAGTCGCAAAATTAAAACAAGTCGGACATTCTACGGCAAAAGCGCCAGGTTCGACCCGCTCGCGACCCTGCGCCCCGCCGTGCCTCCCCGTTTCCACCTTTTGCTCCGCTCGCTTTTGCAGCGCTTCGACCCGAAAGTCTCGCAGAAAAAAATCCGAGGGTCTGCGGCGAAAATGCCGAACTTTCTCGACATTTTTGACCCAAATCAGTCACTTAAGCGCCCCAGCAGTGGGGAAACAGGTATAATCGCCGGTTCCCTAAATCGAATCTATCGATGGTTGGGTTGTTCACTGCTTTCACGTCTTCACGGGAGTGGGAATGTCCAATCTGAGCAATGCATTGCAGTTGCGGTCTGTCCACAGCCAGCTGCCAGTCACGGCTTACTTTGACGAAGCGCTTCTTACGCGCGAAATCGACACCCTTTTCAAGAAAGGTCCTCGCTACGTCGGCCACGATCTCATGGTGCCCGACGCGGGGGATTATTTTGCCTTGCCCAGCGAACGCGAGGGGCGGGTGCTCGTCCGCAACCAGCAGTCGCAGGTCGAACTGCTGTCGAACGTCTGCCGCCATCGCCAGGCCATCATGCTCAACGGCCGCGGCCAGACGCAGAACATCGTCTGTCCGTTGCATCGTTGGACCTATGACCTGAAGGGCGAACTGCTCGGCGCTCCGCATTTTGCGGACAACCCGTGTCTGAATCTCGGCGCGACGCCGCTGCAGAACTGGCAGGGCCTGCTGTTCGAGGCACAGGGCCGCGATGTCGCGAAAGATCTCGCCCGCCTCGGTCCGAGCCGCCATTTCGACTTTTCGGGCTTCATGTTCGATCACGTCGAAGTCCACGAGTGCAACTACAACTGGAAGACCTTCATCGAGGTCTATCTGGAGGACTATCACGTCGCGCCGTTCCATCCGGGCCTCGGCAGCTTCGTCAATTGCGACGATCTGACGTGGGAGTTCGGCGACTGGTACAGCGTGCAGACGGTCGGCGTGCACAAGGCGCTCGAACAGCCGGGCAGCCCGACCTACCGCAAGTGGCACGACGAAGTGCTGCGCTTCCGCGGCGGCAACCCGCCCGAGTTCGGCGCGATCTGGATGGTGTACTACCCGGGCATCATGATCGAGTGGTATCCGCACGTGCTGGTCGTGTCGTGGCTGATTCCGCGCGGTCCGCAGCAAACCACCAACGTGGTGGAGTTCTATTACCCCGAGGAAATCGCGCTGTTCGAACGCGACTTCGTCGAAGCCGAGCGCGCCGCCTATATGGAAACGGCCCGCGAAGACGATGAAATCGCCGAGCGCATGGACGCCGGCCGGCTCGCACTGATGGAGCGCGGCGAGTCGCAGGTCGGTCCGTATCAGAGCCCGATGGAAGACGGCATGCAGCACTTCCACGAGTTTCTGCGCCGCGAACTCGGCACGATCTGAGCCGCGTCGCGTGACGCTGCAAGCAACACAAGGAAAGACGGGCTGCGGCCCGTCTTTTTTTGTTTAGACTACCCACATAGACCGGCCACCCGCCCGCCGCAGCGAAACGCGCAGCCGGAGCCGCCATCGCTTGCATCGAGGAGACATCATGCCCCATACCCACTACACCACTCTGATCTCCGCGACCAATCTGGCCGAGCGGCTCGCCGCCGCGCCGGGCAGCGTCTTCGTGATCGACTGCCGGTTCGATCTCACCGATACCGAAGCGGGCGAAAAAGCCTATCTGGCCGGCCATCTGCCGGGCGCGCATTATCTGCATCTCGATCGCGATCTGTCCGGGCCGAAGACCGGTTCGAACGGCCGGCATCCGTTGCCGGAGCGCGCGCGGCTCGTCGAAACGCTCGAATCGCGCGGGCTCAAGCAGGGTCAGCAGGTCGTCGCCTACGACGCGCAAGGCGGCATGTACGCGGCGCGGATCTGGTGGCTATTGCGCTGGCTCGGCCACGACGCGGTCGCGCTGCTCGACGGCGGACTGCAGGCCTGGCAAGCCGCCGGTCAGCCGTTGACGCAGGACGCGCCCGCGCAGAATACCGGCGACTTCAAGGCAGGCGCGCCGCTCGCGGTCACCGTCGATGCACAGACGGTCGAGCGCAATCTCGGCACGAAGGAACGCGTGGTCGTGGATGCGCGCGCGGCCGATCGCTATCGCGGCGAGAACGAGACGCTCGATCGCGTCGGCGGCCATATCCCCGGCGCGCTGAATCGCTTCTTCAAGGACAACCTGACCGCCGACGGCCGCTTCAAGTCTGCCCATACGCTGCGCGAGGAATTCCACGCGCTGCTCGGCGACACGCCGCCCGAGCACGTGGTGCTGCAATGCGGCTCGGGCGTGACCGCCTGTGTCAATTCGCTCGCGATGGAAATTGCCGGCCTGCACGGCTCCGCGCTGTACGCTGGCTCGTGGAGCGAATGGAGTTCGGATTCGAAGCGGCCGGTCGCGACAGGGCCGAATCCTTAAGCCTTGAAGCCCCTAAGAGCGCCGGCCGCGTGCGTCACGCGACCCCGTGCTGCTTGAACCACACCAGCGCGCGACGCCAGCCATCCTCCGCATCGGCCTTCCGGTAGCTCGGCCGGTAGTCGGCGAAGAACGCGTGGCCCGCATCGTCGTAGACGACGAACTGCGAGCCGCGTCCCGCCGCCGGCCCCTGGGCGATCGCCTGCTTCATCTGCTCGAGTGTGTCCTGCGGAATGCTCTGGTCCTGGCGCCCGTACATCCCGAGCACCGGCGCATGCAGATTAGCGACGAGATCGATCGGATTGGCCGGCGTGTTCTCGGTTTTCGCGCCCGTCACGCGGCCGTACCACGCTGCGCCCGCCTTCACGCGCGGATTGTGCTCCGCGTATAGCCACGCGATCCGCCCACCCCAGCAGAAGCCGTTCACGCCGAGCCGGTTCAGGTCGCCGCCGTTCGCGCCCGCCCACGCGGCGGCCGCGTCGAGATCGGCCAGCACCTGCTGGTCGGGCACCTTGCTGACCAGTTGCTCGTTCAACTGCTGCATGCTCGTGTACACGGTCGGATCGCCCTGCCGCTCGTACAGGTCCGGCGCGATCGCCAGATAACCCTGCTTCGCGAAGCGCCGGCACACGTCGGCGATATGCTCGTGCACGCCGAAGATTTCGTGCACGACGAGGATCACCGGCAGATCGGTCTTGCCCTTCGGTTGCGCGCGATAGGCCGGCACCAGCGTGCCGCCAGACTGAAACGCGACTTCGCCGGCTTCGAGGCCGTCGCTGTCGGTGTGGATGGTCTGCGCCGAGACCGGCAGCACGGCCGCGGCGAAGCCGGTGCCGAGCGCGGCCTTGATGAAGGTACGGCGGTCGAACGGAACGTGCGGGATCAGGCTGTCGATTTCGGGTTTCAGCATGCGGCGCTCCTCGGTTGGTTGATCGGATGCAACAGGATACGCGCAGAGCGCATCCTGTTGCAGATTCGACCGTGGAGAAAGCCGGTGCCCGTCAGTGCAGCTTGACGCGCGGCAGCGTGGTGCGGCGCAGCCAGTGCGCGAACGTGTCGAGCACCATGCGCGGATAGCCGTGCAGCGCGGCGATGTGCAGCCGGTACAGCGACATGTACATGAAGCGCGCGAACAGCCCTTCGATCAGCATGTTGCCGCCGATCACCCCGCCCATCAGATTGCCGACCGCGCTGAAGTGGCCAAGCGACACCAGCGAGCCGAAGTCGCGATAGGTGAATTCCGGCAGCGGCCGGTTGTCGAGCCGCGCCGCCAGCGCCTTCAGCAAAAAGGTGGCCTGCTGGTGCGCGGCCTGCGCGCGCGGCGGCACGTTGCGCTCGTTGCCCGGCCACTGGCAGGCGGCGCAATCGCCGAGCGCGAAGATGTTGTCGTCGATTTCCGTTTGCAGCGTGCGGCGCACGGACAGCTGGCCGAGCCGGTTGACCGGCAGCCCGTCGAGCTGCCCCAGCACCGCCGGCGCCTTGATGCCGGCCGCCCACACCGTCAGATCGGCGCGCACCGTGTGACCGCTCGCGGTACGGATGAAGCCGGGTGCGACCTCCGCCACGGTTTCGCCGATCATCAGCTTCACGCCGAGCTTGGTCAGCAATTCGGCGGTAGCTGTAGAGACACGCTCCTGCAGCGCCGGCAGAATCCGCGGCCCCGCCTCGATCAACACGATGCCGACGTCATGCCGCGGGTCGAGCTTGTGCAAGCCGTACGCGGACAACACCTGCGCGGTATTGCGCAATTCCGCCGACAACTCGACGCCGGTCGCGCCGCCGCCGACGATCGCCACCTGAATGCGCGGTTCACTGGTGCTCCAGGTGCCGGGGCCCGGTCGCGATTCGACCGGCTCGTGCGCCTGGTGCTCGGCGCGCATGCAGGCCGCGATCAGGCGTTTGCGGAAACGCTCGGCCTGGCCGACGGTATCGAGTGCAATGGAGAATTCGGCCGCGCCCTGGACGCCGAAGAAGGCCGTGGTACTGCCGATCGCGATGACCAGCGTGTCGTACTCGAGCACGCGCTCGGGCAGCAGTTCCGCGCCGTCGTCGTCGAGCACGGTGCCCAGCGTGATGCGGCGGCTCGCGCGGTCGAGCCCGGTCAGCTCGCCCTGCTGGAACTCGAAGCCGTGCCAGCGCGCCTGCGCCGCGTATTCGAGCTCCTGCGTGAACGGGTCCATGCTGCCGGCCGCCACCTCGTGCAGCAGCGGCTTCCAGATGTGGGTCGGATTGCGGTCGACCAGCGTGACGAGGGCCTTCGCATCCTTGCCCTTCCTGCCGGCGCCGTAGCGATCGCCGAGACGAGTCGCCAGTTCCAGCCCGCCCGCACCTCCGCCAACGACGATAAATCGATGCATTGCACTTCTCCGTGTAGCCGATGAATTATGCGTCGCAACGCCGCGCACGAAGGCGCCGTTCCGCACCGATTGTCCTCGACCCACACGGGTAGCCACAAGTCGCCAAAACCCATGTGTGACATGCGCACGACGTTATCGCGCGCGTGTCATCGCAATGTCAATGCGCCTCTTCCCAATTCAGTCCGGCGCCGACCTCGGCGACCAGCGGCACTTTCAGCGCGGCCACGCCGCACATCAGTTCGGGCAGACGCTTGCGCACTTCCGACAATTCGGCGTCCGGCACTTCGAGAATCAGTTCATCGTGCACCTGCATGATCATGCGCGTGCCGATCTTCGAATCTTCGATCCACTTCTGCACCGCGATCATTGACAGCTTGATCAGGTCGGCGGCCGTACCCTGCATCGGCGCGTTGATTGCCGCGCGTTCGGCGGCCTGGCGACGCGGCCCGTTGCCGCCGTTGATTTCCGGCAGCCACAGACGGCGGCCGAATACGGTCTCGACGTAACCCTTCGCCTTCGCGCTCAAACGCGTCTCGTCCATATAACGCGCGACGCCCGGATAACGCGCGAAATAACGGTCGATATACATCTTCGCCGCGTCGCGCGTGATGCCGAGGTTCGCCGCGAGGCCGAACGCGCTCATCCCGTAGATCAGGCCGAAGTTGATGACTTTCGCGACGCGCCGTTGATCGTTCGACACTTCGAGCGGCGTCACGCTGAAAATCTCCGAAGCCGTCGCGCGGTGAATGTCCTCGCCTTGCGCGAACGCGCGCATCAGCGATTCGTCGCCGGAGATGTGCGCCATGATGCGTAGTTCGATCTGCGAATAATCGGCGGACACCAGCTTGTGTCCCGGCGGCGCGATGAACGCCTCGCGAATCCGGCGGCCTTCGCCGGTACGCACCGGAATGTTCTGCAGGTTCGGATCGTTCGACGCGAGCCGCCCGGTCACCGCAACCGCCTGCGCATAGTTCGTGTGCACGCGGCCGGTCTGCGCATTGACCATGCGCGGCAGCTTGTCGGTATAGGTGGACTTCAGCTTCGACAGGCCGCGATGCTCGAGCAGGATCTTCGGCAGCGGATAGTCTTCGGCGAGCTTTTGCAGCACTTCTTCGTCGGTGGACGGTGCGCCGCTCGGCGTCTTCTTGACGACCGGCAATTGCAGCTTCTCGAAGAAGATCTGACCGATCTGCTTCGGAGAACCAAGATTGAATTCGCCGCCAGCCAGTTCGTACGCCTGACCTTCGAGTTCGATCAGCCGCGTGGCGATCTCGCTGCTTTGCTGACGCAGCTTGTCCGCGTCGATCAGCACGCCGGTGCGCTCCATCTTGCGCAGCACGCGCGAGGTCGGCACTTCGATCGCGCTATACACGTGCTCCAGCGTCTTTTCCGCTGCGATCTGCGGGTACAGCGCCTGATGCAGACGCAGCGTGATGTCGGCGTCTTCGGCCGCGTATTCGGCGGCCTGCTCCAGCGCGACTTCGTCGAAGCCAATCTGTTGCGCGCCCTTGCCGCAAATCTCTTCGTACTTGATCGTCTTCACGCCGAGATGGCGCAGCGCGAGGCTGTCCATGTCGTGCGTGCGATGCGATTCGAGCACGTACGATTCGAGCAGCGTGTCGTGCTGCACGCCGCGCATCTCGATGCCGTAATTCGCGAGCACCTGTTCGTCGTACTTCATATGCTGGCCGACCTTCTTGCGCTCGTCGCTTTCGAGCCACGGCTTGAGCTTCGCGAGCACTTCGTCGCGCGGCAGTTGCACCGGCGCGTCCGGGCCGCGATGCGCGAGCGGCACGTAGGCCGCGCGGCCCGCTTCGACGGAAAGCGACAGGCCGACGATCTGCGCGGTCATCGGATCGAGCGAGGTGGTCTCGGTATCGAACGAGGTCAGCTCGGCCGCGTTGATTTTCTCGAGCCACGCGTCGAACTGCTCCCACGTCTGCACGGTGTCGTAGTGACGTTCGTGGTCCACCGTCAACGCGGGCGGCACGTCCGTTTCCGGGCCTTCGACCGCATCGGCAATTTCGACTTCACGCAGCCACGTCTTGAAGCCGTTGCGCGTAAAGACGTCGCGCAGTTCTTCGCGCGACTCGGGCCGGCTTTGCAGGCTTTCTTCGATCGACACGATATGACCGGTCAGATCGCACTGACGCTCGACGGTCACGAGCTTGCGCGCCATCGGCAGGAAGTCGAGCGCGCGGCGCAGGTTCTCGCCGACCGCGCCCTTGATCTCGCTCGCATGTTCGACGATGCCGTCGAGCGAGTCGTATTGCGTGAGCCATTTGAGCGCGGTTTTCGGTCCGCACTTGTCGACGCCCGGCACGTTGTCGACGGTATCGCCGATCAGCGACAGATAATCGACGATGCGTTCCGGCGGCACGCCGAACTTCGCGATTACGCCTTCGCGATCGAGCGTTTCGTTGGTCATCGTGTTGACCAGCGAAACGCGATCCGATACGAGCTGCGCGAGGTCTTTGTCGCCGGTCGACACCACCACGTTCATGCCGAGCTTTTCGGCTTGCGTGCACAGCGTGCCGATCACGTCGTCGGCTTCGACGCGTTCGATCATCAGCAGCGGCCAGCCGAGCGCGCGCACCGCGACGTGAATCGGTTCGATCTGACGCGACAGATCTTCCGGCATCGACGGGCGATTCGCCTTGTAGTCCGGATACCAGTCGTCACGAAATGTTTTGCCCTTGGCGTCGAACACGCACGCGCTATACTCTGCGGTAACTTCCTTGCGCATGCGCCGGAGCATGTTGATCATCCCGTAGAGCGCACCCGTCGGGCTACTGTCGGGGCCGCGCAGATCAGGCATCGCATGGTAGGCCCGGTATAGATAACTCGAACCGTCGACCAACAGCAGGGTCTTACCTTCAAGGCTTCGTTCTTCAGGCATTATGACTAAGAGAAAAGTGATTCCGAGTCTGCGATCGCTCGCAGATCAAGAGCGCGCAACGGCCAAAAAAGCCCGCGCATCGTGGCAGATGTTCACGATTATGGCAGAGTTTATCGAGGCGACCGAGTACCTGTCGGAGATTCGCCCGGCTGTCAGCATCTACGGTTCGGCGCGTCTGAAACCCAACACGCCGTACTACAAACTGGCCACGCAGATCGCTCGCAAACTGTCCGACGCGGGCTTAGCGGTGATCTCCGGCGGCGGCCCCGGCATCATGGAAGCGGCCAACAAAGGCGCGCATGCGGGCAAGGCGCCGTCGGTCGGTCTGAACATCGAACTGCCGCACGAGCAATCGGGCAACCAGTGGCAGGACATCTCGCTGCGCTTCCGTCATTTCTTCACGCGCAAAGTCACGTTCGTGAAGAACTCGGACGCGGTCATCGTGATGCCTGGCGGCTTCGGCACGCTCGACGAACTCGCGGAAGTTCTCACGCTGATCCAGACCAAGAAATCGCGTCACGTACCGATCATTCTGGTCGGCGCCGAGTTCTGGGAAGGACTGCTCGCGTGGTTCAAGAGCTCGCTGATTCCGATGGGCCTGATCAATCCGACCGACATCGATCTGATGCAGGTGATCGACGATCCGGACCAGGTGCTCGAAGCGGTGCTGAAGTTCTATGAAGATCGCGAGGAAGGCGACCAGCATCCGGTGAAGTCGGACGAGGACCGGATGTTCTATCTGTAACGTGCTGTGCTGAACACCGCATTGCGCGAATCGAAGCGGGCAGCCTCTGAGCTGCCCGCTTTCGTTTTGAAGGCCAGTTTGCGATGCGCTTACGGTGATGCGTGTTGATGTGTGGATCGGGCGTGTAGACGCAAATATCGTTTTGCATGCCACCGGTTCGGCGCTACCCTGCTGGGCTTCTACCCGAAGCATCGCAACATGGACCACCCACTCACCTCGCGCGAGCCCGGCCCCGGACTCGAACTCGCACCCACCCCCACGGTGCGCGAAATCTTCAGCGGCTTTCTCGGCCTCGGACTGATCTCCTTTGGCGGCGCATTGCCGCTCGCGCGCCGCGCGCTCGTCGAACAACGCCGCTGGCTCAGCGCCGAAGAATTCACCGACCTGCTCGGCCTCTGCCAATTCCTGCCGGGCGGCAACGTGATCAATCTGTCGGTCGCGATGGGGATGCGCTTTCGCGGCTTGCCCGGCGCGCTGGCCGGTCTGCTCGGGCTGATCGCCGGGCCTTCGCTGGTGGTGATCGGCCTCGGCGTGCTGTATGAACACACGCAAAACGATCCGCATGTGCGCCATCTGTTCGCGGGGCTCGCGGCGGCCGCGTCGGGTCTGCTGATCTCGATGGCGATCAAAATCCTGCTGCCGTTGCGCAACAAACCGCTCGCCGCGCTGATCGCTGCGCTCGGCTTCGTCGCGATTGCGATCCTGCGGCTGCCGCTATTGCCGACCATGCTGGTGCTCACGCCGCTCAGCATTTATCTCGCGGCGAGGAGCGCACGATGACTCACACGTTAATTGCACTCGCGGTCATCTTCAGCCAGTTGTCGCTGCTCGCGTTCGGCGGCGGCAATACGATTCTTCCGGAGATGCAGCGCCAGGTGGTCGACGTGCATCACTGGATGCCGGCCAGCGAATTCAGCGCGCTGTTCGCGCTCGCGCAGGCCGCGCCGGGACCGAACCTGATGATCGTCACGTTGATCGGCTGGCACGTGGCCGGCTGGGCCGGGATGCTGGTGACGTCGATTGCGAAGTTCGGGCCGTCGTCGATTGTGACGATTCTCGCGCTGCATGCGTGGGAGCGTTTCAAGGACCGGCCGTGGCGGCGCTACGCGCAACTGGGTTTGGTGCCGGTGACGGCCGGCATCGTCGCGGCGAGCGCGGCGGTGATCGCGCGAGCATCGAACCCGACCGCGATCGCCTGGGCGATCAACGCATTCACCGCCGTGCTGGCGACGAAGACGCGGATTCATCCGCTATGGCTGCTGGCGGCGGGAAGTCTGATCGGTTTGAGCGGGTTCGGGCAAGGTTAAGCCGGCCAAAATACTTACCAGTTATTGCCAGAAGTTTCCTGCTGAAAGAGAAAGTTTCGGTAAGCTAAACTTTCCGCTTACTCCCCTTAGATTCAACGAGTTTCAGCCGTAAAAGCGAACGGCGATTCCATCGATTGGATGAAGCTCCCGGCGAGAGATCTCGCTAAATCTTACGGAGTAAAAGAATGTCTATTTCAGCTTTGGCGGGAAACTCCACGGGCCTCGAAGCCTGGTGGTCGTCCACCAGTTCGCGAAGCTATCAGGCGCAAACAGATGATTCGTCTTCAACGTCGACCGACAGCGCGTCGTCGACCAATCCGCTGGTCGCGGCCATCGCGGCCGCGCTCGCGCAGTTCGGCGTGACGTCGACGGACGGTTCGTCGTCGGCAACGTCGACGTCTTCGTCGACCGATTCGACCTCGACCTCGACCGCTTCGACTACGTCGTCCACCTCGGCGAGCGCGATCAGCGCGGCGCTGCAACAGTTCCTCGGCGCACTGTTCCAGGCGGCCGCGCCGCAAGGCGGTCCGGGCTCGCAGGACTCGGGCACCGGCAGCACGAACGCGAACGGTGTTGTCGCCGCCAGCGGCACGACCTCCAGCGCGGATACGTCCGATACCGCGGACAGCACCGCGACCACCTCGGCCTCCGCCGGCGCGATGCCGCCGCCCCCGCCTCCTGCGCCGTCGTCATCGTCGGCGCAGGGTTACGACGGCGGGTTCGCGACCGCGATCGAAAATCTCGCGCAATCGTTGGCGTCCGGTTCGTCGTCGAGTTCGAATTCGGACAGCACATCCACGGATGCCAGCACGACCGGCTCATCGTCGAGCGACAGTTCGCTGGCGACGGATTTCGAGAACCTGCTGACGGCACTCGGCGCGTCGAGCGGTTCGTCGAGCACATCCAGCAGCGCGGATCTGCAGAAGTTTCTGACCTCGCTCGCGGCCAATCTGCAAAACGGCACGGCCAGTCTGAGCGGGATGTTCGTCAGCACGTCGGCCTGAGAACGGCCAGCGGTCGCGCCGAAGAATCCAGAGGCTCGTAAAGCGCCGCGGGCGATGCCGGCAGTCCCTCCCGATCAGGACACCCGCATCGCCCGCCGCACCCGCCCCAACCTACCGGCGTGATTACTGGAACGCCACCTCCGCAAAGCTGCGCAGCTTGCGACTATGCAGGCGATGCAGCCCGTTCATCCGCAGCAGCTCCATCGCCTTCACGCCGATCTGCAGATGCTGATCGACCTGCGCGCGATAGAACTGGTCAGCCATGCCGGGCAGCTTCAGCTCGCCGTGCAGCGGCTTGTCCGACACGCACAGCAGCGTGCCGTACGGCACCCGGAAGCGGAAACCGTTCGCGGCGATCGTCGCGCTTTCCATGTCGAGCGCGATCGCGCGGCTTTGCGACAGCCGCTGCACCGGCTCGCGATGATCGCGCAGCTCCCAGTTGCGGTTATCGACGCTCGCGACCGTGCCGGTACGCATCACCCGTTTCAACTCGACGCCGTCGAGCTGCGTGACCTGCGCGACCGCGCGTTCGAGCGCGACCTGCACTTCGGCGAGCGCCGGGATCGGCACCCACAGCGGCAGATCGGCGTCGAGTACATGGTCTTCGCGCACATAGCCGTGCGCGAGCACGTAGTCGCCCAGACGCTGCGTGTTGCGCAGCCCCGCGCAGTGGCCGAGCATGATCCACGCGTGCGGGCGCAGCACCGCGATGTGATCGGTGATGGTCTTCGCATTCGACGGCCCGACGCCGATGTTGACCATCGTGATGCCGCTGCCGTCCGCGCGCTTCAGGTGATACGCGGGCATCTGCGGCAGCCGCGGCGGCGACGTGCCCTCCTGGGCCTGCTCGCCGAGATTCTCGTTGTAGGTGACCACGTCGCCGGGCTCGACGAACGACGTGTATTCGCTGCGGTACGCGCGCAACTCCTCGTCGTCGGTATGGGTCATCATGCTGCGGCCCAGCTTGACGAATTCGTCGATATAGAACTGGTAGTTCGTGTACAGCACGTAGTTCTGCACGTGCGTCGGCGAGGTCGCCGTGTAGTGCTTGAGCCGGTGCAGCGAGAAGTCGACCCGCGCCGCCGTGAACAGCGCGAGCGGATGCGGCTCGCCCGGCAGCGGCTCGTAGGTGCCGTTGACGATCCGGTCGTCGAGCAGCGCGAGGTCCGGCGTGTCGAAGATGTCGCGCATCAGGAACAGGCGCTCGCGGTCCAGATCGCCTTCGAGGTGGATGCCCTCGGCAAACGCGAAGTGAATCGGAATCGGCTGGTCCGACACGCCGACTTCGATCCGCACGTGATGGTTCTTCGCTAGCAACCGCAGTTGCTCGCGATAGTAGTTACCGAACAGGTCGGGCCGCGTGACGGTCGTCTCGAACACGCCCGGCCCCGCGACGAAGCCGTACGAGCGGCGCGAATCGACGTGCGTGTTGACTTCGGTGCGCACGCGCACGAACGGATAGCAGGCGCGCACGCGATTGACGAACTGCTCGTTGCGGCGGTAGCGCGCGAACGCATCGCGCAGGAACGACGTGTTCGCCTCGTAGATCGCGGCGAGGCGGGTGACGGCCTCGGCCGCGTCCTCGAAGCCCTCGGTGGGGAAGCTGTTGGCGGGAGTCTGCACCGTGCGTTGATTGATATCGTTGTTCATCATCGTTCACCCCTATTGATGAGACGACCTTACCACGGAACCTGGCGCCGCCAAATGTCAACCACGGGCTGAAGACGGGCTTGCGCACGGTTCGCGCGCGTTGCGCGAAAGCGGCGCAAAATAAGGCCGCGCGCCCGTACGCGAGGCCGGATTTGCTAAAATCGGCGCACCCTTTCGGAGAATCACCATGAAGCCGCTCCTTCCCATCGCCGTTGCGCTGGCTTTCGCCTTCGGCAACGCCGCGATGGCTGCCCCCGTCGACGAACCGCCGCCCGCCGGCGCGCCCCAGTCCGCCAATGAACGGGCCGGTTTGCCGGACCTGGAGAAGATCAATCGTCCCGGCGCAGAGGTCAGCTCGAAGGTCGAAATCAACGTTCCGCGCACGCCGAGCTTCCACGAAGTGAGCCCGACCGGCACCGAAATCACGGAGTATCGCGACAAGGGCAAGCCGGTCGAAATCAACGTGCATTCGAATTTCGGCACCCGCTACCAGATGAGCGCGCCGCTCGATACGTCGCCGACCGTCCACGACAGCGGCCGTCCGAGCACACGTTTGCCGTCGGTGAACCTGCGCTACTGATCGACCCGGAAGCGGCGCGCCGGCACCGGCACTGGCCGGGTCCCGCGCCGCGGCCCGTGTTCCGCGCAAGCGCAATGCGGATACGCCGAACCGCCTGGTTCGACACCGCCTCCACCCGCTTGCTGCCTACTTTTGTCGCACCTCGCACTGGCCCTACCGCGCCAGCCCGAACAACCTGACCCGACGTTTCCCGCATGGCCGTCTTCACCGCAGTCAACGACTCCCAACTCGCAGAATGGATGCGCCACTACGACCTCGGCGATGTCGTCGAATTGCGTGGCATCTCGTCCGGCATTGAAAACAGCAACTTCTTTCTGACGACGACGCGCGGCGAATACGTGTTGACGATTTTTGAAAAGCTGACCGCCGAACAACTGCCGTTCTATCTCGACCTGATGCGCCACCTCGCGTCGCGCCGCGTGCCGGTGCCCGACCCGATGCCGCGCAACGATGGCGCGCTGTTCGGCATGCTGCTCGGCAAGCCGGCGACGATCGTCACCAAGCTCGAAGGCGCGCCGGAACTCGCGCCGGGCATCGAGCACTGCGTCGAGGTCGGCCAGATGCTCGCGCGCATGCACCTCGCGGGCCGCGACTATCCGCGCTATCAGCCGAATCTGCGCAGCCTGCCGTGGTGGCGCGACACCGTGCCGACAATCCTGCCGTACCTCGAAGGCGAGCAACGCGAGTTGCTGGCGTCGGAACTCGCGCATCAGGAAGCGTTTTTCGCGTCGGCCGATTACGCCGCGATGCCGAGCGGCCCGTGCCACGCCGACCTGTTCCGCGACAACGCGATGTTCGCGCACGCGGCGCCCGACACCGGCCACGAAGTGCGGCTCGGCGGCTTCTTCGACTTCTATTTCGCCGGCTGCGACAAATGGCTGTTCGACGTAGCGGTGACGGTCAACGACTGGTGCGTCGACCTCGCGACCGGCCAGCTCGACGACGCCCGCACCGAGGCGCTGCTGCGCGCGTACCAGACGGTGCGGCCGTTCACCGCCGAGGAAAACCGCCATTGGGGCGACATGCTGCGGGCCGGCGCGTACCGCTTCTGGGTGTCGCGCCTGTATGATTTTCACCTGCCGCGCGCGGCCGAACTGCTCAAGCCGCACGACCCCGGCCATTTCGAACGCATTCTGCGCGAACGCCTGAAAGGCGTCGCCAATCCTGGCATCCATACTCCATGCAACTGATCGAAGTCCCCGCGAAAACCGGCTACGTGTGGTTCCGGCAAGGCATCTGGCTGTTCCGCAAGAATCCGCTCGCGTTCCTTACGCTGTTCTTCACCTATCTGCTGGTGATGACGCTGGTGTCGCAGATCCCGGTGGTCGGCGGCGTGCTGCCGCTGCTGTTCATTCCGGGCGTCGCGGTCGGCTTCATGGCCGCGTGCCGCGACACGATCGCCGGCAAGCCGGTGTTCCCGACCATCCTCGTCGACGGCTTTCATTCGTACGGTCCGGTGGTCACGCGGCGGCTGCTGGTGCTCGGCGTCGTCTACGTGATCGCGATGGCGCTGGTGCTGGCCGGCTCCGCGCTCGCCGACGGCGGCATGCTGCTGCAAGTGATGCTCGGCAACGCGACGATGGACGAGAACGCGATCGCCAACAGCAACATTCCGCTCGCGGTGCTGACCGCGCTCGCGTTTTACGTGCCGGTCGCGATGCTGTTCTGGTTCTCGCCGATTCTCACCGCGTGGCACGACGTGCCGCCGGTCAAGGCGATGTTCTTCAGCGTCGTCAGCTGCTGGCGCAATCGCGGCGCGTTCGTGGTGTTCGCGGCGCTGTGGTTCGCGGTGGCGACGCTGGTGTCGCTCGGACTGTCCACGCTGATGCAGGCGCTCGGCGCGGCCGAGTTCGCGTTCGCGATCCTGATGCCCGCGACGATGATCGTCACCACGATGCTGTATTGCTCGTTCTACGCGACCTATCGCGGTTGCTTCGGCGTGCAGACGCCGCAAACGCCGGATCTGCCGACCCGGCCCGCGGCCTGATCCATTTCACGCGCGGGGCCGTTCTGGCGCCCGCGCCGTTCCTTCCTCTCGCGCCCATCACCCTGCGTCGGTTTGCGGCACAATGGTTAGCGTGCAATCCATTTGCACGCTCTTTCAGCCGAGATGCACGATGACCACTCAGCGCGCCGCCCTCCCCTTTACGCTCGACGAGCAACTCTGCTTCGCCCTCTACTCGACCTCGCTGGCGATGACGAAGGCGTACAAGCCGCTGCTCGACAAGCTCGGCCTGACCTACCCGCAATACCTGGCGATGCTGGTGCTGTGGGAAACCGACAACGTCACCGTGAAAGACATGGCCACGCGCCTGAATCTCGATCCGGCGACGGTCACGCCGCTGCTCAAGCGGCTCGAGGCACAAGGCCTCGTCGAACGCGTGCGCGGCACCGACGACGAACGACTCGTCTACATCCGGCTCTCCAGCGCGGGCAAGGCGCTCAAACGACAGGCACGCGAAGTGCCGGCGGAAATCTTCTGCGCGACCCAACAGACGCCGGAATTCCTGCTGCGCTTGCGCGACGATCTCACACGCCTGCGAGCGACGCTCAACGATTACATGGACGACGGCGAGTAACCGCCGCACTGCCGCGAGCACCGACCAAACGGGGGCACGCTATCGCGTCGATGCAAAAATTAATTTGCACACAAATGATTTGTGTACTATCTTACTCGACATGCCGCTTCGCTGTTACCTCGCCAGACCGGCGAACCAGCCCGCGCAAGCATGCGAACCCTGACCAATCCAGACAAGGAGCAGCACCATGAACATCCTCTACAAAGCAAGCGCAACGAGCACCGGTGGCCGCGACGGCCGCGCCGTATCGTCGGACAATGCATTGGACGTGAAGCTGGCTGCGCCGCGTGAGCTCGGCGGCAACGGCGCGGCGGGCACCAACCCCGAACAGCTGTTCGCGGCCGGCTACTCGGCCTGTTTCCTGAGCGCGATGAAGTTCGTCGCCGGTCAGCGCAAGCAGGCGCTGCCGGCCGACACGCAGGTTTCCGCGGACGTCGGCATCGGCCCGAACGACCACGGCGGCTTCGCGCTCGACATCGATCTGCGCATCACGCTGCCGGGCCTCGCGCCGGAAGCGGCGAAGGAACTGGTCGACGCCGCGCATCAGGTGTGCCCGTACTCGAACGCCACGCGCAACAACGTCGCGGTGCGTCTGCACGTCGCGTAAGCCGGCCGACCGGCGCGCAACCCCGCGCCGTCGCGAACAACGCCCGCTCCCTGCACAATAGGGGCGGGCGTTGTTGCATCCAGCTGCATCTGGCGCCCGCGGCACGCAATCTGCGACACCGCTCCCCAACTTCCCGCTTTCCACCGATACCCGATGACACGCGCCCGCCGCCTCGACGACTCCTTCGACACCGGCCTCGTCTGGTTCCGCCGCGATCTGCGCAGCACCGATCATGCCGCGCTGTACTACGCGCTCAAGCATTGCGAGCGGGTGTGGTGCGTCTTCGTGTTCGACACGACGATCCTGCAACCGCTGATCGATACGTGGCAGACGCGCCATCCGGGCGAACCGGTGCAGGACCGGCGGATCGATTTCATCCTCGCATCGCTGCAAGAACTGGACGATGCGTTGCGCGCCCACGGCGGCGGCCTCGTCGTGCTGTATGGCGATCCCGCGGAACTGGTGCCGAAGCTGGCCGCCGAACTGCGAGTCGATGCGGTGTTCGCGAACCACGATTACGAGCCGGTCGCGATCGAACGCGATGCGGCGGTCGGCGAACAGCTCGCCGACGCGGGCCGCCAGTGGCTGTCGTTCAAGGACCAGACGATTTTCGAGCGCGACGAGGTGCTGAACGGCCAGCGCAAACCGTTCGCGGTGTTCACGCCGTACAAGAACGCGTGGCTCAAGCAACTGGGCGCGTTCGACCTCAAGCCCTACCCGGTCGAAACCTACGCGAAGCATCTGGCGCCGCTGCCGCGCAAGCTCGATCGCAAGTTGCCGACGCTCGACCAGCTCGGCTTCGCGCCGAGCAACCTCGCGGAGCTGGCGCTGCCCGCCGGCATGAGCGGCGCGCAACAGTTGCTCGACGACTTCCTGACGCGCATCGATAGCTACGCGGACCGCCGCGACTTTCCGGCCGCGAAGGGGCCGAGCTATCTGTCGGTGCATCTGCGCTTCGGCACCGTGTCGATCCGCACGCTCGCGCGCCTCGCGTACGAGATGTCGCTACAGCCCGACGGCAAAGGCGCGGCGACCTGGCTCTCCGAGCTGATCTGGCGGGACTTCTACTTCATGGTGCTTGCGCATCATCCGCGCATCGCGAGCGGCGCGCCCTTCAAGCCGGAATACGCGCATCTGCGCTGGGAACACGGCGCGGCGGCCGACAAAGCGTTCGCCGCGTGGTGCGACGGCCGCACCGGCTATCCGCTGATCGACGCGGCGATGCTGCAACTGAACCGCACCGGCTACATGCACAACCGTCTGCGGATGGTGACCGCGAGCTTTCTCGCGAAGGATCTCGGCATCGACTGGCGCCGCGGCGAGCGCTATTTCGCGGACCTGCTCAACGACTTCGATTTCTCCGCGAACAACGGCGGCTGGCAATGGGCAGCCTCGACCGGCTGCGACGCGCAACCGTACTTCCGCATCTTCAATCCGGTCACCCAGTCCGAAAAATTCGACCCGGACGGCCGCTTTATCAAACGCTACCTTCCCGAGCTCGCGAACTTGCCGGCAAAATGGATTCACGCGCCGTGGCTGGCGGGCGCGCAGCGGCTCGCGGAATTCGGCGTGGTACTGGGCAAGGACTATCCGGAACCGATCGTCGATCACGCGCAGGCCCGCGAGCGCACGCTGGCCCGTTACGGCAAGTGAGTGCCCGCTTACATCAATGAACAACAACATCTGGAGGGTAAAGATGCGCCGCCTGCCGTCGCTGCTCGTGTTTCTGATCCTGACGCTGGCGGCCGGCTGGGCCGCGAGTCTATCGATGCCGGACGCGTGGTACGCGGGTCTGCACAAGCCCGTCTTCAATCCGCCGAACTGGGTGTTCCCGCCGGTCTGGACCGTGCTGTACGTACTGATGGCGTTTTCCGCGTGGCGGGTCTGGAAGCGCGACGGCATGACCGCGGCGATCGTGCTGTGGGTCGTACAACTGCTGTTCAACGCGGCGTGGATGTGGCTCTTTTTCGGCCTGCACCGGCCCGACGCGGGGCTGGTCGACATCCTGATCCTGCTGGTGCTGATCGTCGTGCTGACCTATATGTTCTGGCGACGTGATCGTCTCGCGGGCGTGCTGCTGGTGCCGTACGTGATATGGGTCGCGTATGCGGCGCTGCTCAATTACGCGCTATGGCAGATGAATCCGGCTGCGTGATTCGAGCCGTTGGAGATGAGTTGCCTGAGGCAGGCACTTAGAAGCGACACGCTGGAAGTAAGCCGTCTGAGTGGCCCGGCCGCGAAGGCCGCGTGGAGCGCGAAGCGGGTGAAGCGAAGGTTTCGGGCGAGCGCCTGAGCGGCGTGCCCCGAACACCGGCGTCTCATTACCCGCCGATGCTCCGATTGCTACATTTGATGCGGACGCTTCGACGCCGGATCAGCCGTAGTGCTGGCTCATCCACGACGGCTGGCGCACGTTCGCGTCACGGTCGAGCTTGCGCATACGGAATTCGAGATCGTACAGATCGGTCGCTTCGGCGAGATAGGCGTCGGCGCGCTCTTTGGCGAGCTGGTCCGGCGATTTGGTCAGGAATAGAAACAGGCGGCTAAGCAGATACATGGTCGACCTCGGCAATGTGAGCTAGGCGTTTACGCCTAAGGGATAACCCGTATTATAGGGAAAACCCTAGGATTGCGCCACTGATCAATATTCGAGGTGTTGTCCCGGCGTCACCGGCCGGCCGACGAAGCCGCCACCGCCGCGCCATCCGCGACGCGCGAGGCCTCGGGCCGGCGTTGATGCTTGAAGAATTCCCAGATCATCGCGCTCGCGTCCGGGCCTTTCGACGAATGGAACGGCACCGCGTCATCGCCGCCCGCCCATGCGTGGCCGAGCCCCTGGACCCGGCACATCCGTACCACGCGACGCCCGCTGCGCACATAGTCGCGCATCACCACGCCGCCCTTGCGGTCCTCGCGCATCTCGCCGGACTTGCGCGCGCCGCGCGCGTCGATCATCCGGTTCAGGCGCAGGAACTGGGTGGCCAGCTGCTCGGCGTTGACCGGCGCGACCACGTGGTCGGCGTCGCCGTGAAGGATGATGGCCGGCATCCCCGGGTATTGGGCAACGTCGGTGATCGCATCGACGAGTTCGACCGGCTCGCGGCGCGCGCCGCGCCGCATCACGTCCATCGCGGTGATGCCCGAGCGGGCTTCGCCCAAAGCGGGGCCAGAGTGGAGCGCCACTGCGGCGAAATGCCCAGGATACTTGACGGCAAGCAGCGAACTCAGGCCCGCACCGGCGGAAATCCCCGCCACGTACACGCGCTCGGCGTCGAAGCCGTGCTGCGCGACCAGCGCATCGACCAGCGACACCACCGCCCGCGCCTCCGCGCCGCCCGCGCTGTCGCCGGCGTCGTACCAATGCCAGCAGCGATGCGAGTGCGCGTGCTTCGACTGCTCCGGGTAGACCACCGCGAAGCCGTAGCGGTCGGCGAGCAGGTTCATCCGCGTGCCTTCGGCGAATTCGTCGATGGACTGGGTGCAGCCGTGCAGCATCACGACCAGCGGCATCGCTTCGTGCGCATGGCCGGACGGGATATACAGCCCGTACTGCAGATGATTGACGAGCCGGCCCGGCGCGGCCGGCGCGGAATGGAACGAGCGCGTCCACGCGCCGCTCGCCCACGCCGCCGCGCGCGGCCGCACCCGCGACTCGCGCGGTGCTTCGCGTTTCGCGGGCGTGCGCAGCGCGGCGGCCGGCTTCAGCGGCCGGGCTTTACTCGACGGTTTGTTGGCGGCGGCGCGAACCGGTCGCGCCGGCGTTCGCTTGACGGTTTTTTGCGCGTGTTCGGTCTGAATCGCGAGCAGCCGCTTTAAACCGCGCAGCCAGATTTTCGACAGGCTTTTAGCCATCGGCGATAACCTCGCAAAAAGGGACAGTGCAGATCAGGGGAAAATCACCAGATCGCATAAAGTTGTGCAATGCACAATAACACCATTTTTCGTCCGTTGCTGAAGACCGCTGTCGTCAGCCAGGTCAGATTTCCGCTGCCGCGAACCTTGTCGCGACCCCGCCGTCCAACTCGCACGATGGCCGTTCGGCAGCCAACATTCAAGGCAATAAATGCGTCGCGGGCGGCAAGACCGTCAACCCGACACCCGTCTATACTGACGGCTAGCCTTCGACCCTGTCGAACCGAGTCGCACCGGCATGCACCGCCGGCCGCGCGCCGCTTCCCGCTCACCCCCATTCCACGCGACCCGCGTCGCGCTTTTGCCCATGCCCGATTTACCCATCCATCTGTGGTATTCGATCACCAGCCTCGGCGGCGCCGGCATGACGCTGCCGCTCGCGTTCGCCATCGCGATCTGGCTGGCGGTCGGCTATTCGTGGAGGCTCTCCGCCTGCTGGCTGGCCCTGCTCGGCTCGGCGATCGGTATCGTGACCGTCACCAAGCTCGCATTCCTCGGCTGGGGCGTCGGCATCCGTGAACTCGACTTCACCGGCGTCAGCGGTCACGCGATGCTGTCCACCTCGGTCTATCCGGTCGCGCTGTTTCTGATGCTGTTGCCCGCGCGGCCCGCGCTGCGGCTGTTGGGGGTGCTGGCGGGGCTCGCCGCCGGCATCGCGGTGGGCTTGTCGCGCGTTGTGCTGAGCGCGCATTCGCCGTCCGAAGCGGTGACCGGTTGCCTCGTCGGCGCGCTCGCCGCGCTGGTGTTCGTGCGCATCGCGTGGAATGCGGAGCCGGGCCGGCTGTCGATACTGCCGGTGGCCGTCAGCATGCTGGTGCTGGCGATCGTGATGCACGGCGTGCACGTGCCGACCCAACGCTGGGTCACCAATATCGCGCTCAAAGTGTCCGGCCACGACCGGCCGTTCATCCGCGCGAAATGGAAGGCCACGCGCGAATTCCGGCCGGAAGCCGCGCCGCTGTCGCAGACTCTCAACACCCTCGAACCGGCGCCGCGCGCGCCGATCGGCTAAGCGGCTAAGCGGCTCAATGGCTAGCGGCCGGGCGGCCTGCTGGCCGCTGCCGCGCCGTTAGCCGACTTTCTCCTGCTTACTTCCCCCTCTTCGATCCTCTTTCCCGCTGAGCTTGCGCGTCACGCGTTGCGTGACGCGTGACCTGCCGTACCGAAAATCTGTCGCGCTCACCGCTATAACCGCGCATATATTACGATAGCGGTTTCACATCGCAGCTTTGTCCACGTCAGACTTTTCAGGTCCTTCATGACACTTTCCCGCCATCTGAAGCAATACGCGCTGTGCGTTGCGAGCGCCGTCTCCGTTCTCGTCAGCGTGAATGCGCACGCCAATGAACTCGTGGTGTCCGCCGCCGCCAGCCTGACCAACGCGTTCAAGGCAGTTGGCGACGCGTTCGAGCAGCAGCACCCGGGCACCAAGGTACTGATGAACTTCGGCGCGTCCGACGTGCTGATGCAGCAGATCGTCAAGGGCGCGCCCGCCGACGTGTTCGCGTCCGCGGATCAGAAGGCGATGGACAAAGCCGCCGCGGAAAAAGTGATCGTGCCGGCCACGCGGCGCGACTTCGCGGCCAATTCGCTGGCGCTGATCGTGCCCGCCGACAGCCGTTTCGCGCCCGCCAGTCTCAACGATCTGACCGGGGCCAGCGTGAAGCGCGTCGCGTTCGGCGATCCGGCTTCGGTGCCGGTCGGCCGCTATACGCAGGGCGCGCTGCAGGCCGCCGGCGTGTGGGACGCGGTGAGCGCGAAGGCGGTGCTCGCGGCGAACGTGCGCCAGAGCCTCGACTACGTCGCGCGCGGCGAAGTCGACGCCGGCTTCGTGTTCGGCACCGACGCCGCGATCATGCCGGACAAGGTCAAGGTCGCGCTGACCGTGCCGACGCAAACCGCGATCACCTATCCGATCGCGCAGGTGGAAGGCAGCCGCCACGCGGCCGACGCGCAGGCGTTCGTCGATTTCGTGCTGTCGCCGGCCGGCCAGGCGGTGCTCGCGAAGTACGGCTTCAAGCCCGCGCACTGATCCACAGCACTGATTCATAGAAGAGGCACACCGTCATGCAAGAGGCCTGGGTTCCGCTGCTGCTGTCGCTGAAAGTGGCGGGCTGGGCGACCGCGCTCAATCTCGTGCTCGGCGTCGCGGCGGCGCTCGGTCTGTCGCGCTGGCGCTCCGCCGCGCGCGACGTGATCGACTCGCTGCTGATGCTGCCGCTGGTGCTGCCGCCGACCGTGCTCGGCTACTACCTGCTGGTGCTGCTCGGCCGACGCGGCGTGATCGGCGCCTGGCTCGACCGCTTCGATATCCAGCTCGTGTTCACGTGGCAGGGCGCGGTGATCGCGTCGACGGTGGTCGCGTTTCCGCTGGTGCTGAAGTCGGCGCGCGCCGCTTTTGAAGGCGTCGATCCGCAGCTCGAACACGCGGCGCGCACGCTCGGCGTCAGCGAAACCGCGGTGTTTTTCCGCGTGACGCTGCCGCTCGCCGCGCGCGGCATCCTGGCCGGCGGCCTGCTCGCGTTCGCCCGCGCGCTCGGCGAATTCGGCGCGACGCTGATGATCGCCGGCAACCTGCCGGGCCGCACGCAGACGCTGTCGGTCGCGGTCTACTCGGCGGTGCAGGCCGGCGACGACAGCACCGCGAACTTCCTCGTGCTGGTGACCTCGGTCACGTGCGTGACGATCCTGCTGCTCGCGGGGCGCCTCGTGCCGCAGCACACGCTTCTGAGGTCCCGCTGACATGCCGCTCAACGTCGCGATCCGCAAAACCTTCGCCAGCGCCGAGCGGCGCTTCACACTCGATGTCGCGTTCAGCGCGAACACCCAGCGGCTCGTGCTGTTCGGGCCGTCCGGCGCGGGCAAGAGCCTGACCTTGCAGGCGATCGCCGGGCTGCTGCGGCCCGACGAAGGGTCGATCACGCTGCACGGCGCCACGCTGTTCGACAGCGCGAGCGGCATCGATCTGAAGCCGCAGGCGCGCAAGATCGCCTATCTGTTTCAGGACTACGCGCTGTTTCCGCATCTGAACGTGCGCCAGAACATCGGCTTCGGGTTGCGCCAGGGCTGGTTCAATCCGCGCGCGCGCGGCACGCATCCGCAGGTCGATTACTGGCTCGATGCGCTGGAGTTGCGGGGCGTCGCGGGCAATCACCCGGCGCAGTTGTCCGGCGGGCAGAAGCAACGGGTGGCACTGGCGCGAGCTCTGGTGTCGCAACCGCGCCTGCTGCTGCTCGACGAACCGTTTTCCGCACTCGACAGCGCGTTGCGCCAGCGCATGCGGCGCGAGCTGTCGGACCTGCAAACGCGCCTCGATATTCCGATGGTGCTGATTACGCACGATCCCGACGATGTCGCCGCGTTCGGCGATCAGGTCGTGCAGGTCAACGACGGCCAGGTGCGCGAAGATCAGCCGTTCGCGGGGTATGCGCGCAGCGAGGCGTCGCCGCGTTGAGTGGGTGCGGCCCGCGAGGCTGGCCGTAGCTCGTTCAACGCGCCGGCGGCGCTCAATCCTTCACGCCGAGTATCACGCTCGATGCCTTGAACGCGGCGACCGCGTTCGCGCCTTGTTGCAAGCCAAGCGTTTCGACGCTTTCGTTGGTGACGACCGCGGTGATCACCGCGCCGCCTTCGAGACCTAGCGACACCTCCGCATTCACCGCGCCGTGCTTCACGCTCTGCACGATCCCGCGCAACTGATTGCGCGCGGACAGCTTGAGCGGCGCGCCGTCTTCGCGATCGACCAGCAGCACCACCCACGACGCCTTGATCAGCGCAAACGCCGCGACACCTTCGGCGAGCCCGAGCGCCTCGGTGCTCTCGTGCGTGACGACCGCGACGATGGTCTGGCCGCCGGGCAGCGCGAGCGACACTTCGTCGTTGACGCTGCCGCGCGTGAGCGCCGACACCTTGCCGTAGAACTGATTGCGCGCGCTCGTTTTCACGCCGATGCGGCCGATCAGATCCCAGTCGTTCGCAAAGCCTTCGATCGCCGCGCCCGCGCGTTCGAGAAAGCGCCGATGTTCGCGCTCGACCGCGCGAAACGTGTCGATCAGCTTGACCGCGCGCGGCGTCAGCGTGGTGCCGCCGCCGCCCTTGCCGCCGGTCAGCCGCACGACGAGCGGCTCGCCGGCGAGGTTGTTCATCGTATCGATGGCGTCCCACGCGCCCTTGTAGCTCATCCCCACCGCCTTCGCCGCGCTCGTGATCGAGCCGGTGTCGCCGATCGCCGCGAGCAGCGCGATGCGCGCCGCGCCGCCGAGCGTCTGCGTGCCGGCCTGGAACCAGACTGAGCCGCCGAGTTCAAGGTGGTCGTGGGGCGGGTCGGTGGGATCGGTTGGTTCGGTGGTCATGGTTGGAGCGCTCGGGGCGGGGTGGCGGGAGGAACGGGGGACGGATCATTATAGCGACGCGATGCCGGCCGGCTGCGGGCTCCGGCCGGGGATGAACGATGCGTCGTTGCCGCGCTGACTACCTTCATGATCGTCCAAAGCGTTCGTGGCGGTGTGCTGGCTGAGGGGGAGCCGGCTCGGTGGCGGTGGGGGAAAGTTTAGAGATCAACGGCCAACATTCAGTCCTCCGGAACAAACGCGGGATTGAACACAACCTCCCACAGATGCCCATCGGGGTCCTGAAAATATCCGGCATAGCCGCCCCAAAAAGTTTTCCCCGCGGCCTTCACGAGCCGTGCTCCCGCAGCGACCGCTTGCTGCATCGCCTGATCGACTTCGTCCGTACTGCCAACGTTGTGGCCAATGGTGAATTCCGTCGCGCTGCGTGCGGAAACCGGCAAGCCGGCGTCGTGCGCAATGTCGGCGCGGGCGAAGAGCGCCAGTTTGAGTCCGGCCTGAAGGTCGAAGAACGCGACCGCGCCATGTTCGAATTCCCTTCCGATGACGCCCTCGGTCGCCAATCCCAAGCCGTCCCGGTAAAACTGCAGGGCGCGCTCCAGATCGTCTACACCGATGGTCAGCACACTGATTCTGGGTTTCATTCGGTCACCTTTCATCGAGTCGCGGAGATTGTCCAACCATAGCAGTGCTACGAGGGAATCGTCTTCCTGGTTATCAGATCGAACTACGCGCCGCAAACCCAGCACTATGCTGGTGAGCGCGCACCAGGCTACTTGCGGCGATCTCGATCCTAGAACCTGTGCCGCAACCCGGCGACCACTCCCACCTGAACCGTGCGCCCTTCACCACCCGGCCCAAGCACGTTAAGCGCCACGGTATCGGCATCGGCGGCCGCGCGCTGATAGAGCACGGAGACGTGCAAATCCGTGCGCTTCGAAAGCAGATACATCGCGCCGAGATCCAGTTGATGCCATTGGGGATGATCGCCGCGCGCGAACGCCTTCGCGCCGGTGCCCACGAAGCCCGAGCCATCCGTGAAGATATATCCCGCGCCGAGCATCAACGCCGGCGTCACGTAGTAACGCGTGTTGACTTCGTAGTTGCGCACGCCGAGGCTGCCGGCGCCAGCGTAATCGAGCAACGTGTCGGTGAAGACGAAGTTGAACACAGCGTGCTGCGTCGCATAGCCGATCGCAGCGCCGTAGACATTCTGGCGGGTCACAAATCCGGTGTTGTAGAAGATGCTCGTCGCGTTCGTGTATTCGCCACCGACTGCACCACCCGGGTTGCTGCCCGAAGTCGACGACGAAGGGTTATCCAGATGCAGCCACGTGAGCGCCGCCTGCCAACCGTTCGACTTCCACGAAAGGCCCAGACTGTACGCGCGATTGTTCGCGAAGCCCGTGTCCGGCGCGCCGCCCGCCTGATTGCTGAACGCGTAGATCGCGCCCGCGCGCAGACCTTCGATCGGGGACACCTGGTATTTCACCGTGTTGTCGAGCCGGAAGGTGTCGAAGGTGTTATCGACGTCGCCGATATGGGCGCCATAGATGCTGCCGAACGTCTGCCACGCGAGGAACGGCGACAGGTAGTCATAGCTGATGTCGTATTGCCGACCGAGCGTGACGCGTCCGTAGCGCGCCGTGTCGAGTCCGACGAACGCCTGGCGACCGAACATCCGGCCGCCTTGCAGTGCGGCGCCCGTCAAGCCGCTAAAACCGTTTTCGAGCGTGAAGACAGCGCGCGTACCGCCGCCGAGGTCTTCACTGCCCGTCAAGCCAAAACGGTCGCCGGCACCGAAGCCGGTCACGGCCGACACGCGGCTCGCGCCCGCCGCGCTGATACTCGACGCCGCGGTGTTCGTGTACGCGATGCCGGTGTCCACGATGCCGTACAACGCGATCGAGCTTTGCGCATGAACGTATTGCATCGGCCCCGCACAAAGCAGGCCAGCGACGGCAAGGGTCTTCCACATGAATGTCTCCAGTTTGCTGTTATTAGATGGCGTGCGGCCGCACGGGACTTTCCGTACGGAAAGCCCCGGCGCTGCAATTTCATGCGTGGTTTTGAAGGAAGGTGCGCGCGCGCTGTTTTCCGCGTCGTGCTTCGCCGCGCCTCGTCCGCTAGTCCGGGCTCGACCCGGCTACGACGGATTCGAGCGGCGCGTGCTCGCGCGGCGTGTTGGGCAGAACGAGGCGCAGGGCGATCATCCCCGTGGCGAGCACGATGGCGGCTACGCCGAGCGCGCTGTCGAGATTGCCGCTCTGCGTTTTGAGCCAGCCCGTGACGGTCGAACTGAGAAACCCGCCGATCGACCCGAGGCTCGCCATGATCGCGAGCGCGTGACGCGCGGCGTGCTCGGCGAAGCAGATGGTCGGCGTGGTCCAGAACAGGCTCAGTGCCGTGAAGATCCCTACCGAGCCGAGACACAGCACAGACGCGCTCGCGATGGGACTGTTCGGGAACATCGGCAGCATGACGAAGGCCACGATCGTGAGGACCGCACCAACGACGATGTGCCAGAAACGCTCGAGCCGGCGGTCCGAATGTAGCGACATCAGGTAAGCACCCACCGCGCTCACCAGCGAAATCACGCTGCTATAAATGCCGATCTCGAGCGGTGTCGTGAGGCCCGCGCTGCGCAGCAAAGTGGGCGTCCACGTACCGAAGACGTTAAGGCACCAGAAGATCGCGAAGTACACGTACGCGAATCCATAGACGCGCGGGTCGCGTGCCACCTCCATGAAACTCGCGCTCTGACGTGCGATTGTGCCCAGGCTCGCCTGCACGTCCGCCGCGATAAAGCGCGCTTCATCGGCGTTCAGCCAGCGCGCGTTGGCCGGACGTTCGGCGAGCCACCACCACGCCATCACGCCCAGCGCTACAGACGGCACGCCTTCGAGCACGAACAGCCATTGCCAGCCTTCGAGCGACGTGCCGTGACCGAAGTTCTGCAGAATCCAGCCCGCCAATGGGCCGCCGATAATGCCGGCAATGGTAGGGCTGATTTCGAAGAGGCTCATCATCTGTCCGCGCAGACGGTGCGGGAACCAGTACGTGAGATAGAGAATCACGCATGGCGCGAAGGCCGCTTCGCTCGCGCCGATCAAAAAACGCATCACGTAGAATTCGTGCTTCGTTGTGGCAAACGCGAGCAACACGGTGCAGATGCCCCACGCGCACATCAGCAACGACATCGTGCGTCGCGCGCCGATCACGCCCACCAGCTTCATCCCCGGAATCACGAACGCGGTATAGCCGAGGAACAGCATTCCCGCGGCGAGGCCATACGCGGCTTCGCTCAACTGCAGGCTCTGCAGGAATTGCAGCTTCGCGAAGCTGATGTTCACACGGTCGATGAAATTCACCACATAACAGACGAACAGAAAGGTCACGAGCCGCCGCGCGACCCGTCGATAGAGCAGCGCGGCGCGCTTGGGGTCATGGGGTTCTACTCTCGGGATCATGTCGTCTCCAGGTTTTAGCGAATTGTGCGCAGCACGAACTCGATGCAATGTGGAGGGCAGGATACGATGCGTGTTTTTCCTTAACCAAGTTAAAGGTCGTATCGAATACCCTGGGGTGCGTGTTCCCCGGCGTCACGACAAAAAGCCTTCTTCGCCATGACCGATTCCGCTTCGCCCGCAGCACCGTCGCGTCTCATCGAGCCGCAGACGATCGACGACTTTCTCGTGCTGCGCCTGCGCCGCGTCGCCGTGGCGGCGGCCGACGGCCCCGGCTGGCTCTACGAGCGTGAACTCGACATCAGCCGGCGCGACCTGCGTGTGCTCGGCATCATTCACGACCAGCCGGGAATGACCTCGGGCGCACTCGCCGCGCGGCTCAACGTGAGCGCGGTTCTCGCGAGCCGCACTGTTTCCGCGCTGGCGGACGAAGGACTCGTGCGCAAGGTGCGCAATCGCGACGACACGCGCTCGATCGAACTGGTACTGAGCGAGAAAGGCCAGGCCGTCTACGCACGTGGCCTGCAACTGGGCGTGGAGTTCAATCGCGAGCTGGCGTCGTGTCTGTCCGACGACGAAGCGCATGCGCTCGATGCGCTGCTACAAAAACTCGAGGAACGCGCACTCAAACTGTCGGAGCGCGAAAAAGCGCAGTTCATGGCGCAGCGCAAACGCTGAACTTGGTTAACGGTCTCGTCCTCTCCTACGATCTGCGCCAGGCATCACATCGATGCAACGCACAGATTCGAGGAGACTTATTTCATGACCGCCCGCAACGTGCTGTTCATCATGTGCGACCAGTTACGCGCCGATCATCTCGGCTGCTACGGTCATCCGTGGCTGCGCACGCGCAACATCGATGCACTGGCCGCACGCTCGGTCTGCTTCGATAACGCATTCGTTTCGTCGGGTGTCTGCGGTCCGTCGCGCATGTCGTACTACACGGGCCGTACGGCGACGAGCCACGGGGCGACGTGGAACCGCGTGCCGATGAACATCGGCGAGATCACTCTCGGCGAGTATCTGGCTCGACATGAGCGCAGCCTCGCGCTGGCGGGCAAGACGCATGTCGTTGCCGACGAGGACGGCATCGCGCGCATGACGCTCGCCGGAAACAACGAGGCGCTCGCGGCGCGGCTGCGCGTCGGGCATTTTCACGAGCTCGACCGTTACGACGGTCATCACGAGCCGGGTAGCGAATCCGGCTATCCCGCATGGCTGCGCGCGCAGGGTTACGACAGCACGCGTCCGTGGAGCGACTACGTGATCAGCGTGCAGGACGACGCGGGCGGCGTGCACTCGGGATGGAAGATGCGTAACGTGCACTGGCCGTCGCGCGTACTCGAAACGCACTCCGAAACGGCGTACATGACCGATCAGGCGATCCGCCATATCGAACAGGAAGGCGATACGCCGTGGGCGCTCCATCTCTCGTACGTCAAACCGCATTGGCCTTATGTCGCGCCGGCGCCTTATCACAACCTCTACTCGCGCGATCAATGTCTGCCGCTCAAACGCAGCGAAGCGGAACTCGTCGATCAGCATCCGGTGCTGGGCGCGTATCGCGAGCAGGAGGAGTGCCGCAACTTCGCGCGCGCGGAAGTCTCGGACAAGGTGCGGCCTGTTTATCAAGGCCTGATCCAGCAACTCGACGATCACCTCGGGCGCCTGTTCGACACGCTCGAGCGCCTGGGCCGTTTCAAGGACACGCTCATCGTGTTCTGCGCCGATCACGGCGATTTTCTCGGCGACCACTGGCTTGGCGAAAAGGAAATTTTCTACGACACCGTGCAGCGCGTGCCGATGATCGTCTACGATCCGTCGCCGCTTTCCGATGCCACGCGCGGCACCCATGAGCGCCGCTTCATGTCGAACGTCGACGTGGTCCCCACCGTGCTCGACAGCCTCAACCTGCCGATCGACGACGCGCGTATCGAAGGCCGGTCGGTGTTGCCGCTGCTGCGCGGCGAGGCGTGCGACGACTGGCGCGAATTTGTCGTCTCGGAACTCGACTACAGCTTCCGGCGAGCGCGTCTGATTCTCGATCGCCAGCCTGATGAATGCCGCGGATGGATGGTGCGCGATGCGCGCTGGAAGTACGTGCACTGGCAGGGCTTCCGTGCGCAGCTCTTCGACCTCGAGAACGATCCTGACGAGTTCGTCGATCTCGGATCGGTTGCCGAGCTCGAACCTGTGCGCGAGGCGATGCATCGCAAACTCGGCGAATGGCAGCGAGCGGCCAGGACGCGCGTGACCGTCAACGACGCGCTCGTCCTGCGCACGACCGATGTGCATAAATCGAAGGGGGTTTTTTACGGAGAGTGGTGAGCGTAACCACCCCGCCCCCTCAAACCGCGTACTGCGCCACCCCATTGCCAAACGACCAATTCTCCGTCTTAACCTCGACGAGATTAATAAACACATCCTCCGCCCGAACCCCGGGCGACTTCCCAAGCTCATCGACGATCTGCTTGTAGAGCGCCTTCTTCTGCTCGACCGTACGCGTATTGCTGACGGTCAGCTGAATCACAACAAAGTCATCCCCACGCTGAATGTTCTGATACTGCCGGTCGTAAATCATGTTGTCGTCCGTGTGCTCGGTGATCAGCACGAACAGGTCATCGGGCGGCACGTTGAAGGTATTCACCAGCGAGCGCTGGATCCCGGCGGTCAGCGCCTGACGATACTCAGCCGGCTTGCCGGCGCGCAGAGAAATACGGGTAAGCGGCATGATCGGCTCCTTGTTGCGGTGTTGAATTAAACACAGCTTAGGCGCGCCGAGTCATAATAAACAGATATCTCCGCCTATTTCATCCATTTCAATCCGAAATGAAAGTCCTCGATCTCGATGCGGTACGCGCGTTCGTGCTGGTCGCCGATCTGCGCAGCTTCACCCGCGCCGCCGACGCGCTCGACACCACTCAATCGGCCGTCAGCCTCAAGCTGAAGCGGCTGGAAGCCCATCTGGGCAAGCAGTTGCTCGAGCGCACGCCGCGCGTCGTGCGTCTGTCCGCCGACGGCAACGCATTTCTCGGCGCCGCCCGCGAGCTGCTGAACGCGCACGAGCGCGCGCTCGGCGCGCTGTCGGTCGAGCGGCGGCGGCTCGTGCTCGGGCTCAGCGAGCATGTCGCCGGACCCGATCTGTCGCATCTGCTCTCCCGCCTCAATGCGCACGATCCGGCGCTGGTGGTCGAACTCCATATGGGCGCATCGGCGACCCTGCTCGCGCAGTTCGACGAACGCCGGCTCGACGCGGCGATCGTCCGCTACGGTATCGACGAGCCGCCGCGCGACGACGCGCAGCCGCTGTTCAGCGAACCGCTCGGCTGGCTCGCGACGCCGGCGTGGCTGCCGCGGCTCGGCGAACCGCTCGCGCTCGCGCTGCTGAGCCCGCCGTGCAACGTGCGCGACGTCGCATTGCGCTCGCTCGAAGAAGCGGGGATTGCGTGGCAGGAAGTGTTCGTCGGCGGCGGCGTGGCCGCGGTCGGCGCGGCGGTGGCGGCGGGACTCGCCGTATCGCCGCTCGCGCGGCGGGTCGCGCCGCGCGGTCTGGTCGACGTGGGCAGCCGGCTCGGCTTGCCGGCATTGCCGGAGTCGCGTGTAACGCTGCACTCGCGGGTGCGCGAGCCGCGTTCGGCGGAAACGCTGCGGCTGCTCGCGAACGGGCTCGCGGCGGCGTAATGCGCCAACTTAAACCGCCAGCGTAAGCCACCAACATAAGCCGCCAACGCAATCCGCCGGCGTGAGCCAGCAGCGTGACGCGGCGCAACTACAGCACGCAGCGTCACGCGATCCGGCAGAAAGAAAAACTCAGTGAATAATCGGCGGCAGCGAACCGCTGCTGGCAGTAGCCGGATTGGGCACGGAACCCATCGGCGCGATGTCGCCAACGTTTGCGGAATCGGCCGGCGCGCGCTGCACAGCCGGCCTGATCGGATTCGCACGGGCGACCGCCGGCTTCGCCGAGACCTTGACCGCGTGCGGATGCGCATTCCGGCCGGTCGTCGCGAAGTTCGCGCGCATCACCTTGCCCTGAGCGGGCTTCGCGCGGACCAGTTGCGCGTGCGCTTGCGGATGGGCATGCGCCGGCGAATGCGCGGCCTGCGCGGTCACGGTCGCATGCGCACGCCCCTTGCCCGCGGCCGCGACGCGAGCGGGAGCCTTAACGCCGCCGTGCGCGCCCTTCACACCACCCTTCTTAGCCTCGATCGCCGCGATCTTTTTCACGCCGCCGCGATGCGCGGCAAGCTTGTCGCCGTGGCGCGCGCCGCCCGCCGTAGTCGCAACATGCGCGGGCCGCTGCCGCCCACCCGCCACCCGCACCGGATGCGCACCCGCGCCGGCCTTACCGCCAATGTGAGCACCCGCTTGCGCCGACGCCCCCGGCATCGCCTGCGCCGGCGCTGCTTGCGGCTCGCTAACCGCCGCCTTCGCAATCCGCCCGCTCACTACATGCCCGCTAGCCTCGGGCGGATTCCACGTTTCCGTATAACCGGCCGCGACGGCCGCTTCCGACATGCACCACACGGCCAATGCCGCTGCCACTGCTCGAACCCGCATCTCCTGCTTCTCCTGATCGACGACTGCCCAAACGAGCCGGGATTATATTCTCTTGCAAAAATCCATATATGGACTAATATCAGTTCAAAGTACATATAGGGACTTACCCGCTCATGGCTCACGCTGCCCGACTGACCACGCCCGAGGCGCCGCGACGCTCGTCGTCGGAACCCACGCTAACGGACATGTCCGCGGCGGGTCTGCGCGCGTTCTTCAACATCGCGCGCGACTGGGACCTGAACGCGGACGAACAGATCAGACTGCTCGGCTCGCCGGGCCGCTCGACGTTCTTCAACTGGAAAAAGGAGCCGCAGGCCGCGCGCCTGAGCCGCGACACGCTGGAGCGTCTGTCGCTGCTGCTCGGCATCTATAAGGCGCTGCAGATTCTGCTGCCGCAGCCGAGCGCCGCGGATAACTGGATCAAGCGCCCCAACAGCGCGCCGCCGTTCGGCGGGCGCCGCGCGCTGGACCGCATGCTGGCCGGCAACATCAGCGATCTGGTCGCCGTGCGCCAGTATCTCGACGCGATGCGAGGCGGCTGGGCGTGACACAACCGCAATGGCAGGATCGCTGGACCAGCGCCGCGCTCGACTGGTCGCCCGCGTATCGCGTGATTCCGACGCGTTTTCCGGCAATCAATCTGTTCGACCGGGTTGCGTCGCCGGAAGATTTCGACGCGCTCTACGCGCTCGAAGCGATGACCAACGACCGGCTGCGCACCGAGATCGGCGAACTCGATCTGGTGCCGCGCGAGGAGCGCCGCTTCGGGCCCGGCTACGGGCCGATCATGGCCGCGCTCACGCATCTGAATCCGCTCGGCAGCCGCTTCTCCGACGGCACCTACGGTGTGTTCTACTGCGCGCGCTCGCGGGCCACTGCGATCGCCGAAACGCGCTTCCACACCGGCCAGTTTCTCGCCGCGACCGCGGAGCCGCCGATGCGTCAGCAGATGCGGCTGTACACGGTCATCGCGCAAGGCGGCGTGGTCGATCTGCGCGGCGACGCGGCGTTCGACCCGGCGGTGCTGTCGCCGGACGACTACCTCGCCGGCCAGACGCTCGGGCGCGCGGTGCGGGCGGCGGGCGCGCCGGGGATCGTCTATCCGTCGGTGCGCGACGCGGCCGGCGAATGCCTCGCCGCGTTTCGCACCACGCTGCTGCGCGAGTGCCAGCACGCCGCGTATCTGGAATACAACTGGAACGGTTCGAGCGTCGATATGGTGTTCGAGCTCAATCAGGTGGGCTAACGGTTCGGCTAGAAGTCCGGTGAGGGGTTCGGCGGCTCACGGCAGCGCCAGCGCGCCCGCCCCTTCCGCGCGCGCCGCTTCCACCGAGATCGACCAGCGCCGCAGCGCCTGCGGCTGCACGATCGTCAGCGTGCCGCCGGGGCCGAACGCGCCGGTATCGATAAATACCTGCGAGCCGATCTGCGTGATGTCGCGCACCGGCGTATGGCCGCAATAGGTCAGCGAGAGTCCGCGCTGGCCCGCCGGATCGCCGTTGCCCAACGCCAGCTCGCGGCCCCACAGCAGTTGCTGGCGGGTTTCGGCCGAATAGTTGCCGGCGTCCAGCTCGGCGTCCGAGCCGAAAAATTCGCCATGCAGAATATTGAAGCGCTCCTTGCCTTCGCCGATCACGCGCACCAGCGGCAGCGTGCGCAGATACTCGGCGTAGTGGCGCAAACGCTCGTCGGGCACGTCGATCGCCCACCCGCCGCCGATCCCGTACCACCACTGGCGCCGCAAGCGCCCCTCGGCGACCGCGCACAGCGTGTCCTCGTGATTGCCGAGCACTGCGAAGAACCACGGCTTCGCGAGCAGCGCGAGCGCCTGCTCCGAATGCTCGCCGCGATCGACCAGGTCGCCGACCGAAAACAGCCGGTCGCGAGCCGGATCGAACGCGATCTGGCAGAGCAGGTAACGCAGCGCATCGACGCAGCCATGCAGGTCGCCGACCACGAAATCGCGGCCGGCCAAGTTGGCGGCGTGATGCTGAACGAAGTTGGCGGGTGTCGAACTCATCTTCAAATAATAATGCGGCCGACGCCGGTATGTATGCGCGGTGCCTATCGTAGCCGCGCGCCATTACGCAATCCGCGTGCCCGCGCGGTCCGGGCCGGGGTCCTCTGGTCCGGGCTCGCTATTGCAGCTATCGCAGCTATTGCAGCTACTGCAGCGTGCGCAGCTTCGCGACCTGGCCCGCGCTGATCGTCGCCTGCGGGTTGCCGAACTGCTTCGTCACATAGTTCGTGAGCGCGGCGATCTGCTCGTCGTCGAGATGACCGCCGAACGCGGGCATCATCACGTCCGCGTGCGCGGTCGTGCGGTTCACGCCGCGCAGGATCACCAGCGCGAGATTGTTCGCATCGCTCGCGCCGACCGTCGAGTTATGGATCAGCGACGGATACGCGCCCGGCGCGCTCGCGCCGACGCCCTGCCCGCTCCAGTTGTGGCAGCTCGCGCAATTGGCGACGAACAGCTGCGCGCCGTTCACGCCTTTGACGGCCGTGCCGCGCAAGCCGGTGACGTCGTCGGCCGGCGTGCCCCAGTCGTGGCGGCCGCGCGTATCGCCGCCGTTGACGGGCGGCACCGAACGCAGATAGACGACGATCGAGCGCAAATCCACCGGCGTCAGATACTGCGTGCTGTTCGCGACCACCTCGCCCATCGGGCCGGCCGCGTTCGCGCGGCCCGGCGCCGCGCCGGTCGCCAGATACGCGCGCAGTTCCGCGTCGCTCCACGCGCCGACGCCGCTCAGCTTGTCCGGCGTGATGTTGAACGCGTGCCAGCCGGCCTGCACCGCGCCGGACAGGCGCGCGCCCGACTGCAGCCCCTGCATGAAATTACGCGGCGTATGGCACGCCTCGCAATGCGCGAGCCCCTCGACGAGATACGCGCCGCGATTCCATTCGGCGCTCTTCTGCGGGTCCGGCACGAAGCGGCCCTCGGTGAAGTTGAACAGATTCCAGAACACCATCAGCCAGCGCTGGTTGAACGGAAACTTGAGGCTGTTCGCGGGCGGCGTGAAGTGAATCGGCTGCAGCGTGTTCAGATACGCGCGGATCGCCAGCACGTCCTGCTCGGTCACGCGCGTGTACGCGGTGTACGGGAACGCCGGGTACAGCCGCTCGCCGCTCTTGCCGATGCCCTCGTGCATCGCGCGCATGAAGTCGGCATCGGTCCAGCGGCCGATGCCGGTCTCCGGATCCGGCGTGATGTTCGGCGTCACGATCGTGCCGAACGGCGTGCTGATCGGCAGGCCGCCGGCGAACGGGCGCGACTTGTCGGCGGTGTGGCAGGCCGCGCAATCGGCGGCGCGGGCCAGGTATTGGCCGCGCCTGATCAGATCGCCGTTGGCGACCGGGCTGGTGGGCATGGCCGTGTCGTCCGGCGTCTGCTCGACGTCGTCGGCGTACGCCTGGGTGATCGGCAGTTCGTCGCTCTGTTGCGCGTGCGGGCCGTGCGCCTCGTGCAATGCAATCGCCAGCGAGAACACCGAAAACGCCGCCGCCAGCGCCGCGCCGCCGAAACGTCGACGCGGCGCGTGCGGCAGCGGATGATCCGGTTGCGCGCGAGAGGGGTGGTTCAACATGATGGCTCTCCGCTCGGGCTCAGATTTCGCGCTTCAGCTTGTCGGCCAGCTTCAGCGACAACGCCGCGATCGTCAGCGTGCAGTTCACCGACGCCGCGCTCGGCATCACGCTGCTGCTCGCGACGAACAGGTTCGAATGATCGTGCGTGCGGCAGTCCTCGTCGACGACCGAGTTCGCCGCGTCGCTGCCCATGATCGTCGTGCCCATGATGTGATTGTTCGGCGCGAAGCTGTCGTCGAACGACACCTCGGCGCCGCCGAACAACTCGGCGATCCGCGCGTAGTGTTCGCGCGTATCGGCGGCGCTTTTCTTCACGTAGTCGTTGATCGAGTAGTAGATCTCGGGCTGCGCAATACCGAGCGCGTCCTTGTGATCGGCCGACGGCACAACCCGGTTCCGCGGTTCCGGCAAATGCTCGTGAAAGCTGTTGATGCTCAGCGTGCGCGCCGCGCGGTCGCGAATCTGCCGGTCGAGTTCGGCGCCGGTCAGCCCTTGTTTCAGCAGCGCGGCGGTCACGCTCATCGTCGCCACGCCGTTCGACAGATGCAGCTTTTTCGCCGCGTAGTCGGAGCGGAACGCGCCGTCGCGGAAATTGACGATCGAGGTCATCTCCATCGGACCGCGCCCGGGCCACAGCGGCTCGTTCGCGAGAAAAGTCACGCCGGTGCCCGGATGGTCCATCAGGTTGCGGCCGACCTGATCGGAGCTGTTGCCGATTCCGTGCGGGAATTTATCGGAACTCGACATCAGCATCAGCTTCGGCGTTTCGATCCCGTTCGCCGCGAGCACGAACAGCTTGCCGGTCACGCGCGTGCTGTTGCCGTTCGGGTCCTTGTAGTGGACCGCGGTGATCAACCCTTTGTTGTCCGCTTCGACGCGATACACGACCGCTTCGGGAATCAGTCGCGCGCCGGCCTGTTCGGCCTTCTCCGCGTGAATCACGCCGTTGTACATCGCGGCGATCGGGCAGATCGGCATGCAATTGTTGTTGCCGCAGCAGGTGGGCCGCGCATCGTAGGGGCGGCTGTTGCGCGCGACCGGTTCGGGCACCACCTTGAAGCCCTGCGCGTTGAGCACGTCGCTGAAACGCTGATCCATATACGACAGCGGCAACTGCTGCATCGGATACGGCTTCGAGCGCGGAGAGCCGAGATCGATCGACGTATCGGGACCGGACACGCCGAGCTGCACTTCGGCGGCGACGTACCACGGTTCGAGCGTCTCGTACGGATACGGCCAGTCGCGCCCGACGCCATACAGTTTGTGCAACTGAAAGTCCGATGGCAGCAGCCGCCACGCGGCCGCCGCCCAGTGCCACGTCGTCCCGCCAACCAACCGCACATATTGTGAGTTGTACGGATAATCGCCCTTCTGGATCAGGTAGTTGTTCGGCGGCGAGTACTGCGGATGCGGCGCATAAGCGGTCGACGGATACGGCGTCGCGAAATCGGATTTGGCCGGCGAGTTGCGAAAGTTCTCGACGATCTGCCAGCGCGGAATCCGCGGCCCCGCTTCGAGCACGATCACCGACGCGCCCGCCAGCGCCAGTTGATGCGCGACCAGACTGCCGGCGACGCCCGAGCCGACCACGACGATATCGGCGGAATTCGTGTTTGCCATTGTTGCCCTCTTCTATGCGCTTGCCGCTGCGCGCGCGGCGTATCGTGACGACCACGCCCCACATGCAGCGACCCGCGCGGCGGCCACGCCGCTCACGCGGACGCGGGATTGCGCGTCCAGTAGAACGGCACGTCGCGGCAATAGGATGGAATCGTGAGCACGTCGCCCACCGGCGTGAACATCAGCGCCTTCTCATACGCGACCACCTCGACGTGCGGCGTGTCGCCGACAAGGCCGAGATACCACGCGCGCATGATCGCGCCGACCGTCTTCGCGAGCGCGGGCTGCTCGCTTTGCAACGCCTGCGTGACGGTGTCGGACGGCACCCCGCCGTGCGACTGCAGCCACGTATTGAGCGCGCCGACGTTCTGCGCGAACTGGCTGTCGGCACGCGAGAGCGCCGCATAGACGCGCTGGCCGAGCAGCGGATCGAACTCGCTGCGGCCAGTCAGATGTTGCGATAGCGCGAGGAACGCATCGAGTCCGCCGGCGGCGGGCGGCGTATCGGCGGCGAAAGCGGAGGTCAACAACGAAGGCGCGCGGCCCGCGCCGGCAAACGCGAGCGCGGCGGCCGCCGCGCACGAGCCGAGCAGCCACGCTCTGCGCGCGGCCGAAAACGAAGCCGGCAAACCGGCGGGGGACATCATGCTGCGATAGGACTTCGATCCCTGGAGATGCGGCGCCGCGCGGCGCGCATCGTTATTCTCAGGAACATCTGTCATGGGGGCTCCAGACGGTGAGTCGTTCTGAACGAGCGGCACGGCGACGGCACGATGCCGTTGGCGAGCCGCTGCGTTTGCTCTTCCCCAAACCTTGGTCTTGCGCCGCTTGCGCGGTCTCATATGCGAGCACGAAACTCGCGCGTGTGGCATGCCCGATTGCAGCCGTAGACGATATGCGCCGATGTCCTTCGATATGCATCGCGCGGTGAACGCGGCGGAAACCGGCCTCGGTGCCGCTGGCTGCCAATCGCCTTTCAACCGAAAGCGGCGTGCAAGGCCGCTGCGGGAGACTATAGCGTGTCGGCAACCGATTCGACAAATGCTCCACAAATAGCCGGCGCCCCGCGCAGTAGAATCCGCGACACGTCCACTCGACCCGATCACGCCCGCTTCATGTCCATCAAATACTATCCGCAGGTTCTTCGCAATCGACCCCGCACGGTGATCGGACTCGCGATCGGCATCGTCGTCGCGTGTCTGGTGCCGGGTCACACGAGCCCGATGGCGCGCGCGCTGATCGGCTGGGACGCGGCGATCTGGAGCTACCTGCTGATGATCTGGCTGCACATGGCGCTCGCCGACGAGCACGTGGTGCGCGAATACGCGATCCGCGACGACGAAAACGCCGGCGTCGTGCTGGTCGTGATCTGTGTCGCGACGATCGCGAGCATCGCCGCGATCGTGCTCGAACTCGCATCGGCGAAGGGGACCGGCGGCGCGACGGGTGCCTGGCACTACCTGCTGACCGGGCTCACGCTGATCGGCGCGTGGTTTCTGATTCCGACGATTTTCACGCTGCATTACGCGCGGCTTTACTACGACACCGATGCGCAGGAAACCGCGCTGAAATTTCCCGATCATCATTTGCTGCCGAATTACTGGGACTTCCTGTACTACTCGTTCACGATCGCAGTCGCTTCGCAGACGTCCGACATCGTGTTGCGCTCGCGCGAGATTCGTCGCGCGACGCTCGCGCAATCGGTCCTGTCGTTCTACTTCAACGTCGCGGTGCTCGGGCTGTGCGTGAATATAGCAGCCGGGCTGCTCGGTTCGTGACCGCCAGAAGACGTGCGAATGAACGTGCGATGAAATTTGTGTCACACGTCGCCACAACGTTCGCATTACGAATCGCTTTACCGAAACGCGCCGTGTAAAACCCGGACCCCCGCCGCCCGTTTTACATACCCGGCCGCCTACCGCGCCCGCGGTTCGTGCCGGTTCCAGCGCGCAGCGTGCGCTCCCGCACATTGCGCGGGCTCACGGCTCTTACCGTGCGGACGCCGGCGCGCCGCCCCGCCGCCAGCCCCTTTGGCACAACGTTTGCTCCTTCCGCCACGAGTGTCGACCAGCCGCGCGCAGCGGGCGTCTGGCGTCAAAGCACCCGCGACTGGCCAGCGGCGTGCCGATCTATGCACTACTCTGACCAGTACGCGCCCGTGCTAGCGCAGCGCGCGGTATCCGGCTCGGCAAGCCCAATGAGCGCTGTGATCGCATGCCAACTGCATCCACACCGCAGCAGGACAACTCTGGAAACGACCGATGGAACCTCCAAACGGGTACGCGCCGCGGATTTACTTTTTCCATTCTCTTCTGGTCGGGCCGCTCGATGCATGGCCCGCGCAGTTCGCTCATGCAGCCGGACTCGGCTTCGATCATGCGTTGATCGGCGGCCTGTTCGAGCCGGGTGAGGCCAATCACGGCCAGCTGGTCGGCAATCACGCACGTCTTCATCCGGTATTCGAGGCGCAACAGTTGGCGCCCGACGCGCTGCGCACGCTCGCCGAATCCGCGCGCCGCAATGGTCTGACGCTGCTGGTCGATCTGGTGGTCGACCGGATGGCCGCCGACGGCGCGTTGTACGCCGAGCACGCGGACTGGTTCCATCCGCGCGAATCGGAACTCGCGCGACTCGATCCGCGCCACGTGCATCGCGAAGACAACGTGGTCTACGCGAATTTCGACGACCCGGCGACCAGCGCGTCGCTGACCGTATGGTGGACCCAGCAGTTGCTCGCGCTCGCCGAAGCGGGCGTGGGCGGCTTCCGTTTCGATTCGCCGCATCGGGTGCCGGCCGCCGTGTGGCGGCATCTGCGCGACGAGGTGCGCGCGAAGCATCCGGACGTGCGCTTTCTCGCGGCGACGCCGGGCCTCGCGCGCGGCGACCTGCCCGGGCTCGAAGCGGCCGGCTTCGATAGCGTGTTTTCGTCGGTGCGCTGGTGGGATTTCCGTTCGAGCTGGATGGCCGAAGAACACGCGGCGCTCGCGCGCGTCGGCGCGCCGGTCGCGTTTCCCGAAGCGCCGTACGGCACCCGCCTTGCCGCCGAGCTGACCGACACCCACGACGCGGCAATCGTCGAGCGGGCGTACCGGCGCGCGCTGTTCACGTCGGTCGCGCTCGGCAGCGGCTGGATGATGCCGATGGGCTTCGAATACGGTCTCGCCGAGCCGCTGTCGCAAACGCGCGGCGACGCCGCCCAATTCGCGCGCGCCGCGCAGTCGCGGCGCTTCGATCTGACGGTCGCGGTCACTCAGGCGAACGACTTCGCGCGCAACACGGCGACGCTGCACGCCAATGGTGAATTGCGCCCGCTGTCCGGGCCGGGCGCACCGGCCGCGGTCCTGCTGCGCGCGGACAACGCCGATCTGCGCGACGCGAGCGAGGCAGTCCTGATCGTGATCAATCCCGATCTCGGCGCGCCGGTGCGGATCGATCCCGCGCGTTTTCTGAAGGGCGTGCCCGGCAGTTTCACACGCTTCGTGCCGCTCGATGCGGCCGGCCGCGCGGAGCCCGCCGCACTCACGCCGTTCGCGCTGGCGCCGGGAGCGGTGCGGCTGTTGCGCGCCGCGACCGAAGCGCCGATCCGACTCGCGCCGCCGATCGACAAAGCGAACAGCAAACGCAGCGGCCGCAAGACCGTGCTCGAAGCGCTCGACGCGCCGCGCGTCGCGATTGAAAGCGTGACGCCGTCGGTCGAGCATGGCCGTTTCGCGGCGAAGCGCAGCGTCGGCGAGCGCGCCGAAATCAGCGCGGCGATCTTCGCCGAAGGTCACGACAAGATCGCCGCGGCAGTGCTGTGGCGCGCCGCCGACGAAACCGCATGGCACGAACAGCTGATGTCTCCCGCGCCGCCGGCCGGCCTCGATCTGTGGAGCGCGCGGATTCCGCTCGAACGGATCGGCCGCTATGAATTCACCGTGATCGCGTGGCGCGACGATTTCGCGTCGCTGGTCGAGCACATCGAGAAGAAGCTGAAGGCGGGGCAAACGGTCGAGATCGAAATCGACGAAGCCGCGCATCTGTTCGCGCTGGTGCTCGCCGAAGTCGAGACCACCGAAGGCGCGCAGAAAGCGCCGCTCGAACAGATCGTGCGCGACTTCACGAAGGCCGATGCACAGCAGAAGCTCGCGCTGATCCTCGCGCCGGCGACGAAGCAGGCGATGACCGCCGCGCGCCATCGCCCGTTTCTGAGCCGCGATCCGGTGATCTACAAGATCGACGCGGAACGCACGGCCGCGTATTTCGCGAGCTGGTACGAGATCTTCCCGCGTTCGATGAGCGACGACGAATCGCGCCACGGCACCTTCGCTGACGTGACGGGCAAGCTGCCGCGGATTCGCGAGATGGGCTTCGACGTGCTGTACTTTCCGCCGATCCACCCGATCGGCGTCGCCAACCGCAAAGGCCGCAACAACACGCTGACCGCGCAGCCCGGCGACGTCGGCAGCCCGTATGCGATCGGCGGGGCCGAGGGCGGCCACACCGCGGTGCATCCGCAGCTCGGCACGCTCGACGACTTCAAGGCGATGCTGAACGCCGCGCATGCGCACGGCCTCGAAATCGCGCTCGACTTCGCGATCCAGTGCTCGCCCGATCACCCGTGGCTGAAAGAGCATCCGACATGGTTCGCGTGGCGCCCCGACGGCACGCTGCGCTACGCGGAAAATCCGCCGAAGAAGTACCAGGACATCGTCAACCCGGACTTCTATGCGCGCGACGCAAAGCCCGACCTGTGGCTCGCGTTGCGCGACGTGATCCTGTTCTGGATCGACGCGGGCGTGCGTATTTTCCGCGTCGATAATCCGCACACCAAGCCGCTGCCGTTCTGGGAATGGATGATCGGCGACGTGCGCGCGCGTCACCCGGACGTGATGTTCCTCGCCGAAGCATTCACGCGGCCGCGCATGATGAACCGGCTCGGCAAGATCGGCTTCTCGCAGTCGTACACGTATTTCACGTGGCGCGAATCGAAGCGCGATTTCATCGAGTACATGAACGAGCTGACGCAGACCGGCGCGCGTGATTTTTATCGGCCGAACTTCTTCGTCAACACGCCGGACATCAATCCGCGCCATCTGCAGGCGCAGGGACGTACCGGCTTTCTGATTCGCGCGGCGCTCGCATCGACGCTCGCCGGTTTGTGGGGCGTGTATAGCGGCTTCGAACTGTGCGAGGCGACCGCATTGCCGAACAGCGAAGAATATCTGGATTCCGAAAAGTATCAGCTGCGCGCGTGGGACTGGAACCGGCCCGGCAATATCGTCGGCGAGATTACCGCGCTGAACCGGATCCGCCGCGCGAATCCCGCGCTGCACACGCAGCTCGGCCTTACGTTCCTTACCGCGCACAACGACCACATCCTGCTGTTCGAAAAAGCAACCGAAGCACGCGACAACGTGATCGTCGTCGCGATCAATCTCGATCCTTATAACGAACAGGGCGCGGACATCGAGTTGTCGTGGGACACGTTCCAGCGCTGGCATCTGCACGATCACGCGACGCTCGAAGTCACCGACCAGATGACCGGCGCGCGCTTCGAGTGGCAGGGCCGCCGCCAGCACGTACGGCTCGGCTCGGGGCAGCCGTTCTCGATCTGGCGCATCGCGCCGCAAGGCGGTTTGCCCGCCGAACGCCCGGAGGAGACCGATCACGATCCGGACAGCGCTCATCACGCAGCCGCTGGCAACCCAACCTACATGGAAGGTGGAACATGAAGCGTGACGAACCGGTCCAAACCGCCCACGAAGCGCAAACGGTCAGCGCCACCGCCAGCGCGAGCACAGCCAAAGCGCCCCGTGCGCGCCGCCGCGGCAAACCCGTGATGCTGAGCGACGATCCGCTCTGGTACAAGGACGCGATCATCTACCAGGTGCATATCAAGTCGTTCTTCGATGCGAACAACGACGGCGTCGGCGACTTCCCCGGCCTGATCGCGAAGCTCGACTACATCGCCGAGCTCGGCGTCAACGCGATCTGGCTGCTGCCGTTCTATCCGTCGCCGCGCCGCGACGACGGCTACGACATCGCCGATTACCGCAACGTGCACCCGGACTACGGTCAGCTCGGGGACGTGCGGCGCTTCATCCAGGAAGCGCATTCGCGCGGCATCCGCGTGATCACCGAGCTGGTGATCAACCACACGTCGGATCAGCACCCGTGGTTCCAGCGCGCGCGGCGCGCGAAGCCCGGCTCCAGCTATCGCAACTTCTATGTGTGGTCGGACACCGATCAGAAGTACCAGGAAACACGCATCATCTTCATCGACTCCGAACCGTCGAACTGGACTCACGATCCGGTCGCGGGCGCGTATTTCTGGCATCGCTTCTACTCGCACCAGCCCGATCTGAACTTCGACAATCCGGCGGTGCTGAAGGAAGTGCTGCAGGTGATGCGCTTCTGGCTCGACATGGGGATCGACGGGCTGCGACTGGACGCGGTGCCGTATCTGGTCGAGCGCGAAGGCACCAACAACGAGAACCTGCCGGAAACGCACGCGATCCTGAAGAAGATTCGCGCGACCATCGACGCCGAATACCCGAACCGGATGCTGCTCGCCGAAGCGAACCAGTGGCCGGAAGACGTGAAGGAGTACTTCGGCGCCGAAGACGAATGCCATATGGCGTTCCACTTTCCGCTGATGCCGCGCATCTATATGTCGATCGCGAGCGAGGACCGCTTCCCGATCACCGACATCATGAAGCAGACGCCGGACCTCGCCGAGTCGAATCAGTGGGCGATCTTCCTGCGCAATCACGACGAGCTGACGCTCGAGATGGTCACCGACTCCGAGCGCGACTATCTGTGGAACACCTATGCGAGCGACCGCCGCGCGCGTCTGAATCTCGGCATCCGGCGCCGTCTCGCGCCGCTGATGGAGCGCGACCGCCGCCGCATCGAGCTGATCAAGTCGCTGCTGCTGTCGATGCCCGGCACGCCGGTGATCTACTACGGCGACGAACTCGGGATGGGCGACAACATCCACCTGGGCGACCGTGACGGCGTGCGCACGCCGATGCAATGGTCGTCCGATCGCAACGGCGGCTTCTCGCGCGCCGATCCGGAGCAACTGGTGCTGCCGCCGGTGATGGGTTCGCTGTACGGCTTCGACGCGGTCAACGTCGAAGCGCAAAGCCGCGACCCGCATTCGCTGCTGAACTGGACGCGCCGGATGCTGGCGACGCGCCGCTCGAAGCAGAGCTTCGGGCGCGGCACGATCCGCTTCCTGAAGCCGGAAAACCGCAAGATTCTCGCGTATCTGCGTGAGATGCCGGGCGAGGCGCCGATCCTGTGCGTCGCGAATCTGTCGCGCGCGCCGCAGGCGGTCGAACTCGACCTGTCCGAATTCAACGGCTTCGTGCCGATCGAGATGACCGCCGATTCGGTGTTCCCCGCGATCGGTCAGCTGACCTATCTATTGACGTTCCCGCCGTACGGCTTCCTGTGGTTCATGCTGTGCGAAGGCGGTCAGCGGCCGAGCTGGGCGCAGGCGCATTCGGAGCCGCTGCCCGAGTTCGTGACGATCGTGATCCGCGAAGGCCAGGCCGGCCCGACGCCGGAAAACGTGCGGCTGCTCGAATCGGAAGTGCTGCCGTCTTGGCTGAGCCGGCGCCGCTGGTTTGCATCGAAGGATCAGAAGATGCATGCGGTGCGGCTCGCCGCGCTGACCACGATTCCGAACGGCGGCTTCGCGTTCACCGAGATCGAAGCGGACGTCGGCGATCACACCGAGCGCTACGTGGTGCCGATCGCGATCACATGGGGCGGCGAAACCACCACGCCGCTGTTCATGCAGCTCGCGCTCGCGCGCGTGCGGCGCGGCCGCAACGTCGGCCACCTGACCGATGCGTTCGCGCTGCCGATCTTCGCGCACAACGTGCTGCGCAAGCTGCGCGAACGCGCGGTCGTGCCGACCGTGCAGAAGAGCGAGATCAGGTTCATTCCGACCGAGCGCTTCAGCGAACTCGACAGCCTCGGCGAGCGCCCGGAAATTCGCTGGCTCGCGGCCGAGCAAAGCAACAGCTCGCTGATCGTCGCCGACGCGGCGGTGCTCAAGCTGGTGCGCCGGCTCGTCGCGGGCATTCATCCGGAAGCGGAAATCAGCCGCTATCTGACCCAGCTCGGCTATGCGAACACCGCGCCGTTGTACGGCGAAGTGGTGCGCGTCGATCCGGAGGGCGTGCCGCATACGCTCGCGATCCTGCAAGGCTTTATCGATAACCAGGGCGATGCGTGGAACTGGTCGCTCGACTATCTGCGCCGCTCGGTCGACGAACTCGCAATCGCGATCGACACCGAAACGCAGACCATCCCGGACCGCACCAACGAATCGATCCTGCTGGACGGTTACGGCGAACTGGCGGGGATCATCGGCCGACGGCTCGGCGAACTGCACGTCGCGCTCGCATCGCCGACCGACGACCCGGCGTTCGCGCCGGAGCCGACCAATGCGGGGCAGGTGCAGGCATGGGTCGACGGCACGCAGAAGATGCTCGCCGCCGCGCTCGATCTGCTGGCGCCGCGCATCGACCACATCAGCGACCCGGAAACCCAGGCGCTCGCCAAGAGCCTGCTCGACCGCCGCGACGCGCTGGTGGCCGCCGTCGATCAACTGGTGCCGGGCGACGTCGACGCGCTGCGCATCCGCATCCACGGCGACTTCCATCTCGGCCAGGTGCTGGTCGCGCAAGGCGACGCGTACCTGATCGACTTCGAGGGCGAGCCCGCGCGTTCGCTCGACGAGCGTCGTCAGAAGTCGAGCCCGCTGCGCGACGTGGCCGGGCTGCTGCGTTCGCTGTCGTATGCGAGCGCGGCCGCGCAATCGACCACCGAAAGCGCGCCGCAACAGACCGCCGACCGCAAGCGCGTGCTGTTCGAGCGGTTCCGCGCGCAGGCCACCAACGCGTTCCTCGCCGAGTACCGCGCGGCGGTCGCCGACGCGCCGACGCCGCTGGTCGCGCCCGAAGCCGAGCAGGCGCTGCTCGATCTGTTCCTGATCGAGAAGGCCGCCTACGAGATCCGCTACGAAGCGGCCAACCGGCCGACGTGGCTGGGCCTGCCGGTGCGCGGCCTCGCCGCGCTCGCGAGCCGGCTGCTCGGCGACACCGGCACGCCGCCGGACACTTCATCAACCCAGGCGCCAGACGCCGCAACGCCGCCTAACCCGGCCGAGGGCGACTATGAGTGAGCATGATCCGGCCGCGGGCCTGCAACCCGTCGATATCGACGCACTGGTCGAAGCGCGCCATCCCGATCCGTTCTCGCAGCTCGGGCTGCATCGCACCGACGCGGGGCCGATCGTGCGCGCGCTGTTGCCGAACGCCGCGCATGTGACGGTGATTTCGCGCGCCGACGGTGCGACGCTCGGTGAGCTCGAACAGTTGCGTCCCGGTCTGTTCGCGGGACGTATCACCGAGGCGATGCCGTACCGGTTGCGGATCGACTGGCATGGCGTCGTGCAGGAAGTGGAGGACACCTATTCGTTCGGTCCGGTGCTCGGCGACGAACCGCTGCAACGGCTCGCGCACGGCGATCCGTATGCGGTGCTCGAATGTCTCGGCGCGCGGCCGATGGAAGTGGACGGCGTGCCCGGCGTGCGCTTCGCGGTGTGGGCGCCGAATGCGCGGCGTGTGTCGGTGGTCGGCGACTTCAACGCGTGGGACGGCCGTCGTCATCCGATGCGGCTGCGTCACCAGGCCGGCGTGTGGGAGCTGTTCGTGCCGCGCGTCGGCGCGGGCACGCGCTACAAATACGAACTGCTGTCGCGCGACGGTCATCCGCTGCCGCTGAAGGCGGACCCGTGCGCGATGCAGACCGAGAAGCCGCCGGGCACCGCGTCGGTGGTCGCGCATGTGGACGAGGTCGAGCAGTTTCCGTGGACCGATCACGCATGGATCGAGGCACGGGCCGACAAGCAGACCGCGCGCGCGCCGATCTCGATCTACGAAGTGCACGCGGAATCGTGGCTGCGCATCGGAGAACAAGGCAATCGCGGTCTGGACTGGGAAGAACTCGCGGAGCGGCTGATTCCGTACGCGAAGAGCATGGGTTTCTCGCACGTCGAATTTCTGCCGGTCGCCGAGCATCCGTTCGGCGGCTCGTGGGGCTACCAGCCGCTCGGCCAGTTCGCGCCGTCCGCGCGCTTCGGCAAGCCCGAGCAGTTCGCGCGCTTCGTCGATCGCGCGCATGAAGCGGGGCTCGGCGTGATTCTCGACTGGGTGCCCGCGCACTTTCCGAACGACGCGCACGGGCTGATCGATTTCGACGGCACGCCGCTCTACGAGCACGCCGATCCGCGCGAGGGCTATCACCAGGACTGGAACACGATGATCTACAACCTCGGCCGCAACGAGGTCAGCGCGTTCCTGATCGCGTCCGGGCTCGCGTGGCTGAAGCGCTATCACGTGGACGGTTTGCGCGTCGATGCGGTCGCGTCGATGCTGTACCGCGATTATTCGCGCGCGGCCGGCGAGTGGGTGCCGAACATCTACGGCGGGCGCGAGAACCTCGAATCGATCGCGTTCCTGAAGCGTCTGAATCACGAGGTGCGCTACGTGCCGGGCGCGCCCGGCGCGATCACGATCGCCGAGGAATCGACCGCATGGCCGGGTGTGACCGCGCGTGTCGAAGACGGCGGGCTCGGTTTCGACTTCAAGTGGAACATGGGCTGGATGCACGACACGCTGCACTACATGCACGAAAACCCGGTGTACCGGCAGTACCATCACCACAACATGACGTTCGGGATGGTCTATGCGTACTCCGAACGTTTCGTGCTGCCGCTGTCGCACGACGAAGTGGTGCACGGCAAGGGCTCGCTGCTCGGCAAGATGCCGGGCGACCGCTGGCAGCGTTTCGCGAATCTGCGCGCGTACTTCGGTTTCATGTGGACGCATCCGGGCAAGAAGCTGCTGTTCATGGGCGGCGAATTCGGCCAGATGGCGGAGTTCGACCATGACGGCTCGCCGCACTGGCATCTGCTCGACGATACGAACCACCACGGCGTGCAACTGCTGGTGCGCGATCTGAACCACCTGTATCGCAACGAGAGCGCACTGCACCAGACCGACAGCGAGCCGGGCGGCTTCGAATGGCTGATCGGCGACGACAGCGGCAACAGCGTGTTCGCGTACCGGCGCACCGACGGCGCCGGCCAGGAGATCGTGGTGGTCTGCAACATGACGCCGGTGCCGCGGCCCAACTACCGGCTCGGCCTGCCGCGCGGCGGACGCTGGGTAGAAGTACTGAATACCGACGCGGGCGTGTACGGCGGCTCGAACATGGGCAACGGTGGGCTGATTCACACCGACCACATCACGAGCCACGGCCGCCCGCACTCCGCCGCGCTGACCTTGCCGCCGCTCGCGACGATCGTGTTGCGCGCGGATTGAAGGACGTGCCGCAACACGCGGCGCATTGGCTATGGCGCCGCGCGAGCGTGGCATGAAGACCCGGGCCGCGCGCCCAACAATCAGAACAGGAAAGGGGAATCATGTCGCATGCGATGCCCGACCGGCTGTTGCCCGGCTCGCCCTACCCGCTCGGTGCGAGCTGGGACGGCCTCGGCGTCAATTTCGCGGTGTTCTCGGCGAACGCGCAGAAAATCGAGCTGTGCCTGTTCGATCCGACCGGTCGCAAGGAAATCCGCCGCTACCCGCTGCCCGAATGCACCGACGAAGTCTGGCACGGCTATCTGCCCGGCGCGCATCCGGGCACCGCGTACGGGTTTCGCGCGCATGGTCCGTATCAGCCGCATTTCGGCCATCGCTTCAATCCGCACAAGCTGCTGCTCGATCCTTACGCGCGTAAGCTGGTCGGCCACTTTCGCTGGTCCGACGCGCTGTTCGGCTACCGGATGCATTCGAATCGCGCGGACCTGTCGATCGACCGGCGCGATTCCGCGCCCGCGATGCCGAAGTGCGTGGTGGTCGACGAAGCGTTCGACTGGTCGCACGACAAGCGCCCGAACGTGCCGTGGGGCGAGACCGTGATCTACGAGACCCATGTGCGCGGTGCGTCGATGCTGCGCAACGATCTGCGCCAGCACGAACGCGGCACGTTTGCGGCGCTGGCGTCGCCGGAGTTCATCGAACATCTGCTCAAACTCGGCGTGACCGCGGTCGAACTGCTGCCGGTGCATGCGTTTCTGAACGACCGCTTTCTGGTCGAGCGCGGGCTGCGCAACTACTGGGGCTACAACACCGCGGCGTTTTTCGCGCCCGAGCCGACCTATTTGAGTTCGCACCGGCTCGACGAAATGCGCATCGCGGTGCGCCAGTTGCACGCGGCCGGCATCGAAGTGATTCTCGACGTGGTCTACAACCACACCTGCGAAAGCAACGAGATGGGCCCGACGATCTCGTGGCGCGGGCTCGACAACGCGAGCTACTACCGGCTGATTCCCGGCGACGAACGCCACCACATCAACGACACCGGTTGCGGCAACACGGTTAACCTGCCGCATCCGCGCGTGCTGCAGATGGTGATGGATTCGCTGCGCTACTGGTCGACCGCGTTCAACATCGACGGCTTCCGCTTCGATCTCGGCGTCACGCTCGGGCGCGAGAGCCACGGCTTCGATCCGGGCTCGGGCCTGTTCGACGCGTTGCGCCAGGACCCGGTTCTGTCGCAGCGCAAGCTGATTTCCGAGCCGTGGGACATCGGCCCCGGCGGCTATCAGCTCGGCAACCATCCGCCCGGCTTCAGCGAATGGAACGACCGGTTTCGCGACACGGTGCGCCGTTTCTGGCGCGGCGACGCGGGGCTGCGGCCCGACCTCGCCGCGCGCCTGACCGGCTCGGCCGACGTGTTCAACCGGCGCCATCGCAAGCCGTGGGCGTCGCTGAACTTCGTCACGTCGCACGACGGCTTTACGCTGGCCGACGTCGCCGCGTACGAGCACAAGCACAACGAGGACAACAAGGAGGACAACAACGACGGCCACAACGAGAATTGCAGCCGCAACTGGGGCGTCGAAGGCGCGACCGACGACCCGGCGATCGTGGCGACACGCCGGCGCGTCGCGCGCTCGCTGATCGCGACGCTGTTCATCGCGCTCGGCACCCCGATGATGCTGGCCGGCGACGAAGCATTGCGCACCCAGCGCGGCAACAACAACGCGTATTGTCAGGATAACGACCTATCCTGGATCGACTGGGACCTCGCCGATTCGCCGGAAGGCCGCCGCATGACCGAGTTCGTCGCGCGGGTGATCGCGTTGCGCAAACAGCACCCACTGCTGCGCGAAACGCGTTTTCTGTTCGGCGATCGCGAAGTGCTGCCGGGCCTGTTCGACGTCGGCTGGTTCGACGAGCACGGCGATCCGCTGACGATCGAAGCGTGGCAGGACCCGGAAGGCCGCGCGCTCACGTTGCGTCGCGCGGGACCGGGCCTGAACGGCGAAACCGAAGTATTGTTATTGATGCTCAACGCGCACGAGCAAGCGTTGCAATTCGTTCCTCCCGCACCGCACCTGGAATGGCACGTGCTGTTGGACACGGCCGCGCCGGAGCGGGCGCCCGAACGGCTCGCGACGCCTGAGCTGGAAGTAGGCGCGCACGGCCTCGTGATCGTCGCCGCGCAACCGACCGGCGACGCGGACTGGCAGGCCGGCTGGATCGCCGGCGCGCAGCATGGGCCGCGTCTGCTGACCGCGCTGCCGCCCGATCCGGGCACGCAGACCCAGGACGACGGCGCGCGCTGAGGTTGCTTTGCGGTTGCGCTGCGGTTGCGCTGCTCTTGCGCAGACGCTCGAAGCACGCGCCGGCGGGGTGGCAAGAATGTTGCGACGCAACGGTGAGCGCGCCGCCGCAGCGCATTCATCACATCAATGCATGCACGCACGGCGTTCCGTATCGCATTTCACTTGGCGGCTCGACAGCCGCTTCGAATGGTGAAGAAACATGTCCGAAAGACCGATCGATCCACACACGCATCACTTCGCGCACTGCCTGCCGTTCAGCGCGCAATTGCTCGGCGCGCACGGCAGCCAGCCGCGCACGCGCTTCCGGTTCTGGGCGCCGTCGTGCGCCAGCGTGCAGGTGGCCATCGAAAACGGTCCCGCCCAGGGGCTGCACGACATGAGCGCGACCGGCAACGGCTGGTTCGAGGCCTGCATCGACAGCGGCGCGGGCACCTTGTACCGCTTCCGGCTCGACGACGGCCAACTGGTCCCCGATCCGGCCTCGCGCTTCCAGCCGCAGGACGTGCACGGCCCGAGCGAAGTGATCGACTCGCGCGCGTACCGCTGGGAACACACCGGCTGGACCGGCCGGCCGTGGGAAGAAACGGTGTTGTACGAGCTGCACGTCGGCGCGCTGGGCGGCTATGCGGGCGTGCAACAGCGTCTGCCGGCGCTCGCCGCGCTCGGCGTGACCGCGATCGAGCTGATGCCGCTGAACGATTTTCCCGGCCGCCACAACTGGGGTTACGACGGCGTACTGCCGTATGCGCCCGACTCCGCGTACGGCCGGCCGGAAGAACTGAAAGCGCTGATCGACGCGGCTCACGGTCTCGGCCTGATGGTGTTTCTCGACGTGGTCTACAACCACTTCGGCCCCGACGGCAATTATCTGCATACCTACGCAAAGAAGTTTTTCCGCGAAGGCAAACCGACCCCGTGGGGACCGGCGATCGATTTCGCGCGCAGCGAAGTCAGCGACTTCTTCACCGACAACGCGGTCTACTGGATCAACGAATATCGTATAGACGGTCTGCGCTTCGACGCGGTCCACGCGATCGACAACCACGAGTGGCTGCGCGAACTGTCCGACCACATCCGCGCGCGCATCCAGCATGGCCGCCACGTGCATCTGGTGCTCGAAAACGAGCACAACAGCGCGAGCCTGCTCGATGCGCATTTCGACGCGCAATGGAACGACGACGCGCACAACACGCTGCACGTGCTGCTGACCGGCGAGACCGAAGGCTATTACCACGCGTATGCGGAGCGGCCGGTCCGCCGCCTCGCGCGCGTGCTCGCGGAAGGCTTCGCGTATCAGGGCGACCCGTCGCCGATTCACGACGGCGCGCCGCGCGGCGAAGCGAGCGGCCATCTGCCGCCCAGCTCGTTCGTGATGTTTCTGCAGAACCACGATCAGATCGGCAATCGCGCAATGGGCGAACGGCTGCGCTCGCTGACTTCCGATGACGCATTGAGAGCGGCGACCGGTTTGCTGCTGCTGTCGCCGCAAATCCCGCTGCTGTTCATGGACGAGGAATACGGCTCGACCCAGCCGTTCCTGTTTTTCACCGACTACGAAGGCGAACTCGCCGACGCGGTACGCGAAGGACGGCGCCGCGAATTCGCGAAGTTCTCCGCGTTCAGCGATGAGAAACGCCGCGCGCAGATTCCCGATCCGAACGACGAGCAGACTTTCGCCGCGTCGTCGCCGCCGGCTGCCGATGTAGCGCCGACACTGGAGCGCCTCGACTGGATGCATTTCTACAAGTCCGCGCTGGCAGTGCGCGCGAAGCTGATTACGCCGCGCCTGAAGCACGGCAAGGCGCTCGGCGCGACCGTGCTGCCTACCGCCGACGGCGCCGACGCGAACGCGCTGATCGCAAGCTGGCGGCTTGGCGACGGCGAGACGCTATCGATCGCGCTGAATCTGTCGAACGACGACGTCGCGTTGAACCACGCGCCGGACGGCAAGGTCATTTTCGAAACGCCGCCGCGCGTGCGCGAGCGGATCGACGCGCAGACGCTGCCGGCCCATAGCTTCGTCGCGTGGCTCACCGGCGACGTCAGCGAATACGCGAGCCGCCACGATGCGCGGCTCGTGTCCCACGAGGAGCAGCGCGCGTGACGACCCGACGCTCAAGTGAAAAACTGCTCGCCCTCGCGACCCGCGCGGGCTTCGAAGTCGAGTGGCAGGACGCGCACCACAACGTGCAGCACGTGCCCGATCAGACGCTCGCGACGCTGCTCGACCGGATGGGCCTGCCGTGCGCGAACGCGACCGAGATTCGCCATAGCGCCAGTGCTCTGGAGGCCGAACTATCGGGCCGCCGGCTGCCGCCGCTGATGACCGCGGTGATCGGGCGCGGGATCGCGCTGCCCGCGGCCGCGGTGAGATCGGGCAGCCACTACCGGATCGAACTCGAAAGCGGCGCGATCATCGATGGGCGCTTTACCGCGCCGAAAGGCGAGGAAGCGCTGCTCGCACCGATCGACGAAGCCGGCTATCACACGCTGGTGATCAACGAACAGCGGATGACGCTCGCGGTCGCGCCGCCGCGCTGCTATACGGTCGCCGATGCGTGGCGCACGCTGCACGATGACAAGGACACCGATGCACCGCCGCTGTGGGGTATCGCCGCGCAGCTATACGGATTGCGACGCGTCGGCGACGGCGGGATCGGCGATTACACCGCGCTCGCGCAACTCGCGGAACTCGGCGCGAAGCGCGGCGCGCACGCGCTCGCGGTCAGCCCCACGCATGCGATGTTCAGCGCGCAGCCGGAACGCTTCAGCCCGTACGCGCCGTCGTCGCGTTTGTGGCTCAACGTCACGCATATCGATCCGGCCGCGGTGTTCGGCGCGGATGCCGCGCGCGCCGCGTTAGCGGCCGCGGATGGCGGCAACGCGTGGGCGCAATACGAAGCGCTGCCGCTGATCGACTACCCGCACGCGACGCCGCTAAAACTGAAGGTATTGCGCGCGCTGTACCAGCAGTTCAATGCGGGCGAACGCGCGCAGCACTCGCCGCACGCGCTCGAATTCCACGGCTTCTGCGAACGCGCGGGCCGCGCGCTCGAAGATCATGCGCGCTTCGAAGCATTGCAGGCCGCGCAGCTCGCGCAAGGCGGCGACGGCCATTGGCGCAACTGGCCCGACGCATTACGCGATCCGCGCAGTCCCGAAGTCGACGCGTTCGCCGCCGCGCAGCGCGACGAAGTCGACTTCTATCTGTTCATGCAGTGGCTCGCCGCGCGCGGGCTGTCGCACGCGCAGAACGCGGCGCGCGAAGCCGGCATGGCGGTCGGCCTGATCGCCGATCTCGCGGTCGGCTGCGACAGCGCCGGCAGCCACGCGTGGTCGTATCCGGACGACATGCTGCAACGCGTATCGGTCGGCGCGCCGCCCGATCTGTTCAACCAGGCCGGCCAGTCGTGGGGCCTCACGACCTTCTCGCCACGCGCGATGCGAACTCAGGGCTTCGCCGCGTTCATCGACATGCTGCGCGCGGCGTTCACGCACGCGGGCGGCATTCGTATCGACCACATTCTCGGCTTGCGGCGGCTGTGGCTCGTGCCCGACGGCGAAAGCGCGCGCAACGGCGCGTATCTGCGTTATCCGCTCGAAGACCTGTTGCGGCTGATAGCGCTGGAATCATGGCGGCATCGCGCGATCGTGATCGGCGAAGATCTGGGTACGGTGCCGCCCGGTTTTCGCGAGCGGCTCGACGAACACGGCATCGATGGCATCCGCGTACTGTGGTTCGAGGGCGCGCCCGACGGCAACGGCTTCAAGGCACCGCGCGAGTGGGATCGCTTCGCGGTCGGCACGACGACCACGCACGATCTGCCGACGGTGGCCGGCTGGTGGCGCGGCAGCGATATCCAGTGGCGCAACCGGATCGGCCAGACGCTGGCGCGCGCGGACGGCCGCGATCCGGAGCAGGTTGCGCTCGAAGAGCGGGCCGAACAACGCGGTCAGTTGTGGCGCGCGTTTCAGCAGGCCGGCGTCGCGGCCCCGCAGGTCGCGCCGCCGTCCGCGGATAACGCGCCGGTCGACGAAGCGCTCGCGTTCGTCGCCGCGACGCCGGGGCCGCTGGTGACGTTCCCGCTCGAAGATCTGCTCGGGCTGGCCGAACAGCCGAACTTGCCGGGTTCGATCGACGAGCATCCGAACTGGCGCCGCCGGATGACGCTGCCGGTCGACGCGATGTTCGACGACGCCGCGTTCAGCGACCGCCTGCTGGCCGTCGAGCGCGCGCGCCGGGCCGTAGCCGCCGCGGATGGCACCGTTGCTTCGTCGTCCTCTTCATCGAAACTTTCTTCGGAGCCTGACACGCCATGACCGTCCCACGCTCCACGCTGCGCCTCCAGTTCCATCGAGGCTTCACGTTCGACGACGCCGCGCGCCGCGTCGAGTATTTCGCCGCGCTCGGCATCAGCCATCTGTACGCATCGCCGGTCACGACCGCCGAGCCCGGTTCGCTGCACGGCTACGACACCGTCGACTACACCCAGGTCAGCGCCGAATGCGGCGGCGAGGCGGGGCTGCAACGCCTCGTCGAAAAACTGCGCGCGCACGGCATGGGGCTGATCGTCGATATCGTGCCGAACCATATGGGTGTCGGCGGTTCGAGCAACGCGTGGTGGCTCGACATTCTCGAATGGGGGCGTCACAGCTCGTACGCGCGCCACTTCGACGTCGACTGGCACTCGCCCGACCCGGCGTTGCGCGGCAAGGTGCTGCTACCGACGCTCGGCGCGCAGTACGGCGACGAACTCGCGGCGGGCCGTATCGCGCTGCGTTTCGCGGCCGACAGCGGGCGCTTCCTGATCGGCTACGGCCCGCATCGGTTTCCGGTCTGCCCGGTTGACTACGCGGCGATCCTGCAAAGCGCGGATCGCGCCGATCTGAGCGCGCTCGCCGCACGCTTCCAGGGGCTGACGACCCAGCCCGCCGATCAGCCGCGCGCCGCCGAGGCACGCGATGCGCTGCGCGAGTTCGTCGCCCGCGAAGGCGAATCGGCGATCGAGTTGGTGCTGGAGACGTACTCGCCCGAGGACCCGGTCACGCGCGACCGGCTGCATCGGCTGCTCGAACGACAGCATTTCCGGCTCGCATCGTGGCGCACCGCATCCGACGAAGTGAACTGGCGGCGCTTCTTCGATATCTCGACACTCGCCGGCGTGCGGGTCGAACGGCCCGAGGTTTTCGAGGCCGTGCATGCGCTGATCTTCCGGCTGTATCGCGACGGCCTCGTCGACGGCTTGCGGATCGATCACATCGACGGCCTCGCCGAGCCGCGCGAATACTGCCAGCGTGTGCGGCAGCGGCTCAGCGAGTTGCGCGAGACCGCGCCGTACGTGGTGGTCGAAAAGATTCTCGGCCGCGGCGAGACATTGCGCGACGACTGGCCCGTCGACGGCACGACCGGCTACGACTTCATGAACGACGTCGGCGCGCTGTTGCACGACCCGGCCGGCGCGCAGCCGCTCGCGCGCACGTGGGCCGAACTGACCGGCCGCAGCGCGCAGTTCGCCGACGAAGCGCTCGCCGCGCGGCGCAAGATACTCGCCGAGAATCTGACCGCGGAACTCGATCGCGCCGCGCGGGCGCTGCATCGGATCGCGCGCGATTCGCTGACTACGCGCGACTTCACGTACCCGACGCTGCGTCGCGTGCTGACCGAGCTGGTCGTGCATTTTCCGGTGTACCGGATGTACCCGCAGAGCGCGGTGCGCAGCGCGGCCGACAACGTCTACTTCGACGTCGCGCTGGCCGGCGCGCGCGCGACGCTGCCGCGCTCCGATCATGCGGCGCTGGAACGTGTGAACGCGTGGCTCGGCGGCAGCGCGGAAGACGCGCCGCCGCCGGCGCGCAGTGGTTCCAGTTCGGCGTCCGCCGCTGCCGCTTCTGGTAGTTCGAGCGGCGCCGCACAACATCAGCAGCAAGGCCAAAACGCCGGTCCGCCATCGCATGCGAACTCCGCGCGCCGCAACGCACAGACGCTGTTCTCGCAACTGAGCGCGCCGCTCGCCGCGAAGGCGATCGAGGACACCGCGTGTTATCGCTATGGCCGGCTGCTGTCGCGCAACGAAGTCGGCGCGGATCCGGGCGAGTTCGCGCTGTCGGTCGAGCAGTTTCACGCGGGCAATCTGGCGCGCGCGCAGCGCTTTCCGCATGCATTGCTGGCGACCGCCACGCACGATCACAAGCGCGGCGAAGACGTGCGCGCGCGGCTCGCGGTGCTCAGCGAACTCGCCGACGACTGGAGCGCGACGCTGCACGCGTGGTCGACGCTGAATGCGCCGCAACGGCGCGCGCTCGACGGCACCCCGGTCGGCAGCGTCAGTCAGGACATGAGCGATGCGTGGGCGCCCGGCCCCGCCGCCGAGGCGATGCTGTATCAGACGCTGGTCGGCTGCTGGCCGCCTGAACTGCGCGCCGACGACGAAGCCGGCGTGAAGGAACTGGCCGAGCGCGTCGCGCAATGGCAGTTGAAGGCGCTGCGCGAAGCGAAGCTGCAGACCAATTGGCTCGCGCCCGACGAAGCGTACGAGGCCGGCTGCCGCGAGTTTTTGTTCGACATCCTCGCGCCGCAGCGGCGCGACGGTTTTCTGAACGAGCTGGCGGCGTTCGTCGCACGCATCGGCCGGGCAGGCGCGCTCAACAGCATGCAACAGACGGTGTTGCGGCTGACCTCGCCAGGGATTCCTGATCTTTATCAGGGCACCGAGTTGTGGGACTTCAGTCTCGTCGATCCGGACAACCGTCGACCGGTCGATTTCGCGCAACGGGAAGCGTGGCTCGCGCCGACGCAAACGCCGCCGTCGGAGTTTCTGGCCGACTGGCGCGACGGACGCGTGAAGCTCGCGATGATTCAACGCCTGCTCGCGTTGCGCACGCATCTGCCGGAGTTGCTGAGTCAGGGCGCGTATCTGCCGCTCGCGGTGCGGGGCAGGCATGCGGCGAACGTGATTGCGTTCGCGCGGCGGCATGGCAATGCGTGGGCGGTGGTGGTCGCGAGCCGGTTGGCTGCGCAGTTGCTGGATGTGGGTGTTGCGGGTGTTGCAGGTGGCGCTGCTTCCAGCGCTCAATCCGATCTGCCGTTAGTCGACCCCGCGCGCTGGGAAGACACCGCCGTCGAAATGCCGGCCGATCTGTCGGCGCGCGCGTTGTTCGACTGGCTCAGCCCGGCCGCGCCGAAAGTCGACGACGGTCTGCTGTATCTGCGCGACGCGCTCACCGTGATGCCGGTGGCGGTGCTGGTGGAGGATGGCGTGCCGAGGAGTTGACGCTGGAGAGCGGCGGCGCGCGGTTCAGCGCCGCGCCGCCCATCAACCGCCAGTCAACCACCCTCGTCGTCGAACAGCTTCGGATACACGCGCACCAGCACGATGCGCGGCCCCTTCATCTTCTTGACCACCACGTCGAAATCCTCGAACTCGATCCGCTGCCCTTCGCTCGGCAGATCGTTGAGCGCCTGGATCACGAGACCGCCGACCGATTCGGCCTGCCCTTCATCGATATCGATCCCGAGCGCGCGTTCCAGCGACACCACCGGCAAGCTGCCCTTGCCCATCAGCGTGCCGTCGTCCATGCGGGTCCAGTCGGCGTCGCCCTGGCGGAACTCGTCGTGGATCTGGCCGACCAGCGCGCCGAGCAGATTGTCGAGCGTCAGGAAGCCGATCGGCTTCGCGTTCTTGTGGCCGACCAGCGCGAAATGCGGCGCGCCCTTGCGAAAGCGCCGGAACAGTTCGAGCGCCGGCATATCGGGCTTCACGTACTGCACCGGGCGCACGTAGTGCGACAGGTCGTCGAGCGTGCTGCCGGCCTGACGCGCGAGCAGCAGATCCTTCAGATGGATCATGCCGGCCACCCGTTCGCCCGATGCATCCTCGAACAGCGGATAGCGGCTGAAGCGATGCCGCGCGACCACCTGCATGTTGTCGCGCAGCGGCAGATCGCGGCGCAGTCCCACCATCTCATGCGACGGCCGCATCAGGTCCGATACCGTCATGCGCGAAAAGTCGAGCGAGTGCGCGATCGTGTTCCATTCGTCCTGGCTGTAAGCGCCGGCCGGCGAGCCGAGTTCGCTCGCGACGTTCGCGCGGCGGCCGCGCAGGATCAGCTTCAGTTCGTCGGTCGAGTAATGCGAGTCGTGGCCGTGATCGGCGTCGAGCCCGGCGGCCTTCAGCACCGCGTTCGCACTCGTGTTGAGCACCCAGATGGCCGGATACATCGCCCAGTAGAACGCGTACAGCGGCATCGCGGCCCACAGCGAAATCTTCTCCGCCTCGCGGATCGCGAGCGACTTCGGCGCGAGTTCGCCGACCACGATATGCAGGAACGAGATGCACGAGAACGCGAAGAACAGCGAGATGCCGTGGATCAGCTGCGCCGATTCGACGCCGATCAGACCGAACAGCGGCGTCAGCAATTGCGCGAACGCCGGTTCGCCGATCCAGCCCAGGCCCAGCGAAGCGAGCGTGATGCCGAGCTGACACGCGGACAGGTAGGCATCGAGCTGGCCGTGGACCTTCGCGAGCAGACGTCCGCGCATGCCGTGCTGGGTCGCGAGGCTGTGCACGCGGGTCTGCCGCAGTTTGACGAGCCCGAATTCGGCGGCGACGAAAAAGCCGTTGAGAGCAACGAGAAACAATGCACCGATAAGGGCGACAACCTGGATCAAAGCGACGGGCTCCGGCGACAAAAGTTGTCAGTATAGAGGCTGAAAGCTGACTGAAACGTTAATCGCGCTTAACTGCTTCGGTCAGCGTTCGCACGACGATGCTCATTTCGGCGCGCTCGCGCTCAGCGGCACGCGCAGCGCGAGCGTGGCCGGCGCGCCATCGCCGGCTTCGCCCGCGTCGCTCTGTTCGAAGCCGCCGCCGTGCGCCTCGGTCACGCGCTTGCACAGCGCGAATACCCACGCAATCCGTTTCGCTTCGCGCGGCTCGCCGGCCTGTTTGCGCGCGAACGCTTCGAGCAGATGCGGCAACGCGGGGTCGTTCAATGCGGCTTCGTTCGGCGTGTAGGTGACACTCGCGTGCCAGGTGCCGGGGTCCGCGCGCGTGCTGAGCACGACCTCGGCGCCCTGCGCGCTTGCTTCGACGGCGAACGTCAGCATCAGCCACAGCGCGGCGGCAAGGCGCTCGCGATCGCCGTTCAGCTGTTCGGTCGCGAGTTGCGAGTCGAGCCGCACTTCGACGCCGCGCGTGCGGGCGAGACCGGCGCGTACTTCCTCGGCGGTTTCGTCGAGCAGCGGATGTAGCGGAAACGGCTCACAGACGAGCGCGAGCGTTTTGGTTTCGGCGCGCGTCGCATCGACGATCGTCTCGAGCAGCTTCACCTGCTGATCGACACCGCTGCGGATGCCGGTGATCGCGCGTTGCGAGTTGGGATCGTTCGCATCGAGCTTGCGTTCGAGCACGTAGGCCCAGCTATGGATCGCATTGAGCGGACCGCGCAGGTCGTGCGATACCAGCGACAACACATGATCACGCATGAACAACGCGGTTTCGGCGCGCAGATGCGCGCTGCGTTCGGAGATGGCGAAGCCGGCAGGTGCCGGCTGTGCGCCCGCAGTGCCGGTTGAAGACGTTGTCACGATCGAGCCCTCTCAGGCAGTGCTGGGTGATGGAAGGAAGCCTCATTATAGGCATCTGCTCCGGGCCGGCCAGTCCGGCCCGGCGGTCGAGCGCGACGCAATCCGCGTGCCACGGCGCAACCCCGCGATGCGATGTCAACGCGCATACAAACACGCCTACAATGTCGGTTTTACGTTTTAACTAGAGGAGCGACGCATGTCGACTGTGACGACCGAATCCGGCCTGAAATATGAAGACCTCGTGGAAGGCACCGGCGCCGAGGCTGTGGCCGGCAAGACCGTGACCGTGCACTACACGGGCTGGCTGACCGACGGCCAGAAGTTCGATTCGAGCAAGGACCGCAACGACCCGTTCGCGTTCGTGCTCGGCGGCGGCATGGTGATCAAGGGCTGGGACGAAGGCGTGCAAGGGATGAAGGTCGGCGGCACGCGCAAGCTGACGATCCCGCCGCAACTCGGCTACGGCGTGCGCGGCGCGGGCGGCGTGATTCCGCCGAATGCGACGCTCGTGTTCGAAGTCGAACTGCTCGAAGTCTGAGTTTGTTCGTCTCGAGGTTCTTCGTTTTTACCCAGCTGTTTTCATGAGCCACGCCGCCGTCACCGCCCCTAACGTCTCGCTGCGCTGCTACGGCGCGGTCGAGGCGTCGGACGTGCACGACTTTCATCAGGTCGTGCTGGGGCTCGACGGCGCGATGGTGATGGCGGTGGACGGCGTCGCGCAGCAGATCGACGCCGGCTCCGCGTGGCTGATTCCGGCCGGCGCGCGGCATGATTACGCGGGCGTCGGTACCAACCGGCAGCTGGTGCTCGATCTGCCGGCCGCGTCGCTGGCGGTGCCGGAGCGGCTGTTCGAGCGCGCCCGGGCCGTGAGTGTCGATGCTTCGCTCGCGCAGCTCGTGCACCGGATCGCCGCCCATGCGACCGGCGGCGAGCAACCCGCGGCCGGCGACAACCGCCGTTTTCACTGGGACGCCGCGGCCCGTCTCGGCGCCGCGCTGGTCGCCGATACCGGCGCGCTTGCCGGCACCCAGGCCGCACGCGGCAGCCTCGATTTCGCGCGTATCGACCGTTGGCTGCGCGCGCATCTGTCCGAGCCGCTACGGATCGCCGACCTCGCCGCGCATTGCGGCTTCGGCATGCGGCGCTTTCACCAGTTATTCATCGATGCGTTCGGCGAAACGCCGCATCGTTATTTGCAGCGGCTGCGGCTCGATACGTCGCTCACGCTGCTCGCGGACCCGCGTCGGTCATTGACCGACATCGCGCTCGATATTGGTTTCGGCGATCAGAGCGCTTATACGCACGCGTTCACGCGGCGGTTCGGGCTGGCGCCCGGGCAGTGGCGGGCGTTGCGGCATTGAACGTGCCGCCCTGCCTTCTCAGCCTTGCAGACCGCGTTGCAAATCCGCGCGGATATCTCCCACGTTTTCCAGTCCCACCGCTAGCCGGATCAGACCTTCTGTAATCCCCGCCGCCGCGCGTGCTTCCGGCGTGATACGGCCGTGCGTGGTGGTCGCGGGGTGAGTAATCGTGGTGCGCGTGTCGCCGAGATTGCCGGTGATCGAGCAGACCCTCGTACCGTCGATCACGCGCCATGCGTTCGCGCGCATCTGCTCGGGCGTGTCGCCTTTCAGTTCGAACGACAGAATCGCGCCGCCCGACTTCTGCTGACGCATCGCCAGCGCATGCTGCGGATGCGATTCGAGCCCCGGATAGAACACCCGCCCGACGGCCGGGTGCGCTTCGAGCCAACGGGCAATTTCCAGCGCATTCGCCGACTGCTTTTCGACCCGCAGCGACAGCGTTTCGAGCCCCTTCAGCAGCACCCACGCATTGAACGCGGACAGCGTCGGCCCGGCGCTGCGCACGAACGGAAACACCTGTTCCATGATGATTTTCTTCGAGCCGACCAGCGCGCCACCGAGCACGCGGCCCTGGCCGTCGAGGAACTTGGTCGCCGAATGCATGACGATGTCCGCGCCGAGCTTCAGCGGCTGCTGCAATGCCGGGCTACAGAAGCAGTTGTCGACCACGAACAGCGCGTTCGCCGCCCTGGCGATCCGGCTTATCGCTTCGATGTCCGAAACCTCGGTCAGCGGGTTCGACGGCGTCTCCAGAAAGAACATCTTCGTCTCCGGACGCACCGCGCGTTGCCACGCGTCCAGATCGGACGGATCGACGAACGTGGTGGTGATCCCGAAGCGGCTGAAGATCTGCGAGAACATCCCGAGCGTCGAGCCGAACAGTGCCCGCGAGCTGACCAGATGGTCGCCGGCCTGCAACGTCGACATCACGACCGACATGATCGCGGCCATCCCCGACGCGGTCGCGATGCAGGCCTCGCCGCCTTCGAGCGCGGCCAGCCGGTCCTGGAACATCGCGACCGTCGGGTTCGAGAAGCGCGAGTAGGTGAAATAGTCTTCGGAGTTTTTGAAGCGCTCGGCGGCTTCGGCGGCGCTCGCGAACACGAAGCTCGAAGTCAGGAAAATAGCTTCGGAGTGCTCGTTGAAGTCGCTGCGCGCGGTGCCGGCGCGGACGGCCAAGGTGTCGAAGTCGAAGTTCGGGAAGTCGTCCATGCTGGTCCTCGTTACCACCGGGGTTCGGCTGCCGCTTGCAGCGACGCATGACGACGCGCGGCGCGCGACAGCAACAAAAAAGCCCGCGTCTGCATCGGCAGAAGCGGGCTTCGGGTGCGCGGAGCTAACGCTCGCGTCGAGCTACGCGTCAGCCCACCGACAGTTGCAGATGCAGCTGCGAACGGGCCGGGCCGCCGTCGAGCGCTTCGCTCGCGGCGTCGCGATCCGACTGCGACGATGGCGCCAGACGCGCGCTTTCGATGCGGTCGAGGTACTCGGTCGTGATGTCGCCGGTCACGTAGTTGCCGTCGAAGCACGACGCCTCGAACTCCTTGAGTGCCGGGTTGATGTCGCGAACCGCCTGCTTCAGCGCATCGACGTCCTGGTAGACGAGGTGATCCGCGCCGATCATGCGCGCGACTTCATCGTCCGAGCGGCCGTGCGCAACCAGTTCGCCGCGCGTCGGCATGTCGATACCGTAGACGTTCGGGAATTTCACCGGCGGCGCCGCCGACGCGAAAATCACCTTGTTCGCGCCCGCATCGCGCGCCATCTGCACGATTTCGTGCGAGGTGGTGCCGCGCACGATCGAGTCGTCGACGATCAGCACGTTCTTGCCCTTGAACTCGATGTTCATCGCGTTCAGCTTCTGGCGCACCGACTTCTTGCGCACCGCCTGGCCCGGCATGATGAAGGTGCGGCCCACGTAGCGGTTCTTGAAGAAGCCCTCGCGATACTCGACGCCGAGCTTCTTCGCGACCTGCATCGCGGCCGGGCGCGACGAATCGGGAATCGGCATCACGACGTCGATCGCGACGTCCGGCAGTTCACGGCGGACCTTCTCGGCGAGGTAGTCGCCCATGCGCAGACGCACGTTGTAGACCGGCACGCCGTCGAGCACCGAGTCCGGACGCGCCAGATACACGAGTTCGAAAATGCACGGGTTCAGGCTCGGCGTGGTCGCGCACTGCTGCGAATGCAACTGGCCTTCCGCGTCGATGAAGATCGCTTCGCCCGGCAGCACGTCGCGCACGAATTCGAAACCGATACCTTCGATCGCCACCGATTCCGACGCCACCATCCACTCGACGCCGTCAGCCGTTTCCTGCTTGCCGAGGCACAGCGGGCGGATGCCGAACGGGTCGCGCACCGCGAGCATCCCGTAGCCGGCGATCAGCGCGACGATCGCGTACGAGCCGCGCACCCGGCGATGCACGCCCGACACCGCCTTGAACAGCGCCGACGGATCGAGTTGCAGGCCCGAGCTCGACAGTTGCAGCTCGTGCGCGAACACGTTGAGCAGCACTTCGGTGTCGGAGTTGGTGTTCACATGGCGACGATCGATGCGGAACATCTCGTCTTTCAGCTGCTGCCAGTTGGTCAGGTTGCCGTTGTGCGCGAGGATGATGCCGAACGGCGCGTTCACGTAGAACGGCTGGGCTTCCTCTTCGCTCGACGCCGAACCGGCGGTCGGGTAACGGACCTGGCCGATGCCGCTGGTGCCCGGCAGGCTGCGCATGTTGCGCGTGCGGAACACGTCGCGCACCATGCCGTTGGCCTTGTGCATGTGGAAATTGCTGCCGTTCGCGGTCGCGATGCCGGCGGCGTCCTGACCGCGGTGCTGCAGCAGCAGCAGGCTGTCATAGATCAGCTGGTTGACCGGAGAGTGGGAAACTACGCCTACGATGCCGCACATGGCATGTCCTTCAAAGGTACGAAATACGTGATGGCAACCGCTGCCTGGACCGCGGCCGCGCTGTGAGGCGACGGCACGCGTTACGACGTCAAGGCAACCGGTGTGCGCCGGAGTCCTGTTGTTGCGCATTGCTCTGGGCGCCCGGGTCGTCCACATGGACGTAAGCGGCGAGCGCCTCGGGTAGCAATGGTTTCATTGCGCGTACGCCTTCGACCGCATAGGGCCGCAGCAGCGCGTTGCGCCAGAATTCCTCTTTGGGCAGTTCGGTCAAGCCTCCAAGGGCGACCAGAATCAGCACCAGAACGACCCCGCGTACGAGGCCGAACATCAAACCGAGCGAGCGGTCCGCGCCGCCGAGGCCCGTGACCTGCACGAGGCGCGACAGCAGCGCGCTCACCACGCTTGCGACCAGCACCACCCCGATCACCACCAGCGAAAACGCGATCAACCACTGGGTCAACGCGCCGCCCGGCCAGGTGGACGGGATATAAGGGACCACGTAGCCTACGAACTCGCAGGCCAGCAAAAACGCCGCGATCCAGCCGATCAAACCGAATACTTCCGACAGCAACCCGCGCCACGCGCCGCGCAACGCCGATAAACCGATCACCGCCATTACAGCGTAGTCGAAGGCAGTGAACATCGCTGACTTACTGTGCGCCGCTGCCGTTCGAACCCGCCATCAGGCCGGCCCCGCGGACCTTCGCGATCGCTTCGGTGGCCGCCGCGCGGTCAGCGAACGGGCCGGCGCGCAGCAGCGTCAGCGTCGAGCCGTCGGCCTGCTTACGATGTTCGGTATATGCGGGTACACCCGCCGCTTTCAACTTGGTAACCCAGTTGCGTGCGTTCGCCTCGTTGGCGAACGCGCCGAGCTGCACCGCGAACCGGCTGCCCGGCGGCGAAGCCGGCGTGCCGGAGTTAGCGTCCGCGCTGGCGGTGGGCGAATTGGTGTCGTCGTCCGAAGAGGTTGCGGCGGCGGGGGGTTTGGTTTGCTTCGCAGGCGCCGCGGGTGCGGTGTTCGCGGCGAGCGCCTGGGTCTGCGGCTTCGCGGCGGGCTTCGGCGCGGCGGCCGTGGCCGGCGCGGTGGCGGCGGTCGAATTCGTGGCCTGTTTCGCGGGGCTTGCCGGAGCGGCTTGGGTCGCTTGAGCTGATTGGGCCGTCTGGCCCGCTTGCGTTGCCGGCGCCGGCTTGGCGGCGGAGGCCGCGGCGGTTGCCGTGGTTGCAGGCGCGAGGCTCGATGCGGCGAGGCCCGCGTCGGCGGCCGGCGGATTGTCCGGCGCGACGCCAGCCTGCACGTCTTCGTTGGCGCGAGATTTGGCGAGCTTGGACGCGGGGCGGCTGGGGATGTCGATCGAGATGTCGTCGGTGACGGGCTTCGGGTGCGAGTCCAGCACCATCGGCAGGATGATCACCGCGGCGGCGACCAGCGCGATCGCGCCGACCAACCGGCGCCGCGCGCGCTGCTTTTCCGGCAACGTGGGGTCGAGCAACATCGCATCGGCGTCGACCGGACGCTCGGTGCGGCGGGTGCGCCGCTCGACGCGCTCACCCCGGGCGGCCCGACTGGAACTGGTGTTTGCGCCGCGCCGGCTGGGCGCGTCGTCTTTCTTGCCGAACGAGAAAATTCCCATGAATCGCTTGGTTCGAGCCTGATGCCCGCTCAGTGTTGCTGCGATTTCCGGTAGGCCATCACGCCTGCTACCGTATAGAAACTGCCGAAAACGATAATTCTATCATTCTCTGACGCACGTTTTAGCGCGTCCTGGAAAGCCTGTGCGGGTGTTTCGTAACGCGTGATGCTGCTGTCCGCGCTGTCTTCCACGCCCAATTCGCGCAGCGTGGTTTCGAGCTCCTGCGCCGACGCGGCGCGCGGGGTCGGCAGATCGGTCACGCACCAGTGATCGATCTCGCCTTTCAGATGATTGAGCACGCCGGCGATGTCCTTGTCGCGCATCGCGCCGAACACCGCGTAGGTGTACGGGAAGAAGCCCATGTTGCCGAGGTTCTGGCCGAGCACCGCGGCCGCGTGCGGATTGTGGCCGACGTCGAGCACGATCGCCGGCTTGCCCGGCAGCACCTGGAAGCGGCCCGGCAGATCGACGTTGGCGATGCCGAGCCGGATGTCCTGTGCCGACACCGGCAGACGGTCGCGCAGCGCTTCGAGCGCCGCCAATGCCGCCGACGTGTTAATCAGCTGATTCGCGCCGCGCAGCGACGGATACGCGAGCGCCGAACGGCGCATCGTCGGGCCGACGTAGCTCCACTGCTGACGTTCGCTGCCGGCCTGCCCTTCGTAACGGAAGTCGCGGCCAAACAGCCACAACTCGGCGCCAACTTTTTCCGCGTGATCGATCAGCGATTGCGGCGGCACCGGATCCGAGCAGATCGCCGGTTTGCCCGGACGGAAAATGCCGGCTTTTTCGAAGCCGATCTTTTCGCGGGTATCGCCGAGATAGTCGGTGTGATCGAGGTCGATGCTGGTGACGATCGCGCAGTCGGTATCGAGAATATTGACCGCGTCGAGACGGCCGCCGAGGCCCACTTCGAAAATCACCGCGTCGAGGCCACGCGATGCGAACAGGCTCATGATCGCGAGCGTCGTGAATTCGAAGTAGGTCAGCGAGACCGGTTCGGCGAGGCTCTGGCGCGCGGCTTCGACGGCTTCGAAGTGCGGCAGCAGATCGGCATCGCTGGCCATCGCGCCATTGATGCGCGCGCGCTCGTTGAACGACAGCAGATGCGGCGACGTATGGCAGCCGACCGTGTAGCCCGCGCGCAGCAGAATCGCTTCCATGATCGCGCAGGTCGAACCCTTGCCGTTGGTGCCGCCGACCGTGATGATCGGGCACGCGAACGACAGTTGCATCGCGTCGCGGACTTTGGAGATGCGCCCCAAACCCATGTCGATGCCGACCGGATGCGCGGATTCAAGGTGCGTGAGCCACGCGTCGAGGGTGGGGAATGTCGTCATCGGGTGAATCTTGAGTGAATCGCGGTGGTGCGCGGGTGGTTCTGGGTACGGGCTGCAAATGGCGGGCGGCCACAGGCTTTCAGCATAGGCGGCCGCACAGAGTTTATGCGCACAAACCCGCCAGTGCAGCCGCCCTCGCTTCGGGTCCGAAGCGCCGCCACATCGTTTGCGAGCGTGATTATCCCGGAAATGACAGCGCGCCGCTTGATTGCTCACGCGGCGCGCTGCTTTTAACTGTTCTTCCCGGCGGTCACCGCGGGTCTATCGCGATGCCCCACCGTTTGCGTAGAAGACGATGCCGTCCGGCTTTACGCGACGGCGTCCGCCGGTTGATGGCTCAACAGCGCCAGCAATTGCGCGATTTCTTCGCGCAGCTTGCGGCGGTCGACGATCATGTCGATCGCGCCCTTCTGCAGCAGGAACTCGGCACGCTGGAAGCCTTCCGGCAGCTTCTCGCGCACGGTCTGCTCGATCACGCGCGGGCCGGCAAAACCGATCAGCGCCTTCGGCTCGGCGATCACGACGTCGCCGAGGAACGCGAAACTCGCGGACACCCCGCCCATCGTCGGGTCGGTCAGCACGGAGATGAACGGCAGCTTGGCTTCGGACAGCTTCGTCAGCATCGCGGTGGTTTTCGCCATCTGCATCAGCGACAGCAGGCTTTCCTGCATCCGCGCGCCGCCCGAGGAGGTCACGCAGATAAACGGCACCTTCTGTTCGAGCGCGTTCTGCGCGCCGCGCGCGAAACGCTCGCCGACCACCGAACCCATCGAACCGCCCATAAACGAGAACTCGAAGTTCGCGACCACCACCGGCAGCGTGTGGATCGCACCGCCCATCACGACCATTGCGTCGGTTTCGTCGGTATCGTCCATCGCCTCTTTCAGGCGCTCGGGATATTTGCGGCTGTCCTTGAACTTCAGCGCGTCGACCGGGACGATTTCCTGGCCGATTTCGTAGCGGCCTTCCGGATCGAGCAGGCTGTCGAGCCGCTCACGCGCGCCGATGCGCATGTGATGATCGCACTTCGGGCAAACATGCAGATTGGCCTCGACGTCGTTGCGATACAGCACCGCTTCGCACGACGGGCACTTGATCCACAGGCCTTCCGGAATCCCCTTGCGGTTCTTCGGGTCGGTTTGTTTGATTTTCGGCGGCAGCAGCTTATCGAGCCAGCTCATAGGGAATCCTTCTGGGTCAGCGATCGCGCGAACGGCGGGACTAGCCCGCCGCTCACGTTACCGCGACAAAAATAACTGTTATCGGGCAGTCGCGACGCTATCGAGCGCTTCGCGCACTTCGGCGACGAAGCGTTGCAGCGTCTGGGCAGCGACATCGGGCGCTGCCTGTTCGAGCAACTGGACGATACGGCTGCCGATCACGACGGCGTCGGCCACACCGGCCACCGCACGCGCCGTTTGCGCGTCGCGGATGCCGAAACCGACGCCCACCGGCAGGGGGACGCGCGACTTGATGGCCGGGATTTTACTCGCGATGCTGGAAACGTCCAGATTTGCCGCGCCGGTGACCCCTTTCAGCGACACATAGTAGACATAACCGCTGGCGATCCGGCCGACTTCGGCGATGCGCTCGTCGGTCGACGTCGGCGCCAGCAGGAAGATCGGATCGATACCGGCAGATTGCATCTGTTGCGCGAAGTTAGCAGCTTCTTCCGGCGGGTAATCGACCACCAGCACGCCGTCGACGCCGGCTTCTTTCGCTGCCTGCGCGAAGGCGTCGGCGCCCATCCGCTCGATCGGATTCGCGTAGCCCATCAGCACGACGGGCGTCTTGTCGTCGGTTTCGCGGAAGCGTTTGACGTCGGCCAGCACGTGACGCAGCGACACGCCGCGCGCCAGCGCGCGTTCGGACGACTGCTGGATCACCGGGCCGTCGGCCATCGGATCGGAAAACGGCACACCGAGTTCGATCACATCCGCGCCGCCGGCGGCGAGCGCGTGCATGAATTCGACCGTGCGCGCCGGATCGGGGTCGCCGGCCGTCATGAACGGGATCAAGCCTTTCTTACCCTGGGCGGACAGCGCGGCAAACGTGTTCTTGATACGGGACATGGAAATATTCTCGAATGGGGGCTATTGCGTTCAGTCCACGGCAAATTGCCGCCCGTTGGCGGCAATTTGCACGCTTTACTGCACTTCGGTCGACGGTTGCACTTTCGGCTTGGCCCGGCTTCGACGTGGTGCAGCGGGAGTCGCGGCGGCGCTCACGCGCTCGCGCGCTATCGCGCAATAACTTTCGTTGATCTCATAGCCGACGAATTCGCGCTGATGACGGACGCAAGCGACTGCGGTGGTGCCGCTGCCCATGAACGGGTCGAGCACGCGCCCGCCCTTCGGACAACTGGACAACACCATCCGCTCGACGATTTCCAGAGGCTTCTGGGTCGGGTGCGCGACGCGTTCGGCGTGCTGCCGATGCAATCGCGAGATCGACCAGACGTCCTTCGGGTTATAGCCGATCTCCAACCACTTGCTTCCTTCGAACAACTTACGCGAACGCGCCTTCTTCGTGGCTGCATCGTATGGGATGCGGACGGGATCGAGATCGAAGAAATAGTCCTTCGCCACCGCGAAAAAACCGATGTTGTCGTGCACCGACGTAAAGCGGCGGGTGGTGCCGCCCATACTCGGCACGCGCCGGTCCCAGATGATCTCGTTGATCATCACGAGCTTGGTCTTCAGGAAGCTGAAGATTTCCGGCGCGTACTGCCAGGTGCAGAAGATGTACAGCGAACCCGAAGGCTTGAGCTTCGGGATTGCCAGCTCGAGCCAACCGCGGGTCCAGACGAGAAATTCCTCGCCGGTCCGCATGTCGGAATCGTTGCCGTAATCCTTGCCCAAGCCGTACGGCGGATCGCACACGATCAGATCGATCGAGCCGTCGGGAATGTTCGCTGTATCGGTCAGAAAATCGCGGTTCAACAGCTGGATGCCGGCCGGCACCTGCGCCAGTAATGGCGCGGGTGCCGCGGCCGCCGCTACCTCGGCGGCCGGATTCGTAGTTTCAAGCGCCGGCTGCGGCTGGTCGAACTCGTCACGCATCGTCGTGGCTCAGAACTGAATGCCCGATCGCTCCGCGACCGTATGCATATCCTTGTCGCCACGGCCCGACAGGTTGACCAGCAGGACCTTGTCCTTTGCCAGGGTGGGAGCGAGCTTCGTCGCGTAAGCGAGCGCGTGGCTCGACTCCAGCGCGGGGATGATGCCCTCGATCCGGCAGCAGTCGTGGAATGCTTTCAGCGCTTCTTCGTCGGTGATGCCAACGTATTGCGCGCGATTGCTGTCCTTTAGCCACGCATGCTCGGGACCGACACCCGGATAGTCGAGGCCGGCCGACACCGAATGCGTCTCGATGATCTGACCGTTTTCGTCCTGCAGCAGGTATGTGCGGTTGCCGTGCAGCACGCCCGGGCTGCCGCCGATCAGCGACGCCGCATGGCGACCGGTCTCAATACCATCGCCAGCCGCTTCGACACCGATCAACTGCACCGAAGTGTCTTCGATATACGGGTAAAAGATCCCCATCGCGTTCGATCCACCACCGACGCACGCAATCACCGCGTCCGGCTGGCGGCCAGCGAGTTCGGGCATCTGCACCTTGCATTCGTCGCCGATCACGCGCTGGAAGTCGCGCACCATCATCGGATACGGGTGCGGACCGGCTACGGTACCGATGATGTAGAAGGTGTTTTCGACGTTGGTGACCCAGTCGCGCATCGCTTCATTGAGCGCGTCCTTCAGCGTTCGCGAGCCCGATTCGACCGGCACGACGGTCGCGCCGAGCAGCTTCATCCGATAGACGTTGGCGGCCTGGCGGCGCACGTCTTCGGCGCCCATGTAGACCACGCATTCCATCCCGAAGCGCGCGGCGATCGTCGCGGTCGCGACGCCGTGCTGGCCGGCGCCGGTTTCCGCGATCACGCGCGGCTTGCCCATACGCTTGGCGAGCAATGCCTGGCCAATCACGTTATTGATCTTGTGCGCACCGGTGTGATTCAGGTCTTCGCGCTTCAGATAAATCTGCGCGCCGCCGAGCAATTCGCTCCAGCGCTGTGCGTGATAAATCGGCGAAGGACGACCCACGAAATACTTCAGCTCGCGCTCGTATTCGGCGACGAAGTCCGGGTCTTTCTGATATTTCTCGTAGGACTCGCGCAGCTCGGTGAGCGCGGAGAACAGCGTTTCAGCGACGAACACGCCGCCAAACTGGCCGAAGTGGCCTCTTTCGTCAGGCAAGTTATACATGGTGATCACTCTTCTCAGAATGGCCGACGACCTTCATTGCGAAGGCTCGTGAGCCAGAATCATTCGACATCCGCCGCGCGCACCGCGCGCACGAACGCCGCCATCCGGGCGTGATCCTTCACGCCCCGGGCGCCCGGTACTTCGATGCCGCTCGAGACATCGACCGCGTACGGGCGCACGCGATGGATCGCATCATTGACGTTTTGCGTGTTCAACCCACCACTCAAAACGGCCCGACGCGCGAGCTCTGCTGGAATAAGTGACCAATCGAAAACCTTCCCGCCGCCGCCGTAGCCTTCGACATGGGTGTCGAACAGGAGGCCACTGGCAGCCGAATAATTGAACGCCGATTTTACCAAATCGGCCGATTGAGTATCCGCCGCAACCCGCAGCGCGCGCAACCAAGGCAAACCCGCAACGCCAGCAAGCGTTTCGCACTGCTCGGGCGTCTCGTCGCCGTGAAACTGCAGCAGCGTCAGGTTCACGTTGCTCGCGACTTCGCGGATCCAGTCCGGCGTCGCATTGACGAACAGGCCGACCACCGACACGAACGGCGGCACGTCATGCACGAGTTCGACCGCCTGGGCGACGCTCACCGAGCGCGCGCTCGGCGGATAAAACACGAGGCCGATCGCGTCGGCGCCGAGATCGATCGCGCAAGAGACGTCCTCCGGCTTGGAAAGCCCGCACAGCTTGATCCGCGTGCGATGCGGCACGCTTTGGCGGGCGGCCGCTTCGGTCTGGGTTGCAGGGGTGTCGGCTGCGTTCATGTTTCCGGTTGTTCGGTCCATACACTGCTCCACGGCACGCTGCCCGTCGCGGCGGCGGGCACGGCGAATTGCTCAGGATAGCCGACCTGCGCGAGGTACAAACCATCCGGCATAAAGGTTGGCGCCGCGCAGTCGCGACTGCGGCCCGCGAGTACCTCGGCCATCCATTCGGCCGGCCGGCGCCCAGCGCCGATCTCGATCAGACAGCCCATCAGGTTGCGCACCATGTGGTGCAGGAATGCATTCGCGCGAAAGCGAAAATGCACGAAGTTACCTTGGCGTTGCACGTCGATCTGGTACAGATGCTTGAACGGCGTCTTCGACTGGCATTGCGACGAACGGAACGACGAGAAGTCGTGTTCGCCGATCAAGTGCGTGGCGGCCTCGCGCATCGCGTCGACGTCGAGCGGCGTGTGCACCCAGCCGGCGCGCGTCGTCAGCATCGGCGAGCGCACTGGGTTCACGTACAGCACGTAGTAATAGGTGCGCTCGAACGCGGAGAAACGCGCGTGGAAATCGTCGGGCATCGGCTTCGCCCATTGCACGCCGATCGTCTTCGGCAGGAACGCGTTGGGACCCCGTACCCACGAGACGTCGGCGCGATCGAGTTCGGTATCGAAATGCACGACCTGGCCCAGGCCGTGCACGCCGCGGTCGGTGCGGCCGGCGACGATCGTCTGCACCGGCGTGCGCGTGAATTCGCGCAACGCCTTTTCCAGTTCGTCCTGCACGGTGTTGCCGTGCGGTTGCGACTGCCAGCCGGCGAACGCCGCGCCGTCGTACTGAACCCCTAAAGCGATGCGCGTCACGACAGCGGCGCGAGCGTCGAAAGCAACGCGCGGGCTTCAGTGCGCGTGGCCGGATCGTTGGCTTCGATCACTTCGTTGATCAGTGCGCGGGCGCCCGCGAGGTCGCCGAGCTCGATGTACTCGGAGGCCAGTTCGAGCTTGTTGCGCGCGATCCGGCCGAGATCGGCCGGCGTAAAGTCCGGCAACGGCTGGGCCAGGCTCGGCGGCAATTCGAGGTCGAAGTCGAGCTTCAGCGCGCCGAAACCGGGGCCGCCGAGACCGGCGACAGCGCCGTGGCCCGCGGTGCCGGCGGCGATTTCGTCGGCGATGTGCGGCACGTCGTGGTCCGGATCGGACGCGGGGAACGCTTGCTTCGCGGTGGCTTCCGGCGATGCGACCGGTTGCGTCGACAGCGAGGTCGAGATGCCGGCGCTATCGGGCGGCAATTCGATGCGCGGCGGCAACGGCATGTCGAGGCTGCCGAACGCGGCGACGGCATCGCGCGGGAATTCGCCCGGCGGGGGCGGCACCGGATGCGCCGGCGTCGGGGTATCGCTGAATGGCTGACCGAACGGCGCGGTGGTGCGCGGTTCGATCTGGTGTTGCGTGAAATCAGGCACAGAAGGTGGAGCGTCGAATGAGGTCTGCGATTCGGCTGCGCGAGCTTGCGCGGCGGCCGAAGGGGTTTCTGCGGGATGTGTGGTTGTAGTTGTACTGGTCGGTTGGTCTGCCGGTTGGTTTGGCGTGGCGCCTTGTGGAATTTCGTCGTCCCATTGCAGACGAGGTGCGTGCGCGTCCTCCGCGCTGCTGACACCCGGTTCGAGCGGTCGCAGCGGCAACGCTTCCGCGCCGAGCTCCGCGGCTGCGGCGAGGCTGGCGGCGGTTGCGGCTGCGGTCAGGTCTTCGTGGTGAGCCGGTGTGGGGGACTCGGTGGGAGCGTTGGTTTCGCTGGTTGGCGCAATGCTCGTGAGGGGTTGCGTCGGTGCGGTGGGTTCGGAAGTGGGGTGCGTGGCTGCCTGCTCGGTTGCCGCGTGCTCTGCTGCGGCCTCGTCAGTTACCGGTTGCTCTGCCGCTGCTTGTTCGGCCGCCGCGGCATGTTCTTCCGCCGCCCGTGCGGCTGCCGCGCGTTCGGCTTCCGCACGCTCCGCCGCGAGTTGGTCAGCAGCGGTACGCTCCGCTTCTGCCTGCTCGGCTGCTGCGCGTTCCGCCGCTACTCGATCCGCTTCCGCGCGTTCCGCCGCTGCATGCTCAGCGGCCGTACGCTCTGCCGCAGCCTGTTGCGCCGCCACGCGTTCCGCTTCCGCACGCTCCGCGGCGGCCTGTTCAGCCGCTATGCGTTCTGCGTCCGCACGTTCAGCCGCGGCCTGTTCGGCTGCCGCGCGCTCCGCTTCCGCGCGCTCCGCTGCTACGAGCCCTGCCGCGCTTACAGCCGCCGCCTGACCGCCTACCTCGGCCGCATCCCGCGAATCATCAGTACGGCCCGACTCCGCCGCGTCGACATTAGCCGCTTCCGCAGCACGAGCCGCGGCCGCCTTGTCGCGCTTGCGCCGCCCCATCCGCAACGCCGCGAGCAGCACGACCAGCGCCGCACCCACCGCCCCGGCAATACTCAGTTGCCGCTGCGACAGGCCGCCATCGTTGGACGAAGTCGCCGCCACGTTCGCATGCCCCGGTGCGGCCGCCATTGCCGCGGCAGACCCGCCCGCGGCCGGCTGCGCGGCGTTCGTCGACGCGGCGCCCGGCGCTGCCGGCGCACCGCCAATGCCATGCTTCTGCAATTCCATCAGCACGCGGTTTTTCAGCGCCAGCAATTGCTGCAGGCTCGACACCTGCGGATGCGCCTGCGAAGCCGCCTGCGTGCCAGCAACTGCCGGGGCGGTCGCCGGCGCCGACGCCTGACCGGCCGGCGCGCTCGCGCCCGGCTGAACCGAGCCGGTCCACTCCTGCGCGCCGCTTGCCGGCTGCGCCGCCGAACCCGCCACCGCTGCGGACGAACCCACGGCACCCGCCGCCGCGCCGCTCACCACCGCCTCGCTGGTTCCGGCGGGCGCGCTGGCACTGCCGGACACCGCCGGCGCGACCGGCGTCGCCGCGTGGTCCGCGGAACTGGCCGCACTCGCCGCGGCCGCATTCCCCTCCGCGACACCGCTCGTCACGCCGGCTGCCGCTGCCCCCGCCGTCGGCGCAGACGCCGAACCGGACGGCGCGGATGCACCCACAGCGCCCGAAGCCCCCGCCGCGACAGCAGCCGACGAAGCCGCCAACGCCCCCGTCGCATCCAGCGCCGGCACGATCAACACCGAGCCCACTCGCAGGCGGCTCGGGTTGTGATTGATGAACGCAGCCGGATTGGTGTCGAACAGTGCACGCGTCGAGCGCACGAGTACCGCGGCGTCGTGCGATTGCGTGATGGCGATCGCCACGTCGTTCAACGATTGTCCAGACCGAACCGTGTACTGGGTCCCCGCCGCAATCGCCATCACGACCGTGGTCGTACCCGATCCCGACGCGGCATCCGGCGCGCTCGCGGCGTTCGCCGGCGCGGCCAGCGCATTGCCCGCGCCACCGCCCAACAGTGCCAAAGCCAAAGCGGCGCCAGCGGCCAATGCCGCTGGCCCGTTCGCGATTCGACCCGGATCGTTTTGAATGGACATTGCCCGAAGAGCGGAGCGTCGAAGGTTCATCGGGACTCCCGGCGCGTCAGCGCGCGGCCTGTTTTGCGGATGGAAAGAGACAAGATGATCGGAGCACACAATGAAAAAAGCGCCGCGCAAGCGCGACGCTTCTTGAGTTGTCTACGCGTCGTGAGCGCGTAGTTTACTTTACTTGTCGAGCACAATGCGAAGCATGCGACGCAGCGGTTCCGCCGCGCCCCACAGTAGCTGATCGCCGACCGTGAACGCCGACAGATATTCGCCGCCCATCGCGAGCTTGCGCACGCGGCCGACCGGCACCGTCAGCGTGCCGGTGACGACCGCCGGCGACAGATCGCGCATCGACGCTTCGCGCTCGTTCGGCACGACCTTCACCCAGTCGTTGGCCGACGCGAGGATGTCGTTCACTTCGTCGAGCGGCACGTCCTTGTTCAGCTTGATCGTCAGCGCCTGCGAGTGGCAGCGCATTGCGCCGATCCGCACGCACAGGCCGTCGACCGGAATCGAGCCCGGCGTGCCCATGGCCGGCTTGCCGAGAATCTTGTTGGTTTCGGCGCCGCCCTTCCACTCTTCCTTCGACATACCGTTGCCGAGGTCCTTGTCGATCCACGGAATCAGCGAGCCGGCGAGCGGCACGCCGAAGTTCGAGGTCGGCATGCTGTCGCTGTTCATCGCTTCCAGCACGCGGCGGTCGATGTCGAGAATCGCCGAAGCCGGATCGGCCAGCTCGTTCTTCACCGCGCCGTTCAGCGTGCCCATTTGCGACAGCAGCTCGCGCATGTTCTGCGCACCGGCGCCCGAAGCCGCCTGGTACGTCATCGCCGTCATCCAGTCGACGAGGTTTTCGCGGAACAGGCCACCCAGCGCCATCAGCATCAGGCTGACCGTGCAGTTGCCGCCGATGAAATTCTTCTGGCCCTTAACGAGCGCGTTCTTGATCACGTCGAGGTTGACCGGATCGAGAATGATGACCGCGTCGTCCTTCATGCGCAGCGACGAAGCCGCGTCGATCCAGTAGCCGTTCCAGCCCGCCGCGCGCAGCTTCGGGAACACTTCGTTGGTGTAGTCGCCGCCCTGGCACGAGATGATCGCGTCGCACTTCTTCAGGTCGTCAATGCTTGTCGCATCTTTGAGCTTGGTCTCGTTCTTGGCGAACGACGGCGCGTTGCCGCCCGCGTTGCTGGTGCTGAAAAACACCGGTTCGATCAAGTCGAAATCGCCTTCCTGCTGCATGCGTTGCATCAGGACGCTGCCGACCATGCCGCGCCAACCTACGAGACCTACGTTCATGACTTCATACCCTTCGAATGGAAACTTCCCCGCATCTTTGCCCGCAGTGACCGCGCGGGGAAGATGGGCGGACACAACGGACGATCAGCGCTTCGTGATCGTTTTCGGGGTAATCGTTTTGATGGTAATGGCGAACTCGATCGCACGGGCAGTGATGCCGTGCTGTTTGGAAATCGAGGAGATTTGGGAGATCTGGGCCATCGACACAATATACACGAAAACTCGAGTCCGGCGGCGCCTCGCGGCGCGCCAGTCACACGATGCAGCGGATCAAGCGCGAATCGGCCTGAAAAACAGGCCGATTCGTAGATGCCGGGCTTTTCACAGCCCGGCGAATTGACTGCAAAACTACGGATTGCCTACTACCTGAACGCGCGTTCGCGCGCTCCGCATTACAGCGCCGCGACGACCGCGTCGCCCATTGCGGCGGTGCCGACCTGCTTGCAACCCGGCGTGAGGATGTCGCCGGTGCGATAGCCCTGCTCGAGCACCTTCTTCACCGCGCTTTCGATGCGATCGGCCTGCTCCGCCTTGTTCAGCGAATAGCGCAGCATCATCGCCGCCGACAGGATCGTGGCGAGCGGATTTGCAACGCCCTTGCCGGCGATGTCCGGCGCCGAACCGTGCGACGGCTCGTACAAGCCCTTGTTGTTCTTGTCGAGCGACGCCGACGGCAGCATGCCGATCGAACCCGTCAGCATCGCGGCTTCGTCGGACAGGATGTCGCCGAACATGTTGCCGGTCACGATCACGTCGAACGATTTCGGCGCCTTCACGAGCTGCATCGCCGCGTTGTCGACGTACATGTGCGACAGCTCGACGTCCGCGTATTCCTTCGACACGTCGATCATCACGTCCTTCCAGAACTGCGACGTTTCGAGCACGTTGGATTTGTCGACCGAGCACAGCTTCTTGCCGCGTTTTTGCGCCGCCTGGAATGCGACGTGCGCGATGCGGCGCACTTCCGGCTCCGCATAACGCATCGTGTCGAAGCCTTCCTTCGCGCCGGCGAACAGGCCGTCCGGCGACGAACGCACGCCGCGCGGCGCGCCGAAGTAGATGTCGCCGTTCAGTTCGCGCACGATCAGGATGTCGAGACCCGAAACGATCTCTTCCTTCAGCGACGACGCACCGGTCAATTGCGGATAGCAGATCGCCGGGCGGAAGTTCGCGAACAGTTCGAGATGCTTGCGCAGGCCGAGAATGGCCTGCTCCGGACGCAGCGCGCGTTCGAGCTTGTCGTACTTCCAGTCGCCGACCGCGCCGAACAGGATCGCATCGGCTTCCTTCGCCAGAGCGAGCGTCGAATCGGGCAGCGGATGGCCCTTCGCTTCGTAGCCCGCGCCGCCGACCGGCGCTTCTTCGAGTTCGAACTTCTCGCCGAGCACGTTCAGGACCTTGACGGCCTCCTTGACGATTTCGGGACCGATGCCGTCGCCCGGCAACACTGCGATCTTCATGCGAATTCCTTGATGATTATGTCGAGACTGGGAGCGCGAACCGCGCGCGGGCCAGCGCACCCTGGTGCGCCGATGCCCTCACGCATTTAACCGACGAGGCGGTTGTTCAGCCACGGCTGCTTCGCGAGACGTTCGGCTTCATACTGACGAATCTTGTCGGCATGACGCAGCGTCAAACCGATGTCGTCGAAGCCGTTCAGCAGGCAGTACTTACGGAATGCAGCAACTTCAAACGGGTAGGCGGTCGTGCCGTCGGCGGTGCGCACGACTTGCGCGTCGAGGTCGACCGTCAGCTCGAAGCCGTTGAACGCATACGTTTCGTTGAACAGATGATCGACCTGCTGTTCGGTCAGCACGATCGGCAGCACGCCGTTCTTGAAGCAGTTGTTGTAGAAGATGTCGGCGAAGCTCGGCGCGATCAGCGCGCGAAAGCCGTACTGCTGCAGCGCCCACGGCGCGTGTTCGCGCGAGCTGCCGCAACCGAAATTCTTGCGCGCGAGCAGCACCGATGCGCCCTGATAACGCGGCTGGTTGAGCACGAAGTCCGGGTTCAGCGGACGCTTCGAGTTGTCCTGACCCGGCTCGCCGTGGTCGAGGTAGCGCCATTCGTCGAATGCGTTCGGACCGAAGCCCGTGCGCTTGATCGACTTCAGGAACTGCTTCGGAATGATCGCGTCCGTGTCGACGTTCTCGCGATCGAGCGGCGCCACGACGCCGGTGTGTACGATGAATTTATCCATGACGCTTGCGCCTGTCTGAAGACCGGACGCTGCGGCTGGCGGCGTGAAAGCCGCGCGCCGCAGCGCCGGTAAAAATCAAAAACCGCTTATTTGTCAGCGTGATTGCTGATCGAATTGCCGAGGTGCGACATGTCCTCGCCAAATCCGTGCACCGTGTTGCAACCGGCCAGACCGAGCAGAAGCCCGGCCAGCGTACCGAGTGCGAAGCGGCGCAATAGAGTGGTGCGATTCATGTTCTTCATCATGCGAGTCATCCAAGCTTGCGAATATCGACGAAATGCCCTTCGATGGCCGCGGCTGCCGCCATCGCGGGGCTCACCAGGTGAGTGCGACCACCGGCGCCCTGACGACCTTCGAAATTGCGGTTCGACGTGGACGCGCAACGCTCGCCCGGATCGAGCCGGTCGGCGTTCATCGCGAGACACATCGAGCAACCCGGCTCGCGCCATTCGAAGCCGGCGTCGGTAAAGACCTTGTCGAGGCCTTCACGCTCCGCCTGCGCCTTCACGAGCCCCGAACCCGGCACGACCATCGCCAGACGGATGTTCGGCGCCACGCGGCGACCCAGCTTCTTCACGACGTAAGCCGCGGCGCGAATGTCTTCAATGCGCGCGTTGGTGCACGACCCGATGAAGATTTTATCCGGCTTGATCGACTCGATCGGCGCATTCGGCTCGAGCGCCATGTACTTGAGCGCGCGTTCCATCGCGTCGCGCTTGACCGGGTCCTTTTCGCGCTCCGGATCCGGCACGCGGCCGTCGACCGACGTGACCATTTCCGGCGACGTGCCCCACGTGACCTGCGGCACGATATCGGCGGCGTTCAGCTCGACCACGCGGTCGAATTGCGCGCCTTCGTCGGACTTGAACTGCTTCCAGTACTCGACCGCGTGATCCCACTCGACGCCCTGCGGCGAGTACGGACGGCCCTTCAGGTATTCGACCGTGGTGTCGTCGACCGCGACCATGCCGGCGCGCGCGCCCGCTTCGATCGCCATGTTGCAGACCGTCATGCGGCCTTCCATGGTCAGCGCGCGAATCGTCGAGCCGCCGAATTCGATCGCGTAGCCGGTGCCGCCCGCGGTGCCGATCTTGCCGATGATCGCGAGCACGATGTCCTTCGCGGTACAGCCGCGCGGCAGTTGGCCCTCGACCTTCACGAGCATGTTCTTGCTCTTCTTCTGCAGCAGCGTTTGCGTGGCCAGCACGTGCTCGACTTCCGACGTGCCGATGCCGTGCGCGAGCGCGCCGAACGCGCCGTGCGTGGACGTGTGCGAGTCGCCGCAGACGATCGTCATGCCCGGCAGCGTCGCGCCCTGCTCCGGTCCGATGATGTGGACGATGCCCTGACGCACATCGGTCATCTTGAACTGCGTGATGCCGAAGGCGTCGCAATTCGTGTCGAGCGTGTCGACTTGCAGCTTCGAGACCGGATCGGCGATGCCGTGGCTACGGTCGGTAGTCGGCACGTTGTGATCGGACACGGCCAGGTTCGCGCTGATGCGCCATACCGGACGCTCGGCCATCTTCAGGCCTTCGAATGCCTGCGGGCTGGTCACTTCGTGCAGCAGATGGCGGTCGATATAGAGAATCGCGGTGCCGTCGTCTTCCGTGTGGACCACGTGGGTGTTCCACAATTTGTCGTAGAGAGTCTGTGCCATGGTATGCGGGGTAGTAATGACTTCGGGCTGCTATGTCGGTCGATTATGCCACGCAGTTAGACGGCGCGGAGCCCTCATCGAGGCAGAAAACCGATAAAAAACAGGGAGTTGGGTGGTAGTGGCGATACCTGTATCGGTGTTACCCGGCAAGCCTGCGGGACCGTCTCGACTGAATGCGCCGCATGCCGCGATCAAGAAGTGGCCGCGCAAACAGAAACGCCCCAACGGGAAACCCGTTGGGGCGTTTTATTCACTCAGGCTTCGCACTCTGGTGCGGCACGAATGAATGTGCCGCAAACCGGAGCGCGGAGCGCTGTCGCTCAGCGCTGCTTAGCGTTGCGCGAGCGGCTTCGCTTCACGCAGCGTGTCGCCGATGAACAGCTGACGCGGACGGCCAATCTTCTGTTCGGGATCAGCGATCATTTCGTTCCACTGTGCAATCCAGCCGACCGTACGTGCCATCGCGAAGATACACGTGAACATCGACGTCGGAATGCCCAGCGCGCGCTGCACGATACCCGAGTAGAAGTCGACGTTCGGGTACAGCTTGCGCGACACGAAGTATTCGTCTTCGAGCGCGATCTTTTCGAGTGCCATTGCCAGCTTGAACAGCGGGTCGTCGTGCAGGCCCAGTTCTTCGAGCACTTCGTGGCAGGTCTCGCGCATCAGCTTCGCACGCGGGTCGTAGTTCTTGTACACGCGATGACCGAAGCCCATCAGCTTCACGCCCGAGTTCTTGTCCTTCACCTGCTTGATGAACTCAGGAATGTTGTCGACCGAGCCGATTTCTTCCAGCATGTTCAGCGCGGCTTCGTTCGCACCACCGTGCGCCGGGCCCCACAGACATGCGATACCCGCAGCGATACATGCGAACGGATTCGCACCCGACGAACCGGCCAGACGGACGGTCGAGGTCGATGCATTCTGTTCGTGGTCTGCGTGCAGGATCAGGATACGGTCGAGCGCGCGCACCAGCACGTCGTTGACCTTGTACTCTTCGCACGGGTTCGAGAACATCATGCGCATGAAGTTCGCGCTGTACGACAGGTCGTTCTTCGGATAAACGAACGGCTGACCGATGCTGTACTTGTACGCCATTGCGACGAGTGTGGGCAGCTTGGCAATCATGCGGATCGCCGACACTTCACGGTGACGCGGGTTATTGATGTCGAGCGAGTCGTGATAGAACGCCGACAGTGCGCCGACCGCGGCGACCAGAATCGCCATCGGGTGCGCGTCGCGGCGGAAGCCGCGGAAGAAGAACTGCATCTGCTCGTGCACCATCGTGTGCTTCGTGACGGTGCCGACGAATTCTTCCTTCTGCGCAGCCGTCGGCAGTTCGCCGTTCAGCAGCAGATAGCAGGTTTCGAGGAAGTCGGCGTTTTGCGCGAGGTTGTCGATCGCGTAGCCGCGGTAGAGCAGTTCGCCCTTGTCGCCGTCGATGTAGGTGATCGCCGAATTGCACGACGCCGTCGACATGAAGCCCGGATCGTACGTGAATTTGCCGGTCTGGCCGTACAGTTTGCGAATGTCGATTACGTCCGGGCCAATCGTGCCCTTGTAAATCGGCATTTCAACGCTCGGCGAATTATCGCTGAACGATAGCGTGGCTTTAACATCTGACGGGGTCATAGCACATCCTCAATCGAAGTATGGTTACAGGGTTTCGATAATTGCACGCCTGGAACAGCGGACTGGCGGCGCTCAAGCGTTGCGCAGCAATTCCAGAACCCGGACCACGTCCGGGTCGGCCAGATCGCCTTCCGGTTCCTTGCGCGCGAGCAGCAAGTCCATCAGGTCGTTATCGCTCAGCTCGAGCAGGCGCGTGAGAGCGCCGACGTCGGCATCGCTGAGGTCATGCTCATATCGGCTGAAAAAACGCTCGAAAATCAGATCGTTTTCCAGCAGGCCCCGCCGTGCACGCCAACGAAGACGCGCGCGGCGGAGGGGGTCGGACTGATGCGATGTTTCGTTCATAGCAGTAAGCGCCGCTCCGCTCCCAGGCTAACGAACCGCCCCCGGAGGGGCAGCGTACGCGAAGAAGCGTGCGGGCTATTTCATCCTAGACTGCGCGGCGAACCATCAATTCCTTGATCTTGCCGATCGCCTTGGTCGGGTTCAGGCCCTTCGGGCAAACGTCGACGCAATTCATGATCGTGTGGCAACGGAACAGACGGTACGGGTCTTCCAGGTTGTCGAGACGCTCGCCGGTCGCTTCGTCGCGGCTGTCAGCGATGAAGCGATAGGCTTGCAGCAGGCCTGCCGGGCCGACGAACTTGTCCGGGTTCCACCAGAAGCTCGGGCACGAGGTCGAGCAGCTGGCGCACAGGATACATTCGTACAGACCGTCGAGCTCGTCGCGTTCTTCCGGCGACTGCAGACGTTCCTTTTCCGGCGGCGGCGTATCGTTGATCAGGTACGGCTTGATCGAGTGATACTGGTTGAAGAACTGCGTGAAGTCGCAGATCAGGTCGCGCACGACGGGAAGGCCCGGCAGCGGACGCAGCACGATCTTCTGCGGCAGGTCGTTCAGGTTCGTCAGGCACGCGAGGCCGTTCTTGCCGTTGATGTTCATTGCGTCCGAACCGCACACGCCTTCGCGGCACGAGCGACGGAACGACAGGGTTTCGTCGAGCGCCTTCAGCTTGACGAGCGCGTCGAGCAGCATGCGCTCGTGCGAGTCGATTTCGACTTCGTACGTCTGCATGCGCGGTGCCGCGTCCTTGTCCGGATCGTAGCGGTAGATTTCAAATGTACGCTTGGCCATTTCTCTGAATTCCTTTGACTTGTGCCTTAGAAGGTACGCGCTTTCGGCGGCACCGATTCGACGGTCAGCGGTTGCATGTGAACCGGCTTGTAGTCGAGGCGATCGCCTTCGCTGAACCACAGCGTATGGCGCAGCCAGTTTTCGTCGTCACGATGTTCGAAGTCGTTCTGCGCATGCGCGCCACGGCTTTCCTTGCGCGCTTCGGCGGAGACCATCGTGGCGCGTGCCACTTCGATCAGGTTCGCCACTTCGAGCGCTTCGATACGGGCCGTGTTGAAGACCTTCGACTTGTCCTTCAGATGGATGTTGTCGACGCGTGCCGCGACTTCGCGGATCTGTTCGACACCTTCAGCCAGCAGGGCCGAGGTACGGAACACGCCAGCGTGCTTCTGCATCGTGCCGCGGATGTCGTTCGCGACCGATTGCGCATACTCGCCCGACGACGAGCTGTCCAGCTTGGCCAGACGCGACAGCGCGAAGTCGGCAGCATCTGCCGGCAGCGGCTTGTGTTCCTTCAGTTCCTTCACGTGCTTGACGATGTGGTTGCCGGCCGCACGGCCGAACACCACGAGGTCGAGCAGCGAGTTCGTGCCGAGACGGTTTGCACCGTGCACCGACACGCACGAGCATTCGCCCACTGCGTAGAAACCGTTGACGACTTCTTCGTGACCCTTCGGCGTACCAACGACCTGGCCGTTGATGTTCGTCGGGATACCGCCCATCTGGTAGTGGATGGTCGGCACAACCGGGATCGGCTCTTTAATGCAGTCGACGTTCGCGAACTTCAGCGCGATTTCGCGGATCGACGGCAGACGCTTCATGATCGTCTCTGCGCCGATGTGCGACAGGTCGAGCAGCACGTGATCCTTGTTCGGACCCACGCCGCGGCCTTCCTTGATTTCCTGGTCCATCGAACGCGAAACGAAGTCGCGCGGCGCCAAGTCCTTCAGCGTCGGTGCGTAGCGTTCCATGAAACGCTCGCCGTTCGAGTTACGCAGAATCCCGCCTTCGCCGCGCACGCCTTCGGTGATCAGCACGCCCGCGCCGGCCACGCCGGTCGGGTGGAATTGCCAGAATTCCATGTCCTGCAGCGCGATACCCGAACGGGCCGCCATGCCGAGGCCGTCACCGGTGTTGATGAACGCGTTGGTCGATGCCGCGAAGATCCGGCCCGCGCCGCCCGTGGCGAACAGCGTGGTCTTGCCTTCGAGGATGTAGACGTCGCCGGTTTCCATTTCCAGCGCGGTCACGCCGAGCACGTCGCCGTCGGCGTCGCGGATCAGGTCCAGCGCCATCCATTCGACGAAGAATTGCGTCTTGGCAGCAACGTTCTGCTGGTACAGCGTGTGCAGCAGCGCGTGACCGGTACGGTCAGCCGCCGCGCAAGCGCGTTGCACCGGCTTTTCGCCGTAGTTCGCGGTATGGCCGCCGAACGGGCGCTGATAGATCGTGCCGTCCGCGTTACGGTCGAACGGCATGCCGAAGTGTTCGAGTTCGTAGACGGCGTTCGGTGCTTCACGGCACATGAACTCGATCGCGTCCTGGTCGCCGAGCCAGTCGGAGCCCTTGATCGTGTCGTAGAAGTGGTAGTGCCAGTTGTCTTCGCTCATGTTGCCGAGCGAAGCGCCGATGCCGCCCTGAGCAGCAACCGTGTGCGAACGCGTCGGGAACACCTTGGACAGCACGCAAACCGACAGACCCGCACGCGCGAGTTGGAGCGACGCGCGCATTCCCGAGCCGCCCGCGCCGACGATGACCACGTCGAACTTGCGACGCGGCAGAGAATTTTTGATTGCAACCATTCTTTTACACTCTCCAGAGAATCTGCGCAGCGTAGCCCGCACATGCGAGCAGCCAGAGGATCGTCAACGCCTGCAGGACGAGACGCGTGCCAACGGGCTTCACATAGTCCATCCAGATGTCACGGATACCAACCCACGCGTGGTAGAACAGCGAGAGCAGCGTGACGAACGTGGCGAGCTTCATCCACTGCGTCGCGAAGATCGACGCCCAGCCGTCGTACGAGAAGTCGCGCGCGAGGAAGAACCATGCGAGCAGAATCACCGTGTACACCGCCATCACGCAGGCGGTGACGCGCTGCGCGAGCCAGTCGCGCAAGCCGTAATGTGCGCCGACAACGAGACGCTTCGAACCGATTCGGTTATTGGCTGCCATTTTTTAGAATGCTCCGAACAGTTTTGCCGCGAATGCGATGGTGAGCAGCGACGACACGACCAGCACGACGATAGAGGTCGACTTACCCTTTTCCTTCGAGACCGCGTCGTGGTTCGTATCCATCAGCAGGTGACGGACGCCGGCGCAGAAGTGGAACATGTAAGCCCACGCGAGAACCAGCGTGATCAGCTTGACGATGATGTTGGAGAGGAAACCCTTGAAGACCTGGAAGCTGAGCTCGGAAGTCAGGCTCTGATCGAAGAGGTACAGCAGGAACGGAAGAGAAAGAAACAACAACGCGCCGCTCACGCGGTGCAGAATCGACACGCGCCCCGCTAGCGGGAGACGGTATGCCGTCAATATTTGCCCAAGACCGATATTCCGGAATTCCGGCCTCGGTTTTTTTACGGCTTCTGCCATGCTAGACCCCTACTATGTAGTCACACTAATCCGCAATTTTAGCGCCTTTTCATATCGCGCTGCAGCGAAAACCACCATGAGTCCTTTGCTGCGCGCGCAATGAATGCGCCTTCTGAATGGCCGGCGTACGGGACGCCGCACCTCGTTTCAGCCCGATTTAACTGAGATCGTTCTGATAGTAATACCCGGTTGTGACATACCAACCACGCCGGACTTCAACCGGACGATCCCCATATGTATAGGACACGCGCTCGACCGAGAGCAACGGAAAACCCGCCGGCACATGCAGCAGGTCCGCCACGGAAGGCTCCGCCGCGACCGCGCGGATTTTTTCCGTCGCGCGAATCATGCGGGTGCCGAATTCCGCCTCGAACATCGCGTAGAGAGGCCCCTTGTACTCGGACAGCCGCTCCAGCGTGAGCCCGCGAAATACCGCGCCGGGCAGCCAGATCTCGTCGAGCACCGTGACTTCGCCGTCGAACTGCAGCAGACGCTTGATCAGCACGACCGGGTCGGCCGGCTTCAGGTCCAACTGCCGGGCAATCTCCGCCGAGGCCCGCAGCCGCCGGCATTCGAGCAGGCGGCTCACGTGCGGATGCTCGGCGCCGTCGTCGGCGAGCAGCCGCAGGAAGCGGAACTGCGCGCGCTCTTCGTTGTGCGTTGCAACGAAAGTGCCCTTGCCTTGACGGCGCACCAGCAGGTTGTCGGCCGCAAGTTCGTCGATCGCCTTGCGCACCGTGCCCTGGCTCACCTTATAGCGGGCGGCCAGTTCGACCTCGCTGGGAATGATTTCGCCCGGCTTCCATTCGCCGCTCTCGAGGCTCTGCGTAATCAAGCCCTTGATCTGCTGATACAAAGGGCTGAACGTAGGCGACGCGGCCGCGGTGGCGGCGGATACGGCTTCGCCCGCGGCCCCTTGGCCATTCGGGTTCACAGGGTTCGCCGGGTTCGAATTCATCCGCGCATTTCATCATAAAGGCCCCGGCCGCGTCCAGACTTTTCCAGGGATAGATATGTCTTATATAAGACATAAGATAATGTTGACTTTGTCGATGTCGACTCCTACACTCCTTGTCGAGCAAGGGTTTGCGGGTTTTTCGGCGTTTTTTTGTTGCAGCGCCGCGACGCTCCGGCAGCCATCTGTGCCATGCCGTTCCCCACGCAGTCCAGGTTTCGATTCGCCGCCATCCGCTGGCCAGACGCTTGCCGAAACGCGCTGTTTGCAGGAGCCCGCACCGTGCAGCGGCGGTCCCAGCGCCACCATCCCCGTCCCGCTCGGCAGTACAGCTTTCCGGCATGGCGGTCTTGCCGCAGCGCGCCTCCGGCCCCGGCGTATTCCGGGTCCGCACGCGAACAGTGAATTCCGCCGTGTTTCATAACGCTACGCTGAACGCGCATATAGAATGGCGTTTTCCCTAGCGTCTAACGCATCGTCCTGGAGATTTCTCAATGGCTAAGCCCGCAAAGCGCGTTGCCGTCACCGGCGCCGCAGGTCAAATCGCTTACTCCCTGCTGTTCCGCATCGCCAATGGCGACCTGCTCGGCAAGGACCAGCCGGTGATCCTGCAACTGCTCGATCTGCCGCAAGCGCAAGGCGCCGTCAAAGGCGTCGTGATGGAACTGGATGATTGCGCATTCCCGCTGCTGTCGGGCGTCGTGATCACGGACGACCCGAAGGTCGCATTCAAGGACGCAGACGTCGCCCTCCTCGTCGGCGCACGTCCGCGCTCGAAAGGCATGGAGCGTAAGGACCTGCTGTCGGCCAACGCCGAAATCTTCACGGTTCAGGGCAAGGCGCTGAACGACGTCGCCAGCCGCGACGTGAAGGTGCTGGTCGTCGGCAACCCGGCTAACACCAACGCTTACATCGCAATGAAGTCGGCACCGGATCTGCCGAAGAAGAACTTCACCGCCATGCTGCGTCTGGACCACAACCGCGCGCTGTCGCAACTGGCCGCCAAGTCGGGCAAGCCGGTCGCGTCGATCGAAAAGCTCGCCGTGTGGGGCAACCACTCGCCGACCATGTACCCGGACTTCCGCGTTGCAACGGCAGAAGGTCAGGACCTGACCAAGCTGATCAACGACGAAGAATGGAACCGCAACACGTTCATCCCGACCGTCGGCAAGCGCGGCGCGGCGATCATCGAAGCGCGCGGCCTGTCGTCGGCGGCATCGGCGGCTAACGCTGCGATCGACCACGTGCGCGACTGGGTGCTCGGCACCAACGGCAAGTGGGTCACGATGGGCATCCCGTCGGACGGCTCGTACGGCATCCCCGAAGACATCATCTACGGCGTGCCGGTGACCTGCGAAAACGGCGAGTACAAGCGCGTCGAAGGTCTGGAAATCGATGCGTTCTCGCGTGAAAAGATGGACGGCACGCTGCAGGAACTGCTCGAAGAGCGCGAAGGCGTTCAGCACCTGCTGGGCTAAGCCTCTGATGCGAACAAACCGGAATACCGAAGCTGCCATGCGACGGATTCCGGTTTTTTTCGTGCGGAGTGCCTCGCGATCGAGTCGCTCCGCCCCTGATCCGAACGTGTTTTGCCGCTGCCCGGCAGCCCTCGCGCAGAGCACGTTCGGATCCGGTCTCCTCTAACCTCCCACGCCCTACCCGCCGAAGATGCGCGTTCTCACACCAGCCGAAGTGCTGTTTGATGGTGAAGTGCCTCCCGCCGTGCTGCCCGCCTGCGATCACTACGCCGGCAGCGAAAAGCTGATGCTCAAATCGCTCGCGCTGCAGCAGCAGCTCGGCCCGGTATTCGATATCACGCTCGATTGCGAAGACGGCGCGCAGGTCGGCCGCGAGGCCGAGCACGCGGAGCTGGTCGCGTCGCTGCTGGGCAGCGAGCACGACCGCTTCGGCCGCGTCGGCGTGCGGATCCACGACTTCGCTCACGCGCACTGGCGCGACGACGTGCGCCTGATTCTGCGCGCGGCGAAGCGAGCACCCGCTTACATCACACTGCCGAAAATCCGCAACGTGCCCGATGCCGCCGAAATGATCGCGTTCATCGAGGCGACGCGGCGCGAACTCGGCATCGCGCAGCCGGTGCCGGTGCAACTACTGGTCGAAACGCATGGCGCGCTCACGCGCGTGTTCGAACTGGCCGCGCTGCCCGGCGTCGAAGCGTTGAGCTTCGGCCTGATGGACTTCGTCTCCGCGCACGACGGCGCGATCCCCGACACCGCAATGCGCTCGCCCGGCCAGTTCGATCACCCGCTGGTGCGGCGCGCGAAGCTCGAAATCTCGGCGGCCTGCCATGCGTTCGGCAAAGTGCCGTCGCACAACGTCAGCACCGAAGTGCGCGACATGAGCGTGGTCGCGAACGACGCGCTGCGCGCCCGCAACGAATTCGGCTACACGCGGATGTGGAGCATCCACCCGGCGCAGATCGAGGCGATCGTCGCCGCGTTCGCGCCGCGCGACGAGGAAATCGCCACGGCCACCGCGATCCTGCTGGCCGCGCAGTCCGCCCAATGGGGGCCGACGCGCTACGGCGATACGCTGCACGATCGCGCGAGCTATCGCTATTACTGGTCGGTGCTGCGCCGTGCGCAGAGCACCGGTCGCGCGATTCCGGAAGACGCGGCGCCGCTGTTTGCGAAAGTGGGCGCTAACGGACAGTAAGCAGGTGGCATCAGCGAAGCGCTTGAACCGGCCGCATTGAGCCGGCACACAGGAGAACGCGGAAGATGAGCGACACGACGCAAACCGCCGGTGCAGCGGGCGGCAACGAGACACAAAGCGGCTTCAAGCCGAAAAAATCCGTCGCGCTGTCCGGCGTGACCGCGGGCAACACCGCGCTGTGCACGGTCGGCAAGACCGG
>NZ_MSDV01000071.1 GCF_001931485.1 Burkholderia sp. SRS-W-2-2016 | reverse complement strand
CGGGAGTAGCTCAGTTGGTAGAGCGCAACCTTGCCAAGGTTGAGGTCGCGAGTTCGAGCCTCGTCTCCCGCTCCAGTATTACGCCGTCAAGGCGACGCCCATGTGGCTCAGTGGTAGAGCACTCCCTTGGTAAGGGAGAGGTCGGCAGTTCGATCCTGCCCATGGGCACCACTCTGTTTTTGCAACGGCGCATCGATGCGCCGGCATCTTCCCGATCTGTTCCCCTCTTCGTTTTCCGCTTTTTCCGGTGACGACGCGTGTCGCCGGAGCGGCCGGTTTTTTGCGTTTCGACGTCTATCGCCGGCCTTACTCTTGATTTCGCGCCACGAACCGTCGCGTCCGAATCCACTTGGTGGCGACCCACTTGTCCCCGGCACGCAGCGGCGTGCTCGCGTGCAGTGAACTCGGATCGCACAAGCCGAAGCGATTGCCGTATTCGAAATAGAGCGCATGCCCGCGCTGCGGGGTGACTGCCCAGCCGAGTTGCGGGAACACTGTCTCGCCGCCACGTTCCACGTCGTTCAGGTACATCAGCAGCGTGCCCATCCGTTGCCCGCTACGCGCAATCGATTCACGGTTGGCTTCATTCCCGGTGGCCAGATAATCGACATGCGGCGTCGACTCCGCGCCTTGCTCGTAGTGCAGCATCTGCAACCCTTCGCCATTCTCGACCGGCGTACCGGTCAACTCCGCAATGCGCGCTTCGAGTCGCGCGATCAGCGGCGTCTCGCCGAGCCGGAAGAACATTCCGTGACTGCTGCGATGACCGGCGACCACGTTGCGTCCCGTCACCGGGTCGACCACCGTCGAGCGATCGAGGCGCGGCTGCGCCAGCGCGATCAGCTGCTCGCATTCGTCGGCGCTCAGGAAGTTGGCGAGATGAACCGCGGCTGGACGTTGGAGTCGCGACAGCACGCGCACCTTGCGCTCGCCGAGCTGGATCAACGGACCGTCGGGCACGCGTAGCGCGTCCGGCTGATAGCTGAGCGGCGGGCCGCCGACTTCGAGCTTGTCGCCTGGCAGCGGCGCGGCGTACAGGAACGACGCGGAAACGGCTTCGACCATCGCCGCTGCCAGTTCGGGCGCGTTGTTGCGGTTCACCATCTCGGTGACGATCGCTTGGGGGGCGACGCCGCGCGTCAGGTTGGCGGCGATCCAGTCGCGTACTTCGGCGGGGAAATTGACGGTGATGGACATCGGCGGAAAGGCGAAGAACCTGGAGTGGGAGCGGGCGGGTAAAAAGGCTGCGCTCGGATGATAGCGGGGGATTGTGACGGGTTTGGGAAGGGGGCGGTGGAGGTTGGAATGGTGTCGTCCAGGTCATGCGGGGGCTTGCATCGGACAAGTTGCTCACTCGAGTAGCAGGCGCTGTATCTCGTCGAGGAAGGACGCTACGGTGTACCCCCAAGGCTCGGGACAAAACGAGCGCAGATACATATCTTCGAACGCGCTGGTCAGGTCGTTTGGGTGCTCGCTCCTTCGGCACTACCCACTCAACATCGACCTTTCGGTGTCAGCATCGGCTTTTCCCAATGTCTGGGCTGCTCTGGAGACATTGCAACCGCTGCACCCAGTTGGCATAACTAGAGAGACGTGACATCGCCTGGACGAAGCGTGGATGTGGCACGGAGACTTCAGGACATTCTGGAAAAACGACGACTCAATGAACGAACAATCGCGTCTTGAAGAGCTGTTATTGAGTAGGTCAGAACGCCCCTCCGAAGACCTCACCCGAAGCTGGCAGATGAGGAAATCCCCTAGCTGCGGCATCATCCGCCCGGCACCTACAACGGGAAAGTGATGCATTTTCGCGCCTTCATCCGGTGTCGACGAGCCATGGGCGAAAGTTAAAGGCGCTATTGAGGGCGACAAGCTCTTGTTTGCGAATGTGTCGACGGTTTTGCGCAGCATGGGTCGTGACGGTCACGTCATTTGCGTGTACACGCGAGACTGGACAGACAAACAAGACCTCTTGCGCGTACGTGAAGTGTTGCGGTCGCTGGGCTTCGTGGAGGAACTCGGGTACAAGCGCGACATTGATACACAAAACAGGGTTTATGGCTCTGGCGAGTGGTACCTGCGTGCGTAAGCCCACCGCACTGACGCTGTCAGCTCGAGCGCAGCCCGATGACCCATTTTGTCTGGTAGTCTCTTGCATCTCACGGCAGGAGTCACCTGTACGCAGTTGACGAAACACATGCGGACCTAGAAGACATGATTTCCTTTCCAAGCGGGACTGTCCTCAAGGACATCGAGGGGGCGTATGAATCGCTTTCGACGAGCACGGTTTTAAGGCTCTCGACCGGCCTGAAGTTTGGAGGAAACGTCGGCGTTCCAGGTTCGCTCATGCAGTTTTTGGCGGCTTGGTCCCGCACCGTCGAGCACCCGACGCTACGGCTCTACGGCAAAGGCCCATCGGATGCGTCTGAGTCCTTGGCGAGAGAGCCTTACGGCATGGTAGCGGCCTACTTTTCCGACGTCATCGAAGCTGGTGCGGGCGAACGCTTATCCACCCGTGAGGCGCTGGCAAATGCGGTTCGCCGAATCGAAGCGATGCAGAACGGCAACTTCCGCGAAACGATGCACGGACGAGGAGCTTTCCTGGGATGTTTTGCCCGGGCAAAGAATGAGTTCCTTGTTCCGCTCTACTCGCGCCCGGAAGTTGGCGCCGTGCGGTCGCGCGATGAGTTTGTCACGCTGACCTCTCGCCTGATTGCCGCATGCGCGCCGGCAGCCGGCCAGAAGATGACGGAGGCCGCGCGCATTGCGCTGGGGACACTTCTTTACGAACTCTTCCGCAACACGGACGAGCACGCGACCACCGATGAGGAAGGCCGGCCGTACGTAAAAAGCGTGCGCGGAGTGATGGCCAAGTTCATCTCTTTCGAAGCTAAGGATGCGCCAACGCACATCGGCGAGGAGGACCCATCACTCGCGTTCTACATGATGCACAACATTGCCAATCGCCGTAAGTTCGCCAACGCTGAAGGGAAACCAGAACTGAGCAAGCAGACTGCTTTGCTAGAACTCACCGTGGTTGACACGGGTCCAGGGCTCGCGCGCCGCTGGCTCTCGCGGCACGGGCACGCCGGCGACGAAGTTGGACACCTTTCCATTGATGAGGAAGTATCTCTGGTCCGAAAGTGTTTCGAGCTCCATGCGACCACAAAGACGACGGCTGGCAGCGGGGGCGGCCTGTCTTACGTCTTGCGGACCCTGCAGCAGTTGAACGCTTATCTTCGTTTGAGGACCGGAAGAGTCTGCCTAACCCAGGATTTTTCTGCTCCTAAAGCGAGCGTTTCATTCGAACCAAGGCATTGGCTCACAGAGCGCCCGCAACTGCCAATGGCTGCCGGCGCGTGTTACTCAATTGTCGTGCCTCTGTCGAAGGACTTGCTATGAAAGGGTTCTTCGCTTTTGATTGTGTGTTGCCGGAAACAGGTCCTGTTCGGAATTTTCACTTTCTTTTCAAACCTCCGGGCAAGCTGCACGCAACGTATCTGGCAGACGCCATCGAGCATGGACTGCAGACCGTCAATGCTCCGGACGTGGTCGCAGTCGTATGCTCTTCGTCCGAAGAGGCCGAAATCAAGGAGCGGTTCCAGGAGCCTGTGCTCGTCCAGGCAGCCGACAGGACATCGACAAAGGTTTGCCTGTGCATATGCGCCTTCGACCGGGACGGGACTCTTCAGTTGCGCGACCAACTGCGAAACCCGGTCGCAGGGCTGGATTCGATGCTTCGGAATAGAACAGAAGCGATTCGCACAGCAGGACTGGACGAGCTCTTCTCTGCCCATCATGTGCTTGTCATGGCGCCGCCCGGCTTCACATTCGTCAAACCGTCTGAAAAACGTTCAACCCTATTTCTTCGAACCGAAGAGGCCTTGACGGAAGTGGAGGGCGTGCAATTCCTTGCGTTCGCTTTGCTGCATAAGCTGAAACAGCGGGCTGATATGTGCAAGGGGGACCTCGATGTCATCTTTATAGACTCGATGGGAATAGCGAGCGTCGCGTATGCGCTCCGAGAGATGTATTGCACGCTATTCAACGCACCGCAGCCGAGGGTCGTCAGTTTTCACTCGCACGACGGCATCGAACACATCGACGCACCTCTTTCTGGAACGTCGTTTTGCATCATCTCCGCGTCATCGTCTCTGAATCTTGAAAGGGAGTGGCGACAGCGGACAAGATGCCATCAAGAAGAAGTAGTGACGCTGCTCACTCTTGAAGATGCGAAGGGGCGAGAGAACGCACTCTTCGCGTTGCCTCGACCAAATGATTCCAACGTTGAACAGGCAACAAGACATCTGAGAGATTTACCGATAGTGGGAGAGCATTTCGCGCCAGCCGACTTGTTGCCCAAATCAGTGCTTCTGCGCTGGAACCATATGGAACGCAATGCAGAAGAGTTTTGCTGTAAGTTCGTCCGAACCAATGGGCTCGGCGTTCTGGGCCGTGGCACCGCACACGCAAAAGTTCGACCGATTTATTTAGACGGAACAAAAGTTGCATTAAGCCCCGGCTTCGACGCGTGGTTATATCGCTCCCTCCGGCAAAGGACACCGGCGTCTGTTCATGCAATCATCCATCAGAACGATGACGCGTCTCTCGGACTCGCCCAGGAATGCGCCCGGCGACTTACAGAAATCATGGTGCGGTATGAGTCAGTGCTCGTTATCAACGAAACCGAGATAGCGGCGAGGGCTGTTGAGATTTCGAAAGAATCGGGGCTCCTCATCGTAGCAGCCGTGGCCGGTCGTGGCACTCGTATGCTGTCTATCAGCCGCGACCTGCGGGACCTTCACGAGGGCGCTCGGACCTACCTTATTGGCGCGCAGATTGCCGAAACTGCGAACCAAATCAAGGTTCTGACCGACAACCTGAAGTACTCTGCCACGAAAGCTAACATCGAGGTCGTGCGGTTCTCGCAGATTGCTATAGGCGCTGGTCTTGGCGAATCCTTCATGGATGAAGCACGACTATTGAAGAATTCTGGGACTGCATTTGGAGACGAGTACAACGCGCGGATCGCAGCCATTGCTGGCACGCCGGCGGGCCAGAATGCCCGAACATTCATTGGTTTGAACTCTGACTTGACCGAGCCCATGAAACTCCGGCGCGATTTCGCTTTCTGGAATTTCGACTACGACGCTGATACCGCCGGCACAACCTCAGCCGTTGTCGCAATGGCCGGTGCGATACTTCAGAATGCGAGAGAGACGAAGTTCGAAGACCAAATCCTGCGCCTGTCCACGGACGCGTTTCAGCAAGTGATTTTGGACCCGGAGAACTTTGCTCGCTACAACGATGGAGTCATACAGGCCGCACTGCTGCGCTGCGCTCGAGTCGGCGAACTTGATTACTCCAAGGAGCAGAACGCGAGTCAGTTTATGCTTGACCTGCTAAAAAGAATATTTGAGCAACATGACAGACGACAAGGTGAAGCGGCCGCAGAGTTCGCCCTGGCGTTGTTCACGCAAAGGTTGCGGCTATATTTGGTCCACCGCCGTGAGCTTGATGCGCATCTGCGAGATTCGCTTCCTGCCGACACGCCGAGACTTCGGCTCATACGCGCCTTCCTTGAACTGGAACCGCTGCCTGACAACGGAGATTTGCCTCCGGAATTTTAAGCTTGCTAGCACGAGCCCGGTGGCCTCCTGCTAGGAAACGGCGGCGCTGATGTGTAATGTTCTCCTTACTCTTGTTTCTGTTTGAGCTGCGGCTGAGCTACGAGCTGTTGGCGCCGGCGTCCATTTGAACCGGATGCCGACATTCGGCTGAACCGCCAGAGAAAGCCGCGAATTGGTGCTGCTGAAACGTTTTTCTACTTGGAAACAATGGTCAGTCCGGCGCCGGCATGTGGGTCGATTTTGTGTCGGCGTGAACATACACGCACGGTCTCATCCTCGTGACGTCTTCTATGAGAATGTCAGCAAGGCGAAATTCGAGGGGACCTTGAGCGAGAGTCATGAAAAAGACGGAAGCATCGTTCTGGCATTTCGTCCAAACAACGGACAGTTGATGCTGGTCGCCTGTCTATGGTCTCGATGGTCAGCACCGGGCGAACCCGACTTGTTGTCATTTGCCGCCATTACCGACGAGCCCCCCGCGGAGGTTGCAGCAGCCGGACATGACCGATACATCATTCCCATCAAGCCTGAGAACATCGACGCGTGGCTTAACCCGGACACATCCGACCTCACGGCGTCCTATGCCATCCTTGATGACAAAGAGCGACCGTATTATGAGCATCGACTGGCTGCGTGAGAACTAGCAGGCGATGCGCCGTAAAAAACTCAATCGCAGCGCTTCAAGGTCAGAGGCCATGGCACGAACGGACTTCTATCCTTTCGTTTCCTGCTGGATACGCTCTCTCACTAAACGGCGATGTAAGGCTCGAAATGTCGGGTCGACACGACGTTGGTCGACACCTCGAACAATTTCTTCTGCGCGACTCCACGGCAGCCCAGAGAGCCACCCCACGATAGGCGTCGCTTTAGAGCGGACCGATTTATACGCCTGCGACAGCCGAGTCGCATCGGCACGTTCAACGCCGAGCGATAGAGTCAGCGTCAGCGCGTCGAAGTTCGGTACGCCCTCGGCTGCAAGTACCGAAAGCGCACTGACTCCATCCCCGACAACCATGCCTCTAAGGTTTGCTTCGTATTTCAACAACTCGTGCATTCCAAATAGGCCCCAAGGCAACAGGTATTGCATCCGGCCGTAGATTTTCGCAATCATCTGGCCGAACGTACCGTGCTTAACTTCAAACCTTGAAAGCGGTGTTCCCGTTATCCACTTTTCTGCGAGATATGAGTACGCGCCTCCGAGCGCTTCACCATCAAAGGCGAGCAAATACTTTGCGACTGGCCCAATCAGATAACTTACGTTTGAAGTATTGAAGATGTATCCGCCTAGTACAAGATTTCCGAACTGCTCCAGTTGCCAGTTTTCCCGGGTCTTCAACCATGCGTAGATGGCCGATTGGGCTTCCAGTGACCACCCTACCCTTGCTGCAATCTCGATTAGCGCTGGATTTTCGTCTGTCGCTTTTTTTACAACCCTCCGCTGCCGCCTTCCGACATCTTCAGCGAAGGCTCGCTCGGATTTGCTCAGTTGTAGCGAAGCTAGGAGATGGCTTTCGTATTGCGCTGATGTCTTGACGAAGCTTGGGTGCGACTTGGAGGAGGCTCAAATGGCTACACGTAAGACCGCCACAGCTCGGAGGAAAGAGTTTGAGCTTGCAATCTTGCGCATTGAGCACGGGAGCACTTGCGCTCGAATCGCATGCCACACTTCGTCGCTATTTCGATACCGGCGCAATGAGAAGCTCAGGCACCGCAGATGCAATCCGAAAACGCGCTCATCGGAGTGGTGCCGTGGAAAACGGGCTACCTACACAGACAATTTCAGCCTGCTTGCCAATGAGCTGCATCTCCTTCTCGCTCGGGTTCATGTGTTTATCTCTAATTCCATTAGCACGTAAACGAAAACAAGCACTTGCTGCCTTGCTGCTATCGCTGCCAGTTTGTTCGGAAAAACACACATGACCTCATGCCATGCCAGTACGCTAGGTTGATTCAAGTTTCATATCATAAACCTCTTGCCTAGAGTGTACTAAAATGAGTATCAGGTGCGCGAGGACGGCAACTCTTTTAGCATTGATTTCTGGATGCGCGCAGTTGCCTAAAGCAACTGTGACCTACTATCTACCGAAGTCAGAAACAAACATCACGGCTATACAGACTATTGTCTGCGACAAGGAACAGACAGTGCATGTAACTACGTCTCTCAACGTCAAGACGGACTACTCCGCAGACTATCTCGCACCTCGGTCGCTTGATTTGTCTCAGCTTGACAGCTCTTTTTCTGATACCGACGTGTCAGTCACGATGACTGACGACGCTCGCCTGAAAGCGATAAATGCGAAGCAAATAGGACAAGCCGAGACCATTATCAAAGAGGCTGTGACGCTGAGCGGTGTGCTCGTTGCGAATCGAGCCCGCGAGCAGCGTGATTGGTGTACGTTCAAAGAGTCCGCTAAGCCCGTGACTATCACCTATTCGAAGTTGAACCAAAAATTCAGTGACCTTTTCTATCAAGGAACCGACAAGATTGACGCTATGGAAGCCGACTCAGGGAGCCAAGCAACCTTCGAGTTGGTAAAGAAATCTTCTCTCGAAAAATATATCAAGCCAACCCTAATCGTCCGTGCGGCGCATCCTATTCAGCCTGTGACGGAGCAATCATCCTCCGGGGTCGAAGTGAGATTGCCGGTTATCTATCAAGTCTCTGTGGAGCTTATGTGGGGAAAGCCGGCTCGCATGGTGGGCCAGCAAAATGTCTTGCTGCCGAGCGAAGGCAGGTTACGCGACTATCCACTACACATTCCGAGACCAGCGGCATTTGGTACGCAGCAATTTGCACTGACACTGGCAGAGTCGGGCGCCGTTACTAGCATTCAATACGTCAAGAATTCAGGCACCGTCAATGCAATGACAGGCGCAGCCGATGTGCTGACACCGCTCAAGCGCCCGACGACATCCGACCGGGTCGACGCCATCAAGGCGCAGGCTGACCTAATCGCTCAGCAACAGCGATTGGCTACATGCCAAGCCACGCCATCTTCTTGCAAATAATTCCTGGCATTATGCTTTGAAAATCACGCCTTCATACCCAAGACTTAGAGTCCACTTTGGGGGCGTCGCAGCTCCCTTTGAGTAAGTCAATACAGCTGGAGTTTCCAAGATTCGAAATATGTGCCATGTTTCCATAGCTTAGCACTGGGCCCGCGACGTACAGCTGTACATTTCGCCGCTTAAGCGTCTCATCACCGGACCAAGCGCAGATGTTGATTCGTACGGCCCCATGGTCAGGACGTTAAGAGTACGACCCAAGCATTCCAATCCTGATGTCTGTTATTTTGCTCCTGTCGAGCGACACGTTATTCACGTCAAACACAGTGAGCAGCCAGGTGGTATAGGGGCTCGGAGCCAAGTGAGCCCCCGAACTCGTCAGGTCGGTCTTCGTCTCATCCTTTCCAGTCGAAATTCGGTACCTTCCACTGAACGGTATGGGATTATGGCTATAGATTTTGCCGGTTCCCACTCTTGGATAGAACGTACTAAGACCGGTGTGAACCAAAGTCCAATTTAGCCCGTCATCACCCGTGATAACGCCATTCAATAAAACTCGCGCGCTAGTTAATCGCATGTTCGGGAAGGCCGATATCGCGCGGAAGTTGTCGGGACGTATACTGAAAAACAACGTTCCCGTCGATTTGAATTCATTGAATGCTGATTCACTTACGAGCTCACTAATACTGAGCATCTGCCATTCGATAAAACGTCCGCTGGAATGTGCCGATTCGATGGCATTTACTGCGCTCAATGCGTGCTCGCTGGATTTCCCATGCTGATAGCGAATCTGGTCCACAGTAAGACCGTGCATGTCGGTATCGAATTGAGAGAGCGACCAAAATTCTATCGAGCGATTCTCCTCATACACAATCCTTGCCAGCGCTCGACGAATGTCGTAATAGGCACGCTGCATAAACGACAACATGAGTGTCAAACTAGGGTCTATGCCCTGAGCGAAGCTCACTTCGAGCGCATTTCTCTGAAATCTCAAATGTTCCGCCTTACTCATGCTCTCCATCACACGCAGCTTTATCGCCGCCAATTCAAGTGCCTTATTATTCCTCGCCTGAGTAATATCGAAATAGTGATACATTGCCTTTTTATAGTCTTCGGCCTCAACGAGCCTCGCATACGGCTCAATCATTTTATCGAACTCTTCTTTGCTCTGTGCAATCTTTGCCAAGTCGGGACGTGATGGGTCGGCGATAAGGTCCTTAATTTTCTTATAAGCGTCGTCGATTTTCTGATAGTCCTTTCCAATAACTTCTACATGCTCTACGACGTCATTAAACTCGAAGTCGCGCTCCTCAAGGTCTTCACCTACCTGAGACAGTTGCTCCGCAAGGCTTAGGACAGCAGGCCAAGCGCCATTCGCTACCGCGACAATCTGCCCGACCACACTCACGATTTCTTCAAACTTGCAGTCACGCCCCTGTTCTACGGCTGACTTGAACTTTTCGGCCGCATTTACAACTGTTGAACGAGTCTCCTCTATCTCCAACAACAGCAGGTTGATTGCGTCGCTCGCCACCTTGGCTTCGTCGGCCAATCTCAACTTCTCTTGTTCTAGCTCGTTATCGACGTACGACTTAGCGCTGGTTACAGCAGAGACAACCAAGGTTCGCCGTTCCAGGACGGCAGTGTTCGCATCGAAAAGGGCGAAGTAGGCTGCTTCTACGCTTTGGCCAATAGGCAAGATGGTGTTGATGGCGTCTGAGTAAACCTTAGGCGCAGCCACGGGCACGTGGTTTCTAGCGTTGCCGAAGTAGTCCAAACCGCATGCCATCCGTCTAAGGAGCACTTGTGCCCGTGTAAGCGTAGCGCTCTTGACAGTTTCGCTCGCGGTTGACGGAACAAGGGCTGCGATGTGCGCCGTGCGCTTGGTAAGGCGGCTTATCCAATTAAGCATTCGCGCCGCTTCTGCGGCCTCCCCCGAAAGAAACAGGTCCTCTGCGTATGTCAAAACGTAGGAGAGATACGTCGCCTCGGCCTCGATAGAGAACTCTTCCGGTGGCCTAGTAAATTGAGAAAGGACACCGGCCTTTCCTTTGGGTTGGGCCGCCGCGCCACTCCCGGGGTCTCCTGGTTCCCCAAGCGGACCCTCTGGCGACCTACCCTTAACGCAGTCCCGCAAGAACGGCTCAAGGTTCGCGTGCGAATTCAGAAGGCGCAGCGTGAGGGCTTGTTGCGGATACACGCTCGCATACGGCATCCAGTCGTTCGGCTCAGCTATTGCCTGAACGGTCGTGGAAGCGAGGGATGCAAATTCTTGGGTACCGTCTTCGTTTTTTCTTACAAGCAGGTCGTAGCAGAACGACTTGGTGCAGCCTGAACCCATACAGCAGGAATAGTCGTGACCGGGGCCTTTGTCGCCGGGAAGCCCCGGGTTTCCAGGCGCGGTTTCGCCCCCGCCTTCGCCGCCGGCCATATCCAAGATGACTTCGATTGGAAAGTTGGGGGCTTCTAGCGTGACACTTCCTCCGGGCGCACCTGGTTTGCTGGGGCCGCCGTCGCCAGCACGGCCGCCTTTTCCGCCTTGCCCACCGGGTGTCCTTGGGTCATCGCAGGTCGCCGTGCTGGTTGTGCCGGTGATTCCTTTTTGACCATCCCCTCCATCCTCACCGCGTCCACCGTTCCCTCCCCGAGTGAACACAGATAATTGCCCGACTATCTCGCCGGCACAAATGAACACATTACCGCCGCTTGTCCCGTCGCCACCTGGTCGTCCGGGCTGACCATGGTCGCCAGGCGCTGTCCCCATTGCTGCTTTGTCGCCAGCGTTGAAGCTCACAATTGCATTCTCGCCAGCGGTGATAATCGCTCCCGTTCCAGCGACAGCGAGTTTCCGGCAAAGAATGCTCACAGTCTTTCCGGAGAACCGAGCCGGTTTCGTTACAGCAATCGTATCGGCTTGTATGAAAACATCTTTATCGGACCTTGAATAATCAGAAAGCTCGAGAGGGACCGCGGAATAAAGCCGGAATGCTGTCGGCTCATCAAGCTTCAAAATTAGCTCGTCCTTGAAAAGGGTCATCGCAACCTCCTCATGATGCTTTTGCTTTTGTCCTAACACCGGCTCGAACGGTTGAAGCTACGTGCATTCGCACCAGTATTTTGTGCGAGGCCCATCGGTCTCCTTTTTGAGCATGCAGGTCCCATTGCAACCGTTCGACACGCAGTGCGGCTCTTCAATCCACTGACCGTCATCGCCGATGACGCTCTCAACCGTGCAGTTGCTGCTCTGAATTTGTGGACGCTCGGAGTCCTCGCATACTCGAATCCCGGAAGGAGTTTGTTCAATCACAAGCTGGGACGAAGCTGTTTTTTTCATGGCCCCTCCTGGTCTATCCCAGCTGAAACGTCGCCGGTCGCCAGTCAATGAAAGGTTACGGTGAGTAAAATGTAAATATCGAAATCTCTCAAGTTGCGTGCGCCGGCGCACATAAGACTTGCGTCGAAGTGACGGGCTGCAAGTATCAGCGGGTGCTTACTTACCTAGAGATGCCCGGATTTCACGGTTCTAACAGTGTCTTTAGTCAATTGAATGGCAAGCCAGCTTCCTTCACTACGGGCTGATACTCAGGCTGCCGGGTGAAAGCACTTTTCGGTATGACTACGACGATGGGGTTGGCGAAGTATGCTCACGACCGACAGGAACACGAAGCTCCTAACAGTTAGCAACTAACCTAAAGCTTCGATCTACGTAAGGCGCGCGGTTTAACTCGACAAAAGACGCTCCGCAGTAGAAGGGACGTTCGCCCGGAAGCAATAAGCGTTTTCGGATTTCGTTGCCCAGCCACCTCCTTTCCCCACCCCCAACATGTTTCACACCTGTAACTCAAGCCCGCCGCAACCCAGTTACATTGACGCCATTCCGGCAGTGATAAACCCACGCCTATAAACCTTTCGTTTTGCCAACAATTAATTCGACAAGCATCGCCTGATGACAACCCGCGCGAACCATGGCAAGTTTGCGCAGTCCCGCCACAGCGCGACGCCGCAACCGAGCATCAACATAACTATCTGTCTCCGGAGTACACCATGAGCGAAACCGTGTCCCCGCCGCCGAAGAAGCGCTCCCGACGCGGGCTCATCGTCTTCGCGCTGATCCTGCTGGTGCTGATCGCCCTGGTCGTGGTTCATCTGCTGACGCGCAAGAAGCCCACCCACGAGAGCGCGCCGATCGTCGTCACCGTCACTCACGCGACGATCGGCTCGATGCCCGTCATGCTCAGCGAACTCGGCACCGTCACGCCGACCGCGACCGTCACCGTACTGCCGCAACTGAGCGGCTACCTGACCGAGGTCGGCTATCACGAAGGCCAGGAAGTGCAGAAAGGCCAGTTCCTCGCGCAGATCGATCCGCGTCAGTATCAGATCAGCAAGCAGCAGGCGCAGGCGACGCTCGCGAAAGACCGCGCGTCGCTCGCGCAGGCCCGCGCCGATCTCGAACGCTATACGCAGTTGAACGAGCACAAGTCGATCGCGCAGCAGACTTTCGCGGACCAGCAGTTCCTCGTGCAGCAGGACGAGGCGGCGGTCAAGGCCGATCTCGCCAACATCGCCCAATACGATCTCGACCTCGCGTATTGCCGGATCACCGCGCCGATCGCCGGCAAGGTCGGCTTGCGGCTCGTCGATCCGGGCAACTACGTGACCGCGTCGTCGACGACCGGCATCGTCGTGATCACCACGGTCAAGCCGACCACGGTTCAGTTCACGGTGCCGCAGGACTCGCTCGCATCGATCGTGCAGCGCCTGAACACCGGCGCGAAGCTGCCGGTCACCGCCTATTCGAGCGACAACGCGCGCGAGATCGCGACCGGCACGCTGTACGCGGTCAGCAACCAGATGGCCACCGCGACCGGCACCGTCACGCTGCGCGCGACCTTCGCGAACGACGACGAAGCGCTGTTCCCGAACGAGTTCGTCAACGTGAAGCTGCTGGTCGATACGATGCACAACGCGGTGCTGGTGCCGACCGCCGCGGTGCAGACCGGCGCGCCGGGCGACTTCGTCTATCTGGTCAATCCGAATAGCACGGTGTCCGTGCACAAGGTCAAGCTCGGCCCGAGCGACGGCAAGAACACGGTGATCGTGTCGGGCCTCGCGGCCGGCAACGAAGTGGTGACCGACGGCACCGACCGTCTGAGCGACGGCGCGAAGATTCAGCCGGCACATCCGCAGCCCGCCTCGGCCCCCGCGGCAGCGGCGCCCGCCTCCGCAGCCGCGTCGTCGTAACGGACCGCCGCGCCGATGAACATCTCCCGCCTGTTCATTCTCCGACCGGTCGCGACGCTGCTGCTGATGATCGCGATGGTGCTGGTCGGCCTGATCGCGATGCGTGTGTTGCCGGTGTCGTCGCTGCCGAACGTCGACTATCCGACCATTCAGGTGCAGACCTTCTACCCGGGCGCGAGCCCGACGGTGATGGCCACCACCGTGACCGCGCCGCTCGAAGTGCAGCTCGGCCAGATCCCCGGCCTGCAGCAGATGACGTCGTATAGCTCGGACGGCGCATCGGTGATCACGCTGCAATTCGATCTGTCGCTGAACCTCGACATCGCCGAGCAGAACGTGCAGCAGGCGATCAACGCGTCGAACAGCTATCTGCCGTCCGGTCTGCCCGCGCCGCCGACCTATGCGAAGGTCAATCCGGCCGACCAGCCGATCCTGACGCTCGCGGTCACGTCGAAGTCGATGTCGCTCACGCAGTTGCAGGACGTCGCCAACAATCGCCTCGGCACGAAGATTTCGCAGGTGGCCGGCGTCGGCGTCGTGACGACCAGCGGCGGCAACGTGCCGGCGATTCGCGTCGAAGCGGACCCGCACAAGCTCGCCGCGTACGGCCTGAATATCGACGATCTGCGCACGCTGCTCAGCTACGTGAACGTGAGTCAGCCGAAGGGCAATTTCGATGGCCCCGATCTCGACTACACGATCAACGGCAACGACCAGATCACCGACCCCAAGGACTACCTGGACACGGTGATCGCGTATCAGAACGGCTCGCCGGTGTTCATGCGCGACGTCGCGCGCGTGAGCCAGGCGGCCCAGGACGTCGAGCGCGGCGCCTGGTACAACGGCGAGCCGGCGATCGTGCTGAACGTGCAGCGCCAGCCCGGCGCGAACGTGATCCAGACGGTCAGCCAGATCAAGAAACAGTTGCCGCAGCTCGAAGCGACGCTGCCGGCCGGCATGAAAGTGACGGTGGTGTCGGACAGCACCGGCGTGATCCGCGCGTCGGTCGCCGATGCGGCGTTCGAACTGATCCTCGCGATCGTGCTGGTGGTCGCGGTGATCTTCGTATTCCTGCGCAATGTGCCCGCCACGCTGATTCCGAGCGTGTCGGTGCCGGTCTCCCTGATCGGCACCTTAGCGGTGATGTACCAGCTCAATTACTCGATCGACAACCTGTCGCTGATGGCACTGATCATCGCGACCGGTTTTGTGGTCGACGATTCGATCGTGATGATCGAGAACATCGTCCGCTATCTGGAAGAGGGGATGACGCCGCTCGAAGCCGCGCTCGAAGGCGCGGGGCAGATCGGCTTCACGATTCTGTCGCTGACCATTTCGCTGATCGCGGTGCTGATTCCGCTGCTGTTCATGGGCGGCGTGATCGGCCGGCTATTCAGCGAATTCGCGGTGACGCTCGCGGTCACGATCGTGATCTCGGCGGTGGTTTCTCTGACCGTGGTGCCGATGCTGTGCGCGCGGATGCTGCGCGCGCAGGCCGAGCGTCATCCGAGCCGCTTCGAACGCATCAGCGAGGGGCTGTTCGACAAGACGCTCGCCGCGTACAAACGGGGCCTCGAGTGGGTGCTCGATCATCAGCCGCTGACGCTCGCGGTCGCGGTCCTCACCGTGGTGCTGACCGGCATCCTCTACGTGGTGATTCCGAAGGGGCTGTTTCCGGTGCAGGACGTCGGCGTGATCGAAGGGATCAGCGTGGCCGACAATTCGGTTTCGTATGCGGCGATGGTCAAGCGGCAGAGCGCGCTCGCCGACGCGGTGCTGAAGGACCCGGACGTGGTGTCGCTCACTTCTTATGTGGGCATCGACGGGATCAACGCGACGCTGAACAACGGCCGCTTCCTGATCAATCTGCGCGATCGCGACAAGCGCTCCGACTCCGCGCAGGAAATCGCCCGCCGTCTGCAACAGGAAGTCGCGCACGTGCCCGGCGTGAAGCTGTTCATGCAGCCCGAGCAGGATCTGACGCTCGACACCACGGTGTCGCCGAACCAGTACAGCTTCGTGCTGCGCGGGCCGAGCCAGCAGGCATTCCAGAAGTACGTGCCGGAACTGGTCGAGCGCCTGAAGCGGATTCCCGCGCTCGAAGACGTGCAAAGCGACCTCGATACCGACGGCCTCAGCGTACACGTCGAAGTGAACCGGCAACTGGCGGCGCGCTTCGGCATCACGCCGGCGACGATCGACAACGCGCTGTACGACGCGCTCGGCCAGCGCATCGTGTCGACGATCTTCGAACAGTCGAACCAGTACCGCGTGATTCTGGTCGCGAAGCCGGAGACGATGCCGACCGTGCAGTCGATCGGCAATCTGTATCTGCCGAGTCAGACCAGCAGCAGCGGCCAGGTGCCGTTGTCGGGGATCGCGAAGATCGAGATCAGAAAGGCGCCGCTGGTGATCAGCCATCTCGCGCAATTCCCGTCGGTGACGGTGTCGTTCAATCTCGCGAAGGGCGCATCGCTGAGCACCGCGGTCCGGGAGATTCACGCGGCCGAGCAGGCGGTCAATCTGCCGCCGTCGATCACGTCGTCGCTGCAAGGCGCGACCGCCGCGTTCGAGGATTCGCTGTCCAGCGAGGTCTATCTGCTGATCGCCGCGCTGGTCGCCGTCTACATCGTGCTCGGCGTGCTGTACGAGAGCTTCATCCATCCGGTCACGATCCTGTCGACGCTGCCGTCGGCCGGCATCGGCGCGCTGCTCTCGCTGATGCTCGCGGGGATGGACCTCGACGTGATCGGCATCATCGGCATCGTGCTGCTGATCGGCATCGTCAAGAAGAACGCGATCATGATGGTCGACTTCGCGCTCGACGCCGAACGCAACCACGGCAAGTCGCCGCGTGACGCGATCTTCGAGGCGTCGCTGCTGCGCTTCCGGCCGATCCTGATGACCACGCTCGCGGCAATGCTCGGCGCGCTGCCGATGCTGCTCGGCACCGGCACGGGCTCCGAACTGCGCCGGCCGCTGGGTCTGGCGATCATCGGCGGTCTGACGCTGAGCCAGATGCTGACGCTCTTCACGACGCCGGTGATTTATCTGTACTTCGACCGGATGGCCGCGCGCGTGAACCGCTGGCGCGCGCAGCGCAACGCGGGCAGCGAGGGCAGCGAGGGCAGCGGCGGCAATGACGGCGGCAATGACGACAACCCGGAGGGCGCGCGGTGAACATCCCGGCGCTCTTCATCCGGCGGCCGGTCGCGACCACGCTGCTGGCCATCGCGATCCTGATCTCCGGCACGCTCGCGTATTTCCGCATGCCGGTCGCGCCGCTGCCGAACATCGCGTTTCCGGTGATCGTCGTGCAGGCGAACATGGCCGGCGCGAGCCCGGAGATCATGGCGGCGACGGTGGCCGAGCCGCTCGAACGGCGGCTCGGCACGATCGCCGACGTGCAGGAGCTGACTTCGATCAACAGCGTGGGCTCGTCGCTGGTCGTCGTGCTGTTCGGCATCAATCGCGACATCAACGGCGCCGCGCGCGATGTCGAGGCGGCGATCCAGGCCGCGCGCGCCGATTTGCCGACCACACTGCGCAGTAATCCTAGCTATCGCCAGTACAACCCGGCCGACGCGCCGATCATGGTGCTGTCGCTGACTTCCGACACGCTGACCAAAGCGCAGCTGTACGACTCCGCCGATTCGGTGATCCAGCAGCAGTTGTCGCAGGTGAAGGGCGTCGGCCAGATCACGCTGGGCGGCGGCGCGCTGCCGAGTGTGCGGGTCGAGTTGCAGCCGGGCAAGCTGAACAGCTACGGGATCGGCCTCGAAGACGTGCGCGCGGCGATCGGCGCGGCCAACGCGAACAGCGCGAAGGGCCATCTGGATGTGGGAGAGCAGCGCTTCGTGGTCACGTCGAACGATCAGATCACCCACGCGGCGCCGTATCGCGATCTGGTGATCGCGTATCGCGACGGCGCGCCGGTGCAGTTGCGCGATGTCGCCGAGGTGCGCGACTCGAACGAAAACATCCGTAATGCGGGGTTGTTCAACGGCAAATCGGCGATTCTGGTGATCGTTTATCCGACGCCGGGCAGCAACGTGGTCAGCACCGTCGCGCAGATTCGCAACGTGCTGCCGGCGATCGAGGCGACGCTGCCGAGCACGATTCATGTGGGCGTTGCGATCGACCGCTCGGAGTCGGTGCGCGCGTCGGTCGGCGATACCGAGCGCACGCTGTTCATCGCGGTGCTGCTGGTGGTCGGCGTCGTGTTCATTTTTTTGCAGTCGCCGAGCGCGACGCTGGTGCCGGCGGTCGCGCTGCCGTTGTCGATCGTCGGCAGCTTCGGGCCGATGTATCTGCTCGGCTATAGCATCGACAATCTGTCGCTGATGGCGCTGACGATCGGCACCGGCTTCGTGGTCGACGACGCGGTGGTGGTGCTGGAAAACGTCGTGCGTCACATCGAATTGGGGTTGAGCCCGAAGGAGGCCGCGATCAAGGGTGCGGGAGAAGTGGGCTTCACGGTGATCTCGATGAGCCTGTCGCTGATCGCGGTGTTTCTGCCGATCATCCTGATGCCCGGAATCCTCGGTCTGCTGTTTCATGAGTTCGCGATCACGCTTTCCATCGCGATCATGATCTCGCTGGTGATCTCGCTGACGGTCACGCCGGTGATGTGCGCGTATCTGCTGAGCCGCAACAATGCGGGCCATTCGAAGGCGCGGTGGGTGCGCTGGGTCGAGCATCAGTTCGACCGCTTCAAGGACATGTACGCGCGTTCGCTGACCGCGGTGCTCGATCATTCGCTGGCGGTGATCGTGCTGCTGTTCGCGCTGCTGATCGGCAATGTGTTCCTGCTGAAGCTGGTGCCGGCCACCTTCTTCCCGGAGCAGGACACCGGCATTCTGATCGGCCAGATCATCGCCGACCAGAGCATCTCGTTTCCGGCGATGCAAAAGAAGCTCGCGCAATTGCAGGCGATCGTGCAACGCGATCCGGCGGTGCAGTCGGTCGCGGGCTTTACCGGCGGCCGCGCGCTCAATACCGCGAGCGTGTTTATCGAACTCAAGCCGCTCGACGAGCGCCACGCAACCGCCACCGAAGTCGTCAACCGGCTGCGGCCGCAGCTCGACGAGGTATCGGGCGCGCGGCTTTTTCTGCAGGCGCAGCAGGATTTGCGGATCGGCGGGCGGCAGTCGGCGGCCGAGTACCAGTACACGCTGACCAGCGACGATGCGGCCGCGCTGTTCAAATGGACGCCGAAGCTGGTCGCCGCGCTGTCGAAGCAGCATGGCCAGTTGCTCGACGTGAATTCGGATCTGGAACAGAACGGTTTGCAGACCTACGTGAAGATCAATCGCGCGACGGCCGCGCGCTACGGCTTCGCGCCGAACCAGATCGACAACGTGCTGTACGACGCGTTCGGCCAGCGCACCGTGTCGACGATCTATAACCCGCTGAATCAGTACTTCGTCGTGATGGAGCTCGCGCCCGAGTACTGGCAGTATCCGCAGGCGCTCAACCAGATTTATCTGAGCACCGCGTCGGGCAACCCGACCGGCACCGCGGCGACGCAGATGCCGGGCGGCACGGTGTCGGGCGCAACCGGTTCGACCGCGAGCACGAAGGCGAACACCAACTCGCGCAACGCCAATGCGCAGTCGAACGCGACCAACAACGCGATCGCCAACAGCAAGGGCGGCAGCTCGACCGGCAGCGCGGATAGTACGGCGGCCGAAACGATGGTGCCGCTGTCGGTGCTGGCGTCGTACTCGAACAGCCACACGGCGACCCAGGTGAACCATCAGAGCGGCCTCGTTGCCGCGACGATCTCGTTCAACCTGCCGGCCGGCGGCACGCTGAGCCAGGCCGGCAAAACGATCGACGACACGATCCGCGAGCTCGGCATGCCGGCGAGCATCCACGGCTCGTTCGCGGGCGCGGCGGCGGCCTTCTCGCAATCGATGGGCACCGTGCCGCTGCTGATTCTCGCCGCGCTCGGCGTCGTCTATATCGTGCTCGGGGTGCTGTACGAAAGCTCGATTCATCCGCTGACGATTCTGTCGACACTGCCGTCCGCGTTCATCGGCGCGACGCTCGCGCTGCTGATCTTCGGCACGCCGTTCTCGGTGATCGCGTTGATCGGGATGATTCTGCTGATCGGCATCGTGAAGAAGAACGGCATCATGATGGTCGACGTCGCGATCCAGTTGCAGCGCGAGCAGCGGATGCCGGCGCGGGACGCGATTCACGAAGCCGCGCTGATCCGGCTGCGGCCGATCATGATGACGACGTTCGCGGCGGTGCTCGGCGCGGTGCCGCTCGCGCTCGGCATCGGCCAGGGCGGTTCGCTGCGCGAGCCGCTCGGGATCACCGTGATGGGCGGGCTGATCCTGAGCCAGCTGTTCACGCTCTACACGACGCCGGTGATTTACCTGTACCTCGACCGCCTGCGCGCGCGGCTGGTCAGATGGTCCGCGGGGCTGCGCTGGAACCGCGACGCCGGGCCGGGACAACCGGATACGAAGGCATGACGATGAAGAATCTGTTTGAACGATGGAGAAGGCCGGAATCGCCGGTTTCACCGGTTTCGGCCCCGACGCTCGCCGTCGCGCTGCTCGCGGTGTTCAACGCCGGCTGCATGGTCGGCCCCGACTACCACCGCCCGCAGGTACGCGTGCCGGCGACGTATTCCGAGCTGCCCGGCTGGACCCAGGCCCAGCCGAACGCGGCCGCGCCGAAGGGCACCTGGTGGACCGCGTTCAACGATCCGCTGATCGACGAACTCGAACCGCTCGTCGCGGTATCGAACCAGACCGTGCGCGCGGACTACGCGAACTATCAGCAAGCGCTCGCCGAAGTGCGGGTCGCGCACGCGAGCCTGTTCCCGACCATCGGCGTGACCGGCTCGGCCACGCGCGAACGCGCGAGCAGCGGGTCGGTCAGCTCGTCGGGCAGCTTCGTGAACGGCACCAGCGCGCGCATCATCAACGCGGGCTCGCTCGAAGGCAGCGTCGATTGGGCGCCCGATCTGTGGGGGCAGGTGCGCCGCACGGTCGAGGAAAACGCGGCGACCGCGCAGGCCACCGAAGCGACGCTCGCGAACGCGACGCTCTCCGAGCAGGTCGCGCTCGCGACCGCGATCATCGAGTTGCGCACCAGCGACGCGAACATCGACCTGCTGCAAAAAACGGTCGAAGCGTATCAGCACTATCTCGACGTGGTCAGCGAGCAGGACCGCGCGGGCACGATCTCGCCGGCCGATGTGATCACCGCGCGCAACCAGCTCAATACGGCGAAGTCCGATCTGATCGCGCTCGGCGTCGCGCGTGCCCAGTACGCGCACGCGATCGCGGTGCTGGTCGGCAAGAACCCGGAAGAGCTGTCGATCACGCACAGCACCGCGATGCCGGCGTTGCCTGTGGTGCCGGCGGGCGTGCCGTCGACGCTGCTCGAACGCCGTCCCGACATCGCCGCCGCCGAGCGCAAGATGGCCGCGCAGAACGCGGCGATCGGCGTCGCGGTGGCCGCTTACTATCCGGACATCTCGATCTCGGGCGCGCTCGGCTTCACGCAGTCGCCGCTGAACGGTCTGCTGAGGACCGCGAACTATGTGTGGTCGCTCGGCGCCAGCGCGAGCCAGACGTTGTTCGACGGCGGCCTTCGTAGCGCCGATGTCGACGCGGCGAAAGCGGCTTACGACGCGACCGTCGCGAACTATCGCGGCACGGTGCTGGCGGCGTTCCAGAACGTCGAGGACGATCTGTCCGGCTTGCGGATTCTCGCCGACCAGGCCGACGTGCTCGATGCGGCCGTGCGCGACGCGGACCGCGGCGCGGAGATCGCGTTCAACGAGTACCAGGCCGGCACCGTCGATTACACGACGGTCGCGACCGCGCAGGCGGCCCAGCTGAATATCCGCCAGACCGCGCTGAACGTGCAGGAGTCGCGGCTGCTGCATGCGGCGTCGTTGTTCGGCGATCTGGGCGGCGGGTGGTCGGCGGATCTGTTGCACGATCCGCGCCATCCGGCAGTTGCAACTGCGGGGGCGTCGGCTTCCGCCGCGGCCGGCCCGGCTAACGAACAGGCTGCAACGGCCAAGCCGCAATGACCGAGCCGCAATGACCGACCAAGGAACCGCCTTGTCCAACGCCACCGACGGCCCCGCCGTCAGCAACCCGCCACCCCAGGTCACGTCGCTAGGCCTGATCCTGATCTTCGCGCGCATCGGCCTGACGAGTTTCGGCGGCGGGCTGAGCGGCTGGTTCATGCGCGAGTTCGTGCACGACCGCCACTGGATGAGCGAAGAAGAATTCCTCAACGGCCTCGCGTTGTCGCAGGCGCTGCCGGGCGTCAACGTGAAGAATCTGGCGATCTGGATCGGCTATCGGCTGCTCGGCTGGCGCGGCGCGTGCGCCGGCTTCTGCGGAATCATCTTTCCGCCGGCCGTGGTGATCGTGCTGCTCGGCGTGTTCTTCGCGTCGATCGCGGCGTTTCCGCTCACGCATATCGCGCTCGCCGGCGCGGCGGCCGGGGCGATCGGGCTATCGCTGTCGATGGCGATCACCGCCGCGCGCCGGCTGCCGCGCCGCGTGTTTCCGTATCTGGTGCTGGTCGCGACGTTCGCGGCCGCCGCGCTGTTTCGCGTGTCGCTGGTGTGGACCGTGCTGATCGCGGGTGCGCTGAGCGTCGGCTACGAGTACGTGCGCGCGCCACGTAAGTCACGTGAGCCGTGACGGGCCTGGGTCTCCTAAGCAAATTCCAGAGCCGAATCCAGAACTCATTTCAGAAGCGTATTTGCCGTGTCCAGAACTCTAATCGCGCTGTTTTCGGTGTTCGCGCCGCTGTCGATCGTGACCGTCGGCGGCGGTCAGGGGATCATCGCCGAAGTGCAGCGCCAGGTCGTCGACGTGCATCACTGGATGACCCACGCGCAGTTCCTCAGCGACTTCGCGATCGCGCGGCTCGCGCCCGGGCCCGGCTCGCTGCTCGCGACGCTGATCGGCTATCAGGTCGCCGGCGTCGGCGGCGCGCTGGTGGCGACGCTCGCGTTGTTCGGGCCGACCGCGTTCCTGATGTACGGCGTCGTGCATCTGTGGAACCGGCACGAGGGCGCGCGCTGGCTGAACGCGTTGCAAGCGGGCCTGCGGCCGGTCGCGGCCGGGCTGATTCTCGCGGCCGTGTACGTGCTGATCAAGGAACTCGAAGGCGGCTGGATCGCGTGGCTCACCGCGGCGGTCGCGACCGTGCTGGTGATGAAGACGCGCATCAATGCGCTGGTGTTGATCGCGGGCGGCGCGCTCGTGTTCGTCGCCGTGCATTTCGCGGGGCTGCTGTAGCGGGGCCGGTCAAACCCCGTCGCGCTGCCGCAAATACCGCTGCGGGCTGGTGCCGAGCGTCTTCCGGAACATCGCGGTAAATGCGCTCGCGCTCTGATACCCCAACTCGGACGCGACGGTTGCCACCGGCATCCCCTGCGCGAGCCGCGCGACCGCCTCGACCAGCCGCAACTGCTGCCGCCACTGCCCGAAGCTCAGCCCGGTTTCGTCGCGAAACAGCCGCGCCAGCGTGCGCGTGCTTGCGCCGACGCGTGCGCCCCACACGTCGATCGTGTCGTTGTTTTGCGGCGCCGACAGCAACTGCTCGCACACCGAGCGCAAGCGTCGCTCGACCGGCAGCGGCAGCGTGCCGCTCAACGCCGGCAACGCGCGTTGCAGTTCGAACAGAAACAGCGGCAGCGCGAGCTGGCTGCGCTGCGGATCGCTGTCGCCGCTGCTGACGGCCAGCGCCACCAGCAACGCGTCCAGCAACTGCCCCGCCTGCAACACCCGGCACTGGGTCCAACTTTTGAACGCGGGCGCCGCGTTGACATCGACGTAGGCGGTGCGCACGGTCACGTCGCCGATCGCGTGCAATTCGTGCAGCACGCCCGGCGGCAGCCAGATCGCCTGAAACGGCGCGAGCGTCCAGATTCCGCGCTGCGTGAGCGCCCGCGCGACCCCGCGCGTCACGTAGATCAGCTGCGCCTCTTCGTGCGCGTGCCACGGATCGCGAAAGCCGTCGTCGAAGTCCCATAGCCGCGCGACCACGGGATTGTCCACGCCGGTGCTGATCGGCAGGAAGCGTTGTCGCCAGACCGGCTCCGGATTTTCAAACTTTTCGGTTTTCATCGAGTTTCGGCAATATTTTGGCCTGATCGCGATAGAACTTGTCATTACGTCGGACCTCGGTCGCAGTTAAGCTTTTGCCTGTTCGGACGGGGCCACAATCCCCTTCTCAACAGGAATAATTCTCATTCTTGCACAGTCGGGAGCGGCAAAGTACCGCCCCGCAGCCCCTGCCGCCTCACGCGGCCACTCCACTGGCTTCTCCCCAAGGCCTGCTGCGCGACGCCCGCCGTCCGCGCGGCGTGCTGTCGGCTTGCCCGCGCGTCGGTGAAACAAATGCCGAGGGCGGGCGAGCCCAGTGGAGCGCCGCCGCGAGCGCAGGGGCGTGAACGAACAGGGCCGCATCGCAAGCGGCACGACGACAACGTACAAGCCGGAAAGCGCGGGCCACGAGGACGGCCGGCGCCGCCGGAATCGGCCGGCCCGGCGGGCGGCCACACTACTGGAGAGCAACACAGGATGGAACGGGCAACCAGCACGCGCGTACGCGCAATCTCGGCCGCCACGGGGGTGGCGTTCTACGCGGCGGCAGCCGGCCACGCGTGGGCGCAGGCGCAGCCGTCTGCCGAGCGCGCGGACAACGCGCCGGCCGCCGCCGAGACCACGCTGCCCGCGGTGCAGGTATCGGGAAACACCGACAACGACGCGACGGTTGGCCTCGTCGCGCGCCGCAGCGCGACCGGCACCAAGACCGACACGCCGATCAACGAAATCCCGCAGACCATCAACGTGGTCACCGCGCAGCAGATCGAGATGACGCGCGCGACCGATATCAACCAGGCGTTGCGCTACGTGCCGGGCTTTTCCACCTACAGCTCGGACAATCGCTCCGACTGGTACGCGGCGCTGCGCGGCTTCACGCCGACGCTGTTCGTCGACGGTCTGGCGGTGCCCAACACGATCAACCTCGCGAGCTGGCGCGTCGATCCGTACATGATCGACAGCCTGAGCGTGCTGCGTGGACCGACTTCGGTGCTGTACGGGCAGGGCGATCCGGGCGCGATCGTCGACGTGCAGAGCAAGCTCGCGAACGGCGAGCGCATCCGCGAAATGGAACTGCAGATCGGCAACTTCGCGCGCAAGCAGATCGCGTTCGATCTCGGCGACAAGCTCGACAAGGACGGCACGCTGTCGTACCGCGTCGTGGGCGTCGCGCGCGACGGCAATGCGCAGATCGGGCCGAACGCCGATCAGCGCGTCGCGCTGTCGCCGTCGATCAGATGGCAGCCGAGCGCGGCCACGTCGGTCACGCTGTACGCGACCTATCTGCAGGACTGGACCGACACGGCCAGCAACTTCCTGCCCGCGAGCGGCACGATCCTGCCGAATCCGAACGGCGTGATTCCGAACACGCTGTACACCGGCGATCCGGAATTCGACCGCTACGGCAAGCGTCAGGCATCGGTCGGCTACCAGTTCGAGCATCGTTTCAACGACGTGTGGACGGTGCGCCAGAGCGCGCGCTTCATGCATCTGTCGACCGACGACTGGTCGGTGTACGGCGGCGGTCTCGACGACACGGACCCGACGATGGCGACGATCAACCGTTACGCGGGCATCTTCCAGTTCAACTACAACCGCTTCGATATCGACAATCAGGCGCAGGCGAATTTCCGCACCGGCCCGCTCGCGCATACGGTGCTGGCCGGCTTCGAATACAACCGCCAGGCGAGCACCGACAGCGAGCAGCTCGCGCTCGCGCCGTCGCTGAATCTGTTCAATCCGGTCTATACGCCGGTGACCACCGCGATCTTTTCGTCGCCCGATGCCTATCCGCGCACCGACCTCAAAAGTTCGATGGATTCGTTCGGCGTGTACCTGCAGGACCAGATCAAATGGCAGCGCTGGGTGTTCACGCTCGGCGGCCGCCAGGACTGGTCGATTACCAGGCAGAACGATCTGATGAGCGGCACGCAGCAGACTCAGTCCGACCACGCGTTCACCGGCCGCGTCGGCGTGACTTTCCTCGGCGATTACGGCTTGTCGCCGTATCTGAGCTATTCGACTTCGTTCAATCCGTTGCTCGGCGTGAACATGGCCGACGGCAGCCTGCCGCAGCCGACCCGCGGCCGTCAGATCGAACTGGGGCTGCGCTGGCAGCCGCCCGGCAAGAACCTGCTGCTGAACGCGGCGCTGTATCAGATCAACCAGACCAACGTGGCGACGCCGAACCTCGACGATCCCACGCAGAGCACCTATGTGCAGACCGGCGAGGTGCGTTCGCGCGGCATCGAACTGAGCGCGGTCGGCAAGCTGACGCATAACCTGTCGGTGATCGCCGCGTACGTGTATCAGGACGTGAAGAACGTGAAGGCGAACGACGACACGCTGAACAAATGGCCGGTCGACATTCCGCGCCCGCGCCAGATGGCGTCGCTGTGGGCCGACTGGACCTGGCACACGGGCGTGCTTGAAGGAGTGGGTTTCGGCGCGGGCGTGCGCTATCAGAGTTCGGCCGCGGGCGCGGCGGACAATTCGCTGACGGTGCCCAGCTACACGCTGTACGACGCGGCCGTGCACTACGACCGGCGCGACTGGCGCTTCGCGATCAACGCGACGAACCTGTTCGATCGGCGCTACGTGGGCGGCTGCCAGTCGGCGGCGGTGTGTATTTACGGCAATCCGCGCACGGTCATCGCGTCGGCGCGCTACAACTGGTAAGCGCGGCGGGCGGTTTCAACCCGGCGAGCCCATACCCGACTGCTGATAGTTTTCGAGGCCGACCTTGTCGATCAGGCCGAGCTGGGTTTCGAGCCAGTCGATGTGATCCTCGGTCGCGTCGAGAATTTCGACGAAGATTTCCCGCGAGATGAAGTCCCGCACGGATTCGCAATATGCGATGGCTTCCTTGCACTGCGCCTGCGCGGTCCGTTCGAGCTTCAGATCGCATTCGAGGACCTCGTGGGTGTTTTCGCCGATCAGCAGCTTGCTCAGGTCCTGCAGATTCGGCAGCCCGTCGAGCATGAAAATCCGCTCGATCAGCATGTCCGCGTGCTTCATCTCCTCGATCGATTCGTCGTACTCATGTTTGCCGAGTCCTTCGAGCCCCCAATGTTTATAGAGCCGCGCATGCAAAAAATACTGATTGATCGCGGTCAACTCGTTTTTCAGTTCGGCGTTCAGGTACTCGATAACCTTCGGGTCGGCTTGCATGACGTTCTCCTGGGCTCGGTCCGTGTGTGGCGTCGGGGCAATTAGACAGGATAGACGCTCGACGTCGGCGTGGCGCTAATGAGAAGAATTTCGCTTTCTTCCGGCCTGTATTCGCCGAGCAACGAGCGTGCCGTGCGACGGATCGTTACGGACTCCGGACCATGCGTTGGTGCGATGCGGAAGAAGCCGGCGCGCTCGCGCAAAAGAGAAGGGGCGCGGCCACCGGTTCCATCGCTGGACCGGCAGCCGCGCCCCCTGTCTGCTACATCTGCTACGTCGGTTGGATCACTCGCCGGCAGCGCGGATTTTGCTCACCGTCGCCGCGCTGACCGCGCTGCCCCGGTTGCCCCACGAACTACGGATGAAGGTCACCACGTCGGCCACCTGCTGGTCGGTCAGACGCGACGCGAAATCCGGCATCGTAAAGACGGTCGGCGCGCCCTTGGTGGCAGGCATCGACGAACCGCGCAGCACGATGTGGATCAGCGAAGCCGGGTTCTGCGCATTGACCGTCGAGCTGAGCGCGAGCGTCGGGAACACGCCCGCATAGCCCTTGCCGTCGCTGCGATGGCAGGCCGCGCAGTTGTTGAGGAATTCCAGCGCGCCAGGCGTGGTGGTCTGTCCCGCGTGCAGCTGCTTCGCGGCGGTCGCGTCGTAGACCGGCGCGGGCGCGCCGGGCGTGGCCGGCTTCAGCGACAGCAGATAGACCGCGATCGCGTTCAGGTCCACATCGCTCATGTGCTGCGTGCTGTTGACGACCACGTCGTGCATCCCGCCGAACGCGGCCGAATGATCGTTGCGGCCGGTCTGCAGGAACGTGACGATGTCCTGCTGACTCCAGCGACCCAGACCGTCGCCGAGATCGGAGCGCAGGTTGTTCGCGAACCAGTGCTCGACCTCGCCGCCGCCGAGGAAAGTGGCGGCCTTGCTGTCGGTCAGCGCCGTTTCCTGCAACGCCATCCCGCGCGCGGTGTGGCATGCGCCGCAATGGCCGAGGCCTTCGACCAGATAGCGGCCGCGCGCGAGCATCGCCGCATCCGCGGCGGCGCCGCTGGCGCCCGCGGTGACGGTGGGCGCGGCGCTTTCGGTGGTCACCGCCGGCGCGAACGTCTGACGCCACAGCCCGAGCGGCCAGCGCATCGACAGCGGCCAGCGGATGTCGCTCGCGCGCGCCGGCTGATGTACGGGCGCGACGCCATGCATGAAGAACGCGTACAGCGCCTTCACGTCGTCGGGCGCGACGCGCGCATACGACGGATACGGCATCGCCGGATACAGCGTGTAGCCGCGCTTCGAGATGCCTTGCCGCAATGCGCGGTCGAAGTCTTCGAGGCTATAGCCGCCGATGCCGGTCTCCTTGTCCGGCGTGATGTTGGTCGAATAGATCGCGCCGATCGGCGTCTGCAAGCGCAGGCCGCCCGCGAATGGTTTGCCGTCCTTAGCGGTATGGCAGGCCACGCAGTCGGCCACGCGCGCGAGATACGCGCCGTGCCCGATCAGCGCCGCGTCGGCGGAAGACGGCGCCGGGGCCGCGGTAGCAGGCGGGGCGGCCAGCGCGGCCGGAGCGGGGAAAGTGACGTACAGCGAAGCCGCCAGCGCGCACGCTACGGCGTAACGAATTGTTCTCATGGTTGTCACGCCTGAATCATCGGACCGGGGTTCTTCAGATACTGCTCGCGGATCGCATTCGCGGCCCAGTAACTGAGCGCGCCGACGAGGCCGGTCGGGTTGTAGCCGAAGTTCTGCGGGAACGCCGATGCGCCCAGCACGAACAGGTTGTGCACATCCCAGTTCTGCAGGTACTTGTTGACGACGCTCGTTTTCGGGTCGCTGCCCATCACCGCGCCACCGGTCGTGTGAGTACTTTGATAGACCCGCGTATCGAAGTGCGAGCCCGACTTCTTCACGTTGGTGTCGATCTCGTTGGTCAGCACGCGCGCGACGTTGTACGCCTGGCCGACCGTGTACCGGGTCATCTTGAACTCGTTCTCGTGCCAGTCGAACGTCACGCGCAGCAACGGCTGGCCGTACACGTCGCGATAGTTCGGATCGAGGCTCAGGTAGTTGTCGCGGTAGGACATCACCGAACCCTGCGCGACGATCGTCATCATCCGCTGGTAGTCGGCCTGCACGTCGGCCTTCCATTCGCTGCCCCACTTCTTGCCCGTATGGCGCTCGGCGGTCTGGCCGATCGGCCGGCCGCCGGTGCGGTTGTGCCGCACGTTCGCGCCGCCGATGAAGCCGAGCGGACCGTGATCGAAGTTATCGCCGTTGAAGTCGTCGATCGCCTGACCGCCGGCGCCCGCGCCGATGAACGGATTGAGCTGCGTGCCCCTGGCGAGGAACGCGTTGACGCCGCCGTTCATCTGGTACGCGAAATTGCGCCCGACCACGCCTTCGCCGCTGACCGGGTCGTACGGCTGGCTGATGCCCGACAGCAGCAACAGCCGCACGTTGTGCATCTGGAACGCGCTCAGCACGACGATGTCGGCCGGCTGTTCGACTTCGCGGCCCTCGGCGTCGATATAGGTGACGCCGGTGGCGAGCTTGCCGCTCGCATCGCGATTCACGCGGATCACCTGGCAGCGGGTGCGCAACTCGAAGTGCTTCGAGCCGATGAGCACCGGATGAATCGTGGTTTGCGGCGACGCCTTCGAATACATATAGCAGCCGAAGTCTTCGCAGAAGCCGCAGAAATTGCATGGCCCGAGGCGCACGCCGTACGGATTCGTGTAGGGGGCCGAAGCATTCGCGGCGGGAATCGGAAACGGCTCGTGACCGAGCTCGCGCGCCGCCTTCGCGAACAGTTGCGCGCCGTACACGTCCTGCAGCGGCGGCAGCGGATATTCCTTGCTGCGCCACGGCTCGAAGCGGTTGCCGCCCGGCGACGGCTTGCCGTTCAGATTGCCGGCCTTGCCCGAGATGCCGGCGACTTCCTCGAAGCGGGTGAAGAACGGTTCGAGTTCGTCATAAGTGACGCCGAAGTCCTGGATCGTCATGCCTTCCGGAATGAACGCCTTGCCGTAGCGCTGTTCGTAGTGGCTGCGCAATTGCAGGTCCGACACCTGCGGGCGCCACGTCAGCCCGTTCCAGTGAAAGCCCGCGCCGCCGACGCCGTTGCCGAGCAGCATCGCGCCATGCTGGCGGTACGGCACCGCGAAGCCGTCCTGCGAATGACGGAACGTCAGCGTTTCCTTCGAGAGATCCTGATAGAGCTTGCCGCGGATCGCGAACGACAGTTCGTCGGCCACGTTCGGAAAGCGCGCGGTGGTCGCGGTGGTCTGCATGTCTCCGCGTTCCAGCGCGAGCACGTTCAGGCCCGCGTCGGTCAGCTCCTTCGCCATGATCGCGCCGGTCCAGCCGAAGCCGACCATCACCGCATCGACCTTGTCTTTTTTAATCGCCATGGTTATGCCTGCTCCCCGAGAATCGACACCGGACCCAACGGGTACTTGACGCCGGGCTGTTCGATCCAGTCCATGAAATCGGCGCGCGCGCCAGGAAAGCCGATCATCTTCCAGCCCACCATGTTCTTGTTGCCGCCGTACATCGGGTCGGCCCAGTAGCCTTCCTTGGTGTTCTTCAGCAGCGTGCTGAAGAACAGCTTGGCCGGCACCGCGTCGAGTGCGAGCTTGCCGGCTTCGAGCTGTTCGAGCACCTGCACGCGGGTCTCGCGCGGCAACGCGGCGAACAGCTTGCCGTACTGCTGCTTGCAGTGCGCGTCGCAGGCTTCGATGCCGCGGCGATACACGTCGCGCGGCACGAGCCGCGACTGATAGCCGAGTTCGGGCGGCGCTTCGGGGTGAAACGGCCCTTGCATGTACCACAGCTTGCCGTGACCGAACGGCATCTCCATCTGCCGGTCGATGTACTCGGGCACGCCCGCTTCGAGCGCGCCCGCGCCGGTTGCGTCGGCGGGAATCAGTTCGTCGACGGCCGCGTGCAGGAAGTCCCATTCGGCCGGCCGGAAGAACTTGGGCTGATAGATGTCGCGCTGCGCTTCATGGGCCGTTTGCGGGGCGTTCGACGTGCTGGAGTCGGTGCAGCCGGTCTGCGTGAGCACCGCGGGCGCCAGCGTGGAGGCCGGCAGAATCGCTATGACCTGACGCAGAAATTTTCTGCGCGGCTGATCGTCGTTTTCGTTCTTTTCTTTCATATGCGGGGATAGGCGAGAGGGACGAATTGTTAATTGAATTGCGGGCCGACGGCAAAGCCGGCGTTATCCGCTTTGGCTGCGCATTAGCGGCGCTGTTTCAAACGGCGGGTTTAATGCGTGAAATTGCCGCCCCGTCTTGACAGTTTGCCGTTTTAAATATTTATCAAGTCGGGGTATGCGCCCGCCATTATCTAAACAGGATGGCGCATTGATTGAGACGCTGGTTCGATTGCTCGATTTCGCTGCGAATCGTGCAATTTAAACATGGGACTTAATTGCGTATTGCATTGAGAGATACCAGCGCGACTACCTGTTTCTGCGCCGGCAGCGGCGCCCGGCAACGCCAAGGCCGTATCCGAAATATCGGCCATGCCGATATATGTGTTCATTTCGGCGTGTTCACGCCGATTTAAATATCGTGGTTGTAAGCAAATTGAATGGTTATGCGGAATCTATTGCAATACAAGGGCGCGCTTGACAGCGTCGCGGCATTATTGCTTTTTTGTGACTGCGCTGTCATTCTCTAAATCGCAAAAGTTAATTTCTCGTATTAAAATCCACGATAGCAAAAAAGTAAAGAAATTCGCTTGCCGGATGCGCGAATGGCCGCGCAAAACCCGTGGAGGATTTTGCGCGGCCATTCGATTGGATCTAGGTTTGGCGGCCACGGCTTCGCGTGGCCGCCGGCAATTTCCTACGAGAATCAGGACGCCTGTTCTTCTTCGCCGGCATTGCGCGACGCGCACCAGCGCCACGACGCCTTCGGCGCGGCAACGGGCGCCACGACTTCGCGCCACCAGCGCTCGCCGCGATGCACCGCGGTCAGATCGAGCCGCTCGCCCATGCGCGGCGTCGACAGTGCGACACCGCGAGTAAGCGCGAGCGCGCTCACGCGTTCGAACGGTTCCTGCCAGCGATGCATCGCGAGGTCGAAGGTGCCGTTGTGAATCGGCACGAGCCAGCGGCCGCGCAAGTCCAGATGCGCCTGCACGGTTTCTTCGGGCTGCATATGAACGTACGGCCACATCGCGTCATATGCGCCGGTTTCGATTAGCGTGACGTCGAACGGACCGAGCCGCTCGCCGATGGTCCGAAAACCGTCGAAGTAACCGGTGTCGCCGCTGAAGAACACCCGCAGATCGTCGTCGACGATCACCCACGACGCCCACAGCGTACGGTTGCCGTCGAACAGGCTGCGACCGGAGAAGTGCTGCGCGGGCGTCGCGGTGAAGCGGATGCCGTCGACCTCGGTGCCTTGCCACCAGTCGAATTGCCGGACCCTGGCCGCGTCGATGCCCCATTCGATCAGCCGGTCGCCGACGCCGAGCGGCGTCAGAAACACTTCGGTGTGCTGCGCAAGCGCGAGCACTGTGTCGCGATCGAGGTGGTCGTAATGATCGTGCGACAGGATCACGCCGCGCAGCGGCGGCAGCTCGGCGAGCGCGATCGGCGGCGCGTGAAAGCGCTTCGGACCGAGATGGCGAAACGGCGACGCGCGCTCGGCGAATACCGGGTCGGTCAGCCAGAACTGGCCGCGCAGCTTCAGCAGCAGCGTCGAATGACCGAGCCGGTAGAGACTGCGGTCGGGCGCCGCATCGAGTTGCGCGCGCGTCAGCGGGGTGACCGGCAACGCGTCGGCCGGCACGGTGCCGCGCGGCTTGTTGAACAGCACGGTCCACGCGAGGCCGAGCGTTTTGCGCAGACCTTCGACCGGGCGCGGCTTGACGTTGCGAAAGCGTTCGCCGTCGTGCTGCGGCGAGCGGTTGAACAGCGCGCGGCTGCGTTGCGCGGCGGTCACGCCGAGCATGCGGCGCACGAAAACGGGGAGCGATGTCATGAGGTGAGCATCCGGAAAATGTACACTTGCCAGTGTAGTTTATTTTCAAGATAAGTAAACTGGCCAGTGTAAAATCCGTCGATGGAACCCAGTACACCTCAACGTCTGACCGACCGGAAGCGGGTGGCGATCATCACCGCCGCGATCGAGGAATTTCTCGCGGCCGGTTACGACGCCACCAGCATGGACCGTATCGCCGCCCGCGCGAACGCGTCGAAACGCACGGTCTACAACCATTTCCCGAGCAAGGACGCGCTGTTCGCGGCGATTCTTCATCAGCTGTGGGATGCGAGCCATGACGGCGACGCGCCCGCTTATCGGGCCGGCCAGCCGCTGCGCGCGCAACTGCTCGATCTGGTGGAGCGCAAGCTGCGCCTGCTCAACGACGACTCTTTCCTCGCGCTGGCCCGCGTCGCGATCGCGGCCGGCTTGCATGCGCCGGAACGGGCGCGGGACATGGTCGCGCGAATGGGCGAGCGTGAGGAAGATTTGACCGCATGGGTGCGGGCGGCGGCCGCGGACGGGCGGATCAGGACCGACGATCCGGTGTTCGCGGCGATGCAATTGCAGGGGCTCGTCAAGGCGTCCGCGTTCTGGCCGCAGGTGGCGATGGGGCAGCCGCTGCTCGACGCGAGCGAGCAGAAGCGGGTCGCGCAAGCGGCCGTGGATATGTTCCTCGCGCGCTACGCGTAAGCGGGTTTTAGCGGGTTTGAGCCGGCCGTCCACGCCGCGCGTCGCGTATCATCTCAAAAATTCTCGGCATTTGCCGTTATCTCATGCTTGATCTGCAACCTGCTTCCCGTTGTGCCGGGGACGCGCTTTGGCGTCAGTGATGAAAGTCGATTTAGCCACCCTTTACTTCCTCGTGATCGGAACGCTGCTGGCCAGTTCCGCGATGTTGTATTGGGAACACCTGTCTCATCCGAAGCGTGCGCGCGAACTGCGCATGCTGGCGATCGGCTACGCGACGCTGGGAACGGGCTGCGCGCTCGCCGCATTTCGCAGTGCGCTGCTGGGCGCCGCCGGCCCCGCGGTGAGCAATCTGGTGATTCTGTCCGGCTATCTGCTGGTGCTGCATGGGGTTGCGATGTTCAACGGCCGGCAGTATCGGGCCGGCTCGATTGCGCTATTGCTGTTGATGGCGGTGATCTGGACGCTAGGCGGCACGCGTTGGCCGGCCGCGGTGTGGATGTATGTGAGCGCGCTGCCGATCGGGCTGGCTTCCGCGCTGACGGCCGTCGAGTTGCTGCGCGGCGATCGTCTGCCGGCGGGGCAATCGCGCCGCGTCGCGGTGGCGGTCGCGGGTCTGCACGCGCTGATTTACGTGCTTCGGGCGCTCGTGCTGCCGTGGCTGGTCGCGCGGTTCGGGCTGCACGTGCTGGCGGTGTCCAGCCAGATCACGATGTACGAAGGGGTGCTGTACTCGGTCATTCTGCCGATGACGTTGCTGCGGCTCACCCGCGAAGAAATTCACGCCGAGTTGCTGAAGGAATCGCGCACGGATTATCTGACGCGCCTCGGCAACCGGAAGCTGTTTTTCGAAGAGGGCGAGCGGGTTATTCGTGACTACGAAACAGCTCGACGACCGGTGTCGCTGCTCGCGTTCGACCTCGATCACTTCAAGCGGATCAACGACCGCCATGGCCACAAGACCGGCGACGAAGTCTTGCAGTCGTTCGCGGCGACCGTGCGCAGCGTGACCGGCGCGGACGCGATTCTGGCGCGCATCGGCGGCGAAGAATTTGCCGCGCTGCTGCCGGGCTACGACAGCGCGCGTGCGAAAGCGCTCGGCGAAACCGTCGCGTACCGGTTCGCGACGATGTCCCATCGCGTGGACGGCGAGCCGATTCGCGCGACCGTCAGTATCGGTCTCGCCGAGACGAGCGATACGACGACGTCACTGACCGAGTTGCTGTCGGCCGCCGATCGCGCGTTGTACCGCGCCAAGTCGCTCGGCGGCAACCGGCTCGAACAGACGCCGGGCACCGCGCTGCCCGCGACAAGCTGCTCCTCCAACTGAAAGCGGCCTGATCGCTTGCGCACGGCCTTCGCGCGGACAGGCCAAACAGCTTGCCTTTATTCAGGCGAATGCGCGTGATCTCAGGGTTTCGCGAACGCCGTTCGGCCCCCCTGTGAGATCGTTTTCCGGAGCCCGGATGGGCCGGAAATTTCTATACTTCCTCTAGCGCGCGTGAACAGGCCCCGGCGCACGCCCGGCACGAACAGCCCGTACGATCGAACGACTTCGCGGCAACGAAACGAAAGATTCGAAGCGAAAACGCGGCATCGAAGTGGGCGCGCAGGTGGAGATTTGATGACGGTTCGCTATTCGACAGGAGATAACCCATGTGCCGTTGGCTCGCTTATTCCGGCAAACCGCTGCAACTCGAAACGGTGCTGTTCAATGCGAAGCACTCGCTGATCGATCAGAGCCTGCATTCGCGGCTCGGCCACACGACCACCAACGGCGACGGTTTCGGGATCGGCTGGTACGGACATCCGACCGACATTCCGTTTCGCTATCGCTGCATCCAGCCGGCGTGGAGCGATCGCAATCTGCGCGAAGCCGCGCGCGCGATCCATGCGCCGCTGTTCGTCGCGCACATCCGCGCGGCCACCGATACGCCGTCGCAGGAAACCAACTGTCATCCGTTTCGTCATGGGCGCTGGCTGTTCGCGCATAACGGCCTCGTGCGCAACTATCCGGCGTTGCGCCGCGATCTGATGGTCGCAATCGCGCCGGAACTGTTTCCGTCGATCGAAGGATCGACCGATTCCGAAGTACTGTTCTTTCTCGCGCTGACGTTCGGGCTCGAGTTGGCGCCGGTCACCGCGCTCAAACGGATGGTGGGCTTCGTCGAGGAAACCGGCCGGCGCCACGGCGTCGAGCAGCCGCTGAACATGACCGTCTGCGCAACCGACGGCGAGCAGATCGTCGCGGTGCGTTATTCGAGCGAACGGCAATCGCGCTCGCTGTTTCACAACACGTCGTTCCGTCATCTGCACGAGTTGTATCCCGACGATCCGCGCATTGCGATGGCCGGGCAGGATGCGTTTCTGGTGTTGTCGGAACCGCTCGCGGATTTGCCGGGATGGTGGCAGGAGATTCCGGAGAGCACGGTGGTGGTCGCGCGCGATGGAGAGATCGAGCGGTTCGCGTTCGAGCCGGAGTTGGGGTGAGTGGGAAATAAAACGAGGGGCGGCGCGTAACCATCGCGCCGCCCCTCGTGGTTGCCTGGGGTTTAGAGACCCTTCGCCTTCGCCGCGGCCAGCGTCTGCTGGATCCACGCCATCGCTTCCGGCACGTCGTAGTTACCGGCGTGCGGCTGATCCCACGCGAGGTGATAGTTCAGGTCGGTGACCTTGCTATCGGCCTTCAACGCGCGGCTCAGGTTCATCGACACCGTCACCGACGTATCGCGATCGCGGGTGCCCACGCGGATGTACCAGTACGGCGCGGTCGTGCTGTCCGTGCCGATGTAGGCCATCGGGTTGATCAGCTTCGTCTGGGTCAGCAGCGCCTGACGGCTCGGGTAGTCGGCCCACGCATAACCGGTGTCGTCCTTGCCGACGCCGTCGCCGGCGGTGTCGTTGTTGTTCCAGCCGTACTCGGTGAAGTTCGAGTACTTCTGCGCGCTGGTGCCGAACAGGTTGGTTTCGCCGCCGTTGCCGCCCGCGACGGTCGAGGTCGCGATGGTGAGGCCGGTCTGGTCGAACGCCGGCGTCGGCTTCAGCTTGCTTTGGGTCGCGAGGAATTTCAGGTACTTCTGGATGTCGAGCGACAGTACCGTTTTGCTCGCGCTGTCCACGCTGATCCAGTCGTTGGTATAACTGAATGACGACGATCCGCTCGGACCGTTCGACGTATAGGTCGCGGTCGCGCCGAGCGCCGGGATCGTGCCGCCGGCCGCCATATACGTTTCAGCCGAGCGGATCAGTTCGTCCTGAACGTTGGCCAGCATCGTGCTCGCGGTCAGCGCAGTGCCGTCGTAGTTCTTCAGACCCAGGCTGTTCTGGTACGTGACGAACGCGTTCATCAGGCTCGCGCTGCCGGTGGGGTTCGTATTGCTGCCGGCCACGCCCGGATAGGTTCCGCTCGTCGCATCGACCGCGGCGCGCGTGCCGAGTACGTTGAACAGCCACTCGTAATGCAGGTCCGCGTTGCCCAGGTCGGTGATCGGGCAGTACGCGTTGATTGCGAGAACGTCGTCGTGCAGCGTGCTCTTGCCGTCCTTGTCGATGCCGGCCGCGCCGATCTCGGCGAGATACGGATAGTAGTCGGCGCTATTGCCGGAGGCGCCGAGGATCGACGACAGCGCGCCGCCGCCGCTGGTGCCGTTCACGACGATATGGTTGGCGTTGCCGGGCATCGCCGCATCGTTCAGGCGCAGATAGCGCACTGCCGCTTTCGCATCGACGACCGCCGCCGGCGCCTTGCCCGGATAGCTGCCGTCGGCCGCGGTGATCCCGCGGCTGCGCGACGCGACATCGATATACACGTAGCCGGCCTTCAGCGCGGCGCCGACATTGCTGGTGCTGCTGTTGAACGTCGCGCCGTCCGCGACGCTGGCCGTCACGTAGCTGGCCATCCAGCCGGCGTTGTTGACGGCGAAGTAGATCGCGGTGTCCTGGTCGTTGGCGGCGCTTTCGGGCACGAAGATATTCATGCTCTGATAGCCGCACTTCGTATTGCTAATGGTCGTCGTGCCTCGCAGACCGCTCTGCGTGCCGGCCATTTCGATCGGCTTGCCGACGTAGCAGACTTCCTTGTACCAGCGCACCGGCGTTTGTACGCCGTCGATCGTCACGTTGATCGTCGTGTAGCCGTCTTTATTGAAAGCCAGCGCGCTGTCGTACACGCCGGTGGCGGCCGCGGTGGCCGCGGGTGTAGTGGTGGTGGCGGCGGTGTCCGAGTGGTCCGAGCCGCAGGCGGCCAGCGACATCAGCAAGCCGGTGCCGAGCATAGTGCGAAGGCGAAGCATCTGTAAGGTGTCTCCAAGGTTATGTTTTTCGTCCCGCGGGCCAGACGGGCGGAGTGTGTCGCCTGAGGTGTTTCCCACAGGAGCGCATCGGTTTCGACACAGGGAGAACGTTACAGTCGTTTGACCAATCCCTAACATGCTTTGTACTTATTGGAAGTTGCCTTTTATTTATGGGTAGGCTTTCCGCAAGCGGGCACCGGCGTCGTGATCGATGTCAGAACTTGTGCACCAGCCCGACCCCGATGCCGCGCGTATCGGTGCCGGGTGTGACCGCAAGGCCCGCATACGCGGTACCGGAAAGCGTGTAACTGGCCTGATTGCGGTTCTGGATGAAACCGGCCGCCGTATAAAGCTCGGTCGATTTGGACAGCGAGTACTCGAACAGCAGCCCCAGTTGCTGCGCGTTATTACCGTGGCCGGTGCGGTCGTGCACGTATCCGTACATCAGCGAAAGTAGCGCGAATGGGTCGAACTGATAGGAGTCCGAGATCTGGTAGACGTCGTGTTGCATGTACTTCGGCGTCCGGGTCAGATTCTCCGTGTGGTAAGCGAGCCAGACGCGATTCGCACCGAATGCATACGAAGCGCCCGCATTGAATACGCTCAGTACCGCGCCGGAACCCGCGGCCGCACCGCCCGCGAGGTTATAGCTGCCGCCCGCGCCGATGGCCGGTTCGTCTCCTCGTTCGTAGCCAGCCGCGACGTTCAACGGTCCATTGAGGTACTGCACGACCGCGTTGTAGAACCCGATGCCGTTGCCGCCGCCCGTCGAGGAGTCGCGTAGTGCGATCATGAACTTCGCATTGAGCCCGCCAAACGTGGGCGTGTAGTACGAAATGCCGTTGTTCGCACGGATGATCAGCGCGTTGAAGTTATTCATCGGCGAAGCAATGCTCTTCACCCACGACGGATCCATTGCCGCCTGCAGAACATCGTATTGCGGCGAGTTTTGCAGGCCGAAGCGCATCTCGCCGAAACCGCCGGACAGACCGACGAATGCCAGCCGGTTAAAAGCCTTGGTCGGATCGGTCGCCGCGCCCGTCTGACCGGAAAAAGCCTGCTCCAACTGGAAATTCACGTGCAGACCGTTGCCGATATCCTCGGAGCCCCGCAGGCCGTAGCGGGTCGAGAAAAGCCCGCCGGGTACTGCCCGGAACGCCGAGTTGTTGCTGCCCGCACTCTGATAGACGAAGCCGTTGTCGAGCACGCCATAGAGCGTGACGCTCGATTGCGCGAATGCGGACGAAGCGAACGAGCAGCACAGAATGACGCCCGATGCGAGAGCGATGTACCTCTTCATGCAATATCTCCGTTGTTATATATGCCCCCGGGAATGTCGTTTTGCTTTTATTGGTGTTTTAGTTGGCAGAGCTAATGTACGTGTCGCACCGTGGCGCGATTGCGGTGAAGCAGGTATCGAACGGCAGGCGCAAAGGTTAATCGCGCGGCCGGCGCTGGGTCCATGCAAAAAACTTAGATTGGGTGGCATTTTTTTACATGCGATGCGGCCGGGTAAACCAGCACACTCGCCATCGCAAGCCCGTCAGCCTGATAATCGAACTCGCGACGCAAGCGTCGATCACGGCTCTCGAACACCCAATGAAAACCACCAGAACTTCCCCGGACCCGATTGCCCAGGTTCGCGCCGGCAGCGCGGCCGAAGTGCTCGCGGTCTTTCTGAAACTCGGCCTGACTTCGTTCGGCGGGCCGATCGCGCACCTCGGGTACTTCCGCCGCGAATTCGTCGATCGGCGCGGCTGGCTCGACGACGCGACCTTCACCGATCTGGTCGGCTTGTGCCAATTCCTGCCGGGGCCGGCCAGCAGCCAGGTCGGCTTTTCTATCGGTGTACTCAGGGCCGGGTGGCTCGGCGGGCTCGCCGCGTGGTGCGGCTTCACGTTGCCGTCGGTGCTGCTGCTGATCGCATTCGCGGCGATCGCGCCGGACCTGGGCGGCCGTGCGGGGAGCGGCCTGATTCACGGGCTGAAGCTCGTCGCGGTCGCGGTTGTCGCGCAGGCGGTCTGGGACATGGCGCGGCGTCTGTGCCCGGATCGGCGCCGCGCGGCGATCGCCATCGTCGCGCTCGTGCTGCTCGGTGTGCTGACGACGGTCTACGCGCAACTGATCGTGATCGTCGTGGGCGCGGCGTTGGGCTGGCTGTTGTGCCGCGCGACCGCCACCAACGCCAACGCCAACGCCAACGCCAACGCCAACGCCAACGCCAACGCCAACGCCAACGCCAACGCCAACGCCAACGCCAACGCCAACGCCAACGCCAACGCCGTCGCGCCGCCGGCCGGCGAGCGGCAATACGCGAATCAATTCCGGGTGTCCCGCCGGACCGGCGCCATCGCGCTGACGCTTTTCTGCGTGCTGCTGTTCGGCTTGCCGCTGCTGACGCGCTTCGGCGCCGCGCATGCGCTCAGCGTATTCGACGGCTTCTATCGATCCGGCGCGCTGGTGTTCGGCGGCGGTCACGTGGTGCTGCCGCTATTGCAGCAGCACACGGTCGCGACCGGTTGGGTCACGTCGAACGATTTTCTCGCCGGTTATGGCGCGGCGCAGGCGGTGCCGGGGCCGTTGTTCACGTTCGCCGCGTTTCTCGGCTGGAGCATGACCGTTGCGCCGAATCATTGGGCCGGTGCGTTGCTGGCGACGCTCGGCATCTTTCTGCCGGGCTTGTTGCTGGTGCTGGCCGCGCTGCCGTACTGGCAGGCGCTGCGCGCGCATCCGTCGATGGCGGCGCTGCTCGGCGGCGTGAACGCGGCCGTGGTCGGACTGCTGGCGATGGCGCTGTACTCGCCCGTGTGGACCAGCGCAGTACATTCGGGAATCGATTTCGCGGTTGCGACGACAGGCTTCCTGCTGCTGACGCGCTGGAAAATTCCGCCGCTGGCGATCGTCGTGTTGTGCGCGCTGGCGGGTGTCGGGCAAGCGTTTCTCGGGTAATCCGCCGCATCGCACAATCGCGGCGGCCTGCATTACGCTGTGGATTTTTTCCCCGCCAATTGCCCTAGGACAATTATTTTTCGCCCCCTTTTGGCCTCACTATGGAGACGGTGGAGACGCCGCGGCCGCCTGCCAGGCCGCCGTCCGACCCAAACGATAGCCAGCAAAAAGGAGCAGCGGTGATCGAGCAGTGGCGCGAAGCCGTGCGCGCGGTGCACGGCGTGGAATCGAAATACAAGCGATTGGTCAAGGCTATCGCCGGCGACATCGAGAGCGCCGCGCTGCCGCCCGGCGCGCGTTTGCCGCCGCAGCGCGACGTTGCCGCGGAGCTGGCGATCAGCGTGCAAACGGTGACCAACGCATACAAGGAACTGGAGCGGCAAGGGCTGATCCGCTGCGAGGTCGGGCGCGGCAGCTTCGTCGCCGCGCGCGTGACCGAAACGATGTCGAGCTACATGCTCGATACGGCCGAGCGCTCGGTGGTCGATTTTTCGATCGCGCGCATCATCCACACGTCCGAGCACGACGCGATGTGGCGCAAGGTCTGCGCGACGCTGTCCACGCTCGACGATCAGCCGTGGATTCGCGCGTTCCGTCCGATTGCCGGCTTCGAGCATCATCGCCAGGCGGGCGTTGCGTGGCTCGCGTCGCTCGGCATGCCCGCTTCCGCCGATACTTTGCTCGTCACCAATGGCGCGGCGCACGGCATCTTTCTCGCGCTCGCTTCTCTGGTCGGCCCGGGCGACACGGTGCTGTGCGAGAGCCTCACCGATCACGGCGTAATCGGCTCGGCGAACGTACTCGGCTTCACGCTGAAAGGCCTCGAAATCGACGAGTACGGAATTCACCCGGAACACTTCGAGGAGATGTGCGACAGCGAGCGGATCTCCGCGCTCGTCTGCACGCCGACGCTGAACAATCCGACCGTCGCGTTGATGCCGGAGTCGCGGCGCCGCGCGATTGCGAAAATCGCCGAGCGCTACGGCGTGTACATCATCGAGGACGACGTCTATGGACCGTTGCCCGCGAAACATTCGACGCCGATCTCGAGCCTGATTCCCGATCTTTCGTTCTACTGCACGAGTATGACGAAGTCGGTGATGGCTGGACTGCGCATCGGCTATCTGACCACGCCGCGCCGGCTCGCGCTGCGCGCCGAAAGCGTGTTGCGCGTGAGCAGCTGGATGGCGACGCCGCCGATGGCCGAGGTCGCGACGCGCTGGATCGTCGACGGCACTGCCGCGCGGCTGGTCGAGATCCAGCGCGAGCGGCTGGGCCGCCGCCAGGCGCAATTGCGGCAGACGCTCGGCAAGTATGTACTCGGCGCGCACCCGCAGGCGTTGTCGGCATGGTTGCGGGTGCCCGACCATTGGCGCACCGACCGGCTGGTACGCGAGTTGCGCAATCGCGACATCGCGGTCACGTCGCCCGATCCGTTTCTGGTGCGCGACGCGGACCGTCCCAACGCGGTGCGCGTGTGCGTCGGCGCGGAAGTCGGCGAGGATACCTATAAGGCCGCGCTCGAAACGATGCTCGACGTGTTCGAGCAATATCCGCAGGTGCACGATTTCACCTGAAGCCGCGCCTCGCGATCCGGTTTGCCAGGCGCGTCGACGCGAGCGGCAAGCTTCGCTAATTGAGGTTGCCAGCAGGTGCGCATCGTGACGATAATCTGAACCGCGTGGCGCAATAACACCTGCCCGGCCGCCCGGTTCTTCCCGGCGCCGCAACTTCACCAGCAAGAGGTCCGCGAGATGGACAGGCCTGCAAGCGACAAGCTCGACGGCGGCGGCAACCGTGCAACGCGCTCATTGCGGTCGCGGCCCGCGGCGATACTGCTCGTGATTGCCGGCGTGTTCTGCGTGCTGGCTCCATTCATTCCGCAGATCGACGGTCCGCCTTTTATCGGCCGCATTCTGATTTTCTGCGGCTTCGTGCATGCCTATCGGCTCTCTTCGGCGCGCAGTGTCTCCGCACTGCTGAAAGGGGCCGCGCCGGTCGTGATCGCGATTCTGATCGGTACGCTGATTCTGTTGAACGACGGCCCTCACGCGCGCAGCCTCGCCGTGATGCTGATGATATTTTTCGTACTTGACGGCTACTTCAAAATCGTCGCGTCGGTTGGCGGCGCGCCAATCATCCGCAATGGCATCCCTCTTTTCCGTGCGGGATTATCGTTTTTCTTCGCGATATTTCTCGCCGCCACTTTTCCCGGCACGCCGATATGGCTGCTCGAAGTCTTTCTGGGAGTGGATTTGATTTCGATGGGCGTGACGCTTTTCCCACGAGTTTCCGCAGCGCGCCATGAGCTGGATGCCGGCGCATAATCGGGCATCACAGGTCGCGCTTTAGTTAACAAAATCCGCAACCTTCTCGAACGCTATTGCGGCGTGAAAGTCGTAGTGAGATTTTTATTGCAATAGTGGTTTGACGTCCTAATGAAACTCACCTAAAAATAATCTGCATATTACGACGGCAAAGAGAATGATCATGTCAAATGGGGAAGGCGACGCAACTCGCGATTTCGTTTCCACCGGACAGCTTCCGGTGCCTTACGTGGTCGAAAGACTGGTTCATGAAGCGCACGAGCGCTTCCATACCGATACGGACGGCGTGGTCTCCAGCGTCTATCCCGCTCTTGAACGAGTGCGGCCCGATCTGTTCGGCATTTGCCTCGTCGGTATCAATGGGAACGTTTATGCGGCGGGCGACGTCGATTATCCGTTCACCATCATGAGTATTTCGAAGCCATTCGTTTTCGCGCTGGTGTGCCAGGCAATCGGCGCGGCCACGTGTCGTGAACAACTCGGCGTCAATAGCACCGGACTGCCGTTTAATTCACTGAGTGCAATCGAGCGTTCTCCGGACGGCCGCACCAATCCGATGGTCAATTCCGGCGCGATTGCGACCACCAGTCTGGTACCCGGAAATAGCAGCCTGGAGAAATGGGACTTCATTCGTCAGGGACTATCGCGTTTCGCCGGACGCGAGCTGACCGTGAACGAAGAGGTGTACGCGTCGGCGTCGCAAACCAATTTCCGCAATCGCGGCATCGCCAATGTTCTGCATGGCTATGGCCGCCTCGGTTGCGATCCGAAGACCGCGACAGATCTCTATACCCGCCAGTGCTGCCTCGATATCAATGCGCGCGATCTCGCGGTGATGGGCGCCACGCTGGCCGACGGCGGCTTCAATCCGCTGACCGGCGAATGGGTCGTCGATAACGAGGTCTGTCACTACACGCTCGCGGTGATGGTGACCGCGGGCCTGTACGAGACCTCCGGCGACTGGCTGTGCGATATCGGCCTGCCGGGCAAGAGCGGCATCGGCGGCGGCATCGTTACCGTGTCGCCGGGCAAAAGCGGACTGGGAACATTCGCGCCGCGGCTGGACGCGGCCGGCAATAGTGTGAAGGGGCAACTGGCGGCGCGCTTTCTGTCCAGACGCCTCGGTATGGACATGTTTGTTTCGGAACCCTTTCGGGAACACGACTGAAACAGGAGCGGACAATGCCAACCCAGACAGCGGCAGTAACAGGCGCGGGCACGCCGGCGCTCGAAGAAAGGAAGGAATCCTGGGTGCCGATGATCACCATCGCACTGACCCAGGTTCTGATGTCGTTCAACGTGGCGTCGCTGCCGGTGGCGCTCGGCGGCATGGTCAAGAGTTTCAACGTGCCGCCTACCACGATCGCGACCGGCATCGTCATGTATTCGCTGTCGGTCGCCGCGTTCGTGATGCTGGGCGCGAAGCTGAACCAGCGCTTCGGCTCGCTGCTGGTGTTTCGCATCGCCGTGCTGGTGTTCGGCGCCGCCCAGGTACTGATGACCTTCAGCCCGAACGCGAGCGCGATGATTACCGCGCAGGCGGTGTCGGGGCTGGCCGGCGCCGCGATCGTGCCGGCTCTCGTCGCGCTGATCGCCGAGAACTATCGCGGCAACCAGCAGGCCACCGCGCTGGGCGCGCTCGGTTCGGCGCGCGCGGGTGCCGGCGTCACCGCGTTTCTGGTCGGCGGGATGCTCGGCACTTACATCGGCTGGCGGCCGGTGTTCGGAATCCTGATCGTTCTGGCGGTCGTCATTTTGCTGCTGAGTTTCCGGCTCAAGGCCGACCGCGGACGCCCCGAAGTCAATATCGACATGGTCGGCGTGATTCTCGCCGCGGCGGCCATCGTGCTGATCACGTTCGGCTTCAACAATCTGAACCGCTGGGGTCTCGGGCCGGTGCGCCCGGCTGCGCCGTTCGACCTGTTCGGACTATCGCCGGCGCCGGTGATGATCGTGCTCGGGATCGTGCTCGGCCAGTCGTTCGTGGTCTGGACGCGGCGGCGTAGCGAGGCCGGCAAGACGCCGTTGCTCGCGCTGCAAGTGGTTACGTCGTCGACCGAGCGCGCGGCGGTCGTCGCGATGTTCGCGGTGGTCGCGCTCGAGGCGATGCTCAATTTCACCGTGCCGCTCTATATCCAGATCGTGCAGGGACGCACGCCGCTGTCCACCGCGATCGCGATGCTGCCGTTCAACCTGTCGGTGTTTTTCTCGGCGATGCTGATCGTGCGTTTCTACGCGACGCTCACGCCGCGTCAGATCGGCCGGTACGGTTTCATCATCACCACGGTCGCGTTGCTGTGGCTCGCGTTCGTCGTGCGCAACAACTGGAGCGAGATTCCGGTGCTGATCGGTCTGGTGGTGTTCGGGATCGGCCAGGGGGCATTGGTGACGCTGGTGTTCAACGTGCTGGTCAGCGCGTCGCCGAAAGAACTCGCGAACGACGTCGGTTCGTTGCGTGGCACCACTAACAATCTCGCAAACGCGGTCGGCACCGCGGTGGCCGGTGCGCTGCTCGTGAGTCTGCTGGCGGCCAACGTGATGCGCAACGTGACCGAAACGCCGGTGCTCACGCCCGAGCTGCAAGCCCAGGTCAATCTCGACAATATCAACTTCGTCAGCAACGACCGGCTGCAGAGCGTGCTGGAAGCCACCAGCGCGAGTCCGGAACAGGTCGCGGCGGCGTTGCAGGTCAACGAGGATGCCCGCCTGCGCGCGTTGAAGATGGGGCTGTTGATCATGGCAATGATTTCCGTGCTCGCAATTTTTCCCGCCAGCCGGTTGCCGAATTACCTGCCCGGGGAATTGCCGGTCGAACCGCCGCTCAAGGCGGTGGCCGGGCCGTCGGAGGCCAAGGCGTGAGTGGCCGGCGCGTTGCATGAAATGAACTAGGACAATAGAAATCCTTTTTTAGAACACTAGACTGGGCTGCATGGAAATCGATGCAGCCGCGTGCGACGCGTTTTATCCGCATTAGTGGCCGCTGCATCGAAACCGCGAATCAACTCTTTCGATGCAGGGCCCAGTGCATGTCCGTTTCGTCGTCAGTCGATCTTTCTCTCGCCGACATCTACCGCGCGCGCAGCCGTATCGACGGGCGCGTGTGCCGCACGCCGCTCGTCGAAGCGCCCGCGCTGTCGGCGCTTGCCCGTACCCCCGTCTATCTGAAACTCGAAACCGTGCAGCCGACCGGCAGCTTCAAGCTGCGCGGTGCGACCAATGCGCTCGCGCGGCTCGCCGAAGCCGGCTGTGCGCGCGTGGTGACCGCATCGACCGGCAATCATGGCCGCGCGCTCGCGTATGCGGCGCGCGCGCTCGGCATCGACGCGACGGTGTGTCTGTCGCGGCTCGTGCCGGCGAACAAGGTCGACGCGGTTCGCGCGCTCGGCGCGCAGGTGCGCATTAGCGGGCAGAGCCAGGACGAAGCGGAGCACGAAGCATTGCGGCTCGCGCGCGAAGAAGGTTTCGCCTATGTGCCGCCATTCGACGATCCGTTCGTGATCGCCGGGCAGGGCACGATCGGCCTCGAAATCGTCGAGGCGTTGCCGGACGTCGCGAACATCGTCGTGCCGCTATCGGGCGGCGGTCTGTTCGCGGGGATCGCGCTCGCGGCTAAAAGCGCGAATCGCGCGATCGGTCTGACCGGCGTCACGATGGCGCGCGGCGCGGCGATGCATGCGAGTCTCGCGGCCGGCAAACCGGTGCTGATCGAAGAACTCGACACGCTTGCCGATTCGCTCGGCGGCGGGATCGGGCTCGATAACCGCTATACGTATGCGCTGACGCGCGAACTGATCGACCACACGGTGCTGCTCGACGAAGGGTCGATCGCGCGCGGGATCGTGCATGCGTACCGGCATGAACGGCTCGTCGTTGAAGGCGCGGCCGCGGTGGGGATTGCCGCTGTGCTCGATCGCGCGCTGCCGGCCGGGTGCATCGAGCGCGGGCCGCTGGTGCTGGTCGTGACCGGCGCGAACATCGATATGGATCTGCATCGGCGGTTGATTGCCGCCGATGATTCGCAGACCGAATCTCAATCACGCTCGCTCACTACACGATGACTGCCATCACGCTCCTTGGCGAAGCCGAGCTTCGCGAACTCGTGCCGCTCGACCTTGCCGCGATCGACCAGATCGAGGCGGCCTTCCTCGCGCTCGCCACCGAGGCGGTCGCGATGCCGCCGGTCCTGCGGCTCGACCTGCCCGCGCACAACGGCGAAGTCGACGTGAAGACCGCGTGGCTGCCGCGTCTCGACAGCTTCGCGATCAAGGTGAGCCCAGGCTTTTTCGACAACCCCGCGCTCGGTTTGCCGAGCCTGAATGGTTTGATGCTGGTGTTGTCCGCGAAGACCGGCTTGACCGAAGCGGTGCTGCTCGACAACGGTTATCTGACCGCGATTCGCACCGCCGCGGCCGGCGCGGTGGCCGCGCGCTGGCTCGCCAATCCACACACGCCGCAAGTCGCGGTGCTCGGCGCGGGCGAACAGGCACGGCTGCAATTGCGCGCGTTGATGCTGGTACGGCGTGTTGAACGCGTGCGGGTGTGGGCGCGCAATTCGCAAAGCGCGCAGCGTTTCGCGGCGGCGGTAAGCGAAACGCTCGGCGTGCAATGCGAGGTCGCGCGCGACGTTCGCCACGCGCTCGCCGAAGCGGACATTGCGATTACGACCACGCCGAGCCGCACGCCGCTGATCGACGCCGCCGATCTGCATCCGGGTTTGCACATCACCGCGATGGGCTCGGATGCCGAGCACAAGAATGAAATCGCGCCGGCCGCGTTGGCTGCCGCGCGCTACGTCTGCGATCGCGTGCAGCAAACGCGTGTACTCGGCGAACTGCATCACGCATTGAACGCCGGCACGCTGCGTGCCGATGGGCCGTTCGTCGAACTCGGCCGGGTGATCGCAAAGCAAGCCGTGGGCCGCACCCGCGAAGCTGATGTGACGATTTGCGATCTGACCGGCACCGGCGCGCAGGACACCGCGATTGCCGCGCTCGCGTTGCAGCGCGCGCGTGCCGCGAATGCGGGAATGATTTTTCGCAACGACGCGCCGACGCAATGACGCGCGTCGATCGGCAATATGCACTACGCCGCCTAAGCGGCTCATGAAGGAGTGGCACAGATGCGGGCATCCCCGATTCAACCGACGGTCGATTTCAACGCCGACGGCGAGCAGCACGGCTTTCTCAAACTGCCCCATTCGCACGACGGCTCCGCATGGGGCGCGGTGATGATTCCGGTCACCGTGATTCGCAACGGCGAGGGGCCGACCGCGCTGCTGAGCGGCGGCAATCACGGCGACGAGTACGAAGGGCCGATCGCACTCGCGAAACTCGCCGGCACGCTCAAAGCCGGTGACGTATGCGGCCGCGTGATCATCGTGCCGTTCATGAATTTCCCCGCGTTTCGCGCGGGCACCCGCACGTCGCCGATCGATCGCGGCAATCTGAATCGCAGCTTTCCGGGCAGGCCGGACGGCACCGTGACCGAGAAGATCGCCGATTATTTTCAGCGCTATCTGTTGCCGCTCGCCGACTATGTGCTCGACCTGCACGCGGGCGGCCGCACGCTCGATTTCGTGCCGTTCGCCGCGATTCATCTGTTGCCTGACGCGACCCAGCAGGCGCGCTGCGAAGCGGCGATGCGCGCATTCGGCGCGCCGTATTCGATGCGGATGCTCGAACTCGATAGCGTCGGCCTGTACGACACGGCGGTCGAGGAAGCGGGCAAGGTGTTCGTATCGACAGAACTGGGCGGCGGCGGTACCGCGACCGCGCAGAGTGTCGCGGTCGCGGAGCGCGGCGTGCGCGGTTTCCTGCAGCACGCGGGCATTCTCAAGCAGGACGAAGCAAGCGGCGCCGCGCCGCGTACCACGACGCTGCTCGATATGCCCGACGGCAACTGCTACACGACCAGCGAGCACGACGGACTGCTCGAATTGTGCAAGGACCTGGGCGAGATGGTCGAGCGCGGCGAGGTGATTGCGCGGGTCTACGATGCGTCTCGCACCGGCGTCGCGCCGGTCGAATATCGCGCGCGCCGTGCCGGGATGCTCGCCGCGCGGCATTTCCCGGGGCTCGTGCGGATCGGCGATACGGTCGCGGTGGTGGCCGATGTGCTCGAACGCGGCATCCCGGTCGCGGTCTGAACGCGCGATGAAACTCGACCGCTACGATCTCGCGATTCTGCGCATCCTCGCGCGCGACGGACGCATTACGAAGTCGCGCCTCGCCGAAGAGATCAATCTGTCGATCTCGCCGGCGTGGGAGCGCGTGAAGCGCCTCGAAGAAGAAGGCGTGATTCGCGGCTATCGCGCGGATATCGATTGGGTCCGCGCGTTCAAGGGTAGCCGCGTGGTGGTCGAGGTCACGCTCGCGCGTCACACCGCGCCCGACATGCGGCGCTTCGAGGAACGCATCGCCGCCGCGCCCGAGGTGGTGCAGTGTCTTGCAACGGGCGGCGGCGTCGATTATGTGATGCAGGTGTTGTCGCGCGATATCGACCACTACCAGCGTTTTATCGACACGCTCTTGACCGACGAATTGGGCATCGAGAAGTACTTCACGTACATCGTCACGAAGGTCGTCAAGGCTGGCCAAGAAAGCTTGCCGGAATGGGCGCGGGAGTCGATCGGCGAGAACGGATGAAGGAGTGAATAAGTGCGAATGGGCACGGCCGATGCGGTAATGCGTGCGTGTAGAGGCCGGCCCGAAAAACCTCTTCTGTTCAGACCGATTGCAGAAAAAACGCAATCTTCGCGACATCACAACAAAAAAATCCGCAGTGCCGCCGGACCTACAGTGATAGCAGATATCGCACACAGGAGGTCGTCATGTTGCTGGGTCATCCGGTTCTATTCAAATCGCTGTGCTACGTGGACGGGCGCTGGATTCATAGCGCGAGCGCCGCCAGCGTGGCGGTGCAGAACCCCGCGAATCAGGAAGTGCTCGGTCACGTGCCGATGCTCGACGCCGCGCAGATCACCGCCGCGGTCGATGCCGCGCAGCGCGCATTCACGACATGGCGCTGGCTGCCGGTCGCGAAGCGCTCCGCGCTGCTGCTGCGCTGGCACGAGCTGATCCTGCGCCATCAGCAGGATCTCGCGGCGATTCTGTCGCTGGAGCAGGGCAAGCCGCTCGCCGAAGCGCGCGGCGAGATCGCGTATGGCGCGAGTTTCGTCGAATGGTTCGCGCATGAAGTGCGGCGCCTGAATGGCCGCACGATTCCGACGCATATCGACGGCGCGCAATTGGGCACGATCGTCGAGCCGGTTGGCGTCGCCGCGTTGATCACGCCGTGGAATTTCCCGTGCGCGATGCTCACGCGCAAGGCTGCCGCCGCGCTCGCCGCCGGCTGCACGGTGGTCGCGAAGCCCGCGCACGAAACGCCGTTTTCGGCGCTCGCGCTCGCTCAGCTGGCTGAGGAAGCGGGTTTTCCGGCCGGCGTATTCAACGTGGTGCTCGGCGAGCCGCAAATGGCGATGCAAACGCTGGTGTCCGACAGCCGGGTGCGCTCGGTCAGCTTCACCGGTTCGACCCGCGTCGGTGCTTTGGTGATGCAGACGGCGGCCAACGCGGGCATCAAGAAGACCGCGCTCGAACTCGGCGGCAACGCGCCGTTCATCGTTACCGAAGATGCGGACCTCGAACAGGCGGTACGCGTCGCGGTCGCCGCGAAGTTTCAGACTTCCGGGCAGGACTGCTGCGCGGCGAACCGGATCTTCGTCGCTCGTCCGTTGTACGAAGCATTCGTCGAGCGATATAGCGACGCGGTGCGGGCATTGAAAGTCGGCGACGCGTTCGAGCCGGGTGTCGATGTCGGTCCGCTGATGCACCAGGCCGCTTTCGACGCGACCGCGCAGCGTGTCGCCGACGCACGGGACAAGGGCGCGCGCATCACGGTCGGCGGCGCGGCGCACGAGCGCGGTGGCTGGTTCTTTCAGCCGACCGTGGTGGCCGATGCGGCGGCCGGCATGCGCATCTACGACGAGGAGAACTTCGCGCCGATCTCGGCGGTGACGCCATTCGATTCGCTCGACGAAGTAGTCGAGCGCGCGAACGACACCGAATATGGACTCGCCGCCTATGTGTGCGCGAAAGAACTGAACACCGTATTCCAATTGATCCGCCGGCTCGACTTCGCGATGGTGTCCGTCAACGGCGCGAAATTCACCGGCGCGCCGATTCCGTTCGGCGGGATCAAGTCGTCGGGACTTGGCCGCGAAGGCGGCGCGGAAGGCTTCGAGCCGTTCGTCGAGACACGCTATTTCTGCCTGGGCCAGCTTGGACTGCCGGTTACCGACAGCCTGCCCGCGCGCGCGGCGGCCAGTGCGATGGCGGCGGATGCGACGGCCTGAAGCCGATCGATCAGTCATTCATTTTTTGATTTGAACATTACCCGAAGGAGTAACCCATGAATCAACTAGAGCAACTGCTGAGCGCGGACCGCGCGCACTTCATGCATCCGTCGACGCACGCGCACGATCACGCGAGCGGCGCGCTGCCGGGCCGGATCGTGACCGGCGCGAAGGGTATCCGTATCGAGGACCATCAAGGCAAATCGTATATCGATGCATTCGCCGGGCTGTATTGCGTAAACATCGGCTATGGCCGCACCGAAGTGGCCGAAGCGATCTACGAGCAGGCGAAGAAGCTCGCTTATTACCATACCTATGTCGGCCACTCGACCGATACGATCATCGAACTGTCGTCGCGGATTATCGACTGGGCGCCGCAGGGAATGAAGAAGGTGTACTACGGGATGTCGGGCTCGGATGCGAACGAAACGCAGATCAAGCTCGTCTGGTACTACAACAATGTGAAGGGCCGGCCGAACAAGAAGAAGATCATTTCGCGCGATCGTGGCTATCACGGCTCGGGGATCGTCACCGGCAGTTTGACCGGTCTGCCGAGTTTTCATCAGTTCTTCGATTTGCCGGTCGAGCGCGTCAAACACACCGTGTGTCCGCATTGGTATCGGCGCGCGCCGGCGGGGATGAGCGAAGCGCAGTTTGTCGCGTATTGCGTCGATGAACTCGAAAAGCTGATCGCGCGCGAAGGCGCGGATACGATCGCCGCGTTCATCGGCGAGCCGGTGATGGGCACCGGCGGAATTTTGCCGCCGCCTGCCGGGTACTGGCCGGCGATCCAGCAGGTGTTGAAGAAGCACGACATTCTGCTGATTAGCGACGAAGTGGTGTGCGGGTTTGGGCGGGTCGGTTCGAAGATGGGCGCGCAGCACTATGGGATTCAGCCCGATCTGATTACCGTTGCGAAGGGTTTGACGAGTGCGTATGCGCCGCTGTCGGGTGTGATCGTCAGCGAACAGGTGTGGGACGTGATCGATAAGGCATCCCAGGAGTCGGGCGCGATGGGGCATGGCTGGACCTATTCCGGTCACCCGATCTGCGCGGCGGCGGGACTTGCGAACCTCGAAATCCTGGAGCGCGAGAACCTGACGCAGAATGCCGCGCAAACCGGCGCGTATCTGCTGGAGCAGTTGCATGCGGCGTTCGACTCGCATCCTCTGGTCGGTGAAGTGCGCGGCGTGGGCATGCTGGCCGCGCTCGAATTCATGGCCGATAAAGATGCGCGCCAGCCGTTCGATGCGGCGCTGAAGGTCGGGCCGCGTGTGTCGGCCGCGGCGATGCAGCGCGGGCTGATTGCGCGGGCAATGCCGCACGGCGATATTCTCGGCTTTGCGCCGCCGTTGGTCGCGACGCGCAGCGATGTGGACGAGATCGTGAAGCTGACGCGTGAGGCGGTGGATGAGGTTGCTTCGCAGGTGTTGGCGAAGACGGCGGCGGTTTGAGGGGATGAGGGGAAGAGAGAGGCGGCCGCTGATGAGCGGCCGCTTCTTTTTATAAGTCGAAACACCGATCCGGAATCACAACAATATTCCCGACAAAGCTCTTCTCCATAAACCGCGTCTGCGCTTCATGAAACTTCGACAGCGGATAAGTCGCGGCGAGAACCGGCCTGATCGTACCGCTCCCGATATAGTCGAGCACACGCTTAAACGCGCCACGCGTCCCTTGCGACGACCCATTCAACTGCAACTGCTTCAGATACATCGTGCGCAGATCGAGCTGCACGACCGGCCCGGCAATCGCGCCGGCCGTCGTATAACGCCCTTCCGGTCGCAGTACATTCAGCAGCTTGCCGAACAGCGCCCCGCCGACCAGATCGGCGACCACGTCGACCGGCTTGCCGTTCATCATCCGCTCGACATCCGCAACGAAATCACCGCTGTTGCGTAGCATCACGGCTTGCGCACCGAGTGCGAGCACCGCCTCTTCCTTACCCTTGCTGACCACCGCATACGGAATCGCACCGCGCGCGCGGCACAACTGGATGATCGCCGAGCCGACGCCGCCGGACGCACCGGTAATCAAGACGCTCTCACCGGCTTTGACGCCGGCCCGCTCGATCATCTGTTCGCCGGTGTGATACGCACACCAGAACGTTGCAAGTTCGGCATCCGAATAGTTGGAGTCGACGCGGTGCGCATTCTCCGCGGGCACAGCCGTATATTCAGCGTAACCGCCGTCCCGACCGTGACCGATATAGTCGATATCGGCGAGGCTGTCGTCGTCGCGGTTATAGATCGATGCATCGACGATCACCCGCTCGCCGATCCGCGCGTCGCTGACACCGCGCCCCACCGCCACCACCCGTCCGACGATATCCGCGCCTTGAATGCGCGGAAACGTCAGCGTCGAGCGGCCGCGTCGCCATGTCGACACCGCCTGCGGGTCGTCGTCGGTGCCGTACGCGCCCTGGCGGACCCACACGTCGGTATTGTTGAGCCCGCACGCGGTGACTTCGATCAGTACTTCGCCCGCCGCGCAGACCGGCACCGGCACGTCGTCGCGATAGACGAGTTTGTCGAGGCCGCCGTGCGCGGTCAGCACGATGGCCTTCATTGTTTTCGGAAGCATGTGTCCTCTTCAATGGAAAGGGCGTCGCGCTTGCGTGGCTTCACGCTCTTGCGACGCCGGCGGGATTACGGTTTGACGAACAGTTTGCGAGGCGTTTTGCAGAAGGTCTCGACGCCGGAGTCGGTAATCAGAATACTTTCGGTGATTTCGAGTCCCCAATCGTCGAGCCACAGTCCCGGCATGAAGTGGAACGTCATGCCGGGTTCGAGGACCGTCTTGTCCCCGGGACGCAGGCTCATCGTGCGCTCGCCCCAGTCCGGCGGATAGCTCGCGCCGATCGGATAGCCGCAGCGGCTGTTCTTTTCTATGCCGTATTTGTGCAGTACCGCAAAGAACGCATTGGCGATGTCCTCGCAGGTATTGCCCGGTTTCGCGGCGGTAAGCCCGGCCTCGATCCCTTCGACCACCGCGCGCTCGCCTTCGATGAAATGCTTCGGCGGCTTGCCGAGATACACGGTGCGCGACTGCGGACAGTGATAGCGCTTGAAGCAACCGGCGATTTCGAAGAACGTGCCGGCGTCTTTTGCAAACGGTGTGTCGTCCCAGGTCAGATGCGGGGCGGCCGCGTCGGCGCCGGTCGGCAGCAGCGGCACGATCGCCGGATAGTCGCCGCCATGACCGTCCACGCCGGTAATGCCTGCCGAGTAGATTTCCGCGACGAGGTCATTCTTGCGCATGCCGGGTTCGATGCGCTCGACGATATGCGCGTGCATCTTCTCGACGATGCGCGCGGCCACCCGCATGTACTCGATCTCGCGCGGCGATTTGACCGCGCGCTGCCAGTTCACGAGGCCGGTCGCATCCTGCCATTTCGCCTCCGGCAGATTCGCGACCAGCGCGCGATACGCGGCGGCGCTGAAATAGTAGTTATCCATTTCGACGCCGATCTTCGCGTTGTCCCAGCCGCGCGCCGCGATCACGTCGCGGGCAAGGTAGTCCATCGGATGCCGGGCGGTGGATTGCACGTAATGATCGGGATAACCGACGATCTGATCGTGCTGCATGAAAACGGTGCGCTTCGCACCATTCGCGTCCTGGCCGCGTCCGTACCAGACCGGCTCCCCGTCCAGCGCGAGCAGCACGCACTGGTGCACGTAAAACGACCAGCCGTCGTAGCCGGTGAGCCAGGCCATATTGGTCGGGTCCGACACGATCAATAGCTCGATGCCGGCCGCCTGCATGGCCTTGCGTGTCTTGCGAAGACGCGCGGCATATTCGTCGCGTTCGAACGGCAGGCGCACGACGGGCGCCTCAATTCGCGATTCGTGTTGCGTCGTATCTGACATCTTCCCCTCTCTCTGAGCGTGACGTCGTTGCGGGAAGTGGCGCCCGTTGCACGTGAATGGGGCGTCCACGGGGTATTTCTCGGCGCAGTCTAATGCCGCGAAAAAAGCCCGCCGAATGTGCTAGTTCAATCTTCGTCGCGCGAATAGCCGGCGCATCGCAGTTGTTGCACTGCACGCATTGACGCTCTTTGCTCACACCGGAAAAAAGAATTGTTCTAGAGCAATTTAGAACGGAAATATGGCTGCGTATTCTGATTCGCATCACTGGCGGTCCCAGTACCGCCGCCGCAATCCATTCACTGAAGTCACGCATGACGAACGGGATCGAATCGATATGAACACTGCGCGAGTTACCGATCTGCTGAGCGCTTCAGGCATCGCCCCGGCAAGTCTTTCTTCCGACCGCGCGGCCGCGCCTGCCGCTGTTTCGCAGCGGCGCGAGGAAGCAGCGGGCGTGAAGCCGCTGATCCGGATCGACGGGATTACCAAGCGCTATGGCGCACTGACCGTGCTCGATGGGCTGTCGCTCGACGTGATGCCCGGCGAAAAGCTCGCGCTGATCGGCCCGTCCGGCTCGGGCAAAACGACGATCCTGCGCATTCTGATGACACTCGAAACGATCGAAGGCGGCCATATCGAAGTGGACGGCGAACAGCTGTTCCATATGCCGCGCGGCGCTCAGATGGTGCCCGCGAACGAGCGGCATCTGCAGAAGATGCGCGAGAAGATCGGCATGGTGTTTCAGCACTTCAATCTGTTTCCGCACAAGAGCGTGCTCGAGAACGTGACGCTCGCGCCGATGCTGACCAAGGGCGAGAGCCGCGAGTCGGCCGAGAAGCGCGCGCTCGAATTGCTCGACATGGTCGGAATGGCGGACAAGGCGAAAAGCCGTCCCGCGCAATTGTCGGGCGGACAGAAGCAGCGCGTCGCGATTGCGCGGGCGCTTGCACTGGCGCCGAAGATCATGCTGTTCGACGAAGTGACTTCCGCGCTCGACCCCGAACTCGTCGAAGAAGTACTGAACGTAATGCAGCGGCTTGCGCGTGAAACCGATATGACGATGCTGCTGGTCACACACGAAATGGGTTTCGCGCACGACTTCGCGGACCGCGTGCTGTTCTTCGACCGCGGCCGGATCGTCGAGGAAGGCAAGCCCGAGGACATCTTTACGCATCCGACTCACGAGCGCACCCAGACCTTCCTGCGCAAGATTCTCGCCGCGGGACACCGGATCTGAGCCCGACGCATTCCATTTCCGACGTTGCACATCACTCACTACTACGCCATACCACCACGCCTTAGGAGCCAGAGATCATGAAGCTGAAGGGGATTCTGATTGCGGGAGGACTGTCGCTGCTGACGTTCGCGAGCGTTGCTCATGCGGCCGACGACAAGCTCACCCAGCTACGTCAGCAAGGTTTCGCGCGAATCGCGATTGCCAACGAACCGCCGTTCACCGCGATCGGCGCCGACGGCAAAGTAACCGGCGCGGCGCCCGACGTCGCGCGCGCGGTGTTCAAGAGGCTCGGCGTCAACGACATCGTCGCGTCGGTGTCCGAATACGGCGCGATGATTCCGGGCCTCGCGGCCGGGCGTCATGACGCGATAGCGGCGGGACTCTTCATGACGCCGCAACGCTGCGCGGCGGTGGCTTATTCGCAGCCGGTGCTGTGCGCGGTCGAAGCGTTCGCGGTCAAGAAGGGCAACACGAAGAGCATCAAGACCTATGAGGAAATCGCCAAGGATCCGAAAGCGGTGATCGGCGTGGAGGGCGGCACCACCGAACAGAAGCTCGCGACCGCCGCGAATATTCCGACCGATCGCGTGATCATCGTGCCGGATGGCCAGAGCGGTCTGAAGATGCTGCAGGATGGCCGCATCGATGTATTCGCATTGCCGCTGCTGTCCATTACCGATCTTCTGTCGAAGGCGAAAGACCCGAATCTCGAATCGATCGCGCCGGTGCTGAACACGCCGGTGCAGTGCGACGGCGTTGCATTCCGCAAGCAGGACACCGCGTTGCGCGATGCGTTCGACGTCGAGCTGAAGAAGATGAAGGAGTCCGGCGAATTCGCGAAGATCGTCGAACCGTACGGCTTCTCGGCGAAAGCGGCGATGTCGAATAGCCGCGAAAAGCTCTGCTCGGCGAAGAACTGAGCGTGAGGGCGAAGGCCATGCGTGCGCGGCAACGTCATGGCTACCGATACATTGTTTTCCGCGAGGTGCATCGATGAGCCACTGGTCCGGCTATTTGCTGCTGATTCTGAAGGGCGCGCAGACGACCGTCGAGTTGACGCTGATGGGCGCGGTGCTGGCGCTCGTGATGGCGTTCGCCGCGGGTCTCGGGCGTCTGTCGCGTTTCTTCGCGGTGCGTGCGATTGCCACGTCGTATATCGAGTTCTTTCGCGGCACGTCGATCTTCGTGCAACTGTTCTGGGCGTACTTCGTGTTGCCGATGGCCGGCATTTCGCTGACGCCTCTGCAGGCCGGCGTGCTCGCGTTGGGCCTGAACGTGGGCGCGTACGGCGCGGAAGTGGTGCGCGGCGCGGTTGCCGCGATCGGCCATGAGCAGCGCAACGCGTGCATCGCGCTGAATCTGACGCGATATCAACGGATGCGCCACGTGATCCTGCCGCAGGCGTTGCCGCTGATGATGCCCACGTTCGGCAACAACGCAATCGAATTGCTGAAGGGCACCGCGGTCGTGTCGCTGATCTCGCTCGGCGACATGACGTTCCAGGCGCAAGTGGTCCGCTCGCAAACCGGCAATACGCTGCTGCCGTTCGCGACGATTCTCGCGCTGTACTTCGCACTGGCGTGCCTGATTTCGTTCGGCATGCGCAAGCTCGAAAACCGGATGAGCTTCGGGCTCGACCGGATCAGGAGATAGAGCCATGGAATGGGACTGGAGCTTCGTGCGCGAGATTCTGCCGATTCTGCTGCAAGGGTTGAAGATCACGGTACTGGCGACGCTGCTCGGCGCGGTCGTCGCGGCGATTGCCGGGCTGGCGATCGCAATTTTGCGGCTCGCGCCGAATCGCGCGGTGTCGCGCGGCACCGCGGCGGTCGCGAGTTTCATTCGCGGCACGCCGTTGCTGGTGCAGTTGTACTTCGTGTTTTACGTATTGCCGGATATCGGTATCCGGATGCCGGCGCTCGCGGCCGGCGTGCTGGCGATCGGCGTGCATTACGCGACGTATGCGGCCGAAGTCTATCGCGCCGGGATCGAAAGCATTCCGCGCGGGCAATGGGAGGCCGCGAAAGCGTGCAACCTGAGTCCCGTGCAAACGTGGCAGCACGTAATCATCCCCGAAGCCGTACCGCCGATGCTGCCCGCGCTCGCCAATTACCTGATTTCGATGTTCAAGGAAACGCCGCTGCTGTCGGCGATCACGGTCCTCGAATTGATGAATCAGGCAAAGATTATCGCGAATACGGACTACCGCTATCTGGAGCCGATGACGCTGGTCGGCGTGCTGTTCCTCTTTATCAGCCTGATCGCGGTGGCCTGCGTGCGGCTGCTCGAAAAGCGCTTTCCCGCGCCGGGGCATTAATGACGCCAACTCCTATTGAGCAATTTCAACGCAGGCCGCAACTGATCGATCGCGCGTTCGAAAAACGTGTTGGCCTCGTCATTCTCGCCACCGACCACACCACCGAGCCGGATTTTGCCGCGCTGGTTGCGAGCGAGCGGATCGGCATTTATGTGAACCGGGTGCCGTATGCGAACCCGGTCACGGCCGAGAACCTGCGGGCGATGCAACCTTCTTTGACTGCCGGCGCCGCGTTGATCCTGCCCGACGAAACGCTCGACGTGGTGATGTATTCGTGTACGTCGGCGTCGGTGATGATCGGCGATGCGCAAATAGAACAGGCGATTCACGCGGCGAAGCCATCGGCCAGAGTCGTCACGCCGACCGCCGCCGCGGTCACCGCGCTCGATACGCTCGGCGCGCGCCGCATCAGTGTGCTGACGCCCTATACGGTCGACACCAGCCGGCCGATGGCCGAGTACTTTGCCGCGCGGGGTTTCACGATCGATCGATTCTCCTGCATCGGTCTGAGCGACGACCGCGAAATGGCACGGCTCTCGCACGACGATATCGTCGCGTTCGCACGCGAAGCGATTGCGCCGGAGTCCGACGCGCTGTTTATCTCCTGCACCGCGGTGCGCGCTGCGCCGATCATCGCGCGAATCGAGGCGGCGATCGGCAAACCGGTGGTGAGCAGCAATCTCGCGACCGCATGGATGTGTTTGCGGCTGTGCGATGAGAACACGCCGCGCGTGGGGCAAGGGCGCCTGATGAGCTTGCCGTTGCTCGTACGCTGAGCCACTAGAAGACGTTTTGCCGAAGGCGCAACCCCTGCATAGAGCATGCGCGGCCGCGCGAATCGGGTTGTTTTCCCGAACGCGTTCGCCGCGCGATTCACACGCGCGTACGGATTACCGCATCCGCTTCGCACTTCATGGAAAACCCCGATCACCGCATCGTCCTAGAACATCGTTTCGGCCGCGCGCCGTCGGTATCGTGGACTCGGGCGACGTTGCCTGGGTCGCACAGCAGACATTCCGGAGGAGAGATGGAGATGGATTACGTACATTCATGGAGCGGCGAACAAACCGCGCAGCCGCCGGCGCGTAGCCTGCTGCGACGCGCGATTGCCGCGTCGGCGCTCGGCAACGCAACCGAGTGGTTCGACTATGGGATTTACGCGTACGGCCTCACTTATATTTCGGCCGCGTTATTTCCCGGCAGCACCGCGCAAGCCACTTTATTCGCGCTTGCGACGTTCGCGATTTCGTTTCTGGTGCGCCCGCTCGGCGGTCTGTTCTGGGGGCCGCTCGGTGACCGGCTGGGTCGCAAGCACGTACTCGCGTTGACGATCATCATGATGTCGGTTGCGACGTTGCTGGTCGGGCTCGTGCCGACTTACGCGAGTATCGGCTGGTGGGCGCCGGCCTTGCTGGTCATTCTGCGGATGATTCAGGGCTTTTCGACCGGCGGCGAATATGGCGGCGCCGCGACTTTCATGGCCGAATACGCACCCGATAAAAAGCGCGGCTTTTGCGGCAGCTTTCTCGAATTCGCGACACTGGCGGGCTTCTCGCTCGGCGCGTTGCTGATGCTCGGTTGTTCGGTCGTGCTCGGCAATACCGCGATGCATGCATGGGGCTGGCGCCTGCCGTTTCTGATCGCGGCGCCGCTCGGTCTGATCGGTTTCTATCTGCGCTCGAAACTCGAAGATACTCCCGTGTTTCGCGAACTCGAACAGACGAAGCACAACGAACCGCACAGCTGCGTGACGCTCAAAAAACTGTTGACCGACTACTGGCGACCGCTGGTTCTGCTCGGTGCTCTGGTGGTCGCGTTGAACGTGGTCAACTATGTTCTGCTCGCGTATATGCCGACCTTCATGCAGAAGCAGCTCGGTATGAGCGACAACATGTCGTTGCTGGTGCCGCTGCTCGGCATGCTCGCGATGATGGTGTTCCTGCCGCTCGCCGGCACGTTCTCGGATCGCATCGGCCGCAAGAACGTGTGGTGGTTTTCGCTGGTCGGGCTATTCGTCGCCGCGATTCCGATGTTCATGTTGATGAAGCTCGGCGTAGTCGGCGCGCTGATCGGCTTCTCGGTACTCGGGCTTCTGTATGTGCCGCAACTCGCGAGTATCTCGGCGATGTTCCCCGCGATGTTCCCGACTCAGGTTCGTTATGCGGGGATGGCGATTGCGTATAACGTATCGACGTCGATTTTTGGCGGCACCGCGCCGATGGTGAACGAATGGCTGGTCGCGAGAACCGGTAATGCATTGGTGCCCGCGTACTACATGATGGCCGCGTGTGTGATCGGCGCGATTGCGCTGATCTTCGTTACTGAAACGTCCGGATGTTCGCTGCGCGGGCAGGGGATTCCGGGCAAACAGCCGCCGCCGCTTCGCTGATCGAGAACAGCGTGGCCAAAGCCGCATTCGCTCAGTGCGACTTTGGCCATGCATCAAATAGCGCGAGCGCTTATTGCGCTTGCTGCAACCTCGACTTCAGCAATTCGTATTTCTCCAGCGATCCATCCGCCAATGCCGCGTCGCGTGTCGACGGCGTATCGTCGAACGGGATCGGTTCGGCAAACTGGCTGACCGTCAGATCCCAACGCCGGCCGTCGATCAGATTGTAGAAGTGCGTGCCGCCAGGCGTGCGCGTGGTCAGAATCTCGCCGCCGAAGTAGTCCTGAACGATCAGCGACGTGAGGCTGCAATGATTCTGCGCGCGATTGGACGGCGACCATGCGTGCGTCGGACTCGCGGTGTCGCCGGCCCATACGCGCGAAAGTACGCGGTACAGATCGACCGGAGTGGCGAATGTATTCGATGCAGCGGCTTTGGGTGTTGCTTCGGTCATGGCGGCATTCCTTCTTTCGATGAGCGGGACCCGCGAATCGGATCGGATCGGAAAAACAAAAAGCCCCGTCGTTACCGGCGGGGCATGTGGCGCATGTTGCTATCGATGACGTCTGGCTAGCGTATGCGTATGCGAACCCCCACAGGCAGTCCCACGCGGGCATGCGCATGATGATGCATCGCAGTCGGGTGGGACGTGAGGGTTTGCATGGTCGCCGAGTGTGCCTTTAAACGTGCAATGCGTCAACGAATCATCGATAGCGGCTCGCCGTTCATCGCGCTCATTACTTCGACGCGGTCAGAATCGACAGGCTCGGGCAGTAGTGCGTCGCGCTCAGATACGCGGCTTGCTGCGCGCGCGCACCCGCGCTGCTCGAGGTCGGCGGATCGATAAAGACCTGTGCGTTATTCGAGCCGGCCGGCGCGGTCAACGTCATCGTGACCTTCCACCAGTTGCCAGATTTCACCGCGCTGACCGAGGTGGCCTGACCGTTGCCCCACGCGCCGCGCACGACCGCACCGGTGTTGGTGTTCAGCACCCAGCCGAATTCGGTGTTGCCCGGGTCGTCGGTCTGGATCGAGCCGCCCGGGAATACCGTCGCGTTGGTGGTGGCCAGCACGTAGTCGGTGAACGTGTACGTCTGACCGCCCTGCACGCGAATCACTTCGTGGATGTTCGACACCGCGGAACCATTGGTGCTCGTGACCGTGGCCGCGCCGCGTTCGATGCCGGAAATATCGGTGGCCGGTACCGCGGTGCCGCCGTTCGACTGCAACCATGCATCCGGCGACGACAGGCTCAGCGGCGAGTCGATCAGGTTGTTCGCATAGCAGGCGGATGCCGCCTCGTTGCTCGGCGGTCCGTAGAAGCTCGCGATGCTCGCCTGGATTGCGTTGTCGGTCGTGTCGGAAGTGGCCTTCGTGACGATCGCGCCTTCGAAGAACTGGATCGGCGCGGCACTGGCGTCGCCGCCTTCGCCGAGCGACAGGCCGCCCTGCCATTGACCGTTGAATGCATGGCCCGCGTCGTTGAAGAAGTTCAACGCTTCGGGCGGTGCCTGGTTATAGAGCGAGGTCAGCACGCCTTGCGAAGCGGAGCCGCCTTTGACCACGAAAATGTTCTCCTGGCCGACCGGCGAGTACTTCGACAATACCGTGACGAACTTCTCTTTCGCCGGTTGCTGCGGACCGTACAGATACACGCCGGCTTCCGCGTCGACGCCCGGCCAATTGGTATTGGAAGCGGCGCAGACCGGATCTTTGACTTTCGGATCCTGGCTGGCGTTGCCGTCGCAATAGCCGAATACCGCCGCATTGCCGTTCGAGAACGCGAGTCCGAACATTTCGCCTTCCACTTCGCCGTGCGCATAAGTACCCGGATCCGCGCTGCTTTCCATGTTGCCGTACGTGCCGCAGCAGGTCGACGACTGGCTGTAGTGCGCGCCGGCCACCATGTACGCGGCGATTTCGGTGTCGCCGATCGACTGGTTGACCGTGCCGAAGCGCTTGCGATACGCCTGGCCGGCCAGCGTGCCGAGTGCCGGAATCTGCACACCGTTGGTCGTCGCATACGACAGCTGCGCCGACGTACCGCCCACCGCGGGCAGGTCATTGCCGATCGTCAATTGCTGGGTCGGCGCCTGCGCGGTCAATGCGGTCGGCGGCTGCAGCAGTTGTACGGTCAGGGTGCCGGACGTGCCGGGCAGCGTGATCGTCGCGAAGCCGTTGAGCACCGGCACGGTAGTTGTCTTCGACGAGCCCGAGCTGCCGTTCGGCACGGTCAGCGATTGCGTGCCGTCCGTATTGAGCGTCAGCGTCGCCGGCACGTTGCCGAAGGCGCCGCCCTTCAGCGGCGCGACCAGATCGATCTGGTCGTAGATGTAGGTGACGGAGCAGGTCGTGTTATTGCAGAACGACGTGGTGCTATCGACGTTCGCCGAGCCGACCAGCGAGCGATTGCCGCCTTTCAGCGTGCTCTGCGTGTACGGGTAGACGTCCATCGTTTTCTGATCGGACGCGCGTTTGATCTGGAATAGCGGACCGCTGTAGTTCTTCGTCAGTAGACGGGTCACGCTGTGCGCGGCCGAGCATGGCGTATTGGCCGTCGCGGCGGCGTCGCAAGGCAGCGCGACGGTGTTCTTATCGGCCGAGTTGTTCTCCGGCGTGGCGTTCGCATTCGACTGCGATGCGCTACTCGCCGACGACGAATTCGAACTCGCGGCATTCGCGACCGACGCCGCGGACACGCCGCTGCTATCCCCATTGCAGGCTGCAAGTCCGACGGACATCGCCAGACAGGCAGCTATCAATCCAATTCTTCCGGACATCGTGACCTCCTCCTATGGAACCTCTGAGCGGGTTGAAATGCTTAGTTATGCAGATCGGGATGCAGAATCGCTTGCGGGTCGAACAGGTGTCTGCCGGCGAGGCCGCGGGTCCCTGGCGTTCCAGCCGGCCGCCGTGCTGCCAAACGTTTGGCAGGTAATAATATTAGTCAACAATATCGATTTTGACGGCTTGGTGTAATCCCTGGTGTTTTGATAATGATATTGAAAGCTAATGCGCATAAGGAAAAACGGGCTATTGTGCTCGCTGCGACGCGAAAGAAATTATTACTAATAGTGGGATTTATGAATGCGGAATAAGCGTGCGCATCGGAGCAGCCGATGCGACGGGAAACATGGGCGCGAAGCGAGGGAAGCGACGCGGACGAACTTTCGGGCTGCCGCTCGCGCTTGCGGCTTGGTCCGCCGCGCGTTGAAATGGGCTGCCGGGTGCAGTCCGGTGTGTGGAGAAAAGCAGGGAAAAGCAGGAAAAAGCGCGGCGCGGTAACTGCTAATTGATGCCGCGCCGGAAGTACTTAAATCGTGGTCCGCGGTTCAATTACCGGAGAGAACCTTGTCCTCGACCGCATAGCGTTCATTGCCGATTGAAATCAGATTCACGCCGGCATTTTTTTGCGTCAACGTATCGCCGGGCATCGGCTGTGCACTTGCACTCGCGGCCGTGCCAATTATGCGGCCATTGGCGCCGAAGAAGATTGCGCGTGTATTGCCATCGGGCCAGTAGACGAGCAGCGTCGCCGAATGATCGTCGTGACGCACGATGCCGAATTTGCACATCGTTTTCGTTTGTCCGCCGCCGCGTTCGCAGGGCAATGTACCGGTCGCCGTGAACGGCGATTGATCGCGCGGCGCGGGTTTATTTTGCCGGCCGGCGGCGCCCCCTTCGGTCGAAATCGAAATAAGCGTGACGCCGTCCGCTGCGCCGACGACACGTGCGTGCCGCTGTTTCAGGATCGCACGAGCGGCCGCGCTATTGGCCGCTCCCGGGCAACCGACCAGCATCGCCATATGGTCGAGATAGTTCGCGGTGGCGGCCGATTCGCCGAGCCGCCGGCATGCGTCGCCCGCATGCGGATAGCCGTCGCCTAGCACGACGAACGAAGCAGGCCACGCAAACTGCGCGGACGTGCTGGCCGCGAATGCACCGGAGGACGCAGCACTCAAGGCCAACGCGATGACGGCCGAAGCGGCGCCGACCCGTACCGCGGCAAAGAATCTGTTTGCAGGTCTCATCGCACCGCTCCCGGTATCGCTGTTTATCTTCCCACGCCGCTCGCCAACGCGGCTTGCGCGCGCTGCAGCCACTCGCGATTGTGTTCGCGCGCATGACGCGGCCAATGTTTGGCATCCTGAACGATCTCCGCATACAGGCTGCCGGCGTGGCGCCGGTCCTCGGCGTCCGCTTGCGCGGCGAGCCAGTCGGCGAACAGGCAGCGCGGCGCGACGTCGCTCGCGCAGGTCAGTGCCTGTTCGAACGCCGCGCGCGTGCCCGGCGCGTTCAACGCGGCGAGCGTGCGCGCATACAGCAGCGCGGGCTCGCCCTGATTACGGGCCTGCGGATTGACGGAGAAGAGCTTTTCCAGCGTCGTATCGGCGGCGGGGTAGTCGCCTACCGCGAACTGCGAGCGCGCGAGACCGAGCAGCAGCGCGGGATCGGTTGCGAACGGGCCATTGGCCGCGGCCTGGAACTGTTCGAGCGCTTCACGCGGATTGCCGGCCGCGAGCAATGCATCGCCGAGCCGCAGCCGATGCTGCACGGTCGGCGCGCGATCGAAATCGGCACGCGCTTCGCGCAGCGCGCGATTCGGATCGACGAACTGGCTAATGGCCTGAGTGGCTACGCGGGCACCGCGCGAATGGCGCAGGCTCGGCAGATAGACCGCGAACAGATACACGACGCTGCCGAGCAGCGGAAACACAAACAGAATGAACAGCCAATACATGCCCTGATTAGTACGCACCGCATGGATTGCGAAATAGATTGCGACAAGGACGTGTATACCAATTCCAAAATAGGACATATCGATTCAACCTTCGAGCTTGATGACACGCGTGCCGGACGGCGGCCGCGCCAGATTCGGAGCCAGTGTATTACAGCGCGCGCTATGCCTGCTCTGGACGGCCCATGCAAGCTAATGCAATGCATCGACCCGTAAGTACGCGAATAGCAGCGAGAGCGCGACGACGATCACGCCGGTCGCCACTACGAGTCGATTGGCCAGTAGTCGACGCATCGCAGGTCTCCTGATGTGAATAGACGCTAGACGAAGCTGTAGCGTTCTGAATGGTAGCGGATACGCGGCACTTTCAGGTTCGCGAGCGCGGTTTCGATCGCATCCATCATCGGGTCCGGTCCGCAAATGAAGTATTCGTGACGCGCGTATTCGGGTGGCAAATGACGCCGGAAAATGTCCGCGTCGATGCGCCCGCTCTCGCCGGTCCAGCCCGGCGGCGGATCGGATAGCACATAGACGATTTTGAGCGGCAGGCGCGTTTGCAGTACTTCGAGTTCCTCGCGAAACGTCAGCGAATCCCAGTTCTTGCCGCCGTACAGCAGTACCAGCGGGCGCTGATCGCCGCGATCGGCGAGTGTGCGGATCATGCTCATCATCGGCGTGATACCGATGCCGCCCGCGATCAGTACATGCATGTCGGTCGGGTGGCCGATCGTGAACGCGCCATACGGGCCGTCGAGATAAACGCGCTGGCCGGCCTCGATTGTTTTGACCTTGCTGGTGAAATCGCCAAGGTTGCGGATCGTCATTTCGACGCGGCCATTCGCCGCATCCGCGCTCGACGAAAACGAGAACGGGTGCCCGGTAATCCTGAATGGACTGCCCCACACGGTGAGCCAGCCGAACTGGCCGGGCGTGAAACGAAAGCCCGCATGGCCGTCGGGCTGCATCACGAGAGTCGTGGTGTCGCCGCGTTCGGCGCGCACTTCGGCAATCCGGTATGGACGCCTGAGCATGAACAGCGGTTTGAACAGGCGCACATAAAGCAGCAGCGCGATCCAGAACAGCGTCATGCAGATCCACAGCGTTCGCTTCAGCGGATCGGTCAGATAGAAGCCCCAGCCGATCATATGCAGCACGCCGCCGAAGATCGCGGCCAGCGCGAGCACGATATGCGACAGATGCCAGAGCTCGTACGGAATCCTCAGCTGCTTGCGCCACAGCGCGGTAATCACCAGCACGATCAGCGAGCCGATCGACAGGAATGCGAACCACGCACCCCACGGCACGTCGAGCAGCGAGTCGGGCATCGCGACCTTATCGGAGCGGATCGCGAACAGAATCAGCGGATGCACGATGACGAGGCTCACCGCGAGCAGCGAGATGCGTCGATGGAAGTGGTAGATCACGTCCTCGCCCCACGGCTCGGTGACGTGTCGGAATCGCGCGGTGAGGCCGAATTGCAGACCCATCATCGCGAGGCCGGAATAGCCGAGCGCGACCGAGAACTCGGTGCCGAAATTGCGCGCGGGCGGCAGGGTGCCGGTGAGCAACGCGAACAGCGGCGCGAGAATGAACAGCAGATAGATCGCGGACCAGATGGCCTTGCGCGCCAGATCGTGAGACTGCATCGGTGCTTCTCCGTATCGGGTGTGGGGGCGCAAGCGGCGAGCGCATCACGGCCGCGTCGAGCCTCCAGCGGTGGGCCGGCTCACGCGAGGACGCCTACACACAGGTGGTGAGCAGCAGCGCGGGGCCGAAGGTGAGGACGGTCGCGACCAGCGCCGCGATCAGCGTCCAGACGACGACGGTATGCATGAACGAGCTGATGCGCTCCGGTCCGGGGTCGCGCGTGGCCGCGCGATAGCGCCACAGCCAGCCGATTGCGAGCAGATGCAGCAGCAGGATGATCGCCAGACTCGCGCGCAGCGGTCCGCTCGGCCATGCGAACGCGCAGCCGATCGCGTGCAGCGCGTAGAGCACCACGAACGCGACGCACCAGATCGTGAAGCCGACGGCGAGCCACCACAAACGCCGCGGCGAAAGCGGCCGCGCGTTCATGGCTTTGCTCCGAGCATCGCGACGAGGCTGGGCAGCGCGAGCACGAGGCCGAGCGCGATGATGCCGGTCGCCAGCGTGTAGTCGGTCCACAGGCGCGTGAGGCGCAGGTCGGTCAGGCGGCGCGCGGAAATGAAGCCCGCGTTCAGACGCAGCATGTTGCTGATCACGAATAGCAGCCCGGCGCCCGCATGAATCGCGATATAGGTCAGCAACGCGGCGGCGGTTGCACCGAGTGCGTGTTCGCGCGGATTCGGCGTGACGCCGGCGATCAACATCACGGCCGCTGCCAGCGCGGCGATCAGCGCGAGCGCGGTGAGCCCGAGCGTGCCGTACGGTTTGCGTTCGGCCGCCGCGGCCCGCAGTGAAGCACGCGTCGTGATCGCGGCCACCGCCAGCGCGATCACGGCGACCAGCGCGAGCAGCTTGCTCGGCTGCGGCGTGGTTGCGGCCGGCCAGTTCGGCGCGGCGATCCACAGATAGAAGGTGCCGAAGATCAGCGACGTGAATAGCGTGCCGTTCGCGACCAGCGCGCAGATCAGCGACAGCCACGACGGCGAGCCGGCCACTTCGGTATGCGGCGGCACGCTGACGCCGCGGCCGACCGGCAGTGCGCCGTAGTCGCGCGCAAGTCCCGCATTTTGCCCCGCATAAATGAACAGACCGAAAGTGACGAACGCGAACGCGGCCGATAGCAGATAGAACTTGAACAGCATCGACAGCACCGCCGCACAGGTGACGATCGCGGTGACGAGCGGCAGATAGGTGGGCTTGGGCAAGACGATCAGTTGATCCGGCTCGCCCGAGGTCATATGCACGCCGAGCGCTTCCTGCCAGCCGTTGCGGGTGAAGCCGAGATAGCCTTCGCCGCGTGCGAGTTTCGGAGCAAGCTGGCCCGGCGCGATTGCTTCGGTCTCCGTATCGACGCGCGGGATCGACGCGAACGCGTACGGTGTCGGCGGAATCGGCATTGCCCATTCGAGCGTGGTGGAGTCCCACGGATTGCGCCGCACGCGCTGCCCGAAACGCACCTGCACGATGATGTCGATCACGACCAGCGCGAAGCCGATCGTCATCACGAAACTGCCCACCGACGACAGCAGATTGAGCCAGTTCCAGCCTTCGTCGCCGCTATAGGTGAACACCCGGCGCGGCATGCCGAGTAGGCCGGTCAGGTGCATCATGAAAAACGTCATGTTGAAGCCGATGAACACCAGCCAGAACGCCGGCACCGACAGCTTGTGCACGGCCGAGCGTCCGGTCAGCAGCGGTAGCCAGTAATAGAACGCCGCGAGCATCGGAAACGCGAGCGCGCCGGCCACCACGTAGTGCATGTGCGCGACGACGAAGTAGGTGTCGTGCGCCTGCCAGTCGAACGGCACCATTGCGAGCATCACGCCGGTCAGGCCGCCGCACGTGAATACGAAGAAGAAGCCGAAGATGTACAGCATCGGCACGTCCCAGCGCGGCCGGCCGTGCGAGAGCGTAGCCAGCCATGCGAAAAACTGGATCGCGGTCGGCACCGCGACGATCGCCGAGCCGGCCGAGAAGAACGCGAGTGCGAGATGCGGAATGCCCACCGTGAACATGTGGTGCACCCAGATGCCGAAGCTCAGAAACGCGAGCGCGATGATTGCGACGACGATCGCGCGATAGCCGATCAGGCGGCGGCGCGCGAACACCGGGATCATCGTGGACAGCACGCCGGCCATCGGCAGGAAGATGATGTACACGTCCGGATGGCCGAACAGCCAGAACAGATGCTGCCACAGCAATGGATCGCCGCCGCGCGTCGGGTCGAAGAACGGCAGGTTGAACGCGCGTTCCACTTCGAGCAGGATCGAGCCGAGAATCAGCGGCGGGAACGCGACGATCATCATCATCGCGGTCACGAGGATGTACCACGCGAAGATCGGCATGCGGTCGAGCGACATGCCCGGCGCGCGCATCTTCAGGATCGACACGACGATTTCCATCGCGAGCGACAGCGCCGAAATCTCGACGAAGGTGATGCCGAGCAGCCACACGTCGGCGTTCAGGCCCGGTGTGTAGACGTTCGAACTCAGCGGCGTGTACATGAACCAGCCGCCGTCGGGCGCGCTGCGCAGGATCAAGGACACGGTCAGGATCGTGCCGCCGAACAGATAGCACCAGTAGCCGTATGCGGTGAGACGCGGAAAGGCGAAATCGCGGGTGCCGAGAATTTTCGGTGTCAGGTACACCGCGAAACTTTCGACCATCGGGATCGCGAACAGAAACAGCATCATCGACCCATGCATCGTAAAGACCTGGTTGTAGGTCTCGACGTCCATGAAGGCGGCGTGCGGGGTGGCGAGCTGCACGCGGGTGAGCATGCCGAGAATCCCGGCGATCGCGAAGAACACGAACGACGTGATCATCATCCGCATGCCGATCACCGTGTGATTGACCGACGCGAGTTTTTGCACGCCGGGCCCGGTGGCCCAGATCGCGGCGAGCTGACGATGCAGCCGCAGTGCGTTGAGGCCCTGCGATTGCGGCTCGACGGGCACACTCATTTCTTCATCTCCCCGGTGGCGGCGGCGTTTCTGACGGCGGCGGCAAAGTCTTCCGGACGATCGACGATCACCGTGAAGCGCATTTGCGCGTGACCGATACCGCAAAACTCGTTGCATTGTCCGAAGTACTGGCCCGGCTGATCGGCCTGAATGCGCAGCAGATTGTGATGGCCGGGCACCGCATCGATCTTGCCCGCGAAGCGCGGAATCCAGAATGCGTGTACTACGTCGCGACTGGTGACCGCGATGTCGACGGGCGTGCCCGCCGGCAGATGCAGCACGTTGTCGGTTTCGACGTTGCCTTGGTCCGGATAGCGGAAAGTCCAGTGCCATTGCTGCGCGATCGCTTCGACGCGCGCCGGCGCATGCGCGCGCAGCGGCAGCAGCAACTCGCCCGCATATAGCGCGTAACAGACCAGCGGGATCAGGATCACCGCGGGCAGCACGAGGCCGCCGAGCACGATCCAGCGCGCGGGAGAAACGCGCGAGCCCCAGCCGGGACGGAACACCGTCAGCAGAAACAGCACCAGCACCAGCGCGAACAGGATCGCGGAGCCGCCCAGCATCACCCACCAGAGCCCGGCGATCGACGCCGCCGCGGGGCCGGACGGCTCGAGCGTCGACAGCGGCCCCGCGCAACCGGACAACGCCGCGAGCGATCCCGCTTGGAGTGCCACGCGCAAGCCACTATGATGTTTGGCATCCCTACACACTCGGTGCGGAGACAAGCGATCATGGCAAAGCAGGGTAACTCCGAGACTGGCTCGGCGGAAAAAAGCGAAGTGCTGCTGGAGCTGTTGCGGCTCGACAAGGGCTCGGCCGTCGCGCTGGTCGGCCATCCCATTCACGTGATGATGGTGCATTTCCCGATCGCGTTCGTGGTCGCAACGCTCGGCGTCGACGTGCTCTACTGGTGGACGGGCGACCCGTTCTGGGTGCGCGTCGGGGTGTGGGCCGCCGGTTTCGCGTTCTGGAGCGGAGTCGGCGCGAGCGTGGTCGGCACCGCGGAATTGCTGCTGGTGCGCGGCATTCGGCTGAAGGAAGCCAGCTGGTCGCACGCGGTCGCCGCGATGACACTCGTTGCGCTCGCGGGCGCGAACTGGGGCGTGCGTATTCTGTACCCCGAACAGATTTTGCCGCACGGGCTCGTGCTGTCGCTGCTCGCCTCGGTGATGACGGGCTTCGCCGGCTGGCATGGGGGCAAGCTCGTATTCGATCATGGCGTGGGGATTCTGGTTTCGCCGAAGGAGTGATGCAGCCAGCGGCCGAGTCCGCCGGGTTCGAACAGATGCGGCGCGAACAGGTTCGAATCGATATGCGGCTTGGCCAGCACGATCCAGATGATCGCGACGATCACGACCAGATACGCAACCGTCAACGCAATAGCGGAGCCGCGGTTGAAGCGGCCGGCGGGCAGGTACAGGTCGTGCAGCACGAGGCCGGCGAGCACATGCAGCATCGCCATGATGCCGACGAACACCATCTTCGCGGTGAACCATTCCACGAAAGTCGCTTGCAGGAAGATCAGCACGGTGCCGCTGGCGATCGCGACGAACGCGGCGGGAGACGTCAGCTCGACGAACACGAGTCGCGTGATCCGATGCAGCCGGTCGAGTTCGTTGCCGGCCGCGAGTCCGCGACGCTGCCAGAACAGATACGGCAACACGAGCAGTCCGCCGGACCAGATCGCGATCGCGGCCAGATGAATGAATTTCAGCAGCGTCGTCACAGCGCGGGCTCTCTGACGCGCAGGCTCGACCAGACCAGCGAGAGTCCGGCGGCGAGATACGGGATCATTGCGAGCACCCACATCAACAGGCCCGCGAGTTGCTGGTCGGCGAGCGGCGTGAGTCCCCACGCGGCGGTGGTCGCGAAATGCGCGACATAGAGCGGCACCGGCGCGAATACGATCAGCGCGCCGAGCAGACCCATATGGCCGATCGTCGTGACGAGCGCGATCAGTGCGGGTCCGGTCGGCAGCGCCGGCGAGAAGATGTTGCGCCACATCAGCCATGCGCTGCCCAGTAACGACAACTGCATCAACCAGTAGCCGGGCACGCTCGACAGTCCCCATGCATATGGTCCCGGCGCGTGCCAGAGCCAGACGATGACCGCGTGCGCGGCGACCACCGGAACGAGTGGCGGATAGCTCAGACGCGGCAGAGGAAACGCGAGCGCGAGGAGCGGTGCGACCGCGGCGATCAGAATGATGTGATGGGTGACGCGCGCGGAAAACAGCGCCGACGACAGCGCGCACAGCGGCGACACGAACACGATCGCCATCAGCGCGAGAGCCGCCCACCCGGCTCTCGAATTGGCGGCGCGGCCGCTCACCAGCACGAAGGCGATGGCCGCCAGCGCCGCGAGCAACCACGGGTCCAAGTTCCAGCGTAACCACAGGCTGTCCGGGACAGCCGCGGGACCGCAATAGGCGACCGCAAAAGATGGCATGGCGCGATATCTTTAGCTTTACCCAGGTTTTTCTTCAGTACTGGCGATAAAGAGCGGGAAGAGGCGCCTGGGGAATTGTCGGGATAGCTGACGATTTAAACGAACGCTCGCCTACTGTAGCGCAAATAAACTGCTTGGGGACAGCTATATGGGTTGAATGGCCGCTGATTTGACAAATGAGGAGAAAATTGTCACGAAAAGCCTTCACTATTGAAAGCCGGATCGAGATGGTTTAAGCGGATAAGTACGATGGTGCGGCGCAATACTTCGGACTAATCGGCCGGGAGTAAGATGGTCGAATTCTCTGACGGAGGTCTTCGATGTTTCACGATCCAATTCAGATTCCGGCAATGATCGAATTGACGTTGCTGGCGATCGTGCTGATCGTCGTCAGCATCGTCCGGGCGCGCCAGCAAAGGGAGCGGGCGCGCAACCGGGCCAATCTCAATGGCGGGAACGGCAAGGGGAAATAACCGGTGGACGCAGTACCGGTTTTTTAGTCATTTCTTTCACCGCTTCGCTATTGCGTCCGTCAAGTCACTTAAAGAGGCGGGCGCGCGAGTTCAAGCCACTTTTGCACGGTAGGCCGCTGCCATTGATGAGCGGCATAGTCTTTTAGCCTTTGCGGCACTGCATCGCCATTCAGTACGAGGCGATTCAGCATCAATGCCAGATCGGTATCGGCAATGCACCATGCGCCGAAAAGATTCAGCGAATCGGCGGGTAACAATGCGTCGGCGGCGGCGAAGAGTTTTTGCGCGGCGGCGTGCGCGATGGCGGACAGCGGCGCGTGGTGCGAACCGTAAAACACGACTTCAGTGGAACGCTCCTGGCGGATCGGCAGCAGGTCGCTGCGCAGCCACGCCTGGACCTGGCGCGCTCGCGCACGAAGGTGCCGGTCTTGCGGATAGACCGGGGTGTCGGGAAACGTCTCGTCGAGGTACTCGGTGATAGCCGACGATTCGGATAACGCGAAGCCGTCGTGGATCAGCGTCGGCACGCGGCGGGTCAGCGAAGTGGCCGCGTAGTCGGGGGCGTGGTTCGCGTTGTTTGCGAGGTCGATGGTCGAGAGCTCGAAGGGCAACTGCTTCTCGTGCAGCGTGACGAATACCGACATCGCGTAGGGGCTTGCGAATTGGGCGTCGGTGTAGAGGTGGAGAGCGGGGTGGGGCAAGGGGGCTCCTTGGGTGAGTGGGTCGTGATGTGAGCGTGTGCGTAAGATGGTAATGCCCGATTAGCGTCGCAACGGCCCTGCACAGCACTCCACCAGAAAAACCGCGTAGGGGCTTCAAAAAAATAATTTAGCTGCTACAATTGCGCCCCTCTGCCTCAGTGGCGAAATTGGCGGCCCTTATCTCGAGGGCCGTACGCACCTACCTCCGGTGCATATCAAAGGCCAATTTTCGTTTGCGGCGGAGCTTGATTCGCAGGCTTTAAATGAAGCGCGGGTCGCAAATTGAAGTGCAGTGCCGACGTGGTGAAATTGGTAGACACGCTATCTTGAGGGGGTAGTGGCGAAAGCTGTGCGAGTTCGAGTCTCGCCGTCGGCACCAGGATGTTCTGGCAGTACAACCTCCCTCAAAAGGTCTGAACGATAAGCGGGCGCCATCCGCCAGGTTCATTGCCTTCTCTCTTGCGGATATCCACATTCCGCACCTGAAGGATTTCCCTCGAAGTACCCGTCTCTCATCCACGCTCGTTCCGGCGCGTGAGGTTCGACTCGCCATCTCTGTCTGTTCCGTTTGCATGTCCGCGTGGCATGCCCAGCTAGTCCGCAACCGCACACGCGGAGCAGGTATTTGCAGCGCGCTTCGGGCTCCCGCCAACAACGGCCGATACCCCGCTTCCCGGCAACCGCTTGCCCGGCGCGTCGTTTTCGGTATAATGGAGCCAAGTTCGAGATATCGAACGAACAAAATCATGCATCCAGAGTCGGGTTATCCGACGCCAACCTGCCCTCCCGGGCAAGGTGGAAGCCTTAAGGCGATGCGGCCGATTGTCGGCAACGAAACGGGAGCGGCCTCGCCGGCACCGGTTCGATAAACACTGATCCGGAGCCCATTATGCGCGAAGCTACCTCTGCCCTCTCCCCATCCGTCTGCAAAGACTGGTCGAACTTCCTCCCCGGTTTCACGCTGACGCATACGGTTCATCTCGTGTCGGGCGTCAATCTCGGTGTCGTTTCGTCCGCGGCTGCGGTACTCGAACGCGAAACCGTCGTAGTGGACCGTTGGCTCGTCACCCGTCACGGCGAAGTTCTCGAGCAAAAAATCGTTCTCGGCGAAATGACCGAAGAGCAGGCGATTCGCCTGCGCGAACAACTCGCCGCGCTCGACGGCGTATTGCGCACGAGGATCGAGCATCATTTCGTTCGCGCCGCCGCGCCGCAACTCACTCGCGCCGCGCCCCGGCGATCTGCTGCGCCGCATTGCGCACGAGCTGCGTGAAGATCCGCGATGCCGGCGCGGGGATTCAGAACATTCAGAACAGTCAGAACTCGCTGCGGTAGGCAAACAGTCCCGGAAGTCCGCCGCTCATCACAAAGAGAATCTTCTGCCCAGCGGCATACTTTCCGGTCCTGACGTTTTCCACCAGACCCGCGAATGCCTTGCCGCTGTACACGGGATCGAGCAGCAGACCTTCGGTCGATGCCAGCAGCCGCACCGCCTCCCGCATGCTGTCGGTCGGAATGCCGTAGCCGGGTCCAAGCTGCGTTTCGTCGATCGAGACGGCATCTTCCTGCACGCGCAGTGCGGAATCGATCAGTTGGGCCGTCTGATTCGCTTTGTCGAGCGTGGTGGCGTGCGCGTGAGCGGCATTGCCGTACACGGTGAACGCGGCGACGCGCGTCGCGTCGAGACCCAACGCGACAAAACCTGCAACCAGTCCCGCATGCATGCCGCCGCTGCCGTTCGGCACCACGATGCGATCGAACGACAACTGCTGGGCGTGCGCTTGCGCGGCGATTTCGGCCGCACAGTCCGCATAGCCGAGACAGCCGACCGGACTCGAGCCGCCGAGCGGACACACATAGACGTTGCGGCCTTGCGCGCGCAATTCGTCGGCCCGCTGTTCGGCGAATTGCAGTGCGTTGGCGGAGCCGGGCAGATCGTGCACGCGCGCGTCGAATAGCGCATCGAGCAGCACGTTGCCGTTCTCCAAATAGTCGTGATCGGAACGCGGGACGGTCCGCGTCAACACCAGTTCGCACTGGAGTCCTACGCGCGCGGCGGCGGCCGCGGTGAGTCGCGCATGATTCGATTGCCGTGCGCCGACCGTGATGATCGTGTCCGCGCCGCGCGCCAGTGCTTCGCCGATCAGGAATTCGAGTTTGCGCAGTTTGTTGCCGCCGCCGCCGATCCCGGTCAGATCTTCCCGTTTGACGTAAATGTCCGCGCCACCGAGGCGCGCGCTCAGGCGCGGCAGATGTTGAATCGGCGTCGGGCCTTCGAGCAGAACATGGCGGGGAAACTTCGACAGATCGAGAGTCGTTAGCGGAGCGGAGTTCATGAGCGGTTGCAATCGGTCGGGTGGAGAACGGCGCCGAGCGATACGGGCTCAATGCGCCAACGTGCGGATTCCAGCCAGTAATCTATCAATTTCCGTGTCGGTGGTCAGATAGCTGACCGATGCCCGCGCGATTTGCGTGAGTCCGCGGCTCGTCATATCGAACGGCGTGTAGGCGACGCCGTTGCTGCCGATCGTAATACCTTGCGCCGCCAATGCGCGCCGCACCGAAAGCGAGTCGAGCCCGGCGATATTGAACGACACCAGGCCGGAACGTTCCACGCCCTGATCGAGTACCGACACGCCGGGAATCTCGGCCAGTTGCGCGCGTAGACGATTAGCGATCCGATCGATTTGCGCACGAATGTTCTCGATGCCGATTTCGAGTGCTTCATGCAGCGCATTAGCGAGGCCGCAGTGCAACGCAAGCGATGCTTCGGAGGACTCGAGACACTGCGCGTCTTTACGCAGCACCGGTTCGCCGTTGGCATCGAGTGGCGCGGAATGGGTATCGACGAAGGCCGGCGCGAGGCGCGGTAGAAAGTCCCGTCTCACGTACAGCAGGCCGGTGCCGCGCGGGCCGCGCAGTGCCTTGCGTCCCGCGCCGGCCAGCACGTCGCAGCCGAGCGCGGCCACGTCGACCGGCACCTGACCGACAGCCTGCGCGGCATCGACGAAATAGGGAATGCCGTGGCGGCGCGCGATTTGCCCGATCGCCGCGGCGGGATTGATCAGTCCGCCGTTGGCCGGCAGCCAGGTGAGCGCGATCAGGCGCACCCGCTCGTCGAGCATCGCTTCGAGCGCGCGGGGATCGACGCGGCCGGTCTCGTCGGACGGAATCGCTTCGATCGTTGCGCCTGCGCGTTGCGCGACGAGCCGCATCGTCGCGAGATTGCCGCCCCATTCGTGCCGCGCGACCAGAATGCGCTCGCCCGCGCGCCACGGACCCAGTGCCGCGAAGGCCGCGCCCCAGCCGGCCGAATTGCCGGTCGTCAACGCAATTTCGGATGGCTGAGCGTTCAATAGCTTTGCGGCGAGTGAGCGTGCGCGTTCGGTTTCCGCGGCCGCCGCCGCGCCCGCCTCCATCGGCCCGAGCGACGCTTCGCGCAATAGATGCGCGTGAATCGCCTCGACCGTCGCGCTCGACGGCAATGACGAACCGGCATGATTGAAGTGCGTAGTACTGCGCACACCGGCTATGCGTTCGCGCAATGCATCGAGCGCGGCGGCGGACAACGGAGAAGGCATTGCGGCTCCGGGGTTAATGAGGGAGATGTCGACGCGCGTCCGCGCTCACTTCTGCCACGCAGCGCCGTCCGGGAACCAGTGCCGGTCCAGCGACTCTTCGAGCATTTCAATGCTGTATCCGGGCCTTTGCGGCGGCATGTAATGGCCGTTGCGGATCACGACCGGATCGACGAAATGCTCGTGTAGATGGTCGACGTATTCGAGTACGCGATTTTCCAGCGAGCCCGACACGCAGATGTAGTCGAACAGCGAAATATGCTGCACGTACTCGCACAAACCGACGCCGCCCGCGTGCGGACACACCGGCACGCCGAACTTCGCGGCCATCAGCAACACGATGATCACTTCGTTGAGCCCGCCGAGCCGGCAACTGTCGATCTGACAGAAATCGATTGCTTCGGCCTGCAGCAACTGTTTGAACATCACCCGGTTATGACAATGCTCGCCGGTCGCGACGCCGATCGAGCCGAGCCGCCTGCGGATCGCCGCGTGGCCGAGAATGTCGTCGGGGCTGGTCGGCTCTTCGATCCACCACGGATCGAACTCCGCGAGACGGCGCATGTTCGCGATCGCTTCATCGACGTCCCACACCTGATTGGCGTCCATCATCAGCTTCAGGTTCTCGCCGATCTCCTCGCGCAAAATGCGCGCGCGCCGTACGTCCTCGTCGAGATCGGCGCCGACCTTCTGCTTGAAATGAGTCCAGCCCTGCGCGACGCCTTCGCGCGCGAGCCGGCGAATCTTGTCGTCGTCGTAACCGAGCCAGCCGGCGGAAGTCGTATAGGCCGGATAGCCGTGCGCGAGCATTTCCTTTTCCCGCTCGCCCTTGGTTTTCGCGTGACGATGCAGCATCGCGAGTGCTTCCTGCGGCGTGATCGCATCGGTCACGTAGCGGAAGTCCAGGCAGCGCACCAGTTCTTCCGGACTCATATCGACGAGCAGTTTCCACACTGGCTTACCGACGGCTTTCGCCCACAGATCCCACACCGCGTTGACGACCGCCGCGGTGGCCAGATGAATCGCGCCTTTGTCCGGGCCGATCCAGCGTAGTTGGCTATCCGAAGTAAATGCGCGCCAGAATGCGCCCATATTCGCGGCAATATCTTCGAGCTTTTTGCCGACGATCAGCGGCGTCAATGCATTCACGGCGGTCACGCAGATCTCGTTGCCGCGCCCGATCGTAAACGTCAGGCCGTGGCCGGTCAGATCGGGTGTATCGGTTTCGAGCGTGACATAGGTGGCGGAGTAGTCCGGCGCGGCGTTCATTGCGTCGGAACCGTCGAGAGAACGCGAGGTGGGAAACCGGATGTCCCGAACGGACAGCCTTGTGATCGTAGTCATGTGCACCCTCCGGGGCGATGAATGGCTAGCGGTGGTCGCCTGCGGGAGCAGGCGGATCGGCTTTACGTGCACTGTCGCGCACGCGGTTCTGGTTCACGCGGACGGACATACCAGGGAATACCAGGCACTCGTACGCGTTGACAACTCGTGATTCGCTTTCTAGCATGCTAGCATGTTGTCTCAAAATCAAGGCCTCCGTGAATTCCTCAGCCGAACTCGAGCATCCCGCCACCGACCCTTATGCGGCACTGCAAAAGGTCAAGGGTGGCGAGCGTGGCAGCTTGACCGACGCGGTCGAGGCGGCGTTGCGGGAAGCGATCGTGACGCTGGCGTTGGAGCCCGGCATGATGATCGACAAGCTGGCCGTGTGCGAACGGATGGGGGTGTCGCGTTTTCCGGTGTCGTCCGCATTGGCGAAGCTCGCGCATGCGGGTCTCGTCGAGGTTTTGCCGCAGCGCGGCACGCGGGTCAAACCGATTGCGCTCGACGACATCCGTCAGCACCTGTTTATTCGCAGCGCGCTGGAAGTCGAAACCGTGCGTGGTGTCGCGCGCCTGCACGACCGCGCGACGCTCGATGCACTGGCCAGCAATCTCGACCAGCAGCGCAGTCTGGCGGGCAGCGGCGAACGGATCGCGTTTCATGCACTCGATCTGGCATTTCATGAAATCCTGCTCGACGCGGTCAAGCTGCCGCGTGTAAAGGAAATCGTCACGGTGTCGCGCAATGCGCTGGACCGCGCGAGGCAATTGCTGGCAAGTCCCGAACGGCTCGTGCATACGCTGGAAGAGCACGAGAGCATTTTCAAGGCGCTGGCCGCCGGCGACGGCGATTCGGCCGCGAAAGCGATGCACGATCATCTCGACCAGGTGGTCGCGGAATTGCACCGCTCCGCGAAAAACAGGCCGGACCTGTTCGAGCCTTGAAAAGAAAGCGCGGCGACAGCCGCGTTGCAAGTCGCATTTGAAGTCGTTTGCAGGTCACAGTAAAAGCACTGGTGATAAAGGCAGCCGTCGACAGATCCGCACATGAACCCACTCATATCCGTCAATAAGCTTTGCAAGAGCTTTCCGGGCGTCAGAGCACTTCACAACGTCCAGTTCGAACTGATGTCCGGCGAAGTCCACGCGCTGATGGGCGAGAACGGCGCGGGCAAGTCGACGCTGATGAAGATTCTCGCCGGCGTCTATACGCGCGATTCGGGCGAGATCCTCTACGAAGGCAAGCCGGTCGATTTCCAGGGGCCGCGCGATGCACAGGCGGTCGGGATCGGCATCATTCATCAGGAACTGCAACTGATGAATCATCTGAGCGTCGCGCAGAACATCTTTATTGGCCGCGAACCGCGCAAGCATTTCGGACTGCTGCTCGACGAAGACAAACTCAATGCGCAGGCGCGCGAGATTCTCGGCCGCATGCACGTGAAGCTCGATCCGCGCACGCTGGTCGGCTCGCTGACGGTGGCGAGCCAGCAGATGGTCGAGATCGCCAAGGCGCTGTCGTTCGATTCGCGCGTGCTGATCATGGATGAGCCGACTTCCGCGCTCAACGATGCCGAGATTGCCGAGCTATTCCGTATCATCCGCCAGTTGAAAGAACGCGGCGTGGGCGTCGTCTATATCTCGCACAAGATGGACGAGCTCAAGCAGATCACCGATCGCGTGACGGTGATGCGCGACGGCGAATACGTGGCGACGGTGCCGACCGAAGGCACCAGCGTCGAAACGATCATCGGCATGATGGTGGGACGCACGCTGGCCGATATCGAGCCGGAGCAACGCGCGCCGGCGCAGGGCGCGCTCGCGCTCGAAGTGAAGAATCTGGTGGCGGGTCCGCTGGTGCGCAACGTCAGTTTCGAATTGCGGCAGGGCGAAATACTCGGCTTTGCCGGCTTGATGGGCGCGGGCCGCACCGAGGTCGCGCGCGCGGTGTTCGGCGCCGATCCGGTCGAATCCGGCGAGATCTTCGTGAAAGGCGCGAAAGCGTCGATTAAAAAGCCGAGCGATGCGGTGAAACGCGGGATCGGTTATCTCTCTGAAGATCGCAAGCGCTTTGGGCTGGCCACCGGAATGGATGTCGAATCGAACATCGTGATGTCCGATCTCGGCAAGTTCCTGTCGTTCAATATGTTCCTGCGCCGCGGCCAGATCCGCAAACGCGCGCAGCACTTCATCAAACTGCTCGCGATCCGCACGCCGTCCGCGACCCAGCAGGTGCGGCTGCTGTCCGGCGGCAATCAGCAAAAGATCGTGATCGCGAAATGGCTCGAACGCGATTGCGACGTGTTGTTCTTCGACGAACCGACGCGCGGCATCGACGTCGGTGCGAAAAGCGAAATCTACAAGCTGTTGCGCTCGCTGGCCGCGCAAGGCAAGGCGATCGTGATGATCTCGTCGGAGCTGCCCGAAATTCTGCGTATGAGCGATCGAATCGTGGTGATGTGCGAGGGCCGCATTACCGGCGAGTTGTCCGCCGGCGACGCGACCCAGGAGCGCATCATGCATCTCGCGACGCAGCGCGAATCCCTGAAAACGGCTTAAGCCCGACGAGGTTCAAGACATGACATTGCAAACGGATACGGCGGCGCTCGACAACGAACGCCGGACTTCCAGCCTGAAGGCCCGCATCTTCGCGCCGACCGCGCTGCAAAAGATGCTTGCGTTCGCGAGTCTGATTCTGCTGCTGGTGTTTTTCAGCTTCGCGTCGCCCGCTTTCATGCAGATGGACAACATCCTCGGCATTCTGCAGGCGACCGCGGTCAACGGCGTGCTGGCGATTGCCGCGACCTTCGTGATCATTACCGGCGGGATCGATCTGTCGGTCGGCACGCTGATGACGTTCACCGCGGTGATCTGCGGCGTGTTTCTCACTTATTGGCATCTGCCGATGTGGGCCGGGGTACTCGCGGCGATCGCGACCGGCGCGGTGTGCGGGACGGTCTCGGGCACGCTGACCGCGAAAATGAAGATTCCGCCGTTTATCGCGACGCTCGGCATGATGATGTTGCTGAAAGGTCTTTCGCTGGTCGTCTCGTCGGACAAGCCGATCTATTTCACCGACACCGAGAACTTCTACCGCATTTCGCAGGACTCGCTGATCGGCTATTTCCTGCCGAGCGTGCCGATTCCTAACGCGGTGCTGATCCTGTTCTTTCTCGCGATCGTCAGCTCGATTACGTTAAATCGCACCGCGCTCGGCCGCTATACGTTCGCACTCGGCAGCAATGAAGAAGCGGTGCGGCTCTCCGGCGTCAATGTCGATCGCTGGAAGATTGCGATTTACGGCGTGGGCGGCGCGATTTGCGGGATCGCCGGTCTGCTGATCGCATCGCGTCTGAACTCCGCGCAGCCGGCGCTCGGCCAGGGCTACGAGCTCGATGCGATTGCCGCGGTGGTGATCGGCGGCACTTCTCTGAGCGGCGGCGCGGGCACGATTCTCGGCACGATCATCGGCGCGTTCATCATGAGCGTGCTGACCAACGGACTGCGCATCATGTCGGTCGCGCAGGAGTGGCAGATCGTCGTCACCGGTCTGATCATCATTCTGGCGGTCTATGCGGACATCTTGCGGCGCAGCCGCAGCCGCGCAGGTTGACGCGGGAAAACAGAGCAACAGAAAAGGGAGCCCGCGCAGGCTCCCTCAAATGGCTTGATAGCCCATCCATAGGAGGAGGCCCCATGTTGAAGAGAAGACTAATCGGTATCGCGGTCGGTGTCGGCGCGTTGGTTGGCGGAAGCGGTCTCGCATATGCGGACCAGCCTTATATTCCGCTGATTTCGAAGGGCTTCCAGCATCAGTTCTGGCAGGCCGTCAAATCCGGCGCCGAGCAGTCGGCGAAGGCGAACAACGTCCGCATCACGTTCGAGGGACCGGAAACGGAAGCGATGGTCGACAAGCAGATCGATATGCTGTCGGCCGCGCTCGCGAAGAAGCCGCAGGCGCTCGGTATTGCCGCGCTCGACAGCAAGGCCGCGATTCCGCTGCTCAAGCGCGCGCAGAACGACAAGATTCCGGTGATCGCATTCGACTCGGGCGTCGATAGCGATATTCCGCTGACCACCTGTTCGACCGACAACGTCGCGGCCGCCGCGCTCGCCGCCGACAAGATGGCCGAGCTGATCGGCAATGCCGGCGAAGTCGGCGTGATCGTGCACGACCAGACCAGCCGGACCGGCGTCGACCGGCGTGACGGTTTCGTCAATCAGATCAAGTCCAAGCATCCGAACATCAAGATCGTGTCGGTGCAATACGGCGCCGGCGACCACCTGAAATCGGCGGAAATCGCCAAGGCGATGATGCAGGCGAATCCGAATCTGAAGGGCATCTTCGGTGCGAACGAAGGTTCGGCGGAAGGCGCGGCGATTGGCGTGAAGGAGGCGGGCAAGAAACTCGTGCTGATCGGTTTCGACTCCGGCAAGGAGCAGAAGGAGAACATCAAGTCGGGCCTGATGGCCGGCGCGATCACGCAGAACCCGGTCGGCATCGGCAAGTGCACGGTCGATTCCGCGGTGAAGGCGCTGCATGGCGAGAAGCTGCCGAGGAATATCGACACGGGCTTCTTCTGGTACGACAAGACCAATATCAACGACCCGAAGATCGCCGCGGTGCTGTACGACTAAGCGGTTCGCGCGCCTCGCTCGCGGGGCGCGGCGGCGCGTTTCAGCAAAAAGAGGAAGAGCCTGGCTCTTCCTCTTTTTTTGCGCGTTCACCGCGTTCACCGCGTTCACCGCGTCCGCCGTGCTGCGCGCCAGAGCCTGCCACGGCCTGCCGCCGTTGCGGCGCATCAACCTGCGGGTAGGCGTGCGCGGCGCGAGCCGTTCGACGCCTCCGGGGGCCATGCGCAGGCAGCGAATGGAGCAATGCTTCAAACAAACGTATGGAATTATGACGTGCGGCGATTGCGCGAATTGATCTGATATTTTACATTCTCGTAATCGTTGAATCGCACGGCGACCCACGTGCCGGTTCGACCCACTAACCGCTGAATGCGCAGGTCATGGCCTTTACCGAACCAAGGTCTCCATTTTTCAAGTGGGTGGTGTCTTCCGCTCAGAACCTGAGTCCGGATAACCGGCAGGTTCTGCTTGCCAATCTGTTTACGCGCACCGCGTCGATCATCTTTGCGTCGATCTGCGAACTCAGCGTTTGCGCGACCGCGTTCTATCTCTATCCGATTCCGCTTTATGCCGCGTGGGGCATTGCCGTCGTCGCGTTGCTGATTGCGCGGCTCGTGCTGATCTGGCTATGCCGCACGCGTGCCGCGCAAGGCCGGCCCACGCCGACTTCCGCATTTCTGTTCGCGAGTTTGCTGTGGAGCGTGCTATTCGGGTTTGGCACGTTACTGTGCAATATCAGCGGAAATCCCACGCTTTTTCTACTCGGAAACGTTTGCGCGGTCGGCGTGATCGGCGGACTGGCCGGACGCAATGCGAGTACGCCGCGGCTCGCGTTATTGCAGATCGTCTTTATTCTGAGTCTTCTGAGTATCGGCGCGGCGATGTCGCCCGGTAACGGCAAGCTCGTGCTGCTGTTTCAGGCGCCGTTTTGCGCGGCCGGCTTTTTTACCGTTGCATTACGCAGCAATCGCGATACGGTGGCGTTGCTGCTCGCGCGCGAGAACAGTCATCGGCTTGCGCGCCAGGATAGTCTGACCGGCTTGCCGAATCGCGCGCGCATCAGCGAACTGTTGTTCGAGCGCACCGGCAAGGGCTCGACGCGCCAGGATCAGCCGTTCGCGGTGCTGCTGATCGATCTGGACGGTTTCAAGGCGATCAACGACAGCCTCGGCCATGCGGCCGGCGATCAGATTCTTCAGGAAGCGGCGAGCCGGTTGCGCGAATTGCTGCCGGGCGGCGATCAGGTCGGCCGGCTCGCGGGCGACGAGTTCGTCGCGATCGCGGACGGCGCCGCGGAGGAGCGCGACGTGCGGGTACTGGCCGATCGCATCGTCAGAGTACTGGCGCGGCCCTTCGTGCTGAGCGAGGCGCTCGTGCATATCGGCGCGAGCGTCGGCGTCGCGCTGTATCCCGAGCATGCGAAGACCGGGCCGCAATTGCTGATTTGCGCGGATCGCGCACTGTATGCGGTCAAGCGCAACGGCAAAAGCGCGTTCGTGATGTTCGACGCCGAGAAGCACGTGTCCGACGAGAGCCTGAGTCTGCTGCGCAGCGATCTGGAAGGTGCGCTGAAGTCGTTTAGCGGGCTGCGCATCGAATATCAGCCGATCGTCGACCTCGCCAGCGGCGCGGTGTCGGGCCGCGAAGCACTGCTGCGCTGGAATCATCCGACGCGCGGAGAGCTGTCGCCGTCCGCCTTTATTCCGACCGCCGAGCGCACCGGGCTGATCCTCGCATTGGGCGAATGGGTATTGCTGCAGGCATGCATGGAGGCGGCGACGTGGCGCGACAAGGTGATCGTCGCGGTCAACGTGTCGCCGGTGCAGTTGCGCGAGGAGTCGTTTGCGTCGACGGTGACGGCGATTCTGCGCAAGACGCGGCTTCCGCCGATGCGGCTCAATCTCGAAGTGACCGAAACGGCGCTATTGAACGACGACGAAGTGACCCGCCGCAACATCATGCGCTTGCGTGCATTGGGTATCGGCCTTGCGCTCGACGATTTCGGCACCGGCTTTTCGACGATGTCGACACTGGTGCGTTTCTCGTTCGACAAGCTGAAGATCGACAGCTCGTTTGTCAGGGAAGCATTGCATCGCCGCGAGTCGGCGGCCGTGGTGCGAGGCATCGTCGCGCTCGCGCGCGAGATCGGCATGCCGACCACGGCCGAAGGGATCGAAACCCAGGAGCAGCTGAACTTCGTGCGGGTGTGCGGCTGCACGCATGCGCAGGGTTATCTGCTCGGCAAGCCGATGTGCAGCGATGAAATCGAGCGCAGCGACGCCGCGGTCGATATGCCGGTCGACTACAGGAGCTGACGCGCGAGCGCCTGGTTCCTCGTTGCGCCACGCAGTAGTGCCAGTCACGTTATCGAGGTCGCGATGTCTTCTGCGCTGCAATTTCAACTCCGTATTACCGCCTCGACGGAACTGGCGAAATCATTGCGCGCGGATCCGTCGGGCGCGACCTGTCCCGCGCTCGGCGAATTGTTGAGTGAGCATCGCGCGACGCTCAAATGCCAGTTCGATGCATTCGCGGACTACGTGAGCGAAGCCGAAAAAGCGGGCACTGAGAACTTTCGGCTATATCAATGGACGCGGCAGACCATCGAGAACCCGCAGAAGAAACAGAAATATCTGCATTCGTTCACGATCTATGTGAATGGCGACGAGGTGTACGGCAAGGAGGTTGCCGATGCATTGGAAGCGGGACTATCGAAACTCGCGGATCGAAATGAAATTGTCAGTTTTTCCCGCTACGACACGAATCCCGCGAACAATCCGCAGCCGCCCGCGCAGTAGCAGCGTAAATCGCTATTCGACTGCTTAATTGCCGCTTTTCGGTGACTAATGTAAAACCCATTAACATTTAACGACACCGCCGGACGTTCGTGAGACGATGCGCTTTCACTTATTTTTGTGGGAGCGCGTGATGGGACTTCTGGACGAAGTGGGCAAGATCGCGGGTGCGGTGGCAGCCGTTGAAGCAGCGGAAAAAGTCGACCCGGAAGCGGGGCTGCTGACCAAAGGGATCGCGGCGATCGCCGGTTTCGAAGGCGCTGGCAAGCTGGAATTGCTGCTGGAAAAGAAGGAAGAAGACGCGCAGGACGCCGACAGCGCGCAAGCCTCGGACGATACGAGCGCACAGACCTGAGTGCAAACCGGGTAGTCGAGCCGGTTGCATGCACGGGACTCAATACCGCGATGCACCGGCCGCCCGGCGGTTGTTTTTCAAGTACCCTTCAGTTTCAAATCCCCTTCAGGCCGATCGAAACAGAATGCCGTTTCGATATCCGCATTAATTCATTCGTTTTCCTTTCGTCGGCTGTCATTCAGATAATGGCAGGCGAGTCTGTTCGCTCATTTTCTGTTCCGAAGTTTTCATCGAGCTGTCATCGCCGTGCGGCTACGATCGTTCGTCTTCACCGTCCGCGCTCGCGCCGCGGCGCGTTGTTTTGCGCTGGCATTCTTCCACCTCAACAACAACACCGGACATGTCGAACAGAAAGAACACCAACGCTTCATCCGCCGATGAACAGGGCGCCTCGATCGTTTCACGTCGCGGCTTTCTGAAGTTCGCCGGCGTCTCGGGTCTCGCCTCGGCGGCAGGCGCGCTCGCGTCGAGTGCGCGCGCTGCGAATAGCGGCACGCCCGACGGCACGCCCGAACAGATCCATCTGACGTGGGGCAACGATCCGACCAGCGAAGTAACGGTGTCGTGGTCGTCGCTTGCGCCCGCGGTCAATCCGCAGGTGCGTGTGAGCGGCAACGGCCGCGACCACGGCCGGCACATCGTGCACGCGGTGCAAAACAACTACACCGACGGCCTCAACGGCGAGGTCGTATTCAACTATCACGCGCGTCTGCGCGATCTGAAGCCGGACACGAACTACCAGTACGAAGTGACGGCCGATAACGACAGCAACGGATCGCAGCCTTTCAGCGCGAGTTTTCGCACCGCGCCGCGCGGCCGCGTGCCGTTTCGCTGGACCAGCTACGGCGATCTCGCGACGCCGAATACCAACTGGGTGTTGTCGTCGCCGCAAAGCCGCTTCGCGGTGCAGGCGGTCGAACGCTTCCAGCCGCTGTTCCATTTGCTGAACGGCGACCTGTGCTACGCGAATCTGAATCCGCTGCAGCAACCGGAAGTGTGGCGCGACTTCGGCAACAACGCGCAGAGTTCCGCGTCGATGCGGCCGTGGATGCCGTGTCCGGGCAATCACGAACTCGAATTCAACAACGGCGAGCAGGGGCTTGCGTCGTATCTGTCGCGCTACTCGCTGCCCGACAATCACACGCGTTTTCCGGGCCGCTGGTATAGCTTCCGGGTCGGCTCGGTGCTGTTCGTATCGCTCGACGCGGACGACGTCGTCTATCAGGATGCCGCCGCATTCGTCGCGGGCCCGGCGCCGTTGACGCCGGTTGCGAGTACCGGCAATGCGCCGATTCCGGCGGGTACTTCGCTTTACGTGCGCGGCTATAGCAATGGCGAGCAGACGCGCTGGCTCGAAAAAGTACTGCAGCACGCGGCGCACGATAACGACGTCGACTGGATCGTCGTGCAGATGCATCAGGATGCGCTCAGTTCTTCGCAGACCGGCAACGGTTCCGACAAGGGCATTCGAGAAGCGTGGCTGCCGCTATTCGATCGCTATGGCGTGGACCTCGTGGTGTGCGGCCACGATCACGATTACGAGCGCAGCTATCCGGTGCGCGGCTGCAATCACAACAAGGGCGCGGACATTGCGACGGGGCGCCCCGTCGATACGTTGCAGCCGAAGCCGGTGATGTCGGCGGTCTCGGCCGGCGCGTCGACGTTCGATACGAGTCACGGCACGATCCACCTGATTCTCGGCGGCGGGGGCACCAGCGCGCCGCTCGACGTGTACGGCGTCGATGCCGGCACGGGTCTGCCGCAGGCGCGCATCTTCACGAAACCGAATCGTCCGGTACCGTCGACCACGGCTCCCGGCACTTTCGTGCGGGCGAGCGCCGATGCGGTGGAAGATGCAATCTGGTCCGCGCAACGCGACACCGGTACCGGCTACGGCATCGCCGTATTCGATTACGATCCGGGCGAGCATGGCGGCGAGACGAAGATCACGATGAGCTATTACCACGCGCCGGGTGCGGATCAGACGCCGACGCCGGACTACGAACTGTTCGAGAAGATCGAATTGAAAAAGAAACGGCGCGGGTAATAGAAATAGAACCCATCGAACACGCCGGCATCCGCAGAAAGGCCGCTCGCAACGAGTGGCCTTTTTCTTTTCGCTCTTTTCACTCTATTCGCGCGTAGCGGCCTGCGATTACAAATCCGAAAAAATTACCGGCTCCGCTTCATTTTGTTACACGTCTTACCGGCTTGGAATCGGCTGGTTACAGCCAGCTTTCGATCGCCCCGTTATACTCGGCGCCGTCTTACTCCAAAACACAAAGAGCCGATATGTCGAAGAAAATCATCCAGATGGTTGCCGTGGCAGCGTTGACCGCCGCGGCGTCGTTGCCGGCACTGGCCGGCGATATGAACAACATGCTCGGCGGCGCGGTCGGCGGTGTGGCCGGCGCGGCACTCGGCGGCGCGGTCGGCGGCAGCACCGGTTCGGTGATTGGCGGCGCGCTCGGCGGCGGCGCGGGTGGCGCGGTCACGTCGAATCGTCGTGAGCGTACCGGCGCGATCATCGGCGGCGCACTGGGCGGCGGCGCGGGTACCGCGGCCGGCAACGCGATGGGCGGCCGTACCGGCGGCCTCGTCGGCGCGGCGCTCGGCGGCGGCGCGGGCTCGGCACTCGGCGGCAACATCTCGCGCTCGAACTCGTACGCGGATGACCGCTCGCGCGGCTACCACGGCGGCAAGCGCCATCATAAGCATCGTCGCTACGACGACTAAAAGCGCTTTACAGCGGCGCTACGTGCTCGCGTCTGAATGACGAGCGGGCGCGGGCGCCGCCTCTATAATCGGGCGTGTTCAATTCCAATAACGCGCATTCAATACGCCCGACATGAGACTTTCCTCCTCGCTTCTCCCCGCCGCAGTACTGCTGTGCGCCTCTCCCGTTTTCGCCCAACAGCTCGCGCCTCGCGACGAATTCTTCTGGCTCGGCGAAATCAACAAAGCCACGCTGGTTATCAATACCGACGAAGGTCTGCTCGATAAATCGATGGCGCCGCGGCTTGCCGCCGGAGTCGCGAAAGTCATTGCCGACGGCAATCAGCCCGGCGCAAAACGTCCGTCGACGGTCATTACATTCGAGCCGTTGCTGATCAAGGCGGCCGGTGAAGACGTCACGTTGTTGCACGCGGGACGTTCGAGCCAGGACATGCATGCCACGTATCGTTCGGCGATTCTGCGCGACGATCTGCTGAATCTCGCCGACCAGTTGAACAGGACCACCGCGACGCTGGTCGGTCTTGCGGATCGGTATTCATCGACGGTCGTGCCGAACTATACGAACGGCGTCGCCGCGCAGCCCAATAGCTATGGCCACTATCTGCTCGGTTTCGCGGCCGGGCTCGACCGCGACGCGCAGCGCATCCGCGAGGCGTACGTGCGGGTCGATCGTTCGTCGATGGGGACGACGGTGCTCAACGGCACCAGCTGGCCGTTGAATCGCGAGCGCATGGCGCACTATCTCGGCTTCAATGCGATCGTCGACAACGCGTACGACGCGGCGCAGATTTCATCGGTCGACGAACCGGTCGAGGCGAGCGCGCTCGTCACCAGCGTCGCGCTGCATACCGGCAGTTTCATTCAGGACGTGATGACGCAATACGCGCAATCGCGGCCGTGGATCCTGTTGCAGGAGGGCGGCGCCAATACTTATGTGTCGAGCGCGATGCCGCAAAAGCGTAATCCCGGGCTGCTGATTCGCACGCGCTCGCAGGCGTCGAGCGCGTTGTCGCAGGCCGAGGGCGTGGTGTTGCAGGCGCATAATCTGCCGCCGGGCATGGCCGATCCGAAAGACGAGAAGGCGAACACCGAGATGATCGACAGCGGTATCGCGGCGCTGAAGGGCTGGCAGACGGTGATGAATGCACTCGTGATCAACCCGGACCGCGCGCTCGAAGAACTCAATAGCGACTGGACGGCCTCGCAGGAAGTGGCCGATGTGTTGATGCGCAAGTACAAACTGCCGTTCCGCGTCGGCCATCATTTCGCGTCGAACTTGGTCGGGTATGCGCGGCAGAAGGACATCAAGCCGCTCGATTTTCCGTATGCGGACGCGCAGCGTATCTATCGCGAGACCGTCGCGAATACGCCCTACGCGGGTGAATTGCCGATGAGCGAAGCCGAGTTCCGCTCGACGCTCGACCCGGTTGCGATCGTCAATCATCGCGCGACGGTGGGCGGGCCGCAGCCCGCGGAAATGGCGCGGATGTTGAAGGAAGCGAAGGCGCGCGTCGCGCAACAGCAGAAGTGGATCGATGGGAATCGCCGGCATATCGATGATTCGCTGGCGAAGCTGGACGGGGATTTTAATCAGCGGTTGGGGCGCTGACCCCACCACTCACCCATGCAACACCAGCTTCTGAATCCGCCAGTTCAGCAACTCCGCGACAAATAGCGTGTTCTCCGCCGGGCACGCCATCTGATGAATCCAGCCGAACTGCTTCGGCTGCTTACCAGCCTTGCCGAGTACCCCGAGTACTTTTCCATCGAGCGAGAGTTTGTAAATGCGGCCCGGAAACGCATCGGCGGAATAGAGTACTTGCTGCGGTCCCGGCGAAATACAGATCGCCCACGGCGAGCCCGGCGCGAATGTGCCGGCGGCAATCTCGGCTTCACTCGGCATATTGCCGATTGCCGGCCGCGCATCCGGCGGCACCGGCACATCGATCGTGAACTGGCGCAGAAACGTGCCCTCGGTATCGAATACCTGAATCCGCCGGTTGCTGCGATCCGCGACATACACGTGGTCGTTCGCATCAACCGCGATGCTGTGCGGCGTATGGAATTGCCCCGGCCCGGTGCCTCGATCGCCCCACGATTTCAACCAGTTGCCGTCGCTATCGACCTTCGCGACGCGCGAGTTGATATAGCCGTCGCTAATGTAGGTATTGCCGGCTTTGTCCCACGCGACGTCGGTGACCTGGCGAAAACGCCCGGGTTCGGCAGGCAACGGCGGATTCGGATGCTTGAGCGGCGCGGTGTCTTCGTCCGACGCTTCCTGCTTGCGTCCGAATACCATCGCGACGCGGCCTTCCGGCGTGAACTTGATCACCATGTCCGAGCCTTTGTCGGTGACCCAGATGTTGTCGTGCCGGTCGATTTTCACCGTGTGCGCGAACGACCATGCATACAGGTTGTGGCCGATCTCGCGCACAAAGCGGCCGTCGGGCCCGAACTCGAGCAATTGCGCGGCGGCCGCGCCATACGCGGGGCCGGTCGTGTTGCCGCGCGACAGCACGAAGATGTGCCCGCGCGAATTGAGCGCGACGCCCGAGCATTCGCCGAAGTACACGTCGTTGGGCAAACGTACCGGATTGGCAATCGAGTCGTAAGCGATCGAAGGAACGTCCGGCGTGTCCGCCGCGAATGCGCCCGGCATCGCGAGGCTCGCGGCGCTGCCGGCCAGCAGGCTCATGAAAGTTCTGCGGCTCATCGCCCGATGTTCGGCGCTGCCGCAGCATGGACAGAACGACTCGTAGCGCTCATTCATTGGCTGTCTCCTGGTGGTCCGTACAGAGAGGTTCGCATGCACAAATGTGCAAACGTGCAACGAAAAGCGTAGTGCACAAAACGCCCGATCGCTAAGTCGGCGGCGGTATCGGTATGTGAGCTTATGCGTAAGCTATCTGAAACTTATGCGTAACCCGCGCGCGGGTGCTGCGAAGCGCACGAACGGCGAGCGTCTGTTTGCTACTATGTGAAACCCCGGCTGCACGGGCCTCACCAACACACAGGAGATTCGAATGAGCAAAGGTTATTGGGTATCGTCGTACCGCAAGACGAACGACCCGCAAAAACTCGCCGCTTACGCGCAACTGGCGCCGGCCGCGGTGGCGGCTGCCGGCGGCAAGTTCATCGTGCGTGGCGTGGCGGACGAGGCCCGCGAGCAGGGTCTGAAAGAGCGCACCGTCGTGATCGAGTTTCCGAGTTACGAGGCGGCGGTCGCCGCTTATGAGAGCGAGGAATATAAAAAGGCGCTGGCCGCATTGGGCGATGGCGTCGAGCGCGATCTGCGCATTGTGCGTGGCGTCGAATAACGCTTTAGAACTGGCTGCAAACGGATAACACCCGGATGACGAACGGTTCGCCCGCGGCTCACCGCTGATTCACCAACCGACCGCGGCGAATCTCTCGCGCGGCGCCGCTTTCGCCGGCGCCGCGCGAATCTTCTCTGAAGCTCATTTCACCGCGCCGAGCGCGAGCCCCTTCACCATATAGCGCTGCAACCACGCGAATACGACCGATACCGGCAACGTCGCGCACAGCGTCGCGGCCATCACCAGGTGCCATTGCACCACGTATTTACCGGCGACCATATCGGTCACCTGCACGGTCAGCGTTTTGTTTTCCGGCGAACGGATCAGCGTATAAACGACCGCGAATTCATTCCACGCATTGATGAACGTAAAGATCGCGGTCACGACGATGGCCGGCACCGCGAGCGGCAGAAACACTTTGAATACCGCGCGCGTGCGGCTGCAGCCTTCGAGCCATGCGGATTCTTCGAGATCTTGCGGGACCGTCTGAAAGTACGACGACAGCATCCACACCGCGAACGCGATATTGAAAGCCGCATACGAGACGATCACGCCGATCTTCGAATCGACCAGGTTGCCGTCGCCCCACGGGATCATCGCGGCCAGCCGGAACAGGCCGACCACCAGCAGGATCGGCGAGAGCATCTGCGTGATCAGCAGGAACTGGCTATAGAGACCGCGTCCGCGAAACGGAAAGCGCGCGAGCGCATACGCGGCGGGCAGACTGACCGCGAGCGCGAGCAACGTGGACAGCGTGCTGATAATCGCGCTGTTGCGCAGCGCGACGCCGAAATTGGCCGCGGTCCACATATCGATGAAATTGCGCCATTGCCAGTGCATCGGCAGCCAGCGCGCCGGATAAACGAAGATCTCGGAGGCGGGCTTCACTGCGGTAAAGAACATTACCGCGAATGGAAATAGCACGACGATCACGAGCGGCGTCAGCGCGAGCCAGCACCACAGCGAGCGTTTGGTTTTCGCGCTCAGACTCATGACGGCGCTCCTTGTTTCGCGCGTTGCAGACGCAGATAGGCGATCGAGAACACGAACAGCATCACCAGCATGATCAGCGACACCGCCGCCGCTTCGCCCGGACGGCCGAGCCGGAAGCCGAGCTCGTACAGATAGGTGACGAGAATGTGCGTGCTGTTGTCGGGGCCGCCTTGCGTCATCACCCAGATGATCGGAAACGAGTTGAACACGTAGATCACGTTCAGCAGGATCGCCATGTTGATGAACGGGCGCAGCAGCGGCATCGTCAGTTGGCGAAACTGTTGCCACGCGCTGGCGCCGTCGATGCGCGCCGCTTCGTAGATATCGCCCGGCACCGACGAAAGTCCGCCGAGAAAAATCGTTACCGTGAATGGAATCGACACCAGGATACCGACCGCGATTTCGACCGGAAACGCGAATTCCGGCGTCGCGAGCCAATGGATCGGACCGCCGATCAGCCCGAGCCGCTGCAACGTCACGTTGACCATTCCGTAGTCGTCGTTGAAGGCCCAGCGCCAGACCACGGCGGTCATCGTCAGCGACACCGACCACGGCAGCATCACGATCGTGCGCGCGATCCCGCGGCCATAAAAGTCCTGATTCAGAATCAGCGCGACAGGGACCGAGATCAGCACCGTGCCGCCGACCACGCATACGGTCCAGACGATCGTACGGCGCGCGGAAGCGACGAACACCGGGTCCTGAAACACGTTGATGAAATTCTGCAGGCCGGTGAAATCGCGAATCGCGCCGAAGCGCGACACTTCGTGCAGCGATTGCCACACGATGTTGAAAATCGGATAGCTGATGATGAACAGCGCGAGCACGAGGCTCGGCGCGATCAGCAGCCAGGGCGTGTGCGGGCGCGGGGAAACGGAACGGCTCATGCGTGCTCGATCGTAAGACGCGCCTTCTCGAAGAGCGGGCGCGACGGAATGGGCGTCGGAGTACTTTCAGATAGAACCGGTACAGCGCGAAACACGCGCACCGCCGTCGCAGCGGCGGCGCGCGTCACGCCTTCAGACAGTCAGCGTGGGACCGCCACCTATCAGTGCCCCAGCGACTTGTTCGCCTGGGTCGCCGCCGCATTCAACGCGTCGGCCGGTTGCGCCTTGCCGAGATAGATCGCCTGCATCGAATCGGTCACGGCCTTCGCGGTGTCTTCCCAGCCGGTCACGGTCGGCGCGAAGTGCGCGGTCGGCAGCAGCGCGATAAACGCTTTGGTGTCCGGATCGTTGAATGCCGGGTCGCTCGCTTCGGCCTTGGTGGTCGGCAGGAAACCCTCGGTCTTGGTGAACTCGACGCGCGGCTCCTTCGTGAACAGATAGTCGAGGAACTTCCACGCGCTCTTCTTCACCTTCGAGTTCTTGAACATCACGATCGAGTCGGTGACCGCGTAAGTGGCGTGGGTGGTGCCCATCGGCACCGGGTCGATCCCGTACTTCAGATTCGGTGCTTCCTTCGCGATCTGCTTGGCGAGGAACGGTGCGGAGATCACCATCGCGACGCGGCCCTGCTTGAACAGGTTCTGCACGTCTTCGCGGCTATAGCCGGTCACGCCCGGTTGAGTCAGACCCTGATCGATCATCTGCTTGTACATCGTCGCGGCCTTCACGCCGGCCGCCGAATTGAACGCGGCCTTGCCGTCCTTGCCGACCACGTCGCCGCCCATCGTCCACAGCGCGTAGTAATAGTAGACGTCGGTTTCGATTTCCTTGCCTTGCAGACCGAAGCCGGCCACACCCTGTGCTTTCAGCTTCTTCGACGCATCGATCACTTCATTCCAGCTCTTCGGGCCGTCCGGATAGCCGACCTTCGCGAGCAGGTCCTTGTTGTAGTAGAGCGCGCGCGCGGACGCGGCGATCGGCAGCCCGTAGGTCTTGCCGTTGATCTGACCCGGCGCGAGGAACGGCGCGATGAAGCGGCCCTTGAAGTTCGCGTCCATGTAGCCGTCGAGCGGTTCGGCGACGTCGTCCTTCACGAAGTCGAGCAGCCAGCGCGTGCCGACGATCGCGAGGTCGGCGTTGGCGTTGCCGGAGATATCCGTTTGCAGCTTCTGTTGCAGCGTGTCCCAGTTCACGTCTTCGATCTTGATGGTCGTGCCGGGATTGGCCTTCTCGAAGTTGCGGGCCATTCTTTCGAAGTACGGCGCGGTCGCGTCGCTGTAGTGCGCGACGGTGACGCGGACCGTGTCGGCATGAGCCGAGACGGCGATACCAGCAAACGCGAGCGCCACGGCGACTTTGCCTAGCGCGAGGGAAGCACGGGCATGCAACGACATTTTTCTCTCTCCTGTGGGTGGTTTGCCGCCGTCGCCGGCCGCCTTGGGTTGAATTGTTTGAAAAAATCCTACATGACGAAAAATAGCTTGTCACGTAGGGTCTGCGATATTTTTTCTCCTTCTGTTTTGTGCATAAGATGCTGTAAAACATGGAGTATTTCGCATTGCGTGATTGATTGAAAACCCACTCTTCGGGATTGCCAATCAGTTTGCATTGTCAGGCTTGTAGGAAATTTACAGCGCGGCCATGTCGCCGAAGCGGGCGGCGGAACGCGACGGCAAGAAGTCCGAAGTAGCCGGAAATCGCACGCGACGCGGGCGAAAAACGGCGAGTAAAAGTCCGCCGCGACGAGAGGCGAGCGGCGAGCGGCGGACTAACCAGCGAGGCTCAGATGAATCGTGTGGTGTTGATAACGGGAGCATGCGGCGGAATCGGCAGCGTGTTGTGCAAGCGTTTTGTCAGCGAGGGCGACGCGGTGCTCGCGCTCGACATCGACGCGGCCGCGTTGCAGTCGCTCGCCGCGCAGCTCGGCGCGGACAAGGTCACGCCGGTCGTCGCCGATCTCGGCGATGCCGCCGCGGTGCAGCAAGCGGTGGCCGCGGCGGTCGCGCGGCGCGGGCCGGTCGACGTGCTGGTCGCGAACGCGGGCGCCGCTTTCGGCACGACGCTCGCGAATACGGATGCGGCTAGCTGGCAGCGCGACATCCATCTGAATCTGAACGGCACCTACCACACGGTCGAGGCGGTGCGCGCGTCGATGATCGAACGGCAGCGCGGCGCACTGGTCCTGATCGGCTCGGTGAACGGACTGGCCGCGCTCGGCCATCCGGCGTACAGCGCGGCGAAGGCCGGTTTGATCAGTTATACGAAAGCATTGGCAATCGAGTTGGGACGTTATGGAATTCGCGCGAACATCGTGTGTCCGGGCACCGTGAAGACCCAGGCGTGGCAGGCGCGCGTCGACAAGAACCCGCAGGTGTTCGAGGATCTGAAGAAGTGGTATCCGCTGCGCGACTTCGCGACACCCGACGATATCGCCGACGCGGTGCTGTTTCTCGCGTCGCCGATGGCGCGCGTGATTACCGGCGTCGCGTTGCCGGTGGACGGCGGGCTGATGGCCGGCAATCGGCTGATGGCGCAGGAACTGACGCTCGAATCGCTGTGACGGCGAGCACGCATCGACTGGACGCACTGACCTGACGCACCAACCCAAACCGCGGCAACACAATGAGGACAGCATGGCAGCAGTGCAACTGAGCGGCATCTTCAAACGCTATGGCGACACCCAGGTGGTGCACGGCATCGACCTCGACATCGACGACGGCGAGTTCGTCGTGCTGGTCGGACCGTCCGGTTGCGGCAAGAGCACGCTGATGCGGATGGTGGCCGGGCTAGAAGAGATCAGCGGCGGCGATCTGCTGATCGGCGGCACGCGCGCGAATACATTGCCGCCGCAGCAGCGCAATATCTCGATGGTGTTCCAGAGCTATGCGCTGTACCCGCATCTGTCGGTCTACGACAACATCGCGTTCGGCCCCAAAATTCGTCGGGAATCCTCTGCTAGTTTCAAGCCGCGAATCGACGCCGCCGCGAAGATGCTGAATCTGAGCGGTTATCTGGACCGGCTGCCGCGCGCGCTGTCGGGCGGTCAACGGCAACGGGTCGCGATGGGCCGCGCGGTGGTGCGCGAGCCGTCGCTGTTCCTGTTCGACGAACCGCTGTCGAACCTCGACGCAAAGCTGCGCGTGCAGATGCGCACCGAAATCAAGGCGCTGCATCAGCGGCTGAAGAATACGGTGATCTACGTCACGCACGATCAGATCGAGGCGATGACGATGGCCGACCGCATCGTCGTGATGAACGCGGGGCGGATCGAACAGATCGGCCGGCCGCTGGAACTGTACGACCGGCCGGCGAATCTGTTCGTCGCGAGCTTTCTCGGTTCGCCGTCGATGAACTTCGCCGAAGGGACGATCGTCAACCGTTCGCAGGGCCACGGCCTCGCGTTGAGACTGGGCGACGGCAGCGAAGTGGCGCTCGAGCGGGCGCCCGCGTCGGCGACGCCAGGCGCGAAGGCGACGCTCGGCGTGCGGCCCGAACACATCGAAATCACCGCGCAGATTCCGGACGCGGTGCTCGACGTCGAAGTGGTCGAGCCGACCGGCGCGGAGACGCACCTGTACGGGAAAATCGGCGGCACCACGTGGTGCGCGACGACGCGCGAGCGCTCGAAGATCGAGCCGGGGCAGCGGGTCGCGCTGCGTTTGCCGGCCGAACATATTCATCTGTTCGATACGGAGAGTGGACGCAGGCTGGTCTGAACCGCGTGTTGCGGCGTGGGATCGACGCGCATCGAGCGAAGTCGAACCGGGCCGCAGAAGCTGCGTGCAACGCGGATTCCCTATGTAAACAGACCCAAAGGAACACCGGGTGTCCGCACCGAACTTGATTCCCCACATCCGCGGCGCACTGACGAGTCTGCGGCCCGCCGAGCGCAAGGTCGCCGAGATGGTGCTGGCCGACGTCGACTTCGCGATGCGCGCGAGCATCACCGAACTCGCGCAGCGTGCTGAGGTGTCCGAACCTTCGGTCACGCGCTTTTGTCGCGCGATCGGCGCGCACGGTCTGCGCGACTTCAAGATGCAACTCGCGCAGAGCGTGGCGGGCGGACTGCCGTATGCATCGACCGCGGTCGCGCGCGACGACGATGTGCAGACGTTGCTGAACAAGGTCGGCGAGGCGGCGATCGACGGCATCACGCATGCGCGCGGCGCGCTCGATCCGGCCGTGGTCGAGAGTGCGCTGGCCGCGTTGTCGAGCGCGCGCCGAGTGTTTTTCTTCGGCGTGGGTTCAGGCTCGGGACTGGTCGCGCAGGACGCGGCGCTGCGTTTTCTGCGCATCGATATCGCGGCCGCCGCGTTTACCGACGGTCATTTGCAGCGGCTTTACGCGGGGCTGATGGAACCCGGCGACGTCGCGTTCGCGATCTCGCATTCGGGCCGCAGCGTCGAGGTGAACGAAAGCATTCAGATCGCGAAGGAGCGCGGCGCGACCACGATCGCGCTGACCAATGTCGGTTCGCGGCTTGCATGGCTGGTCGATATTCCGCTGCTGCTGCGAGTGCCGAGTCCGATCGATCCGAATACGCCGGGTGTGTCGCGGCTCGTGCATCTGTGCATCATGGATGCGCTGGCGATCGGCGTCGCGTTGAAGGCCGGACCGCAGACGCTGGAGAAGATGCGGCACGCGAAAGCGCGGTTGATGCCGCATGAGCCGGAGGGGGCGGGGTAGGAGAGTACGTCGCCGCCAATTTGCACATAGCGACGTTTTTCGCTATTGACAAATAACCCGTCCCAGCCACACCATCCCTTAACCCCGCCACCGGCATCACGACCACACACAACGCGGGGCGAGACATCTCCCCCAGCACCGCCCGCGCTCCGCTTGCAGAAGCCGCCCGGCCGTCTCGCCTCACGTCCTCACCCAGACGGAGACAGGCATGGCTAAAGCATTCGCATCGCAGGCAGACCTCGAAGAAAAGAAGATCACGTGGACCCAGCTGTCGGAGAACGCCTACGCGTACACCGCCGAGGGCGATCCGAACTCAGGCGTGATCGTCGGCGACGACGGCGTGCTGATCGTCGACACGACCGCGACGCCGGCCATGGCGCAGGACCTGATCGCGAAGATCCGCAGCGTGACCGACAAACCGATCAAATACGTGGTGCTGTCGCATTACCATGCGGTGCGCGTGCTCGGCGCGTCCGCGTATTTCGCGGAAGGCGCGCAGCAGATCATCGCGAGTCGCGGCACGTATGAAATGATCGTCGAGCGCGGCGAGCAGGACATGAAGTCGGAGATCGAGCGCTTTCCGCGTCTGTTCGCCGGCGTCGAAACGGTGCCGGGCCTCACATGGCCGACGCTGGTGTTCGAGAAGGAAATCACGCTGTTTCTCGGCAAGCTCGAAGTACGAATCGCGCATCTCGGCGCCGGCCACACGAAGGGCGACACGGTCGCGTGGCTGCCGTCGCAGAAGGTGCTGTTCTCCGGCGACCTGGTCGAATACGACGCGGCCTGCTATTGCGGCGACGCGCAACTCGAACAGTGGCCCGCCACACTCGAAGCGCTGCGCGCTTTGAACGCGGAAAAGCTGGTGCCGGGCCGTGGCCCCGCGCTGCTGTCGCCGGCCGACGTGAACAAGGGCCTCGACTACACGAAAGACTTCGTCACGACGCTATTGCAGGCCGGCCATGACGCGGTCGCCGAAAAGCTCGATCTGAAGGGCGCGATGGCGCTGACCCGCAAGTCGATGGACCCGAAGTTCGGCCACGTATTCATCTACGAGCACTGCCTGCCGTTCGACGTGTCGCGCGCGTACGACGAAGCGAGCGGCCTCACGCATCCGCGTATCTGGACCGCGCAGCGTGACAAGGAGATGTGGGACGCGCTGCAGGCATAACGCCCCAGCGGTACGGAGACACGAAATGAGCATCGACTATCAGGCGCTGGCCTTCGAGTACCGGCCATGCCGTGACCAGCAGCCATCGCGCGACCCGCAGCAAACCGGCCACGCCGAGCCCGCGCGCTACCCGGTGATCGTGGTCGGCGCCGGACCCGTTGGCCTCGCCACCGCGATCGATCTCGCGCAGCAGGACATCCCGGTGGTACTGGTCGACGACGATTGTTCGTTATCCAGAGGATCGCGCGCGATCTGCTTTTCGAAGCGTTCGCTCGATATCTTCGATCGCCTCGGCTGCGGGCAACGGATGGTCGATAAGGGCATCAGTTGGAACGTCGGCAAGGTGTTCCTCAAAAGCGAGCTGGTGTACACGTTCAATCTGCAACCGGAGGCCGGCCATCACCGGCCCGCGTTCATCAATCTGCAGCAGTACTACGTCGAAGGTTTTCTGCTCGAACGCGCGCAGGAACTGCCGAATCTCGAGATCCGCTGGAAGAGCAGGGTGGTCGGCGTGCAGCAGCACGGCACGCCGGGCGGCGCCGACGCGAGCGTCACGCTGAACGTCGAAACGCCGGACGGCATCTATGCGCTGCGCGGCCGCTATGTGGTCGCCGCCGACGGCTCGCGCAGTCCGCTGCGCAAGCTGATGGGACTCGACAGCAAGGGCGTCACGTTTCGCGACCGCTTCCTGATCGCCGACGTGAAAATGGAAGCGGACTTTCCGATTGAACGCTGGTTCTGGTTCGATCCGCCGTTTCATCCGAATCAGTCGGTGTTGTTGCATCGTCAGCCGGACAACGTATGGCGCATCGATTTTCAGCTCGGCTGGGACGCCGATCCGGTGCTCGAAAAAACGCCTGAACGCGTGATGCCGCGCGTGCGCGCGTTGCTCGGCGCCGACGCGAAGTTCGAACTCGAATGGGTCAGCGTCTATACGTTCGCGTGCACGCGAATGGAGCGCTTCCGTCACGGCAACGTGCTGTTCGCGGGCGACGCCGCGCATGGCGTGTCGCCGTTCGGCGCGCGCGGCGCGAATAGCGGCGTGCAGGACGCGGAAAACCTCGCATGGAAACTGGCGATGGTGCTCGACGGCCACGCACCCGATGCGCTGCTCGACACCTATGCGAGCGAACGCGAATTCGCGGCCGACGAGAACATCCGCAACTCGACCCGCTCGACCGATTTCATCACGCCGAAGACGCCGGTCAGCCGCGTGTTTCGCGATGCCGTGCTGAAGCTGTCGCGACACTATCCGTTCGCGCGTCAGCTGACCAATAGCGGGCGGCTCTCGGTGCCTGCGGTATTGCGCGATTCGCCGCTCAATACGCCGGATTGCGCGCATTTCGACGGCGCGATGGTGCCCGGCGCGGCCTGTGTCGATGCGCCGGTGCAGCTGGACGGCGAGCCGGGCTGGCTGCTGCGCCAGCTCGGCGAGCAGTTCACCGGTCTGCTGTTCTGCGATGAACGAGGTATCGATCAGGCCACCCGCACCGCGCTGAATGTGCTGCGCGCGGGGCCGCTGGCGCTGAAGCTGGTGGTCGTGTTGCAGGGCACTGCGCGCGGCGGCGCGTTGACCAACATGCGGGTGGTGCGCGATATCGAAGGTCTGGCGAGCACGCGCTATGACGCGACGCCCGGGACCTTCTATCTGATCCGCCCGGATCAGCACGTCTGCGCGCGTTGGCGGCAACTCGACGCGCACGCGGTCGAGGATGCGCTCAGGCGCGCGTTATGTATCGACGCGGCGAGCGCGCCGCTGCCCGCGAAAGCGGGTGTGAGCGCCGCCGCCGTGCCGGTCGCGCATTGACAGAAACCGCGCAGGAGACCGAAATGACAGCGACGCTACTGAACACCGAACCGAACCTCGCGCGCCCCGACGATTTCTACGAGGCGCTGATCGATATGCATCGCGGCCTGGACGATGCGCAGAGCCAGACGGCCAATGCGCAACTGATTCTGCTACTGGCCAATCACATCGGCGATCACGAGACGCTCCTGGAGGCGATGCGTTGCGCGCGCGACGGCGCGCTCGACACTTAGCTCAACGCCGCGCCTACTGCATCGTCTTCTTCGGCCAGCCGATCAGCGACACTTCGTTCAGCGGCTGCGCAATCGCGACGGCCGCGCGCAACTGGCCGTTCATCGGCAGGTCGAGCATTTGCCATTCACCGTGTTGCGCGAGATCGAGCCTGAAGCAGGCGGGTCCGTCCAGCGCGAGCGCTCCATGATCGAACTCGATAGGCGCATCGCGCAACGCGCTGCGCAGACTGTCGTGGCGCGCGCGCCGGCGCAGTCGTTCCGGCGTTTCATCGAGCGCGATCCCCGGCGTCGGCACCATCACGCTCAAACCGAGCGCGGACGTCGCGATGCCGACCACGATCCAGATGCCGCCATACGCGATGTCGATCGCGATGCCGCGGCCGTCGCGCGGATGATGCGCGCGCAGTTTGTCGCTGCCGTCGTCGAATAATTCGACCTGGCGCGGCCCGCAATCGAACAGATTTCCGACGATCCAGCGCACGACCACGCGCGCGCTGATGAAGCGCTTGCGCAGCGCGGCGTTCGGATGCAGCCGCGCGCGCTCGCGCTCGGATTTCGACAGCCACGTGTCGCCTTCCGGCACCGGCACCGGCAACCACTCGCAGCGAAAGCGCCACAGTTGCAGCTCGCCGGCGCGCGGCATCGCGGTATGACGCGGAAAGTGGCGGCTCAGCGGGACAAGGGTGAACGGCGGGGCGGTGCGTATCTCCGCAAACGCCCCCACTTCGAGTTCCGGTTCCAATGACATCGGCAGGAATCCTCAGTGCATATAGGAGACCCGACGCGCCTGCACGTCGAGTTCGATGCCGGCGTCGAGCAGATCGATCGCGAACCAGCGCAGCAGCTTCAGCACGCCGCTGACCGCGGGCGCGGGCAGCCACTCGGCGAGCATCCGCAGCGCGGCGCCGCTATGCGTCTTCTGCAGCAGCGCGATGGTTTGCAGCACCACCGCCTCGTCCTTGCCGAGCTCGGTCGCGCAGCGGCAGCGCATGTCGAGCGGCCGGTACGACACGCGCATCAGCGAGCGCATCAGCAGATCGAAATGTTCGAGGCCGTCCTGGCGCAACCCGGCTTCGCTGAGGATGTCGCGCCAATGCGAACTGCCGCGCGCGCTTTCGCAGGCTGGCCGCAGCCACGTGCGCACCGCGTTGAGCACGGTGCGATCGGGCGCGCTGTCGGTGTCGAACGGACGGTCGTCGATCAGTTCGGGGCGGCTGCCGTGTTGTGAGCGGAAGTTCATCGAGGCTCCTGAGCGGACACAGTCCGGAAAGTCGCGCCGGCCGGGTTGGACAGGGTCGCGTCGCAGGCCAGCGCATCACGCAGGCGACGGATCGGCGACGACGCAGCGCGTGCGTCGGGATGCGAAGGGTGGGTCGGGTGAGCTGCCATGCGCTGCATCATGGGGCAAATTCAGTATTAATGCAAATCATTCTCATTTACGATTTCTATCGAGGTCCAACAGAAACCCTCCGGGCCGCGTTCCGTATTCGCGACTAACACGGACAAACGCAACTAACTGTCAGATCGCTTTAGCCCAGCCCAGCTATGATGGCGATCTGCGTGCATCCCTTATCGACCCAACCGGCCAGCAGCGTTCTGGCCGACGTCTATCACTCATGTCCTCCAGCTCGCTCGAGACCGCCCCGCATTCCCCGTCCACCGCTTCGGCGCAGCGCCTGCCGACCCTGTTGCTCGCCGCCGCGTTGTCGCTCGGCAGCGCGATCGCGCTCGGTTTCGCGCGCTTCGCGTACGCGCTGCTATTGCCGTCGATGAAGCTCGACCTCGGCTGGAGCTTCGCGCAGGCCGGCGCGATGAACACCGCCAACGCGCTCGGCTATCTGCTCGGCGCGCTGGTGTTCCCGCGCCTCGCGCGCCGCTGGTCGGCGGCCGCGCTGTTCGCCGCCGGCTGCGCGCTGACCGCGCTGTTGATGGCGGGCAGCGGTCTGCTGGCCGACACGCATTCGCTGCTGACCGTGCGCGTGATCACCGGCGCGAGCAGCGCGGCGATCTTCATCAGCGGCGGGGTGCTGGCCGCGCGGCTCGCGTCGGCGCGGCCGCGCGACGCCGGCTTGATCCTCGGTCTGTATTACGGCGGCACCGGTTGGGGGATCGTCGCGTCGTCGCTGCTGGTGCCGGTGACGATTCTCGATGTCGCGCACGGCTGGCAGTTCGCGTGGTTCGCGCTCGCGGCCGCGTGCGCGCTGTTCGCCGCGTTCGCGATCGGCGCGGCGCGCAGGATCGAACGCGCGCATGCGAGCGCGGCTGCGGCGTCGGCGCACGGCCAGGCCAGCAGCGCCGACGTGCCCGGCTGGCCGCGTTTCGCCGCCGCGCTCGCGGGCTATGGGCTGTTCGGCGTCGGCTATATCGGCTACATGACGTTCATCGTCGCGCTGCTGCGCAACGCCGGGATGAGCGCGGCGGTCGTGACCGGCTTCTATCTGTTGCTCGGCGTGGCGACCGTGGTGTCGGCGCGGATCTGGTCGTCGCTGCTCGACCGGATGCGCGGCGGTCAGGCGCTCGCGGTGCTCAACGGTTTGCTCGCGGTCGCGACGCTGTTGCCCGCGCTGTTCTCGCAGCCGTGGATCGCGTTCGTGTCGGGCACGCTGTTCGGCGCGACGTTCCTGTCGGCGGTCGCGTCGACCACCGCGTTCGTGCGCCACAACCTGCCGGCCAGCCATTGGGCGAAGGGAATCAGCGCGTTCACGATCGTGTTCGCGTTCGGCCAGATCGTCGGGCCGGTGGTGATCGGCTGGGTGTCGGACGGCGCGGGGCTCGCGCGCGGCCTCGTGTATTCGGCGTTGCTGCTCGCGGCCGGTGCGCTGCTGGCCGCGTGTCAGAAGGCGTTGCGCGCGGCGTGACGGACGCTTGTGCGAAGCGCTGCAGCGTCGCCCATTCGAGTCCGATGCATCACGACGCGCTCTCGCTCTCGCTCTCGCGCTTGCGCAGGATCGCGAACAACGACACGCCATAAGGCAGCGGCGCCCGCGCGAGCCAGTGCCGCTCGGCACTGAAGATCCGGTACAGCGCGGCGTTCAGCGGCGCGGGCGGAATCGCGTCGCCGCTCGAACGCTGGCGTTGCAGCACTCGATCGGCCCAGCGCGCGGCGACCGCGAGCGGATACAGCAGCGTGTTGAAATAGCTGATGCGCTCCACCTCGTAACCGGCCGCGGCCGCGCACTGCTGTAGCGATGCGCGGCTGTAGCGGCGGTAGTGGTGCAGAAACACATCGTGCGCACTCCAAAGCTTTTGCCCCGCCGGCACCGTCACGACGATACGGCCGCCCGGCGTCAGCAGCGACTGCATACGCGCGAGCGAAGCGGAGTCGTCGGCAATATGTTCGAGGCAATCGAAGAAGCAGATCAGATCGAAGCGTTCGCGCTGGAACGGCACGTCGTCGGGACAATGACCCGCGCGGATATCGAAATGGCCGCCGGTTTTGCGCGCGCTCAGCGCGCGGGCGGTCGCATCCATTTCGAGGCCGCTGACGGTGCCGAAGCCGGCCAGCATTTCGAGGTTGCCGCCGGTGCCCGAACCGACTTCGAGCACGCGCGCATCGCGTGGCAGTGCCAAGCGATCGAGCAGCGAGCGCAACACGTCGCGGCGCGCGCGAAACCACCAGTGCGCGGCTTCGGTCTCGGCCATTTCGAGGTAGGCATCGGGTGACATGATGGACTCCTGAGGGTCAATGACCGACCACGCGCACGCGCGGCGCGGGCCGCCGCCGGCTCAACTCGACGCGGGCCAGATGCGGCGCGCGCGAGTCCTGCCGTACGCCCGGCAGCGTGCTGACCTTGCTCTTCGCCTGATAGCGGCGCCGGATCAGATAGACCGGCCGCTCTTTCGACTCGTAGTAGATGCGGCCGATATATTCGCCGACCACGCCCAGACCGATCAGCTCGATCCCGCCGATGAACAGCATCACCGAGATCGTCGACGCATAACCGGGCACCGGATTGCCCGACCACAGCGTGCTGCCGATGATGTACCCGCCGTACACGAATGCGAGCGTCGCGATCAGGAGTCCGATATAGGTCCAGCTGCGCAGCGGTACCGTGCTGAAGCTCGTGATGCCTTCGAGCGCGAAGTTCCACAGCCGCCAGCCGGAGAACTTCGATTGCCCGGCGCTGCGCGGCTCGCGCTCGTATTCGACGATCACGGTGCGATAGCCGACCCACGCGAACAGCCCCTTCATGAAGCGGCGCCGCTCCGGCAGACTGCGCAACGCATTGACGACCTGGCGATCGATCAGCCGGAAATCGCCGACGTTCTCCGGCAGCTTCACTTCGGACAGCGCGTTATGCACGCGGTAGTAGAGCCCCGCGGCGGTGCGTTTGGCGAAGCTGTCGCACGCGCGGTTGGTGCGTTTCGCGGCCACCACTTCGGCGCCCGCGCGCCAGTGTTCGACCATCACCGGAATCAGGCCCGGCGGGTCCTGCAGATCGGCATCGATCGGAATCACCGCGTCGCCCGAGGCTTCGTCGATGCCGGCCGTCAGCGCCGCTTCCTTGCCGAAGTTGCGCGTCAGGTCGATCACGCGAATGCGCCGGTCGTGCGCGCTCGCATCGAGCAGGCGCGCGAGCGTCGCATCGGTGCTGCCGTCGTTGATGCAGACGATCTCGAAGCGGGTGCCGTCGATCGATTCGAGCACCGGCACGACCGCCGCGAAAAAGCGCTCGACCGCATCCTGTTCGTTGTAGAACGGCGCGACCAGCGAGAGCAGTGGTTTGTTGATATGAGCTGACATGACGCTTCCCCGTTAAACCGATTTTTCTGTCTGTTTATAGTGCGTGCGAGTAGACGAGTGCTGCGCGTCCCGCGCGTGCATCGGCGCCGAGCCGCACGCGGCGCACGACGATCAGCAGCGTCAGCAGCAGAACGACCGGCCCGATCTGCGGCAACTCGGTGACGCGGTTGAAAAACTCATACACCGGCAGCAGCCACGCGAGTGCGATCACGCTCTGTTCGCCGCGCAGCCAGCCGGTATCGAGGCCGCGAGCGATCAGGCAGGCGAGCGCGATACCGAGCCACGCGAGTTCGTAATGCCAGACGTACGGATTGGCGAGCAGCGTCGCGACCATCAGGCCGGCCACGCGCAGACGCGTATCGCGAGTGCCGCGCCACACGTACCACGCCGATGCCGCGGCGATCAGCGCGACGCTGGCCTGGCCGGCATAGGCTGCGGCGACCGGCACGCCGCTGTCGCGCAGCGCCGCGAATGCGGTGGGCGACGCGAGCCAGTAGGAGCGGCTTTGCTCGAGCAGCGTCGTGCGCGCGAGGCCGGTGTTGACGAGAAACTGCTGCGCCGTTTGCACGCCGCACACCAGCACGCTGAACGCACTGAAGAGCACCGCGCTGAGCGTGGCGGCGGCGAGCGTGCGCCACGCGCGCGCGGCGATCAGCACCAGCGGAAACAGCAGCGCCATTTGCGGCTTGATCGCGAGCAGGCCGATGCACAAGCCGGCGCGCAGCGGCGCGCGGCGCAGCCAGTGCAACGCGAACACCGCGAGCGCGGCGGTCAGCAACGAGTTCTGACCGAAGATGGCCGGCACCAGCACGCACGGCGACGCGGCGACGATCAACCACGCGAAGCGCGAGCCCCTCAAGCTGCCGGTCAAACCCGACACGCGCAGCGTCCCCGCGCTGCACAGCGCGAGGCCGCCGCCGACGAACACGAAATACATCACGAGCGGCGGCAGCAGCGCGAGCGGTGACACGAACACCAGAAAGGTGGGCGGATACAGCCACGGCATCAGGTTGCTGCGATGCAGGTCATCGAACAGCCTGCGCTGCAGACCGTCGAACCACACATGGTCGTACACCTGCGCGGCCGAGCCGTGCCATAGCCCATACGACGCGGACCAGAAAATCGAAAAGTCGGTACCGGGGCCGGCGGCGCCGCGTTCGGTGAAGGCGTGGCTCGACCACGCCCATACCGCCATCATCACGATGAACAACAGCAGCATGCCGAGGCAGTAGAACACGATGCGCTCGGGCGTGAGCCAGTTGCGAACCCGCTCGTCGGTGCCGCGCATGCGCAGTTGAGAAACGTACATGATCCCCGCCCCCTGTGTGATCCGGATCGGGTCCGTGGGGACCCGCCGTTCGTGTCATTTTTTGTTTCGGATTCTTAAGCTTCAGCGCGCGGCATCGAATGAAAAACCGTGTGGAAATAGTGCCGTTCGCGCTGAACCGGTCAGATCATTGTTGGCGGAAAAACAGTCGACTTTCAAGTTCGCGTTTTCCTGGGCGCTCGCCGCGCAGCGACGATTTCGCCAAATAGCGGGTAAAACGGCCACCCTTATGTGGGCCACCACACCAACGCGTCTCGCCGATGAGACGCTTTGGACCGTCGACCCCCTCCGGCACCCGTCATTTACCGAAGACATTTCGTTTTTGCCGAATCAGGGAAATTCCTGGGAAAAAATTGCCGGGCCTACTGCGGCGGGCTTCTACGCGATTCGCGAAGTATTCGCTTAACAGCCCGATACGTTGCGAAAGCAGCACATTCAGGGCGCCTTCCGGGCAGCACGCCGCGAATCGTCCGGGCGAGAGCCTTGTCGTTGCGAGATTCCCGCATTGCTGGCCTCTTCTTTGCGACAGGAAGAGCGCGCAAGTCGACGACACGATGACCGTAAAAACAGTCGACCGAACAACATGCGCCGGCATTGACCGGACGCCCACAAATACACGCAACACGGGGGATGTATGAACAACCAGCTCACGCCGCCGCGCGACACCAACCGGCACAAGTGCGCCGCGCACCGCTCGCTCACGCTGCGGCAACGCTTCGCGGCCACGCTGCTGCGGCTCGCGCGGCCCTCGCCGGTGCGTACCGTGCATCTGACGGCCGCACGCATGCCGTTGCACTCCATCTGTTTTCCACCCTTCGTCTCGCCCAGCGTTTCGCTCGTGCGGATCAATCCGCGCCGCACGAGCGCTGGACGGCGAACCTAGCCTTCTCCACGTAGTTCCCGCAGTGCCCGCAGTGCCCGCAGTAATCGCAGTAATCGCAGTGCCTTCCCTCGCGCCGATCCCGGTGAAGGGTTTAATTATTTAGCTATCCAAAGGGAGTCGAATCATGAACAAAATCATCGCTGCCGCAGCTCGTTTCGTTCGCGACGAAGACGGCGTCACCGCCATCGAATATGGGCTGCTCGCCGGCCTGATCGCGCTGGTGATCATTGGTGCCGTCAAGACGCTCGGCACCAATCTGAATTCGATTTTCACCAGCATCGGCAATTCGGTATAAGCGCCGTCCGTCGACGGACGAACCGTGCGCTTCGTCCGTCGATCCTCATTCATCGAGAAGGAGTCTGTCATGAACAAACTGATTGCCGGCGCGGCACGTTTCGCTCGCGATGAACACGGCGTGACCGCCATCGAATACGGGCTGCTCGCGGGGCTGATCGCGCTCGTGATCATCGGTGCGATCACGACGCTCGGCACGAACCTGAGTTCGCTGTTTACCAGCATCGCGTCGTCGGTCTGACGCCGCGCCCGCTCCAATCTTCGACTCTAGCGAGACCGCCATGACGCTGCCACCTTTACCGCCACATCCTGTACCGCTGTGCGTGATCGTGCTGGCGATCGTGGCGGCGAGCACGGACCTCACCGCGCGCCGCATTCCGAACCGCCTGATCGCGCTCGGCCTCGCCGCCGCGCTGGCCGTGCAGATGTCACTGCACGGCCAGCTCGCCGGCGCGCTCGCGTGGCTGGCCGGCGCCGCGTGCGGCTTCGCGCTGCTGCTGCCGTTCTATCTGCTGCGCGGGATGGCCGCCGGCGACGTCAAGCTGCTGATGATGATCGGCGCGTGGGTCGGACCGGCGCTCAGCTGGCGGATCGCACTCGCGACCTTTCTGATCGGCGGCGTGTGGTCGCTCGCACTCGTGTTGCTGCGCGGCCGCTTCGGCAGATTGCTCGCGAATCTGCGTAGGCTGCTCGGCGGCTGGCTGGTTGCGCCGCTCAGACCGCCGGCGCTGCTCGATACGCAGTCCGAATCGGTCGGCACGCTGCCGTACGGCGTCGCGATCGCGGCGGGCACCCTCGGCATGCTGTTCGCGGCCGCGCTGTAGCCGCGCGTTTCCACTGAATGCAGGGAGTATTGCCATGAAAAACAGTCGTGCTTTTGTGATGCTGGCGATCGCGGTACTGGCGGGCCTCGCGGCCGTGAGTTTCGCGTCGCGCTGGCTGTTGCAGACGTCGTCGAGCGCGATGACGTCGGTGGCGGTGGCGACGAGCGACATCAGTCTCGGCCAGCCGCTCAACCAGAACCTCGTGCATCTGGTCAGCTGGCCGAATTCGAGCGTGCCGCCCGGTGCGTTCGCCGACGCGAAAGCGCTCGAAGGACGCGTGCTGCTGACGAGTCTCGCGCCCGGCGAGCCGGTGCTTGAAGCGAAGCTCGCGCCGCAGGGCACCAAGGGCGGTTTGTCGGCGGTGATCGGCGAAGGCCATCGCGCGATCACGGTGCGTGTGAACGATGTGGTCGGAGTTGCCGGTTTCGCGCTGCCGGGCAATTACGTCGACGTGATCGTCAATACGCAGCAGGCCAACAAGACCGACACGCAGCAGAGCATCTCGAAGATCGTGCTCGAAAAGATCCTCGTGCTAGCGGTCGCGCAGCAGGTCAGCCGCGACGACACCGCGCCGAAAGTGGTCAACGCGGTGACGCTCGAAGTCACGCCCGAGCAGGCCGAAAAACTCGACCTCGCGCGCAGCGTCGGCACCTTGTCGCTGGTATTGCGCAATCAGGTCGACAAGCAGACGCCGAATACCGGCGGCGCGACCAAGCTGACGCTGCTCGATCTGCCGGCCTCGGCGCCGGTGGTCGCGGCAGCCGAGCCGGTGCATCCGGTGCGCGCGAAATACGCGGCGAGACCGGCGCCGAAGCGCGATTGCGTCGGCGTGCTGTCGGGGGTGACGGGCAGCGTCGAATGTTTCTAGCGCGGTCGCGGCGCGCGAATCCGAAGGCGCCGCGAGCCCGGATAACAAAGGCAAGACAAAACGTCTCGGTTCATCCACATCGAGCGACGGGGGCAGCAACATGAAAACAAAACAGGGGTTCTCATCCGGCGGCACGCGTTGCCGCGCGCTCGGCGGCACGATGCTCGCCGCGGCGCTGTGCGCCGGCTTGACGGTCGCGCAGAACAGCGCGGCGCAGAACATGGCCGGCGCGCCGATGCCGCAGGGCTGGGGCATGCAATCGGCGCCGTTGCCGGCCGGCCGAGGCGGGGCGCCGATGCTGGCCAGCAACACGCCAATTCCGGGCGGCGCGGGCGGCGGCAGGTCGGTCGCGCCCGCGCAACTGACCGGACCGAACTGCAGCGGCGAGATTCGCGATCAGTCGAGCGTGTCGGTCGCGGTCGGCAAGTCGGTGATCGTGCCGCTCATCGAACCGGCGCGCAACCGTACGCTCGGCAATCCGGTGATCGCCGAGGCGGCGCTGGTCTCGCAGCGCAGCCTGTACGTGGTCGGCATGACGGTGGGCACCACCAACATGATCGTGCAAGGCCGCAGCGGCGCCTGCCAGATCATCGACGTGAACGTGACGGTGGATGGCGAAGGGCTGCAGCGCGCGTTGCAGCAACTGCTGCCGAACGAGCGCGGCATTCGCGTGTCGAGCGCGGCCGGCAATCTGGTGCTGGCGGGCCGCGTGTCGAGCGCGCAAGCGGCCGCGCAGGCGATGGGAATCGCCGGCGCCTATGCGGGCGCGCAGCCGACCCAGCAACAGCAGAACAGCACCGCGAGCTTCGGCAACGGCGGCTCGATGTCTCAGCAAAGCACGAGCATCAGTAAGGGCTCCGAAGTCATCAACATGATGACGGTCGACTCGCCGCAGCAGGTGATGCTCGAAGTGAAGGTTGCCGAAGTGTCGAAGACGCTGCTCAATCAACTCGGCGCGGCGGTCAATATCCAGGGCGGCTTCGGCTCGTGGACCGGCGCATTGGTGAGCTCGCTGCTCGCCGGAGTCGGCAACGGCATCGCGCTCAGCAAGGCCAACAACAAGCCGTTCAATCTGGCGATGGACGCGCAAAAGAGCGACAGCCTCGGCAAGATTCTCGCCGAGCCGAACCTCGTCACGCTGAGCGGCCAGGAAGCGTCGTTCCTCGCTGGCGGCCGGGTCTTTATTCCGGTGCCGCAAAGCAACGGCACCGGCGGCTCGACGATCACGCTGCAGGAAGAAGAGTTCGGCGTCGGCCTGAAATTCACGCCGACCGTGCTCGCGGGCAGCCGCGTGAACCTGAAGGTCGCGCCGGAAGTGTCGGAGCTGTCGCCGACCGGCGTCACCGTCTCTTCGAGCGGCACCAGCGGCGTGACGGTGCTGCCGTTGATCACCACTCGCCGTGCGTCGACCACGGTGCAGATGAACGACGGCGAGAGCTTCGCGATCGGCGGGCTGATCCAGAACAACATCACCGGTGCGCTGAAAGCGTTGCCCGGCATCGGCGAAGTGCCGGTGCTCGGCGCGCTGTTTCGCAGCACGTCGTTCCAGCAGGATCGCACCGAGCTGATCTTCATCATCACCGTGCATCTGGTGAAGCCGATGCCGTCCGGAACCGACTATCCGCTGCCGACCGACAGCTTTAATCAGACGTCAGAAGCAGCGGTCTACGCGACCGGCAACATGGAAGGCCGCCGGCCCGCCGCGCAGCCCGCCGCCGGTGCTGGTGCCGTCGATCCGAACGCGCCGCAGCCGCAAGTCCAGCCGCAGATGCAACCGCAGCCGCAACCCACGCTGCCGGTACCGGCGCCCGCACCGACCGGCAGCACGAGCGCACCGGCCGCGCTGTTGCCGCGCGATACCCAGGCGGACCGGCCCGCGCCGGCGGCGGCGCTGCCGAGCGGCGATAAAACCAGCGCCGCCGTCATGCATCAGGGCAGCGGCGCGGCAACCCGGGTCGCCGCGAAGACGACGCCCGATGCCGCCGCCAGCAGCGAACCGGTGCTTGCCAAAGCCGACGCCGCGAGCCCGGACACCTCGTCCGGCCCAGCTATCCCGGCCACCCCCGCCAACCCGTAACGCGCCGCGAAGGAGACTCTCATGAAACTCGAACTTGTTGTGATCACGCGCCGCGCGGCGTTGCTGGCGACGTTGGCGGCACTCGCGGGCGGCTCGCTGAGCGGCTGCATGTCGAGCTCGCCGATCTGGGACGCGCATGTCGGCGACGCGGTGCGCACCGTCACGCGGATGCAGATCATCGATCCGCATGCGGGCGAGAACAACCCGTCGACGCCGGGCGTCGACGGCGTCGCCGCGGTGGCCGCGCAGGAGCAGTACGCGAAGTCGTTCCAGACGCCGGCCACCACGGTCAATCCGTTCGTGATCGGGATCGGCAGCAGCGGCGGCAGCCGGTGAGTGCAAGCGGCAACGCGCGCGGCAGCCCATCACGCGCCGCGGTCGCGTTGCGCCGGCGGCGGGCCCGGAGGTCCGCCGCCCAACCTCGACAGCTCGGTTGAGAACATCATGATCAACATCCTGGCTCTCTCTGAAGACAGCAAACGGCTCGCGCAGATCGCGCATCTGACCGGCGAATGCGGCGACTACCGGATCACCCGCGCGAGCGGCCGGCCGTCGCTGCTCGGCGAGCGCGGCGACAGTCTCGACGCATTCGACGTGCTGATCGTCGATGCGGTGTCGCTGCAGGATGCGGAACCCGCGGTGGTCGAAGCGCTGCACCGCGCGCACGGGCGGCTCACCTGCATCCTGCTGGTTCCGGACGCGTCGCCCGACACGCTGATCGCGGCGATGCGCGCGGGCTTTCGCGACGTGCTGAACTGGCCGCTCGACGCGCGCCAGTTCGGCGATGCGTTGCAGCGCGCGCAGGCGCAGAGCCTGCAAGGCGGCCGCCGCGACACGCGGATTCTGTCGTTCATTTCGAGCAAGGGCGGCGCCGGCACCAGCTTCATCGCCGCGAACGTCGCGCATGCGATCGCGAGTCTGCCGCAGAAAAAGCGCGTACTCCTGATCGATCTGAACCAGCAGTTCGCCGACGCCGCGTTTCTGGTCTCCGACCAGAGCCCGCCGTCGACGCTGCCGCAAATCTGCGCGCAGATCGAGCGGATGGACGCGGCGTTCTTCGACACCAGCCTCGTGCATGTGACCGACAGCTTCCACATCCTCGCGGGCGCGGGCGATCCGGTGAAGGCGGCCGAGATCAAGGAAGACCGTCTCGAATGGCTGCTCGGCGTCGCCGCGCCGCATTACGACTTCGTGCTGTTCGATCTGGGCCAGACGCTGAACCGGCTGTCGATGCTCGCGCTCGATCGCAGCGACCACATTCACATCGTGTTGCAGGCGAGCATGGCGCACGTGCGCGCCGGCCGCCGGCTGCAGGAAATTCTCTGCTCGGTCGGCTTCGCGCAGGAGCAGATGCGGCTGATCCTGAACCGCTATTCGCGGCATGGCGAGCGGCCGCGCGCGGCGCTCGAAAGCGTGCTCGGGATGAGCGCGTATCAGGTGATTCCGGAGGATGCCGACACCGTCGCCGACGCGATGAATCAGGGGCTGCCGGTGTCGAAGACCGCGCGCGGCAGCGGTGTCGCGCGCAGCCTGCAGGCGCTCGCCGAAAACTTGATGGCCGGTACCGCGTCACCGGGGCGCGGCCGCGCGAAGGGCGAGTCGCTGTTCGGCCGGCTGCTTGGCCGGCAAAACGCGCCGAAACTCGAAACGCTGTAACGCGCCACCGCCGCAACGATCGCAACCATTAGAACCATCAGAACCAGGGGAACGTCATGTCGCTTCGTGAGCAGATTTCCGCGCAACGTGTGCAGTCGTTGGGCGAACGCCAGGATCCGGCGGGCGCCGGAATGATTCGCGGTGCTTATCAGAAACTGAAACGCGAGATTCATCTGACGGTGCTCGAACGCGTCGAACTCGAACGGCTCGCGCGGCTGCCGTCCGAACAGGTCCGTCAGGAAATCGGCGCGCTGATCGCGCGCATTCTCGACGAGCAGAAAGCGCCGGCCAACGATATCGAGCGCAAGCAGCTGGTGACCGACGTGTACGACGAGATGTTCGGCTTCGGCCCGCTCGAAGCGCTGCTGCGCGACCCGACCATCTCCGACATTCTGGTGAATACGCATCGCCATACCTATGTCGAGCGACGCGGGCGGCTCGAGCAGACCGACGTCAGCTTCTACGACGACGCGCATCTGATGAAGGTGATCGAGAAGATTGTCTCGGGTGTGGGCCGCCATATCGACGAGTCGAGCCCGATGGTCGACGCGCGGCTGCCGGACGGCTCGCGCGTGAACGCGATCATCAAGCCCTGCGCGATCGACGGACCGCTGCTGTCGATCCGGCGTTTCGCGACCAATCCGTTGCAGGTCGCCGACATGATCGAACTGCAAAGCATGACGCCGCCGATGGCCGAACTGCTCGACGCACTCGCGCGCGCGAAGGTCAACATGCTGGTCTCGGGCGGCACCGGCAGCGGCAAGACCACGCTGCTGAACCTGCTGTCGGGCTTCATTCCGAACGACGAGCGGATCGTCACGATCGAGGACGCGGCCGAACTGCAATTGCGCCAGGAGCACGTGCTGCGGCTCGAAACGCGTTCGCCGAATATCGAGGGACGCGGCGAGATCACCCAGCGCACGCTGGTGCGCAACGCGCTGCGGATGCGCCCCGACCGGATCATCCTCGGCGAAGTGCGCGGCGCCGAAGCGCTCGACATGCTCAACGCGATGAACACCGGCCACGAAGGCTCACTGTCGACAATCCACGCGAACACGCCGCGCGATGCGCTGACCCGGCTCGAAAACATGATGACGCTCGGCGGCCTGCCGTTGCCGACCCGCACGATGCGCCAGCAGATTTCGTCGGCGATCACGGTGATCGTGCAGGCCGCGCGGCTGACCGACGGACGCCGCAAGATCATCAGCATTTCGGAGCTGACCGGGATGGAGGGCGACATGATCAACATGCAGGAGATCTTCGTGTTTCGCCGCACGGGAGTCGATTCGAAGGGCAACGTGCGCGGCCATTTCTGCGCGACCGGCGTGCGGCCGAAATTCGCCGAGCGTCTGCAGGCGTTCGGCGTTGCGCCGCCCGATCAGATCTACGATCCGGCGCGGCGCTTCGAAACGGCGTGAGGGGGACATCGTCATGAATCCGATCTTCTATGCGTCGATCATTCTGCTGTTCGTCGCGGTGGTGCTCGCGACCGGCACGGTCTACGAGTACTGGAACAGCCGCCACGGACCGGTCGCGCGCCGGGTCGAATCGCGGATTCGCGCGGTCTCCGCCGGCGGCCACGTGAACAAGGAGCGGCTGTCGATTCTGAAGTCGCGAATGATGGCCGAGTCGGAACTATTCACGCGGGTACTGCTGAAGATTCCGCGCGTGCATGCGCTCGACCTGTTTCTGCAGCAGTCGGGACTGACCTGGTCGGTGGGCCGGCTCGTCGGCACCTGCGCGGTGTTGCCGCCGTTCGTGTTGATCGTGGGCGCGAGTCTCGCGCTGCCGTGGCACCTCACGGCCGGGGCCGCCGCGTTGTCGGCGCTGCTGCCGATCGTCTACGTGCAGCGCCGCCGCAACAAGCGGATTCGCCAACTCGAACGGCAACTGCCCGATGTTTGCGACATGCTCTCGCGTGCGTTGCGCTCGGGCCATGCGTTCACCGGCGCGATCGATATGGTCGGCACCGAGTTCGCCGAGCCGATGAGCGGCGAATTTCGCATCGTGTTCGACGAGATCAACTACGGCGTGTCGATTAGCGAAGCGCTCACCAATCTCGCGACGCGGGTGCCGATTCGCGATCTGCGCTACTTCGTGATCGCGGTGGTGATCCAGCGCGAAACCGGCGGCAATCTGGCCGAAGTACTCGACGGGATCACCGCGATGGTGCGCGACCGCTTCAAGCTGTTCGACAAGATTCGCGTACTGGCCGCCGAAGGCAAGCTGTCCGCATGGGTGCTCGGCTTGCTGCCGTTCGGCATCGGCGCCGCGATGCTGGTGATCAATCCCGAGTTCCTGAGCATTCTGTGGCAGGACCCGGCGGGGATGAAGATGGTCACGATCGCTGCCGTCGGCATTCTGTTCGGGGTCCTGTGGATGCGGCGCATCGTCAGGATCCGGGTCTGAGCGGGCGAGCGGTGGCGCGCTGACCCGCGCCGCGCCGCGAAAAATAACGACGAGGAGAGATCATGCAAACGCTGAACCTCACACAGATTCTGTTGCTGCTCGGTGTATTCGCGATCGTGTCGGCCGCCGCGTTCGGCGCGATGCATCTGGCCACGCCGCGCGACATGAGCCGCCGCATCGAACAGGCGGGCGGCCCGAACCTCGCGCCGACGCTGGAGCAGGCGGGCGGCACCGCGGATACGCCGTGGTACGAAAAGCTGGTGGAAATTTCGCAGCCTATTTCACGGCTTTCCGTGCCGAAAGAGGGCTGGGAGCAATCCGCGCTGCGGGTGCAACTGATGAATGCGGGCTGGCGCTCGGCCAATGCCGCGCCGGTTTATCTCGCGACCAAGACCGCGCTGGCCGTCGTGCTGCCGTTGCTGGCGCTGGTCGTGCTGTACGGCAGCGCGCTCGTGACGACGCTGCTCGAACGGTCGATCGTGCTGATGGCGCTCGCCGCGTTCGGCTACTACCTGCCGAACGTGGTGCTGTCGCGCCGTATCGCGTCGCGCCAGCGCAGCATTGTCGAGGACTTTCCGGATGCGCTCGATCTGCTGACCGTGTGCGTCGAAGCCGGCTTGAGTCTGGATGCCGCGTTGCTCAAAGTCGGCGAGGAGATCCGGATGCGCAGCGCGGTGGTGGCGAGCGAGCTTGAACTGATGCTGCTCGAAATGCGTTCGGGCTTTTCGAAGGAAAAGGCGCTGCGCAATTTCTCGTTGCGCACCGGCGTGGAAGACATTGATTCGTTCAGCGCGATGCTGATTCAGGCCGAGCGCTTCGGCACCGGCATCGGCGCGTCGTTACGGGTGCTGTCCGATACGCTGCGCACGCGGCGGCGGATGCGCGCCGAGGAACGCGCGGCGAAGATTTCGCTGAAGCTGCTGTTTCCGCTGGTGTTCTGCATTTTTCCTGCGTTGCTGGTCGTGCTGATGGGGCCGGCGATGATTCATATCTACCGCGAGCTGTTGCCGAGCATGGCCGGCGGCGCGTGACAGTGGCACATGACGGTGGCGCTTACGGCGCGTCGCGCGTATCGGCGGCGCGCCGGCCCTGGAAGACCGGCAGACGCCAGCCGAAGCGCAGCGACGCGAGCCGCACCATCACGCAGGCGAGCGTTGCGAACCACGGCGTCCACCAGTCGGTCCAGCCCGCGTACGAAAAGCCCACCTGCACGGCCGCGCCGAACAGCGCGGCCGACGCGTAAATCTCGCGTTCGAGAATGGCCGGCACGCGCGACAGCACGATGTCGCGCATCACGCCGCCGCCCACCGCGCTGACCACGCCGAGCAGAATCGCGAGTTCGGCATTGTGGCCATAGGTCAGCGCCTTCTGCGCGCCGGATACCGCGAACAGACCGAGCCCGATCGCATCGAAGAACAGCACCGGCTGACGCAGCCGGCGTACCTGCGGATAGGCGAGAATCGTCACCGCCGACGCTGCCAGCGCGGTGGCCAGATAGCGCCAGTTCGACAGCCCCGCCGGCGGAATCGCGCCGATGCAGATATCGCGCACGATACCGCCGCCGCACGCGACCATGAACGCGATCACCGCGATCCCGAACAGGTCGAGGCGGCGCTGGCGCGCGGCCACCGCGCCGCTGATCGCGAACACGAAGGTGCCGATCAGATCGAGGATCGTATAGACGGCGTGCGAATTCACGGTGCGGAGGTAGCCTAGGCGGATTGATCGAGCCATACGCCGGCCGCGCACAGCATCGCTTCGAGGCCGGCGCGCAGCGTCGGGTCGAGCACCGGGGCGAATTTCGGCGAATGGTTGCTGGGGATTTCGTTGAGCTTTTTCGCAGCGAGCGCGGCGCGGAATACTTCGGGGTCCGTACCGCCGACGAACCAGAACGAGTACGGCACGTTCCATTCGCGGCCGAACAGGCTGAAGTCTTCGCTGGCGGCGGCCGGTTGCGTTTCGTATGCGCGCTCGCCGAACTGCGCTTCGAATGCTTCGCGCAGACGTTCGGTGACCGGGTGGTCGTTGACCGTCAGCGGATAGCTCGACAACGTGGTGAACTCCGGCTCGCGCGGTGCGTTCGACGCCACGCATTCGGCGCAGCAGATCCGGCGGATCGCGCCGAGCATGTATTCGCGCACGTCGTCGTCGTAGGTGCGCATGTTCAGCTTCAGTGTCGCGTCGTCGGGGATGATGTTTTCCTTGGTGCCGGCTTGCAGCGAACCGATCGTCAGCACCGCGCTGTCGCGCGGCGAGATTTCGCGCGACACGATGGTTTGCAGCCGCAGCGTGGTCGACGCCGCCATGATCACTGGGTCGATCGAGGTCTGCGGCTGCGAGCCGTGCGAGCCGCGGCCGAACAGCTTGACCTTCAGACTGTCGCCGGCCGACAGGATCGTGCCGCTGCGATAGCCGATCGTGCCGGCCGCGCCGACCATCACGTGCTGGCCGAGAATCACGTCGGGTTTCGGAAAGCGCGTGGTCATGCCGTCGTCGAGCATGCTGCGCGCGCCGCGGCCGACTTCTTCGCCGGGCTGGAACACCGCCATCAGCGTGCCGTGCCACGCGTCGCGATGCTCGGCCATCAGGCGCGCGACGCCGAGCAGCCACGTGACGTGCAGATCGTGACCGCACGAGTGCGCGACGCCGACTTCGAAGCCGTCTTCGTCCTTGGTTCGCACCGTGCTCGCGTAGGGCAGGCCGGTCGCTTCGGCCATCGGCAGCGCGTCCATGTCGGCGCGCAGCATCACGGTCGGGCCGTCGCCGTTGCGCATCAACGCGACCACACCCGTCACGCCGACTTCGCGGGTCACTTCATAGCCGAGCTTTTCGACGTAATCCGCGACGATGCCGGCGGTGCGCACTTCCTGCATCGACAGCTCGGGGTGTTGGTGCAGATCCTTGTAGATCGCTTCGAGTTCGGGCAGCAGCGTGTCGATCGCGGGCGACAGCGTTGCGATCAGCTTCGACATGAAGGGCTCCTTGGGCGTGGGCGCTATGGAAATCGGTTGGGTGGCGGGCGGCTTGCGCGGCTTAGTGCGGCGGCTCAGTGCGGCGGCTCGTTCGTACGCTCGTTGGCGTGTTCGCCTGCTAACTCGTTCGCCAGCAGGCTGTTCGACAGCTTGCCGAGCAGGCGTTCGAGCGTTTTGCGTTCGTTCGCGCTCAGGCCCTTCGCAAGCTCGACTTCCAGCGCGGATCCTAATGCTTCGGATGCCTGTGCAACTTCGAGACCGTGCGTGGTGGCGCGCAACGCGATGCTGCGGCGGTCCGACGGATGGGTGTTGCGATCGATCAGCCCGCGCGTTTCGAGCTCGGCGAGCACTTTGGAGAGCAGCGTTTTTTCGATCAGCGCGCGCTGCGACACCGTTTTCGGGGTGATGTCGGGCTCGGCGCAGACGAGGCGCAATACGCGCAGCGCGCGTACGTCGAGATCCCAGCGCTCGCGATAGACCTCGTTCGCGCGGTTGATCAGCAGCGCGCTGGTCAGATCGAGCCGGAAAGTGAGGAAGTCCGAGTACAAGATTGCTCCGCTGTCGTCGGCTACCCGGGGCGGGTAAGCACGCATTATAGGCATGTAGTTGAAATTTTCAACTACATGCGGCGGAGCGGCGGATTCGCGGTTAAAGCTGTTTGCAGTAAAACGTCGTGCCGCACAGGGCGCCGTCGGGCATCAGCGCGTAATTGGGCACGTCGCCGACGCGTTGCCAGCCGGCGCGCTGATAGAGCCGCTCGGCGTCGGCGCCGGTGACGGTGTCGAGCAGCAGCACCGATTTGCTCTCGGCGCGCGCGACGTGCTCGACCTCGCTCATCAGTGCGTGCGCGATCCCGCGACGGCGCGCTTTGCGATGTACGAGCATCTTCGCGACGTCCGCGCGATGCGGCTGGTTTTCCGGTTGGGCGGTGATCAACTGCACGGTGCCGACGATTTCGCCGCTGTGGTCGCGCGCGATCAGCAGCGCCCGCTCGCCGCGCGCGAGGCCGTCGCTGACGTTGCGCCAGAACGCGCGTGCGGTGTCGCGCGAGATCGGCAGCATGAAGCTGACCGACGCGCCGCCTTCCACGCAGTCGATCAGTACATCGGCGAGCGCTTCGATGCTGGCGGCCGCTTCGGTCGCGTCGATGCGCCGGATGGTTGCGGGTTCGTTCATCCGTTGCTCCGTGGGTTGATCTGGTTTGCGCGGTTGCTCTGGTTGCCTGGGCTGACCGCTGTGGTGGTCAGTGCCACCAGATACCGCGCGCGTTTGCGCGTGGGATTGCGGAATGTGATCGGGCTATCGAGGCGCATCGCGAGACAGTCGCCGGCTTTGAGCCGCCAACTGGTGTCGCCGGTGGTGATTTCCATCGATCCTTCCAGCAGCCACACCTGCTGATGGATGTCCGCGTCGCGCGCGCCGGTTTCGTAGCTGACGCGCTGGCCGGCGGGGAAGTCGACCTCGACCAGCTGGAGCGCGGACGGCGCGGTGGGCGATAGATGCCGGCGCACGTAACCGGATGTCGGATCGGTCCAGACCGGTTGGTCGGCTGCGCGGCTGACGGGCGATGTTGCGGCTTGCGGCGTGTCGTCCTGCTCGAATAGCGATGCCAGCGGCACGTTCAGCGCGGTCGCGAGTTTGTCGAGCACGGTCGCGGTGGGGCTGCTTTGGCCGCGTTCGATCAGCGAGATGTTCGAGCGGCTGACTTTGCTGCGCTCGGCTAGCGCGTCGAGCGACCAGTTTTGCGCGTCGCGCAATGCTTTGACGCGTCGGGCGATCAGCGCGTTGATGTCCATGAGTTCCAGTTTTAGGGATGTGGCTTCCAGTAAACTAGAAGCGGACTTTTTTGTTGTCAAGTGCTGGTAGGACCGAAAATCCGCGTCATTGTCTTTTCATTCTTTGGTGTACGAATCACCGGCTACATCACAGGATCTAACCTCATAAATCTTTGGAAATATCAGGGATTGGAGATAGTTAAAGCACATAAATTTGGCTCGGTATTTTCAGGCCGTGTATGGGGGAGAACGAGCTTAGGCATGCGGGAAACGCTTCAATCACGGCGCAATCTGAGCCGGATGCGGCCTACGCAAAGCGAATAAAAACCCTATTCGCATATTTTTCCGACTCCAATCCGGTGAAATAAAAAATCGAATAAAAATTACCGGCCAAATTTCAATTCTTTCAATTGCATTATGTAAGAAAACTCTTACGGCCCATTACGCATAAAAACACGCGTATTAGTAAAAACACCGATGCTGTAGTCAGACTACATTCTTACATTACTCACCACGGAGAGTCGTTACAGCCCATCCAGCCGCGTCGATTCTTCTTTCAACAGGCAAACGTTTGCGGTCATCGCCGCAGGCCTGTTTTCGCGTCCGCTGTGCACCCATTCGACGCGCTCGCAGCCCCAACGAAAAGTCCAACTCGGAGAGACATCTATGCAAAAGAAACTTTGGCCGGCCGTCGCGATAGCGGCGGCCGTGAGCGCTGCTGCGCACGCGGAAATTCCCACTTCGGCGCTCGACTTCGCGCCGCTATCGACGGTGCTGAACGCATTTGCGTCGGCGGCCGCGCATCGGCGCGCGGAGACCCTCGTCGACAAGATGACGCTCGACGAGAAGCTGCAGTTCATTCATTCGCAGTACGCAATGTCGTCGGTGCCGGGCGGCGGCGCGGGCTACATCCAGGGCGTGCCACGTCTCGGCATTCCGGATCTGAACATGGCCGACTCGTCGACCGGCTCGGGTAGCACGAGCCAGCCGTCGACCACCTTCCCGGCGACGATCGCGGTGGCGGCCAGCTGGGACCGTCAGCTGGCATCGAATTACGGCAAGCAGGTCGCGATCCAGTTGCGCGCACAGGGCTTCGGCATGGGTCTCGGCGGCGGCACGAACCTCGCTCGCGAGCCGCGCGGCGGGCGTCTGTTCGAGTACCTCGGCGAAGACCCGATCCTCGCGGGCGAAATGCTCGCCGAGCGCACCGACGGCACGCAAAGCCAGAAGGTGATCGCGACGATCAAGCACTACATGGGCAACGAGCAGGAGCACGGGCGCAGCGGCGGCAACAGCCAGATCGACGAGCGCACGATGCGCGAGCTGTATCTGCTGCCGTTCGAAATCGCCGCGCGCACCGCGCAGCCGGGCAGCGTGATGTGTAGCTACAACCGCGTGAACGGTGCCTACGCATGCGAGAACTCGCACATCCTCAATGACGTGCTGAAGAACGACTGGCATTTCGAAGGCCAGGTGCAGTCGGACTGGGGCGCGGCGCATAGCACTGCGGCCGCGATCAACGCCGGTCTCGACGAGGAAGAAGACGTCGGTTCGACCGTCTATCTGACGCCGGCTCTGGTCAAGCAGGCGATCGCGAACGGTTCGGTCTCGACCGCGCGTCTGAACGACATGGTCGAGCGCAAGCTGTACGTGATGATTCGCAACGGCGTGATGGACGACCCGGCCAAGGGCGGCAAGAACATCAACTTCGCGGCTGCGAATGCGTTCACGCAATCGGCCGCCGAGCAGTCGATGGTACTCCTGAAGAACGCCAGCAATCAGCTGCCGCTCGCGGCGGGTTCGCTGTCGCGCATCGCGGTGATCGGCGGCCACGCGGACGCGGCGGTGCTGACGGGCGGCGGGTCCGGCAATACGCGCGATCCGGTGACGGGTGCGTTCTCCGGTTGCGGCGGCCTCACGTTCGGCAACTCGAGCGGTTGCAGCTGGTGGACCAATCCGTGGCTGAAGGTCGATACGCCGATCGTCTCGGCGATCCAGGCGCTCGCGCCGCAGGCCAAGGTCACGTTTGCCGGCAACAGCGACCAGGCGTCGCCGTTCCGCGCATACACGCAGCAGGAGATCAGCCAGGCGGCGACGCTCGCGGCTAACTCCGACGTCGCGGTGGTGGTCGTCGCGCAGCCGGCCGGCGAAGACTTCGGCGATCTGCAAAGCCTGAGCCTCGCGAACCCGACCAACCAGGACGCGCTGATCGAAGCGGTCGCGGCGGCCAATCCGCACACGGTTGTCGTCGTCGAAAGCGGCAATCCGGTGCTGATGCCGTGGAAGGACAAGGTGTCGGCGATCGTCGAAGCGTGGTATCCGGGCGAAGCGGGCGGCAAGGCGATTGCGAACGTGCTGTTCGGCAAGGTCAATCCGTCCGGCAAACTGCCGGTCACGTTCCCGGCGCGCGATCAGGACACGCCGACGTGGGGCACGGACGGCTCGTTCCCGACCGATCCGGTCTACTCGGAAGGGCTCGACATGGGCTATCGCTGGTATGACGCGAAGAACATCACGCCGATGTTCGAGTTCGGCTACGGCCTGTCGTACACGCACTTCGGCTACTCGGATCTGTCGGTCAAGCGCCTGCCGGGCGGTCTGATCGACGTGTCGTTCGATGTGCGTAACGATGGCCGCGTGGCCGGCGCCGAAATTCCGCAGGTGTATCTGGGCGTGCCGTATCAGGGCGAACCGCCGCGCCGTCTGGTGGGCTGGGACAAGGTTGCGCTGAACCCGGGCCAGTCGCGTCACGTGCACGTGGTCGTCACGCCGCGCATGCAAAGCGTGTGGGATACGACGCACAGCCGTTGGCAATATGTGCCGGGCAGCTCGGTGTATGTCGGAGCGTCGTCGCGCGATATCCGTCTGCAGGGTCGCAGCTAACCGGCTGACGGAGTCGGTGGGCCGGGCGCGGCAGCTTGCGCGCCCGGATGCCGGGTGTGAAGTACTGCGTTGCCCGATCCTTGCGTAGCGCGATTCGAAGTAACGCAGTTCAGCTAACTATTCAGGCCGGGAGCCTGCCGACGTCGTGACGCGGCATGCTCCCGGCCTGATCGTTTATTACGCTTTGAGCGTGTTCTTGTAGAACTTCCCGTCCTTCATCACGATGCGCAGGTTCTGCTCGGGGTTTGCGATCAGATCGAGATTCTCGAGCGGATTGCCGTCGATCAGCAGCAGGTCCGCATACGCGCCTTCTTCCAGCACGCCGAGTTTGCGCGGATACGGATTGCGATGACCGGACATCGCCAGCAACTGGCCGTTGGCGCCCGTCGCCATATTCAGTGCTTCCGCAGCGGTGTACCAGCGTTTCAGGTGCGTGAGCATCTTGCCCTGGCGCGTTGCCAGGGTCTGCGAAAAGATCAGGTCGGTGCCGAACGCGACCTTCAGTCCGTGCTTGCGCGCGAGCTTGTAGGTGTTGTCGGTGCTCGCGGTCACTTCGAGGAATTTCTCGCGGCTCGGGCCGCTCAGCGGCGCGACGTCCTCTTCGCTGACGAACGGTTGCGTGCTCAACCACGTACCGTGTTTCGCCATCAGCGCGGCGGTTTTATCGTCCATCAAATGACCGTGCTCGACGCACTGCACGCCGGCGGCGACCGAGCGTTGAATCGATTCGGGTGTATACGCGTGCACCAGAATGTACGTGCCCCAGTCCGCCGCGGTTTCGACTGCCGCGCGCATCTGGTCTTCGGTGAACGTGAGCATGTCGAGCGGACTGCGCGGAGTCGACACGCCGCCGCAGCCGACCATCTTGATCTGCGTCGCGCCCTGGATGAACTGCTCGCGCACCCGCATCCGCACTTCGTCCGCGGTGTCGGCGATTGCATTGGCGCCGTCGCGTTCCGCCTGACTGACCTGGTTGGCGGTGCGAGGTAGTTCGGCCAGCGAACGAAAATCGCCGTGGCCGCCGGTGGTGGTGATCATCGCGCCGGACGGATAGATGCGCGGGCCCGAAATCATGCCGCTGTCGATCGCCTGCTTCAGCGCGAACGACGGACCGCCCGCGTCGCGTATCGTCGTGAAGCCGCGCATTAGCGTGCGTTCGGCTTCGGCACTCGCGGCCAGGTGAACGAATGCGATGTCGGCCTGGAGAATCACCTGGATCGGCAGCGCGGCGAGCAGCGAATGCCAGTGCATGTCGATCAGGCCCGGCATGATCACCTTGCCGCCGCAATCGACCACGGTCTTGCCTTCGCTCGAGGCCGGCTGGCCCTGACCGATCTGGCTGATCGTGTTGCCTTCGACCACCATATAGAGGCCGTCGCGCAGCGCCGACGATTTGCCGTCGAACAGACGGAAGTTGGTGAACAGTACCGGTTTGGCCGGTGCCGGCGGCGGTTGGGTGGTTTGAGCGTGACCGATTCCGGGCAGCACGAGGCTCAGCATCGAGGCCGCGAGACCGGCAACGAAACCGCGGCGCGACAAGTCAGCACTGATACGGCGGTTGGCATACTGCGCTTGAGACTTGTCACAAAGACACGAAAGCGACGGACTGTCGGTTTTGTTGCCGAGATACTTTCCTGATGCCATAGCTCACCCGTAACGTAGATCACTGTGCGTCGAAAGCCGCCGCCCGCTTATTGCCGGCGACGATGAAAGTCAAGCCCGCAAAGATTATCGTTTGGGACCGCGAATGGCAAATCCGGGCGATTGGGGAGGGCGGCGTTGGATTCGCGCCACCATTGTGACAATTGCCGGCCCTAAGTTTGCATTTAACAAAAATCTGCTTGCGACCGCCGAAATAAACCGGCTATGCTCAAACCACCTTTTGCCATAGCTTTTTTCGCAATAGGCTCAATAAGCCAATCCGGTTGGCGAGGCGAAATGGCGGTGATCTTCGCGGCATTCAGTTATACGAAAGTATCGGCAGTACCCAATAAACGGCTAGACCGGCGCAATTGCGCGTGGGCTAATCATTTGCCACGGAGAAGCGGAATGATCGATGTATTGAATCCCCGAATGACCAAGGTGCTGGTGGGCTCCGCGTTGTCGCTGTTCGCGCTCGCCGCGATGGCGGACGACACCCTCGGCCTGTCCGAAGGCCTGTATTCGGTCGGCGCGCCGGAGGTCACCCAAGGGACGGGCGTGAGCACGAGCCCGTGGCGCTTCGCGGTGGGCGCCGGGGTCGTGAACATGCCGAAATACCCGGGCGCAAGCGGGACCAAATGGGAAGTGGTGCCGGCCGTGAGCGTGAACTACGACCGCTTCTTTCTCGGCGCGAATCCGGACGCCGCTTCGGTGCTGGCACTTGGCGCCTACTTGTATCGCGACAGTAACTGGCGCGTCGGCGCCGCGATCACTTACGACTTCATCGAGCCGCGCAGCGAGTCGGACGATGCGCGTCTGCACGGGCTCGGCGACGTCAAGCGGACCGCGCATGCCGAACTGTTCGGCGTTTATACCTATCAGTTCATCACTGCGCGCGCGAGCGTGCTGACCGATATCGCCGGCAACGATCGCGGCACCGTCGCGACCTTCGACCTGCTCGGCCGCTATGAGCCGATTCCGCAACTGACGCTGAGCGCCGGTCCGGGCTTGACGTGGGGCAGCAGCAAGTACAATGAAACCTATTTCGGCGTGACGCCGGAACAGAGCGCCCGTTCCGGTTTGCCGACCTATTCGGCCGGCTCCGGTTTGAGTCAGGTGCGCTTCTCGATCAACGGCGCGTACCGGATCGCGGCGCGTTGGAATGTCGGCGCGAGCGTGTCGTTCGCGTGGCTGCAAGGCGATGCGAGCGACAGCCCGATTACGCAAAAGACCAGTCAGATCACTTACGGCTTATTCGCCAATTATCTGTTTTAAGCGGGTGGTGTAAAGCGGTGCGACATTACCGCGCGAAAGCCGGCTCCGGAATAAAAAACCCATCCGAACCTGATTGCTCAGGCGCGGGTGGGTTTTTTTATAACAGGTACGTTGTTTCAATCTTTTTGCGCAAGCAGTGCCTGAATCTTCGCTTCGGTTTGTGCGTAATCGCCTTCGCCGAAGTGCGAATAAACGATCTGCCCTTTCTTGTCGATCAGGTAAAACGCGGGCCAATACTGGTTGTTATAGGCATTCCACGTCGCGTACTGATTGTCCTGTGCGACCGGGTAGGTGATGCCGAGCCGTTTGATCGCGGTCTTGACGTTGCCGGTGTCGCGCTCGAACGGGTATTCGGGGGTATGCACGCCGATCACCGTCAGCCCCTGATCCTTGTACTTCTGGTTCCAGCTTTTCACATACGGCAGCGTGTTCGCGCAATTGATGCAGCTATAAGTCCAGAAATCCACCAGTACGACTTTGCCGCGCAATTGCTGCAACTTCAGCGGTTCGCTATTGAGCCATTGCGAAATACCGGTGAATTCCGGTGCCGTCGACGCGGCGGCCAGGGGCGCTGCGAGCGCGGCGGTGCTCGTCGCCATCACGGCGCAGGCGGCGAAAGCCGTGGACAGCACGAATGTTTTGAGTCGGGTAGTCATATCAAAGTCCTTTCAGTGAAGGGAAGAAAGCGGCGAGCCGGGCGTACAGCAGCACGTCGTATTGCAGATAGATGGCGAGTGCGGTCAGCATCACCAGTACACCGAATACCTGTTGCAGACGTTCCGCGTGGCGCGATACGACGCGCACGTGGCGGGTCACGTAATGGCCTCCGTAGATGATCGCGAGCATCGGAATCGCCGCGCCGATCGCATACAGCGTGAGCAGCAGCGCCGACCAGCCGAGGTCCTGGGCTTTCACCACCAGCACGAGGATCGATGCGAGCACCGGTCCGGCGCACGGCGTCCACACCGCGCCAAGCGACATACCGAGCACGAAGCCGCCGGCGTTGCCGCTGCCGGGTTGGCCGCCGGACGAGCCCGGCAAGATCGCCGCGCCGATCCGTTCGAGCGGCGCCTGCAACCGCGCGACGAGCCAGTCATAAGGACGCGGCCATACGCGCATCAGGCCGGACAGCGCGAGTAACGCGATGCCGGTATTGCGCAGCACCTGCTGCGCGACGTGCACGGTGCTCGACACTGCGCCAAGCAGCAGCGCGAATGACGCAAAAGTCAGAATGAAGCCGGCGACGATGAACAGCGGCCGCGTGCGGCTCGGCTGTTCGACGGACGTGCCGAGCAGGATCGGCATGACCGGCAGCACGCAGGGCGAAGCAATCGTCAGCAGCCCGGCGAGCAGGGCGAGTGGCGTTTCGAGAGTACTGTGCATGGTGAGCGCTCCGTTGGCTGGTATGACCGTATTGGAACGCTCGCGCGTATCTGGTTTATGTCGGCAAACGGGCGCGTGTGCAAGGTTCTGTGTATCGGGGGCGTGTTGATACATTGCGACACAATTTGTCGCGCGCGTGGGTGGGGCGAGTCGCGTGGCTGGCCAACGGGCTATCTCTTCCCGCGTTGATTTCTGGATAAAGGATCACGAAGGCCACCCGCTGCCGGGCGTTCGATACCGCATCGTCACGGCGATCGGTGAGGTTATTGCAGGCACAACGGACGCCGCCGGGGAAACCGTCCGAATGAGAACAACCGGACCTCAATCGATCAGAATTTTCACTGACTGGAATGCAGGCAATGAATGAATTTTCAAAAACGAATGTTCATGGATTCTCGAAAAGTGCTGGCAAAGAAGCGTCTAGCCGCGGGGATTAAGGCAGTTCGGCTTTCTTCGAGGAGAAGTTTTGACGGAAACAAGCATCTATCCACCTGGTTATGAAAACACAAAGCGTGTCGAAATAGCGTTCTTACCGGATTGTGCCAATAAGTGCTGTGACGGCTAGCATGAAGACAGTCGCGCTCGCTTTATCGGTCTGCGTGTGTCCGACGGTAGCGAGAACAAAAGATTTGCACCGAATCAACCGCTTTTACGCTGACGCTGGCGCTTACGTACGGCAGCCCCACCGCCACGAGCCGCGCCGCTCCCCTTCGCACCAGCCGCCGCAAACATCGGCATCCTCTCCTGAATCCACCGCAGCAATTCCAGCGGACCCGGCGCGAGCGGCCGGTCGGTCTTCACCAGCACGCGTGCCTGCGCGCCGGCAAAAAGCGGATGCGCGATCGGCACTGTCGTCAATTCACCGCTGGCGATTTCCCGGTACGCGGCGAATTCGCCGATTAGCGTCATGAAGTTCTCGACCGTCACGAAGCGCTTCAGCGCGCCGAGCGAGTTGGTCGTCAACGTCGCGCGAATCGCGATGTTTTCCGCCAGTTCCGTCATCTTGACGACGTGACCGATCCCGAAGGTGGGAGGCATTAGCGCAAGCGGATAGGCACGCAGATCGTCGAGCGTGGCGGGTCGCTTCTTTTTCGCGAGCGGATGGTCGCTGCGCAGTAACAGCACGACCGGCTGCGGTGAGCTCGCGCGATACTCTAGCCGCGCGTGCGGCGGCGGATTGTACGCGAGCCCGATATCCTTCGCGAAGCAGTGAGCGATGGAAGGCTTGTTCCGGCTATCAATCGAGCCTGGCGGGGGAGCCGACGCGTAGCGCGCCCTTACGCGCCGCAAAGCTGGCCAAAGCGGGCACCGGAAGCGGGGCCAACCGTCTACGCCGTGCGCGGCGGTAATTTCATTCCGCTCGACGCGAGCGGACGCATGATTGACCGCGTGCCGGTTGCAGGGTCAGGCGGTGGGTTTGACTGGCTTGGCGCGGTCGGAGCAGTAGCGGGGGCGGCACTCGGCAGTGTCGGGTTCGCCACTAGTGGCAGTGCTGGCGCAGGAGAAAGCACGAACTCGACGCTGCTTGGCGATGCGCAGCCGTTCGAGTACAGCGAAAATACCGCCATAGGCGATACGTTTGACACCGCTGGCCTTGCCAGGACACCGAACTTGGGTGAGCCGGGAACGTGGCACACCAACCCCGGAAGCGGTCAAATGCGGTTGTACGGCGATACCGGCGCACCCGTGATTGATTTGGACTTTGACCACCTGCACAACGGCTTGCGACCGCATGCTCACAACTGGAACAACGGCGTACGGGATGGGGGGAGCGACGTGGTCCCCTTTTCACCGTGGGCACCTTGACGGACTAACCAAATGAACACAATCGAGAAGTATGAATTTTTCCACGACTGGTATTTGACCGGCATCTCGGCGGATTTGACTGGAGGGACCGTGGAATTGGCACTGATGTTTGACGATAGGGAAAAGCGTGCCCGGTTACTCTTCAAAGGCGCGTCGCGCTGCCTCGTGAATGATTTCCTCATTCAAAACATCATTAGTGAGGTAAGGATACTTACCGACCATAGCACTCACGACTATGGGCGTGCGCTTGACGCTCTTGAAAAGTCATACTTCGGAAAAGCAAGCGGTGCGCCGAAGCCTATAGCAGTTTTTTCGGCCACGCTCGGCGCAGAGCTATTAATCGAATTCGAAACGCTTGAGATCGACGCCGCATAGTCTCTTTCCGGGCGCGTGATGCAAACAAGAGGCCCACAAGATAGTGGGCCTGCGATGGGTAGGGCCGTTCGCGCCATACGATGGAGAGCACGAACACAACCAATAGTAGGCGCTAGGAACGCCAGTCGCAAGGCCGTGCCCTGCAACGCTGGACGTGCTGCCATAGCGCGGTGATTACGAAGTAAAAGCCCACCGCAACAAGCAGTTGAATGCCAAGCCAAACAATGGTGTACAAATCCTCAGGGTCGCGAATCCCGAGCGCCTGCGATGTGAACAGCCATGCCCGCGATTCCGCCTGTGAGCACTGATGGTGAAGCGGGCGCACATAGATAGATGACAGGCCGAACAGAGCCGGTAACAGCGCGAGTCTGAGAAGCCGTCGAGCGGTCATCGTGGGGCACCTTTCGTTTCAATCCTGGTCCGTTCGGGACCGAGTAATTGGATGCGCGCCGTGCGGCCCTTATCGTCGGTCGTCCCTATGTATTCGCGCGCACTTGTGGTTACCCGGTAGCACGTATTTGCCAGAGGCTCCTGATTGCCTGCGCTGTCTATACTGCTCAGGATCAAAGACTTTTCCTGCGTTCGTTCGGTCCAAACACTGGACTTGAGAATCCGGGTATTCGCGGGCTCCCGGTCACCACCACACGTAAAGCCATTTTCGGAGGGAGCGGCGACACCCTGCGGGTTTGGAGTGCTGCAAAGGTCGTCGCATCCTGACGGCGGACAGTTTGGTCTGAACTCGACACCAATTTGCCACTTGTCGCCAGGATCGATCATCCCGTTGTTTAATTCGATGACCCGCTCATGAACGTGGATTTTTTCCCTGCTCAAACCTAGTTGCATCAGGAACGCTTCGATATTCTTTCCACGTTGTGCGGCAAGCTGTTCAGGGTTCAGCTCATTATTGAAAGCTGCCGCTTCGACCTGCGCGCTCGCGCCTTCTGTTGTCCATTCGCGTGCAGTCAGGTAGTGGCGAGTCAGAGAAAGGCGGTCACCGTTGCTAACATCAGCGGTGTTGGGCGGCAGCTGTATCAAGTTCTGAAGCAGAACCGTACAGGCCTGCGCTTGCATCGATATCGCAACTGCGATGGCGCCGAATAAGTGGAGAATAGGCTTCATGTGATTGTTCTAGTACCGTGCCAGGACATACCACGCAATACTGTCCGCATTGGTTATGGCACGTTCGGGGTGATCGCGGGCGAGCCATTTGCACGACGTGTACCCGTAACCGTCCGGGTAGTCCCGTGAGCCGAACGTGTCTATGAAATGACAGCATTCGTGCACTATCGTCAATTGCATTGACGATAGCCGCGACAAGGATGTAGGAGGCAAATCACAGAAGCCATCATTGATTGCAATGGTATGCGTCGCTGTGTCAGGTGCGCATACATGCGCAACCTGCCCCGTGAGATTTTTTCGTCCCGGCACGCAACCAGTGGCTCTATCCTGCTCCGAATCGACTCGCACAATGTTGTGCGCGGTCAATCCCTTCATCACACCTAGAAGTGCTCTCAAGCCGTTCGATAGCTTTAACCGGGTGGCTTCGTCTGAATTGCCGAGCCATTGGACAGCCCTTGATTGAGCGGCTGCATTCCAGGAGGCCACTTCGTCGATGCGAAGCTCAACACTTTTGAGGGCTTCATCCCGCAATGTCAGGACCTTCTTTCTGAATTCTGCATCGCTCATGTTGGGGCAGATCGGAGGTTCACTTGTATCCAGAGTGACCGGAACCAGCGAATTCGGGTTTGTATTCGTAACTGCTGAGTCGTGAACGGTTACATACTCATAATCTGACATCGTGCTAATTTTCGATTGATTGTCCGTGTTGCGGATATTTCCGGCGCTCTCAGATATCGCCCACTTGCAGGGTGATGCGCTTGGCGGATTCGGCGCTAATGCGTTCGGTGCGGCCCTGCGAATCGGTGACACCCTTGGCAACTTCCGTCGAGCCAATGAACGCCCGGTACCTCGTATTTGCGAGAGGTTGCCCGTTTTTATCCTGAATCAAATATTGCTGGCTATAGACCGGATCAATCGGTACGGGAGCAGGGACGCGTGTATTTTCGCCCGTCGAATAGAAGGCATTAGATGAAATGGCGGCGAGAACAAAATTTTTGCCGCAAGGACATAGCACGCGGTCGCGGTTTTTTACCAGCGGTACATCGTCGTCCATCCAATCGCTCGCGGTGCCGTAGATCGGCCATCCACCCTTGCAGTTTCCGCAAGTCGCAAGATTTTCCTTGCGAGCGAAACATCGACCGTCTTCGTTATAGAACTCACTACGGCCCATCACCACACCGCCGGTGGTGGTGCCGTCGCCGTCTGCAACAAGCCCGTCAAACATTTGCAGCTCCATATTAATTGTGATCAATGCGATACGCGCATGAGCAAAACATTTAATCGGAACCATGGGCGATTGCAAGCAGGGGACCACCCGTAACGCATAGTCTGACAATATTTTGCGTGTGTCACAAACATAAAACTACGTGCTCACGGGAGGCCGCGAAGATGGCGATCCGATGCTTCCTAATGTGAGTAGCGCAGGCAGTCTGCGCATATCTATCGGGTTCGCGTTGGCAAGCTCGCGGACAAGGGCGAGCCGGAAATAGGCGCAGAGGAGGAAGGGGGATTCTCTAGCTCAGTTCGAACCTCATCGAGCAGCATGAGTGCAAAGAGTATCCGGGGATCAACATTGGAGGGTGCGGGACTTGGAAAACCTTCTATGTGGCTCTCACTGATAGGAGCAAACCTGACAAAGCGGCAGGCCTCATCAATCTCAACCTCATCCCATCGCCCTTCGCTATCCCTGTAGATCACTCTTGATAGGGATGGTCTTTATGGAGTTGGCCCGTGGCAGTCAATGCTTGCAGGACATTCTCTATATCGTTCGTGACGGTGCCTTGCTTCGAGTGCTCCCCTGTATCCTCAATCGCGCATAGGTTAAGCGTGTGTGTTTTGAACGTGGCGGCTCTCATACATCCTCGTTAGAAAAATGACCCTTCACCCCTGACATCTGCTCTGAAAACCTGAGACTTGGTCCCTCTCAGTTTGGCCTCCAAAACTTGGCTTCAAAGTTTCCTCCAAGGAAGCTTCCAAGGAGACCTCCAAGTTTGAAACCACGCAAATCTTGACTTTGAATTTTGAAAGGGAGCCCTTGGCCGGATTATAGGACGGTCAACGAAGTGGGCAGAGGGTGTAGTAGCCGAATATTATTAAGGGCTACCCTGAGGCGCCGCGCCCCGTACTGATGCCAGAAACCCTTATGTAGCGGGCCTGTAGCGCTACCTCAGGGCTTATCGAATAATATACATGGCATTCGACACGGCTGGCCGTACGACATCTACAGCTTCGCCGAAATGACGCCGTTGCTCGCGGCCGCGGGTTATCGGGTGATCGTGCCTTATCTGCGCGGCTACGGCGGTACGCGTTTCCTGACGGCTGACACGCCGCGCAACGGTCAACAGGCGGTGGTCGCGGTCGACATCATCAATCTGATGGATGCACTGAAGATCGACAAGGCGGTGCTCGGCGGTTTCGACTGGGGCGCACGCACGGTGAACATCATCGCGGCATTGTGGCCGCAACGCTGCAAGGCGATGGTGTCGGTGAGCGGCTATCTGATCGGCAGTCAGGAAGCGAATCGCGCGCCGTTGCCGCCGAAGGCCGAGCTTACGTGGTGGTATCAGTTCTATGTCGCTACCGAGCGCGGCCGTGCGGGTTACGAGGCGAACCGTCACGACTTCAACAAACTGATCTGGCATACCGCGTCGCCGCAATGGAATTTCGACGACGCTACTTTCGAGCGTTCCGCCGAATCGTTCAATAACCCGGATCATGTCGCCGTGGTGATTCACAACTACCGCTGGCGTCTGGGCCTCGTGCAAGGCGAGCCGCAATACGACGAACTCGAAAAGCGTCTCGCTGCCGCGCCGACCATCGCGGTGCCGACGATCACGATGGAGGGCGACGCGAACGGCGCCGCGCATCCTGATCCGGCCGCCTACGCGAAGAAGTTCACCGGCAAGTACCAGCACCGCAATCTGACCGGCGGGATTGGTCACAATCTCCCTCAGGAAGCGCCGAACGCATTCGCACAGGCGATTCTTGACGTCGCGCGGCTCTAACCGAGGGTCGATGTAAGCCGGCTTCCCGCCGCAGTGCTCTAGCGGGCCGACGTGCGGGCGGAACTGATCCAGTTGCAGAAGGCCGGCTGCGAGCCAGCAAGCGACAGCACCCATTACCCGCAGAACATCCACGCGGCAGAGGCGTGCGTCAGCGCGGCCGACGATATAGAGGCCAGCGCTAATGGTGGAGTCGAGCAAAGCAATTCGGCGGCCGGCTCGCGCGCACCGATGAAACACGTCGCGGCGCGGCGCGCTGACGACTCGAACGTCATCGGTCCCGGTTCGATCTGTGCGTATTCCTGATCGATGCAAAGCACCCGCCGTCCGTGCCTGAATGCACGGACCGCCGAATTCGAATAAATGCTCTTGCCATGAAGAAGATCGTCGGGTTCCTATTTCTGCGCGATCATCAGATCAAGGTTCTGAACCGCGGCGCCGGCCGCGCCTTTACCGAGATTATCGAAAACCGCGGCCAGTAGCGCATGCCCGTGTTCCTCATTGAAAAATACGCTCAGGTGCATGTCGTTCGTACCGTTCAGCACTTGTGGGTCCAGGTGTTTCACGAGGCGCGATTCGTACAGCGGCAGCACACGGACATGGGCCGCTTCCGCATAGTGGCCTGTCAGGCAAGCGTGTAACGCGGCGCCATCCGCGCCCGGCGCCAGCAGCCGCAACTCCAAGGGGACGGTCAGCACGATGCCCTGGCGGAACGCACCAATTGCAGGAACGAAGATCGGGCGCTGCGCGAGCCCTGCGTGCTGTTGAATCTCTGGAGCGTGTTTGTGCGCGAGTTCCAGGCCATATAACTGGAATAAAGGTGCGGTGACGGCACGCTGTCCTTCATGTGCTTCCACTCCGGCCCGCCCCTGGCCGGAATAGCCGGACACCGCGTGAATACTGATCGGGTAGTCGCCCGGGATCAGTCCGGCTTGCAGCAGCGGACGCAGCAAACCAATCGCACCGGTTGGATAGCAACCGGGATTAGTGACCCGGCGTGCGTTCGCAATCCGCTCAGCCTGTCCCGGCGCCATTTCCGGAAAACCGTACGTCCACTCACCGTGCGTGCGATGAGCGGAGCTTGCGTCGATAACTCTGACCGCGGGATTGACGATGGAGGCCACCGCCTGGCGGGCGGCGTCGTCCGGCAAACAGAGAATCGCGATATCACAGGCGTTGATGGCTTCCGCGCGGCTCCGGGGATCCTTGCGATCGGCAGCGGCAAGCGTGACCAGTCTAAGGTCGGTCCGGTTGCGCAGCCGTTCGTGGATCTGCAAGCCGGTGGTCCCTTGGTCGCCGTCGATGAAAACTACGGGGGAACTCATTCGTGGATTACTCCGCTGGCTAGAGGTTGTAACGGGTAAGCGAGCGCCTATGTTCCATTGATCGACAGAATAGGGAAAGTTGAATTTGATGACGAAAACGTTCAGCTTTTCTGAATCTTGACGAAAAGCGCTGTCTTGCGCCGGGCATACATTTGCCGCACCCGCAGCCGGATCAGAAAAGCGCCTTTGTATCGCAATGTATCGACGCCCTACACAGACAAACACGCTTGCATAAACAGGGGGTAACGAAAACATTGCAGATACGTTCGCGGGTTCAAATGGAGTCATGCAAGGTTGATTCGCAACGTTGCGTTGAAGCAGGCGGGACCCGAACGCGTATCGGCTTTAACGGTCTCCCGCATGAACTGCTGAATCCCTGATTCCTGAATGCTTTTGATACCCGGAGAAGACTCATGAAACTCGTTCAATCGTTGCTCGTCGCTGCCCTCGTTGCCGCTCCCGTCGCATCGTTCGCTCAATCGCAAACGCAGCATGCGCTCTCGCGTGCCGACGTGCGTGCGGAATTGATCCAGTTGCAGAAGGCCGGCTACAACCCGGCAAGCGACAACACCCAGTACCCGCAGAACATCCAGGCGGCCGAGGCGCGAGTCAGCGCGGCCAACGATGTGGCAGCCAGCGCTTATGGCGGTGTCGAGCAAAGCAGTTCGGCAGCGGGCGCGCGCGTGCCGATGAAGCACGTCGCCGCGCCGCGCGCGGACGACTCGAACGTTGTCGGTCTCGGCTCGATCTACGCGCACTCCTGATCGATGCACCGCACGAAGCCGTCCGTGTGATGAATGCACGGACGGCCGAACCCGAATAAACGCAAACGCTATTGCCAACCTGTCGAGACAAACACCATGACCACGCTGCTGAAAAAAATCCTCGGCTCCGCCTTGCTGCTGGGCGGACTGTTCACGTTGCAGGCGACGGAACTCGCGCAGGCCGCGCCGAGCGACGACCTGACAGGCAAGAACGTCGTGCTGGTACACGGCGCATTCGCCGACGGCTCCAGCTGGGACAAAGTGATTCCGCTGCTAGAAGCGCGCGGCTTGCACGTGGTCGCCGTGCAGAACCCGCTGAGTTCGCTGGCCGATGACGTCGCGGCCACGCGTCGCGTGATCGAGCAGCAGCACGGGCCGGTGATTCTGGTCGGTCATTCATGGGGCGGCGTCGTGGTCAGCGAGGCGGGCAATGACGAGAAGGTGAAGAGCCTCGTGTACGTCGCGGCATTCGCGCCGGACAACGGCCAGTCGATTGCCGACATCACGAAGGGCAAGCCCGCGCCGGTCTGGGCGAGCCAATTACAGAAAGATTCGGCCGGCTATCTGACGCTGTCGACGCAAGCGATCCTCGACGATTTCGCGCAGGATCTGCCGACCCCGCAAAAACGCCTGATCGCGGCGACCCAGGAGCCGTGGGCGGCGAGTTGTATCGACGACAAGGTGACCAAAGCCGCATGGCACGACAAGCCGTCGTACTTCGTGGTGTCGGGCCGCGACCGGATGATCGATCCGGCTCTGCAACTGGACATGGCGAAGAACATCGACGCGAAGGTGACGCGGGTCGACACCAGCCACGTCGCAATGCTCAGTCAGCCGCAGGCGGTCGCGAACGCGATCATCGCCGCTTCACAGGCCGCGCATTGAACGGCAGGTAAAAGAATCGCGAGCCGGATTGGCAAATAGATGGAGCGCCGCAACACAGGGCGCTCTATTGCGCGAAGTCTGCGCAATCCGTCAAATCGCAATCGACGGAATGCTCTTCATACAGCGCAGCGCGAACATCGAGCGGCTATGGCGAATGCCGGCGATCTTGTAGAGCTTCTCGCGCAGAAAGCGTTCGTAGCCCGCGGTGCCGTCCACCGCGACCTTCACCAGATAGTCGTAATCGCCCGAGACCAAATACGCCTCGAGTACTTCGCTGAGCGTCGCGAGTTCGGCGCCGAAGCGCGCGAGCGCGTCGTCGTCGTGGCGGTCCAGCGTGACTTCGAGCAGCACCACGTCGGCGAAACCGAGCTTCTGCTGATCGAGCAGCGCGACGTAGCCGCGAATATAGCCTTCGTTTTCGAGCTGGCGCGTACGGTTCCAGCACGCGGTGGTCGACATGCCGACCAGATCGGCGAGTTCCGCGTTGCTGAGGCGGGCGTTCTTTTGCAGCGCGCGCATGATCTTGCGGTCGAGCGCGTCGAGCGGGCGGGTTCGGGTAGTCATCGGCGGGATCGGGAAGTTATTTTGTAGAAGCGAATTATAGGTGTAGATAATTCCGTTGCAAGTGCGTCGGCCTCTACCTTTAAGAAGCCTATCCAGCGGGGCTCCCGGTATATTTTCACCATGCATTCATGCCCGGGACAACCGTCCGGACCGCAGGTCTTCAGCCTGCCGGTCTCTAGCAGCCACAAGCTGCTCTCCGGTGTCTCGCCGCCTTCACAGGAAGGCGGCACGCGGGCGGATTCCGGCGTTACCCGCGCCGGAACACGCGCTCGCCGGGCGTGGACGCATGTTCTCTCATGTGTCTATCTCAACCCTGTGCTTTTTTGCACTTCTGCCCGTTGCTTCGCCGATGCCGATCCAGCTGTATGTGTCCTTTCTTCTCGCTTCCGCGGTGCTCGTTTATTCCCCCGGTCCGGTCAACGTCCTGACGATGAGCCAGGCGTTGAGCGCCGGTTGGCGCGCGGCGTTGCCGTGCGTGTGGGGCGGCACCTGCGCGGTGCTGCTGCAATTGGCGCTCACCGCGCTATGTCTGAATTCGCTGTTGCTGATCGACGAGCGCGCGCTGATCGTGTTGCGCTGGGTCGGCGCGATTTATCTGGTGTATCTCGGCTTCAAACAATGGCGCAGCGGTTCATTGTCGACGTCGCCCGAGCAGATCGGCAACGCCGCTCATCGCGGCTTGTTCTGGCGCGGCTTCGCGACGTCGGGCCTGAATCCGAAAACGTTGCTGTTCTTTCCGTCGTTTTTTCCGCAATTCATCAGCACGTCGATGGACGACGCGCACTGGTCCGCCAATCAGCAGTATCTGCTGCTGGCCAGTACTTTTGCGGTGGTGTTTGCGTTGGGCGTTGCCTCGACGGCGATCTTTTCTCACCGGCTGCGCACGGTTCTGCAGCGGCCGGCGCGGCTACGCGCGGTGAACCGCCTGATGGGAACTCTGCTGGTTGGGATGGGCGCGCTAATGGCGGCGGTCCGCTGATCTGAAAACCAGCCGGATACCGCCGCCGGAACAACGTGTGATTCCAGCCTCCGCACACCCTCAGTGGAAAATCAGGTACAGAATCACGAGTACGATCAACGGAACGCCAAGCAGCCAGCCGATCAGATAAGGCATGATGTGTTCTCCTTCGTATCGAATTGGAATACGAGGGAGATTCAGCAGTTCGCGTGCCTGAGCCACCCGAAGCGCTAACTCGGCAACGGCGCGTTCCGTCAGACGAAATCACCTAATCGCGCCGTTGCTCAGGGCAGATTCTCACGCAATACGATGCTGAACTGCACCGGCTTCACGTCGCTCAGCGCATCGCGCCGGTCGCGCACGTTGCCGAAGATGCGCAGGCAATTGCCGACCATCGCCTGCGGCGTTTGCGTGATCAATGCGTCCATCGTGCCGTCTATCAGCAATGCGCGCGTATCGGGCGTCAGTCCATGTCCGACGAACAGGATCTTCTGTTCCGAGCGCGCTTCCACGATGGCGCGCGCGACGCCGTCGGAGCCGCCCCCGCTGTTATAGATGCCGGCGAGATCGGGATGTTCTTCGAGCAACTTGCGCGTCTGTCTGTAGTTGCGCTCGCTATCGTCGTGTCCTTCACGCAGTCCGATCACGCGGACCTGCGGAAACGTCGATTCGATCAGATGCAGAAAGCCGATTTCGCGCTCTTCGTGTCCACGGTAATTGAGGCTTCCCGCCAGCATCGCGATCTTGCCGCTCGGGCGCGGCCCCATGAAACGGCCCAATAGCAACGCCGCGGTGCGTCCGGCCGCGCGATTGTCGATGCCGACATACGCGAGGCGGCGCGAGTTCGACAGATCGGAGATCAGCGTAATGGCCGGTATTCCCTGGTCCGCGAGTGTATTGACCGCGTCGCGCACCACCGGATGTTCTAGCGCCATGAAAACGACACCGTCCGCCCGCTGTCCGTAATGCAACAGACGGTCGGCCAATTCGTTCGGATTGAAACTCTCCACGTAGTGCACCCGGCATTTCATGCCGAGCGCACTCCATTGCTCGTGAGCGAATTCGATGTAGTCGCCGAGCATGCGCAAATAGCGATTGGTGCCGGCCGGCAATAGAAAGGCGATCCGCGGGGGCTTCGCGGTCGATACGACCGGCGCGGCCGGGGTCAGCAGATAACCGAGTTGCGCGGCGGCCTGCAACACGCGCTGCGCGGTGACCGCACGCACGCCATCACGGCCATTGAGCACGCGATCGACGGTGGCGGTCGAGACACCAGCCGCCCGCGCGATGTCGGGAATGCGCGCGGAAGAAGCGAGCCGCGCGGCGTCGGAAAGCTGAAGCGGTTCGGACATGGCAGTCCTTAGCGATAGAAATCCATCAAAAAACATCAAATTGGCGGTTTGACAGCAGTTACCGCGCGCGCCTAGTCTTGCAGCTATCACGCCGACACCGTAACGCTGATGACCGGAAATCAGAGCGTTGCGGCAGACGATGATGGATTTTGATGGATTCGAAAGTCACATCAATTATAAGCATGGAGACGCTGATGACCAACCTCGCGAGACGCAGTCTGCTGCGTGCCGCGGCCGCCGTCCCGGTGGCCAGTGCGCTGGGCTTTCCGGCAATCGTGCGCGCCGCGTCCGGGCCGGAGTTCGTGTTCAAGTACGGCAATAACCTGCCGCTCACGCATCCGCTGAACGTACGCTCGCAGGAAGCGGCGAATCAGGTTCGCGAGGCGTCGAAAGGGCGCATCGAGATCCGGATTTTCCCTAACAACCAGTTGGGCGGCGACACCGACATGCTCGCGCAGGTGCGTAGCGGCGGCATCGAAATGTTCACGCCGTCGGCGCTGGTGGTGTCGACGCTGGCGCCGTCGGTCGCGATTAACGCGGTCGGTTTTGCGTTCAGCGATTACGACCAGGTGTGGCGCGCGATGGACGGCAAGCTCGGCGCGTATGTGCGCGCGGCGATGCAGAAGGCCGGACTCGAATCGTTCGAGAAGATGTGGGACAACGGCTTTCGTCAGACCACCACCAGTACCGCGCCGATCGTCGACGCGCAGAACATGCGCGGTCTGAAGATTCGCGTGCCGGTGAGTCCGCTCAGTATCGACATGTTCAAAGGACTCGGCGCCGCGCCGACCAGTCTGCAATTCAGCGAAGTGTATTCGTCGCTGCAAACGCATATCGTCGATGCGCAGGAAAACCCGCTGCCGATCGTGCAGGTCGCCAAGCTCTACGAAGTGCAGAAGTACTGCTCGCTGACCAATCATATGTGGGACGGCTACTGGTTCGTATTGAACCCGCGCGCGTGGCAGCGGCTGCCGAAAGATCTGCAGGGGATCGTCAGCGACGCGTTCAATCAGGCGGGACTCAAGCAGCGTGAGGACGTGCGCAAACTGAATGACGCGGCGGTCGCCGATCTGCAAAAGAAGGGGCTCGCGATCAATCGTCCGGCACCGGAAACGTTCCGTACCGCGCTGCGCCAGGCCGGCTTCTATGGGCAATGGAAAGGCCGCTTTGGCAACGAGGCGTGGGATCTGCTCGAGCAGTCGGTCGGCAAACTCGCGTGAGCGCGTCGCGCCCGGGCGAGCCTCGGACCACGCGCGGCGGGCGAGCGCAAGGAGACAGCAGGATGGCGAATCACGCATTGCATCCGGCGGACGCCGGCGTGCCGTTGAACGCGACGAGTGTGTCGCGACGCTGGCTGGGGAGCGTCGACCGCGGGCTGGTCGCGCTCGTCGAAGTGTGCGCGGCCGCGCTGCTCGCGGTCGAAATCGTCGTGATGCTGGCGGGCGTGGTATCGCGCTACGTGTTGCATCAGCCGCTCGTCTGGTCCGATGAACTGGCCGGCATTCTGTTTCTGTGGCTCGCGATGCTCGGTGCGGTACTCGCGTTGCGGCGCGGCGAGCATATGCGGATGACCGCGCTGGTCAGTCGGCTCGCGCCGCGCTCGCGCGCGTTCGTCGATACGCTCGCGATCGTCGCGTCGATCGCATTGCTGGCGCTGTTGATTGCACCGGCGTACGACTACGCGTCGGGAGAAGCGGCAATCGTCACGCCCGCGTTGCAGATCAGCAATGCATGGCGCGCGCTCGCGCTGCCGGTCGGCGCGGTGCTGATGCTGGCGGTCGGGCTGATCCGTCTTGCGCAGGTGAGCCGCCTGCGCGACGTGCTGATCGTGCTGGCGATCGCGGCGGTACTCGGCGCGGTGGCGATCACGGCAGGTCCGTGGTTTCAGACGCTCGGCAAGATCAATCTGCTGATCTTCTTCGTCGGCGTGGTCGCGGTCGGCATCTTCTCCGGCGTACCGATCGGCTTCTCGTTCGCACTCGCGACCTTCGGCTATCTGGGGCTGTCCACTTATACGCCGCTCGAAGTGATGGTCGGCCGGATGGACGAGGGGATGTCGCATCTGGTGCTGCTCGCGGTGCCGCTATTCGTGTTTCTCGGTCTACTAATTGAAATGACCGGGATGGCGCGCGCGATGATCGAATTTCTCGCGAGTCTGGTCGGCCATGTGCGCGGCGGACTTTCCTTCGTGCTGATCGGCGCAATGTATCTGGTGTCCGGCATTTCCGGTTCGAAAGTCGCGGACATGGCGGCCATTGCGCCGGTACTGTTTCCCGAGATGAAAAAGCGCGGCGCATCCGAAGGCGATCTCGTCGCATTGCTCGCGACCACCGGCGCGCAAAGCGAAACGATTCCGCCGAGCATCGTGCTGATTACGATCGGCTCGGTAACGGGGCTGTCGATCTCCGCGCTATTCACCGCGGGCATGTTGCCGGCCGCGGTACTCGCGGCGATTCTGTGCGTGGTGGTCTGGTGGCGTTATCGCCGTGAAGATCTGAGCGGCGCGCAGCGTTTCACGCGCCGGCAGATCGGCCGCCTGTTCGTCGTGTCGTTGCCCGCGCTCGCATTGCCGTTCGTGATCCGGATGGCGGTGGTCGAGGGCGTCGCCACCGCGACCGAAGTGTCGACGATCGGTATCGCCTATTCGATGCTCGCTGGGCTGCTGATCTACCGGCGCTTCGAATGGCGGCGGCTCGGCCGGATGCTGGTCGACGCGGCGACGCTGTCGGGCGCGATCCTGTTCATCATCGGCTGTGCGACCGCGATGGCGTGGGCGCTCACGCAGTCGGGTTTTTCGCAGGATCTCGCGCAATTGATGCAGTCGATGCCCGGCGGCGCGTATGGCTTTCTCGCGGTGTCGATCGTCGTATTCGTGATGCTCGGCAGCGTACTCGAAGGTATTCCCGCGATCGTGCTGTTCGGTCCGCTGCTATTTCCGATTGCGCGTCTCGCCGGGGTTCACGAAGTGCATTACGCGATCGTCGTGATTCTGTCGATGGGCGTCGGGCTGTTCTCGCCGCCGTTCGGCGTCGGCTACTACTCGGCCTGCGCGATCAGCAAGGTCAATCCCGACGCGGGGATTCGCCCGATCATCGGCTATATGGGCGCGCTGCTGGTCGGCCTGCTGCTGGTCGCGGCCATCCCGTGGATCTCGATCGGCTTTCTCTAAACATTCATTAATCCGCTGCATTCGGGCGCTGCGTTCGCGCGGCGCCGGGGTGTCGCTCGTCCTTTAAAACCCGCAGCAACGGGAGAGTTTCATGAGTCGTTTCTTTGGCGAAATCCGGCAGGCCGGCTACGTGGTGCGCGATATCGAAGCCGCGATGGACTACTGGAGCCGCGTGCTCGGCGTCGGTCCGTGGTTTTACAACGAACGGGTGCCGATCGAAAACTATACGTATCGCGGCGAGCGCTACGAGGTGCACAACTCGGTGGCGCTCGCCAATTCGGGACCGTTGCAGGTCGAACTGATCCAGACGCGCAACGACGCGCCTTCGATGTACCGCGATTTTCTCGCCGCCGGGAATACCGGTTTGCAGCACAACGCGTACTGGACGACCTCGTTCGACGCCGATCTCGCGCGTTTGCAGCAGCAGGGCTTCAAGGTTGCGATGAGCGGCGAGGTGGGGCGCAATGGCCGCTTCGTCTACTTCGATACCGAGGATCATCCGGGCACCGTGATCGAACTGTCGGAGATTGCCGGTCCGAAGGGCAAGCTGTTCGACATGATCTATGCGGCGTCGCGCGACTGGAACGGTCGCGAGCCGGTCCGTCCGTTCCCCGATCTGGGCACGTTATGAGTTCTGTACACGTGCGGCCGCCGGCTGACAGCGACACGCTCGAAGCGGACTATCTGATCGAAACGCCGCTCGATCCGGCGCGGGTCGCCGACGTGATGGCCGGCGAGCAGTCGAGCGGCACCTTCGTACGGGTTGCTAATGAATCCGATGCGCTGCGCGCGCGTAGTCGTGCGACGGTGCTGCGGATCGACGAACTGGAAGCTGCCGCGCAACCCGCGTTGCCGAGCGCATGGCTGACCCGCCAGCGCACGCCGGGACCGTGGCGGCGCGCGCGCGTGACGCTGTCTTTTCCGCTCGCGAATATCGGTGCGAATCTGCCGACACTCGCGGCGACCGTCGCCGGCAATCTGTACGATCTCGGCGAAGTGACCGGCATGCGTCTGCTGTCGCTGCGACTGCCCGCCGCGTATCGCGCGCGCTTCGAGTTGCCGCGTCACGGCGTGGCCGGTACGCGCGCGCTTACACAGGTCAGCGGCCGGCCGCTGATCGGCACGATCATCAAGCCGAACGTCGGCCTGAGCGCGAGCGAAACCGCGGCGCTGGTGCGCGAGTTGTGCGAGGCGGGCATCGACTTCATCAAGGATGACGAAGTATCCGCGAACCCTGAGCATGCGCCGCTTGCCGAGCGCGTGCGCGCGGTGATGGCCGAAGTGCGCGCGTATCGCGAGCGCAGCGGCCGGCCGGTGATGGTCGCGTTCAATATCACCGACGACCTCGACGCGATGCGCGCTCACGCGGAGCTGGTCGAACGCGAAGGCGGCAACTGCGTGATGGCGAGCCTGAACTGGTGCGGCTTTTCCGCGATCCAGTCGCTGCGCCGTTCGACGCCGCTGGTGCTGCACGCGCATCGCAACGGCTACGGAATGATGTCGCGCGATCCTGCGCTCGGCATGTCGTTTCAGGCGTATCAGACGTTGTGGCGACTGGCCGGCGTCGATCATATGCACGTGCATGGACTGGCCGGCAAGTTCGCGCAGAGCGACGCCGAGGTGATCGAGTCGGCGCGCGATTGCGCGACGCCTTTGAGCGCCGCTGGCGACGACCGGGTGCTCCCGGCGTTTTCGTCGGGACAATGGGCCGGCACCGCGCCGGTTACGTTCGATGCGGCGCAATCGAACGATCTGCTGTTCATGTGCGGCGGCGGCATCCTCGCGCATCCGGACGGACCGGCCGCGGGCGTGACGAGCGTGCGCGACGCGTGGGAAGCGGCGCAGGCCGGCACGCCGCTCGCGAGCTACGCGCAGAGCAGGCCGGAGCTGCGGCGCGCGTTGGAATTTTTCGGTGCTCGCACATGAGTGCGTTTCCTGCTGTTAGCGACGTGAAAGAATCCGGCGCAACCCGCGCGAGCGGACCCGCGTATGCGTTCTATGGCGACGATTTCACCGGCGCAACCGACACGCTCGCACATCTGGCGCGCGCCGGATTGCGCACGATGCTGTTCCTTGCGCCGCCCGACGCCGCTCGGCTAGAGAACCTTGGGCCGCTCGATGCACTCGGCGTGGCGGGCGCCGCGCGCACGATGTCGCCCGCCGCGCAACAGCAGGAACTCGCGCGCGTCGGCGCCGCGTTTGCCGCGCTAGGCGTGCGCGTGATGCACTACAAGGTTTGCTCGACGTTCGACAGCGCGCCGGATACCGGCAGCATCGGTGTGGCGATCCGCACGCTGCGCGAATACTGCGGGAATGAACTGGTCGCGATAGTCGGCGGACAACCGAATTTGCGGCGCTATTGCGTGTTCGGTCAGTTGTTCGCGGCGGCCGGCGCGGATGACGGCGAGCAACGTATTCACCGTATCGACCGCCATCCGACGATGAGCCGTCATCCGGTGACGCCGATGAACGAAGCGGATTTGCGCGTGCATTTGCAGCGGCAGGGCGTTGAACGGGTCGGGTTGATCGACACGCGTTGTTATGCGTTGGGCGACGCGGCGGTACAGGCGGAAGTACGACGCAAGCTCGCTACGAACCCCGATGCATTGCTATTCGATGTACTCGACGATACGCATTTGCAGGCGATCGGCAAAGTCGTGGTGGCTCAGGCATCGCGCACCGCACCGCTGCTTGCAGTCGGCGCGAGCAGCGTCGCCCAGGCCTATGCGTTTGCGTTGGCGACCACTCGCCCGGAATCGGCCCGGGAGAATGAAGCTTTGCCGCGATTAACACGGGCAAGCGGCCCGGTATTTGTATTGGCCGGCAGTCTCTCGCCTCTTACCGAAATGCAGATTGAAGCCGCGTATTCCTATCTGCGGATAGAACTGGACCCCCAGCAGATGACCGGCGAACGGTCAGAGGTTTATCTCGTCGAACGCGTTGCGGCAATCGCCGCCGCACTACGCACGGGACGAAACGTACTGGCATTTACCGCGCGGCGACGCACGAATGAAGCGCCGAATACAGCGGCGGACATAGCGCCCGGTAATCGGCCGTCGAGTCAGGAAAGTGCTGCCAATCCAGCTCAAAAGTCTCAAGAGGCTCATGAGTCTCAGGAACCCGCTCCCCAAGCGCGGCTTGCGCAAGCCTGCGGCCTGCTTCTTCAACAGGTACTGGGAACCGTACGACTGCGACGCATCGGCATTGCCGGTGGCGACACGTCGAGCTTCGCGGTGCGCGCGCTCGATGCATGGGGGCTGTCCTATCTCGCGCCGCTTGCGACAGGCGTTACGATGTGCCGCCTGCATTCCGATCGCGCGGAACTCGACGGTATCGAAATGATGCTCAAAGGCGGCCAGATGGGCGACGCGAATCTGTTCGAGCAATTGATCGAAGGCGAGCGGGTTGAACTGGCTTTGGCAGCGCCGTAGCCAATTGGCGAACTCGCGCCGGTAATCAACGCGACCTGAGTGGCGAGTAATTTTTCCATCGGCTGCTCCCGCGTGATCGAGCGGAAATGAACGCGGAAACAACAAAGCCGCCGCCGGCCCGCGCATCGCAACGCTCGGGACCAGCAGCGGCCATTCGGCATTCAATCAGGCATTCAATCGAGCCCGTTCAACGGGCATCGTCTATATCACGCCGGCTATCAGCAGCACGATCACCACGATCAGGACAACGCCGAGTCCGCCTGTCGGGCCGTAGCCCCATGCGCGGCTGTGAGGCCACGTCGGAAAAGCACCGATGAGCAGCAGAATCAGCACAATCAGAAGAATGGTTCCTAGCATGGTGTGATCTCCGTCTGGTTGATGGCCTGCTTTCACAGCCTGGCCGCGTCGGGCCGCAGGGTTATTCCTGAAAAGCAAACCATGTGCCCAGGCGGAAATGGACAGAAGGCATTGAAGCGACGCGGCCGCTCAAGCGCGCCTGCCGCGCAAATGCAAATGCGAGCGGCACCCGCTTCGTCCGGAATGAACTGCCCCCGGGCCGGGTGCCGCGTTTCCAATTGCGGACACGTCGCGCGTCCTATAGATAGGTCCCGTGAATGCGGCCTTCGAAGATCGCGGTATTGATTTCGAAATCGTCGACGTGGGCCGTGCTGCCGCCGTCGACTGTGACGACGACAGAGCGGCCGCCGTGCAGCAATTTCATCTGTTCGACGGTGAGCGTTTTTTCGTGGGGTGCGTCGCCGGCGCGATGCGGCAGGTCCTTGATGATGACAGCGGCTTTCATGGCAATACTCCTTGAGATGAGTGGGCGCGCACAAGCTGGCGCCCGCTCCGATTTCTGCAAGGCCTATGCCAATGTATCCGGATGCAGCGAGGATTTTCCCGCGCACGCTGGCGCGCAAAGCCAGTCAAGGGAGTGGGAGAAGGGCGAAGGCAAGGACGCGCGCGCAGCGCGGGAGATATCAAGCCGAAGTGTCGGCACGCGTCCCACCAATCGGTGGCCAATGGTTGGATTGGCGCGGCGGTCAGCGCAACGATTAGCGCAACGATCAGCGCCGCTGCCGCTTGCGCGCCAGACTCACATCGGCAATCCGCTGATGCGCGGCCGCAAAGCCGGGCGGATATTCGACGACCCGCGTCGCGGGCGGCACCAGCGGCGCGCCGATGCTCGAACGCGCGCCGACGCGTGCGCCGCCGACGATCGCGGCCATTGCCTCGCGATCGAGTTCGACGCTGTCGGTCAGATCCTTGATGATGAGCTTGGCCATGACGGCTCCACAAAAACGCTCAGGCGGCCGATCCTGCTATGGAATCGGCCGCCGCGCTGGCACGTTGTTCGGTATGTAGTTTGGTATCTGGTTCGGTGTGCTGAGGTCTCGACGCACTCTAAGTATAGGAAATGCGGGCCCGGCCGGTGTGGCGGCGACGCTGCAGCGGCAGTGGGGTAACCCCCGTTCCCATGCTGCTGCAGACGCTTACACCGCGGCGTAATTGGAGCCCTGCAGGTAAGGGGAAACGTCGAGCTTGAACGGCAGCACGACATTGGGGCCGATCGAGCCGATGTTGTTGAGTGCCGCGACGTTCACGTATTGCTGCTGGACCAGATTCTGGTTCACCGTGACGTTGATGTTGGCGAGGCCGGCGAGACTGCCGAGTCCGCCCGACGGCATCGGCACGTTGCTGCCGGTACCGCCGGTGATCGCGGACATGCTCCGGCGGTCCAGTTCGCGGGCAGCGGACAGATCGCGAATCATGAGGGATGACATGGCGTTGCTCCTGAAATGCATTGCAGGCGAACAGACGCGGAACGCGGCGAAGCGGCCTGCGCGAGCAGGTGCTTCGCCGCGCGACGCGTTACTGGTTGGCGCTGTTGCTCGAGACGAGGTACGGGCTCATATTCGTAATGGCGCCGCCGGCCAGAGCAACGTTGTTGCCGTTGGCGTTCTGGAAGTTCAGCTCGTTGTTGATCACTTGCGTCGCGGTGAGGGTCTTGCTGTTGTTCGGCGCCGAGTACGGGCTGAAGTTGTAGTACAGGCTCGGGCCGAAGCCGCCGCGCACGGTGCGCATTGCCTTGCTGTCGAGTTGTTCGGTGACGGACAGGTCTTTGATGATCAGCGTTTTCATGGTGAGTCTCCTGAAAGAAGTATTCGCAGTGTTGCGAGTGGTTTTGAGCAACTTGTTTGCTCGGGTATCACTAATGCACAGGCTGTGCCAGTCTTATTCAAGTGTCCTGAAGAAAATGGGAAAAGCCTGCCGTACAAGGGTTTGGCGGCCGATTCGGTAGTACCGCACGAGCAGACGATGCGCGCGCGAACGGTCAGAGCGGTGGCCGCGCTCCGACACCTGAGCAATTGCTGTTGGCCGATCCACGACACCGCGCCGGCGCAGCCGCAATTGCTCGCGCGCGCGATGCCTGTTTTGCCTGGTTTGCGAAAGCGCAGACCGGGAGCTAGTATCGAAAGGGCACATGTAACTGGTTACGACAGGTTTTCTATCGACCCGCGTGGCTTCGGTCGCATGCGACACGGTCCAGCGGCAACGGCGGTGCTTCGCACAAATGGCTAGCCTTGCGCGTGTGATTCACGACTTCCAGAGCGGCGAGCTGTCGCGCGACGAGTTCGTTGCGCAGCTCGACCGCGTGTTGGCGTCCGGCGAGGCCGGCCGCACGCAACTGCTGGATACGCTCGGCGCCGCGCACCGGCAAACGCCGCTCCCCGAAGATCTCTATCTGGAAGTACGCAGGCGCATCGAGTTGCTGCGGATGTCGAATGTCGCGGCCGGTGGCGACGAAACCGGTTTGCAGACCACGATCGAAGTGCCTTCGGTCGGTTCGTCGAGCACCGGCAGCGCGGGCGCCGCGAGTACTTCGCCGCCGTCGGCTGCCGCCCCCCATGAAACGATCAAAGGCATCGGCGACACGCTGAATAACCGCTTCGTGCTCGAAGAGTGTCTCGGCGTCGGCGGAATGGGTACCGTCTATAAAGCACTCGATCTGCGCAAGCTCGAAGCTTCGGATCGCAAACCTTATGTCGCGATCAAGGTACTGAACGTCCAGTTCCGCGGCAATCCGAATTCTCTGGTCGCATTGCAGCGCGAGGCGCGCAAGGCGCAGGTGCTCGCGCATCGCAACATCATCACCGTGTACGACTTCGACCGCGACGGTCCGATCGTCTATCTGACGATGGAGTACCTGAGCGGCAAGCCGCTGAGCCAGTTGCTGCGCACACCCGGTTATCAGGGCATGCCGGTGCGCGCCGCGCTGCCGATCGTGCGCGGGATGTGCGCGGCGCTCGCGTATGCGCACGAACGCGGCTTCGTGCATTGCGACTTCAAACCCGCCAATGTGTTTCTGACGACGACCGCCGAAGTGAAGGTGATCGACTTCGGTATCGCGCGGGTATTCCAGCGGCCGGAAGAGGAAAGCGACGCGACCGTATTCGATCCGGGCAGCCTCGGCGCGTTGACGCCCGCGTATGCGAGTCCGGAGATGATCGAGCATCGCGAGCCCGATCCGCGCGACGACATCTATGCGCTCGGTTGCATCACGTACGAGCTGTTGACCGGTCATCATCCGTTCGACCGGTTGTCCGCGACCCAGGCGCGCAACGCCGATTTCAGGCCGCAGCGGCCGGCCAATCTCGACGCGAGGCAATGGCGTGCGCTGCGCTCCGCATTGTCGTTCGATCGCACCACGCGGATGCCGAGCGTCGCGCGCTTCATCGCCGAATTCGACAATGAGGCGCGGGCGGAAAAGTCCGGCACGCTGGCGAAGGTCGGGCTCGCGAGTTTCGCGGTCGTGTGCGCGGCCGCGGTCGGCGTATTCGCATTTCGTGCGGGACCGGTGCGGCAAGCCGCGCCGGCGGACGTGGCGACGTCGCGATCCGATCAGGTGGATCGGACGGGCGGCGCGTCGGCGCTGGCGGCGAATTCGAATGCCAATGCCAATGCAATTGCGAATGGCGGCGGCGCGACAGCGGCTAACGAGCCGGCCAGTTCGATCGCCGCGCCGTCGACTACATCCGCCACTGCATCGATAGCAGCCGCATCCGCGGTACCACCCACCACGACTTCGGCAGCGGCCGCGCCGAAGCCCGCGCTAACGCTCGCCGCGGTAGCGCCGGCGCTCGCGCAGGTGCCGTGTTCGGCGTTGTCGCCGGCGGTGCAGGATCACGCGTTGACGTTGCGTGGTTTCGTCTCGCAGCGCTATGGCGTGACGCATCTGAAAGACACGCTGGCCGCGGTGCCGGGTGTCGAGACCGTGTCGCTCGACGTGCAGCCGCTCGCCGACGACAAATGCGACATCGTCAAAGCACTGGCGCCGTACTGGGTGCGTAACTGGCAGGCGGGTCGAATTGCGTCGCTGCATGTGCGGCCGTCGAGCGGGCTGCTGAGCGAAGGCGATGCACTGGTGGTCGATCTGAGTACACCGGGTTTCGACTCGTATGTGACCGTCGACTATTTCCAGCTCGACGGCAGCGTCGTGCACATGGTGCCGAGCCCGCGCATGAAAGACAATCAGGCGCCGCCGAACTATTCGGCGACGATCGGCCGTGGCGGCGACTGGACGGTCGCCAAACCTTTCGGCGCCGAAATGTTGGTGCTACTGATTACGCCGGTGCAGTTATTCGACACGATGCGCCCGGAAAGCGAGCCGCGCGCCGACTATCTGCGCGCACTGGATACGCGGCTCGCGCAGATCGGCGGCAAGTACGGAGCGGCCCATATCGTTGCGGATTTCGCGCCGATTACGACGAAGCCGCGCGCGCGTTGATCCACTCGCAAGCGGGTGGTGACCGGTTCAATGAAGAAGCGCGACTCAGTGCAGATCTCTCGCCACGCGAAAACCATCCTGCGATTGCCGCACGCTCGCGCTGTACTTGAAGCGCGTCGCGCTGAGCATGTAATCGCCGCCTTCGCGCCACGAGCCGCCGCGAATCACGCGCACTTCGCAGCCGGGGCTGTCCCATGCATGTCCATCGACGGGCGCGCCCTGGTAGGAGTTGTGCCAGCAGTCGGCGGTCCATTCCCACACGCCGCCGTTCATGTCGTGGAGGCCGAGCGGATTCGGGCTGAAAGTACCGACGCTTTCCGGTCCTTCCTTGTGCCACGGATCGCCGCAATCCTTGCAATTGGCCGTGCCTTTGCGCATCTGGTCGCCCCACCAGTACGCGGTCGTGGTGCCGCCGCGGTCCGCGTATTCCCACTCGGCCTCGGTGGGCAGACGGTACGGTTTGCCGGTGGTCTTGGCGAGCCATTTGATGTACTGCTGCGCGTCGTCCCAGCTCAGATCGCGCGCGGGTGCTGCCTTGTTGGCATTGCTTTCGGGCGTGAGCTTCGGGCACGCGTTGGCGGCGACGCAGACATTCCATTGCTCGACCGTCACCGGAAATTTGCCGATCGCAAATGCAGTGCCGATACTCACGCGATGCACGGGCCTTTCGGAAGGATCGTCAGTATTGCTACCCATCGCGAACGAGCCGGCGGGCACCGCGATCAGGATCGGACAGGTCGGGCAGTCGCGGATATCGCCGGGACCCGGCGGATGCGCGACGGTCTTCTGCGCGAGCGGGGCTGACGCGCTGGTTGCCGCGGTGGCGGGCGGCGCGCAGCACGGCGCGTACACCGGTGCGTGGCTGCATGCGCTGAACGATGCGCGCGCGTCTTCCGAGCCGCTGA
>NZ_MSDV01000003.1 GCF_001931485.1 Burkholderia sp. SRS-W-2-2016 | reverse complement strand
CCGATCCCCCCAACGCCAGCGCACCCCCGCGCCGCCCGCGCGGCAGCCGTGAAATGCGTCTGGACGATCGCGTCGTGATCGCGCACGGCATGCCGACCCCGCTCTGGCAAGACCTCTATCACCGCGCGCTCGGCGTGCGCTGGCCGGTGTTTTTCGTGTCGCTGGCGGTGCTGTTCCTGCTGCTGAACACGCTGTTCGCGGGCCTCTACATGCTCGGCCGCGCGTCGATCGCCAATCAGTTTCCGGCCGGCTTCCCCGGCGCGTTTTTCTTCAGCGTCGAAACGCTCGCGACCGTCGGCTACGGCGACATGCATCCGCAGACCGTCTACGCGCATGCGATCGCGACGCTTGAAATCTTCGTCGGCATGTCGGGGATCGCGTTGGCGACCGGGCTGATCTTCGCGCGCTTCTCCCGCCCGCACGCGAAGATCATGTTCGCGCGCCACGCGGTGATCCGGCCGATCGACGGCCGCATGACGCTGATGGTGCGCTCGGCCAACGCGCGGCAAAACGTGATCGCCGAAGCCCGCGCGCGGCTGCGCATTCTGCGCGAGGAAACCTCCGTCGAAGGCTATACGCTGCGCAAGCTCTACGACCTCACGCTGGTGCGCGACCAGCATCCGGTGTTCAAGCTCGGCTGGGTGCTGATGCACGTGATCGACGAAAGCAGTCCGCTGTTCGGCGAGAACGCGCAAACGCTGAAGGACAGCGGCCTGTCGCTGCTGCTGACGCTCGAAGGAATCGACGAATCGACGTCGCAGACGATGCAGGCGCGCCATATGTGGACCTGCGAGCAGATTTTCTGGCAGTACCGTTTCGTCGACATCATGAGCGAGCGCGACGGCGTCAGCCATATCGACTACGCGCATTTCGACGAGATCGTGCCGCTCGATGCGGCGCCGCTCGATCCGGGCGTGATCGCGCGCGGTGCGACGCGGCGCGACGCTGACCACGTTTAGCGCAACCGAACACCTCGCGCACCGCCGCCGTACCGGGCCGCGCCGGGCCGTCCGGAGATGTATCGGACAGCCAGGGAAATACCCCAGGGGATACCCGAAGCCCGCCGCCGCGTGGCAAATCCGGCTCAAAAGCGCGGCAAAACGCGCGACTCGTCGCGCGCATTCGTTAGCGGCCGATTAAAGAAGAAAAATTCCTCTCCGCAGCGCGCTAAAAAATAGAGTCTCTTCCGCTATGTCGCATTGGTGCCCCCACCACCGCGCGCGGATATAGAACATTGGAGAGACTCCCCATGACCGCCCGCCTGCCCATCGACGGCACGCCCGCTCTCGCCGACTACCGGCTGTCCGACAATCTCACCGCGACGCGCGGCCGGATCTTCCTGACCGGCACCCAGGCGCTCGTGCGCCTGCCGCTGATGCAGCGCGCGCTCGACCGGGCGAGCGGCCTGAACACCGCCGGCTTCATCAGCGGCTATCGCGGCTCGCCGCTCGGCATGGTCGACCAGCAATTGTGGAAAGCGAAGAAACTGCTCGCCGCGAGCGACGTGCGCTTTCTGCCGGCGATCAACGAGGAACTCGGCGGCACCGCGGTGCTCGGCACGCAGCGGGTCGAGGCCGACCCGGAACGCACCGTCGAAGGCGTGTTCGCGATGTGGTACGGCAAGGGCCCGGGCGTCGACCGCGCGGGCGATGCGCTGAAGCACGGCAACGCGTACGGCTCGTCGCCGCACGGCGGTGTGCTGGTGGTGGCCGGCGACGACCACGGCTGCGTGTCGTCGTCGATGCCGCATCAGAGCGACTTCGCGATGATGTCGTGGCACATGCCGGTGGTGAATCCATCGAACATCGCCGACATGCTCGAATTCGGCCTGTACGGCTGGGCGCTGTCGCGTTTCTCCGGCGCATGGGTCGGCTACAAGGCGATCTCGGAGACGGTCGAATCGGGCTCGACCGTCGATCTCGACGCGCTGCACACCGGCTGGACCGTTCCTGAGGATTTCGAAGCACCCGCGGGCGGGCTGCACAACCGCTGGCCCGATCTGCCGAGCCTGACGATCGAAGCGCGCCTGCATGCGAAGCTCGACGCGGTGCGCCGCTTCGCGCGCACCAACAGCATCGACAAATGGATCGCGCCGAGCCCGCACGCGAACGTCGGCATCGTGACTTGCGGCAAGGCGCATCTCGATCTGATGGAGGCGCTGCGCCGGCTCGATCTGACGCTCGCCGATCTCGACGCGGCCGGCGTGCGTATCTACAAGGTCGGGCTGTCGTTCCCGCTCGAAATGACGCGCATCGACGCGTTCGTGTCCGGTCTGTCGGAAGTACTGATCATCGAGGAGAAAGGCCCGGTGATCGAGCAGCAGATCAAGGACTATCTGTACAACCGCACGCAAGGCGCGCGGCCGGCGGTGATCGGCAAGCACGACGCCGACGGCACGCTGCTGCTGTCCGACCTCGGCGAACTGCGCCCGTCGCGGATTCTGCCGGTGTTCGCGAACTGGCTCGCGAAGCACAAACCCGCGCTCGACCGGCGCGAGCGCGTGGTCGATCTGGTCGCGCCGCAAATCCTGTCGAACGCGGCCGACAGCGTGAAGCGCACGCCGTACTTCTGCTCGGGCTGCCCGCACAACACGTCGACCAAGGTGCCGGACGGTTCGATCGCGCAGGCCGGGATCGGCTGTCACTTCATGGCGTCGTGGATGGAGCGCGACACCACCGGCCTGATCCAGATGGGCGGCGAAGGGGTCGACTGGGCCTCGCATTCGATGTTCACGAAAACGCGCCACGTATTCCAGAATCTCGGCGACGGCACCTATTTTCACTCGGGCATTCTGGCGATCCGTCAGGCGGTCGCCGCGAAAGCGACGATCACCTACAAGATCCTCTACAACGACGCGGTCGCGATGACCGGCGGCCAGCCGGTCGACGGCAGCATCTCGGTGCCGCAGATCGCGCGGCAGGTCGAAGCCGAAGGCGTGTCGCGCTTCGTCGTGGTCAGCGATGAGCCCGAAAAATACGACGGCCATCACGGCCTGTTTCCGCAAGGCACGACCTTCCATCACCGCAGCGAGATGGACACGGTACAGCGCGAATTGCGCGACACCGACGGCGTGACCGTGCTGATCTACGACCAGACCTGCGCGGCCGAAAAACGGCGCCGTCGCAAGAAAGGCGAGTTCCCCGATCCGGACAAGCGCCTCTTTATCAACGAGGAAGTCTGTGAAGGCTGCGGCGATTGCGGCGTGCAGTCGAACTGTCTGTCGGTCGAACCGGTGGAAACCGCGCTCGGTCGCAAACGGCGGATCGATCAGTCGTCGTGCAACAAGGACTACTCGTGCGTGAACGGCTTCTGCCCGAGCTTCGTCACGGTCGAAGGCGGCAAGCTGAAGAAGGCCGCCGGCGCCGCGTTCGATCCGCAGGCGCTCGCCGCGCACGTCGACGGGCTGCCTCTGCCCGCCACGCAACTCGATGCCGCGCCGTACGACATTCTCGTGACCGGCGTCGGCGGCACCGGGGTCGTCACGGTCGGCGCGCTGATCAGCATGGCCGCGCATCTTGAGGGCAAGAGCGCGTCGGTGCTCGACTTCATGGGCTTCGCGCAGAAGGGCGGCTCGGTGCTGTCGTTCGTGCGCTTCGCCGCGCGCGACGAATGGCTGAACCAGGTGCGTATCGACACGCAGCAGGCCGACGTGCTGCTCGCCTGCGACATGGTGGTCGGCGCGAGCGCCGATGCATTGCAGACGGTGCGCCACGGCCGCACGCGGATCGTCGTCAACACGCATGCGATTCCGAACGCGACCTTCGTGCAGAACCCGGACGCGACACTGCACGCCGATGCGCTGCTCGACAAGATGCGTCACGCGGCCGGCGAAGAGCGGATGTCGACCTGCGACGCGCAAGCACTGGCGACGCGTTTTCTCGGCGATACGATCGGCGCGAACATCCTGATGCTCGGCTTTGCGTGGCAGCTGGGTCTGGTGCCGGTGTCGTTCGCGGCGCTGATGCGCGCGATCGAATTGAATAACGTCGCAGTGCAGATGAATCAGCTGGCGTTCTCGATCGGCCGCATGGCCGCCGCCGCGCCGGCCGCGCTCGAATCGCTGTGGCAGGCACGCCATGCGGTGCAGCCCGCGCTGCGTGTCGATACGCTCGACGAACTGATCGCGCATCGCGAAGCACGGTTGCTCACCTACGGCGGTGCGGCTTATGTGAAGCGCTATCGCGGCCTGGTCGACGCGGCGCGGCGCGCGGAAGCATCGGTCGATGCACAGAGCGAGCGCGTGACGCGCGCGGTCGCGACGACGTTCTACAAACTGCTCGCGGTGAAGGATGAATACGAAGTCGCGCGTCTGCATACCGACACCGCGTTCCGCGACGCGCTCGAAGCGCAGTTCGAAGGCACCGCCGGCAAGGACTTCACGATCCGCTTCAACCTCGCGCCGCCGACGCTCACGCGCGCGCAGCACGGCGCGGTGCCGAAGAAGAAAACTTTCGGTCAGTGGATGTGGCCGGTGCTGGGCGTGCTAGCCAGATGGCGCGGGCTGCGCGGCACGCCGCTCGATCCGTTCGGCCGCACGCTCGAACGCAAGATGGAACGAGAACTGGCGAGCGATTACGAAACCACGTTGCAACGCGCGCTCGAACGGCTCGACGTGGACAACCTCGACGATGTCGCGAAGCTGGCCGAACTGTATGCGCGGGTGCGCGGCTATGGCCACGTGAAGCTCGCGAATCTGGCGGGCGTGAAGCGCGGCGAACGCGATCTGGCGGCACGCTTGCGGATCGATGCGGCGACCGGCGCGGCGGTGAAACAATCGCTGGAAGAGATGAAGGGCGCCGGGCAGTTGCGCGGCATTCCGGTGGTGGTCACGAAGTAAGTTGCGGTGCGCGTTTGACGCGCGCAACGTGGCGATGAAAAAAGCCGCTTCGGTTTTGAGCCGAAGCGGCTTTTTGCTGGGCGGGTGCTTTAGGGCGTGGTGGCTTCGCGTGTTGCGTCAACGCGCTATCGCATCGAGCAACGCTCTCACCCGCGCTACTTTCTCCTGCTCCACCGGTGCGAGTCCATTGCCATCCACTCGCACGCCCGAGCCGAAATGCACCGCGTCGACCCGCGTGCTCTGAACGAAGCCCGCAACCGCATCGATCGTCAAACCCGCGCCGGCGAGCACCGTGCAATGCGAGCCGGCAGCCTGGCGCACGAGTTCGCTAATCGTCGCTTCCGCCTGCAATACCGATGGCTTTCCACCGGACGTCAGCACGTTGGTCACCGCATCGAACGACAGCAGTACATCGAGCGCTTCGCGTAGATCGCGCGCTTCATCGAACGCACGGTGAAACGTGATCGCGAGTCCATCGGCGGCTTCGCACGCTCGCGTCAGACCAGCGCGATCGATCGCGCCGTCACCGTCGAGCATGCCGATCACGATCCCGTTCGCGCCCACCGCCTTCACCGCGCGGATGTCGCGCAGCATCACCGCATAGTCGTCGGCATCGTAGACAAAACCGCGGCTATGCGGCCGCACGATCACGTTGACGGGAATCTGAACCGCGTCGACCACCGCCTCGATCAGCCCGACGCTCGGCGTCAGCCCGCCCTCGCCCATCGCGGTCACGAGTTCGAGACGGTCGGCGCCCGCGCGCGCGGCAACGCGCGCATCGGCAACGGTGGTGGCAATCACTTCGAGCAGCACGGACATGAGCGCAACCGGATGTCGTTGAAAACAACATCATCGCAGAAGCGCTAATCGTGCGGCCAGCGTCAGCGTTCGTCGTCGGCCCAGTCGATATCGCCGCACAGCACGCAGATCTGCTCGCCGACGCGCGTCGCCACCGACAGCGTCACGCACGGCAACGCCTCGTTGATCGACAGATACGGCCGCGTCACGTGCACGCGTTCCGGCGCATTGATCGCGGTGCTGAAGTACGGCCGCCGCAGCCAGTTCGCGCCCTGCGCATCGGCGAGCGGCAAAAAGCGCGTTTCATGCGCCGCGCGATCGGCGCGCAGCACGACGTTGCGGCCCGCCTGACGGCCCTTCGCATCGAGCAGGAAGCAGCGCGCCGCGTGATCGAGCGCGAGGAAATTCCAGCACACCTCGTCGAGCGGTTCGCCGGCCGCGAGCCGTTCGGCCGCGCGCTCGAATGCGCGCAGATACGGCGCGAGCCGGCGCGTGCTGCGGCGCTCGCGCGCCTCGGCCTGGTCGCGGTAGCGTTCGGTGACTTCGCCGATGCACGCGGCCGCATGACTCGCGTCGACGAGACCCGGACCCGGCCGGCCGAAGAAAAAGCCCTGCACGAAGTCGGCGTTGCACGCGAGCGCCATCTGCGCTTCATGCTCGGTCTCGACGCCTTCGATCAGCACCAGCTTGCCCGCCTCGTGCAGCAGCGCGACGAGGCCCGGCAGGATCGTCGCCATGTCGGCGCGATGCGCGGCGTGCGACAGCATGATGCGATCGAGTTTGACGATATCGGGATTGAGCTGCCAGATCCGTTCGATGTTCGAATGGCCGGCGCCGAAATCGTCGAGCGCGATCAGGAAGCCGCGCTCGCGAAACTCGCGCACCGCGTCGGCCAGCCGTTCGAGGTCCTCCGCGCTCTGCTCGAGCACTTCGAGCACCACCCGCCGCGGCGACAGTTCGAGCCGCCGCAGATTGGCGAGCAGCGCCGCGGCCAGATACGGATCGGTCAGCACGCCCGGATGCACGTTCAGGAACAGCCACTCGCGCTCGGCGCCGAGCATCCTGAAGTTCTCCAGATGCAGCGTCTGCGCGAGCCGGTCGACCTGCAGCGCGTCGCCGACGCGCGCGGCGTCGCCGAACACGTCGAGCGGCGAGATCGGCCGGTCGAACGTGTCGTGCGCGCGCAGCAAGCCCTCGTAGCCGACCGCCCGCATATGCGACAGGCTGAAAATCGGCTGGAACACGCTGGTCAACGTCAGCTCGCCATGCTGCACCGAATAGCGATGCAAGCCCGAAGTCATCTCCACTTCGAAGCCATGCGGCACGCTCGCCGCTCTGTCCTGTTGCGCAATCGTCATGCAGTCCTCTCACGCGGAACCGGCCGGTCCGAACGCGGAAGCAGACAGCCCCGCGCCGATTCTAAAAATGTGCGTCATCGACAACGCTTAAGCAAGCTCCATGCGCACGCTGGCGCACATAGCGCTGTAATTCGACCGAAAGATTTGCACGGCGATACGGCCGATGCGCCGCCGCTGGGCGGCGCATGCACCGTTACAGTGCGTCGCGCGGATTTACCCCGTGCTCGCCTCGCGGCCCAGCGACCCGCAGCCGGGCTACACTCCCCCCTGCCCGTGGTGGCCTCCCCCACAAACAGAAAACCTCAATCCGCCGAGAACATCCGATGGAAATCGTCTTCACCGTCCTGATCCTGTTGCTCGCGGTCGCGGGCTCCGGCGTGCTGACCCGCGCGCTGCCGCTGCCGTTCAAACTGCCGTTGCCGCTCGTGCAAATAGCGATCGGCGCGATCCTCGCGTGGCCGCGCTTCGACCTGCACGTCAAGTTCGACCCGGAAATCTTCATGCTGCTGTTCATCCCGCCGCTGCTGTTCGCGGACGGCTGGCGCATTCCAAAGCGCGAGTTCTTCATGGCGCGCCGCGCGATCGTGATGCTCGCGCTCGGTCTCGTGTTCATGACGGTGCTGGTGGTCGGCTACTTCGTGCACGCGCTGGTGCCGGAAATTTCGCTGCCGGTCGCGTTCGCGCTCGCCGCGGTGCTGTCGCCGACCGACGCGGTCGCGCTGTCCGGCATCGCCGGCAAGGGCAAGATTCCGGGGCAGCTGATGCACATCCTCGAAGGCGAGGCGCTGATGAACGACGCGTCGGGCCTCGTCGCGCTGAAGTTCGCGATCGCCGCCGCCTTGACCGGGGTGTTTTCATTGCGCGACGCGTCGATCAGCTTCGTCGTGATCGCGGCGGGCGGTCTCGCGATCGGCGCGGCGGTCAGCGCGGCATTCAGCTATGTGTCCACGCGCTTCCTGAGTCTGACCGAGGAAGGCGACCCGGCCCCCGGCGTCGTGATGACGCTGCTGATTCCGTTCGCCGCCTATCTGTGCGCGGAGCGCTTCGAGCTGTCGGGCATCCTCGCCGCGGTCGCGGCCGGCATGACGATGAACTACACCAGCATCGTCAATCAGGGGCAGGTGTCGTCGCGGGTGCGCGCGAGCAGCACGTGGACGATGATCGAGTTCGTGTTCAACGGCATGGTGTTCATCATGCTGGGGCTGCAGTTTCCGCACATTCTCGGCCGCGCGCTGCTCGACGCGCACCATACCAGCGGCGACGCGCAGGTCGGCCGGCTGATCGGCTACATCGTCGCGGTCGCGCTGGCGCTGTACGCGATGCGCTTCGTGTGGGTGTGGATGCTGCGCTGGTTCGCGAGCCGCGGCGCGGCTAAACAGGGCGTCGCGAACGCGGTGCCGGGGCTGCGGATGGTGTCGGTGACGACGGTGGCCGGCGTGCGCGGCGCGGTCACGCTCGCGGGCGTGCTGTCGTTGCCGGAATTGCTGCCGAACGGCACGCCGCTGCCGGGCCGCGATCTGGCGATCTTCATCGCGTCGGGCGTGATCCTGCTGTCGCTGCTGATCGCGGTGATCGCGTTGCCGGTGCTGCTGCGCGGCTGGCGCCGCGGCAAGGATCCGCATGCGGCGGAAGAAAACCTCGCGCGCACGCTGTCCGCGCAGGCGGCGATTCGCGCGGTCGATCAGGTGCACGACAAGGAATGCTCGAACCTCGAAGAGTCGGCGGCCGCGTATGCGGCCGATGTGACCGCGCGCGTGATGGACCTGTACCGGCGCCGCCTCGCGACGCTCGACGACGAGCAGGAACCGCGCGAACTCGCGCGCCGCGCCGACGCGCTCGAATTCCGGATGAAGCTCGCGGCGATGCGCGCCGAGCGCAAGACGCTGCTCGAATTGCGCGACAGTCAGCGGATCAACGACGAAACGATGAGCAAGCTGATGCGCGAGGTGGACTTGTCGGAGACCGCGCTGACCGCGCGTAATAGATAAACAGATAAACGGCGAGACTCCGGCGCCGGCGCCCGCAACGACGGACACCGGCACCGGTAAAACGAGGCTCAGGCCACCGGCCCTTGCACCGGCTTCCGTCGGAACAGCGCGTACAGAATGATCGCGCCGAACGTCGCGGTGCCGATCCCACCGAGCCCGAAGCCGCCGAGCTTCAGCGAGAAATCGCCGGCGCCGAGCACCAGCGTGACGGCCGCGACGATCAGGTTGCGGTTGTCGGAGAAGTCGACCTTGTTGACGACCCAGATGCGCGCGCCGGTCACCGCGATCAGCCCGAACACGACGATCGACACACCACCGAGCACCGGCCCCGGAATCGTCTGGATCACCGCGCCGAACTTCGGCGAGAAGCCGAGCAGCAGCGCGATCAGCGCGGCGATCACGAACACCAGCGTCGAATAGATCTTGGTCACCGCCATCACGCCGATGTTCTCCGCGTAGGTGGTCACGCCGGTGCCGCCCGCGAAGCCGGACACGATCGTCGCGAGGCCGTCGCCGAGAAACGCGCGGCCGATATAGCGGTCCAGGTTCTGCCCGGTCATCGCGCTGACCGCCTTGATGTGGCCGAGATTTTCGGCGACGAGGATCACCGCGATCGGCGCGAGCAGCGTCATCGCGTGCGGGTCGAACACCGGCGCCATGAAGTGCGGCATGCCGAACCACGCGGCGTTCGCGACGATCGAGAAATCGATCGGCTTGCCGCCCATGCCCAGGCCGTTGGTGACGATCGCGTAAATCACGTACGCGAGCAGCAGGCCGATCAGGATCAGCAGACGCTGCAGCATGCCGCGCGCGAACACCGCGACCGCGCCGACGCACAGCACGGTGACGAGCGCCATCCACGAATCGAAGTTGCTGCCGCTCACGCCGCGCACCGCGATCGGCGCGAGATTCAGACCGATCACGCAGACGATCGCGCCGGTCACGACCGGCGGCATCAGCGTTTCGATCCAGCGCGTGCCGACCGCCGACACGATCAGGCCGATCACCGCATAGACGAGCCCGCACGCGATGATCCCGCCGAGCGCGACCGCAATGTTCGGGTTCGGCCCGTGGCCGCCGTAGCCGGTCACCGCGATCACGAGGCCGATGAACGCGAAGCTCGACCCCAGGTAGCTCGGCACCCGGCCGCCGACCAGCACGAAGAACAGCAGCGTGCCGATCCCCGACATGAAGATGGCCAGGTTCGGATCGAAGCCCATCAGCAGCGGCGCGAGCACGGTCGAGCCGAACATCGCGACCACGTGCTGGACGCCCATCGCGACCATCTGCGGCCAGCCGAGCCGCTCGTCGATACCGACGATGCCGCCCTCGGCGGCGGCGGGCTGGCGGCGCCAGCGCGGGAAATAGGATGCGGCCATCGCGGGAATTCTCCTGTTGGGGTCGGCGTGGTTTGGTGGTTTGCTTATAGGCCGGTGGCGCGCGCCCGGAAACGGGCGGCCCGGCAGATTACGCGCGAGTTTACGGAGAGCAATAAGGGCTGGCAAGCGGCAGCGGCGGGTGCGGCGGTGAATCGCGCAGCGGAGCCGGCGGCGCGCGCCGACGGACCGTTCAGCAGGCTGCGCAGCCAGCACCACAGCCGATCGCTCAGCGCGCGCGCCCTTCCGTATCCGGCGTGCTCAGCGCGCCGTCGGCCGCCTCCGCGCCGTCCGCCGCGTCCGCCTCTTCCCCAAACGCGAGCACGCGGTTGCGGCCCGCGTCCTTCGCGCGATAAAGCGCGTGGTCGGCCGCATCGACCAGCGCGCGGCCGCCGGCGAAGCCCGCGCCCCGCGCGGTCGCCGCGCCGACGCTCACCGTCAGCACGTGATGCGCGCTCGCCACATGGCGGCACTGCAACGCCTGCACCGCCGCGCGGATCTGCTCGCCGATCTGCTGCGCGCCGGCCGCGTCGGTGTCCGGCAGCAGCACCGCGAACTCCTCGCCGCCGTAGCGCGCGGCGGTGTCGCCCGGGCGCCGCACGTTCTGCGCGATGCAGCCGCCCACGCCGACCAGCGCTTCGTCGCCGGCCGAATGGCCGTACAGGTCGTTGAAGCCCTTGAAGTTGTCGACGTCGATCAGCAGCACCGACAGCGGCCAGCCGTTGCGCTGCGCGCGCCGCCATTCGTCGTTCAGGTGCTCCTCGAACGCGCGGCGGTTGTTCAGCCCGGTCAGCCCGTCGGTGCGCGCGAGTTCGCGCAACTCCTCCTCGGCCGCGCGGCGCCGCCGCAACTGCTGCGCGAACAGGATCGCGAGCGCGATGATGGTCACGTCGAGCGCGGCGATCAGCGTGCCGATGATCCACGCGCGCCGCCGCCATTGAACGTAGATGTCGCGGGTCGACAGCGCGACGTCGAGGATCAGCGGATAGCCGTCGATATGCCGGAACGCGTACCAGCGCTCGACATGATCGATCGCCGCGGTGCCGAAAAAGTCGCCGCTCGGCCGCTGCACGAAGCGCGAAAAGTTGGCGGTGCCGGTCAGGTTCAGGCCGATGGTTTTAGCATCGTACGGACGGCGCATCAGCATCGTGCCGTCGCTGAGCATCAATGCCATCGAGCCGCTCGGCCCGAGTTTCATGCCGTCGAACAGCCGGTGGAAATAGGTCAGCCGCAAGGTGCCGACCACCACGCCGCCGAAGCTGCCGTCGGGCCGCGTGATGCGCCGGCTCAGCGCGATGCGCGAATCCGCGTCGCTGCCGGTGGGACTGAACGGATGACTGATGAACAGGCCCGCGTCGGGCGCGTCGCGCTGCGCGGTGAAGTAATCGCGGTCGGCGAGATTGGCCGGGCGCGGCGGCCATTCGCGCGAATCGAAGCGCACGTTGCCGTGTTCGTCGAGCACGAACACCGAGCCCATGTCCTTCGCGCTGATCGAGCCGTCGAACAGCACCATCTGACGGATTTGCGGCGGCAGCTCGAGCACGCCCGGATGCTTGAGACCGTCGATCACCGCGCGCAGCGACAGATCGTAGATCTCGAGATTGCGCGACACGTCGCGCTCGACCAGCAACGACACGTTGAAGATCGCATCCTGCGCGCGCCGCAACGCATCCATGCGCATCTGCGCGAGCAGCGCGACGGCGATCGCGAGAATCGCGCCGGCTAGCACGATGCTGATCCCAATCACGGCGTTCGGTCGGCGCGTCACCATTCCTTGTTCGTTCTGACATGCGCGCAATCACGCGCGTGAAAAAACGGCCGCGCCTCGGTAATTACCCTGAGTTCACGACCCTCGAATAACTAGCGTAGCAGACCCTTTGCCCCTCAATTGAGCGAACAGCCGGGTTTTTACCGATCCCGGCGCCGTTTCGGCCGCTTTGCCGCGCCGGCAAAGCCCCGGCCGGCCGGTGACCGCGCCGCGCTATCCGGTTCCGCGGGGGCCGCCAAATTTATCGGATAGCGAATGCAAATTGACTGGATAGTTCGCCCCGTCGATTGGGTATTCAATCGGGCCTGTCGTTATTCAAACGATTTGACAAGGAGTGGGACACATCATGAGCGAGCAACGCAGCGCCTCCGAATGGAGCGAATTCGTCAGCGGCTGTCTGGACTTCCGGCCGGCGGAAGGGGTCTACCGGATCGCCCGGGAAATGTTTACGGAACCCGAGCTGTTCTCGCTCGAGATGGAACACATCTTCGAGAAGGCCTGGATCTACGCGTGTCACGAAAGCGAGATCGCCAACAACAACGACTTTCTGACGATACGCGCCGGCCGCCAGCCGCTGATCATCTCGCGTGACAGCGCCGGCAAACTGAACGCGATGATCAACGCGTGCCAGCACCGCGGCGCGACGCTCACGCGGATGAGCAAGGGCAACCAGTCGACCTTCACCTGCCCGTTCCACGCATGGTGCTACAAGAACGACGGCCGCCTCGTGAAGGTGAAAGCGCCGGGCGAATACTGCGAAGACTTCGACAAGGCGACGCGCGGCCTGAAGAAAGCGCGCATCGAAAGCTACAAGGGCTTCGTGTTCGTGAGCCTCGACGTCGACGGCACCGACACGCTCGAAGAGTACCTGGGCGACGCGCGCATCTTCTTCGACATGATGGTCGCGCAATCGCCGACCGGCGAACTCGAAGTGCTGCCGGGCAAGTCGACCTACACGTTCGACGGCAACTGGAAGCTGCAGAACGAAAACGGTCTCGACGGCTATCACGTGAGCACCGTGCACTACAACTACGTGGCGACCGTGCAGCATCGCCACGAATCGAATGCGAAGAAGGGCGAAGTCCCCAGCGGCACGCTCGACTACAGCAAGCTCGGCGCGGGCGACGCGGAAACCGACGACGGCTGGTTCGCGTTCAAGAACGGCCACAGCGTGCTGTTCAGCGACATGCCGAACCCGGACGTGCGCCCCGGCTACAAGAGCGTGATGCCGCGCCTCGTCGAAGCGTACGGCAAGGACAAGGCCGAGTGGATGATGCACCGTCTGCGCAACCTGAACGTGTACCCGAGCCTGTTCTTCATGGATCAGATCAGCTCGCAGCTGCGTATCGTGCGTCCGCTCGCGTGGAACAAGACCGAGATCATCAGCCAGTGCATCGGCGTGAAGGGCGAGTCGGCCGAGGATCGCGAGAACCGCATCCGCCAGTTCGAAGACTTCTTCAACGTGTCCGGCATGGGCACGCCCGACGACCTCGTCGAATTCCGCGAGCAGCAGCGCGGCTTCCAGGCGCGTCTGGAGCGCTGGAGCGATATCTCGCGCGGTCATCACAAGTGGGAAGCGGGCGACACGCGCAACACCACGCTGCTCGGCATCAAGCCGAACCTGACCGGCACCGAACTGACCCACGAAGGGCTGTACGTGAACCAGCACGGCAACTGGCGCGACAAGATCCTGAAGGGCCTCGCTAAATCCAATGAATCGAAGGGAGAGCAGGCATGAGCCAACTCCAGCATTCCGTCGAGCAGTTTCTGTATCTGAAGTCGGACCTGTGCGACAAGCAGCAATGGGACGAGTACCTCGACCTGTTCGATGAACAGAGCACGTTTCACGTCCCGCAGTGGGATTCGGAGCACGTGTACACGACCGATCCGAAGCAGGGCATGTCGCTGATCTATTACTCGGATCGCGCCGGCCTCGAAGACCGCGTGTTCCGTCTGCGCACCGGCAAGTCGGCCGCGTCGACACCGCTGCCGCGCACGATGCACCAGATCAGCAACGTGCGTCTGACCGAGCGCGCGGACTCGCTGGTCGAGGCCGCGGTGAACTGGTCGACGATGTACACCCGTCACGGCTCGACCGACTACTTCTACGGCCGCGCGGTGTACGACCTGAAGCCGGCGGGCGAGAGCTGGAAGATCACGCGCAAGCACGTGCTGCTGCTGAACGACCACATCAACGCCGTGTTGGACTTTTATCACCTGTAAGCGGGAGCACGACGATGAAACATAAAGTCGCGTTGAATTTTGCCGACGGCAAAACCGCCTTCTTCGACGTCGGCCCGAACGAGCTGCTGCTCGACGCGGCGCTGCGCAACGGCGTGAACATTCCGCTCGACTGCCGCGAAGGCGTGTGCGGCACCTGCCAGGGCCGCTGCGAATCGGGCGAATACACGCTCGATTACGTCGACGAGGAAACGCTCAGCGAAGAAGATCTCGCGCAGCGCAAGATCCTGTCGTGCCAGACCCGCGTGAAGTCGGATGCGTCGTTCTTTTTCGACTTCGATTCGACGCTGTGCGAAGGCGCCGGCACCGCCGCGGTCAGCGCGACGGTGATCGGCGTGGAGCTGGTGTCGGCGACCACCGCGATCCTGCGCGTCGACGCGAGCTCGTATGCCCGTCAGCTCGACTTTCTGCCGGGCCAGTATGCGCGCGTGAAGGTGCCGGGCACCGAAGACTGGCGTTCGTACTCGTTCGCCAATCATCCGAACGAGCGCAACGAGCTGCAGTTCCTGATCCGCCTGCTGCCGAACGGCGCGATGAGCAACTATCTGCGCGAGCGCTGCAAGGTCGGCGACACGATCGAGTTCGAAGCGCCGCTCGGTGCGTTCTATCTGCGTCAGGTCGAGCGTCCGCTGGTGATGGTCGCGGGCGGCACCGGTCTGTCGGCGTTCCTCGGCATGCTCGACGAGCTGTCGGCGAAGCGCAATTGCGCGCATCCGGTGCGCCTGTACTACGGCGTCACCAATGCGGCCGATCTGTGCGAGACCGAGCGCATCAATAACTACAAAGCCAGCATCGAAGGCTTCGCGGTCGAGACGGTGGTGATGAACCCGGCGCCGGAGTGGTCGGGCAAAACCGGTCTGATCCCCGAGCACTTCGATCGTTCGTTCCTCGAATCGAACGGCTTCGACATGTACGTGTGCGGACCGCCGCCGATGGTCGAAGCGATCAAGACCTGGCTTGGCGAGCAAGGTATTCAGGACTACCGGCTGTACTACGAGAAGTTCGGCGAGAGCAACGCGCGTTAAGCGGCTGCGTGCCAATGCTCAAATGTCCCGTGCCGGCGTGAAAACGCTGGGCGGGACATTTTCTTTTGGTGGAGATGTTTCGGTGCGCTTAGCGTTGTGCGCGTTGCGCGTTCAGCGTCTGGCCGCGCGCTTGAGCGTATCGGACGGCGACTCGCCGAACAGCGCCTTGTACTCGGTCGAGAAGCGGCCCAGATGCGACATCCCCCACCCCAGCGCGACCGACGAAATATTGCGTACCGAGCGATCTTCGAGAATATCGCGCCGCACCGATTCGAGCCGGTAGCGCTTCAGATACGCGATCGGCGCGCAACCGAAGTACTGGCGAAAACCGTCGAACAGTTTGAAGCGCGACACGCCAGCCGCGCGTTCGATGTCTTCGAGCGTGATCGGCTCGCGCGCGTTGTCGTGGATGAACTGGCGCGCGCGGGTCAGGTAATGCGGCGGCGTCAACGCGGACGCGTTGGCCAGTTGCTCGCTGTAGTTATGCGGCTGCGACAGCAACAGCCCTTTCAGCAAGGTCAGCTCCAGTTCGCTCGACATATACAGATGCCCGAGCGACGGCCCGCTGCGCTCCATTTCGCCAACCAGAAACTTGACCATGCGCCACCACGACGCCTGGTCGCCGGCGGCGGCATCCATGTCGGGCTGGAATACGAGCGGAGATTCGACCGGGCGCGACAGCATCGTTTGCAGCACCTGCTGAAGCGCGGAGCGCGGAATCGCGACGTGCAGCTTGCGGCAATTACCGGTGATCGCGAGATCCTGCGATTCCTGCGGACTGACGATCACGCCGCGATCCTGATCGGACAACCAGCGTTTGCCGTGCGCGGCCAGCTCCTGCTCGCCGACCACCGGCAGGCTGACGCTGTAGCAGTTCAGCGGGCTGTTCTCGCGCACCGCGACCGTGACGTCGGTGCCGTACTCGACGTAGCCGATCGTGGTCGCCATCGAGCGCAGCACGGTGCCCGACTGGTGAAATCGCAGCCGCTCCGGCCGGCTGACCTGCAGCCCGTGCGGGCCGCAGATCGACGCCATCCAGTCGCGCGCGCCATCCAGGTCGCTCGACGCGGTACCGATATCGCGGTTGTTAGGCTCCGATGTTGATCGCATACGTAGAAAACGGACTACCAGGGTCTCGCGCGCCGGGGGCTTCTTATAGCAACGCGAAACGGGGGACATTGTGATTTCGCAAGACTACCTCAATCGCGTCAAAACTGCGCAGCGGAACAAAAACTTTGTCGGCGCACAACGAACCGTTGCGCACGCAAGCAATCTTCGGCGCGCGCCGGCTGACGGGGGCGAGCGGCTGAATACATAGCGCGGGGAAGATGAAATTAATTCGAAAGAGATTGTTTTCATCATGCGCGTAAAACAATAGAACTTCGGTCATTTTTCTTTCATCTTATGAAAGCTTGTCAGGAAAAACCCGATTTTGCTCAAGTCCCGATCCGCGCGGTCCGATATCCAGTAGGTGGGGCACCCCATCTGGATCGTCGCGCGCGACGTGCCGGGCGGGCAAGACAAAAACACGGAAACCGCTGCGCGGAAGAGCGGTATTCAAAACGTGCCCCACGGTCCCGGACCTGAGAGTCCATGACGAACGTTTTGCGTTCGGTACTGGAGAAAATAACAAGTGAACTTCAACCGCCTCACCATCAAAAGCAAGCTGATTGCGGGCTTTGGCCTGCTCTCGCTGATCGTCGTCGGGGTGTCCGGGCTTTCGCTGAAAGCGCTGAGCGACTCGACCGACGGTTTTACCCAATACGTGCGCGGCATCAACGCGCGCGCCGACATGGTCGTGCAGGTGCGAACCGCGATCGACCGGCGCGCGATCGCCGCGCGCAATCTCGTGCTCGTGACCAAAGCTCAGGACATCGAACTGGAAAAGGCCAATGTGCTGCGCGCGCATGCGGACGTGCAGACGCATCTGAAGAAGCTCAACGACATGATCTCGACCGCGACCGATACGTCGGAGAAAGCGCGCGAGCTGGTGGCCGAGATCAATCGCATCGAATCCTTGTATGGGCCGGTCGCGACCCGCATCGTCGGCCTCGCGCTCGACGGCAACCGCGAGCAGGCGACCGTCGAAATCGACGACAAGTGCCGCCCGCTGCTCGCCGCGCTGATTCGCGCGACCGACACCTACGCCGACTACACGCGCGGCCGTCAGGAGGTGCGGATCAGCGAGTACGCCGCGCACTACCAGACCCAGCGCAACCTGCTGATCGGGATCTGCGTGATCGCGATCGGTTTCGCGATCGCCGCCTGCTGGCTGATCGCGCGCGCGGTGACCGGCCCGCTCGGCTTTGCGATCGACGTCGCGCGCACGGTGTCGCAAGGCGATCTGCGCACGCGTATCAGCGTCGACGGCAAGGACGAAACCAGCAAACTGCTCGGCGCGCTGCGCGAGATGAACGAGCGGCTCACGGCGATCGTCACGCGGGTGCGCGACAGCAGCACGAGTATTGCCGGCGCGGCGCGCGAGATCGCCGCAGGCAACATGGACCTGAGCCAGCGCACCGAGCAGCAGGCCGCGTCGCTGCAGGAAACCGCGTCGAGCATGGAGGAGCTGACCTCGACCGTCAGACAGAATGCGGAGAACGCGCAACAGGGCAGCACGCTGGCGTCGAATGCGTCGGCGGTCGCGCACAAAGGCAGCGCGGTGGTCGGCCAGGTCGTCAGCACGATGCAGGCGATCAGCGACAGCTCGACGAAGATCGCGGATATCACCGGGATCATCGAAGGGATCGCGTTCCAGACCAACATCCTCGCGCTGAACGCGGCGGTCGAAGCGGCGCGCGCCGGCGAACAGGGCCGCGGCTTCGCGGTGGTCGCGAGCGAGGTGCGCAGCCTCGCGCAACGCTCGTCGAGCGCGGCCAAGGAGATCAAGGATCTGATCGCGGCGTCGGTCGAGCGGATTCGCGACGGCTCGACGCTCGCGGGCCAGGCGGGCGAGACGATGAACGAAGTCACCCAGGCGGTCGCGCGCGTGACCGACATCATGGCGGAGATCGCGGCTGCCTCGAGCGAACAGAGCCGCGGCATCGAGCAGGTCAATCTCGCGATCACGCAGATGGATAACGTCACGCAGCAGAACGCGGCGCTGGTCGAACAGGCGGCGGCCGCATCCCGCTCGATGGAGGATCAGGGGCAGCAGTTGAATGAGGCGGTGGCGTTTTTTCAGGTGGCGGGGAATGCGGGGGGGATGGGAGCGGGGTCGGCGAGCGCTGCGGCTGCGTCTGCGGCTGTGCGGAAAGAGATGCCTCGGCGGGATAAGGTGGCGCCGGTGCAGCGCGTTGCACGCGCGGTGACTGTTGCGCCGGTGGCTGCGACGGGCGCTGCGGCGGCTAGCGCGAATGATGGCTGGGATCAGTTCTAGATCGAAGCCGCTGTGCTCTGTCGATGCGCCGCTCTTTCTGCTCAGAGCGGCGCTCGCGGAAAGACCTAAGCAGAAATGAAAAAACCGGCTCGAGGCCGGTTTTTTCATTAAGGAATCTGGTGTGGTGGAGAGGAGGAGGATCGAACTCCCGACCTTCGCATTGCGAACGCGACGCTCTCCCAGCTGAGCTACCCCCCCAACACGAAAATCATTCTAGCACAGCAATTTTCCGTTTTGCCAAGCCGGGCGGCTCGGGGAAAACCTCATCTGGACGGCGCGCCCTGAAGCACCCAATCGACCACCGCGCGCACGTCCGCGTCGCTCATTTTCGGGTGGGCCGGCATCGGGATCATGCCCCACACACCGGAGCCGCCGGCCTTCACCTTGTGCGCGAGTTTCGCCGGCGCCTGCGCATCGTCCTTGTATTTCGCGGCGACCTGCTGGAACGACGGCCCGACCAGTTTGCGATCCACCGCGTGACAACCCATGCACGCATTCGCGAGCGCGATCCGCTGGCCGGGCGGCGGGCCGGCCGCCTGCGCGGGCGCGGAGAGCCCGGCGATCAGCACGCCCAGGCCAAGCACCAGCGCGCCGCTCGCGCGCCCGATGCGCGTCGTTGCAACGCGCATCACTGCGGCGCCTTCGGATTACCCGGCCGCACTGGCGTCGACGGATTGACCGGCGCCGGCGCCTGCTGCTCGAGCGGCTGCGAGCTCACGCCCGAATCGGGAATCGCGCCGACCGTCGGCTCGCCCGCGTCGGGCTGCGATGCGCCCACCGGCGCCGTCGCCGCCGCGGTGGCGGCCGCCGCCGCTTCCTGCGGCTGGATGTACTGGAACACCTTCACGACCTGCACGACGCCGGGCACGCGACTCGCGACGTCGGCGCCGCGATTGCCCTCGTCCATCGTCACGAGGCCCATCAGGTACACGTTGCCGCGCTCGGACACCACCTTGAAGTTGTTCGCCGAAATGTCCTTCTCGGCGATCAGCGCGGTCTTCACGCGGGTCTCGAGATAGGTATCGTTGGTGCGCGACGAGAACGAGCTGGCCGGCATGATCGCCAGTTCGTTGACGATCGTATTCACGTTGTTCAGACCGCGCACGATGCTCTCGGCGCGCTGCTTCGACGCATCGCCCGCGACCTCGCCGGTCAGCAGCACGCGGCGGTTGAACACCGCGACGTTCACGTGCGCGGAGTCCGGCAGATTCTGGCTGATCTGCGACAGCGCCTTCACCTGGATCTCGCGGTCCTCGGTCTGCGCGCCGAGCGTGCGGCGGTCGGTCGCCATCAGCGCGCCGCCGCCCGCCGCGCCCGCGACGGCAAGGAAACAGCCTTGCAGCGTGGCCGACAGCCCCGCCGCGAACCCCACCACCAGCACGGTTCTCACCAGTGTCTTCTTGACGCGGAATACGCTCATCAACTAGCTCTCCTTCGGAATCAGTCTCAGTCTTCGCCGAGCAACATGGCATCGATGCCGTCGCACAGACAATGGATGGTCAGCAGGTGCACTTCCTGGATGCGCGCGGTGCGATCGGCCGGCACGCAGATGTGGATGTCGGTATCGCTCAGCACTTCCTGCGCGCGGCCGCCGCCCTTGCCGGTCAGCGCGACCACGATCATTTCGCGCTCGTGCGCCGCTTCGATCGCGGCGAGCACGTTCGCGGAGTTGCCGGACGTGCTGATCGCGAGCAGCACGTCGCCGGGCTGGCCGAGCGCCCAGACCTGCTTCGAGTAAATTTGTTCGAACGAATAGTCGTTGGCGATCGCGGTCAATACCGACGTGTCGGTGCTCAGGGCGATGGCCGGCAGGCCCGGCCGCTCGCGCTCGAAGCGGCCGATCAGCTCGGCGGCGAAATGCTGCGCGTCGGCGGCCGAACCGCCGTTGCCGCACGCGAGGATGCGATTGCCGTTGGCAAGCGCGGCGAACATCGTGTCGACCGCTGCGGCGATCGGCATCGACAGGGTTTCGAGGGCTGCGAGTTTGACTGCCGCGCTGTCGCGGAAGTGTTGTTGAATGCGTTCGACTGACATCGAGTCTCTATCTTCTACCGCTTGGTTTTACCGTTCAGGGACCGCTCTACGCGGCCATGTTGTGAAGTCGTGCTGCCAGCTGCGCGCCGCCGATGAGTTGCGCTGTTCTTGTCGCGCGCGGGCGTGGACGCGGGCGCGAAAAGCGGGCGCGAAAAACCTCGTGAAACACGAGGCTTTCTACGTGATTACGCGCTTCGCGCATCGCCGGGCGCGCCGGCAAGCTCGGCACGCGAGCGCAAGTTTATCGCACTCACGCGGGTCGCCCGCGCGGGTTGCTCGCGCGGGCCGTCAAACTTCGTCGGCGCGAAACGCGTCGCGCAGCCATTCGAGCCGGCCGCCTTCGAACGCGATCACATCGAACCGGCACACGGGCGGCTCGTGCGGCTCGTGACGCCATGCTAGCGTCGCCAGATAATGCCGCGCCGCACGCACGATGCGCTGCTGCTTCCGCCAACCGATGCTCGCCGCCGCGCCGCCGTAGTGCCGCTGCGCCCGCGCGCGTACTTCGACGAACACCAGCGTACCGTCGCGATCGCGCATCACCAGATCGATCTCGCCGCCGCGGCACGCCACGTTACGCGCGACGAAACGCAGCCGCTGGCGTTGCAAAAACACCTGCGCACGCGCTTCGAACGCCGCGCCGACGGATTTGGACCGGGCCGCGCCGGAAAAGTTGTCGTGCCCCGCCGAGCCCGTTTCGCGCGAGCCCACATGGCACAATGTCGGCCTCGTTCCGTCTGTTTGCGTCTTCCGTTTCATGACTCCTCTCTCCGAACTCGCGCAAGGACAGCAGTACCCGACCGCCGCGCTGTATGTCGTGGCCACGCCGATCGGCAACATCGCCGACATCACGCTGCGCGCGCTGCACGTGCTCGGACTCGCGGACCGCATCGCCGCCGAGGACACCCGCAACACCGGTCAGCTGCTCGCGCGCTACGGCATCTCGAAGCCGCTCGTCGCCGTGCATCAGCACAATGAGCGCGCCGCGGCGCAACGCGTGATCGAATTTCTGCAGGCGGGCGAGCGCGTCGCCTACGTATCCGACGCGGGCACGCCGGGCATTTCAGACCCGGGCGCGAAGCTCGTCGACGCGGTGCGCGAGGCCGGCTTCGCGGTAATCCCGCTGCCCGGCGCGAGCGCGCTCGCGACCGCGCTGAGCGCGGCCGGCGACTGGGTCGCGACCTTCTCGTTTCTCGGTTTTCTGCCGCCGAAGCCGAAAGCGCGTGCCGCCGCGTTGCAGGCGCTCGCGCAACACGCACACGCGATGGTGTTCTACGAAGCGCCGCACCGGATCGTCGAAACCGTGCAGGCGCTCGCCGACGCGTTCGGCGGCGAGCGCCGTCTGCTGATCGCGCGGGAACTGACGAAGTTACATGAAGCGCTGCACCAGGGCACCCTGGCCGAAGCGCCAGCATGGCTCGCCGCCGATGCGAACCGGCAGCGCGGCGAATTCGTGCTGGTGGTCGAAGGCGCGACGCCCCAAGCGGCCGGCGAGCACGATCACGACGCGCTGCTTGAATTGCTGCTGGAAGAGATGTCGGTGAGCGGCGCGGCAAAGGTCGCGGCGTCGCTGACGGGCGCGTCGCGCAATGCGCTGTATTCGCGCGCGCTGGCGTTGAAGGAAGACAGGTCCGACGCGTGACGCGCTACCCGCGCACAGACAAATAGGGACGAAAAAAGGGCCGCATAAGCGGCCCTTCGTTTTTACAGCCAGTGTTCCGGCAATCTCGGTTCGCCAGCAGGGAAGCCGGCACGATCCGCAAATTGCAAATTCGACTGCACCCTGCACGGCGCGGCGGAACACAACGCACCGCCGTCACCGCCATTCAGATCACTTGTCCGAGTTCGACGCCAGTTGTTCGTTCATCTCCGCGCGCGCTTCCTGCGCGGTGATCCCTTCGATCTGAACGCGGGCGGTGCCGCTGTGGCGCATGTCGAGCTTCGAGGCGGCAGCCATCGACAGATCGATCACCCGGCCGCGCGCGTACGGGCCGCGGTCGTTGATGCGCACGACCACCGAGCGCGAATTGGACGGATTGGTCACGCGCACATACGAGCCGAGCGGCAGCGTGCGGTGCGCGGCGGTCAGCGCGTGCATGTCGTAGCGCTCGCCGTTGGCGGTGCGGCGGCCGTGGAAGAAGCGGCCGTACCACGACGCGCGGCCGGTCTGACGGAAGTCCGACGCGTCGACGCCGTCGTCGGTGAGCGGCTTGGCATCGGCCAGCGGCGTGCTCGCGGCGCTCGGGCTCGAGGCCGGCGCGCTGCCGAACGACTGCGGGCCGAAGCTGGTCAGCCGGGCATTCTTGGTGGTGCGGATGGTGTCGGTCGCGGCCGTATCGGACGCGCCCGGCGGCGTGGCACAGCCGGCCAGGGCAAAAAAGGCAAAAACAGTCCCCAGACTGCGGGTTAGCCGAGTTTTCATAAGACGTGCAATCACATTGTCGAGCCGCGTCACCCGCGTAAAGCTGGGTATGTTGCTTGCGGCTCCGGCGGTAGGGACGACAACGCGCCGCGCTAACAAGCGCAGTACGTCAAAGCCCGGAGCGGCTCACTGAGCCGCTAACCGCACGGTTAATTTTCACGTCTGGCGCAACCTGTCCCCGGCAGCCTGACCAGACCCCACATGCCGCCAACTGAACGTGGCAATCACGTTCTTGTGCGCGCAACTCAGCGCACAGGAACGGCGGCGTAGGCCCCACCCAGCGTCACGGATTAGTTCCGTAGCAGGCGCGCGGCGCCTGGCTGGGCAAGACGTGTGCATCGAACGCATCGATACTGGATGGCCGTCGGCATCCCGACAGCCCTTACTTGAATGGCGAGCGGCGTACCCTTTTTGATGGGGACGCATCGCCTCGTGGCAGCACAATTTCTGTGCATGAGGCGCATTATACCCAAAAAACTTTTTCGGGATGGCGAGCGGCCCAATTCCTTGATTAATCTTCACATTTATCGCAAAAATGGGCGGACAACCAAGCCGCCGGCGAGCGTCCGCAACCCCCGTCGCACGGGCTCCGGCGACGACCGCGCGGCCGGTACAATCAACGTTTTTCCAGTTCGCGGTCCAGCCATGAAAGTCACCCTGATCCCCGTCACGCCGTTCCAGCAGAACTGCTCGCTGCTCGTTTGCGAGGTCACCGGACGTGCGGCCGTCGTCGATCCGGGCGGCGATCTCGAGCTGATCCAGCAGGAGATCGCGCGGCAGAACGTGACGGTCGAGAAGGTTTTTCTGACGCACGGCCACATCGATCACTGCGCGGGCGCGAAGACGCTGGCGACGCACTACGGCGTGCCGATCGAAGGCCCGCATCCGGACGAGCGCTTCTGGCTCGACAAGCTGCCGGACCAAAGCACGCGCTTCGGTTTTCCGGCCGCCGACGCGTTCGAGCCCGACCGCTGGCTCGATAACGGCGAAACCGTGCAGTTCGGCGACGAAACCCTCGAGGTCTACCACTGCCCCGGCCACACGCCGGGCCACGTGGTGTTCTTCAGCCGCGCGCACCGGCTCGCGCTGGTCGGCGACGTGCTGTTCGCCGGCTCGATCGGCCGCACCGATTTTCCGCGCGGCAATCACGCGGACCTGATCCGCTCGATCCGCGAAAAACTCTGGCCGCTCGGCAACGACGTCACGTTCGTGCCGGGCCACGGTCCGACCTCGACATTCGGCGCCGAGCGCCGCAGCAATCCGTACGTAGCCGATGGAGTGGGCGCATGAGCAGCGAAATCTATGTGAGCACCGACGTCGAAGCGGACGGTCCGATCCCCGGCCCGCATTCGATGCTCAGTTTCGCGTCCGCCGCGTACACCGAGGACAAGCAGCTGATCGCGACCTTCTCGGCGAATCTGGAAACGCTCGAAGGCGCGGCGCCGCATCCGGTCCAGGAAGCGTGGTGGAAAACCCAGCCGGAAGCGTGGGAGGCGTGCCGCAAGGATCTGCAGGCGCCGGCGGCGGCGCTGGCCGCCTATGTCGACTGGGTCGAGGCGTTGCCGGGCAAGCCGGTGTTCGTCGCGATGCCGGCCGGCTTCGACTTCACCTATATGTTCTGGTACATGATGCGGTTTGTCGGCCGCTGTCCGTTCTCGTGGTCGGCGCTCGACATCAAAACGCTCGCGTTCGCGATGACCGGCCTGCCGTATCGGAAGAACATCAAGCCGCGTTTTCCGAAGCACTGGTTCGACGAGCATCCGCACACGCACGTCGCGCTCGACGACGCGATCGAGCAAGGCGCGCTGTTCTGCAACATGCTGAAGGAGCTGCGCGCGAGCCGTCCGGAACAGCCCGTGGCGGATAAGGAAGATGGGGACGGCTCAGGGCGAAACGCCGCCCCGGACCCGGTAAAATAGGGCAATCTCGCTCGCGAGAGCCGTTTTACATTGCGTTTCGTTTTCGCGCCCTCTACCATGCGGTGATACGGCGACGCTAACGGAGGCGCAGTTGACACTCGATACGTTCTCTCAGAAGATCCTGCGCCTGCTTCAGCTCGACGCGCGCCGTTCGGTGCAGGAGATTTCCGACCAGGTCGGGCTGTCGAGCACACCGTGCTGGCGGCGTATCAAGGACATGGAACAGTCGGGCGTGATCCAGCGCTATACCGCGCTGCTCGATCGCGAAAAGCTCGGCTTACATGTTTGCGCGCTCGCGCACATTCATCTGACCCGCCACACCGAGGGCGGGGTCGAGCAGTTCGAACGGGAAATCGCCACCTGTCCGGAAGTGACCGAGTGCTACAGCACCACGGGCGAATCCGATTACATCCTCAAGATCGTCGCGCCCGACATCAAGGCGTACGACAGCTTCCTGCACGAACGCATCTTCAAGATTCCGGCCGTCGCGCAAGTGCGCACGAGCGTCGTGCTGCGCGAGATCAAATTCGATACGCAGTTGCCGTTGTGACGGGCGGCGCCGAAGGGCGCTAGCGCGGCCCTCATGCGCCCTCATTCAGCCCTCATTCAGCCCTCATGCGGCGTTCTGCGATTCGCTGTTTTTCGCCTGCCCGGCCGCAGTCGGCGCTTCCTTCTCCACAGCCCCGGCAACCGACGTGGCCGCCACGTCGCGTTGCAGCAGCACGTCGAGTTTGCGCGCGCCGAGACGACGCTTGAGCGCTTCCAGATCGACGCGGCCGAGCGACGGCGCGGCGCTTCCAGTTTCGCTTCCGGTTCCGGATATCAACGCGGCATCTCCGGCAACCGCCTCACCCACCCCGCCCGCCTCCGCCGCCGGCAAGATCACCTCGACATCGAGCCCGGTACTCAGGTAGTGCAGATTCACCGCCGTGGCCCGCAAGCCACTGCCGGCCAGTTCCGCATTCACTTCGGCAAGCACCCGCTCGCGCGGCGGCAGATCGACCGGCGGATGCGCGAGCGCATCGTTTTCCGGATCGACGTGAATCAACGCGTCGAGCACCCGGTTGTCGCTCAGCGCCCGCAGGCGCGCCGACTCGGCGATGTAATGCCCCTCCGACACCGAGATCAGCGGATCGACCAGAATATGCGCATCGACGAGCGCGAAGTCGCCCATCTTGCGCGTGCGCATCTCGTGCACGTCGCGCACGCCGGGCGTGGACAGCAGCAGTGCGCGCATGTCGGCGGCGGCGGATTCGTCGAGCGCGCGATCCGACAGGTCCTGTAGCGCGTCCCAGCCGAAGGTCCAGCCCATCCGCGCGACCATGAAGCCGACGATCGCCGCCGCGATCGGATCGAGCAGCCGCACGCCGGCGAGGCTGCCGATCACGCCGATGCTCACCACCAGCGACGACGCCGCGTCCGAACGCGCATGCCATGCATTGGCGATCAGCATCGCGGAGCGCACGCGCTTCGCTTCGCGCAGCATGTAGCGAAACAGCGCCTCCTTCGACACCAGCACGAGCAGCGCAACCGCGAGCGCGCTCGCATGGACCGCCGGCAGGCTTCGCAAAGTGGCGAGCCGCGTGCCGGCGCCCCACAACATGCCGACGCCGACCGAAATCAGTACGCCGCCCAGAAATAACGACGCCACCGTCTCATAACGGCTATGTCCGTAATTGTGATCGGCGTCGGGTTTTGCGCCGCTATGCCGATTGGCGAGCAGCACGACAAAATCGGAAAACAGATCGGCCAGCGAATGAACGCCGTCGGCAACCAGAGCCTGAGAGTGCGCGATCGTACCGACGCCGATTTGCAGTGTCATCAACACTGTATTGAGCGCAATACTGGTAAAGGTGCTTTTGCGCGCAACGCGCTGTTTCTCGACGGATTGGGCGATCGCGGCGGACGTCATGCTGGGAGCGGAGAACGGGAAAAAGAGAACAACTCAACGGAATGCGATTATTGTACGCGCCGACACTCGACACGCGTTCGGCATTCGCCGAAAAAATCCTTTTGGATCAGCCGCTTATCTGAACGACAAGCATTCTCGTTCGGGTTATCGGAAGCGCGCGGGCAACCTTTCGTCTCTTAAAAAGCAAAAAGCCGCGTCCTGCAAGGTGCGCGGCTTCATGTGCTCAGTCCGGAAATCCAGCGGCGTTATAAGCGCCGCTTCATTACCGGTAATCGTATTACTTGCTGCTGGCCGGAGGCATTACTTCCGACCACGGACATTACTTCTGGATCAAAAATTTATCGCGATCGAGGCCAGCGATCCAGCGCGGCGGTTTGCCGCGGCCCGACCACGTGCTGCCGCTTTCGGGATCGCGGTATTTCGGTGCGACGCCGGCACGCGGACGAGCGGCTGCTTTAGCGCCCTTCGGTGCGCGGCCCCCGCCGAGTTCACTCAGCGAAATGCCATAGTCGGCCATTTTCTGCTTGATCTCATTCAAGACTTCCGCGTATTCGCGCGACTTCGCTTCTTCAATCTGCTTTTCGAGCTTCTCGCGCTGCGCGAGCAGTTCCTTGTAAGAAGACATAGGTTCCCTTGTGGTATGGATAAATGACTGCCGATCTTTAGCCGACTTGCCTTTGAAGGTTTCTTGCCTCGGAATTTGACGGCGAGATTAACACAAAATAGAAAGACTGGAAAAGCGCAAATTCAAAATTAATTTAAATTCGTTTCAAAAAGTTTCCGCGCCGCGCCCCGCTGCGCCTGCCGCCTTTCAATTCGCTGATTTCGGATTTTGCTGAAAAATTTTCCCTGCGCTTCGGTATTTATACGATTAACTAGCAAAAAATGCGATTTGAGATACCGCTTCCACGAAAACATTTCATGCCGTGAAAACTTTTGTCTCGATAAGCATTCTGCGTTGAAACAGAAGCAGGGTGCCCGAAGCGCGCACCAGCGCGCTTTTCCGAAAATCGATAATGCTTAATTCGCGTGTCGGTCGATGCAAACTTCGAGCGCCGCATGCAATGTTTCGTGATCGGCGGCGACGCCATCGAATGCGCAACGCACACGCGCGCCCGCGCGTTGCAGATCGGCGCCATAGCGGTCGATGCCGATCAGTTCGGCGCCCCCGCCGCTGCCGGCACCACCGGCGGCGTTCAGGCGCGCACCGAATTCGTCGATCAACGCATCTTCCTCATCGGTATCCAGCGGCGGCAGCGGATCGAGTTCGGCGCCGTCGAGCCAGCCCATCGCACCGAAGCCGCCGATATAGCGCAGCCGTTCGAGCTCCATCGTCCAGAACGTGAAGTCGCCGAGCACCAGATAGCGCTCCGCGTCCGGGTGATAACGCAGATAGCGCCGCACGACCTGCGGGCTCGCCTCGACCGGCGCGAAGCGGCCGAGCAGCGTCACGCGCTGGCCGACCAGCACGTCGCCGTCGGGGGCATCAACTGCCAGAAAACCGGCGCGCGGATCCGCGACCAGATTGTGGGTGTGCTCGGCGAGGCGGCTGACGAGAATGGTCGGCTGATGGCGCGGGTCCGGCGCGAACGGCAGCACCGACGGATAAGGAAAGCCTTCTGGCTGACGCGCATGGGTCGCGAGCGTACCGACCGCGGCCGTGTGCAACAGATGCAGCGGAGCATGAGCGGGAATGTTCACGGCGGCGTACCTCGCGAGTCGGAGACGGGGGCATGCGCAGGATCGCGGCGCCCACGCTGAATCGTACGTGCCCGCGCCCGCCGCTCCAAGCATAAGCGCGTGTGCTTCGATAGAATCGGAAGCTTGCTTTCAACCCGCCTTCCATCGTCTTCCCGCCCTCTGCGCCCGAGACCTCCGTGCCCGACCAACACGCCTCCGAATTCGCCGTCCTGCCCGCCGCTCACCGCAACCTGTCCGACACCGAACGGCAGCGCGCGCGCTTCGCCACGATGGCGGTGTTTTTCATCGCCGGGATGATGTACGCATCGTGGGGCGTGCATGTGCCGACGGTGCGCGACCGCTTCCAGCTGAATCCGGCGATGTTGTCGTTCGCGCTGCTCGCGGTGGCCGGCGGCTCGATCGGCGCGATGGTGACCAACGCGTCGTGGATCGCGCGGGTCGGCACCCGGCGCGCGTGTCTGACCGGCGGGCTCGTGATGGCCGCCTGCGCGGCGCTGATCCTCGTCGTGCCCGCGTACTGGATGCTGCTGGTCGTGCTCGCGATCTTCGGCGCCGGCATGGCCACGCTCGATGTCGCGATGAACGCCGAAGCGAGCGCCGTCGAAAAAGCGGTCGGCAAGCCGATCATGTCGTCGCTGCATGGGATGTTCAGCCTCGGCGGGATGTTCGGCGCGGCGGTCGGCGGTGCGCTGCTGTCGCGCGGGATGGCGCCGGCGCTGCATCTGGCGCTGGCCGCGGCGGTCAGCGCGCTGGTGCTGGTGAGCGCGTGTCCGTCGGTGTTGCCGCACGTGCCGCATGCCGAGCATCCCGACGCGGCGACGCCGCGCGCGAGCCGCTGGCGCTCGCCGGCGCTGTGGGCGCTCGGCATGATGGCGCTGGTCGCGCTGATCGCCGAAGGGGCGATGTACGACTGGGCCACCGTCTATATGCGCGACGTCGTGCTCGCCACGCCCGCGCTGGCGAGTGCCGCGTATGCGGCGTTCTCGGGCGGCATGGCGCTCGCGCGCTTTGCCGGCGACGCGGTGCGGGCCCGTTTCGGCGCACCGCAACTGGTGATGATCAGCGCCGCGCTCGCCTGCGCGGGGATGGTCGACGCGCTGCTGCTGCCCAATCCGGTGGCCGCGCTCGCGGGCTTCGCGCTGATCGGCCTGGGGCTCGCGAACATGATGCCGGTGCTGTTCGCGGCGGCCGCGAGCGTGAAGGGCATCCACGCGGCCGAAGGGCTCGCGCACGTCGCGGGACTCGCGTATTTCGGGCTGCTGCTCGGACCGGTGATCATCGGCGCGGTCGCGCAGGTGACCAATCTGACGATCGGTCTGTCGGTCGTCGCGCTGTGTTCCGCGTCGATCGCGGTGGCCGGGCCGAAGGTGTTGCGGCGTTTGAAGATCTGACGCGAGCGCGCGCCGGCTATCGGTCGGCGCACGCGGGTGCGATACGAAAGCGGCTCGCTTACGTTACGTTACGCGCGGCCCCACGCGCGGCCGTGTTCCGCGACACATTCCTTTTCCGCGTCCTTGACGGCGTGGGCCATTCGCCATCAACACTTTGATTCATATGGGTTTTCTCTTGCCGCCCGGCTGCCCATAAAATTGGCATAGGCTTTGCAGTTAGCTCCCCTAGCAATTTCCATATTACGAGGGGAGCCCAACATGCATCGCACATTCAAACTGACAGCCGGCGCGCTGTGCCTGTCATCGATAATCGTCCTCACCGGTTGCGGCAGCACGCTGAAGCAACCGACCATCCCGAGCGGCGCGAACGGGGGGTCGAGCAGTGGTTCGAGCAGTGGGTCGAGCAGTGGGTCGAGCAGTGGGTCGAGCAGTGGGTCGAGCAGTGGGTCGAGCAGTGGCTCAAGCAGCGGTTCAAGCAGCGGCTCCAGCAGCGGCACCACCAGCGCCAACCCCGTCGGTGTCGTCGTGCAGAACACCGGCAACGTCGTCACCGCGACCGGCCAGACCGTGTCGGCGGTCGGCAGCCAGATCAGCTCGACGTCGATCCCCGGCACCAACGCCGCGACCACCGATGCGCTCGGCGGCGTCGTCACCAACCTCGGCAACGGCGTGACCGCGCTCGGCAGCGGCGTCGCGAACGGCCTCGGCCAGCTCGGCAATTCGACCGATCCGCTCGGCACTACCCTCTCCAGCAGCGGAAACCTCGTCGCCGACGCGGGCCAGGCGGTCAACAGCGCCGGCCAGCTGGTGACCAGCCTCGGCACCGGCTCGACCTCGGCGCTCAGCCCGCTGACGACGCCGCTCGGCAGCGTCGTGTCGACACTCGGCAACACGGTGACCACGGTCGGCACCGAACTCGGCACCGCGCTGTCGATCGGCCCGGTCCAGCAACTCACGCAGGGCGTCAGCACCGCGATCACGCCGATCACCGCGACGCTCGCGCAAACGACCCAGACCGTCGGCGACACGACCGGCCTCGGCGCGCCGCTGAACGGCCTGCTGTCGACGCTCGGTCACGGCCTCGACAGCGCCGGCAACAAGATCAGCAGCGCCACCGACAATCCGATCGGCCAGAACCTCGGCAACGTCGTCACGAAACTCGGCGACACGGTGACGTCCGCGGGCGGCCTGCTGACCGCCGGCGGCAGCAGCAGCGGCAATCCGCTGTCCGGCCTGACGGGCCTGCTGAATCCGGGCGGCGGCAGCGGCACGTCGAGCGACCCGCTCGCGTCGGTGACCAGCCTGCTGACCGCGCTGCCGAGCACGCTGAGCGGCGGCCTGACCGGCGGCAGCGGCACCAGCGGCAGCCCGCTCGCGCCGTTGACCAACGTGGTGTCGTCGCTGACCAGCACGCTCAGCGGCTCCGGCAGCAGCGGCGCGGGTAGCGCGTTGGCGCCGTTGACCAATGTGGTGTCGTCGCTGACCGGCACGCTCAGCGGCTCCGGCAGCAGCGGCGCGGGTAGCGCGTTGGCGCCGCTGACCAATGTGGTGTCGTCGCTGACCGGCACGCTTACCGGCTCCGGCAGCAGCGGCGCGGGTAGCGCGTTGGCGCCGCTGACCAATGTGGTGTCGTCGCTGACCGGCACGCTCAGCGGCTCCGGCAGCAGCGGCGCGGGTAGCGCGTTGGCGCCGCTGACCAATGTCGTCACGACGGTGACCGGCACGCTCACCAGCGCACTGAGCGGCGCGACTTCGGGCAGCGGCGGCAGCAGCAATCCGCTCGCCCCGGTGACGGCGGCGGTGACGTCGCTGACCGGCGCGCTCGGCTCGGCGACCGGCAGCAGCTCGGGTAGCGGCAGCACGAGCGGCGCGAGCAGTGCGCTCGCGCCGGTCACCACGCTGTTGACCACGGTCACGAGCACGCTGACGACAACCGTCGGCGGCGTCGCGAGTACCGCCAGCGGCAGCACCGGCAGCAGCTCCGGCGGCGGCCTGCTGAGCGGCCTCACCAACCTCACGGCGAAGAAGTGATCAACAAGAAGAACGACAGCATATAAAGGCGCGGCAGAAATAAGCGCCATAGGGAGGGTGGCGAGCCGGGCAACCGGCTCGCCATTTTTTTATGTCGCGCCGCTTGGCGCAATTGGTGCAATTGGCGCAATTGGCGCAATTGGCGCGAGTGGCTGCCGCGCGCGACTCTCGACAATCGCCGCGCAATAGCGCCGCACTAAATCGCGCCCAGCAGATCCCGAAACATAGTTCGGGATCCATAGCGTAGCGACCGACAGAAAACCGGCAACGCGTAGGAAACCTGAGAAAAATAAAAAAGGCACGCAAGCCTCGCGGCCCGCGTGCCTTCAACCAGCGAAACGAAGGACGGCTAAGCGCCTTCGCTCATACCGGATTTACATCTTCACGACGTCGAGCAGCGTCTTCTTGCCCGACTTGTAGTTGTACAGCGAGATCACGCCGTGTTGCAGATCGCCCTTCGCGTCGAAGGTCGTTTCGCCGATCACGCCCTTGTAGTCGGTCGCCGGCATCGCCGCGAGGATCTTCGCCGGATCGGTCGAGTTCGAGCGCTTCATCGCGTCGACGATGATGTACACCGCGTCATACGTGAACGGCGCGTAAATCTGGATCGGCTGACCGAAGCGCTTCTCGTACTTGGTTTCGAACGCCTTGCCGCCCGCCATCTTCTCGAGCGCCATGCCGGCTTCCGAGCAGACGATGTTGTCGGTTGCGTCGCCGGCGAGATCCGACAGCTTGTCGGTACAGACGCCGTCGCCCGCCAGCACCTTCGCGCGCAGGCCGAGCTGCTTCGCCTGCTTCGCGAACGGGCCGCCGGTTGCGTCCATGCCGCCGTACATGATCGCGTCCGGATTTTCACCCTTGATCTTGGTCAGAATCGCGCGGAAGTCGACCGCCTTGTCGTTGGTCGCGTCGTGCGAAACGACCTTCAGGCCGAGCGATTTCGCGGTCTTTTCGAATTCGTTCGCGAGGCCCTGGCCGTACGCGGTCGAGTCGTCGACGATCGCCACCGACTTGATCTTCAGATCCTTGGCCGCGTAGTTCGCGAGTGCCGGACCTTGCTGAGCGTCGGTCGCGACGACGCGGTACGTCGTCTTGAAGCCTTGCTGCGTATAAGCCGGATTCGTCGCCGACGGCGAGATCTGCACGATGCCCGCATCGCTATAGATCTTCGATGCCGGAATCGAGGTGCCCGAATTCAGGTGGCCGACCACGGCGACGACCTTGTCGTCGACGAGCTTCTGCGCAACCTGCGTGGCCGTGCGGGGGTCGGCCGCGTCGTCCTGTGCGTCGAGTTGCAGCGTGACCTTCTGACCGCCGATCGTCAGACCCTTCGCGTTGATTTCCTCGACGGCGAGGCGCGCGCCGTTTTCGTTGTCCTTACCCAGGTGAGCGATACCGCCAGTCAACGGCGCAACGTGACCGATCTTGACGACCGTGTCGGCAGCGGCCGATGTTGCCAACGTCGCGAACAGCATCGCCGCGGCGCTGATCGGCAACAGCTTTTGAATTTTGATGTTCATGTAAGTCTCCAGTTTCGGTCAAAACAACGTAATCGCCCTGTGCCCCGCTTCCCAAACTCGTGTCGTTCAGTCCCGTGGACGACCACGCCGGTTGCATCGTTCATGCACTTGGCCCGCACGTTTGCCGAACCGTTTGTGGCGATTGGCAACCCGTACTTGCGCGCAAGTGTAGGTGATCAAATTAATTTGGGGGAGTTTTTTGAGAAAGTGGGAACAACACTAATAGCGTTGTTCCCATGTGAGTCGCTCACGGGGTCGGCGAGTGGGCCGGAAAGCCACGCCTGGTGCGGGTTTCCGCTAATTGATGTGTTTCACCGCAAGCACGGATTCAGAGTTTTTCAGGCTTGAAGCGCGCGCGATTCGAAGGTTTTTTCAACTCGAAAATGTGGCGCGCCGCACAGCTTTGTGAGCATGCCGAAAAAGATTAAATCAAACTTAAATCCACACTCTTCTCATTGCTTCAATGCGGCGTTGCGCACACGCGGGTTTTCCATAACTCAAGAATTGCGCGCTCCCGCCGGCCCGGAAATGCGGCGCCGGCAACATACGTGGCAGTCCCAACTATGCGGATGCCGCACATCCACAACCGGTTCGATCCCCGTCAGCCGATAGCACTCCGAACGTAACGCCGACAATCGCCACGCGCAGTGGCAAACGCGTCGCGCGCACGCCGTCACAAAACTGTCTTGATTCACGCCCGATTCTGTTCCGGCGCGCCGCCGTCGATCGTGCGTTCAACTGCCGTTTCGATGCGCGCGCAAACGTATCCGTCATCGGTTGGCGCCATGTTTTCCGCGCAATGCCGGGAGCTTTTCACCCGCGCTTGCGATCGCGCCAACCGCAGCCGCAGATGTCGTCACAGAGAAAAGAATGCGCGGCCTTTTTTCAATCGCCTTACGAAAACCCGATCGCGCGATGCATGGCGCAAGGCCCCGCCCAGCCTTACTGCAAGCGGGTTCTTTTGATGGCAAACTAACCGCCCGCTTCAGGGGCCTCGGGCCTCTGGCGTTTCGTACACACCGACCTCGCGCGGCGCTCGCGCGAGTCTATGGAGAACAGCATGAGCACGACTTCCCGATGGATCGACATCCCCGCCGGCGACGACAGTTTCGGCGGCTACCTCGCGCTGCCGAAGGGCGGTAAGGGCCCGGCGGTCATCATCATTCAGGAAATCTTCGGCGTGAACAGCCATATCCGCTCGGTCGCGGATCAGTACGCGGCGGACGGCTATGTCGCGCTCGCGCCGGATGTGTTCTGGCGCGTGCAGCCGCGCGTCGAATTGACGTATGACGGCAAGGACCGCGAAAAAGGCATCGAACTGATGCAGAAGACCAAGCTCGACGACGCGGTCGCCGACATCGGCTCGGCCGCCGCCGCGTTGCGCGCGCTGCCGGAAGTGACCGGCAAGGTCGCGGCGATCGGCTACTGCTTCGGCGGCCGGCTCGCGTATCTCGCCGCGGCGGCCGGTTCGGTCGACGCCGCGATCGCCTACTACGGCGGCGGCATCCACACGCATCTGGACAAGGCCGCGGACGTGAAGGTGCCGATCCAGTTCCACTACGGCGAACTCGACGCGCACATTCCGATGTCGGACATCGGCCAGATTCAGGAACGCTTCGCCGGCCGCGCGGACGCGCAGTTCAACATCTACCCGAACGCCGACCACGGCTTCAACTGCTCGGAGCGCGCGTCGTACAACCAGCACGCTTCCGCGTTGGCGCATGGCCGCACGCTGACGTTCCTCGGCGAGCGGATGTAATTCACGGGCGCCGCGGCGCGGCCTGCGCTAGCCGCCGCAATTCAGGTACGCTCCGAAAGACGGTGTGTCGGCGACGCACCGTCTTTTTTCATTCGCGGCGCCGGACCCGCGCGACGGCCAGCCCGGCAGCCAAACCGACATCGACCGCGAGGGCCCTTTAGCCGTGCAATCAGACTATCTCGCTCATGACGCCATCGGCCTTGCCGAACTCGTGCGCACGCGCCAGGTCAGCGCGCGCGAATTGATCGACGCGGCAATCTCGCGCACCGAAGCGGTCAACCCCGCGATCAACGCGGTGGTATTGAAGGATTACGACGCGGCCCGCCAGCGTGCATCGCGCGCCGACGCCGCCCGCGCGAACGACGCCGACAGCGCGCAAGATGCGAATCGCCCGAACGACGCGAATGGTGCGAATGGTGCGACTGGCGTGAACGGTGTGGACGGAATGAACGCCGCCAGCGCGAGTGGCAGCGAGGCCGCCGACACACTCCCCACCCACGCCGCACTCGCCGGCGTGCCGTTCATGATCAAGGATCTGTCGCCGGTCGCCGGCCTGCGAATGGCGATGGGCAGCCGCCACTACCGCCATTTCATTCCAGGCCAGGACGCGCCGGTCGTCGCGCTCGCCAGAGCGGCCGGCCTGAACATCTTCGCGAAGACCAGCACCTCCGAGCTCGGCCAGATGCCTTATACGGAGACCGAACTATTCGGCCCGTGCCGCAATCCGTGGAATCTCGATCACACGCCCGGCGGCTCCAGCGGCGGCGCCGCGGCGGCGGTCGCGGCCGGCATCGTGCCGCTCGCGCACGCGTCGGACGGCGGCGGCTCGATCCGCATTCCGGCGTCGTGCTGCGGACTGTTCGGCCTGAAACCGTCGCGCGGCCGCGTACCGCGCGCGAGTGAGCCCGGCCCGGGCGAGCTCGGCGTCGACCTCGCGATTTCGCGCAGCGTGCGCGACAGCGCGCTGCTGCTCGATCTGCTGTCGGGCAATGCGGAGCGCGCCACCGGCGCGCCCGGCACGTTCCTCGGCGCAAGCCGCGAGCCGTGCAAACCGCTGACGGTCGCGTACGTGACCGAGCCGATGCTCGCGCCGTCGTTATCGGCCGATGCGCGCGCCGCGCTCGACGACGCCGCGCAGCTCGCGGCATCGCTCGGCCATCGGGTCGAACCGGTGTCGCTCGGCATCGATTTCGCGGCGGTCCGTCACGCGTTTCTGACGCTGTGGTCGGTGAGCGCCGAAGACCTGGTGCTGAACGCGGAGCGCATCACCGGTCACAAACCGCAGCGCAACGAGTTCGAAATTTCGACGTGGACGATGGCGCACGTCGGCCGCAAGCTCGGCGAACAGGGTTTGCCGGCCGCGCTCGAAGAACAGCGCCGCATCACCGAACGCCTGACCGATCTGCTGAACCGCTACGACGTGCTGCTGTGCGCGACGCTCGCGGCCGCGCCGATCAAGATCGGCGAAATGCACCCCACCTCGCTGGAGCGCGCGCAGATGCGCGCGGTCACGACGATGCCGCTCGAAGCGCTGATGAAAAAACTGCTGCACGAAACGTCGAACAAGGCGTTCGCGTGGGCCGGCTGCACGGAACTGTTCAACCTGAGCGGGCAGCCGGCGATGTCGGTGCCGCTGTACTGGAACGCGCGCGGACTGCCGATCGGCGTGCAGTTCGCGGCGCGCGTCGGCGGCGAGGCGACGCTGTTCAGACTCGCCGCGCAACTCGAAGCGGCGCGGCCGTGGTTCGACCGGCGGCCGCCGTTGTTGAACGCGCAGCGTTAGAAACAAACACGCTGTCGTCAGCCAAACGGAAACGCAAAGAAAACTCAAGCCGGCTTGCGCTGCGCATCCAGATCGACATGCCGCTGCCCCGGAATACAAGCGACCGCGACAATCGACAGCGCGAGTCCCGCCATCACGTACCACACCGGCGCGAGCGGCGAGCCGGTGGTCTTGATCAGCCACGTGACGGCGAACGGCCCGAAGCCGCCGAACACCATCACCGCGACGTTATAAGCGAGCGACAAACCGGTCGAGCGCACATTGGCCGGAAACAGCTCCGCGATCAACGCGCCGAACGGACCGTAGTAGCCCGATAGCGTGATCGACAGCACCGCCTGCACGAGCACCAGCTTCGACACGCTCGGCTCGGCCGCGAGCCACGCGAACAGCGGGTAGATCAGCACGAAGGTCAGCACCAGCGACCACAGCGACAACCCCTTGCGGCCGATCCGGTCCGACCACGCACCGGTCAGTGGCGACAGCACGGTCAACAGCAGATTGCCGACGATCACCGCATAGAACGACTGCGCGAACGGCAGCTTCAGCTGCTTGACCGCGAAGGTCGGCAGATAGGTGATCAGCACATAGATCGTCACGGTCAGCGCGATCACCGCGCCCAGGCCGCACAGCACGTTGCGGCTATGGCTCGCGAACACTTCGCGCAGCGTCGCGCGCGGCGCGTTCTTTTGCGCGAGCAGAAAGACTTCGGAATCGCGCAGATGGCGGCGAATATAAAAGCCGACCGGCCCGATGATCAAACCGATGATGAACGGCACGCGCCAGCCCCACGACTTCAGCGCATCGGGCGACAAACCGCGCGTAATCAACGCGCCGACCACCGCGCCGAGCAGCAGCGCCGCGGCCTGACTCGCCATCTGCCAGCTGCCGTAAAAGCCGCGCTTCGAGAACGGCGCCGCCTCGATCAGCAACGCGGTCGAACTGCCGAACTCGCCGCCGGCGGAAAAGCCCTGCAACAGACGCCCGAGCACGACGATCAACGGCGCCGCGATGCCGATCGCCGAATACGGCGGCGCCAGTGCGAGCAGCAAAATGCCGAGCGTCATCAACGCGATCACCAGCGACAGCGCCGCCTTGCGGCCGGCGCGATCCGCGTAGAGTCCGAGCACGATGCCGCCGATCGGCCGCATCACGAACGCGACGCCGAAGGTTGCGGTAGTCAGGAGAATTGACGAATAGTCGCTGGCGGACGGAAAGAACAGCTGGGCGATCACCACCGTCAGAAAACCGAATACGGTGAAGTCGTACCATTCGAGCGCGTTGCCGATCACCGCCGCGACGACTGCGCGGGTATTGAGGCTCCTCGACGCGGGTGCCATGCGAACTCTCCGCCTGCGAAAAAGTGTCCCCAGGTCAGCGAAACCGGTTGCCGTTTCGAACGCGGATGGAGATGCGTCGAACGCCGCTGCCCTTGTCGATGCGCGAGAAAAGTCGCGCCGGTGCAAGCAATCGCCTTGGAGTGTAAAGAGGGGCTAAACGGTTTTCAAGCCGTTTTAAACCGTTCGCAGACATCGGGGACCAGCATCCGGTATGCCTGCCGCGCGCGGCGGCAGGCGCACGGAAACTTCGCAGTCCGAAGCCGCGCCGCATGTTGCGGCGCATCCCGGATTGGCCTGTCCGTGCATCGAACGACGACGGCTTCAGGCCTTCTTGTTATATGCGCTGCACCAACCCTTGGCCGCGACCTGCTTGCCGGCGAACATCGGGCAACCGCCGTAGGCGTCGCCCGCCTTGCCCTGGAAGAAGCTGCAGTTGCCGCAGTCCTGGCCCGCCGCGAATTTGGCGAACTTGGCCTTGTCGACCTTGCTGGCGTCCTCGCGGTAGCCTAGCGCCTGCGCGGTCGGATCGGATTCGGAGACTTTCGGCGCATCGGCGAACGCCTGGCGCGACAGCGCGAGCGTCGAGGCCACACCGATACTGGTGATCAAAAACGTACGACGGGAAGATCTCATGGGGACTCACTCCATTTATATGGAAACAACGCCGTTCTGATGACAGCGTTCGCCAAGCATAGCAATGAAGCAGCCCGGCGTGAGGGTCCAATGATGGAGATAAGCGCGGCGGTAGGAGCGCGGGTCCGGCCCGCGCCGCTCTGCCGGACCTGCTCCTGAAGCTCGAAATCAGGCGTGCCCGCTCAGTTCGCAGACGCGCTGCGCGATCGCCAGCGACGCGGTCAAACCGGGCGACTCGATCCCGAACAGATTGACGAGCCCGCGCACGCCATGCGCGGCCGGCCCCTGGATCACGAAGTCGGCGGCGCTCTCGCCGGGGCCGGACAGCTTCGGACGAATCCCCGCATACGCGGGCTGCAATGCGTCGTCGGGCAACGCCGGCCAATACGCGCGAATCGCCGCGTAGAACGACTCCGCGCGACGCGGATCGACGTCGTAATTGATCGAGTCGACCCACTCGACGTCCGGACCGAAACGCGCCTGGCCGCCGAGGTCGATCGTCAGATGCACGCCGAGGCCGGCTTCGTTCGGCATCGGATAGATCAGCCGGCTGAACGGCGCGCGGCCCGAGATGCTGAAGTAGTTGCCGCGTGCGAAATACAGCGGCGGCACGTGACGCGCATCGAGCCCGCGAATCTTGCGCGCCAGCGCGTTCGCATACAGGCCCGCGCTATTGATCACGCAGGCCGCGCTGATCGTGGTCGGCGCCGCGCCGCCGACCGCGATCGTGAAGCGGCCGTTGCGCGCCTCGATCGCCTCGACCGGCGCATGAAATGCGCACACCGCGCCGTCGCGCTCGGCATCGCCCTGCAACGCGAGCATCAGCTGATGACTATCGACAATCCCGGTTTGCGGCGAGAACACCGCCTCCACACATTCGAGCGCCGGTTCGAGCGCCTGCGCCTGATCGCCGGTGATACGCATCAGGTCGAGCACGCCGTTGTCGCGTCCCTTCGCGATGATGCTTTCGAGCTGCGGAATCTGGTTACGCGCGGTCGCGACCAGCAGCTTGCCGCAGCGCGAATGCGGGACGTTGCGCTCGACACAGTAGTCGTACAGCATTTCGCGGCCGCGCACGCACAGCGTCGCCTTCAGCGAGCCGCGCGGATAGTACAGGCCCGCGTGAATCACTTCGCTGTTGCGCGAGCTGGTGCCCACCCCGATTGCCTCGGCGGCCTCCAGCACGATCACCTCGCGCCCGCGCGCCGCCAACGCACGCGCCGTCGCGAGGCCGATCACGCCGGCGCCGATCACTACACATTCGATCTGATCCATATCCGTTGACGCGGCCCGACTACGCCGCGCGCTGCCTCGTTCAGCCGATGGGGAGAAAGACAGGATGCGGCGCCTCGGTGGCGCTTTCGCTGTTTATCGAGTGCATCTGTCCGCTGGAATCTGTTTTGCGTCTGCTTGATGTGCCTGATGTGCCTGAGTTTGCCTGGATGTGCGTAGGTTTATTTCGGTCTGCTGATATCGTTTTATCACCGCCACGCAAAATTGTACGACGCAGTACAGACCGAAACGGCACTCGGCCGCGCTCGCGGAGCGCGGCCCGGCCTCCATCCACCGGGCGCGCCTTCGCACCATATCTCAAAATTAGCAACAATTGCCGTGGCATTCACCGCGCGAACGGTACGAATTGCCCATCATTTTCATGCAAATCGCATTTAGACCGGTTTTGGGCCTGAAAACGCCCAAAAACCTCAAAAACCGATCGGTTTTCGCCGGTTTCCGTAATCGAGGCGGATGTCCGCCGCCTCGATCTGGTCGCGTCCGGCGATCCGCGCCGCGCCGAAGCCGTTCAGGATCGCCCGGCGCATCGCGCGCGGCGACGCGGGCTTCAGCGCGTCGAGCGCCGCTTCGCCGAGCTGCTCGGGAAAGCGCAGTCCCCAGTTGTGCGCGCAACGGATTTCGTCATAGATCGCCTGCGCGATACGTCGTGCGCCCGCATGATCGGGTGGCGGAATTTCGTAGACGTTCATCCGGTTCAGGATCGGCTCGGGAATCGCGCGTTCGTCGTTGGCGGTCGCGATCCAGATCACGTTGCCCGCGTTGATCGGAATCTCGGCGAATTCGTCGATAAAGCTCTGCGCGGTGTCGTGCTCCAGCAGCGCGTACAGCGCGCCGAGCGGATCGTATTGCGAGTCGCCGGTGGCCTTGTCGATTTCATCGACGGCGATCACCGGATTCGCGTAGCTGCCGTTCACGAGCGCATCGAACACCTTGCCCGGCTTCGCGTTCTTCCACTGCGACGACGCGCCCGACAGAATCCAGCCCGCGGTCAGCGAACTCATCGCGACGTACTGATACGCGGTGCCGAGCAGCCGCGCCAACTGCTTCGCGAAATGGGTCTTGCCGATGCCGGGGTCGCCGAGCAGCAGGATCGGCATCAGTTCGAGCCGGTCCTCGGTTTCGAGGCACAGCGCGACCTGCTTGCGGACGTCGTCGAGCGGCGCGGAAAAATTCGGCAGCGCGTCGATCAGATCGTCGATCGACGGCATCCGGTTCGGCTTCACGCAGAAGCGCAAATTGCCGGTTTTCAGCATCTTTTCGTAAGTGGTGCGCAACGCCTCATTGGCGCCGTCACCGAGACCGTTCAGCGCGGTTTCGACCTGATCGAGGTCGTACACCCGGCTAAACGATGCCACCGCGATTTCCTGTTTGACCATTGCCGTCGTCATCGCTCACCCCGTCTGCTTGATGCTGCGTGATGCTGCTGCGGCGGCGCCTTGTGAGCGCCGGTTCGAGTCCAGTGTAGCGACGACATAAACAGGTGCAAGCCAGCAGTCGTGCGGCTCTGCTGCTAACAGCCGCTTATGTGGATTGGGCCCGCCACGTGCTGGGCACTGTCCGGCGTGCGCGGCGGTGCGCGCTTGTTTCCGCGATTGCTGTCCTTATCTGAAATGGAGTATTGCTGAACCGGTCCGGGCTCGAGATGTCAGAAAATCGTTTCGGCCATCGGGGGTAAGATGGCTCACTGTTTCGAATACCTGAAAAACGACACCAACCCGACCCAGACACGGTACCGGCCGATGTCGTGAGCGGAGATTCCCGATATGTGGAAAACCAGTATCGTGGCCATGCTGCTTGGCGCTTCGTTGCTCGCACACGCGCAACAACGACCAAGCCAGCAGGCCGTGCAATGGCAATTGCAGGTGCTGAAAGACGGTCAGCAGATCGACCTGTTCGAAGGCACCACCACCGTGGGCCAGGCGCGCACGGATACCCATCACCAGGTGATCCAGCACAACGTCGGCTGCAAGGATCAGCCGGCCGGCAGCATCGACCTGTCGCGCACGATCACGCTGTCGCCGCTGCGCGTGGATCCGCAGGGCGTGATGCTGTCGATCGACACCCAGGAAACGCTCGAAAGCGACAGCGCGCAGCGCACCGACATCGGCTGCAAGCTGCCGCCGCAGCCGCGTCAGGTGAATGCAAGCCATCCGGGCCTCGTGGTGCCGCCCGATCAATGGGCGAGCTGGACGATCGTCGCGAGCAATCCGAACCTCGTTTATCGCGTGCATGCGAACGTCGTGAACAACGGCGCGAACGGGAACGGCGCGGCGAGTGACGCCGGCGCGATGAACGGCAACGGCGGCAACGGCGGCAACGGCGGCGGCACTGCTGCCGGCACCTCCGGCAACCCGGCTAGCGGCACGACCATCGCCGCCCCGCCCGGCAAATCGAACTGACATGAACAGCGAACGTGAATCACGCGCCTGCGCGGCGCCCTCAACCAGAACACGTGGATAACGCGGTATGCGAAACCCAGAAGAATTGATCCGCGAAAGCTTCGCGCCGAACGACTTCGTCGCGGTGAGCTGGAACCTGCACAAGGGCCGCACGCCGCTCGGCTTCCAGGCCTGGCAGGCGATGCAGCGCTGGGTCCAGTCGACTCACGCGGACGCCTATTTCCTGCAGGAAGCGATGGCGCGGCGGATGCCGTCGCCGGTGATCGCCAGCAGCTTCGGTGCGCCGATGGACGATCCGTCGGCCGACGTCTGGCATTGTCAGGCGACCGAAATCGCGCGCGCGCTCGAACTCGAAGTCGCGCTCGGCCCGAACGTATTCAAGCCGTCGTGGCGGCACGGCAATGCGATCCTGTCGCCGCATCCGCTCGATCTCGGCGGCCGCTGGGATATCTCCGCGCACCGCTTCGAGAAGCGTGGGCTGCTGGTCGCGCGCGCGACCTTCGGCGGCCGGCTCGTCACGCTGCTGTGCGCGCATCTGGCGCTGACGCGGCCGGCGCGCATGCGGCAGATGAACTGGATCGCGCACTGGATCGCGAAGGAAGCGCCCGCCGGCCCGCTGGTGCTGGCCGGCGACTTCAACGACTGGCGCAATGACTCGGTGCCGCTGTTTCGCGAGCACGGACTGCAGGAAGTGGCAACGCTGCTCGGCGAGCCGGCGCGCACGTTTCCGGCGTTTTCGCCGGCGCTGTCGCTGGACAAGATGTTCGTGCGCGGGATGCAGCCGATCGAGTGGATCCAGCCGACGCAGGAGACTGCGTGGCTGTCGGATCATCTGCCTTATATGGCGCGGTTGCGGGTGGATTGAGATGCGAGCGGAGCGCGAAAAATCAGCTCGAAAGGCTTCGTAGCATCTTTTTAGTGAAATCGCGCAGCATTATTCTAGTGAAATGGTCTGCGCACGGCGCCTCCGCACGAAACTCGCTCACCCCTCCCGGCATGGCGTCCAAGTCAACGCCGCCTCGATTTCCTCCCCCGGCTGCAGCACGCAGCCGCCAACCTGTTCGCGCAGCCCCGCCTCCCCGACCGCGTTGAAGCAGTCGGTCGTATTCGTGACCGGCTCCACGCACAGCTGCGGATCGTTGGCCGGCGCGAACACCACCATGTGATCGAACGGCGCGTCCGCGCGCATCGTCAGGCTGCGGCGTTCGTCGGGCCATGCGATCGTCGCCTCGCGCGTCCAGTTCGCGAAGTTGTTGTCGAGATCGAACGCATCGGGCGACATGCCGGCGCGCAACGCGTCGACCGCCGGGTGCGGGCCGAGATGAGTCGGCAGCACCGCGGCATCGGCGTGCCACATCGCCTGTACGTCGGCGTGTACGCGGGTCGCTTCGGTGCGCGGGTAGTAAGGGTGATGGCCCATCCCGAACGGCATCGGCCGCTCGGCGAGGTTCTGCGCCCACATCGTGATCCGCAAGCCGCCGTCGCACAGTTCGATCCGCTGGCGCGCGCGATAGCGGAACGGCCAGTCGCCGCGTACCTGCGCATCGGGCTCGTGCTCGAAGTGCAGGTCGAGCGAATTTTCATTCTGCGCGCCGACCCGCCACGGCTGCCGCCACGCGTTGCCGTGCAGCGCGTGCGCGAAGCGCGGATCGTTGCCGGCCAGATCGATCGCCTGGCCGTCGAACTCGAAACGCGCGTCGCGAATCCGGTTGCAATACGGGAACAGCGGAAAGCTCGCCATTTGCAGCGGATCGCGCTGCGCGAACGCGTCCGCCGTGGCCGGCCGCAGCCAGTGCAACGGACCCGCGGGCGTGACTTCGTAGAAAGCCGCGAGCGCGCCGCCCACGTCGGGCGCGAGCACCGCGCGCAACGGCCCCGCCGACACCACGACGAGCCGCGCGACGATCGCCGGATCGTCGAGCCACGACAATTGCGAGCCGGCTTGCGCCACGGGGTGCGGCGCGTTCGGCGTGTGCGGCGTCTGCGGCCGCATCGGATGCAGGGAAACGTCGCGCATGATCAACAAACGAGAAACCGCGAGCGGATGGCGGCACCAACGTGCATTCGTGTCTCCTGTAACGTGCCGCGCACAGCACGCGGCCGGCGGACTGCCTCCAGCCCGCCCGAGCGAGAATCGCACGAGACCGCCCGCCCAGTCAATATTATTAGTAATAAATTTGTCGGAAGACCCGGTAACTCACCGTAAACCTGTTCCCAAATGGCGGGTTAGCGCGCGTTGCCGCACGCATATTATTAGTGGTACCGTCATCGGCATGATGCCCAGCGGCATTCCCATGCTTTAGCGCCGCCTCGCCGCGGCCCGCACAATGAAAAAATCGACTCAACGCCGTCCGACCATGACCGACATCGCCAAGCTCACCGGCGTGTCGCAATCCACCGTTTCGCTGGTGCTGAACAACGCGGCCGGCGCGAAATTTTCCGAAGCCACCCGCAACAAGGTGTTGAAGGCCGCGCACGACCTCGGCTACCGGCTGTCGCTGCGCGAGCCGGTGCCGGCCTCGAGCGACGAGCGCAATCTGATCGTCTATCTGGCCGACGAAATCTCGACCAGCCCGCACCCGGTCGTCAACGCCGACGGCGCGCGCGACGCCGCGTACGCGAACGGCAAGATGCTGGCGGTCTACTCGACGCACGGCAACGCCGACATCGAAAAACAGGTGCTCGACACGGTGCTGACCAATCCGCACGTGTTCGGCGTGATCTACGCGACCGTCTACACCCGCAAGGTCGCGCCGCCGGCCGCGCTGTCGCAGGTGCCGACCGTGCTGCTGAACTGCTACACCGGCGACAGCGCGTTTTCGTCGGTGGTGCCGGCCGAGGTGGCCGGCGGCCATCTGGCGACCGACTACCTGCTGCAGTCCGGCCATCGGCGGATCGGCTACATCAACGGCGAGCCTTGGCAGGACGCCGCGAAAGACCGCCTGAAGGGCTACCGCACCGCGCTCGCGACCGCCGACCTGCCGTACGCGGCGGAGCTGGTGCGCGACGGCGACTGGAGCTCGGGCCTCGGCTTCGAGCTGACGCTGTCGCTGATGCGCGAAGCGAATCCGCCGACCGCGATCTTCTGCGCGAACGACCTGACCGCGATCGGCGCGATCGAAGCGCTCAAACAGCTCGGCCTGCGGGTGCCCGAAGACGTGTCGGTGCTCGGCTACGACGACCAGGAAATCGCCCGCCACACCCATCCGCCGCTCTCCACCGTGGTGCTGCCGAACTACGAGCTCGGCCGCTGGGCGGTCGAGACGCTGCTGCAGGAAGAACACAACCGCCTCGCCGGCGCGCCGGTCCGGCATCGCACGGTCAAGCTCGACGGCCCGCTGGTCGAACGCGCGTCGGTCAGGGTAATTACCGAGGCGAAACAGCCGGCAATTAATAATATTAGTGATTGACCGATAATAATTCCGGGTGGAATAATCGGCACGTCGGGTCGGGAAGGACGACCGCTCGCGAGTAATAAGCTCGTTGGGTCGTCGCCGGCGCACAACGCGCCGGACTCCCCGCACGGCACACGGCAATCCGGCAGCACAAAAAGCAAATACACAACCCTCACCGGTTACTGGAGGAAGACATGGCGTCGCTCAACACGCAGTCGCGCGGTCTCGCGCGCAAGCAACAGATCCGTCCGCTGGCAGCTTCTCTGCTGGCTCTGGCAATCGGTTTCGGTGGCGCGCTCGCGCACGCCGACGACGCATTGCCGAAGTTGTCGACCAAGACCCCGCTGAAGGTCGGCTTCGCGCAAACCGAAAGCAACAACCCGTGGCGTCTCGCGGAAACCAAGAGCTTCAAGGACATCGCCGCGAAGTGCGGCTGGCAGGTCGTGATGACCGACGCCAATGGTTCGAACTCCAAACAGGTTTCCGACATTCAAAGCATGATCGCGCAGCACGTCGATCTGCTGGTGTTCCCGCCGCGCGAAGAAAAGCCGCTGGCGCCGATCGTGTTGCAGGCTAAAAAGGCCGGCATTCCGGTGATCCTCGTCGACCGCGACGTCGATCAGTCGGTCGCGAAGGCGGGCCGCGACTACATCACCTTCATCGGTTCGGACTTCATCGATCAGGGCCATCGCGCCGGTGACTGGCTCGTCAAGGCGACGGGCGGCAAGGCGAAGATCATCGAACTCGAAGGCACGACTGGCGCGTCGGCCGCGAACGACCGCAAGAAGGGCTTCGACGAAGTGATCGCGAAGAATCCGGGCATGACGATCATCGCGTCGCAAAGCGGCGACTTCGCGCGCGACAAGGGCCGTCAGGTGATGGAAACGCTGCTGCAGGCGCATCCGGACGTGACCGCGGTGTACGCGCACAACGACGAAATGGCGCTCGGCGCGATCGCCGCGATCAAGGCGGCCGGCAAGCAGCCGGGCAAAGACATCCAGATCGTCACGATCGACGGCACCAAGGGCGGCATGGACGCGATCGCCGCCGGCGAACTCGGCGCGAGCGTGCAGTCGAGCCCGTTCTTCGGCCCGCTCGCGTGCGATGTCGCGCAGCGCTACGCGAAGGGCGAAAAGATCCCGACGTGGGTCAAGGTGTCGGACCGCTTCTACGACAAGAGCAACGTGCAGCAGAGCATGCAGTACGGCTATTGAGCGCGAACCCGGGGCAGCGCGCCTGAACGCGGCGCTCGCTTCAGCGGCTTCCCCGGCGCCAGCTACAGCGTTGTAGCAGGAAGTCACCCGCCTTCCAATGAAGGTCTCCTCGTCGGGCGGGTGGCGGGAAGGGTTCGAAGCGACGCGCCCGTCACCCACGGACCGTCGCTTCGTTTTTATGCGGCGTAACATGGGTCGGCCCGCCCCGCAGGTCCCGCGCGCATGCGCCGCGGACCCGCGCCGGGCGCGCGGCGCCCTCCCCCACTCCGACGCACTCAACGCAAACCGACGTAACCCCGGCACCACCGGCAGCATCCGCATCAGGAGAACACCGTGACGGAATCCGGCACGCACACGCGTCACTCCCCTCTTACCCGTACCCCGCTGCTCGAGATGCAGGACATCGGCATCAGCTTCGGCGGCGTACCCGCGCTGCGCGGCGCCAATCTGAGCGTCGCCGCGGGCGAAGTCCACGCGCTGATCGGCCAGAACGGCGCCGGCAAATCGACGATGATCAAGATCCTGACCGGCGCCTATCGGCGCGGCTCGGGCAGCGTGCGCTTCGAAGGCCGCGAAGTCGATTTCCGCACCCCGAAGCAGGCGCGCGAGGCGGGCATCAGCACGATCTACCAGGAGATCAACCTGGTGCCGTTCCGCTCGGTCGCGGAAAACATTTTTCTGGGCCGCGAGCCGCGCCGCTTCGGTCTGATCGATTGGCGCACGGTGCAGCAGCGCGCTAGCGCGCTGCTCGAATCGTTCGGGCTGCAAATCGATGTGAAGAAACCGGTCGGCCGCTATTCGACCGCGATCCAGCAGATGGTCGCGCTCGCGCGGGCGGTGTCGTCGGACGCGAAGATGGTGATCATGGACGAGTCGACCTCGTCGCTCGACGAACGCGAAGTCGAGCTGCTGTTCACCGTCGTGCGCAAGCTGCGCGACGACGGCCGCGCGGTGATCTTCGTGTCGCACCGGCTCGACGAACTGTATGCGCTGTGCGATCGCGTGACCGTGATGCGCGACGGCCAGACGGTCGCGCAAAGCACGATGGCCGAGATGGACAAGCTGCAACTCGTCACCACGATGCTCGGCCGCTCGCTCGCCGCGGTGGTGCAGGAAGACACCGCGTCGCGCGAAGCGAATCTCGCCAAGCGCGGCAAGCAGGTGATCGGCGCGAGCCAGCTCGGCGCGCCGCCGAAGGTCAACGGGGTATCGCTCGATGTGCACGCGGGCGAAGCGGTCGGCCTCGCCGGCCTGCTCGGCTCGGGCCGCACCGAAACGATGCGGCTGATGTTCGGCGCCGATCCTCTTGCTCAAGGCTCGCTCTCGATCGGCGGCGAGGCGGTCGCGCTGAAGTCGCCGCAGGATGCGATCGCGCGCGGTCTCGCGTATCTGACCGAGGACCGCAAGGGCGAAGGGATCGTGCCGGAGCTGTCGGTGCGCGACAACCTCACGCTGGTCTGTCTGCGCACGCTCGCGAAAAACGGCGTGGTGGACGTGAAGAAGCAGCAGGCGATCGTCGATCGTTTCATCGCATCGCTTGGCATCAAGCTGCGCTCCGCCGATCAACCGATCCGCGAACTGTCCGGCGGCAATCAGCAGAAAGTACTGCTCGCGCGCTGGCTGGCGGCCGAGCCGTCGCTGCTGCTGCTCGACGAGCCGACTCGCGGGATCGACGTCGGCGCGAAGGCGGACGTCGCGAAGATCGTGCGCGAGTTGCGCGACGCGGGACTCGCGGTGCTGCTGTCGGCGTCCGAGCTGGAGGAACTGACCGCGGTCGCGGACCGCGCGGTGGTGATCCGCGACGGCCGCACGGTCGCCGAACTGAACGGCGCCGAGATGAGCGAGACCGCGATCATGGATGCGATCGCGTACGGCAGCGAGGGCCACTCGGCGCTCGCCGACGCCGCGCAATCGGCACATATCGAAGACGCGTTGGGAGGCGACCGTCATGGCGCTTAAGCTTCATTCAAATTCGCTGCCGGCCGACGCGCCGGGCGCCGCCGCATCGCGCGGCGACGCTGCGCCGTCGCAAGCGGCGGCCACTCCGCGCACGCGCGCCTCGAGCACCGTGCAGAAATTGCGCCATCTGGCGATGCAGCGCGAAGTGATCGTGCTGCTCGCGATGGTGCTGTTCAACCTGATCTTCACGCCGCATTTCTGGTCGCTGCAGACCTTCAACGTGAACATGACGCAGGTCGTGACGATCGTGATCGTCGGCATCGGCATGACGCTGGTGGTCGCGACCGGCGGGATCGATCTGTCGGTCGGCGCATCGATGGCGATTTCGGGCGCGCTCGCGCCGATGCTGTTCCTGAATATTGCGGGACCGCTCGGCATCGGGCTCGCGTTCGTGCTGCCGGTGCTCGCAGCGGCCGTGTGCGGCGTGTTCAACGGTCTGCTCGTCACACGTTTAGCGGTGCAGCCGATCGTCGCGACGCTGGTGCTGTTCATCGCCGGCCGCGGGATCGCCCAGGTCGTCACCGACGGCAGTCTGCAGGCGTTCAACACCCCGGCGTTCCAGTGGATCGCGCTAGGCAAGGTCGCCGGCGTGCCGTTCCAGGTGCTGCTGATGCTCGCGCTGGTCGGCCTGTTCGCGTGGGTCGTGCGCAAGACGCTGTTCGGCCAGTATCTGCTGATCACCGGCGGCAACGAGAAGGCCGCGTATCTGTGCGGGGTGCCGACCGCGACCATCAAGCTGATCGCCTACACGCTGTGCGCGGCGCTTGCCGGGCTCGCGGGGCTGATCTCGATCTCGGTGAATTCGTCGTCGGATGCGAACGTGGTCGGGCTCGGCGTCGAGCTCGACGCGATCGCCGCGGTTGCGGTGGGCGGCACCGCGCTGACCGGCGGCAAGGCATATATCGGCGGCACGCTGATCGGCGCGCTGATCATCCAGTTGCTGCGCTACACGCTGCTCGCGCACGGCATCCCCGATGCGGCCGCGCTGGTCGTGAAGGCCGGCATCATCGTCGCGGCCGTTTATGTGCAGCGGCGCTCGCGCTGATCCGCGCACGCCATCTCAGGACTCGATGCGATGAAAAAGAATCTTCCTATCCTGCTCGCGCTCGCGGCGCTGGTCGTGCTCGGCCTCGTGCGCTACGAGCACTTCGGCTCGGCGTACAACATCACGTCGTTCTGGCGCTACAACTCGATGTTCGCGCTGATCTCGATCGGCATGGCCTTCGTGATCATCACCGGCGGGATCGATCTGTCGGTCGGCACGGTCGCGGCGCTCGCCAGCGTGGTGGCCGCGCTGACCAGCGTGTACGGCGGCTGGGTCGCGGTGCTGGCCGGCTGCGCGGCCGGGCTCGCGGTCGGCGTGCTGAACGGGGTGATCATCACCCGGCTCAAGATCCTGCCGTTCATCGTCACGCTCGCGACCAGTCTCGGCGCGCACGGCGTCGCGCTGCTGCTCGGCAGGAACGATGCGGTGTCGATCGCCGCCGAATCGAATTTCGGCGACTTCGGCCAGGGCGATCTGTTCGGGCTGCCGATTCCGGGTCTGGTCGCGCTGGTCGCGGCGGTGGCCGGCTGGCTCGCGCTGCGCAGCACGCGTTTTGGCCGGCATTCGCTGGCGATCGGCGGCAGCGAGGAAGCAGCGCGGCTGATGGGCCTGAACGTCGACCGCACGCTGGTGATGGCGTATGCGGTCAGCGGGCTGCTGGCCGGGATGGCCGGCGTGATCCTCGCCGCGCAGTTCGGCGCCGGGCAGCCGAACGAAGGGGTCGGCTGGGAGCTGTTCGCGATCTCGGCGGTCGTGCTCGGCGGCACACTGCTGACGGGCGGCGAAGGCTCGGTCGCGATGACGATCGCCGGCGTGCTGCTGCTCGGGCTCGTGTTCAATCTGCTGAACTTCGAAAACGGGCTGGGGTTCATCAGCCTGTCGGCGTACTGGCAGTCGGTGATTCGCGGCGTGTTCCTGCTGCTGGTGATCGTGCTGCAGGCGCGGGTGCTGAAGCAGCGCGGGGCGAAGCGGGCGGCGGCTTAGGGCGGCTTAGGGCGGCTTGGGGCGGCTTGGGGACGACTTAAGGCGGATCGGGCGCTTCGGGGGCCGTTGCGCCCCCGTTTGCCAGTTTTCTCAGCAGGGTCAATGCTGCAGCGCACGCTACCTTTAGGTATCATCCTGAAAATTGTCGTCCGCGCGCCGCGCTGCTTATCGCGCCTGCCGGGCAGCCAATGGCAGCCGCCCCGCGCGGCGTTCGCCGAATCGCCGTACCCCGCTGAAGCACGGCCGCATTCACGCCGACGTACTTGCGGCGCCAAGCCACCGGCGCCCACGCTTTGCTGGTCCGGCAACCCGCTTTACCTCGCTCGACCGTCGCGCCGAGGCCCCGTCCGCCGGGCACGGTAAAATGGCGGATTGCGCGTGACTCCCGCCCGCGGGGGGCACGCAAACGCGCCCAGAAGCGCGCAGCATCGCCCATTGCCGTGCCGGCCGGCTCCAACGACTGGCCGCCTTTGTTTTCGCACTATCCAAGAAGCCATGAGCAACCTGAATTCACAAACCGTCCTGAGCGTCCATCACTGGACCGATACGCTTTTCAGCTTCACCTGCACGCGCGACCCGGGGTTCCGCTTCGAAAACGGCCAGTTCACGATGGTCGGCCTGCAGGTCGACGGCAAGCCGCTGATCCGCGCCTATAGCCTCGCGAGTGCGAACTACGAAGAACATCTCGAATTCCTCAGCATCAAGGTGCAGGACGGTCCGCTCACGTCGCGTCTGCAACACCTGAAGGTCGGCGACGAAGTGCTGATCGGCAAGAAGCCGGTCGGTACGCTGGTTGCCGACAACCTGCTGCCGGGCAAGACGCTGTGGCTGCTGTCCACCGGCACGGGCCTCGCGCCGTTCATGTCGATCATCAAGGATCCGGACATTTACGACCGCTACGAACGCGTGGTGTTGACCCACACCTGCCGTTTCGTCGACGAACTCGCGTACAAGGAATACATCACCGACCACCTGCCGGCGCACGAGCACCTCGGCGAACTGGTGCAGGAAAAGCTGCTGTACTACCCGACCGTCACGCGCGAAGCGTTCCAGAACCGCGGCCGCATCACCGAGCTGATCGAAACCGAAAAGCTGTTCGCCGACCTCGGCGTGCCGGGCTTCTCGCTCGAGAACGACCGCATCATGCTGTGCGGCAGCCCGCACATGCTGCGCGACACGCGCAAGCTGCTCGACGACATGGGCTTCAAGGAAGGCAGCAACAACGACCCGGGTCACTACGTGGTCGAAAAGGCCTTCGTCGGCTGAGCGACACACCCGTTTTCGCGGCCCGCGCGCCGCGAATCGCAGAAAGGAGCCTACGGGCTCCTTTTTTGTTGCCGGTTACAAATTGCCCTCGTCCGCTTGACATTCGGTGTCGGCATTTTTCTGACACGTCGGTCATGCAAAATACATCAAGCGATTTCTAATAAACCGTCGCTAAGCCTTGGTGTGACTGCACTTTTCTTTTTTTTTGAGATATCATCGCGCCGCAAGTTAGGACGAATTCGATGCCTCTCGTGGTCCGCCCGACTTGTTACTGAATGTAAATTTCGTTACCTTGAACCGTAGCAATTATCCGTCGCGCCGCGCCCGCGACGATCAGCTCGGAAAGGTTCGAAATTCGTGTTTTGCCATCCCGCCCGCTTTCGTCATCCACCCCGTTTCCTGAGAGGAATCTCCATGGATACGTCGACTGCCGTCCCATTCGACGCGCTGCTGGCCTCGCCGGCGCCGCGTGATGGCTTCGACGCCCCGTTGCGCGCCGCGCAGCGCGAGTTGGAACAATTGCGTGCGCGCGTGCGCGAGTTGTCGGCCGAACTGGTCGATGCGCAGGAGAGCGTGCGCCGCCACATCGCGCGCGAGTTGCACGACGGCGTCGGCGCCGAGCTGACCGCGACGCGCTTCGCGCTCGCCGGCGTCGAAACCTGGCTGGCGGCCGACGCGCCGCCGCAATGCACGACCGCGCTCGCGCTCGCCAATCGGTCGCTCGATGCGGTCTGCGCGGCCAATCGCGGGGCCGTCGCGCAGCTGCACGCGCCGTCGTTCGAGCTGGGCGTCGGTGTGGCGTTGCGGCAGTGGATCGATGAATTCGCCGGCCACACCGGCTTGCTCACGTCGTTCAGCTGCGCCGACGACGCGCGGCTCGCGCGCCTGTCCGGCGACGCGGCGCTCGCGGTGTTCCGGGTCGCGCAGGAAGCGCTGAACAACGTCGCGAAGCATGCGCGGGCGAACAACGTCGAGGTGCGGATCGAAGCCGGCGCGCGCCATCTGAAGCTGTCCGTTAGCGATGACGGAATCGGCATGTCACGCGGCGCGCAGAAAAAACAGGGCGGCCGGGCCGGCGGTCATTTCGGCCTCACCGGCATGCAGGCGCGCTGCGCCGCATTCGACGGCACGCTGCGCGTAAGCGCGCGACGCGCCAGCCGCGCACCCGATGCGCCCGATGCGCCCCAGCGCGGCACGCTGCTCCAGGCCCGCTTCGCGTGGGACGCGCTGCTCGCCCCCCTTCCCGCGCCGCGCGCCGCCCGGCGCGCGCTGCAAGCGTGAGCCGGCGATCATGAGCCTGCGCATCCTGATCGTCGAAGATCACGCGGTGGTCCGCCAGGGCGTGCGCCAGCTGCTGCTCGATCGCGGCATCGCGCGCGAGGTGGCCGAGGCGCAAAACGGCGGCGAAGCGCTCGAATCGGTCAGCCAGCAAAACTTCGACGTCGTGCTGCTCGACATTTCGCTGCCCGACATGAACGGCGTCGAGGTGCTGAAGCGCCTGAAACGCAAGGCGCCGCGCGTCGCGGTGCTGATGTTCTCGATGTACCGCGAGGACCAGTACGCGGTGCGCGCGCTGAAGGCCGGCGCGTCCGGCTATCTGTCGAAGACCGTCGACGCCGCGCAGATGATCCGCGCGATCCAGCAGGTCGCCGCCGGCCGCAAATACGTGAGCCCGGCGATGGCCGAGGCGCTCGCCGACTACGTGTCGTTCGACGGCGAGCAGCTGCCGCACGAAAAGCTCTCCGACCGCGAATACCAGACGCTGTGCATGCTCGCGTCGGGCAAGCGGCTGACCGACATCGCGGCGACGCTGTCGCTGTCGGTAAAGACGGTCAGCGTGTATCGCACCCGGCTGCTGGAGAAGATGAAGCTGCGCAACAACGCGGAGCTGACGTTCTACGTGATGAGCAATCGCCTCGTCGATCTGAATCCGGCGATGGCCGGCTGAGCACGCCGCTTCGGCTGTGCCGCGTGGCGCAGGCGGCCCGGCCGAAGCAGCCGCATCGCGCCACCCCGGCTGCGGCAACGCGCCGCCGAACGGCCGGCGTGGCGCGCGCGCCACGCGAGCGATTCCCTCCCCGTTAATCGCTTATCTCGGTAATCTTTATCGCCAGCTGCGGCCCGGAACCGCAAGGCCACCCCGAACGCCCGTCCTGGCGGGAGTTTCCGCCCGTCGTCGGCCCCCCGAAATCGCGTTAAACGGGCAGCCCGATCGCACGTATCCGCTAGAATTGCGGGTTTTCCCGACATTCGGCGCGCAACACGCGTGCACTACTGGAGACCCACGCCAATGTCCCTGTTTCGTAAAAAGAGCGTCGAGCATCTGCTCGCGACCAGCGCTCAGACCGTCGGCCTGAAAAAGGCTCTCGGCGGGCTGGACCTCACGTTCCTCGGCGTCGGCGCCATCATCGGCACCGGCATCTTCGTGCTGACCGGCACCGGCGCGGTCCAGGCCGGCCCCGCGCTGATGATCTCGTTCGTGATCGCGGCGATCGCCTGCGGCTTCGCCGCGCTCGCGTACGCGGAATTCGCATCGACGATCCCGGTCGCCGGTTCGATCTACACGTACTCGTATGCGACGCTCGGCGAACTGGCCGCGTGGATCATCGGCTGGGATCTGATGCTCGAATACGGGCTCGCCACCTCGGCGGTGTCGGTCGGCTGGTCCGGTTATCTGCAGTCGCTGCTGTCGGGCTTCGGCGTGTCGCTGCCGGTTGCGCTGTCCGCGGCGCCCGGCGCGATCCCCGGCGTGCATACGCTGTTCAACCTGCCCGCGTTCCTCGTGATGATGGCGATCACCACGCTGCTGTCGGTCGGCATCCGCGAATCGGCGAAGATCAACAACATCATGGTCGCGATCAAGGTCACCGTGGTGCTGCTGGTGATCGTGGTCGGCGTGTTCCACGTGACCCCGGCCAACTGGCATCCGTTCATGCCGAACGGCTGGAGCGGCGTGTTCGGCGCGGCCGCGGTGATGTTCTTCGCGTTCATCGGCTTCGACGCGGTGTCGTCGGCGGCCGAGGAAGTGAAGAATCCGAAGCGCGATCTGCCGGTCGGCATCATCGCGTCGCTCGGCGTGTGCGCGGTGCTGTACGTCGCGGTCGCGGCGGTCGTCACCGGCATCGTGCCGTCGAGCAAGTTCGTCGGCATCTCGCACCCGGTGTCGTACGCGCTGCAACTGGCCGGGCAGAACTGGGTCGCCGGCTTCATCGATCTGGGCGCGGTGCTCGGCATGCTGACCGTGATTCTGGTGATGGCCTACGGCCAGACCCGCGTGATCTTCGCGATGTCGCGCGACGGCCTGCTGCCGGCGAAGCTGTCGAAGGTGCATCCGCGCTTCTCGACGCCGTTCTTCACGACCTGGCTGGTCGGCATTTTCTTCGGCCTGATCGGCGCGCTGGTGCCGCTCAATGTGCTGGCCGAGCTGATCAACATCGGCACGCTGGCCGCGTTCTCGATGGTGTCGATCGCGGTGCTGGTGCTGCGCAAGACCCACCCGGACCTGCCGCGCGCGTTCCGTTGCCCGGGCGTGCCGGTCGTGCCGGTGCTCGCGGTCGCGTCGTGCCTGTTCCTGATGCTCAATCTGCAAGGCATTACCTGGACCGCGTTCGGGATCTGGCTCGCGATCGGCATGCTGGTTTATTTCGGTTATTCGCGCCGCCATTCGAAGCTGGCGAAGTGAGTTTGCCGGTTCGGGCCGGCGGCCTGAACCCGGTTTTCCGCTGATCTTTCGATACGCCCCGTCATGCGCCGCATGACGGGGCGTTGTTCTTTCTGCTCGCCGCCTGGTGCGCTCGCGCGCACCGACACACTTCCCCTCATAGCGCGCTCGCGCAATTTGTGATTTACTTTTCGGCAGCCTTATAAAACCCGTAGCACCCTCATCGGACCTTGCGAAAGAAGTCAGCAGGCAGTCGAAGGAAAGCAGGGGCAATAAAAATCACAGGTCCGGTCTTACCCACAGCGATACACGCATGGGACCGCAGCGAGCGTTGATGCGCCGACTGCGGTCGACAACGGAGACACCTTCATGGCGATCAGCATCAGTCTGACGGTCAACGGCGCACCCGTGAGCGCCTCGATCGATCCCGGCACCCTTCTAGTCCAGTTCCTGCGCGACCAGCTGCGCCTGACCGGCACGCACATCGGCTGCGATACCGCGCAATGCGGCGCCTGCACCGTGCATCTGAACGGCCGCGCGATCAAATCCTGCAACATCCTCGCCGCCCAGGCGGACGGCGCCGAAGTCACCACGATCGAAGGGCTCGCCAACAACGGCGCGCTGCATCCGATGCAGGCCGCGTTCAAGCACTGCCACGGTCTGCAATGCGGCTTCTGCACGCCGGGGATGGTGATGAGCGCGGTATCGCTGGTCGAGCGTCAGCCCGACCTCACCGGCGACGACGTGCGCGCGCAGCTCGACGGCAATCTGTGCCGCTGTACCGGCTATCACAACATCGTCAAGGCCGTGCTCGAAGGCGCCGAAGGAATGAAGGGCGCAGCGTCGGGCGCAAATGCGGGCAGCCCCGCCAATGCCGGCGCGGCCAACGCGCCCGCCGCCTGAGGAGCCGACGATGAACGCCCCCGATACCCAGAGCCTGATCGGCGCCGCCGTCGAACGTAAGGAAGACTATCGATTCCTGACCGGCAAAGGCCAGTACACCGACGACATCGTGCTGCCGCAGCAAACCTACGCGGTGTTCCTGCGCTCGCCGCACGCGCACGCGAAGATCAACAGCATCGACACCACCGCCGCGCGGCAGTCGCCGGGCGTGGTCGCGATCTTCACCGGCGCGGACCTCGCCGCCGAGAAAGTGGGCGGCCTGCCGTGCGGCTGGCTGATCCACAGCACCAACGGCAAGCCGATGAACGAGCCGCCGCATCCGGTGATCGCGCACACCAAGGCGCGCCACGTCGGCGACCAGGTCGCGCTGGTGATCGCCGAGTCGATCAAGGCCGCGAAGGACGCGGCCGAGTTGATCGACGTCGATTACGACGTGCTGCCGGCGACGGTCGACACCGCGCACGCGTCCGACGCGGGCCAGGCGGCGGTGCACGACGAAGTGCCCGACAACGTCTGCTACAACTGGGGCCACGGCGACAAGGCCGCGACCGACGCCGCGTTCGCCAAAGCCGCGCACGTGACCACGCTCGACATCGTCAACAACCGGCTCGTGCCGAACGCGATCGAACCGCGCGCGGTCAACGCGAGCTTCTCCGCGCAGGACGACAGCTACACGCTGTACGTCGCGAACCAGAACCCGCACGTCGAGCGCCTGCTGATGGCCGCGTTCGTGCTGTCGCTGCCGGAATCGAAGCTGCGCGTGATCGCGCCGGACGTCGGCGGCGGCTTCGGCTCGAAGATCTTCCTGTACGCGGAGGATGTCGCGCTGACGTGGGCGTCGAAGAAGATCGGCCGGCCGGTCAAGTGGACCGCCGAGCGCTCGGAAGCGTTCCTGTCCGACGCGCACGGCCGCGACCACGTGACCAAGGCCGAACTCGCGATGGACGCCGACGGCAAGTTCCTCGCGATGCGCGTGCATACGATCGCGAACATGGGCGCGTATCTGTCGACCTTCGCGTCGAGCGTGCCGACCATCCTGTACGCGACGCTGCTCGCCGGCCAGTACGCGACGCCGGCGATCTACGCGGAAGTGAAAGCGGTGTTCACCAACACGGTCCCCGTCGATGCATATCGCGGCGCCGGCCGGCCGGAAGCGACCTTCGTGGTCGAACGTCTGGTCGAAGCGGCCGCGCGCGACATGAAACTCGATCCGGCGGAAATCCGCCGCCGCAACTTCATCACGCAGTTCCCGTACGCGACGCCGGTCGGCCTCACCTACGACACCGGCGACTACAACACGCTGCTCACGCGCGCGCTCGAACTCGCGGACGTCGCGGGCTTCGCCGCGCGTCGGCAGGAATCCGAACGAAACGGCAAGCGCCGCGGCCTCGGCTACTCGTGCTACATCGAGGCCTGCGGGCTCGCGCCCTCGAACATCGCGGGCGCGCTCGGCGCGCGTGCCGGCCTGTTCGAAGTCGGCCAGATCCGCGTGCATCCGACCGGCTCGGTGACCGTCTTCACCGGCTCGCACAGCCACGGCCAGGGGCACGAAACGACCTTCGCGCAAGTGGTCGCGGACCGCCTCGGCATTCCGCTCGACAGCGTCGAGATCGTGCACGGCGACACCGGCCGCATCGCGTTCGGGATGGGCACCTACGGCTCGCGTTCGATCGCGGTCGGCGGCTCGGCGATCTCGAAGGCGCTCGACAAGATCGAGGCGAAAGCGAAGAAGATCGCCGCGCATCTGCTCGAAGCGTCGGCGGAAGACATCGAGTTCAAGAACGGCGTGTTCCGCGTCGCCGGCACCGACCGCACCAAGGCGTTCGCGGAAATTTCGCTCGCCGCGTACGTGCCGCACAACTATCCGCTCGACGTGCTCGAACCGGGCCTCGAAGAAAGCGCGTTCTACGATCCGACCAACTTCACCTATCCGTCCGGCGCGTATATCTGCGAAGTCGAAGTCGATCCGGACACCGGCGTGTCGCGCATCCAGCAGTTCACCGCGGTCGACGACTTCGGCAACGTGATCAATCCGATGATCGTCGAAGGTCAGGTGCACGGCGGCCTCGGGCAAGGGATCGGCCAGGCGATGCTGGAGCGCTGCGTGTACGACAACGACAGCGGCCAGCTGCTGTCCGGCTCATATATGGACTACGCGATGCCGCACGCGTCCGACCTGCCCGACTTCACCGTCGAAACCGCGAAGGGCACGCCGTGCACGCACAATCCGCTCGGCGTCAAAGGCTGCGGCGAGGCGGGCGCGATCGGCTCGCCGCCGGCGGTGATCAACGCGATCATCGACGCGCTCGCGCCGCTCGGCGTGACCGATCTGCAGATGCCGGCGACCCCGCATCGCGTGTGGTCGGCGATTCACGCGGCCAAGCAACCCAACTGATCCTGAGCGGAGCATTCGACATGTATTCATTCGAGTATCAACGCGCGACGGATCCGCAAGCGGCCGCCGCAGCCCTGTCCTCCGACCCCGAAGCGAAGTTTCTTGCCGGCGGCCAGAGCCTGTTGCCGACGATGCGGCTGCGGCTCGCGCAGCCGTCGCAACTGGTCGACGTGACGCGAATTCCGGCACTGAAGTCGATCACGGTCGACGCGAACAAGGTGACGATCGGCGCGGCGGTCTGTCATGCGGACGTCGCCGATCATCCTGACGTGCGGCGCGTGTTGCCGGCGCTCGCCGATCTCGCCGGCCATATCGGCGATCGCCAGGTGCGCGCGCTCGGCACGATCGGCGGCTCGCTCGCGAACGACGACCCGGCCGCATGCTACCCGGCCGCGGCGCTCGGGCTCGACGCGACGATCGTCACCGAACGGCGGCGCATCGCCTCGGGCGACTTCTTCGTCGGCATGTACGAGACCGCGCTGGAGCCGGACGAGCTGATCGTCGCGGTCGAATTCCCGGTGCCGGAGCGGGCCGCGTACGAGAAATTTCGCAACCCGGCGTCGCACTTCGCGCTGGTCGGCGTGTTCGTCGCGAAGTTCGCGAGTGGCGTGCGGGTCGCGGTGACCGGCGCGGCTTCGTCGGTGTTTCGCGCGACGGAGCTCGAAACCGCGCTGTCGGCGAACTTCACGCCGGACGCGGCGCGCGCGGTCAGCGTGCCGGCCGACGAGCTGAACGAGGACATGCACGCGAGCGCCGAATACCGCGCGCATCTGATCCCCGTGCTGGCCGCGCGGGCAGTGGCGAAAGCAACTGCTTAGCGGTCCTTGCGATGCAGCCGGCCTCGATCGACGACACCCTCGCGCAGCTCGCCACGCAACGCTATTTCGCGAGCCGCGAGCTCGCGACCGCGTTGTATCTCGCGCTGCGCATGGAGCGGCCGCTGTTCGTCGAAGGCGAACCCGGGGTCGGCAAAACCGAACTCGCGAAAGCGGCCGCCGGCATGCTCGGCACCACGCTGCTGCGGCTGCAATGCTACGAGGGACTCGACACCGCCAGCGCGCTGTACGAATGGGACTACCCGCGCCAGATCATGGCGCTGCGCCTCGCCGAAGCGAGCGGCGAGCGCGCCGATAACGACACGCTGTATCGCGGCGAATTCCTGCTCAAGCGCCCGCTGTTGCAGGCGTTGCTGCCGGACGAACACCATCCGGGCGCGCGCCGCGTGCTGCTGATCGATGAAATCGACCGCGCCGACGAGCCGTTCGAAGCGTTCCTGCTCGAACTGCTTTCGGACTTCCAGGTATCGATTCCCGAATACGGCACGGTGCGCGCCGCGCAACCGCCGCTCGTGATCATGACGTCGAACCGCACGCGCGAAGTGCACGACGCGCTGAAACGGCGCTGCCTGTATCAATGGATCGGTTATCCGGATCGCGAGCGCGAACTGGAAATCGTCGCCGCGCGCGCGCCGCAGACGTCCGAACAATTGCAGCGGCGCGCGGTCGATTTCGTGCACCGGCTGCGCGGAATGGATCTGTTCAAAGCGCCCGGCATCGCCGAGACGATCGACTGGTGCCGCGCGCTCGAAGCGCTGTCGGTGACCGAACTCGATCCGCAATCGGTGCAGAACACGCTCGGCGTGCTGCTCAAGTATCAGGACGATCTCGCGCGCGTCGACGCCGCGCAGATCGCGCAGTGCCTGTCCGCGTGAGGATCGTTCGGATGACCAGGCAAAGCGGCCCCGACGACAGCGACGACACCCACCCGCATCCGCCCGCCGCGCCGATGCTCGCGCGCAACGTGGTCCATTTCGTCCGCGTGCTGCGCGGCGCCGGCCTGCCGATGTCGCCCGCGCAGGCGGTCGACGCGCTCGCCGCGCTGCAATGGATCGACCTCGCCCGCCGCGACGACGTGCGCGCGGCGCTGGCCGCGCTGCTGGTCACCGCGCCCGACGAACGCGACCTGTTCAACGCCGCGTTCGAACTGTTCTGGCGCGACCCCGACTGGGAGGGCAAGCTGCGCGCGCTGCTGCTGCCGAAAGTGCGCGACGGCCTGCCGCCGCCCAAACGCAACAACCGTCTCGCCGACGCGCTCGCGGTCCGCATGCCGCCATCGCCGCAACACAATCCGGCGCCGGAAACCGAGCAGCACGAGTTGCACGCGCAGCTCACATTCAGCGCGGAAGAACGGCTGCGTCAGCGCGATTTCGACACGCTCAGCGCCGACGAATGGCGCACGCTGCGTCATCTGATTCGCGGCCAGCGTCTGCCGCTCGCGACCGAACCGACGCGCCGCCTGAAAGCGGCATCGCACGGCACCCATGCGGACCTGCGCGCGAGCGCGCGCCACGCGGTGCGTGCGGGCGGCGACTGGACCGTGTGGAAATATCGCGCGGTGGTCGAACGCAAACCGCCGCTGGTGCTCCTGCTCGACATCTCCGGTTCGATGAGCAACTACTCGCGCGCGGTGCTGTACTTCTGCCACGCGCTGCTGCAATCGCGCGAACGTCTACAGGTATTCCTGTTCGGCACCCGGCTCACCAATGCGACCCGCGCGCTGCGCGAGCGCGACCCGGATGTCGCGATCGCGACGCTCAGCGATCAGGTGGTGGACTGGTCGGGCGGCACCCGCATCGGCGCGGCGCTCGCCGAATTCAACCGGCGCTGGGCTCGCCGCGTGCTCACCGGCCGGGCCACCGTGCTGCTCGTCACCGACGGGCTCGACCACGACGCGATCGACGTGCTCGACACCGAAATGGCCCGCCTCGCACGTTTCGCACATCGAATCGTCTGGCTCAATCCGCTGCTGCGCTTCAGCGGTTTCACCCCGAAAGCGCGCGGCGTGCAGGCGATCCTCCCGCATGTCGATGCGCATCGTCCGGTTCATAATCTAGACAGTCTCGCCGCGTTCGGCCGCGACCTCGCGCAACTCACGCGCGCGCCCCGCCACGCCGTCGCCGCGACGACACCCGCAGGAGCAAGCTCATGGAATTGACCGAAACGCACACGCTGCCGGTTCCGCAGCAGCAAACGTGGGACGCGCTGAACGACACCGAAATTCTGCGCGCGTGCATCCCCGGCTGCGAAAGCATCGACCCCGACGGCGAGAACGCGTACCTCGTCGCGCTGAGCGCGGCGGTCGGGCCGGTCAAGGCGCGCTTCAAGGGACGCATGCAGTTGACCGACATCGACGCGCCGCGCACCTACACGATCGTGTTCGAAGGCCAGGGGGGCGCGGCCGGCTTCGCGAAGGGCAACGCGCAGGTGGTGCTCGAAGCCGACGGCGAGGCCGCGACCAAACTCAGCTACACGGCCAACGCGCAGGTCGGCGGCAAGCTCGCGCAGATCGGCTCGCGGCTCGTCGACGGCGCCGCGCGCAAGATTGCCGGGGAATTTTTCAGGCGCTTCGGTGCCCAGCTCTCGGGTGACAATAGCGCCGGCCCGGCGGACGGAGACACGGCAACCGAAGCCGCGTCCGCGGACACGCAACCGGAATCGAACGAGGCCGCGGACGGCAAGTCCGACGGCGACGCAAAGAAAGGGAAGAAATCATGGACAGCGTGGATCTCGAAGTCCTGAAATCCAGCGCTCGCTGGCTGGAAGACGGACATCGCGCGCTTCTCGTCACGGTCGTGAAGACGTGGGGCTCGTCGCCGCGCCCCGAAGGCGCGATGCTCGCGGTGCGCGACGACGGCCTCGTGGTCGGCTCGGTATCGGGCGGCTGTATCGAAGACGATCTGATCGAGCGGGTGCGCCAACGCGGTATCGAGCAGACGCACCCGGAGGCGGTGAAGTACGGCATTACAGCCGAAGAGGCGCATCGCTTCGGGCTGCCGTGCGGCGGCACGATCCAGCTGGTGCTGGAACCGTTGACGCCGGCCAGCGGGGTCGCCGAGCTGTGTCACGCGGTCGAGAACGGCCGGCTGCTCGCGCGCGAACTCGACATGGCGACCGGCGCGGTCCGGCTCGACGACGCGCAGGCGACCGACGGCGTGCATTTCGACGGCCAGCGCCTGCTGACGATCCACGGGCCGCGCTACCGGATGCTGGTGATCGGCGCGGGGCAGTTGTCGCGCTACCTGTGCCATATCGCGGTGGGGCTCGACTATCAGGTCACCGTCTGCGATCCGCGCGAGGAATACACCGAGGAATGGGACGTGCCGGGCACGAAGATCGTTCGCACGATGCCGGACGACACCGTGCTCGACATGAAGCTCGACGAACGCTGCGCGGTAATCGCGCTCACGCACGATCCGAAGCTCGACGATCTGGCGCTGATGGAAGCGCTGAAAACGCCGGCGTTTTATGTCGGCGCGCTCGGCTCACGGCGCAACAATCACGCGCGCCGCGAGCGGCTCAAGGAGTTCGATCTGAACGACGCCGAGCTGGCGCGGCTGCATGGGCCGGTCGGGATTTATATCGGCAGTCGCACGCCGCCGGAGATCGCGGTGTCGATACTTGCGGAAGTGACCGCGGCGAAGAACGGGGTGTCGCTGCCTACTTTGTTGCAGGTGGAAGGCGCGAAGGCCGCGCGGGAGATCGCGGCGTCGGGCGGGGCGGCTTGCAGCGTGTAGCGTTTGCGTAGAACCGGGCCGCTTGCCGCGGCAGCGGCTGCCCGACTGCACGACTAAGCGGCCGAGCCGCACCAATGCACGCGAATGCGCGGCAGCCGCTTGACATCCGCGCGGCGCGAACCGACGCTAGCTGACGATCCCCGATCCCGCCAACGTCATCGTTCGGATACCACCTGTCATGCGCCTGCACGTTCTGGTCCGCGTTGCCTCGCTCGGCTGGCTCGCCGGCATCCACGCCGCGAGCGCGAGCGTGGCGCTCAAGCTCGACGACCCGTACACGAACGAAGGCGAAACGCAGACCTTCACGGTCAACGCGGACGGCTCGTACGCGAAGCTCGATTCGATGACGCTGCGCGTGAACAACGAAGCCGGCGTCGGCCGGGTCGCGCAGCAGTATGTCTGGTTCAACCGCAACATGGCCGACGTGCAGATTCTGGAGGCCTACACGCTGGGCGCGGACGGCAAGCGTCACGACGTGCAGCCCGAACAGATTCGCGACGTGCAGGAAGCCCGTTCGTTCGACGCGCCGATGTTTCAGGACATCCAGGAAAAAGTGATCGTGTTTCCGGCGGTCGAACCGGGCGCGCGCGTGCATCTGACCTACCGCAAGACCCAGCGCCAGCCGATCGTCCCCGGCGAATTCAGCGACTTCACGCCGCCCGACCTCGCGCCGACCCGCAACTTCCGGCTGATCTACGACCTGCCCGCCGACAAGCCGCTATACGCGGACGCGCGCGGCTTCAGCGCGGTATCGCCGGTCACTCGCGACGGCCGCACGCGCTACGAATTCCGCTACGACAAGGCGCATTTCGACCGGCTCGAACGCGGCTCGATCGCGTACGTGTCGTATGGCGACCGGCTGATGGTGTCGACGTTTCCGAGCTATGCGGCGTTCGCCGCGTCGTATCGCGTGTCGGCGGCCGCGGACCCCGGCGCGCACGATACCGCGCTCACGCAGCTCGCGCGCCAGCTCACCGCCCACGACCGCACGCCGCGCGACAAGGCCAAAACGCTATACGACTGGGTGCGCCGCAACGTGCGCTATGTCGCGATCTACGTCGGTCGCGATGCGGTCGTGCCGCACAGCGCGAGCGCGATCCTCGCGAACCGCTACGGCGACTGCAAGGACCACGTCGCGCTGTACGGCGCGCTGCTCGACGCGGTCGGCGTGCGCAACGAGCCCGCGCTGATCAGCAACGGCACGATCTACACGCTGCCGAGCGTGCCCGGCTACGGCGTGATCAATCACGCGATCACGTGGCTGCCCGAGCTACAGCTATACGCGGATTCGACCGCGTCGAACGTCGAATTCGGCTATCTGCCCGCATCCGATATGAACCGACCGGTGGTGCTGGTCGACACCGGCGTGCTCGCGCAAACGCCGGCGACCGCGCCGATGACGCGCAGCACCGACCTCGCGATCAAGGTCGCGGCGGACGGCTCCGCGAGCTTCACCTATCGGCTCGAAGACGCCGGGCCGTACGCGGAACAGACCCGCGCGCGACTGCGCACGCAGACACCCGCACAGCGCGAGGAATCGATCCAGGCCGAGTTGCACAACGCGAATCTGCGCGGCACCGCGACGCTCACCACCAGCGACCTCGCCGCCACCGACGGCCCGCTCACGTTGACGATGCAAGGCACGCTCGAAGACCTCGTGGTGACCGGGATGACCGCATCGATTCCGGCGCTGACGAGTTTCGGCGGCGGCGTCGATGCGGACACCCGCTACTGGCTCGGCGAGCGCAAACGCACGCAGCCGTTCGTGTGCCACAACCTGGTGATCCACGAACGCGCGCGGCTGGAGTTGCCGGCTAATTTCCGCGTGCTCGACATGCCGGAAGCGCAGCGCACCGCGGACCGCTTCGTCGATTTCACGTCGCAGTACGCATACGATCCGCACGCCAACGTGGTGACGATGACGCGCGACGGCGCGACCCATTTCGACAGCGACGTCTGCACACCTGACGATTTCGCGCGGATGCGTCCCGCGATCGAAGCGATCGGACGGGACGTGCGCGCGCAGGTGATTGTGAGATCGACGCTGGTGGAGTCGTCGAGTGTGGCGTCGAAGGCGCCTTGAGAATTTAGGGCTATCTGAAACGACACGCGTACGCGTGGCGGGCCGTTACACCGGCCACAACGGCCCTTCCTGCATCGCGCCGATCTGCTCGCGCATCTCGAGGATGCGCTCCTCCCAGTAACGCTGCGTGTTGAACCACGGAAACGCGGCCGGAAAAGCCGGATCGTCCCAACGACGCGCAAGCCACGCCTGATAGTGAATCAGCCGCAGCGTACGCAGCGCTTCGACCAGATACAGCTCACGCGGCTCGAAGTCACAGAAGTCCTCGTAACCGGCAAGCAGATCGGCGAGCGCACGCGATGCTTCCACGCGCTCGCCCGGCAGCAGCAGCCACAGATCCTGAATCGCGGGGCCCATGCGGCTGTCGTCGAAGTCGACGAAATGCGGACCCGCGTCGGTCCACAGCACGTTGCTCGGATGACAGTCGCCATGCAGGCGCAGCGCGCGAATCTCGCCGGCCCGCTCGAACGCCTGCTCGACGCCTTCGAGCGCGAGATTCACCGCGGTTTCCCACGCGGTGCGCAAATCGTCCGGCACGAAACGATGCGTGAGCAGAAACTCGCGCGGCTCGTAACCGAAGGTCTCGATGTTCAGCGTCGGCCGCTCGGCGTAGTTCTGCGTCTGCCCGATCGCATGAATGCGGCCGATAAACCGCCCCAGCCATTCGAGCGTATCGCGCCGGTCCAGATCGGGCGCGCGGCCGCCGCGCCGCTCGAACACCGAGAAACGGAAACCGTCGAAGCTGTGCAGCGTGCGGCCGTCGAGCACCCGCGCGGTCACCACCGGAATTTCGCGCGCGGCGAGTTCGGCGACAAACGCATGTTCTTCGAGGATCGCCGCATCGCTCCAGCGCGCCGGCCGATAGAACTTCGCGACCACCGGCGGACCGTCTTCGACGCCGACCTGGTAGACGCGATTCTCGTAGCTGTTGAGCGGCAGAAGCCGGCCGTCGGTACGCACGCCGGCCGTGGCGAGCACGCCGTCGAGTGCGTCGAGCACGGTTTCCGGCGTGAGCCGCGCGAACGGCACGGCGCCGCCGGCGCCGGCCTCGGGATGGGAAGGATCGGGAATGGTGTCGTTCATGCCCCGCATTGTGCGCCGCGTCGCGGGGAAAGACGAGTCGGCATCTTCAATGCGTCTGCGCGCCGGCCGGACGTATCACGTCGCCGGTATCGATCAGATCTTCGAGGAAAAAGGGTTCGGTGTTCAGTAGCTGCGACGCGCCGGGCTCGCCGGCGTACCACGCGACCATCGCCATGTCGCCAAGAATGCGCATGACGATTCCGCGCGCGCCTTGCGGCACGGCGATATGTACCGAGCGGACAATGGAACCGACTTGCATGATATTTCCCCGTTTCCCTTAGCCGGCTTAGTGATATTTCCGCCGGTCGAGGTGATGATAAAAACGCCGCTTCGCATTGAACGTTGCCAGCGCACCTAAGCTACAGCGCCCTTTGCGCGTGTAAGGTTCGAACCATTGTTGCTGTTTTACGGGGCTTTGGGAAGCGCGAACAGAAGGCGCTTCAGCCGTCGTTTCGCGGGTTTCCTCGCGTGATTCAAACTACCCGGCGCACGGCGCCGATCGCGCCGCAACGCCTCGTAATGCGGACCATCATAAACCCTGCGCATGACACGCATCAAAAACAGGGAGCCGGCCCGAGTTCGTTTTTCAGCGTATCCTTCACACTTTTGCGCTTTTCGTGTGACCCAAGGAGTTCTGTTGTGAACCTGCCGCCGCAATCCCAGCGGACTGCATCTGCCGTTCCCTCCCCTGCTGTATCGACTGTTGCCGCCGGCGCCTCCGCCGTGTCGGATATCCCGTATCTCGAACGTGGCTCGCGCGCCTACTGGCGGGCCAGCGTCGCGTTGCTGTTCGCCGGCTACGCGACCTTCTCGCTGCTTTACTGCGTACAGCCGCTGTTGCCGTCGTTTTCCGAAGCGTTCGGCGTGACGCCCGCGCAAAGCAGTCTGTCGCTGTCGCTCTCCACCGCGGCGCTCGCGCTGGCGATTTTCGTCGCCGGTTTCGTCTCCGAAGGCTGGAGCCGGCACAAGCTGATGACGCTGTCGTTGACGGTGTCGGCAGTGCTGACGATCGGCGTGTCGATCGCGCCGCACTGGCATCAGCTACTGGTGCTGCGCTTTCTCGAAGGACTCGCGCTCGGCGGCGTACCGGCCGTCGCGATGGCCTATCTCGCCGAGGAAGTGCATCCCGACGGTCTCGGTCTCGCGATGGGGCTCTACGTCGGCGGCACCGCGATCGGCGGCATGGCCGGACGGGTGATTACCGGCGTGGTCGCGGATCTGTTTTCGTGGCGCGTCGCGATCGGCACGATCGGCGTGCTCGGGCTGCTGTCGATGCTCGCGTTTCGCGCGCTGCTGCCGCCGTCGCGCCATTTCGTGCCGCGCCGCGGACTCGGCTTCGCGCATCACCGCAAAGCGCTGCTCGCGCAGTTCAGGCGACCCGGCCTGCCGCAACTGTTCCTGCTCGGCTTCGTGCTGATGGGCAGCTTCGTCACGCTGTACAACTACATCGGCTACCGGCTGCTCGCGCCGCCGTACCAGTTGACCCAGACGGAGATCGGCGCGATTTTCGTCGTCTATCTGACCGGCGTGGTCGCGTCGCCGTGGTCCGGCCGCATGGCCGACACGTTCGGCCGCGCGCGTGTGTTGACCGCGAGCCTGCTGCTGATGGTGGGCGGCCTCGCGCTGACGATGCTGCATCCGCTCGCGGCGATCGTCGCCGGCATCGCGTGCGTGACGTTCGGCTTTTTCGCCGGGCACTCGGTCGCGAGCGGCTGGGTCGGGCGGCTCGCGAAAGAAGCGAAGGGCCAGGCCGCCGCGCTGTATCTGCTCGCGTACTACATCGGCTCGAGCGTGGTCGGCTCGTATGGCGGTCACGTGTGGGCCGGACATGGGTGGAATGGCGTGGCCGGACTCGTCGGCCTGTTGCTCGTGATCGGCCTCGTGGCGGCGACGCGTCTGCGCGGACGCGAATAACTCGTGCGAATGACCCGCGCGAATAGCCCGCGCGAGTAACTCCTGCGAATGACCCGCGCGAATAGCCCGCGCGAGTAACTCGTGCTAATGACCCGCGCAAGTAGCCTGCGCGAATGACCCAAACGAATAGCCGCCACGAATAGCCCGCGCGACCCAGCCCGCATGGATTTGCGGCGAAACGCAAGCCAAACGTAAGCGGCCGCTACATATTTTTCGCGCGCTTTGCTGCGCCGCGCCAACCGGCGAATGCCCTGCCGCGCCGGCTTCGGCGGCTTGCGAATAAACCTCGCGAGCCGCTCGCGCGCGATCATGCGTCACCACCGGTCTCCTATACTCGAATCGAACGCGCGTGCTGCCAGATTCCGCAGCCGCCGCCTTCGCCGGAACAACTCAGCAACCCGGCAGCATGGGTTCGACAATGGAGACGAATATGACGTACTTCACGATCGGCGATTTCATCCTCGTTATTCCGATGGCACTCGCGGGCGCGCTATTTGTCGGCGCGCTGCCGTGCAAGACCGAGTTGCGCCATAACGCGCTGCGCGTGCTGGGTGCGCTGATCGGCGTGATGTGCGCGGTCGCGCTGGTCGAGGGTCTACCGGCGCTGGTGTAGCGTTGCGCGCGGTACTGCCGCTGCAAACGCCCACATAAGTAAAGCCCCAATAAAAAAAGCCGCACGCCAATGCGTGCGGCTTTCTCTGTCCGCTTTCTCGTCCGTTAACCACACGGAGCCTGAATCAGATGATCAGATCTCCTGATCGGTCGACGGCTTTTCCCACAGATTGATCCCGCCTTCGGTCGCAAAGCGATCGATCTCCGCCAGCTCGTCCGCCGAGAACGCAAGGTTCTGCAACGCGCCGACGTTCTCGCGCACCTGCTCCGCGCGGCTCGCGCCGATCAGCACCGAGGTCACGCGTTGATCGCGCAACGCCCACGCGAGCGCCATCTGCGCGAGGCTCTGGCCGCGACGCTGCGCGATGTCGTTGAGCTTGCGCACGTGCTCGATGTTCTGCGCGCTCAGATGCTCGTCCTTCAGCGAACCGCCGCCCGGCTTGTTCACGCGCGCATCGGCCGGCACGCCATTCAGGTACTTGCCGGTCAGCAAGCCCTGCGCGAGCGGCGTGAATGCGATCGTGCCCGCGCCGACGTCGGCGAGCGTATCGAGCAGGTCGCGCTCGATCCAGCGATTGAGCATGTTGTACGACGGCTGATGGATCAGCAGCGGCACCTTGTACTCAGCGAGCAGCCTGGTCATTTCGCGCGTCTTCGCCGACGAGTACGACGAGATCCCGATGTACAGCGCCTTGCCCTGCTGCACCGCGCTCGCGAGCGCGCCAGCGGTTTCCTCGAGCGGCGTATGCGCGTCGAAACGATGCGAATAGAAGATGTCGACGTAATCGAGGCCCATGCGCTTCAGGCTCTGATCGAGACTCGCGAGCACGTACTTGCGCGAGCCGCCGCCCTGGCCGTACGGACCCGGCCACATGTCCCAGCCGGCCTTCGACGAAATCAGCAGTTCGTCGCGATACGGTTTGAAATCATCCTTGAACAGGCGGCCGAAATTGGTTTCCGCGCTGCCGTACGGCGGCCCGTAGTTGTTCGCGAGGTCGAAGTGGGTGATGCCCAGGTCGAACGCGGTCCGCAGGATGTCGCGCTGCGTGGAGATCGGCGTGGTGTCGCCGAAGTTGTGCCACAGTCCGAGCGACAGCGCCGGCAGTTTGAGACCCGACTTGCCGCAGACGCGGTATTGCATGTCCGAATAGCGTTCTGAAGCTGCTTCGTAAGCCATTGCTAGTGTCCTTGTCGATGAAAAATGCCCGGCTGGTGCGGGCATCGGGATTTCGCGCGGTGCGGGAGGCGTGCGGCTTGCGGAATTGTTATTTGTGGTGATGGTGCTGCGGGTGCTGCGGGTGCTGCATGGTGCCGCGAGTGCGGCCAGACCGCTATGTTAGCCAATCGACGCCGCGCTTGCAGGGACCCGATATGCGGGATGGACGCGCGCGAGACGCTCACCTACACTCTGGCCGGATCAAGAGCTTAGGGAGGATCAGATGACGAAAGCGATTTCGATCGCGCTGATTGTCGGCGGCATCGTGCTGCTGTATTTCGGCGGCCAGGCGTTCAATTCGGTGAGCAGCGACGTATCGCGCTTCTTTACCGGTTCGCCGACCAACAAGGCGATCATGCTGATCGTCGCGGGCGTGGTGGCGACGCTGGCCGGCTTGACCGGCGTCGCGATCTCGGGGCGCAAGCGCTGAGACAGAAGTCGTACGGAAGTCGATAAGCACGGCGCCGGTTGCGCGGGTTGGGATCACCGAACCCGCGCAACCGGCGCCGTTTTTCATGCAGCCGTTGTTTGCAGCCGTTAAAACGCGATCTCGGGCTTCGATGCCGAACGCGTGCCGGGCAGCGGCACGTTGCTCACGCCGTGATAGGTGTACACCAGCGAGAACTTCACCTGATCGCTGAGATTCTTGCCGGCCGAGTGCAGCGTGTTGCAGTGGAAGAACACGACGTCGCCGGCCTTCAGTTCGGGCGACACCGCGGTGCGGATCGCCGCCTCGTTCTCGGCGAGATCGGCGCGGAAAAATTTCGCGTCGTCGAAACGGTCCGACGTGAACGCGGAGCCGTGCGATTTCGGCACGAACCACAGCGCGCCGTTATCGACGGTTTCCGGGCCGACCGCGAGCCACACCGACACCAGATCGTCGCGCTCGAACGACCAGTAGCGCACATCGCGATGCCAGCCGGTCAGGCTGCCGTACGCGGGGTGCTTGGTCATCATGCAGTTGTGATGCACGCGTGAAAGACGCGGCTCCTCGCCGAAATACAGCTCCATCCAGCCGCGGATTTCCGGCGCGGTCGCCCATTGCGCGAATGCGGGATCGCGCCCGTACGCGTCGAGCAGACGACGCACCGTATGACCGCCCGGCGCATCCTTCGACGACGGCGCGCCCGGGTACTGCAGATCCGCTTCGAACTCGATCGGCGCCGCCGCTTCCTGTAGCTGCCGCTGCGCGATCCGCTTCAGCTCCGCGCAACGCTCGGGCGACACGAGTCCGGGCACGACGACGAAGCCCTGTTCCCGCAACGTGTGGATCTGTTCTTTCTTCGAATGGAGTGACATGGGTGATTCCGTGACTGTCGACTGACTTAAGCTTCGATTGTAAAACGCGCGCGATCAGGGTGCGTGGTTTCGCCGGCACGGTGCAGGCACGCACGCGAATCGACCGCAACGGGACACCGTCACGCAGACCCGCTTCGCACGCCGCGGAACACGGAAATCCGTAATCGCAGGGTAATAACGGACTTTCTGAGGTCACGATTCACGTGTAGCCTGCGGCTATGTCGATCGTCGCTTACGCACTTCGCTGCTGTGCGCGGGCCATCAGGGCTCGTGCCGCCGGTTTCTCCGCATTTTTCCGTCGCTGCCCATTGCGCCGCGGGTCACGCCAGCGTGTCCGCCGCGGCGATCTCCACCGAATTTACGGCTTGCGGGCTGTTCGTCGCCACCCCGTGATTGGCACACTTGGTGCTCGTTTTTTACGCACCGCCGATGCACGTGTCGACGTCCGCTCCCTCGCCCAACTGTGAAGCCATGCACACACTTCTGAGCACCCGTCTTACCCGCGCCGCGCTGAAAGCGGCGCGTCCCGCGCGCCGCCACGTAGTGCGGGCGCTGCGCCATCACGCCGCCCGCACCCGCGCGCTCGGCGAACAGTGGCGCGATGCGAAGGCCGTCGACGGCATCCGCACCTGGTTCAATACGTTCTTCTCGGCGCTGCGCCAGCAAGGCGGCACGCGCCGTCTGTCGCTGCGCACGCTGCTGCGCAAACCGACGCCGCTGCGCCTCGCGGTCGCGAAACGCACGCCGGCCGTGCGGGTCAACACGAGCCGCCGGCCGCGCCGGCTGTCGACCAGCAGCAGCGGCTGGTTTGCGTTTGCGTTCGCGAGCCGGTGAGAGCGGGAGCGTTGCTGGGCTGAGCCGCGCTTCGCGTTCGGCCCGCTTAGGCCCTCTTCCGCCCGCTTCGGCCCGCCCCCGAGCACCCAAACAAAAGCCCCGCCAGGCTCACACCTGGCGGGGCTTTTTGCTGCTTACTAACAGCGGGCGCTTAGCTCGCGCTTAGTCCGCGAGTGCCGCGACCGGCTCGGTGCCGGCAGCTTCGGCCAGCGCGAGCGCCTTGTCGGTGGCTTCCCACGTGAATTCCGGCTCTTCGCGGCCGAAGTGACCGTAAGCGGCGCTCTTCTCGTAGATCGGGCGCAGCAGGTCGAGCATCTGGATGATGCCCTTCGGACGCAGATCGAAATGCTCGCGCACGAGCTTCGTGATCGTCGCATCCGACACGCGGCCGGTGCCGAACGTGTTGACCATCACCGAGGTCGGCTCGGCGACGCCGATCGCGTACGACACCTGAATCAGGCAGCGCGACGCGAGGCCGGCGGCCACGATGTTCTTCGCGACATAACGGCCGGCATACGCAGCCGAACGGTCGACCTTCGACGGATCCTTGCCCGAGAACGCGCCGCCGCCGTGCGGCGCCGCGCCGCCGTACGTATCGACGATGATCTTGCGGCCGGTCAGACCGCAATCGCCTTGCGGGCCGCCGATCACGAAGCGACCGGTCGGATTGACGAGGAACTTGATGTCGCCCTTGATCAGATCGGCCGGCAGCGTCGGCTTGATGACCTCTTCGATCACCGCTTCGCGCAGCGTGTCCAGCGAGATGTCCGGCGAGTGCTGGGTGGACAGCACGACGGTGTCGATCGCGTGCGGCTTGCCGTCGACGTAGCGCACGGTGACCTGCGACTTCGCATCCGGACGCAGCCAGGGCAGACGGCCGTCGCGGCGCAGATTCGCCTGACGCTCGACGAGGCGGTGCGACAGGTGGATCGGCAGCGGCATCAGTTCCGGGGTTTCTTCGCACGCGTAACCGAACATCAGGCCCTGGTCGCCGGCGCCCTGATCGAGGTTGTTGTCGTGTGCGCGGTCCACGCCCTGGGCGATGTCCGGCGATTGCTTGTCGTACGCGACGAGCACCGCGCAGCCGCGGTAGTCGATGCCGTAGTCGGTGTTGTCGTAGCCGATGCGCTTGATCGTGTTGCGCGCGACCTGGATGTAGTCGACGTTCGCGGTCGTGGTGATTTCACCGGCGAGCACGACGAGACCGGTGTTGCACAGCGTTTCGGCCGCGACGCGGGAGTATTTGTCTTGCGCGAGGATCGCGTCGAGGATCGCGTCCGAGATCTGGTCCGCGACTTTGTCGGGATGGCCTTCGGAGACGGATTCGGAAGTGAAGAGATAGTCGTTTGCCACGTTGCGAACTCCTGTAGTGGTTACGGTTAGGTTTCACGTAGCCAGCTTCGGGAGTCTGAAGCGGCGACGCTTTAGCGGATTCCATTACCGGTGGGCACAGCGCGCATGAAACTCATGCGCCGCGCCTGCCGGCTTCGCCCCGCAAGTTGTCTATTAACTCGGCGAAGCCCGTATTATAGCGACTTCCCATGAATGTCACAGAGCGTCCACGCGTGCGGTATCCCGTCAATTTTTCCGCTTTCCCGTCACCAGCCGCCATTAGCCGCGACTCTTCGGCGGAGGCGGCATGCTGAGCCGCTTCGGTCCGAAGCTCGCGATCGGCCTGCTCAAACTGTTTGCGCTGCTGCCGTATGGATTCGTCGCCCGCCTCGGCGACGGGCTCGGCTGGCTGCTCTATCAGATCCCGAGCCGCCGCAAACGGATCGTCCACACCAATCTGAAGCTGTGCTTTCCGGAGTGGAGCGACGAGCGCCGCGAAGAAGTCGCGCAGAAGCACTTCCGGCACGCGATCCGCAGCTATCTCGAACGCAGCGTGCAGTGGTTCGGCTCCGCGAAGAAGCTCGAAAAGCTGATCCAGCTCGACAGCGCGATCGACCTCACCGACCCGAACCTGCCGCCAACGCTGTTCCTCGGCTTTCACTTCGTCGGCATCGAAGCGGGCTCGATCTTTCTGAACTATTCGCTCAAGCGCCAGTGCGGCTCGCTGTATCAGCCGATGTCGAATCAGGAGCTCGAGGAAGTCGCCAAAGCGGCGCGCGCGCGGTTCGGCGCGGACATGGCGAGCCGCGCGGACAGCGCGCGCATCGTGCTGCGCTGGCTGCGCGAGCGCAAACCGGTGATGCTCGGCGCGGACATGGACTACGGCGCGCGCAATTCGACGTTCGTGCCGTTCTTCGGCGTGCCGACCTGCACGCTGACCGCGGTCGGCCGGCTCGCGAAGGTCGGGCATGCGCAGGTGGTGCCGTTCATCGGCGAAGTGCTGCCGAACTACAAGGGCTATCGTCTGAAGGTTTTCAAGCCGTGGGACAACTACCCGACCGGCGACGACGATGCCGACGCGCGCCGCATGAATGAGTTTCTCGAAGAGCAGATTCCGCTGATGCCCGAACAGTATTACTGGGTGCACAAGCGCTTCAAGACGAGGCCGCCGGGAGTGCCGGGGGTGTATTGAGGCGGCGGCGGCAGCCCCGCCCCACCGCCCCGGTTTCCGCGCATCAACGTGTATCATTTGCTATTGGCCGCGCGCGGCCCGCAGCGGCGCGCCACCCGACGGACGGCCAGCCCCGCTTTCCGGCTTCGCCCGCGCGCGAAGCCCTACGCAGCAACGGATACACGGACAACGTGAAGCTCAAATTCACCAAAATGCACGGCGCCGGCAACGACTTCGTCGTGCTCGACGGCTACACCCAGCCGCTCAATCTGACCACCGCGCAGGTGCGCGCGCTCGCCAATCGCCATTTCGGCGTCGGCGCCGACCAGCTGCTGCTGGTCGAGAAACCGACCGTCGACGGTGTCGACTTCAGATACCGCATCTTCAATTGCGACGGCGGCGAGGTCGAGCATTGCGGCAACGGCGCGCGCTGCTTCGTCAAGTTCGTACGCGAGCGCGGCCTCACCGACCAGCGCAGTGTGCGCGTGCAGGTTCAGAAAGGCACCATCACGCTGACCATGCAGGAAAACGGCGAAGTGATCGTCGATATGGGCGCGCCGGTGTTCGATCCCGAGCGCGTGCCGTTCGCGACCAAGGGCCTGCAAGGCCGCCGCGAAGCCGCGGACACTTTGTGGCCGCTCGACGTGAACGGCACCACCCGGTGGATCTCGGTGGTGTCGATGGGCAATCCGCACGCGGTGCAGATCGTCGATGACGCCGAGGCGTTCCCGGTGCTCCTCGAAGGTCCGGCGATCGAGCGGCACACGCGCTTTCCGCAGCGGGTCAACGCGGGCTTCATGCAGATCGTCAACCGCGGAGAAGTGCGTCTGCGCGTGTACGAGCGCGGCGCCGGCGAAACGCTCGCCTGCGGCACCGGCGCGTGTGCGGCGGTCGCGGCCGGCATCCGGCGCGGCTTGCTGGACTCGCCGGTGTTGGTACACACGCACGGCGGCGACCTGACGATTACGTGGGACCACACGCGCGAAAACGAGCCGCTGCTGATGGCCGGCCCCGCGACGACCGTGTTCGAAGGCGAGATCGAGTTGGCCGACGATTTGGCCGGTGACTCGGCCAACGCCGCCGTGAACTCGCCCGCTACCGCATCCGCTGTTTAATTTCACCGACCGGCGTGCCGCGTGAGCGCGACCGCGCCGTAGTTCTCTCACCAAAACCATGAACGATCGCGAAGTCGCCGACTACCTGCTCGCCAATCCCGAATTCTTCGTCGACCACGCGGAAACGCTCGCCACGATCCGGCTCGCGAATCCGCACGGCAAAGCCGCGGTATCGCTGCAGGAGCGGCAGATGGAAATGCTGCGCGACAAGAACAAAGTTCTGGAGCGCCGTCTCGCCGAGTTGCTGCGTTACGGTCACGAGAACGACAGCATCGCGTCGAAATTCAATCGCTGGACGATTCGCGTGATAGCCGAGCGCGATCCGTACGCGCTGCCGCGCACGATCACGAGCGGTCTGCGCGACATCTTCGACGTGCCGCAAGCGGCGCTGCGCGTGTGGGACGTCGCCGAGCCGTACGCGCAGGCCGACTTCGCGCGCCACGTCAGCGAGGAAGTGCGGATTTTCGCGGGCAGTCTGACTACCCCGTATTGCGGCGCGAACACCGGTTTCGAAGCCGCGCAGTGGCTCGTGCCGGCGGCGAATGCGAATGCGGCGGCCAGCACGGCAAGCGCTACGCAAGCGGCGGACGAGACCGGTACGGCCGCCGCGGATAACGCGCACGCCACCGAATCGATCGCGCTGCTCGCGCTGCGCGACCCGGAAGGCGGCGAAAACGCGCCGACCTTCGGCCTGCTGGTGATGGGCTCGGCCGACGCGCGGCGCTTCCACGACGGCATGGCCACCGATTTCCTCACGCAGATCGCGGCACTCGCGAGCGCCGCGTTGAGCCGGCTGCTGCCGCACTGAGCGCGGCCACGCCAACTTCGACTCCCAACAACCACCGTGACCGCCGCCGCCCCGATCGCCACCTACCTGTCGCATCTCGAGCACGAGCGGCGGCTGTCGGCGCACACGCTGCGCGGCTACACGCATGAACTCGACGAACTTCAGCGGCTCGCCAACGGCCGGCCGCTCGAAAGCCTGACGCCGGTCGACATCCGCGGCGCGGTCGCCCGGGCGCACGCTGGCGGGCTCAGCGCGCGCTCGATCGGTCATCGGCTGTCGGCGTGGCGCGCGTTCTATCGCTGGCTCGCCGGCCGGATCGAGTTGCCGGCCAATCCGGTCGCCGCGGTGCGCGCGCCGAAGCAGGGCAAGACGCTGCCCAAAGCGCTCTCCGTCGACGACGCCAGCCGCCTGATGGACAGCCCGCCCGCCGCGTCGGCCGAAGGGCTGCGCGATCACGCGATGCTCGAACTGTTCTACTCGTCGGGCCTGCGCCTCGCCGAACTGGTCGGCCTCGACGTGCGCTTTACCGACGTCGACGGCTACCGCTCGGCCGGCTGGCTCAAGCTCGATTCCGGCGAAGTCGAAGTGCTCGGCAAGGGCAACCGGCGCCGCCTCGTGCCGGTCGGCAGCAAGGCGGTCGCCGCGCTGAACGCGTGGCTCGCCGCGCGCGACCAGATGGTCCGCCACGATCCGCATCCGCTGTTTCTGTCGGTGCGCGGCAACCGGCTGTCGCCGAACGTGGTGCGCGAACGCGTGAAGCGCGCGGCGCTCGCGGCCGGCATTCCGGCCAACGTGCATCCGCACGTGCTGCGCCATTCGTTCGCGACCCACGTGCTGCAGTCGAGCGGCGATCTGCGCGCGGTGCAGGAACTGCTCGGCCACGCCAGCATCACCGCGACCCAGGTGTACACGGGGCTCGATTTCCAGCACCTCGCGCGCGTCTACGACAGCGCGCATCCGCGCGCGAAAAAACGCGACTGACCAGGCGGCCCGCCACTCCTCACGCGACCGACGCCACGCGCCGGTCGCCCGCCTTTCACCCGCCGCGCCGGCCCGGCCGCGCGGCCCCTAGCCTGACCGACATCCGATGAATACCGTTACGCTCAAACCGTCGAAAGAAAAATCGCTGCTGCGCCGCCATCCGTGGGTCTATGCGAACGCGATCGAGCGCGTCGACGGCCGTCCCGAACCCGGCGCGACCGTGCTGGTGCGCGCGCACGACGGCCGCTTCCTCGCGCGCGCCGCGTATAGCCCGCACTCGCAGATTCGCGCGCGGGTCTGGAGCTTCGACGAAACCGAACCGATCGACCACGCGTTCTTCAAGCGCCGCGTGCAGCGCGCGCTCGCGCATCGTCGCGCGATGGTGCGCGACACCGGCGCGACGCGGCTGATCTTCGGCGAGGCGGACGGCCTGCCGGGCCTGATCGTCGACTACTACGTCGCCGAGGACGCCGGCCAGCGCAGCCAGGTGGTCTGCCAGTTCATGGCGGCCGGCGTCGAGGCGTGGAAGGAGGCGATCGTCGCCGCGCTGGTCGGCGCGACGGGCTGCCCGAACGTCTATGAACGCTCGGACGTGTCGATTCGGCAAAAGGAAGGGCTGGAGCAGATCACTGGCGTGCTGGCGGGCGAAGCGCCGTCGGATGCATTGATCGCGAGCGAAAACGGCGTGCGCTATCACGTCGACGTACGCAACGGCCACAAGACCGGCTTCTACGTCGACCAGCGCGACAACCGGCTGCTGGTGCAGCAGTTCGCGCAGGATCGCGAGGTGCTGAACTGCTTCTGCTACACCGGCGGGTTTTCGCTGGCGGCGTTAAAGGGTGGCGCGAAACGCGTGGTGTCGGTCGATTCGTCGGGCGAAGCTCTGACGATCGCGCAGCGCAACGTCGAGGCCAACGGCTTCGACGCCGAGCGCGCCACCTGGCTCGACGCCGACGCGTTCAAGACGTTGCGCCGTCTGTACGACGAAGGCGAGCGCTTCGATCTGATCGTGCTCGATCCGCCGAAATTCGCGCCGTCGCGCGAACACGTGGACCGCGCGGCGCGCGCGTACAAGGACATCAATCTGACCGGCCTGAAGCTGCTGCGCCCGGGCGGCCTGCTGTTCACCTACTCGTGCTCGGGCGCGATCGATCCGGAACTGTTCCAGAAGATCGTCGCGGGCGCGGCCGCCGATGCGCGCGTCGACGCGCGAATCCTGAAGCGGCTCGGCGCGGGCGTCGATCATCCGCTGCTGACCGCCTTCCCGGAAGGCGAGTATCTGAAGGGGCTGCTGTTGCAAATCGCCTGAGCGCCCTTATTTGTGGGCGATTGCCCGCGGCGGGCCGCTTCAGGATCCGCGTCAGCGCCCGCCAGGCAAATATGTTTCAATAACCGGCTAGACAGGGCAGCGCGCCATCCGGCTGCCGCGCCCGGCCTATGCATTCGGCTAGCCCCGCGCTAGCGTCCGATCACGCACCGACTCACGACTTACAGGCGACCCACATGATTCCAGTCACCATCCTGACCGGCTTTCTCGGCAGCGGCAAAACCACCCTGCTCAAGCGCATCCTGAACGAAAAGCACGGCATGAAGATCGCCGTGATCGAAAACGAGTTCGGCGAAGAGAACATCGACAACGACATCCTCGTGCAGGACAGCAACGAGCAGATCATCCAGATGAGCAACGGCTGCATCTGCTGCACGATTCGCGGCGACCTGTCGCGCGTGCTCGGCGATCTGGCCGCGAAGAAGCAGGCGGGCGAAGTGGACTTCGACCGCGTCGTGATCGAAACCACCGGCCTCGCGAATCCGGGCCCGGTCGCGCAGACCTTCTTCATGGACGACCAGATCGCCGGCGAATTCCTGCTCGACGCGATCATCACGCTGGTCGATGCGAAGCACGCGAACCATCAGCTGAACGAACACGAAGTGGTGCAGCGCCAGGTCGGCTTCGCGGACCGCCTGTTCATCACCAAGGCCGATCTGGTCGACGAAAAGCACATTGCCGATCTGCGCCACCGTCTGCTGCACATGAACCCGAAGGCGGCGATCAAGGTCGTCAATTTCGGCGAAGCGGACATCAAGGAAATCTTCGACCTGCGCGGCTTCAACCTGAATTCGAAGCTCGAAATCGATCCGGACTTTCTCACCGAAGACGAACACGCGCACAGCCACGCGCATGCGCACGACGAGCACGGCCACACCCACGGCGATCACGACCACGACCACGATCACGCGAACTGCGATCACGACCACGGTCACTGCGATCACGAAGGCCACGATCACGGGCACCACCACGCGCACCACGACGACAAGATCAAGTCGTTCGTGTACCGCAGCGATCGTCCGTTCGATGCGAACAAGCTGGAAGATTTCCTCGGCGGCATTCTGCAGATCTACGGCGAGCATCTGCTGCGCTACAAGGGCGTGCTGTATATGAAGGGCGTCGATCGCAAGGTCGTGTTCCAGGGCGTGCATCAGATGATGGGCAGCGATCTGGCCGCGAAATGGCAGCCGGTCGAGAAGAAGAACAGCAAGATGGTGTTCATCGGCATCGACCTGCCGCGCGACCTGATCACCGACGGCCTCGACGCCTGCCTCGTTTAAGCGGGCGGCCCGCGCGGTTCGCTCTCGTTGAAACGCACCGCGCGCGGCATGCGGCTTGCTCCGCACAAGCACTCGATACAGGCGCCGCGCGTGGCGGCCACGCACCCCACGGCGCTAATCGTCTGCTGAAAACGACTCGCGCGACGCGCGCAAGCTCGTCGAAGCGCGGCGTTCGAACACCGCTGGTGTGAAAAGCGCGTGAAAACCCTGCTGTATTAATGCGTGCACGACCATCGCTTTTTGAGCGTGTGCGCGTTATATTTTCGGGATATCGATGCGCCGCAGGCGGTTTTTAAGCAGTTGCGGTGCGCTATTGTGATTCAGTTACAATACGTGCCCACTGGAGAATGACAACGAATTGCCCGGTCGCGCGTATCCCGCGACGGGCCTGAAATGGCGCCGGAAAATCTTGTCCGGAGACACGCCGAAAACGCCGGTGGGCATGGCCTGAAAGGGCCCACGTTTGCCGGCAAGCGATGCCTCAGGAGCACTGAGAATCGGTTTCCAGAGGAGTTCGGCCCCGCAGCGGCGTAGCTAGCACGGCGCGAGGCGTGTGGGCGCGAGGCGCTTTGGCGTCACGGCAGCCCATCGCTCGTGACCACCTGCACCGCGCGTTAGCGCGACGCCTTTGCGGGCTATACGGGAGTGCGGGCACTTGTAAGAGTTTTGCCTCACATTGAAGAAGTAAGCCAGATGACGACGAAACGACTCTTGACCGAAGCCGAAATCCTGAAGATGAGCGACAAGGATTACATGAATGAGGATCAGCTCGCCTTCTTCAAGAACAGGCTCGAACAGCTGCAGGCGGACATTCTCCGCAATGCCGGCCAGACGACCGAGAACCTGCGCGAAACGGTAATCGTGCCGGACCCGGCCGACCGCGCAACGATCGAGGAAGAGCATGCGCTCGAACTGCGCACGCGCGACCGCGAACGCAAGCTGCTGAAGAAGGTGCAGCAATCGATCGCGCGCATCGACGCGGGTGAATACGGCTGGTGCGAAGAAACCGGTGAGCCGATCGGCATTCCGCGTCTGCTCGCGCGGCCCACGGCGACGCTGTCGCTCGAAGCCCAGGAGCGCCGCGAACTGCGCCAGAAGCTGTTCGGCGACTGATCGGCGGTGGCGCGGCTGCGGCCTCGCCCCGAAAACGCTGCTTCGTCGAGAGGCGCACGGAGAACCGTGCGCCTTTTCTTTTTGTGTCGCGCTTTGTGAACGCGCGCGGCTGTATCCGCCGCAATCTCAGCTGTCTCCGCTGTCTTTCCGCCCTCTCCCCCTGTCCCGCCTCCCCGCCGCAGTTTTTTTCCGTATGCCTTTTGGTGCATCTTGATATGAACGCGTGCGCCCTAAAATAGATCCGACATGCGCTCACGAGCGCGCCGGCCGGCGCGCCGTCCGCTGACAGGATTCATGCGGCACGCGCACCGCGCTGCCGTGTCCTACCCGCTTTGCAAAGAGGAACGCATATGGAGCAATTTCACGGCACGACGATCGTTTCCGTGCGCCGCGGCAACAAGGTTGCGCTCGGCGGCGACGGCCAGGTCACGCTCGGCAACATCGTCATGAAAGGCGGCGCCAAGAAAGTCCGGCGCATCTACAACGGCAAGGTGCTGGTCGGCTTCGCCGGCGGCACGGCCGACGCCTTCTCGCTGCTCGACCGCTTCGAGGCGAAGCTGGAAAAACATCAGGGCAATCTCACCCGCGCGGCGGTCGAACTCGCGAAGGACTGGCGCACCGACCGCATGCTGCGCCGTCTCGAAGCGATGCTGATCACCGCGGACGCGACCACCACCCTCGTGATCACCGGCAACGGCGACGTGCTCGACCCCGAAGGCGGGATCTGCGCGATCGGCTCCGGTGGCGCGTATGCGCAGGCCGCCGCGAAGGCGCTCGCCGACAACACCGAACTGTCGCCGCGCGACATCGTGGAGAAGTCGCTGGAGATTGCCGGCGACATGTGCATCTACACGAACCACAACCGCGTCATTGAGACGATCGAGTAAGGACCCACGATGAGCACCATGACCCCCGCCGAGATCGTCTCCGAACTCGACAAACACATCATTGGCCAAGGCCGTGCGAAGAAAGCGGTCGCCGTCGCACTGCGTAATCGCTGGCGCCGTCAGCAGGTCGACGATCCGCTGCGCCAGGAAATCACCCCGAAGAACATTCTGATGATCGGACCGACCGGCGTCGGTAAAACCGAAATCGCGCGGCGTCTCGCGAAGCTCGCGGACGCGCCGTTCATCAAGATCGAAGCGACCAAGTTCACCGAAGTCGGCTACGTGGGCCGCGACGTCGACAGCATCGTGCGCGACCTGATCGAGATTTCGGTCAAGCAGACCCGCGAAACGGAAATGCGCAAAGTGCGCACCAAAGCCGGCGATCTGGCCGAAGACCGCATCCTCGACATCCTGCTGCCCACCGCGCGTCCGGTCGGCTTCGGTTCGAGTTCGAGTGCGACCGATACCACCGACGAAGGCAGCACCACCCGCCAGACGTTCCGCAAGCGTCTGCGCGAAGGCCAGCTCGACGACAAGGAAATCGAACTCGACGTCGAGCAGCCGCAGGTCGGCATGGACATCATGGGGCCGCCGGGCATGGAAGACATGACCGAGCAGATCCGCTCGATGTTCGCCAACATCGGCGGCGGCAAGAAGACTCGCCGCAAGCTGAAGGTGAAGGAAGCGCTGAAGGTGCTCACCGACGAAGAAGCCGGCAAGATGCTGAACGACGAAGAGGTGAAGACCAAAGCGGTGCAGAACGTCGAACAGAACGGCATCGTGTTTCTCGACGAGATCGACAAGATCGCGTCGCGCAACGAAGCCGGCGGCGGCGAGGTGTCCCGTCAGGGCGTGCAGCGCGATCTGCTGCCGCTCGTCGAAGGCACGACGATCAACACCAAGTACGGGATGGTGAAGACCGATCACATCCTGTTCATCGCGAGCGGCGCGTTCCATCTCGCGAAGCCGAGCGATCTGATTCCGGAACTGCAGGGCCGTTTCCCGATTCGCGTCGAACTCGATTCGCTGTCGGTGAAGGACTTCGAGTCGATCCTCGTGTCGACCGATGCGAGCCTCGTCAAGCAATACCAGGCACTCCTCGCGACCGAAGACGTACATCTGGAATTCGCCGACGACGGCATTCGCCGCCTCGCCGAAATCGCCTATTCGGTCAACGAGAAGACCGAGAACATCGGCGCGCGGCGTCTGTATACGGTGATCGAAAAGCTGCTCGAGGAAGTGTCGTTCTCGGCCGGCAATCATTCGGGCCACACGGTGCAGGTCGATGCGGCGTATGTCGATCGCGCGCTCAATGAAGTCGCGGAAGACGAAGATCTGTCGCGCTACGTGCTGTAACGGCTCACGCCGCTGACGCGTAAAAAAACGGGCTGCCTTGCAAAAGGCAGCCCGTTCTGTTTTGGTCCGCTCGAAACGCGCAATGCGCCAGCGGCAGCCCGCGCGCCGCTTACTGCCTGACCGGCCGCTTCGCGAGCTTGCGCTGCAAAGTCCGCCGATGCATGTTCAGCGCCCGCGCGGTCGCCGAGATATTGCCGCCGTTCTCCGCGAGCACCCGCTGGATATGCTCCCATTCGAGCCGCGCGACCGACAGCGGTTGCGGCTTCTCCAGTGCCTCCTCGGCCTGCAGCGCGCTGGCCTCGCTTTGCAGCGCCGACAGAATCGTCTCGACGTTGGCGGGCTTCGCGAGATAGTTGTCGGCGCCGTCCTTGACCGCCTGCACCGCGGTCGCGATGCTCGCGTAACCGGTCAGCACCAGCATCCGCGCATCGGGCTGCAGATCGCGCAACGGCGCGACGAGCGTCAGACCCGAGTCGTTGCCCAGATGCAGGTCGACGGTGATCTCGCTGAACTTCTGCTGATTCGCGAGCCGGATCGCTTCGTCCGAGTTGTGCGCTTCGCTCACCGTATAACCGCGCCGCGTCAAACCGCGAGCGAGGATGCCGGAGAACACTTCGTCGTCGTCGATCACCAGAAAATTCTTTTCGCTCATGCCTGTTTCTCCGTGTTGGATGGCGCGGCGCCTTGATGGCTCGCTCCGGAAATAGTGCGCGCGGCGATCGGCAGTCGCAGCACCGCGCGCGTGCCGCGCGGTCGCGCCGCGCTGACGTCGGTCAGCTCGATCGATCCCCTCAGGCGCGCCGCCGCCGAAAACGCCAGATACAGCCCCACGCCATGACCGCCCTGGGTGCTGTCGACCGGCATCGCGCCGAGCGAGCCGCGCAACGCGGCCGGAATGCCCGGGCCCGCGTCGCACACTTCGAACACGATCTGGTCGCCACGCGCGGCGAGCGCGCAGGACAGCGTCACGTGATCGCGGCTCGCGCGCGCCGCGTTATCGAGCAGGATCGTCAGGATCTGGCTGACGGCGACCGTGTCGTCGAGACTGACGTCGACGGGCGGCGTACCCAGCCGCTCGAACTTCACGTGCGGATGACGCAGCCGCCACTGCTCGGAGAACGATTCGAGCCAGTTGTCCACCAGTTGGCGATTCGTCGTGGTCGCCCGGCTGCGCAGCCGCGCGAGCGCGGACGTGCACAAGGTCATTTGCTGTTCGAGCAGTTCGAGATCGGCGCTGTACGGTGCCAGCCCCGGGTCGGTGCGGGCCGCGTCGCGTAATTCTTCGGACAACATCGCGATTGTAGACAGAGGCGTGCCGATTTCGTGTGCCACCGTGGCCGCCTGCACGCCGAGCGCGACCGCCCGTTCGTCGTGAAGCAAGCGCTGCTGCGCGTCTCCGAGCGCTGCGTCACGTAGCCGCAGCGCCTTCGACATGCGCGCAACGAACCACGCGATCAGCCCGACGCTCACCATGAAGTTGACCCACATACCGGCGCGGTAGTATTCGAACAGGTTGGCGGGATTATCGAGATTGAGCGGGACCGAATCGAAGCTGAGCACCGCGTAGCAGGCCACCGCGAACGCGGCGAGCCAGGCCATCAGATACCACGGCAGCACCGCGGCGGCGATCGCCAGCGATGGCAAGTACAGCGAAACGAATGGATTGCTGGTGCCGCCGGACAGGAACAGCAACGCCGACAACGCGCCGAGGTCGACCCAGATCTGGCCGAACAGCTCCATGTTCGACTCGGGCCGCTGCTGCGACACGCGCCACCACGTGAGCGCGTTGAACAGCACTTCGAGCGCGATCACGAGCAGCATCGCGGGCAACGGCAGGTTCACGCCAATGAAGATCTGCACGAAGGCGATCGTCAGCAGCTGGCCGATGATCGCGAGGCAGCGCAGCCAGAACAGATGACCGAGGTTGACCCGGCCGGTCGTGGTGATCCGATGCATAACCTGAAGGGTCCGTATGCAGACAGGCCCTAGTCTACCCGCTCGGACAACCGCTACGGCCTACGAAGCCCCGCTGCCGGTAACATGACTGTCTTCGAGACAATGCCGCGCCACCCGTTCATGCCGCCCACCTCCGATCACCACGCCGACGTGTCGTCCGCATTCCTGACCTGTTTGCGCGACGCCGTGGCCGCGCGCGCCAGCGGCGCGACCGCGCACGAAGCCAGTTGCCTCGAAGCGGCGGCCAGACTGCAGCCGCTCGACGCCGCTTCGCTCGATGCGCTGGGCGCCGCGCTGCTCGCGCAGCAGCGCGTCGAGCAGGCGATCGAACTCGCCGAACTCGTCGCGCAACTCGATCCGCACAGCGCGCTCGCCCACTTTCGCGTCGGCTACGCGCTGCAGATGGCCAACCGCCACGCGGACGCGATCGCACCGTACCGCCGCGCGCTCGCGCTCGATGCGGCGCTGCCGCAGTTACGCAACAACCTGGCCAGCGCGCTGATGCTCACCGGCGGCGAACTGGACGAACAACTCGCGCTGCTCGAAAGCGCGGTGCGCGACACGCCACAGGACGGCAACGCGTGGATCAATCTCGCCAACGCGTATCGCCGCAAGCCGGATCTGCCGCGCGCGCTCGACGCCGGCGCGCAGGCCGTGCAGCATGCGCCGCAGAGTCCGCTGGCTTACAACAACTACGCGCTGACGCTGCGCGAGGCGCAGCGTTGGGACGAGGCCGAACAGGCCGCGACGGCGGCCTGCGAACTCGCGCCGCACGCCCCGACGATGCGCTCGAACCTCGGCATGCTGCAGCTCGTGCGCGGCAACTACGCGCAAGGCTGGCCATCGCACGAAGCGCGCTGGGAAGGCTCGCAGGAACTCGGCGGCAATCGTCCGGTGCTGCCCGCGCCCACCTGGCGCGGCGAATCGCTCGCGGGTAAAACGCTGCTGGTGTGGGGCGAACAGGGAATGGGCGACCTGTTGCAGTTCTGCCGCTACATCCCGCTGCTGGCCGAACGCGTGCATCGCGACGGCGGCCGGCTGCTATGGAATTCGTTTCCGCAGATGGGCGGCCTGCTCGCCCGCAGCCTCGCCGCGCACGTGGACGGCTATTCGGCCGGCGGCGGCGTCGACACGTTGCCGCCGATGGACTATGAGATTCCGCTGCTGAGCCTGCCGCTGATTTTCGATACCCGCGAGGACACGATTCCGGCCGCGTCGCCGTATCTGTTCGCCGACCCGGCCGCGTGCGAAGCATGGCGCCAGCGCCTCGCCGGCGATCCCGGCCTGAAGGTCGGGCTCACCTGGACCGGCAGCCGCGGCCATCAGCGCAATCCGTTTCGCAGCGTCGGCTGGCAGCGCTATGCCCGGCATTTCGCCGGCATCGAAGGCGTCACGTTCTACTCGCTGCAGCCTGACGCAACCGACGACGTCACCGCTGCCCGCGCGGCCGGCCTGCCGATGATCGATCACACCGCCAGTCTCGCGAGCTTCGACGACACCGCCGCGTTCGTCAGCGCGCTCGATCTCGTGATTACCGTGTGTACGTCAGTCGCGCATCTGAGCGGCGCGCTCGGGCAGCGCAGCTGGGTGCTGCTCGACGTCAATCCGCACTGGGTCTGGCTGCTCGAGCGCAGCGACAGTCCGTGGTATCCGAGCGCGACGCTGTACCGGCAGCCGGGCTTCGGCGAGTGGGAGCCGGCGTTGGAAGCGGTGGCACGCGATCTGCGCGCGCTGGCGGGGCAAAAGCGGGGAGCGGAGTCTAAGTAGCACACGCAGCAGAAGCGACACGAGCCGTGTGGAAGCGCAAGCCGCTTCAGCCGCTCAGGCCGCCCCCGGCATAAGCCGCGAAACCGGCGCACGTAACGCCAACAGCTACATCCGCCAGCCCGGTTAGACCGGCCCAGCCCCCGCACCCCCGCGCGCCGCCCGCGCAATCTCCGCGGCCAGACACTCCGGACACAAACAGGGACTCGCCGGATCGAGCCGTTCGGCCGGCAGCGGCGGCAACTCGCGACACCAGCACTGACCCGGCTCGGTACGCATCCCGCAGTCGAATGCGCGGCCGCAGCGCGGGCAGCGCGCGCTGCCCGCCGGGCGGGTGGAAGACGTTTTCATCGTGGGGAAAAGCTCGGACTGGGGAATCGGTCAGGCAATGATGCCACGCCCGCGCGGCCCGGCACAGTCGTCCGTTCGGCCGATGCACAGCCGTCACGCAAGCTCGCTAAGCTGGCCGCTCGACCCGTCCGGCAGGCCCGCGATCGCAACGCATGCCAGGGTCGTTTTGCCCGTCGCGCGCAGCGCTGCCGAAAACCCTGTTGCAGCGCGCCAGTCCTGTACAATTCGCGCTGTTTTAACTGTTCCGTGCCCGAGCCTGCCGCCATGTCCGAGCTTCCCGACCTTTCGCAGATTGCGCCCACCCTGAAAGCCGAAATTCTGGCCGAGGCGCTGCCTTATATCCGTCAGTACCACGGCAAAACCGTGGTGATCAAATACGGCGGCAACGCCATGACCGAAGAGCGCCTGAAGCAGGGCTTCGCGCGCGACGTGATCCTGCTGAAACTGGTCGGCATCAACCCGGTCATCGTGCACGGCGGCGGTCCGCAAATCGACGGCGCGCTGAAGAAGATCGGCAAACAGGGCACCTTCATCCAGGGCATGCGCGTCACCGACGAAGAGACGATGGAAGTCGTCGAATGGGTGCTCGGCGGCGAAGTGCAGCAGGACATCGTGATGCTGATCAACCACTTCGGCGGCCACGCGGTCGGCCTGACCGGCAAGGACGGCGGCCTGATCCACGCGCGCAAGATGCTGATGCCGGATCGCGACAATCCGGGCCAGTACGTCGACATCGGCCAGGTCGGCGAAGTCGAGTCGATCAACCCGGCGGTCGTGAAGGCGCTGCAGGACGACGCGTTCATCCCGGTGATCTCGCCGATCGGTTTCGGCGAAGACGGTCTGTCGTACAACATCAACGCGGACCTCGTCGCGGGCAAGCTGGCGGTCGTGCTGAACGCCGAAAAGCTCGTGATGATGACCAACATCCCCGGCGTGATGGACAAGGACGGCAATCTGCTGACCGATCTCTCGGCACGCGAAATCGACGGCCTGTTCGCGGACGGCACGATCTCCGGCGGCATGCTGCCGAAAATCTCGTCGGCACTGGATGCGGCCAAGAGCGGCGTGCGCTCGGTGCACATCATCGACGGCCGTATCGAGCACTCGGTGCTGCTCGAAATTCTGACCGAACAGCCGTTCGGCACGATGATCCGCTCGCATTGAGCGACGCGGCAAACCCGGCACAGGCCGCGCGTCCACGGCGACGCGGCGCCGGTGCCGGCCAAGCGGGCACGACGGCTGCGCCAATGCACGCATCCGTCGGCGCCTGAAGGCTTCCACACCATGCGCACCCTCACCTCGCGGCGCCGCCGTCCCGACATCGCGGGCGGCAAGCCGGTCTGGCTGTTCGACCTCGACAACACGCTGCACCACGCGTCGCACGCGATCTTCCCGGCAATCAATCGCGGGATGACGCAATACATCATCGACGCGCTGCAGGTCGACATCGACGAAGCGAACCGGCTGCGCACCGGCTACACGCTGCGCTACGGCGCGGCGCTGCTCGGCCTCACGCGCCATCATCCGGTCGACGGCCATGATTTTCTGAAGGTCGTGCACGACTTCCCCGATCTCGGTTCGATGATCCGCTCCGAACGCGGCGTCGCGCGTCTGGTCGCCTCGCTGCCCGGCCGCAAGATCGTGCTGACCAATGCGCCCGAAGCATATGCGCGCGCGGTGCTCGCCGAGTTGCGCATCGAGCGGCTGTTCGAGCGCGTGATCGCGATCGAGCACATGCGCGATCGCAGCCGGTGGCGCGCGAAACCCGATCACGCGATGCTGCGCCGCGCGATGCGCGACGCGAACGTCGCGCTGAAGGACGCGATCCTCGTCGAGGACACCCGCTCGCATCTGAAGAATTACCGGCGGCTCGGTATCCGCACCGTGTGGATCACCGGCCATCTGCCGCGCAAGCCGCACGCGGACGGAATCCCGACGCGCCTGCCGGGCACCGGCCGGCCGCACTATGTCGACCGCAGCATTCGTTCGCTAAAATCGCTACGACTGGGCACCCGCTCGGTTCGATGGAAAGGACGCAAGCCGGGACAGTAGGGACGCAAGCCGACAACGACAGCAGCCGGGGGACCACAGCCATGCAGCCGATCGACAAGCCTGACGAAGCCTTAGCCGAAGCCTCCCCCGCGACGCCTGGCGCCGCGCCTACCACTGCCTCTGGCGCCACCCGCGCGCCGCGCCCGAAGCCGGGCGAGCGCCGCATCCATATTCTGCAAACGCTCGCCGCGATGCTCGAGGCGCCGAAGAGCGAAAAGATCACCACCGCCGCACTCGCCGCCCGCCTGGGCGTCTCCGAAGCCGCGCTGTACCGGCATTTCGCGAGCAAGGCGCAGATGTTCGAAGGGCTGATCGAATTCATCGAGACCACGCTGTTCGGGCTCATCAATCAGATCACCGCGCACGAAAGCAACGGCGTGCTGCAGGCGCGCGCGATCGCGCTGATGCTGCTGAACTTTCCGGCGAAGAATCCGGGCATGACGCGGGTGTTGACCTGCGAGGCGCTGGTCGGCGAGCACGAGCGGCTCACCGAGCGCGTGAACCAGATGCTCGAACGGGTCGAGGCGTCGTTGAAGCAGTGTTTGCGGCTCGCGCAGACGGAGGCGATGGCGAGTGCGAGCGGCACGGCCGATGCCGGCGTCGCAGGCAGCGTCTACGTCGGCAATGGCAAAAACACGCCCGGTCCCGATGCGCTGATGTCCGCCCCGCTGCCCGCCGGCTACGATCCCGCGCTGCGCGCGAGTCTGTTGCTGAGCTACGTGATCGGCCGCTGGCATCGCTATGTACGCAGCGGTTTTGCCCGTCCGCCGGCCGAACACGCGGACGCACAACTGTTTCTGATTCTTCAGTAGCGCGGCTCGCGCAGCGCCCTTAAAGCCACGTCCGCGCCACGTCCACACCACGCCCGCGCCGCTGCCGCGCGGAATTTTCCGCTATACTTTGCGCCTGAATGCACCAGTAGCACCCACGCAGTACCCACTGCAGTAACCACTTTTCACGCGCCGATTTGCTGACTCGATTGCGGGCGCGCGAACCCCTGGCCACCGGCCCGCGGTTCACTATAAATGCGGCTAAAGAGGTCGTCAGCCGCGCACACTGCTTTCCCCTCCGTGCCTCGCCGACGCCGTTTAGCCGTCCTGTTGACTCAATGGCGGAATGAATGGACTCCATCGGCATCGTCGCTCCCCAGAAAATGCATTTCACCGAGCCGCTGCCCTTGCGCAACGGTACTTCGCTCGCCGGTTATGACCTGATGGTCGAGACCTACGGCACGCTCAATGCCGCGCGCAGCAATGCGGTGCTGGTGTGCCACGCGCTCAACGCGTCGCATCACGTGGCGGGCGTGTACGCCGACAATCCGAAGGACGTCGGCTGGTGGGACAACATGGTCGGCCCCGGCAAGCCGCTCGACACCAACAAGTTCTTCGTGATCGGCGTGAACAACCTCGGCTCGTGCTTCGGTTCGACCGGACCGATGAGCATCGATCCGGCGACCGGTCAGCCGTACGGCGCGACCTTCCCGGTCGTCACCGTCGAAGACTGGGTCAACGCGCAGGCGCGCGTGGCCGACGAGTTCGGCATCGAGCGCTTCGCCGCGGTGATGGGCGGCAGCCTCGGCGGGATGCAGGCGCTCGCGTGGAGCATGATGTATCCGGAGCGCATCGGCCATTGCATCGTGATCGCGTCGACGCCGAAGCTGTCCGCGCAGAACATCGCGTTCAACGAGGTCGCGCGTTCGGCGATCCTGTCGGATCCGGACTTCCACGGCGGCAACTACTACGCGCACGGCGTGAAGCCGAAGCGCGGCCTGCGCGTCGCGCGGATGATCGGCCACATCACCTATCTGTCGGACGACGACATGGCCGAGAAATTCGGCCGCTCGCTGCGTCGCGCGGAAGGCGCGCTCGACGACTACAACTTCAACTTCGATGTCGAGTTCGAAGTGGAATCGTATCTGCGCTACCAGGGCGACAAGTTCGCCGACTACTTCGACGCGAACACCTATCTGCTGATCACCCGCGCGCTCGACTACTTCGATCCGGCCAAGGCCTTCGACGGCGATCTGACCGCCGCGCTCGCGCACACCACCGCGAAGTATCTGATCGCGAGCTTCTCGACCGACTGGCGTTTCGCGCCGGCGCGCTCGCGCGAACTGGTGAAGGCGCTGCTCGACCACAAGCGCACGGTGACGTACGCGGAGATCGACGCGCCGCACGGCCACGACGCCTTCCTGCTCGACGACGCGCGCTATCACAACCTGCTGCGCGCCTACTACGAACGCATCGCCAACGAGGTCAACGCATGAACCAGCGAGCACTTGATTACCTGGCATCGCGCCCGGACTTCCGCGCGATCGCCCGCTGGGTCGAACCGCGCTCGACCGTGCTCGATCTCGGCTGCGGCGACGGCTCGCTGCTGTCGCTGCTGAAAGAGGAACTCGAGGTGCAGGGCTACGGCATCGAGATCAACGACGCTGGCGTGCTGGCCTCGACGCGCAACGGCATCAACGTGATCCAGCAGAATCTCGAAGACGGTCTGCGGCTGTTCGAGGACGGCAGCTTCGATTTCGCGATTCTGTCGCAGACGCTGCAAACCATTCATCAGACCGCCGCGATCCTGCGCGAGACCGTGCGGGTCGGCAAGGAATGCATCGTGTCGTTTCCGAATTTCGGTTACTGGGCGCATCGGCTGTCGGTGCTCAAGGGGCGCATGCCGGTGTCGAAGTCGCTGCCTTATCAGTGGCACAACACGCCGAACGTGCGCGTGCTGACGATCGAGGACTTCGAGGCGCTCGCGCCGGAGGTCGGTATCGAAATTCTCGATCGGGTGGTGCTGCACGACGGACAGGTGGTGCGTTGGGGCGTGAACTGGCGTGGTAGTCTAGCGGTCTATCGCGTCAAGCAAAGCTAACGTCACTTATCCACATGTCGAACCCGCCGCACGAGGCGCCCGCACTTACCGCTCACGAAGAACATCCCGGCTGGCGCGCGTTTCTGAATACGCGCATGCTGATCTGCGTGTTTCTCGGCTTCACGTCGGGACTTCCGTTATTTACGCTCGTCTATCTCGTGCAGGCATGGCTGCGCTCGGAAGGCGTCAATCTGAAGGAAATCGGCCTGTTCGCGCTGATCCAGTTTCCGTACACCTGGAAGTTCGTATGGGCGCCGCTGATGGATCGCTACGTGCCGCGTCTGCCGGGCTGGCGGCCGGGTCGCCGGCGCGGCTGGATGCTGGTCACGCAGATTCTCGTAGGCGGCGCGATCGCGACGCTCGGTTTCGTGTCGCCGCGCGAATCGATCTGGACGGTCGCCGCGTTGACCGCGCTGGTCGCGTTCTTCGGCGCGAGTTCGGACATCGTGATCGACGCTTACCGGCGTGAGCTGCTAAGCGATACGCAGCAAGGTCTCGGCAACGCGGTGCACGTGAACGCGTACAAGATCGCGGCGCTGGTGCCCGGTTCGCTCGCGCTGATTTTGTCCGATCATCTGCCGTGGAGCACGGTGTTCATCGTGACCGGCGCGTTCATGCTGCCGGGCGTGCTGATGACGCTGGTCGTGCGCGAACCCGAAGTGCACGGCAAACCGCCGAAGAATCTGCGCGAAGCGATCGTCGAGCCGTTCCGCGAATTCATTCAGCGCGACGGCTGGCGCGGTGCCCTCTTCGTGCTCGGCTTCATCTTTCTGTACAAGCTCGGCGATACGATGGCGACCACGCTGTCCACCTCGTTCTTCCTCGATATCGGTTTTTCGCGCACGCAGATCGGCGTGATCGCGAAGACGACCGCGTTCGGCGCGAGTCTCGCGGGCGGGATTGTCGGCGGGATCTGGCTGATGAAGATCGGCATCGGCCGCGGTCTGTGGATTTTCGGCGTGCTGCAGATGGTGTCGACGCTCGGCTTCGCGTGGCTCGCGCATCTCGGCCCGGATTCGCCCGGGCTCACCGCGATTTACGACATCGCGGTGGCCGTCAGTCAGGGCACCACGAAGCTGCTCGCGCTGGTCGGCATCGACTGGAGCGTGCAGCTCGAGCCGCGCTCGGTCGCGCTAGCGCTGGTCTACGGCTTCGAGACCTTCACCACCGGTCTGACGATGGCCGCGTTCACCGCGTATATCGCCAGCACCACCGATCCGCGCTACACGGCCACCCAGTTCGCGCTGTTCACGAGCCTCGCGTCGGTGCCGCGCACGCTTGCGTCGGCGGCGAGCGGCTACGTGGTCGCGCAGATCGGCTGGTTCGACTATTTCATCATCTGTACCGCGCTCGCGGTGCCCGGCATGCTGCTGCTGGTGCGGATCGCGCCGTGGAGGGCCCAGTCGTGACGATGCGGTTCCCGACGCGCGCGCGGCGTCACCCGGCGACTCGCGTGCTATCGAGCGAGTTGCGCGCGATTGCGCGGTACGTGGCGTGTGGGCTCGGCTGCGCGAGCGTCGTCGCGCTGGCGCTGCCGGCGCGCGCGGCCACGTTTGTCGCCGCCGCACCGGCTAACAGTGCCGCCAACAGCGCGGTGGTCGCCGCGCCGCCGGCGCCCGGCGCAACGACCGGCGCGACCGGCGCGACCGCGCCCGGCAACGCGCCGGCGGCCAAGGCCGCAACCGGCGCCGCCAGCGGCGAAAACGCGACCTCGGCGACGCCGGGCACGAACAGCGCCGGCGGCACCAGCGCGGGCGCCGGTGCGGGTGCGAACAACAGCGCGAGCAGCGGCACGGCCGCCCCCGCACCGGGCACGCCCGGTTCCGGCGGCAGCGGCGCGGCCGCCACCGCGCCGAATTCGGCGCCCAGCGCCGCGTCACCGTCCCCTGCCAAGGCACCGACCGCGACTTCCGCGCCGGCCTCCGCCCCGCCGCCGTACTACGTGAGCCCGCAGCTGCGCTACGGCGGCTACATGGTGTTTCGCAACCTGATCCCGTCTTCGATGCTCGAGGCGCAGGCCGCCGAGGAGTTCAACCAGATCGTCTACGGCGCGAGCCACGCGAACCGTCTGTATGCCGATAACGACGCGCGCGTCACGCGCGTGCGTTCGAGCGTCGACAAGATGGTGCCGTACTCGCTGAAATGGAACGAGCGGGCCAAAAGCTGGAAATGGGAAGTGGCGGTGGTGCGCTCGAACGACATCCGCATGTACTGCCTGCCGGGCGGCAAGATCGTCGTGTATAGCGGGCTGCTGGACCGGGTGCGCCTGAATGACAGCGAACTCGGCATGCTGATCGGCCACGAGATCGCGCACGCGTTGCGCGAGCATGCGCGGATGCGGCTCGGTCAGTTGCAGGCGAGCCAGCTCGATTCGTCGGGCACGATCCCGCAGCTGTTCGGGCTCGCCGATCTCGGCATGGCGCCGCTCGGCATCGGCTCGCGCCTGCTGGAAATGAAGTACGAAAGCACCGACGAAACCGAAGCCGACGTGATCGGCAGCGATATCGCGTCGCGCGCCGGCTTCGATCCGCGCGCGGCGGTCACGCTGTGGGACAAGCTCGCGCAAGCGACGCGCGGCAATCGCGAGCAGGGCTTCATCTACGTGCACCCGTACACGCCGGCGCGCCGCGAGGACATCATCAAGCGGCTGCCGGACATGCTGCCGCTGTACGCGAAGGCGATCGGCAAGAGCGTCGACGCGCTGCCCGATTACGCGGGCATGGGCCGGCCGACGCGCAAAACGGCGCGCGACTGAACCGGCCGATCCCGGACGGCGGCGGCGCTTTGTCTTTATCTGCGCCGAGCGCCGTGCGCCGCCACCTTCCGATGCTTACCTCTTGACCTTGTGGTCGTAGTCGACGGTCAGCGGCGCGTGGTCGCTGAACTTGATGTCGCGGAACACGTCGGTGCGCTTCGCGGTGCCCGCAATACCCGGCGTCGCGATCTGGTAATCGATCCGCCACCCGACGTTCTTCGCATACGCCTGGCCGCGATTGCTCCACCACGTGTACTGTTCGGGCCGCTGATCGAGCGTGCGGAACACGTCGACATAACCGACGTCGTCGAACAGCTTGTCGAGCCACGCGCGCTCTTCCGGCAGGCAACCGGAGTTCTTCTGGTTGCTCTTCCAGTTCTTGATGTCGATTTCCTTGTGCACGATGTTCACGTCGCCGCACACGATCACTTCGCGCTCTTTCGCCAGTTCGGCCAGATGCGGCATGAACTCGTCCATGAAGCGGAACTTGGCCTGCTGGCGCTCGTCGCCGCTCGAACCCGACGGTACGTACACCGAAATCACCGACAGCTTGCCGAAGCGCAGTTCGACATAGCGCCCTTCCGGATCGAATTCCTCGCTGCCGAAGCCGATCACCACTTCATCCGGCTCGTGACGGGTGTAGACGCCCGCGCCGCTATAGCCCTTCTTCACCGCGTGCTGGAAATAGCCGGTGAAGTCGTGCGGCGCGAGAAATTCCGGCGTCATGTCGTCCTGCGAGCATTTGATTTCCTGCACGCACAGCACGTCGGCCTTCTGTTCGCCGAACCACTCGAAAAAGCCCTTCTTCGCCGCCGAGCGAATGCCGTTCAGGTTGGCGGTAATCACACGCAACATGTTGTTCCTCTTGTGTTCAATTGGTTTGCGAAGCCGCAGTGCACGGCCTCGTTCACTCGACCTTCACGCCCTTCAGCGATTCCTTCGCGGGCGGATATTCGAGCTTGAGCCCCTCGAGCGTGCGCAGCAGCAGCTCGCCGACCATCACGTTGCGATGCGTCTTCGAGTCGGCCGGAATCACGTACCACGGCGCGTACTCGGTCGACGTCGCCGCGAGCGCGTCGCGATACACGGACTGATACGCGTCCCACTGCTTGCGCGCTTCGAGATCGGCCAGGTCGAATTTCCAGTGCTTGCTCGGATCGTCGATACGCGCCTGCAAGCGCTCGCGCTGCTCGTCCTTCGAGATGTGCAGCATGCATTTGACGATGGTCGTGCCGCTGTACGCGAGCATCTCCTCGAACTGCCGGATATGGCAGCAGCGCTGCTGGAACGCGTCGGCATCGAGCGCGCCGAGCACGGTCGGCACCAGCAGGTCTTCGTAATGGCTGCGGTTGAAGATGGTCAGCTCGCCGGCCGCCGGCGCCTGCGAATGCACGCGCCACAGAAAGTCGTGCGCGAGTTCGACCGGCGTCGGCGCCTTGAACGGGACGATCCGCAAGCCGAGCGGATCGACTTCGTGAAACACCGCGCGGATCGTGCCGTCCTTGCCGCTCGTGTCCATCCCCTGCAGCACCAGCAGCACGCGGCGCCGGCGTTGCGCATGCAGGCGCTCCTGCAGGTTGTCGAGTTGCATCCCGATCTCGGACAGCCGCGCGCGATCGTTCTCTTTCGAGCCGGACGAAAACGGCTTCGCGGCGGGATCGAATTCGTCGAGCGAGAAGCGATTGTTCTTCTTGCCGCCGTCGAAATACGGCACGCGGAAATCGTCGAGATCGGCTTGCTTCGCCATGCACACGCTCCCTGGTGAGTACTGATCGAGGTTTGAAGCAGATTCGAAGCCGCCAAACAAAACGGGCTGTTGCCCTGCTTTCAGTCCGGCAACAGCCCGTGGTAGACCGGGCGCGCACGCCCGGCCTGCGTAGATCCAACCTTAATCAGGACAGCTTCTTCTTCAGCAATTCGTTGACCTGAGCCGGGTTCGCCTTGCCCTTGGTCGCCTTCATCGCCTGACCGATCAGCGCGTTGAACGCCTTTTCCTTGCCGGCGCGATATTCGTCGACCGATTTCTGGTTCGCGGCGAGCACCTCGTCGAGGATCGCTTCGAGCGCGCCGCTATCGGAGATCTGCTTCAGACCCTTCGCGTCGATGATGCGATCGGCGGCGGCTTCGTCGGTGGCCTTCTCTTCCCAGATCGCGAGGAAGATTTCCTTCGCGATCTTGTTCGAGATCGTGCCGTCGGCGATACGTTGCAGCACCAGCGCGAGCTGCGCGGCCGACACCGGGCACTCGCCGATGTCGAGGCCTTCGCGATTCAGTTGCGACGACACTTCGCCCATCACCCAGTTCGCGGCGACCTTCGCGTTCGCCGCGCCGGTCTTTGCGACCACTGCTTCGAAGTACGCGGCGCTCGCCTTGCTCGCGGTCAGCACGTTCGCGTCATACGGCGTCAGACCGTACTGCGCCACGAAGCGCTGCTGGATCGCGGCCGGCAGCTCCGGCAGTTCGCCCTTCACGCGCTCGACCCACGCTGCGTCGATCACGAGCGGCATCAGGTCCGGGTCGGGGAAATAGCGGTAGTCGTGCGCGTCTTCCTTGCTGCGCATCGAACGCGTTTCGCGCTTGTCCGGATCGTACAGGCGGGTTTCCTGCACGACGGTGCCGCCGTCTTCGATCAGCTCGATCTGGCGACGCACTTCGTACTGGATCGCCTCTTCGAGGAAGCGGAACGAGTTCAGGTTCTTGATCTCGGCACGGGTGCCGAATTCCTTCTGCCCGACCGGCCGCACCGACACGTTCGCGTCGCAACGGAACGAGCCTTCCTGCATGTTGCCGTCGCAGATGCCGAGCCACACGACCAGCGTGTGCAGCGACTTCGCATAGGCGACCGCCTCGGCCGCGCTGCGCATTTCCGGCTCGGTGACGATTTCGAGCAGCGGCGTGCCGGCGCGATTCAGGTCGATACCGGTCATGCCCGCGAAGTCTTCGTGCAGCGACTTGCCGGCGTCTTCCTCGAGGTGCGCGCGAGTCAGGTTGATGGTCTTCTCGTACGCTTCCTTGCCGGCCTTTTCATTGGCCGGCACCTGGATCGTCAGTTGACCGCCCTGCACGACCGGGATCTCGTACTGGCTGATCTGATAGCCCTTCGGCAGATCGGGGTAGAAATAATTCTTGCGCGCGAAGATGCTGCGCGGCGCGACGGTCGCGCCGATCGCGAGGCCGAACTGGATCGCGCGCTCGACCGCGCCGCGGTTCATCACCGGCAGCGTGCCCGGCAACGCCAGATCGACGGGGCTCGCCTGGGTGTTCGGCGCGGCGCCGAACTGGGTGGCGGTGCCCGAGAAAATCTTCGACTGAGTCGACAGCTGCGTGTGGGTCTCCAGACCGATCACGACTTCCCATTGTTTGGTCATGGTGCTCACACTCCTGCCGGTGCCTGACGATGGAACTGGGTCACGCGCTGGAACGCGTCGGCCACCTGCAGCATCCGGGCTTCATTGAAATAGTTGCCGATGATCTGCAGACCGACCGGGCGCTGCGCGTTCGCGCCGGCGCCGAAGCCGCACGGCACGCTCATGCCCGGCAGGCCGGCGAGGCTCACCGACAGCGTGTAGATGTCGGCCAGATACATCTGCACCGGATCGTCGCCCTTCGCGCCGAGGTCCCACGCCACCGACGGCGCGACCGGTCCCATGATCACGTCGCACTGCTTGAACGCTTCCTGGAAATCCTGCGCGATGATGCGGCGGATCTTCTGCGCCTGCAGGTAGTACGCGTCGTAGTAGCCGTGCGAAAGCACGTACGCGCCGACCAGAATGCGGCGCTTCACTTCCGGGCCGAAGCCTTCGGCGCGCGACTTCTTGTACATGTCGAGCAGATCGCGATACTCGGCCGCGCGATGGCCGAAGCGCACGCCGTCGAACCGCGACAGGTTCGACGATGCTTCCGCCGGCGCGATCACGTAATAGACCGGAATCGACAGTTCGGTTTTCGGCAGCGAGACTTCGACCAGCGTCGCGCCGAGCGCTTCGTACTGCTTCAGGGCGGCGTCGATCGACGCGCGCACGTCGTCGGCCAGACCGGCGCCGAAGTATTCCTTCGGCAGGCCGATGCGCAGGCCGGCGAGCGGCTTGCCCGCGTTGCCGGCGTTATCCGCTTGCCACGGCTGGCCGAGGTAGCGCGTGTAGTCTTCATCAGCGCGCGCGAGGCTGGTCGAATCGCGCTCGTCGAAGCCGGCCATCGCGTTGAGCAGCGTCGCGCAATCGGCGGCGTTTTGCGCCATCGGGCCGCCCTGATCCAGCGACGACGCGAACGCGATCATCCCGTAACGCGACACCCGGCCGTAGGTCGGCTTGATCCCGGTGATGCCCGAGAACGACGCCGGCTGACGGATCGAGCCGCCGGTGTCGGTGCCGGTCGCGGCCGGCGCGAGACGCGCGGCCACGGCAGCAGCCGAGCCGCCCGACGAACCGCCGGGCACCGCTTTCACGTCCCACGGGTTCTGCACCGCGCCGAAGTACGAATTCTCGTTGGACGAACCCATCGCGAATTCATCCATATTGGTCTTGCCCACGCACACCATGCCGGCGTTCTGCAGACGCGCGACCACGGTCGCGTCGAACGGACTTTCGTAGTTCGCGAGCATCTTCGAGCCGGCGGTGGAGCGCCAGCCTTTGGTCACGAACACGTCCTTGTGGGCGATCGGCAGGCCGACCAGCGGGCCGGCGTGGCCGGTGTGCAGCAGCGCGTCGGCGGCTTTGGCCTGCGCCAGCGTCAGTTCGGGATCGACCTGGATGAACGCGTTCAGGCTCCTGGCCGCGTCGATCCGCTTCAGGTACGACTGCGCCAGTTCGACTGCGGAGCATTCCTTGGCCGCGAGCGCGGCGCGCAGTTCGGTCAGACTTTTTTCATGCATTGCGTTTTATCCTGGAAAGCGCGGCAGCGCGGTCACGCTGCCGTGGAGGCGTTCGGTTGCCTGCCGGCGGGCTCTTCGGCGCGGCGCCACCACGCGCGGCGCGATGGCTCGCGGCGGCGGCAGCCCGGCCGGGGCCTGCCCGGCGGGTCTTATTCGATCACCTTCGGCACGAGATACAGACCGTCCTGCACGGCCGGCGCGGGGCGCTGATAAGCCTCGCGCTCGACCGTCTCGGTCACGGCGTCGTCGCGCAGACGCAGCGCGACGTCTTCAATCTGCTCGATCGGATGGGCCAGCGGCGCGATGCCGGTGGTGTCGACGGCCTGCATTTGTTCAACGAGGCCGAAGAAATCATTGAGCTGGGTGAGGGTGTGTTCGGCGTCGGCGTCGGCCAGTTCTAGCCGCGCGAGATGCGCGATGCGTTTGACATCGGTCAGGGTCAGAGCCATGCGGTCACCGGAAATTGTGGTGGGCCGCCGCAACAGGAAAAAACGACGCTGCGACAGCAGGTTACGACGCAGGAAGGCGACCTCCGGAACGGGGCCGGCGGCGGCAAAAAGTGCCAGCCGTTTCCTGCAAAACATCCAAAATTATAAGGTATCATTACGCGTTCGACCCAAACCCGGACCGACTTACCAGGGCCTTACGGACGATTGCGGACAATTCCCAGAACGGTCCGGCGCTTTTCCGACCTGGCTTAGCCACCGCCTCCGGTAGACTCCCCCGCAGCTTCAAGCTCCTGTGGCGCGCTCGCCCGGTTGAGGCTGTTATTTTTCCGCTGCCGCCCTACGCATACGGTGCGAGGCCCGGCCCCCAGCGAGACAGGATTTTGAATGTTCGGTTTTTTGCGCAGCTACTTCTCCAACGATCTGGCGATTGACCTCGGCACCGCCAACACGCTTATTTACATGCGCGGCAAGGGCATCGTTCTCGACGAACCGTCGGTCGTGTCGATCCGCCAGGAAGGCGGGCCCAACGGCAAGAAAACCATCCAGGCAGTCGGTAAGGAAGCCAAACAGATGCTCGGCAAGGTGCCGGGCAACATCGAGGCGATCCGCCCGATGAAAGACGGCGTGATCGCCGACTTCACCGTCACCGAACAGATGATCAAGCAGTTCATCAAGACTGCTCACGAATCGCGCATGTTCTCGCCGTCGCCGCGCATCATCATCTGCGTGCCGTGCGGTTCGACCCAGGTCGAGCGTCGCGCTATTAAAGAAGCCGCGCATGGCGCCGGTGCTTCGCAGGTCTATCTGATCGAGGAACCGATGGCCGCCGCAATCGGCGCGGGCCTGCCGGTCTCGGAAGCGACCGGTTCGATGGTCGTCGACATCGGCGGCGGCACGACCGAAGTCGGCGTGATCTCGCTGGGCGGCATCGTCTACAAGGGTTCGGTGCGCGTCGGCGGCGACAAGTTCGACGAAGCGATCGTCAACTACATCCGCCGCAACTACGGGATGCTGATCGGCGAACAGACCGCCGAAGCGATCAAGAAGGAAATCGGCTCCGCGTTCCCGGGCTCCGAAGTCAAGGAAATGGAAGTGAAGGGCCGCAACCTGTCGGAAGGCATTCCGCGCAGCTTCACGATCTCCAGCAACGAAATTCTCGAAGCACTGACCGATCCGCTGAACCAGATCGTGTCGTCGGTGAAGATCGCGCTCGAACAGACGCCGCCGGAACTCGGTGCCGACATCGCCGAACGCGGCATGATGCTGACCGGCGGTGGCGCGCTGCTGCGCGATCTGGACCGTCTGCTCGCCGAAGAAACCGGCCTGCCGGTGCTCGTCGCCGAAGACCCGCTGACCTGCGTCGTGCGCGGCTCGGGCATGGCCCTCGAGCGCATGGACAAGCTCGGCAGCATCTTCTCGTACGAGTAAGCGAGCTTTTCTCTTATGTCAGTAGCGCGGATCTGGCACACGGCCCCTTGCGGGCCGCTTTGTCGTTGGCTGGCCCACCCAGCCGCCGCGCGCTGAGCGTGCGCGCGTCGCGCGCCGCCGTCTCACCCAATCGCATACGCCCCCGGCGCCGACCATGGAATACAGTCCGCCGCCCCTGTTCAAGCAAGGCCCCTCCGCTCTCGCACGACTGGTGTTCTTCGTCGTGCTGGCGCTCGCCCTGCTGATTTCCGATGCCCGCTTCCAGACGCTCGAAATCGTCCGCGGCGTGCTCGGCGCGGGTCTCTATCCGTTGCAGCGCGCAGCCCTCGTGCCGCGCGACATCTTCATGGGCGCCGCCGACCTCGCCGTGACGAGCGCGACGCTGCGCAACGAAAACGACAAGCTGCGCACGCGCGATCTGCAGATGTCGCAGCAAGCCAATACGGCTGCGTCGCTCGCCGCTGAAAACACCCATCTGCGTGCGTTGCTGCAACTGTCGCAACAGTTGAGCACGCAATCGCTGCCCGCCGAAATCCAGTACGACACGCGCGACCCGTTCACGCAGAAGGTCGTGATCGGCCGCGGCGCGCAGCAAGGCATCCGCAACGGCTCGCCGGTCGTCACCGAAGACGGCGTGATCGGCCAGATCACCCGGGTGTTCCCGTTGCAGGCCGAAGTGACGCTGCTCACCGACAAGGACCAGGCGGTGCCGGTCGAAATCCTGCGCACCGGCTTGCGCAGCGTGATCTACGGCACGCCGAAGGGCGACACGCTCGATCTGCGCTTCGTGCCGATCAGCGCCGACGTCCAGGCCGGCGACGAACTCGTCACCAGCGGGCTCGACGGCGTGTATCCGCCGGGGCTGCCGGTCGCGAAAGTCGTGCGCGTCGACAAGCAGGCCGATACCGCGTTCGCGCGGGTGATCTGCCTGCCGGTCGCGGCGGTGCGCGGCGCGCGCCAGTTGCTGGTGCTGCACGTGGTAAGCGACGTGCCGCCGCGCCCGGCCGACGAACCCGATCCGGCGACGGCCGCGAAGGAAGCCCGGAAGAAGGGCAAGAGCGCCGACGCGAAGGGCGCGGCGGACAAGTCCGCCGCCAAGGCCGGCGAAAAAGCGGCTGACAAGCCGGCCGACAAGGGCACGGCCAAGGCAGGCGAAAAGCCGGCCGCCGAAAAGCCCGCCACCGGTAAAGCCCCGGCCGAGAAGCCCGCCGCCGGCAAGGCCGCGGAAAAAGCCCCGGCCAAAGCCGCCGCGGAAAAGAAGCCCGCCGAAAAGAAACCCGCGAAGCAGGCCGACAAGCCCGCCGCCACCGAAACCGCCAAGCCGCAAACCGCGCCGGGGGCTCAGCCATGAACCGCCCGCAATACATCCTGCAGCCGGTCAACCCGTACTTCATCACCTTCAGCCTCGCCGCCGCGTTCCTGCTGAACCTGATGCCGTGGGGACGTCTGGCCGGCGTGCCCGACTTCGTCGCGCTGGTGCTGCTGTTCTGGAACGTGCACCAGCCGCGCAAGGTCGGCATGGGTATCGCGTTTTCCCTCGGGCTGTTGATGGACGTGCATAACGCCAGCCTGCTCGGCGAGCACGCGCTCGCGTACACGCTGCTGTCGTACGGCGCGATCACGATTCACCGCCGCGTGCTGTGGATGTCGCTCGGCGTGCAAACGTTCGCGGTGATGCCGCTGCTGGTCGTCGCGCAGCTGGTGCCGTTCGTGATCCGACTGCTGACCGGCGCGGCGTTCCCGGGCTGGAGTTACCTGATCGACGGTTTTGTCGAAGCCGCGCTGTGGCCGGTCGCGAGCATCCTGCTGTTGATGCCGCAACGCCGCCCGGCCGACCCCGACGACACCCGGCCGATCTGACGCCTATTTAATCCCGCCTCGGGCCCGCCGGCCGCTGCGTCGCGACATCTCGCGCGCAACCGCTGCCGCCGGCCCGCCCGATGCGCAACGCAGTTCCTGCCCCCGGCCGCGCCGGTTGGGCGCACACTCTTGATGGCCGCATGCCGGCCTTTGCAGAAATCGCATGACCGAATTCAAGGACACCCAGCAGCAGCTCACGAAATTCCGCCTGCGCGTCGCGGCGGCGGGCCTGTTCGTGTTCGTCTGCTTCGGGCTGATCGGCTTCCGCTTCCTGTTCCTGCAGGTGTGGCACTACAGCAAGTACTCGTTGCAGGCGGACGAAAACCGCATCTCGGTCGCGCCGATCGTGCCGAACCGCGGCATCATCACCGATCGCAACGGCGTCGTGCTGGCGAAGAACTACTCGGCCTACACGCTCGAAATCACGCCGTCGAAGCTGAACGACTCGCTCGATAACGTGATCGACAACCTCGCGACCGTCGTGTCGATCGACGCGCGCGACCGCCGCCGCTTCAAGAAGCTGCAGGAAGACTCGAAGAACTTCGAGAGTCTGCCGATCCGCACCCGTCTGAGCGACGACGAAGTCGCCCGCTTCACCGCGCAGCGCTTCCGTTTCCCCGGCGTCGAAGTGCGCGCGCGACTGTTCCGCCAGTACCCGCTCGGCCCGACCGCCGCGCACGTGATCGGCTACATCGGGCGGATTTCGCAGCGCGACCAGGACCGCATCGACGACGCCAGCGACCAGAACGACAGCGATCCGGACCACTACGATCCGCGCCTCGACGCGAACAACTACAAGGGCACCGACTACATCGGCAAGATCGGTGTCGAGCAGAGCTACGAGACCGAGCTGCACGGCCAGACCGGTTTCGAGGAAGTGGAAGTGACCGCCGGCGGCCGGCCGGTGCGCACGCTGTCGCGCACCCAGGCGACGCCCGGCAACAACCTCGAACTGTCGCTCGATATCGGCCTGCAGCAGGTCGCCGAGCAGGCGTTCGCCGGCCGCCGCGGCGCACTGGTCGCGATCGAGCCCTCTACCGGCGACGTACTCGCGTTCGTGTCGGCGCCGAGCTTCGACCCGAATTCGTTCGTCGACGGCATCGACCAGCAGACCTGGGACGAACTGAACAACTCCCCCGATCACCCGCTGCTGAACCGTCCGCTGCACGGCACCTATCCGCCGGGCTCGACCTACAAGCCGTTCATGGCGCTCGCCGCGCTGACGCTGCACAAGCGCACGCCGGGCTGGGGCTTCCAGGATCCGGGCTCGTACACGTTCGGCGGCCACACGTTCCGCAACGACGTGCGCTCCGGCCAGGGTTGGGTCGACATGAACCGCGCAATCGTGGTGTCGAACGACACGTACTTCTACATGCTCGCGCACGACCTCGGCGTGAACAACATCGCGAACTTCATGAAGCCGTGGGGCTTCGGCCAGATCACCGGCATCGACATCGCCGGCGAGGCGCGCGGGATCCTGCCGTCGACCGACTGGAAGCGCAAAGCGTATCGCCGCCCCGAACAGCAGAAGTGGTACGAAGGCGAGACCATCAGCCTCGGGATCGGCCAGGGCTACAACTCGTTCACGATCCTGCAGCTCGCGCACGCGACCGCGACGCTCGCGAACAACGGCGTCGTGATGAAGCCCCACCTCGTGCGCGACGTCGAGAATCCGATCACCAAGGCGACCCAGCGGGTGGTGCGCGACCCGAGCGACAAGATCGCGGTCAAGCAGCAGGACATCGACTTCATCAAGCGCGCGATGGTCAGCGTGGTGACCAACGGCACCGCGTCGAAGCTGTTCATCGGTGCGCCGTATCAGGCGGCCGGCAAGACCGGTACCGCGCAGGTCTACTCGTTGCAGGGCGCGAACTACAAGGGTCATGCGCTCGCCGAGCATCTGCGCGACCACGCGCTGTTCATCGCGTTCGCGCCGGCCGAGCAGCCGAAAATCGCGCTCGCGCTGATCGTCGAAAACGGCGGCTGGGGCGCGGAATCGGCGGGCCCGATCGCGCGCAAGGTGCTCGACTATTACCTCGTCGGCAAGAACAAGCCGGGCGCCGAGGAAGCGGCCGTCGCGGCGGCGGCTTCGGCGACGCTCGATGCGTCCGCGCCGCAGGTCGGCGACGTGCCGGCCGCGCGCGATACCGCGCAACCGCTGAGGATCGCGGCGGGCTTTACCGCGCTGCCGATGCCGGGGGCTGCCGCTGCTGCGTCGGCTGCTGCCGCGGCTTCGGGCGCTTCGGCTGCGGTCGGTGCGTCAGCGCCCGCGGCGGATGGCGCATCCGCGCCGGTGGGGGCTTCGGCCTCTACTTCGGCAGCCCGTCCGGCCGCCGCTTCGGCTACGGCCACCGCCAAGGCCAAAGCCAAGGGCGCGCAACCCGCATCGGCGGCCAAGCCCGCGTCCGCTACCGCCGCCACCAGAAAATCCGCGCCGCGTTCGTCCGACGCACCGCATCAACCCCGCCCGGCCAGCGAGCCGGCGCCGGCCGTCGCCGCGCCGTCGCGCGAGGACAGCGTGCGCGATACGTCGCCGCGCCAGCCCGCCACCGGCGGCATCGACGAATAAGGAGAAAGGCATGCAATTCGACAAGCGCGCCTGGCTCGACCGCATCAAGAAGATGTTCGCGGGCTTCGACCGCCCGCTCGCGCTGATCGTGTTCCTGCTGCTGTGCGTCGGCATCGTCACGCTGTACAGCGCGAGTCTGGACGTGCCCGGCCGCGTCGAGGACCAGCTGCGCAACATCCTGCTCACCTTCGTGCTGATGTGGGGACTCGCCAATGTGCCGCCCAATACGCTGATGCGTTTCGCGGTCCCGCTCTATACGTTCGGGATCGCGTTACTGATCGCGGTCGCGATGTTCGGCCTGACCAAGAAAGGCGCGAAGCGCTGGATCAACGTCGGCGTGGTGATCCAGCCGTCGGAAATCCTGAAGATCGCGACCCCGCTGATGCTCGCGTGGTACTACCAGCGCCGCGAAGGCGTGATGCGCTGGTACGACTTCCTGGTCGGTTTCGCGATCCTGATGCTGCCGGTCGGCCTGATCGCCAAGCAGCCCGACCTCGGCACCGCGGTGCTGGTGTTCGCGGCCGGATTCTTCGTGATTTATTTCGCCGGCCTGAGCTTCAAGCTGATCGTGCCGGTGCTGGTCGCGGGGGTGATCGCGGTGGTCTCGATCGCCGCGTTCCAGGACAAGATCTGCCAGCCCGAGGTGCAGTGGCCGCTGATGCACGATTACCAGAAGCACCGCATCTGTACGCTGCTCGACCCGACTTCCGACCCGCTCGGCAAGGGCTTTCACACGATTCAGGCGGTGATCGCGATCGGCTCCGGCGGCCCGCTCGGCAAGGGCTGGCTCAAGGGCACCCAGGCGCACCTCGAATTCATCCCCGAGAAGCACACCGACTTCATCTTCGCGGTGTTCTCCGAGGAGTTCGGTCTGGCGGGGGGGATCGTGCTACTCACGCTCTACATGCTGCTGATAGCGCGCGGCCTCTTTATCGCGGCCAATGGCGCAACGCTATTCGGGCGATTATTGGCCGGCTCGCTAACGATGGCGTTCTTCACCTACGCGTTCGTGAACATCGGGATGGTGAGCGGGATCCTGCCGGTGGTCGGCGTGCCGTTGCCGTTCATGAGTTACGGCGGCACCGCGCTGACGACGCTCGGCGTCGCGATCGGGCTGATCATGAGTGTCGCGCGGCAGAAGCGGTTGATGCAGAGCTAGCGGCGGGCGGCGGCTCACCAAACATACTCCGGAAAGAAGAAAGGGCGCTCGTGAATCACGAGCGCCCTTCTGTTTTGTGCCGGCCTTGCCGCGGTTTTACTGCGGCTTCACTTCCTTCTGATCGCGCAGCTGCGCGCTCAACTGCTGATACTTCAGACGCGCCGCCGGATCGCCCTGCGCCGCCGCGGCCGCGTAATACGCACGCGCAACGTTCAGATTGCGGTCGACCCCATCGCCGCCGCGCTCGTAAAACGAGCCGGTCACGTATTGCGCGGTCATATCGCCGCCCTGCGCGGCCTTCTTGTACCAGACGAACGCCTGCTTGTTGTCGCGCCCGGTGCCGCGGCCGTCGAGGAACTGGTTGGCCAGCGCGAGTTCCGCCTGCACGTGCCCCTGCTCGGCCGCCTTCAGAAACCAGCGATGCGCCTCCACCGGATCGCGCGCGACAAACTCGCCATCGTCGTACATCTTGCCGTACACGTATTGCGCGTGCGACATGTTCGCGTCGGCGGCTTTGCGCAGCCACTTCTTGCCTTCGTCGACATTGACCGGCGTGCCCTCGCCGTTCAGCAGCATCATCGCGTAATTGAATTGCGCGAGCCGGCTGCCGCGCTCGGCGGCCTGACGAAACTCGTTCAGCGCCGCGCCGAGATTGCCTGCGTTGTAGTCGGCGACCGCGGATTGCGTCTGCGGATCGTTCGACTTCGCGATGCGGTCCTGCGCGTGCGCGGCACCGATCGTGCCGCTCATGCCTCCCACGAGCAGCACCGCCGCGACGACCCCCGCCCGCAGCGCGATCCGCCCGGCGACGCCCTGCATTGTGCCGTTCATGACCTTGCCTCCTGTAGCGCCTGGCGGGTCGCGCGCAACATCCACATCACATCGGCGGCCAGCGCGACGAAGCGAAAACCGTCCAGCCGATACTGCCGCGCGCTCGCTGCGTCCATCGCGAAGATGCCGGCGGCGACGCCGGCCTTCTCCGCCGCATCGACGACCCGCGTCAGCGCGCCCACCACGTCGCCATGCTTCGAGTCGCCGAGATGGCCGAGACTCGCGGCGAGATCGCCGGGACCAACGAAGATGCAATCGACCCCGGGCGTCGCCGCGATCCGCTCGACTTCCTGCAAGCCGCGCGCCGACTCGATCTGCATGATCGTCGCGATCTGCGCGTTGGCCGTCTGCAGGTAGTCGCGCCGCATTCCGTAGCCGGCCGCGCGCACCACGCCGGCGACACCGCGCAGGCCGTCGAGCGCGTCGGCGTCCGGATAACGGGTGAGCCGCACCGCGCGTGCCGCGTCCTCGGCCGATTCGATATTCGGGAACATCAGCGTGCGCGCGCCGGCGTCGAGCACGCGCTTGACCAGCCACGCCTCGCTCGCCGGCACCCGCACCACCGGCTCGCTCGGCAGATGCGCGGCGGCGATCGCGCGCAGTTGCGACTCGACATGCGTGCTGTCGTTCGGCGCGTGCTCCATGTCGATCAGCAGCCAGTCGAAGCCCGCGTGCGCGAGCGCTTCGGCGGCCGCATCGCTGCCCAGCGACAGCCACAGACCGAACAGCGACGAGCTGTCCTTCAGACGTTGTTTGAGGGGATTGGTGAAGGTGCTCATCGACTGGCCTCGCGCTGGTTCGTGGTTAGAAGCGGGGCCAGATAGGAGACCGGACAGGCCTCGGGGCGCTGACGGCCTCGATGCCCGGTACGACGCAATGCGGTGACCGGCATGTCTCGCTCCGCTTGGGTGTCGGAACGATCATACCGTGTCCAAAACGCGCGGGGCGGGCTCGCGCGGTGTGCCGCGGATGCGAGTGCGGCGAGTAGTGGACGACGGGCGGAGAGCTTAGTCGCGGACCACGTCGGCCCAGCAGTTCGGCGTTTCGTACAGACGCACCTTATGCAAGCGCAGATTCACGCCGTAGTGCGCGTCGTACACGTTCGCGAGGATCTGGAACGCGACCGCGGCGAGATTCTCGACGGTCGGGATGCGATCGAGCACGACCGTCTTGTGGCCCGCCATGCTTTCGAGGAAGCCGCGCACCTGGGTGTCGCCTTCGTAGACGAGGAACGCGTGGTCCCACTTGTCGACCAGATGCTCGACCGCTAGCGACTTCACGTCGGCGAAGTCCATCACCATGCCGCGATCGGGCGCGCCTTCGGTGTCGACCAGATCGCCTTGCAGCGTGATTTCGAGCACGTAGCGATGGCCGTGCAGATTACGGCACTGGCTGCGGTGATCGGGAATGCGGTGGCCCGCGTCGAATTCGAGTTTTCGGGTAATCGTCAGCACGGCGGATCAGGGAATGTTCAGATACTTGTGGGTCTGCATCGACAGGCGCCACTGCGGGTGGCGCTTGCACCAGTCGATCGCGAGCTTCGTGTTGATATCGCGCGACGGACCGTCCATCGGCTGGACCAGGAAGTACTCGAAGTCGAGCTTCGCATAGTCGGCGAGGCGCTGGTTGTCCTGCGGGATCACGACCTTCAGTTCGTTGCCTTTGGTCACGACGAGCGGCGCGTCGGCCTTCGGGCTCACGCAGATCCAGTCGATCGTCTCGAGCACGGGCAGCGAGCCGTTGGTCTCGATCGCAATCTCGAAGCCGGCCGCGTGCAGCGCGTCGACCAGCGGCTGGTCGATCTGCAGCATCGGCTCGCCGCCGGTACAGACGACGAAACGCTCGCCCTCGCCTTGCGGCCATTGCGACGCGATCATCGCGACGAGTTCTTCAGGAGTACGGTATTTGCCGCCGTTCTCGCCGTCGGTGCCGACGAAATCGGTATCGCAGAAGCGGCACACGGCGTCCGCGCGATCCTCTTCGCGGCCCGACCACAGATTGCAGCCGGCGAAGCGGCAAAACACCGCCGGACGTCCGGCATTCGCGCCCTCGCCCTGCAACGTGTAGAAGATTTCCTTGACCGCGTAAGTCATGCTGCTGTCTGCCCTGTGTTCCTGAAATGAAATTCGCGCGTGCCGGACGACGCGTGCGCGGCACCGCGGCCGCGCGAACCGTCAGACCGGCTCGGTGACGTTTTCGCCGGCGAGATACGCGTCGTAACCACGCTTGCGCAACCGGCATGCCGGGCACTCGCCGCAACCGAAGCCCCACGCATGCAGCTCGGCGCGTTCGCCGACGTAGCAGGTATGGGTTTCGACGCGCACCAGTTCGACCAGTTCGTCGCCGCCGAGCTCGTGCGCGAGGCGCCACGTGTCGGCTTTATCGAGCCACATCAGCGGCGTTTCGAGCGCGAAGCGGGTGTCCATGCCGAGATTGAGCGCGACCTGCAGCGCTTTCATCGTGTCGTCGCGGCAATCGGGGTAGCCCGAAAAGTCCGTCTCGCACATCCCGCCGACCAGCACCTGCAAACCGCGCCGATAAGCGATCGCCGCGGCGATCGTCATGAACATCAGATTGCGGCCCGGCACGAACGTGTTCGGCAAACCGCTCGCGGTGGCTTCGATCTCGATCTCACGCGTCATCGCGGTGTCGCTGATCGCGCCGAGCAGCGACAGATCGATCATGTGATCGTCGCCGAGACGCTCGGCCCACGCCGGAAACGCGCGCACGACAGCCTGACGGAAACCTTCGCGGCATTCGAGTTCGACGCGATGGCGCTGACCGTAATCGAAGCCGAGCGTCTCGACCGTGTCGTAGCGTTCGAGCGCCCACGCGAGACAGGTGGCCGAATCCTGGCCGCCGGAAAACAGCACGAGCGCGCTACGCTTAGCGTCTTTGCGGATCACCGTGAAACTCCGTGAATGAGAGGGCCACGTCGCGCTGCGCGAGGTGCGCGATGCGGGCAACGCGGCGCGACGTGAGCCGGCATTGCGGCCGGCCCAAGCAGTATAGGTCGCGCGTTGCGCGTGAACGTGGCCGGGCGCTTATACCGCCGATCGTCGGCCACACTGCTAAAACAAGCACTGCCAGCCAAACGGAAAAGCCCCAGGAATCTTGCGATTTCCTGGGGCTGAATCCTGGTGGCCTGGGGCGGAATCGAACCACCGACACGCGGATTTTCAATCCGCTGCTCTACCAACTGAGCTACCGGGCCAACGAAGATCGAAACTATATCAAAGGGTTTTTAATTCAGCAAGCCCCTTCGTGAAAAAATCTGCTGGGCCGCGTTTGAATGCAACGCGCGATGCTCACTCGCCCTTGTTCTTGCCGAGATCGACGCCGAGTTGCTTGAGCTTGCGATAAAGATGCGTGCGCTCCAGACCGGTCTTCTCCGCGACGCGCGTCATGCTGCCGTTCTCGCGCGCGAGGTGATATTCGAAGTACGCGCGCTCGAACGCATCGCGTGCATCGCGCAGCGGGATGTCGAACGAGATCGACGCGGTTTGCGCGGCGAGCGTGCCGCCGCTCAAGCCATCGGCCGACAGCATCGGCAATGCGGCCGCCGACGCCACCGCCGACGCGTTCACCGGCAACGCCGGCTTCGCGGCAACTCCGCCGGGCACCGTCGCCGCGTTGCCGCGCGCAAGGCCCTGCTCGACCGCCTTCAACAGCTTCTGCAACGCGATCGGCTTCTCGAGGAAATTGAGCGCGCCGATCTTGGTTGCTTCCACCGCGGTGTCGATCGTCGCGTGCCCGGACATCATGATCACGGGCATCGTCAATTGTCCTTGCGCGGCCCACTCCTTCAGCAGCGTCACGCCGTCGGTGTCGGGCATCCAGATGTCGAGCAGCACCAGGTCCGGCGCCTGACGCAACCGGAACTCGCGCGCCTCCTGCGCATTTTCAGCGGCCTCCACGACGTGTCCCTCGTCGCTCAGGATCTCCGAGAGCAATTCCCGGATGCCCATTTCATCGTCTACCACCAGGATGGTTGCCATTTACGCTGCCCTTGTCTGCACTGTTGCTTTTGTCGTTCCCTGCGACGCGCCGCCGTGCGCCGGATGCGCGCCTGTACCATGCGCGCCCGGCGTCGCGGGGTCGTCCGCCAGTTGAAGGAAGAGGATCGAAATCTGCGCGCCCTCGATCACGTCGCCGGCCTTCATACGATTACGTATGTCGATGCGCGCGCCGTGTTCGTCGACGATCTTCTTGACCATCGCAAGACCGAGACCCGTTCCCTTGGCCTTGGTCGTCACGTAAGGTTCGAACGCGCGCGTGAGAATTCGCGCGGGGAAGCCCGGTCCGTTATCCGACACTGTCAGACGTACCGCGACGCGGACTTTGCCTTCCGCGTCGGGGTCTCCGTATTCTACTGTCCTCGTCTCGAGCAAAACACGCGGACGCTCGACCTCGGCGACCGCGTCCTGCGCGTTCTGCAGCAGGTTGTGGATCACCTGGCGCAATTGCGTCGCGTCGCCGCGAATCGCCGGCAGCGCGGCGAGCTCGACCTGAATCGCGCCCTTGCCTTCCTCGATACCGTACAGCGTGAGCACCTCGCTGACCAGTTCGTTCAGCTGCAGATGCGCGAGCACCGCCGGGGGCGTACGCGCATAGTCGCGGAAATCGTCGACCATCTGCTTCATCGCCGCGACCTGATTGACGATCGTCGTCGCGCCGCGTTTGAGCACGTCCGCATCCGACGGCGCGAGCTTGTCGGCGAGCTTCATCTGCAAGCGCTCGGCCGACAGCTGGATCGGCGTGAGCGGATTCTTGATCTCGTGCGCGAGACGCCGTGCGACTTCGCCCCACGCGACCGAGCGCTGCGCGGAGATCACGTCGGAGATGTCGTCGAACACGATCACGTAGCCCGACGTCTGCAGCTCTTCCGCATCTCGCCCGTTCGCGGCGACGAGACGCGCGCCGCGCACCAGCAGCGTAAGCGGCTCGGCTTCGCCGGGCACCTGCACCGAGAACTGCTGTTGCCAGTGACCGTTGTCGTCGCGGTCCTTGCCGTCGCCGCTGGCCGCCTCGCGGTCGGCAAACGCCTTGCGCACCATCGCGCCGAATTCGCTCAGCACACCGATCTGATCGAGCGACGAACCGAGCACGGTCTGGAACGGCTGACGGAAAATCCGCTCGGCGCCGCGATTCGCGGTGGTGAGGCGGAACTGCCGGTCGAACACGAACACGCCCGCGGTCAGATTCGCGAGGATGCTCTCCAGATACGCCTTCGAATGCTCGAGCGCGACGCGATTCTTTTCGACCGCCGCGCGCGCTTCGGACAGCTGCCGCGTCATTGCATTGAACGACTGCGTGAGGAAGCCGAGCTCGTCGCGCGATTTGATTTCGCGCTTCGGTGTGTAGTCGCCCTCGGTGATTTCCTTGGTGCCCTGCGCGAGCAGGAACAGCGGCCGCGCGAGCTGATTGCCGAGCGCGAGCGCCAGCATCATCGCGATGAAGGTGGCGAGAAACAGCGACAGCGTCAGCGTGCCGATGTACATCTTGCGCAGACCGGTGCGGCCGAGCGCCTTCTCCTGATACTCGCGATACGCGCGCTGCACCGCGTCGGCATTGCGCGCGAGCGTCTGCGAGACCGGCTGCGTGAGTTGCAGGAAGCGCTCGGTGGGCTGTAACAGCGACGCGTTCGCATCGGGAATGCGCTGCACCACGCGCAGCCGCAATACGCCCTTGCCGCCCTGCGCATGCGCATCGCCGTCCACTTCGCCTTCGATCGCCGCATAACCGTGGCCGCGCGCCTGCTCGATCATCAGCGGGGTGGGCAGATCGTTCGGCAGCAGCATCGCGTAGTTGCCGGACGCCTGGGCGACCACGTGCATTTCGGGCGTCGCGCCGGACATGCTGCGGGTCGGCTCGACGATCGTCGCGTCCTGCACGCCGAACTGGTCGCGCAGACGCAGCAGCGTGAGCGTGACGCCGGACGCATCGGACGTGGCGAGCTGCTCGGACATCAGCCGGCCCTTCGTTTGCAGATCGGACAGCGACGCGTCGAGCATCCCGCGCCCGAGATTCAGGCCCGACGTGAGCGCGGTTTCGACGTTCACGTCGAACCACGATTCGATACTGCGCGACACGAACTGATACGACACGATGTAGATGATGCCGCCCGGCACCACGCCGACCAGCGCCATGAAGAACGCGAGCTTCGCTAATAGTCGGGTGCCGAATTTACCGGTGCGCAGGCGCACGGCGATGATCACGACAAGCGTCGCCACCACCAGCAGAAAGATCATCGCGACCGCGACGTTGGCCGCGTAGAGCCACTGGTAATAGCGGTCGAAAAACTCGGTGTTCGCACTCGCGGCGGCCAGCAGCACGAGCAGCAACACGGCCGTCACGGCGACCGTCGACACCAGCACGCGCACCACGATGCTGCTGACGCTGGTGGAAGATGAGCGCACTCTACTTAGCACGATCGGTTGCCGTGAAGGTGAAACGCTTCCATTCGGACGCGAGGTTCCAGTCGCGGTTGTTCACCGCGTCGATCTGGAACGGCTTGGGCATCAGGGCGATATCGAGTTGCATGCGCACCGACGCGGTATAGGTTTCGCCAACGTGCACCTGATTGCGATCGATCACGTGCCATGACGTGATGTGCTTGATCACCGCGAGCGCATCCTTGAGCGTGGAAAAGCCGAGCTGCAGACCGCCCGACGACACGCTCGACACGCGATACTCGCGCGTGAGCGGCTGGAACGACAGACGCAGACTTTGCGACACGCTGACCGGCTGCTCGTCGAACCAGTACCAGCGCGGCCGGCTCAGTTCGAAGTCGGTCGTGAAATAAAGCGGAATACCTTTGTTGACCGCGTCTTCGAGATTGCTGTTGAGATCGAAATCGAAGTGCGCGTCGAGACTCCAGCCGCTGTTGTCGGCCTGCAGCGAAGCGCGCTGCACCGCGATCGAGTCAGCGTGCGCCGCGCCCGGCGCCGCCAGCCACACGGCCAGCGCGATCCAGAGCACGGCAGCGAGCCGAAGCGGGAAGAAGCGTTTGATGGTCACCGTTTCTGGAAGCGCGCGTAGAAAAATCCGTCGTGGTCTGAGTTCACGCCGGCGCTCTGTTCAGTGGGTCGAGCGGACTGTCCGGCAGCGGAACCGGCCGATGAGTCGGCGGGCGCGCGGGCAACGGAGGGCAGCAGTTGCCCCGGCGCGTCCAATCGTACCGCATCCTGATACTTGTTTCCAAACCACTGCGCCTGCAATTCGCCCTCTTCGGGAAAGATCGAGCAGGTAACGTAAAGCAACTCTCCGCCGGGTTTTACGAGCGGCCACAACGCGTCGAGAATGCGGCGCTGTTCGGTCGCGAGCGCGGCGATATCGGACGCGCGACGCAGCCAGCGGATATCCGGATGACGCCGCACGATGCCCGACGCCGAGCACGGCACGTCGGCGAGGATGCGGTCGAACGGTTGATCGAGCGCATCGTGCCATTGCGCGGGATTGCCGGCATCGCCGATCCGCACTTCCGCTTCGAGCTTCAGACGACGCAGGTTTTCGCCGATGCGGCGCGCGCGCGCCGCATCGCTTTCGAGCGCGACGAGCTGGAGCTTCGCGAGTTCGAGCAGATGGCCGGTCTTGCCGCCGGGCGCCGCGCACGCGTCGAGCACGCGCATGCCGTCGCGCACGCCGAGCAATTGCGCGGCCAGTTGCGCGCCCGCGTCCTGCACCGACACGACGCCGTCGCTGAAACCGGGGATGCGTTCGACCGGCATCGGCGTGGCCAGCGTGACCGCATGTTCGCCGGACCTGGTTGCGGCGATCTGCTGGCGTTGCAGCAGTTGCAGGTACGCGTCGACCGTCGAATGGCGCGCGTTCACGCGCAACGTCAGCGGACCTTGCGTGTTGCCGGCGGCCAGCACCGACTGCCATGCGTCGGGCCACGCCTTCTTCACCGCGTCGATCCACCAGGCCGGGTAGTTCCAGCGCGCCACTTCGTCGGCTTGCGCGGCCGCGAGCAGCGTGTCGCGCTCGCGCAGGAAACTGCGCAGCACCGCGTTGACGAGCCCCTTCGCGAACACGAATTCGCGGCGCGCGCCGATCGCGCTGACCGCCTGATCGACCACGGTGAACGGCGTGTAGGCGGCGCTCGCTTCGTCGTCGACGAGCAGCGCGAACGCGCATTGCAGCACGTGCGCGACATGCGGTACCGGCGCTTTCTTGACGAGTTTGCCGACCAGCCATTCGGCGATCGCGAGACGCCGCATCGTGCGATACGCGATGTCCTGCACCGCGCCGCGCGCCGCCGTCGCGCTACCTTCCGGTACGGCGACGAGCACGCTTTGCAGCGCCGCGGGCAACGCCGCGCCGCCGCGCACGGCGCCGACAGCCTGGGCCGCGCAATCGAGCGCGAAGCCGAGCGATTCGGGCGACAGATGCAGCACCGACAAACGGGATTCGCGCGAGCGCGCCGACGAGGAAGCAGAACGCGAAGAAGGCTTTGAAGTCATGAAAGGAGCAAGGGCCCGCCGCGCGGAGCGCGCGGCGCAATCAGCGCACATTGTAGCGTGGCGCCGGGTGGGCGCCGCCGCGCGTCGGCGGTGGCGATTTCGGGCTCACCCGGTAGCGTTGCGGCAGACGAAAAAAAGCGGGCCTCACGGGCCCGCTTGGCGATATTCCACGTTTGTCGAGCCTTGCGGCCCGCTCGCTCACTCAGTCGAAGCGCCCGGTGCGCGCCATTTCCATCAGACGCGAAATCCGTTCTTCGGTCGCCGGGTGGGTCGAGAACAGATTCGCGATGCCGCCGCCCGACAGCGGATTCATGATCCGTTGCTCAGCGGCAACATACCGCCTGTAAATCCTCGTACCTATTGGCGTCTTGGCGCGTGCTTCGTCGCCGTTTTTGTATGCGTATCCCTAGCGTACCCCTTGGCGACCGGTCATTTCCGGCGATTTCCGGCGACCTCGGGCGGTTTCCGCTGACAACGGCCTCCACGGTATGATGCGGCTGACAAAGACGAACACGCGCAGCACCATGACGACCACACCCCCGATTGCCCCAACACTGCCAACGGCCCCGGAGACTTTTGACGGCCTCACCCGAATGGACTTGATCACGGTGTTGGCAACCGCGCCCGGCGACTACCTGTTAACACCCAAGCAAACCTCGGCACTGCTGAACCGCTCGGTCAAACAACTGGCGGACGATCGCACCGCCGGCGGTGGTCGGCCGGAATGGGTGACGCCGTGGGGGCAAAATGGCTCGGTCCGCTACCCGGTCGATGCCTTGCGCGAGTTCTTCCAAAACCAGCAACGCGTGTCGAGCACGCACTCGGCCAAGGTGGCCGCGGAAACGCGGGGCCACGCGTTTGCAACGCTGGACGCGCTGCTGACGACGGGCGAGCGCCTGGAAAACCTGGCCGGCCCGGGCGTGCTGACCGTGCCGTTGTCGTCGGTCGTCGACGTATTGGGCGGCCTCGGCCGCTACGCGGTGCAAAACGCCCGCGACGCGTTGCGGACCGGCCTGCCCGATCTGCGCTCGCGCCGTGTCAATGGCGTCCGGCACGTGCCGATCAACGCGATGGCAACCTGGCTGAACGGCCTCGACGGCGTGGCGACCGGTGAGCCGGAACCGGCCGCACCGGTGAGCCCGCTGCGCGCGCAACGCCTGGGGTTCGTCGGTCGCGCGCACGTCGATCTGCTCGACGAGGCGCTGGCTGACTGGCTGCGGGCCGACCAGGCGCGTGAAGCCGCCGAACTGCGGGCGATCATCGACGCTGAAAACACCGAACCCCTGCCGAGCCGGAAAGGCCCACGCGGTCCGTGACACCACTCGATACGGGGAAACCATGACCAATGCTTTGAACGACGCCGAACTGGCCGTACTGCTGAAAACCGGGGCGGACTATCACCTGCTAACCACCGAGCAGGTGGCGACGCTGCTGGGCCGTTCGGTCGCGCAACTGGCGAACGATCGGCGGGTGGGGCTCGGCCCCAAGTGGTCGCAACCGTTCGGGCCGAACGGCGCGGTGCGCTACCGACTCGGCGACGTGCGGGCGTTCCTGAGCGCCCCGACGGAGTAAAAGAACGGGGCCTTTCGGCCCCGTTGCGCTTTACATGCTGATGCCGCGCCCGGTGTCCCGTTGCGGGACCGGACGTTTGGCCGTCTTGTCCTGCTCCTGCTTTTTCACCTCGGTCTGCTGCGCCGCCTTGGCCTCGGCCTGGCGCTGCCGGGCTTGCCCTTCGGCCAGGCGCTGGGTTTCGACCTTCGCCCCCGCCTGGCGTGCCCGCTCCTGCTCCTGCCGCTTTTCCATCGCCGCGCGGATCGCGTCGCGGCCGGCCGCTGCGTTTTCGGCGACCTTCGCCGCGTTCTGCACCGCACGCTCGGCCTCTCGGGCGCTGGTCTCGACGTGCCCGGCCAGACGGTCGGCGGCCTTTGGCGTCGCGAACACGGTGGCCTGGCTCGCTGGCTCCAAAGCACCGATCACACGGGCCGGCGCATCCCGATCGCCGACCAGGGCGAACACGTGCGGACTCGGGTTCTTCGCCGCGTCCTTCTGCGTCGTGGCGTAGCCGTGGCGGAACCGTTTCAGGTGGTCCTCGTCGAGCGTCACGGTGTGCTTGCGGTCCCGTTCGTTGTTGCTCTCGACCGTGGCCGTCGCGCGCAGCACGCCGTCGGCCCCACGGGCCACGCTGTTCAGGCGCAACGTGGCGGCCATCGGGTCGTCGAGTTTCACCGGCAGTGCGAGGGACAAGTTCTTGTCGCTGCGCAGCACCAGGCGGTCGCCCGCGGCCACCGGCATCTCCACGCTGGTGGTGCCAGCGCGCACGCGCACCGCGTGGTCCTCGCCGTGCAACTGCCCGGCCTCGCGTTTCGCCGCGCGGATGGCGTCGGTCAGGCGGGCCACATCGTGCGGCGTGCCGGCCACGGCCCGGCGCTCGCGCTCGGGCGTGTCGCTCTTCACCCAGGCTTGTGCCAGTTCTTTGGCCGCGGCCTCCGGCTTCTCGACGATCGACGCGGTGCTGCTGGCGTTGATCGAACGCACGGCCTCGTCGGCCCGCTCCACCAGGTGATCATGTTTGGCCTGGTGTTCCGTGTGCGCGTAAGCCGTGGCTTTGAACGCACGGCTGGTGCCGTGCACGTGCAACGACTCGGCGCCGGCCTGCACGTCGCGCAGCGCCTGCGGGTCGATGCGGTCGGACTCGCTTGCCATGACCTGCACGAACGGCACGGGCGCATCAGCAGCCTTGGCGTCGCGGGCGGCCTTCCAGACCGGGACGGCGTGGGCGTGCTCGATCTGGTCGCCGTTGGTCAGCGTGAAGTCTTGCCCGTTCCACCGCGCCGTGGCTTTGGGGTTGGCCGGGTCGGTGCTGTCGATCGCGGTGATCGTCAGGCGTGCGCCCACGTCGTCGATGCCGTGGTACATCGCAGCGCCCCGGCTGCCGAACGTGACGGCATCGCCCACGGCCAGTTTCAGGTCGACCGTGGCGGCGGTCGGCTTTTCGGCTTCGTCGCGCTGCCGCTGCACCTCTGCGGTGTGGGCCTCGCGCTGGTGGTGCTCGTGCTCCGCGAAGTCGTGCGGCGCGGCCTCCCAACCGTTGCGCAACACGGTCTTTTTCTCGCCAGTCTTGCGGTCGGTGATTTCCACCTCCTGCTCGCCGCCCTTCTTCAGTTCGATGGTGTCGCCACGGCCCAGGCCAGCGCGTTCGATGGCCGGCACCACGTCGACGCCGAACACCTTGTGCTCGTGGCCGTCGCGGGTGCGGATCACCGCGTAGGGCGAACGGCTCGTCGGGTCGTCGGGATCGACCAGGCCCGTGCCCGTTTCGACGAGCGTGCCACGGTAGTACCGATCGCCGTCCTCATTCGCGACCACACGGGCGTCCGGCTCGGGCCGAAAACCGGTCGGGTTGAAGTCGCTGCCGCGCGCCACGGTGAACGCCACGTCGTCGCCCGTGATCGAACCGTCGGCGCGCATGTGCGCCCGGATCGCCTCGTTGAGCGCTGGCACGTCGCGCGGGTTCACCGCTGCGGTGACGGGCGGGGCGTCCGGGGTCTGGCGCACGCGGGCCGCGTGCTCGGCGGCCATCGCGTCGACGACATCGCCACGGCGGTCGTGCGCGGTCACGGCCGCGTCCAGGCCCATGCCTTTGAGTTGTTCGCGGGCGGTGTCGGCCAGCGCCTGGCGTTCGGCGGCGGACTTTGCCGCGGCGCGCTCGAACATCGCCTGCTCGTGTTCGGTGCGCATGTGCGCGGGCAGGTCGTCCGTCGCGTTGCCTTTCACGGTCAACGCTTCCAGTGCTTCGGGGAAGTGTCGAAAATCGCTGTCGGTCCCGTAAAACCTCACCATTTCCTTCTCGCGGGTGAACTGCACAAGAATGGCGTCGTTCTCGTCGGCCGTGCTCGCCATCACGAACACGTCATCCTCGCCCTGACCCTGGCCGCCGTGGTTGGTGATCGCACTGGCGTGATCGAACGCGTTCAGGTCCGCAGTGCTCCACGACACGCGCCGGCCGTCCTGCTGCCGGCCCTTGGCGTCTTTCTGCACGTCGTCGAGGATGGTGGCGTGGATGCGGTTGTGGCCGTTGCCCTGGTCTTCGATGCAGTCGATGATCGCGTTCGTGCCGTTCACGACGCCCAGGTGGGCGGTGCGCACCTTGCGCTCGGCCTCGGGCAAACGGGCCTGCAACTCGGCGAGCGTGACGGGCTGGCCGGTCATGCGGTCGACCACCTCGTGGCCCTGCTTCGCGCGGATGATGTTGCCGCGCAGGGCTTTGAGCGCTTTCTGCGCCTTGGCCTCGTCGTCGTGCTTGTCCAGAAACTGGATGCGGTCGCCTGCGGCAAAATGTTTCTGTACCGTGGCGCCCGTCTCGCTGGCCTTCGGGATGATGTTCATGGGCACGTCCGGGCCGGTGAGCAGGCCCTTTTCGCGTTTCACCGCCCGGATGGCGTCGTTGAGCCCGCGCACGTCCTCGTTGCGCGTGGCGATCACCATCCGGTTGCGCTCGGGCACGGCGCTCTCGCCCCAGTCCTTCGCGATGCGCTCGTAGATCGCCAGGCGATCCTCGCCTTTCTCCCATACTTCGTCGGACACGGCGACCTCGACGATGTGCCCGTGGTCTTTCATCCGGCCGAACAGTTCGCGGCCGTTGTCGGCGGCGTACAGCATCGCCACGGTCTTGCGGTGCTCCGCGCTGCGCTGACGGCGCACGTCCGTCATCTCGGAACAGCCCACCACGTCGATCGAGGCGCGGAACGAGTCGCCCGCCGTGGGCGATTTCAACTGGCGCCCGTCGCCGGCCGCGACGATCTTGCCGCCGGCCTCGGCGACGTAGCGTTCGAGTTTCGCGCGATCGGACACACCGACCATGCCGGCCTCGTCGAGCACGACCAGCGTTTTGCTCGTCAGTTTCAGCGACCCAGCGTCCAGGCGTGCGAGCATCGGCGCGAGGGCTTGCGCTTCCAGGCCTTGAACCTCGGCTGCTAGTTTGTTCGTGGCTTTCCAGCCGCCGGACACGCCCAGCACGTCGTAGCCGGCCGCGCAGTACGCATCGACGAACACTTGTGCGGTGAACGTCTTGCCCGTGCCGGCACGGCCCACCAGGTTGGCAACCCCGCCGGTCTGCATAGCCGCATAGTCGATGTTGCGCCGCTGCTCGTCCGTCAGTTTCATGGCGGGCATGGCGGCCACCTCGGCCACCTTGGCCTCTGCCTTAGCAACCTTGCTCGCTGCTTTCGCCTGCTGCTCGGGGCTGGCCTTGGCCGCTGCGGCCTTCGCGGCGTCCAAGTCGTCGAGCGCTTTTTTCAGCCGTTCGTCGGTCTTGCGCTTCTCGAACGCGTCGGCGGCCCGCTGCACCAGTTCGGGCGCCAGGTTGTGCGCGGTGTTCGCCCGCAGCATCTGGTCGCTGGCGACTAGGCCGCGCTCCGTCTCGATCGCCCACCGGCTGGTGTACATGATCTGGCCGCGGCTGTTCTCGGGCTTCTGCACGAAGTCGTTGCGCTGCATGAAGTCGTCGACGATGCGATCGAGTTTTTTCAGGTCGTGGCCGAACCCCGGGCCGGCCTCGGCCGCGATCAACGCGACGACATCACGCCGGGTGACGTTCGCCTCGGTCTTGTGCAGTTTTTCGAGCAAGACCTTGTCGTCGCGCATCGCCAGGTCTTGCTGCGGGCGCTGCTTCAACTGTTCGTTGCTGGGCAGGGCGCCGCTCTCGACGAACGGGGCGAACGATCGAGACCACATGGGGTCGAGTTCTGCGAACGTGGGCTCATTTTTCGATTTGCGGGTCACCAGGGTGGCCTGGTCTTTGGACACGCCGTGCTCCTCGGCGTACTTCACCAGTTCAACGCGACGGCTCGACTCGGCCAGCACCACCTCGCGGCTGATGCCGTCGATTTCGTACCGGACGTGTCCGGTTTCGCGCCCGGTGTGCTCGTGCAGTTCGACCTCGCGGTTCACCGCGTAGCCCATCTCCGTCAGGGAATGGGCCAGCGCCGCTTTGTGGATCTGGTCCATGACGTACACGTGCTGCTGAAGGTCGCGGGTGTTCAGCGCACGGGTCTTGCCGTCCTCACCGCGCACCAGGTTGAACAGCAGCACGTGCTCATGAACCTGTGGGTCGAGGTTGCGGTTCGTGAAATGCGTGAACCCGGCGGCGAACAGTTCGGAGCACCCGATGCGCTCGGTGCCACCGGCGCCCGCGCGCACGTCGAGGTTTTCTTTCAGGTATTGCAGCGACAGGTCCACCGCGGAACGGTGGGCGGCCAGCAGGCGGTCGCGCTCGTCGGGGTTGGCCCGCGCCCATGCGACCGAAAACGTTTTACCTGGGCTGAACGTCACGTCGTAGCCGATGTTCCGGTCCGCGCCCGGGTTCTGCACCAGCGCCTCGCCGTTCGGGCCGCGCCCGGCGGCCATCAGGTCGAGCGCGTTGTGGTCGACCACGCCCGCCAGGCCCAGCGCTTCGGGGCCGCCACCGATCCAACGCGTGGGGGCTTCCATGTCACCGTTCTTGTTCTGGTAATACTCGGTGTTTTTCAGGTACTGAAGGATGTTGGCGCCCTTCTTGCCGTAGCCCTTGAAGTTCAATGGGGTGGATTTGACCATGGCGGCCTCGCGGGTGGGATGGGTTGGCGTTGGCACCAACGCCTCGAACCAGTGTCTCGTACGGCTGGCCGATGTCAAACGGGCGTACCTCTATAGAGGTACGCCCTGTCGGGATCAGTGGAACAGCGGAACGGTCGGCTTGGCCGCCGTGGCGCCGGCCTTCCCGTTCTTCGTCGTTGGCTTTTTCGAGTCGTGGTACATGTCCACGACCTTCACGGCAGCCAGCAACGCACCGGCCCCTGGAACGTCGAGCGCGTCGGCGATGTGGTCGGCCGCCTCTTCTTCGCCGATCTCTTTGATCATGTCGTCCAGCACGTCCTCGTCGATGTCGCCGGACTCGCCTGGCTGGACTGCTTTGGCTTTGTCCTTGGCCGGCTTCAAGGCGGGTTCCGGCTCGGCGGGTGCCTCGGGCTCGCCCGGTTCGTCGACTAGCGCGACGACGGTGGGCGCGGTCGGCTCCTCGTCCGGCGGCATCGGGTCTTCGATGTCGATGTCCGGCTCATCCGCTGCCTGCACCTCGTGGCCGCCCTGTTTCGCCTCGGCGTCGGCGGCCGGTGCCGTCGGCTGGGTCTCCGGTTTGGTATGCTCCTCGGGCACGTCCATCGGCTTGGTCCACTCGGCCGGCACGTCCGTTTCACACTGCACCAGCGCGTCAACGTCGAACCCAGGCCACCAGAGTTTGTAGACGGAACCGCCAAACGTCAGCAGGCCGGAGACCGAAAACTTGTACTGGGTGTTGTCGGTGCGCACGCCCATCCGCTTGTCGTCGCTGATCTGGCTTGGCCGAACGAGCAAGGTGGCTTCTTCGTGGTACGAGTTCGTCACGTTCGGCTGGCCCGCGCCCTGCCCGTTGGCGGTGACGGACGTGTTCATTTTGTTGACCACGCGCTTGCCGAACCACTCCGCCAGTTTGTCCGCGGTGTCGCCGGAGGAGGTGCGCGTGACGATACGGGTGCCCACGAGCGACCACATCGTGTTGGCCTCTTCGGGTGAGTATTTCAGCCTGATCTGGTTGATGTCCTGAAAGCAAGCCACAAACATCACGCCCTTGCTGCGGCCCTTGTCGAGCAAGCCCATGATGTTCAGGCGGTTCACCGCTGCCAGTTCGTCGATCACCACACCGATCACCCGGCTGCGGGAATCGCGCAGTTCGAGCAGCAACGGGGCCAGCACGTTGACCATCGCTGCGATGTACCGTTCGGTCAGTGGCATGTCCGGCTTGCCACGAACGATCATCTGCCGCGGCCCCGTGTAATCGTCTTTCACCCAGTCGCACAGCGCGATCTTGCGGCGTTTGTCGTTGGGAATGGTCGTCGGCCAGGCTTTCGCCAGGTTGTCGATGAGTTTTGCGCCGTTCATCAGCGACGACAGCACGCCCATGGTGCCTGGGTTCGGGTCAATCACGATGTTGTAGGCCCGGTTTATCAAGGCGTTGTAGTTCGGGTTAGGCCTCCCCTCCTCGCCGGCAGCATAGGGCTCGAACAGTTTGACAAGACCTAACTGTGGTAGGCCCGTGCGCGCTGACAGTTCCGTCCACCCCCACTTGCCGATTTGCCTGTTCTTCCGCTCCTGGCGCAGCGTCTCAATGATGGCGCCTCCGACCATTTGTGCAGCGTCGGTGAAGAACGGTTGCGACGCGTTTGGGTTGGTCGGCCACATGGTGGCGCAAAACACGTCGACGGCATCGTCACGCGCCAGTTCCCGCGCGATGTCCCACACGTCGGACAGCGCTGACCACGGGTCGATCAACGCGGCACCCAGGCTGTTGCCGTTTTCGTCGAACTTGCAGAACAGTCGCGAAAAATCGCCCTTCATGTCCATCGCCACGAACTTGTGGCCGAATGGGCCGGTGCGGCCGTCGGGCAAGGTAACGACGGCTTTGACCAGTTGAAATAACCAGTGCAGGAGGATCATGGTTTTCCCCGCGCCTGACGCGCCGATGAGCAACAGGTGACGAACCCAGACGTCGCGCAGCAGCGCCGGAACGTCGGGGTGCATCTTCATGAGGGGCGTCGGTGCCTTCTTTCCGTTCGTGGGCTGTGGCGGCGTGGTGTCGATCGTCAGTTGCCTCAGCGCTTCCTTTCCGGTGTAGAACCGTCCGCCTTCCACGTGCACCTGACTGTCGCGCGGCATCGCCGTGTCGCGATACACAAACCAGCCCAATGCCGCGGACGGCAGGAGGGCCAGCGCGAGACGCCAGGCCATGTCGAGCAGGCTGTACTCAAACAGGCTGCTGAACCGGTCCGCTGCCTCGGCGAGCGGATGGCTGGGCAAAACCTTGTGCGCGACGCTGCCGATCGCGCTGCTCCAGAAATCAACGTTACCCACGCGCTCGGCACCGATAGGCGCGAACAGCAGGACGAACGTAAACAGCAGGATGAACGAGATGATGAACACCGCCGTTCCTTCGGCGATGCCTCGGCCGACGTAGGAAACTTTTTGCGATGCGCTGGTGTTGGCCGGCTGCTTCTGCATGAACAGCCGGAGCGTGTTGTTACCGTCGTCGTCGCGTTGAGCCATGACGGCCTCCGATGAAGTCGGAGCCACCGTGGCTCCTTGTACCCGGAAGCCCGCATTGCTGCGGGCGGCTCGATGGAACGGGGCGGTGCTGCTGGTGTGGCCGGCTGCTGCTGAAAAACTCAACGCCCGGATAATCGACTCCGTGTTGGGCAGGACTCGCGCGGAGTCGTCGGTTTTTGCTGTCGCCGTTTTTTGGCCGTTTTACGCGGCCTGCAATGCCGCGTCCAGCGGCAGGTCGTCGATGTGCCCAGCGATCGGGTTACCGGCCTGGTCGACGGTCAGGTGGATGGCCGTGAACGCGTTCGCGAGCGCCTTCAGATGGTCCTCGAACCGCTCGACCAGACGGGCTTCCATCGCGCCGATCTGCCCGTCCGTCGCCAGGCGTTGCTCGGCGATCAGGGCGGCGATGTCCGCGCCGTCCAGGTAAGCGTCGATCGCGCGCCGGGCGAGTTCACCTTGGGTCGTGTTTTGCGCCTCGGCAGCGTCTTTCAGGCGGCGGTCGGTCGTGGGTTTCAGTCGAACGTGAAGCGAAGGCATTGCCATGGTGGAACTCCTGCGATGGTGGGCGATGGTGCTCTCCTTAAGTACTACCAGGTGCTCGCCGTTTGTCCAGCGCCGCACGCGGCGACCGTTTTCCCCGTCTATCGCGGCTACGGTCAAACGCTTGTCGGGTAAGGCTGCGGCCTTCCACACGGTGGCCGCTATGCGGCCACGGCAAGAGCCTTGCGCAGCAAGGCGAAAGGGCCGCGAAGCGGCCAGGGGAGGACGCACCGAAGGTGCAATGCGTGTGTTGTGGTCGTACTCCGAACAAAGAGAGGAGCACGCAAGCCCACACCACCACCGTTTGCAAAACGCCAACCCCGCTGTTTGTCCTGCTGTTGACGTTGCTGTTTGTCTTGCTGTTGACGTGGAGGTGCTGCTGTTGACGTTGCTGTTTGTCCTGCTTTTGACGTGGGGGTGCTGCTGTTGATGTTGCTGCTTGTCCTGCCTCACCGCTTCACTGTTTGTCCCGTTGTTCTGATGGTGTGGTGGTGGTCGACGGTGTGCTGTTTGTCCTGCTTCTCGTATTGCTGTTTGTCCTGCTTCGTGCCCTGCTGATTGTCCGACGTTGAAGCCCGCTGTTTGTCCTTCGCCTTGCCCCGCTGTTTGTCCTCTGCCAAACCCTGCCTTTGCCGTGCTGATTGTCTTGCCCTGTTGATCGTCCGACGCCTTGCCTGATTCACCGATCAGCCCCGGACAATCAGCAGGACCGTTGCAAGCAGCAAAACGGTCGATGGATGGGGAAATGGTCGAACGCTGCAACGACGAACGGTGAGCACTGCCTGGGTGTCGCTCATCGTCGTGCCGCTCTTCGCAAAACATCGAACGCCTTGGCACGTTCGCAATGCCAGGCCGTTTCGTGAGGCCCCGTGCGACGACAAAAGGCGACAACACAAGCGGAAGACCGAGCCCCGAACAGGGGCCGGGCACCGCGCCGTGTTTCGCCGTCGTCGCATGGGGCCGGTCAAGACGGTGGCATGGGCTTGTGTTTTTCCGTCGCTAGAGATATTGCTGTGTACAACCAGGCGCCGATGTTCACCGCGCCTCAACGTTCAAGCCCGTGCCGTCCGACGGGCTTTTTGCTTTTCTGGAGGATCGACGCATGGGCCGTCCAATGAGCAGCAACCCCAGCGCCGCAACCGTGCGGCGTCGGAACAACCGCGAAAAGTGGCGGGAGACTCGACGCTTTTCCGGTTTCAGTTTTGAAGCGGTGATGTACGACCGCGCAAAAGCAACGTGGCAAGAGCATCGCGAGCAGTTCGGCGATGCGATCGCTGGCCGCTCGACGTTCACGGATTGGGTGGCCGCGTCGATCATCGCGTTCGCCGAACGCGATGCCGACGAACAGGCGGCCCATGTCGCGGCTTACATGAACGCGGAGAACGCACGACGGGCTGCGGCGTCGATCGCGAACACGGCGGCCCCGGACAGCATCGCGGCGCCAGCCGCATCGCCTGCCGTCGATGCGGCTGGCGAGTCACCGTTTGACTTTGACAGCCTGCACACGTTGTCCGACGAGGCTTCGTCATGACGAACACGAGCACCGTTCGCTCGCGCGCATCGCGCGCTCGCCGCTCGGCGAGCCGCCGCCTGGTCGGCACGTCATTGGTCCGATCGGTGTACGAAAACGTGCAGGCGCTGGTACCGCTGCACGCGGCATGGGTCGCGCGAAGCGCGGGCATGACCGGCCCCGACCAGGCCACGGCGATGGCGCACGTGAGCGATCACCTCGGCGCGGCGCTACTGGCCTGGTTGGCGATGCCGGACCGTGAACGGCTGACGTTCCTGAAACAGTACATGCGCACAGCGCGCGCCCCTGCCTGACCTCCACCACTGCTCAACCCGCGGTTCAACCTTCTGGAGCACCCTCATGATCACCGTCCGCACCAAACGAACTACCTACCTCTCCACCACCACCTCCGGCGTCTACGCGTTCACCATCGGTATTCCGACCGACCTTCGCGTGTTGGGCGCGACTGCGATTATTCGACGGTCGCTGCACACCCGCAACCGCGCGCAAGCGCACGCCCTGGCGTCACGGATCGCGCTCGATTGCCACATGCTGTTTGACCTGACCCGCGACGAGGACAACGGCAGCATCAAGGCCCGGTTGCCGGACTCCATCCGTGCGATCGTCGACGACGCGCTGCGCGCAAACGCGCCGGCCTCACCGGCCGTCGTGCCGACCGTCGATCAAGCGGTCGCCGCGTTCCGGGCTGAAATCGACGCGATGTGGGACGCCCCGGCGTCCCTGGTTGTTTCACCCGAGCCCGAGCCGGTGCATCCGCACGTCCATGCCGTGCTGCTCAACCCGGCCGACGGCGCGACGTACCGGAACCGGCTCGAACGGTTCGAGCGCGGCCCGATTCAACCGCACCGCGTGCGGCGCTGGACCGTTCTGCGGCACGTGCCGTCGCCATTCGGGCAGGATTTACGGATAGGTTGACGTATTGCAGACACACTAGAAAACGGTGATCACGGTTCCAGCAACTCGCCGTTTTTGATGACTTTGAAGTTACGCGGGTTGACCAGACGCGCACCCCGCGACATGACGCGGACATCGCCGTGGCACTGGACCAACGTTTTTTCGCCGTGCGCGACGACCGCCTGTTGGTACTCGTCCTTAGCGAGTTCGACAGCAACGTTTTTCGGCTGACCGTTCAACGTCACCGCGATCGTGATCGTTCCGCTCTCATCGGCCAGCGGCCTGTCCAGTTTTTCGACGGAACCGGTGATTGTCCGGTCGTACAACGTATAGTCTTCGCGTTTGTAGTAGGCCGCGGCCTCCGCGACGCGTTCCACCTTGTCCCTGTCGAACACGAAGTTGATCGGCGAACTCGGCTCCAGGCCGCTGCTGGCCGGTGTGATCGTCACCTCGAAGCCGCGTTTCTGGTCTGCGCCGCTCAAACCCACGAGCGCATCGCACAGGTTTGCGCTTGCTCCATTGTTCACGGCTTCGTCGAGCACGATGGTGTTTCCACCGCTCGCGATCGTACCGATCGCATCGTCGAGCGCACGCAGCCCCGATGATAGGGTGGCGGTCACCAGGTGCGTCGTCGGCACGGATGGCAAACCCAGTTGCGGCGTTTGCTGGACCGGTACCGGCGCGATGATGTTGACGACGTAACTGCCGATTTCCGTCTGACCCAAGCGCAGCGAACGTAGGTATTCGTTCATCTCGTCGGACTTGCGCCCCGTGAACTGACGCCGTTTCGACGTGGACGCAAGTGCGGCGGCTTCCATGAGGTCGCGCGCCCGCTGGTTCAGCAACACCCCATCGTCGAGCGGGATCGTGCCGCCTTCAACGTCGAAGTGGAACACCCGAACGCGGATGCGATCCGAAAAATATCCAGCAACGTCGCGAACGACGTCGAGGACCGGTCGCCCTTCGAAGTCGGCGAGCGATCTGACCGCATCGATCAACCGGGCGTTGAAGTCTTTCGCCTGCTTTTGCGCCGACGGGAGCAAGATTTCTGCATCGTCTCGCTGGGGCTCAGGGCGATGCCAAATCGAAGCGACCGCGCCGAGGTCAGCGTCCTTTCGCCAGCCGCGCAGGTTCAGATATGCGGCGATCTGGTCTGGGCTTATATCTGCCAGGCGTTTGAGCAGGTCGTCTCGGTTCATGACGCAACCTCCAAGTTGCTTGCAAGTGTCATGAGGTACCTGAGACTTACTGTTGTCAGTCGCTGGGTCAGCGGCACACTGACGGTCACGGTGCTTTTGTTTGTCGTTTCGGGAAAATCCCGCAACGACAGGTAATAGCACGCGTTACGCATCGTCATGTGTTCAGGATGATGCTCTACCCAATGCTCGGATTGCTCGGGGACGAGCAGCACGGCGAGGTACCGCGGGCAGATTACGCCGGTTTCTCGAAGGTCATCGTAGTTCTTCCGAGGTAACGGAAACTTGATGACATCGCCGTCAATCATGTCCTGAGACGTACATTTCAGTTGCAGTTGCACGCGGGGATTGCGGATGGCTCCCGTGAACCCCTTCCCACCGAGTTCCAAGTCGATGCTTTCATCGTCTACTTCCAATCGGCCGGGGTTGAGTCCAGCCTGCGCTGCGATGACCCGGACGTAAGCGATATTGAACTGTTCTTTTTGATTTGTGCCGTTCATAGAGACTTAGCTGCTCACGCGCCCCTGAAAGTAACTGGTTGGTCTCGGACATATAAAAAGGTCGCTTCGCCGGCGCCTGTCGGGTCTTTCGACGGCAAGGAAACATTTATGCTTTTCGGGTAACACCGAATGCTTGCCCGTCGGGATCGGGAACCGTGCCGATATATTCGCGGACCAAGCGAAGTGGCGGCGGCCTCAGTTTGCCGGCGACTCGATCGCGCGCCGGTCCGCCAGTGCCGTCCTGGACGCCCCACTTATCAAAGGTGCCGACAAAACCCTTTGCCATGTTGCGGTCGAGGTATGTGCGATAGCTGAGTGCACCCCATGCCCAAAGCTGGGTGGAACCGTCACACAAAGCATTGGCTTCCGCCTCCGTCAACTCAATCTCCGCTTCAATGTCATAAGTTTGCCCCGGTTCGATAAGCGTATCAAAATCGATACTTGGGACGGTATGCGCGGAGAGGATTTCCGTTGCCGGCGCAAACTCTGGCGCCAGCCACGCGTAGAAAGCTTTGTGCGTGATCTCGGCGGAAGTTCTCCCGCAGTTCTTAAGCGTGGCGACGATTCGGTACTCCGTCCTCGCTCCAAGGTCGATTCGCTCTTTGATGCTCATTGAACTTACGACCCAACGCGCATCGTCGGCGTAAGCAGCGATCTCCGCGGTACGTTCAGCCGCCCGCGCACTCGCTTCCGCAGTCCGGGACGCTCGTTCCGCGATTTCGCCGCCCCTTTCTGTTTCACGCGCTAGGGCCGCCGTGGACCACCAAAGAAAACCAGTGAAAGCAGCGAGCAGCGCTGTGAACACGACCAGTAGGGCATCACTGAGTTTGAACGAGTAAAAGCCCTCGTCACTTTTCCCAGCATTTCCCTGTCCATTGGTCTCTGATCCGATAGCTCTCGTCGGTACGGCCGGTTGGCCATCGTGCTCAAGCACAGAAACAGGTTGTTCGCCTGATTTTCCGCCGTAGGACGTTGTGGCATGTTTTTGCTCAACCAGGAGTGTCTGACCTGACGTGGCCGTCGGAGCGGATTGTTCAACTGACGGGGTGTCAGCACCCGCCGCCCATGCGCTCGTAGTGAAGGCCAACGCTATCAGAACGCTGTTTGTTGCTCTCACAAGTCTCTCCATTCTCGTTATTGAAATCGTGTCTTGATGCAAACGCTATGTGCGCTCGACTAACACCATGCTCGCTCGGCCGCACCGCCCTTCGAGCGCGCGAATGAACCGGATGGATGCCCCGATATGGCTGAAGATGAGCAACGCCTCCGAATGGTTCAGGATCGGGTTGTCGTGCGCAAGACTCTGGTTGTTGCGCACGTCGTTGAACGCTTCCAGGACGCTGATGCTGCTGCGCAGGATGCGGTCGGTCATGTCCGACTCGATCAGGCCGGCGGCTCGTATCGCTTTGACATACTCGCCCATGAGGCTGTGCAACGGTTTGTCCCGGTTGACCTCGATGCCGCGGTGCTCGCAGTGCGTCCGCAAAAACTTCATGGCGAACACGTGCAGGCGATCCAGCGCCGTCGCCGGCTCGTTCTGCTCGATCGCGGTGCGGATGTGCTTCGCCGCGGCTTCGAAATCAAGGTCGTTGACGCTGGCGGTGAACGCGTCGATCTCGGGAACCGGGCTCGACGGGTTTTGGTGAAGCCGGCCGATGATCTTGTCCACGTCGGCGAGCAACGCGGCATCCGCATCCGCCGGAAGGCACTCGTATTCGTTCGCGTGCTCGATCAATGCGACGAGCACCTTGGCGACGAGGTGGTCAGGCTCGACGGTCCAGAAACCTCGCATCCGGTTCGCCTTCGATCCGGAACTCAGGTTGATCCTGTACTTCGCATCGTCGATGTCGAGGCCCGTGTGTTCTTCGAAGAACATGGAAAACGTGCGATCGGAAAAGTTGAGCACGTAACCGCTGCCCATTCCGAGGAGGCGTTCCAGTTTTCGTTTTTCGATCGACGACAGAGTTGCCATTTGTGGTCTGTGTGTTGGCGGGTCTGTTGCTGATTGTAGCGACAAACGCGTTCAGCCCGCGGTCGCTGCGCCGCCGGCTGCCGGTGGGATGGGGATGCATGCCTGGCGTTCGTCCGACACCACCCGGTCATACCGTTCAACGAACGTGCGCATCTTTTCCGGATGATCGTTGTACGAGGTGATCCACCGCGCGATCGCTGCGGCCACCGCCTCGATCAAACCGAACGTGTTGACGTACTTCATCATCGGGTCGGTGCTGGGCGGGTATTGCTGGGCACCGACGTACGGCGTCAGTCGTGCGACCTTGCCGGCGGCGACCTTCCGGGACTCCAGGTTCGACATGTGGAGCAAGCTGTTTCGCAACTCCCACAGTTCCTCAGGCGTCGCCCCGGCCGGGGTCGGGTCAGCGAACGTGCGCAACCAGTCGATAAAGACGAACGTTTCACCACGGCCGCGTTCGCCGAACTCGACATAGGCCACGGTGTCCAGGAACGACATCAGCAACTTCAAGCACGAGATGTAGTGGCCGTTGTTGTACAGCAGCCGGATCGCCTTGAAATAGTCGTCGTGGATCAGGCCCGTCATGTCGAACGTGCCCTGCTCTTCGTTGCGATATTTAAATAAGTAGTCGTCCATTCGACCAGGCTCCCCCGCACCGTCCGGCAGTTTCGACATGTCGAGAGGCGCCAGTGGCACGCTGACATCAGTTTTCGGCACGCCGTCGACGATCGACGTCATGCAAAACAGCGGCATGGGTCCGGCCCCGATGGCCGCGAACAACGGCTCAAATAGTTCGGTCACTTGCCCGAGCCGTTGCCGCACCTGGAACTGTATCGCCGTCATCGTGTTGACGACCCGGAACCGATCGACCGTCGCGAAATCGACCTCTGCACGTGACCGCAAAAAATCCATCTTCTTCGCGTCGTTTCCCTGCCGGTAATACTGCTTGATCCCCACCGTTCGAAGTTCGTCGGCCTCAAAAAAGGCGTACACGTTGTAGATCGGTTCGTGCTTCTTCATCGCCCCAGCCTCGGTCTTGTTGTGCCGTCGATGTTACCCGATCGACCGCCGCAGGCGATCGGCCGCGTGAGCGGATCGAGGAGGCCTCTGGCCTCCATTTTTTTCGTCCGTGCCCAGCAAAAGCGCTCGTTGGCGCTGGACTCTCCGAACGTACCTGGTAGTACTAGAGGTGTTGGCACCAACGCTTTCCTGGAGTTTCGAATGGCATCGGCAAAATCGACAACGCGGTGGTATCGCTGGAAAGAACAGCACGCGGCCGACCGCTGGCGTGCGTCCCTCGCGCTCGTGCGCAGTGTCGGGGCAAACGTCGACCGGGAGCGCGAAGCGGTCGGCCCGGCCGTCACGCGCACGCTCTACATTGGGGGCGCCCTTTTGGCGATGGAAAGCTTGGCCCCCGATGAGCGCCAGGCGTTCGTTGAGCGTTACGCCGATCTTCACAAAAGCGAGTCGTCGTCATGAGCATGTCCGACCGCGAGCGGCGCGAGCGACGTTACGTCGCACGTCGCTACAAGTACAAGTACGAGCGCAGCGCGGCCCGTCGGACGCTTCGTCGCCTGCGCGACGCGCAACGGATCGCGGGGTACGCCGCGTTCGCTGGCCTGGCCGTGCTGCTCGACGTGGTGTTGCCGTTCACGCCGCTCAAGCCGAGCACGCCCGCGCGGCAAGCCGTTGGCCTCTGGACCGTCGGCGTGTGCGGTCTTTCGATCGCTGCGGTTTCCATTGTCGTTGCCGTCGTGCTGCGTCAACGCGCAGGCAGTGCTGTCGAAAAACTTGAACAAGCGAACCGGGGCTATGCGCGCACCCGGTTGCGGCTTTACGAGTTGCGCGCGTCCCTAAAGGAGGTCGTATGACGACACCAACTTCGATGTTTTACAACTACGTCGTGCCGGCTTGCCTGGCGTTTCTGCTGATCGTCATCGGCATCACCATGGTCGCCCTCGACGCGCCACGGCCCGTGGTGCTGACGACGTGGGGCACGGCCGTCCTGCTGGAGCTGGCGATGTTCGTGCAACTCGTTTTCGACAAAGACTTCGGGAGCGTGCGATGAACGAACTGAACGAACGTGACCCCTGGTTCAACACCGTCGACGACGTTGAGCCGGTGGCCGTGCCGGCGGAAAGCCCGGCGCGTGCGCGCGGCGTGTCGCTGCCGGGCGTCGGCGTGGCCGTGCTCACGTCGGGCGCGGTGGCCGCTGCGGGCGTGGTGGTGCTGCTGTTCACGCTGCGCGGCCTGCTGCCGCCGCCGTTTGCGGTCGCCGCCTTCCCGCTCCTGTCGGGCGCCGTGGCGATGCTGACCGCCGGGCTTTACCGGACCGACGACGAGCATTTCGACCGGTGGCTCGGCGTGTCGTACCGGGGCGAGCAACGCGTTGCCGCTCACCAGGCTTACGCCGATCTTTGGAGTCGATCATGAGCACGCGAAAAAACATGAGGGTATGGCGTCACGTCGTCGAAGCGCTGCGCCGGTGGACGCGGGCCAGCGCAAAACGGGAGGCATCGCTGCCGCGTCGCCCTTGCGAGCCGGTCGGCGTGGACGCGGACGGCAACAACGTCTACTCGCGCGAAGACCGCCTGGCGATCCTCGAGTACGGCCTGGCTCAACGGCTGGCCGCCGAGCGGCGGCTGGCTGGTACTGACAACCGGGAGGCGGGTTAAGCGCCTTTTTTCGTGAGCGCTGCCACCGCCGCAGACGGTTCCGCGCCGCAGGCCCGGCACCAGTCGAAATAAAGCAACAAATCGACATAGCGCTCCCCTCGCTCAAGCTTGGACACGTAGGGCTGCTCGACATGCAGCAACGTCGCAAGGTCAACCTGTGACAACCCAGCGCTCTTGCGCAGAGCACGCAAGTGGGCTTGGACAGCGAGGTAGCGGCGATGATGGACGGACGGAAGCATGCCGACATGCTCCCTGCAAACTTAGATTAGTCCACTTTGGACTAATTTGGTAACATCCTGCAGCGGGTAAACGCTGCGGGTCACACGCAACAGACCATTTAAACCGGGGGTTTTATGAACACGCTGCACAGTATTAAAACGTTGGCCGCGGCTGCGGCCGTGTCCTTGGCCCTGGCTGCCTGCGGGGGCGGTGGTGGCGGTGGTTCGTCGGGCGGTGGCACCGGAACCGACACCGGCACGACGACAAGCAGCACGAACGGCGCTGCGCTTCTTGCGGCGTACAACCCGCCCGCCGACATCGCGGCGGACGTGGTGACGAACTACACCGGCCCGGCGTACAACGTAGGGAACAGCGGCATCGCGTCGAACTGCTCGAACCCGGCGGTCACGTCCACAACGGTCGTTACTACGACGAACCTGGCGGTCTTCTCCGCGAATGGGGCAAGTCTGAAAGCCCAGGAACTCGCGGCCGATCTGGCGGAGCAGGCCATCGTGAGTGTGCGGACGTACTTCAACCAGCCGGCGTCGCCGGTCGGGTTCGACGGCACCTCGAAAATCCAGTTGTGCGTCGATACGGCGATGGGTGCGCCCCAGGCAAACGGGACGGCCATCACAGGGCAAACGGCGCTGAACGTCAGCCAAGTCATGTCAGCCGACAGCCCCAACTTCGATCAGCGCTTTGCGGGCGCGACGAGTTACGCACCGTATCTAGGCCTCTTCCGCCACGAAATGAGCCACGCTTATAACTATGCGGCGGTCGAGCCGTTCGGCAACGGCCTTGAAATTTTTTACCTTGAGGGTACCGCGCAGAACGTGGCGCAAGAGCCGCTGCCGGACAAGGCCACGCTGCTGGGCTACGTGAACAGCATGGACCTGCTGTCGTTGACGAACAACGACTCGAACCTCACCGTGCTGCCGGCGTATGAAGCCATCATGAACTATCTGGTCCGCAGCACGGCCGGTGCGCTGAACAACGGGCAGGCGTCGTTGCAGACGCTGCTCGCGACATTCAAGGCCAAAGCGCTCGCGACGTGTGCCCAGCCGATCCCGGTCGGGCTCATTCCGACCGCTGGGCAAACAGCAGGAATGCCGGCCGGTGACTACAACCTCTGCTTCAGCCAGCCAGGTACGGTCGACACCCGTGAGCAGGCTGCGTTCGATGCGGCGTTCAACAGCACGTTCAAGGATTCGAACGGGGCACCGCTACTGCTCCACACGGCGGACGATCCGAGCGGCAACTCGCTGGAACAAACGCTTTATCAGCGGCTCAACGGCTTCCTGCAATGATTCGTTGACGACGTTTTCAACGGCCCCGCGAGGGGCCGTTTTTCATGACTTGAAAAAACCATCAACAAGAAAAAGGACCAATATGCAAACCGTCATGTCCTCGATAGCGCTGCTGCTGCTCGTCCTCATCATCGCCGGTTCAAACGTCGGCGCGTTCCGTTTATCGAACCGGTTAAGAATGCCCAAAAGCAGCGGTGCCCGCGCGTACGCGGGCCAGGCCGCGAGAAACCTGGGCAACGGCATCGGCACCCTCGCGTTGATCGGCCTCGCCGGCTGCGCGTGGCTCGCGATGGCCGCGCTGCTGAACCTCTCGCCGTGGCTGCATGAGCACGGCATAGCGATGTTCGCGGTCGTGCTGGGCGTGCTCAACGCGGGTTTTTTGGTGTGGCGGCTGGTGGCTTGGGACATCTGAAGGCCAGGCTTGTCCACCGCCCTCGCGTGTGGGCAACCGGACCGCGGCCACGCCGCACGCAAGAGTCCGGTTGTGCACACGTTGCGCTGCGCGCGAGGCGGTGGGCAAGTCGATCGATGATTAACCCAACGATTGAAGGACTCGGTTCGAGCCCACCGTCGGACGGCCGTTGTAGATCAGTAAGTTACGCTACATTGTCGACGCACACTTGCGGACCAGCATTCGCCAAACAAAAGAGCGTCCACAAACGGAGGAACACATGCCATTCAACATAACGCCTTGGAGTGCGATCGCCGCGAACTACCGGGGCACGGTCCTGCTGGGAAACGGGGCAAGCATATCGGTCAGCCCAACGTTCTCGTACGGATCGCTGCTGGACCATGCTAGGGCGCACGGTCTGTTCACGCCGGACGTGCACCAACTCTTCAACTTCTTCCAGACATCAGACTTTGAGTTGATTTTGCGGGTTGTGTGGCAGGCATCGAACGTGAACCGAACGTTGCAGATCGCCGATGACCGAACCCACGCCGCCTACCTTCGCGTTCGCGATTGTTTGATCGAGGCCGTGCGCGACGTTCATCCCGAACATGGCGCGGTCGGTCATCACCTACCGAACATCTATCGGTTCCTGAAATCTTTCGATACCGTGCTGTCGCTGAACTACGACCTGGTGCTTTACTGGTCTACGACTTACGGACTCGACATCGACGACGGGCACGCCTTCAAAGATTGCTTCTTGGGCGGTGGATTGTTCGCCGACGATTGGCAGCGGTTAAGGCAGCCCATCGGTCGGGAGCGCTCGACCACTCTGGTGTTTTACCCGCACGGCAGCCTCGTCTTATGCCGCAACCGTGTGGAGCAGGAGTTGAAGATTCACAATGGGCAGGCCGGTTTGCTCGAAGCGATACTGAACCTGTGGCGCGGCGAAGATGTGGTGCCGTTGTTCGTTAGCGAAGGCACCTGGCAGCAGAAAGTAACGTCGATCCAGACCAGTTACTACCTCTCGACGGTTTACCGTGAAGTGCTGCCGTCACCGCGCGAAACCCTGGCGATCTACGGCTGGGGCCTTGGCGATCACGACATTCACATTTTGCAGCGCATGGCCGCGTCTGGCGTTCGACGTGTTGCTGTATCGGTTTTCAGGGGAGATCAGGCATTTTGCAATAGGGCGCACCAGATCGTCGTCGGCATCCTCGGCCCGTACACCCACGTCGATTTTTTCGACAGTGAAAGTGCGGGTTGCTGGAACCACGACGCCTGAGGGTGACAGATGCGCAATAAACCGTGGGATCAGGCCGACGCGGCGCCTTCCGCGTCGGTCTCGGTTTCCGTCTCGTTTTCCGCCTCGGGTTCGTCCACCTCGAACACGCCTTCAAGGTATGCCGCGTAGCGCTCTTGCAGATATTTCAGGGACGAGTCGAGATCGACCTGTACCTCAAGCGCGTCCTGAAAAAACTTCAACCGTGCCCGGTTCTCGTCGAGCACCTGCCCCCACGTCTTAGCGTAGATCGAGAGGTTGTCCTTGGTGTGAATCAGTCCTGCTTCGTCCAGCACCCGGTTCCGAGCGTATGGTGCAAGGTCGTCGCTGATGACCCAGAAGACCCACGTGGTGCCGACCTGCCTGAACCGCTCATCGTTCATCACGGAGAACGCGTAGCTCTCGATCTGCGTGATCTCCGCCGCGCCAACGTCTACCTTCGGCGCTTTCAGTTCGACCACGAGGTGAGTCAACTTGTTGGCAATATGCCGCTTTGTAGCTTTCGACAGCATCAGATCGACGATGCCGCGCGTTTGTGAAATGTGCTTCACCGGCGCGTCGATGACAATGCTGGGATCGAGCATCTTCCTATGGGCGATCAAGACTTCGGTCAACGACCGATCGTCCACCGACAGACCGAACTCTTCGCCGAACAACCAGCAGTTCTGCGCGATGATCCGATGCAACTGGGAGCGCTCCTTCAACCGCTTTTTGGGTTGGGGGTCGAACAGCACCGCTTCCAGGCCGGTCAGGAACTTCAACCGGTCGGCAACCGTCTTTGCGGCGCTGATGATCGCCGACAGCGACGTGTCCCGGAGCAGATGAGCGAGATCTTCGCGCTGTTTCTTCGGCAGGAGCAACACCTCGTCCAAGATGATTTGCAAATCCTCGGGGCTCCGCTCGATCGCCTGGCGCAGCATACGAAGTTGAAACTTCCGGTTCTTAGGCTGGCTCGTGCCGAAATCCGGCAGGTGGCGCGCAACGTTGACCGCCACGATGTCGAAGACCTGCCGCTCTACCTTCTCGACCGGCGTTGCGGGTTCGCCGCTGAACGGGTAGACCGCCTCGTCTTTCCATTCCTCAACGACGGAGCGGGCCTCCTCGGCTGCTCGCGCACGGAAATGATCCTTGATCGTTTGCTGCGCTTCGCTGATCGCCGCGAGGACGCCGGGCTGCATTTCCGCCAGGTCAACGGTCCCTTCTTTCTGCGCCAGGTCGAGGTAGGGCGAGGCGAGGTAGCCGGAGAACTGGAACTGCCCGAGGATGTGGAAGCGCCGATCGACCTGCAAAAGCGGGAAGCGCTGCTCGTTGCAGAGGTACAGCGCCCGATTGCCGTTCGTCTTCCATTCGACGAGTTCCAAACGCACCCGGTGGTGCTTGTTGTCGATCACCATGTCCCTGAGGTTGAAGAACTTGCGCCCGCCGATGGCCGCGCCCGGATCGATGGCCGTGCCGTCGAGCACGATTTTCGCGTCTTCGTAGTCGGCCAGGTAAAGCGCGAAGACCTCGGTGAGTTCCTGCCGGCCGTCATCGGTGGTGAAGGTGCGAAAGTCCTTGATGGGCTCGGCAATGGTGAGGGTGGTGCCGGTGCTTGCGATCCCCGTAACTTCGGTCTCGTCGCTGATATTGACGTGATCGAGGTCGATCGCGGACATATGAATGGTGTACATCCAGAGTTTTTCATCGCGCCGGTAGACGACCGCCCATTCGGCCACGCGGCCCAACGCGAACGCCTTGAAACGCCCGCGCCCTTCCTGTCCGTGCAGGAACCGCCCCAGCCCGGTGTGCGAACGGGATTTTTTCCAGGAGCCGCCGAGGGAAATGAAACGGGCTTCCGCTTCTGCCCAAGGAAGCCCTTCGCCGTCGTCCTTTACCACGATCGCACTTAGCGTATCGAGTTCGTTGTACTCGAAGGAAACATCGACGTTCTTTGCGTCGGCGTCGAACGCGTTCCAGATCAGTTCGGACAAGGCGGGCACCGGCTTCGCACGCGTGATCTTTTCAAGAAAATCCGGCTTGACCTCCACCACGTACTGTTTCGCCGCCATGCCCCTTCTCCCGTTCTGTGTCGTCGTCGTGCCGTTTTCGTCGCCGTATTCTACCGCCGGCTTGCCCCGTTGCGTCCCATCAGCGCTGCTCGGACGATCCACGATATTTCTTCGCTCCTTCGCCGTGGCTAGGGCGAACTCTAGACCGGTCTATACCGGCCGGACGTTTCGGAACTGGGCGAGCATCATCTCGACGTCGCCAGCAAAGGCTTCGAGTTCGGCACGCTCACGTGCTTCATCGAGCAACGACAACGCGTCGCGGCCCGCCTGTTCCCAGGCGTTGTGCCCGTTCATGTACGCTTCGTAAAGCACCGGGCGCTTGACGATGAACGGCCAGGCGTTCGGACCTTCGTCGTCATCGTCCTCGTCGTACCATTTGTTTTGGATGTGCGGGTTCGCGCCCCAGCGTGCGAGCAGTTCGAGCCGTTCGGGCCATTCGTAGTCGTCACCCTCACCGCCGCCCTCGTCGGCATACTGCTCAACTTGCCGCATCAGCGTCGCGATGATCGTTCGTCCGTGGCACTGCGCGTTCACGTCGGCGCCCAGCGCGAGCAACCAGCCGATGTACTCAATGCGCCCGCGCAACACGGCGATGCACAACGGCTTGCCGCTGCCGTTGAAGCCGTTCGGGTCTGCGCCTTCGTCGAGCAACTTGTGAAACGCGCCGTCCCAGTGCTTGTTGATGGCCCGGCAAAGTTCGCGTTCGAGCCGGTGGCCCTCGGCGTCGCTGTGACGCTTCGCAAGCCGAGGCGGACGCGGTTTCTTGACGGGTTCCACGTGGGCCCAGCGCTGCATCCAGGCGCGCACCGCGGGCACCACGGGCACGTCGTCCGACTCCGCGTCGTCGGACTGGTCGTCGTCGAGCGTGTCGAACAGTTCGCCGAACTCGCGCAGGCCGGCCTCGCGCCGCTCGATCTCTTCGGGCGTCGGGCAGCGCCGCCCGTCGCTGTCGATGAACGTGGGCGCTGGGCCAACGTTCCAGGTGAGTTCAGCGGCCAGTGCTTTGCGCTTGTCGTCGTCCGCGCGTTTGCGGTAATACTGCGTCACCGCGTCCTGCTCGTCTTGCTCTTTCTGCTGCGCGTCGCTCCGCCACACCATCGCCGCCTCGATCAGGCTCTCCATGCGTGTGCGATGCCGGGTCCAACGGTTGCCGATCATCACGGCGAGCATGAGCATGACAACGGACGTAATCAAGGCAGCGGGCAGGACCCACCAGACCGAATGCAGCAGCGCCATCACACGGAAGACGCCGACGAACAGCGCGAGTTCGGCGAGCGCGCCGACCAGCAGCCACGTCGCCGCGCAGCGGCCGTGGCGCATCGCCCGATCCGTGAAGCCGTCGAGCGCGATGTCCGAGTCGATTTCGTGATCGGACCACGTCTCGTCGTTTTCGTCTTCGTCCTTGTGCAGGTCGTACGGTTCGTCGTTCATCTTGCTCATAATGGTCTCCGATGTTCAGTGCGCGGTGATGTTGAGAAGCCCTATGGGCGACGGTGTGCGGCGCGCGATCGCCGCGGCTTTGAACGAGGCCACACGGTCGAGTTTTGCGCGCATGTCGTCCGGGTTCAGCGTGCCGACTTGCAGCGCGTCGAGGACGAAGGGGATCGCTTCGTCGACCTGGCGCGGCTGCGACAGCACCACCACGTCGACGGATTTCAACGCTTGCACGACCGTCTGCGGGCGATTGCTGATCTCCCACAACGCATCGCTCATCACCAAGCCGCGATAGCCCGCGGCGCGTAGGTGTTTCGTGTAGACCGGATCGAGCACCGCGGGCAACGGGCTCACGCTCAGGTAGATGCGGTTCGACAACATGACGATCGGTGCTGCTGACAGCGGGAACGCGTCGGCCATGGCCCACACGTCGGCTGCGATGCCTGGGCAGTTCTCAACCTCATGACTGCCCTTGCGCAACTGAAAACCGGGCAGCAACGAAACCGGTTTGCACGAGGCCAGCTTTCCCGGGTAGTGCTTCAACACCGGGGCGACGCCTGCGGACTGCATCGCGTTGGCAAAGCGGGCCGCGATCACTGCAGCCTGCCGCGGGTCGTTCGAATAACTGCGGTCTTTGTCGAACACCTCGGCCACCGGGGCGTTGTCAACGTCGATGCACGCGTTGACCAGCACCGTGCCGGCACGCTCGACCTGCGCGCTGAACGCTGCGGGCGTCATCGCGGCGGCGTCCCAGGCAGGGGGCGGCGCCTCCTGGTTTTTCAGATTGCGCACAACGCCGCCCTCCTGGTCGCTCAAGATCAACACAGTCGGATGGGCCTGGCGCAGCGTGCAGGCGAGGTCCGGTTTCACATCGAGTTGATTCCGAATCAGCAGCGCGCCGAACAGGTGCGCGTCGAGCGGCGGGTTCTCCACGACGAACAAGGACCGCAGTTCGTCCGCCGTGGGCAACGGGGTCGCGGTGCAGAGCGCGGGGACGGCGAGCAGCGTCAGGGCAATGGTGATGAGCGTTTGCATGATCATTCCTCGCCCCGTTCGGGTTCGTCCTTCAGCAGCACATGCACGCACGCGGTCAGCAGGCCGGACGCGACGATGCTCGCCAGGTCGAACTCTGCCGACTGGCCGGACCGGTTGAAAACGATGAACAGCAGGGCGGTGAACACGAGCAAAACGGCGAGTAGCAGACCATGTTTGATGATGTCGTTCATGGCTTGCTTCGCTCGTTGAGCGTGCCCAGCACGCGGTTGAGGCCTGAACGTTTTGCGACGTACAAGCGTACGGCGATCACCAGCGACACGGTTGCAAAAACGCCGTGGGCCCGTGCGGCGTCGGCCGGCTCGCGCACGAGCGCAAGGGCTTGCCAGGCGCTGACGGTCACCAACGCACCGAAAAGCACCGGACGGACGTAGCGAAGAGCGTTGAACAGGTTTGGGAGTTTCATGCGTTCACCGCGGCGGAAGATGTGGACGTGATGCCGTCGATGGCCGATTGCCACGTGAACGACGTGGGGAGTTGCATGTCGGGCAGCAGGCGGGCCACGCGTCGCGCGCGTGCCCGCTCTTCGAACTGGGCCGTTGCTTCCGCTTGAAATGCGTCCCATGCGGCGAGCATTTGACGCAGAGACGCCGCACCGGCCGCGGCCTGCGCCTGCTGCGCGATGCGTGCCGTGCGACGTTCAGCGCGTGCACGTGCGCGGGCGCGTTTCAGCACGAGGGCACGGGCTTGCTGTGCTTCCGTTTTCGTTGCGCGACGAATGATCTTTGCGGACAGCCACGGCAGCGTGACCGGGAGTTCTTGAGCCGAGTCGGCTGCGTGCTCGATGTTGAGTGCGAGGGAGTACATGGTGTGGGCTCCCGTTCACTTGCCGGACCGGTCGTCGGCCGGCAGCAGTTGCACGTCATGGCCTGAACCGTTGATCGTGGCGATGTTCGCCAGCGGCGACGGGAACCACTCCAGGGGTGAACGGAACAGGTCGAGCGCGCGTGCGTCAAACGTGCGGTGACGAAGCAAGAACGCGCGGAACGCGCCGCTGAACCACGTGGCGCCGGTGTACGCTGCTGCACCAACACGAGCCAGCACCAGCGCGAGGCTTGCATGTCCGTGGGCAGCAGACAGGACCGCAAAGGTGAGGTTTAACAGGAACGCAAAACCGGCGATGTATGCGGTGAACGATGAAGCGCGGTAAGCGCGCTGAAGGTCTGCTTCGGACATGTCGGCGGTGCGACGGTGGAAGTCGTTCATGAGGGGCCTCGGGCAAGTTGTTAAAGAGCGAGTGGGCTGCGGCGTGAGCGTTGGCACCAACGCTTTAGTTGTTGCTCCAGGCGATGCCGCTGTCAAGCGTGTACGACAAAAAAGGCCCTGTTTTCAGGGCGTTTCTGAGTCTTCATCAGGTCACGACTTACGGTTCGATGCTGGCGAGCCGGTCCAGCAAAAACAAAGGCCCGGTTGCCCGGGCCTTCGATGCGGTGGTGAAGCGGGGATCAGTCGGTGCTGGTCTTGTCATCGTCCACCGGTTTCTCCTGCGGGGCGTCCTGCTCCTTTCGCGGTTCGCTGGACGCGTTGGACGGATCGGCCCTGCTGGTCGAGTCGTCGACCAGGCGTTTGTGCATTTCGCGCACGCGCTCCATGCCCTCGTTCAGCCGTTGCAGGCGGTCCGCGGTCGTTGGCGCATCGCCTGCACCACCCTCGCCCGTGCTGCGTCCGGGAGCCTCTTTCGTTGCCGCTCCGCGATCCGGGCTTACGGGCGTGACGGCCGGCCCCTCGGCGGAAGCCTTGCTTCCGGCGGCATCGCCCGGCTTGCCATCAGTCTTGGCGCGCGCCTCTTTCAGACTGCCCTCGCCACCGCTGGCCGGCGTGCGTTTGCTCGGGTCGGTGATCTCAACAGCACGCCCCACGCCCCGTTCCTCGTACTTCGCGTCGCGGCCCTGCTCGCGCTTCGCGTCGAGCGCGGCTTTGCGCAGGTCCCCGCCCGCGCCGGCCGCGCCTTTCACCGCCGCACCGGCCAGGCTGCCCGCCGCTGCACCACCGGCCGCGGCGGCGGACGTGAGCCCGCGTGACGCCGTTTCAGCGTGACCGCCCAGCACGGCCCCGGCCCCGCTGCCGATCCAGTTCAGGACGTTGTCCGGCACCGACGACACGAGTTTCAACGAGAAGTACACCGCGGTCGTCAGCGCGACTGTGTAGAGCACGGCACCGGCCAACATGCGCAGCAGTTCAAAGAACCCACCGCCGCCGCTGGTCGCACCGAATGCCGCGTCGAACATTTCTTGCACCCACTTGCCGAACACCGGTTCAAGCGTGTAAGCGCCGACGATGCCCAGCGTGATCAGGACCGGGCGAAGCGACAGGTCCAGGATCAGCATCAGGCCCTGCTTCTGGCTGCCGATGCCGTCCGTGCCGTGCCCTTGACTCAGGAACGCGACGGCCCACAGCGGCACGGCGACAAGGCTTTCGAAGAGCATCACCAGCCAGCCAAACACCGCCGCGCTGACGATGAAAAACGGCATCATGGGCAGCACAAAACAGAGGAATAGCGCCGGGGTCAACAGCATGAGCAAAATCACGGTGAACAGGCCGGAAAACAGCGACATGGCTGCGCTCACGCCGTTGCCGACCCAGGGGATGGCGGCCAGTTGGCTCAACGACATGGCGGCCACGCCCGCACCTTCCACCGTCGTCACCAGGCCCTGCCCAATGTCGTACGCGTTCATCAAAGGGTCTTGCGTCGAACTGCCATTGAGCGAAAAACCGTGGCCCGCGAACAGGTTCACGACCTTCGCAAAGTTGTCATCGCTGTTCGCCGTCGCCCCGCTCTTCGCCGATGCCTGCGCGTCCGCTTGGTCGAACATCGCCGCGGTGTTCTTCACGTCAGCGTCCGCTTGATTGTCGAACCAGGCCAGCAGTTTGGACGTACCCGCCTTCATGCCGTCGATGCCCGTGGGTACGTTCGCCGCTGCAGCGGCCACGTCGGCTTTGGCCCGGACCAACACCGTGTATTGCGCCCCGGCCATGGCGAACCCGTCCGCAGCCATTTTGCTGGACAGGTTGCTGCTCGACATCGCGGCCAGGAACGCGCTGTTGGCCGTGCTGTTGACGGTCGATGCGTAAGCCGATACCGCCGACGCGATCGTCGCGTTCAACGTTGCGGGAGGGATCGCGGCCGAGCCGGCGCCGTTGTTGACGATCTGTTTCGCCAGATTGTCCGCAGCCGTCTGCATCGTCTTCAGGGCCGCGATGTGCGCCGCCTCGATCACCGGGGCTGCGCTCGCAACGCTGAGCAGTGCCGAGGCCGTCTGGGTGCCCGCGGTGCCCGTGCTCGCGGGCTTGCCTTTGAGCGTCGCCGTGACCGTGCCGCACGCCGACGCGGCGTCGTCGCCTACAGTGCTGCCGAACGTGTAGCCGACGGTGCCGGCGCCGTTGGCGTCGAGGTTGCTGAACCAGTTCGTGCCGACGGACCCGACCAGGTCACCGCCGTTTGCCCAGTTGTCCGTCGCCTGCTGCTCCGCGTTCCCCCGTTGGTAAGTTCCGCGAATGCTCTCGTAGCATACGTTGCTCAACACGAGCGCTCGAAAGAGCGATCGTGCTTTAGCGTCGAGCGCCGGGCTGGTGTACGTCGCCGAGACGGTCGAGTAGTTCGACAAGTATTGACTCCACGTCGCGTCAGCGAGCCCGATGCCTTGCGTCGCGAGCCAGAGCACGATCAACTGGGCCAGGCAAAAGCCACCCTTGACCGGCAGGATCAGCGCCGTACCGACGATTGTGCGGATCGGCATCCACATGGAACTCATGTTGCGGCCCATCATCTCACCGTCGTGCGCCGTGGCCATGATGCCAGTGACCATGACGTACGCCGCGAGCAGGCCGCCCAGCGACAGTATCGCTGTGTTCAAAATCAGGAACAGGCTGCTGAACGGACTGGTCGACGCGTCGGCACCACCGCCGAGGAGCGGCATGACGTTGACCATGAGCCAGTCGGTCGATGGGGGCGTCCAGATGTCCGCGGCGTGCGCGTTGCTGACGAACAGCAACGCAAAAACGGCCAGCGGCCCGGCGAGGGATTTGAAGAAGTAGCGGCGCATTGTGGCCTCATGCAGGTTATGAAAGAGCGAGGGTGGTCACCCGAAAAAGCGTTGGTGCCAACACCAGTACTAACAAAAACCCGAGCGGAGTCCAGCGCCGACGGTCATTTTTTCGCGGTCCACGGACGAAAAAAAAGCGGCCGTAGCCACTTCGCGATGCCGTGTTATACGGCTTTGTTTAAGTTCGCAAGGGATCGAACGATAGGCACAAACGCAACGCCTTGAGCGGGCCGGTTGCAAGCCAGCCGAGCGCCACGATCACCAGGCCGTAGTAGTTTGAGCCATGATTCACCACTTGGAAGCCGCAGGCCGCCATCGCGATGGCATACACAAACAATAGAAAGAGCAAGCCGCCTACGCCACCGCGTCGCACGCGCCCGTCGCTGGTCGCTACGGCGTAGACCGTGGGCGATCCGAGCACGCGTTGCACGCCGAGGGCCACGGTTTCGCCAGGGTTCAAGTAACTGCCCAGGCGCGGGGAGTAACGCAAGCCCCGGATTTCCCGATCGCCGATTTCGGCCACCGATCGAATGGTCCAGCCGTACTTGTCGGTGCGGCCATTGCCCAAAAGTTTTACACGTCCTTGAACTCGCATGTGTTCCCCTGCTTTTTGTGGTGTTGGTGCTAACGCGATCAGTACAGCATGTTCGTCGAAAAACTCAAGTTGTTCTTCATCGCTGCGCTTGGGTGGGCCGTGGGGCCGCGGAACTGCGGGACGTGTCGACGTTCTGCTGCGTGTTGCCGGTGCCTGGTCATCGCTTGCCCTCGTTCCGTTGTTGAGTTGTGCGCTTTGGAGCCTGCCGTGACGTGTCGAAAATCCTGACCGGCAACGCCGCAGGGGTTCGACGAAAGCCGCAGCACGCACAGCGTGACCGGGTGCCAGGCGAAAGCCGAGCCCACCCTTGTGGCGGCGGACGGATGGATTACACGTCGGGAAAACGGCAGGTTTGAGCACACGACGGTGGACGGAAACGAGGCGACCAGGCAACGGCGTGGGAACGCGCAGCAGGGCCGGGCATGGGAACGGACGGCGGTGTGTGGTGTGTTCGTATCGATGTGTTTGTATTGGTATGTATCCCTCTCAGGTGCTGGTCGGCACCTGAGAAACTTTAGGTACGGTACTCGAACCGGACATGTTGACAGGGGCTAGGTTGTACGAGACCTTGATACCAAGGTATTGATATGTATGTATCAATACAAACACACCACCACCATCCACCTTAATCTATAGGAGTACAGATTATGATGTTTTCATGTTCCGTATGGAGCACCAAGGGCGGTATCGGGAAATCGACGCTCTCGGTCGACCTGGCGTCGCGCCTGGCCCTCGAAACGTCGCAACCCCGTACATTGCTCGTCGACCTCGACGCGCAGCAAAGCGTGCGCACGTGGGCCGCGCAGGCGAAGCAATGCGGAGTTACGGTGCCGTTCGACGTGGCCGGCACCGACGCCCGCGCCAACGAGTACGACATCGTGATTTACGATCACGCGCCGGGGCTGGTTGACGTTTCCGCGCTGAAAGGTCACGTCGTGCTGATGCCCGTATTGCCGTCGTTTTTCGACGCCGCGTCGACGATCCGGGGTGAGGCGGAACTGCGCGCCAAGGGCAAGCGGGTGATGCTGTTGCCCAATCGCATCGAAACGAACTACGCCAGCGATGTGGCGTTTCTCGCGGGCTTCGTCGGGCGCCCGTTCCTCAAAAAGCGCAAGGCCTACCAGGCGACCATTGCCCGTGGGCTTTCGATCTACTCGGACAAGACGGGAATCCGCGGGCTGAAAGCAGCCCGGGTGGAGTTCGACCGGGCGGTCGACGCGTTGATCGACGTGGCCGCTGCCTGACCTTAACCTTTGAACCTGGAGACGATGATGGAAACTGGAATGAACGCACTGGCCCGTCTAACGGCTAAAAAGCCGGAGCAAGACCTGATGGCCGCCGCGGCCAGCGTAGCAAGCGTGGCGTTTTCGGAGCCCGACGGCGTGCTGTACGGCGAGTACGTGGTGCGGACGGTCAAGCGTGCGAACCCGGGCGATCCGGTCGTTGTCTGCAACGCGTCGATCCGCGGGCGCACGTCGACCGCAACGCAAATGCGCATCGTGAACGACTACCGCGACGACATGGACGGCACGACGGTCGGCCCGCCCACGAGCGCGATCATGTTCTTGGCGATGATGAAATACCGGGAACTGCTGGCGGCGGGCGAGACTTTGATCGTCGACAACAAAAAGTGATCGGCGACACCGGCAGTAACGACGAAAAGCCCATTAATAAGGGGCTTTTCTGTTCGTATCGGTGTGTATGTATTGATACGTATGTATTAGTAGGTATGCATCAATCACGGGGCGCGACGCTGAATCCACGGCCGTGGCATCGACCAGCCGTCGTCATGGATGAGGGCGTGATCCGCGGCCTGGCTATACTGTCGGACATAAGAACAGACCGCTCCCGGGGGCGCGATGAGAGATCAATCAAAATACCTGCGCGACGCGCTGGCCGTCTGCCTACCGGCAGTCGTCGGCGCCCTGCTTCTGGCGGCTTGCGGGGATCGCTCCGTGTCGGGCACGTACGTGTCGCACACCGCGAACGCCGCCATACTGCTCCAGATCACCGAAACCCCGGACCATCGTTTTAGCGGTACGACGCGCAGCGTGTCGTTGAACAACGACGGGACGCTCGCAACGAGCACGGCCAACGTCGTCGGCTCAGTGGACGGGAGCAGCCTTACCCTTACCCTCCAGGCCACACCATTTCCGGTCGGCCAGAACTTCGGCGGGACCGTCACCGCCAATGGGATCGACCTGACTGTGGCACAGGGCGCACAGACCGGGGTCCAGCGTTTCGTCAAAGGTGAAACCGCCGATTTCGATGCCGTGGTGACGCAGTTGAACGCGGCCGGCGCCCCGGTGATTGCTGCCCGCCAGCGCGGCCAGCAAGTCGATCAACTCAATCGCCAGGTTGCCGCACTGTCGCAGGACTTGAACGCGTTCGTCGTGCGCGCGCATGACAAGATCGACAAATGGCCTCGTGCCACGGCGTATTACGCCCGTGCCGTTGAGGTTGAGCAAGCCAAACTCAAACGCGCGCAGCAACTGGCCGCCACTGGCAACGGTGTCGCGCAAGGCCAGGCCAGCGTAGTGGTCGGCCAAATGGGCGTGGACAAGGCGCAGATTTCCATCACCGACGACAAAATCACCGAGGCGGAAAAGGACGAGGCGTCCCGCGAAGCGATGCTCGACGCCGGAATCGCGCGATGGAACGCCACGTGCCTGGACGGGCACGACGTTAAACCAGGTGATTTCATCCCGGATATGGGGCCGTGCAAAGGGCTGACGCGCGCGGTGGCCGCGTACCGCGCGGTGCTTCCTCCGCTGCACAACGCCCTAACGACCCTTGTGCAGGCCAAGGCGCACGGGAACGAACAACTCGCCACGATCTGGCGCGCGGCGGACAACGTTCACTGAAAACGTATGCGTGTCTGTTTGTTCGTTTGTTTCTATCAACAACAGGGCGGCCTCGCGCCCAGGCCGCCGCTTACCGCGCGTCGGCGTTGGTCACGGTGTACGTTTGGCCGGCGAACTCCAGCTCCGACATCGCACCGCTGAGGTTTTGGTCTCTGGCGAACGCGTCGTAATCAATGTAAAACCGGACCGCCTCCGGGATGTCGTTAAGGTAGCACTCGTCAAAAAACTCGGTGGCCGCCTCCAGCAGGGAGCCCTCGCGCAAGTTCACGTCATCCATCTTGTCCAGCGCGTCGGACAGGCTCAGGCCCAAGTCACCAACGAGAAACGCCAGCGCCGCGTGTTGATCTTCGGTAAGGTCGACCACCTCGTCGAACCAACGTTCGAGCGTCGCCTGGTTGACGCCCAGCAGGTTGAACAGTTGTGCCTCGGCGTCGCTGCCGTCGACCAGTTGGATCTCGTACTCCTCCACCGGCAACCGTGCTGCGTACCGTTTGTTGTAGCCGTCCAGGTCGCTGAAGTAGAACGTTCGGCCGTCGTAGGCGTAGGGCACTGCGCAGTAGCGGGTTTGGAGTGATGCGGTTTGGTGGGCCGTGGGGGCGAGGAACTGCGCGACGTTCGGAGTTTGTGCTGTGGGTTGGTTGCTGGCGTTCATGGTCTGCCTTCCTTTCCGTGATGTTGTGCGTTTCGGAGCCTGCCGTGACGCATGAACGGACCAGCTCGGCCGCGAGGGCCAGGGTTCGACGAAAGCCGCAGCCCGAAGGGACCGGGTGCCCGGCGAAAGCGAAGCGATCCCTTGCCTGAAAGCGGCCGGGATGGGCTATGCGTCGGGAAACGGCAGGTTCGAGCGCACCGCAAGGAAAGGAGGCGAACGCCTGCAACCGCGGGAACCCGCGGCATCAGGCCGTGCGCGCAGCGTGAAGGCCGGTGTTATCCGGCGCACTGAGCCCATTTAAGGTGTGGACGTTGGGGGGCACGCGTCTTTAGCGCTTTTTTCGCATCGCTGCGCGATAGATGCAGTTGGGCGATGCTCATCGTCACATGTGCCCGTTGCCGCCGCGAAGCCCGCGACGGCAAATACACGGCTCCGCCTATGGCGCGCCGAGCAACATGTTGTTGAGCGCGGTCCTGCTCGGGACCTCGTTCTCTTCGATCATCCGAACAAGAACCCGTTGAAGGATGTTGAACGTCTGCACAAGGTGCGACGTGTTGTGCTTCGGCTTGCCGTGGGCCGCGGCGGACCGCTTGTCGTACAGATCGAAAATCTCGCGTTGGAGCGCAAGCCGTTCTCCGCCTGGCGGATGGATGTACGACGCGATCAACACCGACACACGAAACCTCAGTTCCGAGGTAGACGGCGAGAAAAGCGCTTCGAGCGCGCCCCAAAGCGACACGAGCGTCAGCGCATGGTGCGGAACGAACGTGGACAGTTCGAACGCTTCCATGGCGAGCCTGAAGTCCGCGTGCGTCGCCATCAGGGAGACAGCGTTTGACCAGTATTTGCCGACCCACCCCAACGGTCCGATCACTGGTTCGGTTCGTATGAGCGCGAGTTGAATGTATTGCTGTGTCGATTCAACGGGCGTGAGCTGGATCTCGCGATCCGGGATCGAGGCGACCTCGGAAAGGGAATGACTCGATTGCACGAGAAACCGGATCGTCGGATTGACGCACAGCCGCAGCACGCTGGTGAGCGTGCGCGCTACGTCGTACGGCGTCATGTCGCCGGGTGGCGTGTAGTCGCCGGGGATGAACAGTTCCGTGCGAACATCAAAACCGTCGTGGCGGGTCGTCGCTTTCCAGGGTGCGGGATGGTGCTTGCCCGGCGCTTCGGGCGGCCTGAACGCCATCGTGTACGAACTCATGAGGTGCGCATACGTGCGACGCAGGACGAGGCCATCGCCCAGGTCATACTCGTCCTGCTCGGGCGGCAACTGAAGGGTCGTGAGCCCGGCGTATAGATCCGTGGTTGTTTTCATGTCATGTTTGCGCGAAGTCCTCGTGCCGGTGAGGCTCAGGTCTATTTTGGGGACATTGGTTCAGCGGGCTACTTTTCGTCATCCCATTCGCCGACCACTTGCCCCGTGCGCACCCCACGCGGGATGCTCGGACCGCGGTACCCACTACGCGCATTACCGACGTGCATCGCTTGCTTGCGTGCAGGTTGCTCACCGCTCAACGCTACGCCGTTGGCTTCGGCTTGCATACGCACATACCCCCGCAGCATTTTTTCCGTGTAGGTGTAAAGCCCCTGCCGTCCATCCGGTTGGGTGAGCACCGAGCCGTAGGCGCCCCCTTTCAACTTCCGAAGCTGCGCAGCGAAACGGCCGCGCTCCAAAGGTTCGCGCCCATCGGCCCGTTTTCCAATCACGACCTCGTAGGACTGGAAGATGCCGTCGACGGATCGGATCAAATCCTCGTGATCAGCGGTCGCCCAAACCAAATCTTCCATCTCCGGGTGGTGGACCACCGCCTTTTCATAAGGACGCTTCAGCTCCCCCGCCGTCGAGAGGATCGCCTCACCGAGCCCATGCAGGAAGAGATCGGCATCGATCTGCGTTACCTCGTTGTCAGACGCAAACGCAGACCAGAGGATTTTTTCCGTGATGAGGTGGATGTAGTACGGGAACCCGTCGCTAACCATAGCGATGCGCCAGTTCACATCATTATCAAGTTCGATCTCAAAGGCATCCGCCGCCGACTGCACGATGCCCCGTCGCGCATCCCAGCCCAACCGCGGTAGCTCGACCTGTTCTAGCTGGCGATACGACGACTGATGGGCTCCAAGAAGTTCATACAGCGATTTTCCTATCCCCGTGAAAATGAACTTGATGTTGACGGATCGATCGCCCATCTGTTTCAGCAGCGCGGCAAACTTGTTACGTTCGGCCGCATCCAGGATGGCATCGAACTCGTCGATAACCACTGCGGTGCTTCCTCGGCGCTTTTCTGCGACTTCTTCCAAAAGTGCGACAGCATCACCGATGGATCGGATTCGGTCGGCGATGTCCGGCGCGCTGGTCTCGCTTCCTGCTGACAGCTTCACGCGCGCAAGGTCTACGGTCGCTGATCGCGTTGTTTTGACATTTTCCGTCCGTGGTTGGCGTAATGCCTGGGTAACGATGTTTGCAATAACCGTGCTGAACGTGTCATCGGGTGACCCAGACACGAACACCGGCGGCGCACTGGCGCTCTGATACTGGACAGCCGCGGTCTGTCCGAGCGAACTCTTACCGACGCCGCGATCGCCGTAAATGAAGACATGGCGGCCGGGCGCATAGAGGCTCTTCTTGATCGTATCAAGCTCTTTGTCCCGCCCCTTCAGGTATTCGATGCTATGAATCGGTCGTGAGGCGGACAACACCGCACCTAGCTTCGTTCCAAACTCGTCTTCGGTGTAGCCTGGGATCACAGCGCCTCCAAGTTTCGACGATTCAGCATCCGCGAGTCGGTTGCTTTTAACGTTCTGATTATGGCATTTCGGCCCGCTTGCGCGTCGGGCTGGACGCCACCAACGCATTCGTAGGGTGCGTGAACGTGGTCGTCACGCGCGGTTACGTCAGGGGTTACAATAGGGTCAGGCTGTCGTCGCCTGCCGCACGCGCTCCTCTCGGAGCAAGACGAAGACGATGTCTCAAAGCACCTACCCCATTTCACATTGTTTTCGATGGGCGGCCCGCAAAGCGTGCACCGGATTTTGCCGCCCAGGAGAAAGCAATGGACACTCAGCAACTGAAGCTGTTGGCCGGGCTCGTTCGCGGCCTTTTGCAGCCCTCGCACCCATCCTTCACCCACGGGCAGGCGCTCGATCTCATCGCGGCGCTGCCTGGCCTGCGCAACTGGCCCGAAGTGATGGCATTCCCGGATCGTGTCGTTGCCACAGAGCTTGATACGGCATCGACCGGCCGCCTGGCGTTCCGGCTGAAGAAGCGCTTTGCGATCGACATGTCGCCGCAGGAACTCCTTAAAGCTCTTTCCCCACCTGAAGCGGTTGTCACCCACGGCGCACCCCAAATCTGGCCGACGGGTCCCGTTCCTGGTGTGTACGTCACGACGTCCCAAGGGGCCATCGACGCCCTGCTGGAAGCGTACGAGGACGCCACCGACGGCGCGCTGATCTACGCTGAACGCGCCGGCAGCCAATGGAGCGGCAGCATCGACCTTGGCGACTACGGCCTTTGGTCAGCCGGGCTCGATCGCGTGCCCAGCGGCACGCTGCTCGTCGTCGGTCCGCTGGAGCTGGACCAGCAGTCGTGGAACGACACCGGGGACCGGCTGGAAATGGCCTGCTTGCACGCCCTGAACTCCGGGCATCGCGTCGCGGTTTTGCTCGATACACCCACGCCCGACACGCTTCAGGAGGATGTCCGGCTGATGGTCACGTCGCGCCCAAAACACACGGACGAGGAGACGGCACTTGTCGGCATCGTGTCCGACGACGGAGCGCTGGAAGTTCGCGCTCCGTTCGCCCGCCCGTGGCCCAGGGTCGATTCGATTCCGACCTCTGCCACATCCAGCGCGTTCCCCGCACCGCTTCTCGAACCACTGCGCGATGCTCTGGCGGAACGCACGAGCGGCCTGCTGCTGTTTGGGTCAGCGGTGATTGAGGAGCATTCGGCGATAGACCTGGTAGCAGCATCGCTGGCACTGACGGACCACTGCGGGCCGGCGGCGCGGATCATGCCGCGGCACCGCTCCACACCGTCGAAAGACTGGGATGTGCCCGAGGCCATCCGGCAACTGCCCTTTTTGCCGTCGATCGAGAGCGCCTACGCTCAAGGCTATCGCCGCATGGTTTACCACCCGAACCACACGCGGGCCGACTTGCTGATGCAATACAGCGACGATGCGCTTCTGATCAGCGGCACGTTCGGTAGCAGCGATGTCATGGAGGTGTTTATGGGCACGCTTCGAGGTGGTGGGATGCGGAAAGAGGAAGAACTGTTAGGCCGTATCATCGCCATCGCAGCAACCGTACCGTTGCCGACGAAAAGTGGAGAAACCATCATCAGCGATCTCTACGTGTCGAACGGGCAGCCCTTTGCGCACCTGAAAGAGTTCGAGGAAATCGAGCAGTTTCTGTTTGAAAACCGTTCAGTGGCCTGGCAGAACGAGTTGTCCCGTCTCCTTGACGCAGGGCTGGTTACCGCTGCCGCCGTGAAGAAGGCCTTCCCGCGCAGTCGCCGCCTCGGTGAATACCTCGCTGAACGCGGCAAACGCAAGCAGGCCGCCGAGACGGCCTGAGCGCGATCCGCAGCACCGGCGTCGAAGGACGGCGCCGGTTCCGAAGTGGTCAACCGACGTTTCGGTCAACCTGCGGCATTACAGGCGCCGCCGTGCGCGCTGCACCACTGGCTCGCTGGCGGCCTGGAGCAGTGGGGCCAGTTCCTTGCGAATCTTGGCGGCTTCCCATTCGGACACGTAGCCGGCCAGTTGCTCGCGGCAAGCCTCCCGCTCGGGCTTGAAGACCCCCCACTTAACAGTGCGCGCGATCGCCACGGCGTTGAGCCCGTCGCGGTTCGTTTCCATCGGATCGCCGCCCGCCTCGATGATGGCTTTGCAAGCCTCGAACCAAAGACTCGACGCCGCGCACAGCAGTGGCGTGTGGTTCGGCCCGACGCCGGTGTGCTCGTTGATCGCGGCCAGGACTTCCGGCTTTTTCAGCAGGCGATGCACTTCGCTGATGTCGCGGTGGTCGATGGCCTGGTAGAGGTTCGGGTAATAGCGTTTGCGCTTCGGCTTCGCGGTGCTGGCGTTGGTCTGTGTCATGGTCAAAACTCCTTCAGTGATCAGCGCCGGCCGGCGCTGGTACTGCCCCAGCCCGCCGGAGCGGGCCGCGGTGGAACGTTGAGCGCCGGCTGCACTTACAGACGCTTGCGTGTTTGCGTTGCGGGCACCGACTCGCTGCCCGCCATGGCCTCGGCCGCGGCTTCGCGCAGCACCGTCGTTTCCCGTTCGATGCGCTCGTCGCGCAGCAGCGACCGCAGCGCGTCGCCGTGGGTTCCACCGCCCTCGTCGGACTCACCGCTGAACGGCGTGGCGGCCAGGTCCGCGCCGCGTTCACGCAGCAGGACCAGCACCGCGTGCAGGTCGCGCGGGTCGTCCGTCAAAGTGTCGCCGCAGGTGCGGAAAAAGTGCCACCACTGGGGGACGTCCATCACGCCGTCCGGGCGTTGGATCGATGAGGTCGGATGGTTCAGGTCGTCGGCCGTGGCATGGTCGAGCACGATCGCGTCGCACGCCTGGTCGAACGGAAAAATGGAGCGCCCCCGCAACGCCACACGCACGCCGTCCCGGACGTGCTCCGGGCCGCGTTTTGACGCCAGGTCGAACAGCAGTTCGAGAACGTCGGCCCGCCCGCGCCCCGATGCTGCTGCAAACGGTTCGAACAACGACAGGTCGTGCGGAAAGCCGTCGAGACGGGCGGCGATGTCAGCGGTCGGCACGCATGTAAAGATCGCTTGACCGATCGCCTCGGCGATGGGCGAGGTTTCGTCGAGGGGCATCATGCTGCACCTCCGTTGCGTGCGGCGCGTTGCTCCGCCGCTGCGTAGGCGGCGTTGATCCGGTGGTACGCCCAATCCAGAAGAAAGAGCACGCCAAGGGTGGCGGCGGCCGCCACCACCACCGCCGCCACCAGACCCACAACTATGCCGGTCGCGCCGTGCAGGCCCAGCGCCTTGCGGGCCTGCGCCGCCCCGGCGATCAGCAAAAAGTTGACAGGCACGACCATGCCCAGCGCGAAGCACATGGCGCCGGTAAGCGTCGCTTCAAATCTCTGCTCTTGTCGACGAGCATCCACCGGCGCCACGGTGCCGTCACAGCGTTGGCGAGCATCAGCGCGATGAATGAAGCCCCGGCAAGAGCGTCCGACACCGCGTGGGACCAGAGATGGGCGAACAGTGGCAAGCCGGCTGCGAATAGGATGAACACGGGAAGCGTGGCGAGCAGGCGGATGTGAAATGGTTTCATACGGGCTCCTTGTGGGCGGGCCGGGATGGCCCTGTACCGCCCCGTCCCGCGTTGCCGCGGGCACAAGGTGGAGCGTTGACGCTGGGTGGTCAGAACGGGGCCGCGGCGCCGGTCTTGAAACCGTTGTAGGAGCGCACGAAGGCGCGGGTGAACGAGACGAGGCCGCAGGTCTTCGACTCGAGCCATGCTTCGTTGAGCGCAAGGCCCGGCTCGTCGTTGCGCAGCCACGTGCGGGCGCGTTCTTTCAGGATGCGCATGTCGGGCTCGATGCTGCCAGCGCGGATTTCGTCGTCGACGAACCGGGCGAACTGGCTGGGTGCGTTCGAGCGGACCGGCTGCGGCACGGGGCCGTCGTCGCGATCGAGGTTTTCGTCGCGGTCGTTGAAAGCGATGGCGGTTTGGGTTGCGAGTGCGAGGGTCATGGCGATGTGCTCCGGTGAACAGGCCGGGCTGGCCTGGTACCGCCCTGACCCGCCGTGAGGCGGGCACTGGGTGGACGTTGGCGCCGGAGCGGTCAGTAGGACGGGAAACGCTTGCCGATTTCGATGGCGTTCGGGAGATGGCCGACTTCCGCCAACAGCCGTTGATAGGCGTTGCGACCGTTGCGATCGGGCGCGTACATTTCAGCGCCAGCGCGAAGCAGTTGACGGCAAATCGTCCGCGAGTCCTCGTGGTCGTCGCGCGCGAGGCCCATTGCGGCGTGGTGCAGCGCCGTGCGGCCGTCGTCGTCCTGCGCGTTCACGTCGGCGCCTGCGGCGATCAGGTCGGCGACCAAGAGGCGGTTGCCCAGGCGTGCGGCGTGGTGCAGGGCCGTGCGTCCGTCCGCGTCTTTCGCCTTCACGCTGGCACCGATCGCGAGCAGGTCGATCGCAAAGCGGGACTCACCGCGCAGAACCGAGTAGTGCAAAAGGCGATTGCCAGCGGCGTCTTGAGCATCGACGTACGTGCCGGCGTCGAGCATGGCCTGGCGGGTGGGCAGTTCGTCGCTGCTGCCGTATTTCACGGTTTCGAACAGCGGGTCGAGAATGAGTTTGCTGACGGACATGGCGGGCTCCTTGGTATCGGACCGGGGATCGGTCTGTACCGCCCTGACCCGCACGTCAGGCGGGCACTGGGTAGGAGCGTTGAAAAACAAAAAGCCCGTGGGGTTGAACTGACCCCGGGAAGTTGGACAGTTAAAAGCTAGGCGGCCAAGGGCTGGGTTCTGTACTGCACAGGACTCAGCCCTTTCAGTTTGAGTTTGATACGCTCGTGATTGTAGTAGTGAATATAGCGTCGCAGTCCAGCCTGCAACTGTTCGACGCTGGTGAAACGGTTGAGGCGGAAGAACTCTGATTTGAGCGTGGCAAAGAAGCTTTCCATGGCCGCGTTGTCGAGACAGTTTCCCCTTCGCGACATGCTTTGCCGCACGCGATGCATGGCCAGCGTGTGCCGCCATGCAGACATCTGGTACTGCCAGCCCTGATCCGAATGCAGCAATGGTGCATCGCTGCTGCGCAGTCGGGCGAGCGCTTTCTTCAACATGCCGCTGACCAGTTCGAAGCTCGGGTTGCGCGCCGTCTGCCACGCGACGATCTCGCCGTTGTACAGGTCCAGCACGGGTGACAGGTAGAGTTTCTGGCCGTTGACATTGAACTCTGTCACATCGGTGACCCACTTCTGGTTTGGCGCATGCGCTTCAAACTCGCGACCCAGCAGGTTCGGCGCGATGCGTCCAACCTCGCCACGCCAGGACCGGTAACGCTTCGGGCGCACGAGCGATTTCAGCTTCAGTTCACCCATGATCCGCTGCACGGTCTTGTGATTGACGATCTGACCAGCGTTACGGATGGTCGCCGTGATGCGTCGGTAACCGTAGCGGCCCTTATGGTGCTCGTAGATCGTACGGATCGTCTCTTTCAGTCCGATGTGACGCTCGCCATCCTCCAGTACTCGCAACTGGTAATAAAACGTGCTGCGCGCGAGCCCCGCGACCTTCAGCAAGGTCGCAAGCGGGTGCCGGGTTCTGAGCCCATTCACGATTTGCGTTTTTTCTTTTGCGCTGCCTGCTTCTTTGCCTTGAGCAGCGCATCGAGCTTTTTTAGGTACGCCACCTCCGCGCGCAGGTAGTCGTTTTCCTTGAGCAGTTCCTCGCGCGTGCGCGTGTCAGGCGCTTTCTCTTCAGCAGGCTTGTCGGGCTGGGTGTCGGCCATTTTCCGGGGACGCCCCTTCGGACGGGGCGCCAGAGCGTCAATACCGCCCTCATCATACAGACGTGCCCACTGCGGTACGGCGCCCGCAGCGCGGATGTCGTACAGCGCGGTGATTTCGCGCGCCGACAGTCCATCGCGCCACATATGCTGCAGCACCTTCAGCTTGAAACGCGCGTCATAGCGGCTTTGCTTGCCGTGTAGCGCCGCGTCGCCATGCAGACGAAATGCTGCAACCCAACGACGCAGCATCGAGTAGTCGATTCCGTGACGCGCGGCCAGCACTGGCAAACCAATGCCGCCGCGCAAATACGTGTCGACTAACTTCCGTTTGAAACGCTCATCGTACTTCGCCATCAAAAACACCCCAAAGGTCGGATCGATGTCCAACTTTTGGGGTGCAGTTCAGGGTCACGGGCTTGAACGTTGAGCGCGGTGTGCGGCGCTGATGTAATCAATAAAACTCCAGCTCGAACGCGTGTCAAGCGTTTGCCGTCATTTGCTTGCACTTTTTTCGGGGCCTCCGTGCCACGACGGTGGGGCCGGGCGCTCACGCACCGTCTCCGTGACCGACCGGTTGCGGGCGTACGTGCCGCTGGGAAAAACTGCGAACGTGGGCGGTGCGAACGGGTCGTCGTACTCGTCGAGTTCGCGCAGCGGAAGCACGTCGTCGATCCCCAGGTGGATCAGGTCGCGGTGCGACAGCATCAACACGGCGGACCATGGATCGTCCGCGAGCATCGCGGTGACGGCGGGCCAGAAATCGACCTCGGGCACCGGGGTTTCGCGGAAGTGCTCGCACATCGCGGCGTAACTGGCGAACGCCGCGGCCTTGCCGGTCCAGACGAACGGGTTGGCGTGGACGTGCTGGTTGAACAGCCAGTCGCGAATGGTGCCGGTGTCGAGGGTGGTCATTGGGTTCTTAGGCTGGTTGGGTTACAGGCGCGCACGGCGCGGTGCTGGGATGGCCGGGGCCGCTTCGGTTTCGGCCAGGGCCTGAAGAAGCGTCCGGGTCTCGTAGAGAACGTGTGCCGCGTGGATAGCGGCGTTCGCCGCGGCCGGGGTGACGCGCTGCCCGTCGAACAAACCGGCAAGCACGTGGTTTTCCGCGTCCTTGCTCACCGCCGGGCGGTACTCGCGCGTGATCGGGTCCACGTCCGACCAGTCGATGGCGGGCTCCGATACATACAGGTTCATACTGGGCACGGGTTGAAACGGGTAAGCGTCCATGCGGCCGTCCAGGTCGATGGTCAACACCGCGTTGCGGGCCGGCAGGATTTCCAGCAGCGCCAAGGGTCCGGATTCGTCGAACGTCAACTTGAACGTCAAGGCGAGTGCGTGCTGGTAACGCGCGTCGCTAATCGGCTTGTACTTGGAATCGCCCACGTTGTAACAACGGCTGAAAGCGGCACGCATCCGGGTGTCGTTCACAGGCCGCCAAGCGTTGTCATCAAAAGCCATGATCGGGCCATCGTATGGCGTCGAAGCAACCGGGCAACCGTCGGCGATGACCTGCCGGATCGCTTGGCGTACCCGGGTGATCGGTCGCCAGCCCATCTTGCGTTCGGCATCGGTCGGCGGTGCGGGGTCGAAGCCAGGCAGCAGATCGATGTCGTCACCCGTCTGGTAGCTCAGCACGTCGTCGGCGCACACGGCGAGGTAACCGCGGCGCCCTCGCCAGAGGGTTGCCAGGTTCCGCCCCAACACGGACCGCAACTCGGCCTGGAACTGCGACTCGGACACGTGTGCGTCCCAGTTTTTAGCGTCGTGAACCCGGAAGCCAGCCCACAGATGGTTGCCGAACGTCACTGCGCCGGGCACGGCGCGCACGTTGGCCTGCTCGACCCAGCGCGCGACCAGTGCCTTTCGCGCGTTGCGCTCGCGCTTCTTGCACCGCGCATCGGATTCGATGGGCTGCGCGGTGCCGGCCAGCGCTTCATGCTTGTGCAGGTCGTACGATCCGACGCCGTTAAGGGTGAATGCCATGATGGTCGCTCCTGTGCGTGGGTTGGTCGATCACTTGTCGCCACGGGCCGTTACGCCCGCAACAACGATGTGCGCCGCGTCGACGCGGCCGGTGCCCTTGCGCATGCGCTTTTCCAGGTGGAACCCGCGTTCGGGCGTGGACATTTCCTTCCAGAAATGGTCGTACGAGAGGATGCGGTCGCGGTCGCGTTGCGACTGCGCGCGGCCTTTCATGATCGCGTCGTAGTGCGCGTAAATGTCGTGTTTGGCCGTCCAACGCGTCGGGTCGTACGTCACTTCGAACTCGTCGAGCCAGCCGGCCAGCGGGTCGTTGGCGATCAGTACGTCGGCCTTCAGGTTCTGCACCTCCGGCGGTGCCTCGGCGTCGGTGGGCCACTTCCAGCCGCGGGCACCCAACAGGGACACGCCGCACAACAGGTAGTCAAGCCAGGCGCCCAGTTCGTTGGGCGTGCCCAGGATGCGGTCGGCCCAGCCGACGACGGCTTTGTTCGTCTTCGAGTAACTGTTCGTGAACGGCAACGCGCAGATACGTCGTGCGATCGAACCGTCCTCGTCCTTGAACGCGGGCAGCACGTTGCTCGACATCACAATCGTGCCTTTGAACACGACCGTGACGGCGGGCTTGTTCTTGCGGTTCACGCTGATGCTGTCGCCGCCCGTGATTTCTTTGAACGGCTCTTCGGCGATGTACTTCGTTTCGTTGGCCGTCACGAGCGTGGTGCCGATGATCGGTTCAAGGGCGAACGTCTCGCGCAGGCGTTCCATTGGGAGGGCCGCGCGCTTGGGATGGAAGTATTCGAGCAGTTTGAGCAACGTCCCCTTGCCGGCGCCGGCACGACCCAGCAGCAGCAGTGCTTTCTGGAACGGCTTGTTGCCCGTGACGAGCGTGCTGCCAAGCGCGAGGGCGAAGTATTCGAACAGCGCGGTGGTCGGGGCGATGGTCCGCAGGTACTGGCCGACCTGGGTGGCCTCGGCGGGCCACGCCGGCGTGTAGACCCACGGCTGGGGCTTCGTCTTGTCGATGCCGGACCAGTCGAGCGTTGCGTTGATGACGTTGACCTGGCCGAACACTGGCGCCGGGTCGAACGCGAAAATGCGGCCGTCCTCCTGCACCTCCAGCACAGCGTTGCGGAGTTGAATCAGCACCCTGCCCACGGGCGGGACCGGCAGGCGCTGCTCGATCGACATCATCGTGAGCGAGTATTTCAGCATGTCGTCGACCGTGCGCTGCGACACTTTCTCAGGCAGTTCTTCCTCAACCAGTTTCCCCATCCGGTACGCCAGGCGGGCCTCGTCCTCTTCTTCGAAGTACACGTTGTTCCAGCGTCGGAAAATCTTCTCGTCAGTGTCCGCGACCAGCGCCGTGTCGGTTTTCAACATGTGGCGCCCACGCATGGCCGGCGACGCGTCAGCGGGGAGCCCGTCGTCGTCACCGTCCGCGGCTTTCATCGCGTCGATGGATACCTGCCGTTCATGCACGGCCGCCTGGAACTGCCTTTCCAAGTCGACCACGTCGTCCATCGTCCGGGTCGCGGCCTTGGCGAGTTTGTCCGCTTTAGCGGTTGCCAGCATCAACTCTTTCGCGCCTGCTTCGAGCTTTTTGAGCCCGTCGAGCACGTCGCCGGACTCGTCGGCGGCGTCCTGCGCGTCGGCAGCGACCTTGCGCGCACGGGCCAGAGCCTTTTCGATTTTCGCCAGCGCTGCCTCGGCCTGCTTGTACCGCTGCTTCGGGGCGAGGTCGCTGGTCGGTTGCCCTGCGCCCTCCTTCTCGCCGGGTTCGGCCAGGGTCGCCATGGCCTCGGTCTTCGCGGCTTTGAAATCGACGACCGAACCCGACGACGGGCGGCCAATCGCCGGCCGTGCGGGGCGCTGCGGCACCGTTTCACCGGACACGACCGGGGTGGACTCTGCGGGCTGTACGTTCGACATGCGAGGGCTCCTGCGAATATTGACTGCAGCCGCTGGCGTGTCTATTGTTGAGACACGAACAGCGCTTTTGACGAGGTGCTACGTTCACCGGACCCGCCTGCAAGCGGGTCTTTTCTTTTTCAGACGGTCAGACGGTCGCGCCGCTCTGCTCAAACCCGACGGCAACGCTGGACGGGTTGCGCAACCAGGCCGCCACGAGGGTACGGACGATTTCGGACGGGGTGACGCCGAGTGCTTGAGCGCGCGCGTTCAGTTCGTCGTTCATCGGCTCGATGAAACGCGCGTTGAACTGGACGGTCTTGCGGCGGGGCTTGGCGGCGATGGGGCTGGACATGGCGGGTTCCTCGGCGGCGGTAAACGAAAAACGCCCTCCGGTTTTGAACCGGAAGGCGTCGGTCATGGCCCGCGTCAGCAGGCCCTTGGGCGAACGTTGAGCACGAGCAATCGTGCGGGGCGTAAGACCAATAAACCAGGTACCGCTGGCGTCGTCAAGCGAATGCAAGCAAATGTGTGACAGCCCGGCCGGAACGGACGGGGCAAGGATGGTGAACGTGGTGGTGGTCAAGCGAGGCTCCGGGTTCGTGGGTTCGAAAGACGGCACGTTCTGGTCTGAACGTGTCGGCTCCCGATGAACCGGAGCGGGTGCTGGGCGTGGCTCCCAGCGGATCGCGAAATATGGCGCCGTGGCGCGGTGCTGCAAACGAAACAGTAACCTGGCCCCGGCGCTGTTGTACAGCGATTTTTGAGGGGCGAGCGGCCAATGCCGAAGGCTCACCGGCGTCAGCGGGTCGGCCGGGCGGCGCAGCCGGCCAGGTTTTGACGCCAGCGGCGCTCCATCAACGCGCCCGCCCTCCACGTGCAAAACCATGGTGGGAGCGGAAAGCCTTGCCCAGCAAGGGTTTGCCGGGACTCCCACCGTTATTCCCACCTGAAAATCGCAGGGTGGGAGGTCGAGTGGGAGGGGAAAGCCTTGCCCAGTAAGGCTTTCAGCGTATTCCCACCATTCCCACCCTGAAAAATCGCTGTCCGCGAGAGCAAAGTTTTTTTCTCCTGACGTTCGGAGGCCCGATCGTCGGCGGGG
>NZ_MSDV01000063.1 GCF_001931485.1 Burkholderia sp. SRS-W-2-2016 | reverse complement strand
CATTTTTCCGGCTCCAGTTCCAGACGGAAACGCCGGTCGGCGGGGATCGCCCTGAATGAGTTTGAATAGGGCTTGTCGCGCGCGCCGCTGTGCGTGATGTCGATAATAACCATGCCTTTCGGCGCATCGGGCAAAACCTCGTCCATTTCCAGCACGCGTGCGCACTGCAATGCAAGGACGTTGCTTTCGCCCTCATAGACTACCTGGCGGGCGACGGCCGCTTCGTGGCGCAACTGCGCTTCCCACTTTGCGCCCGCCTGGTCGAGGTGATGCGTGCCATAGACATACGCGTGACCGTAAGTAGTTTCGTCTTGCGGGACGACGTTGGCTTCGTCGCGAAAGCGTTCCCAGGCCGCGTCCGGGTTGTAATCCGCGACCACGAACGATTGCGGCACCGTCTTCGTGTGCGTCTTCAGTGACGTGATCGCCTCGACGCCGCCCGCTTCTAGCCCGGCCGCCTCGCGATAGGGCACGACAAGCTGCGGTTCGTAGATATAGTGATCGATATCGTCGCCATAGGCCTTCTGGTCGCCGTATTCCGTCTCGACGATATAGCTGAAGATTCCGGCCTTCTCCTGGAGCATGTGGCCGTAATCTAAATCCGTCATCCCGTACTGCATGCGAAACGCGTGCTGGGGATACTGCCTGCGTAGCGGGAACAGGAATTGATGTTCTCGCAGCCCGTGGGCGCGCAAACCGGCGGCCAGAATATCGGGTGTGGTGGCTTGCTGGAAAATCCTGTTGCGCGTCACCGCTTCCAGTCGGGCAGAGTGCGACTTGAGGATAATTTCGTACTTCGTGAACTCCTTCGTGTTCCGTACCGTCGAGAACCGCGCGATGAATCCCGAAAACTTCCGCACGTTCCCATCGTCGGCCACGATGCTGAACACCGCATCGCGGTTCAGAAAATCGGCGCGCGGTAGTTGCTGCGGGTGCGTCAGTTCGATATGGACAACGACGGGTTCCCCCATCTTTTCGGTGGCCGTGAACGAGACGACCGAGAGCGCCAATGAGGCATCTGTACCGGGCACGCTGAAGTGGTACGCCTGCCGTCCTGGCACCGCGGGCAGTGCGCGTTGCAGCTCCGCCATAGACCGGTCTCCTTACTGATTCTTTTTAGAGGAGCGGCCTGGCGCAGAGGAACTGCAAAGGAGGATAACGGCCGCGATGAGGGACTAACTTAGACCCTCAAGGCTTTTACCCTGTGAACCAATCCGCCTCAAATCAGTAAAGTCTGAAAATGCGTTATTTATTGTCAGGAGGTGATGATTCTGGTGTGGCGTGCAGGTGTCAGCACGCGCATAGCGACATCGAAGCGAAAAAAGCCCGCAGGACATGCGGGCCATCAGGAAATATAACGGGCTCGGACGGCCCCCTTCGATCCGATGCCGGTATCGCGGTCTGAGCCGGGTACTACTGCGGATGAAGCGGCGACTGCTCCCCGAGTGCGAAGCGATAGGGCTGCGTGAACGTGAACGGTACTCGCTCGCCACCTTTGTAAAGAGGCTTGCAGGTCGATCCGCGCATCGCGGCTAACGCGGCCTCGTCTAACTTCGTGTGGCCGCTGCTATGCGCGATGGTGACGCTGATGAGGCGGCCGTCTGCATCGACCGTCGCCTTGACGGCGGCCGTGCCCGTTTCGCCGTGCTCCCGCGATAGCAGAGGATACGCGGGCGCCTGGATGAGGCAATCGATTCGCGTATCGGGATGACGCGGCTGTGCGCAGCCTGTTAGTGTGAGGGTCAATGCGGCCGTGCTTGCGATCAGTTTGCGCATAATTTTGGTTGGGTAGCGTGCGCGGATCTTACCGGATCCTTTTGCCATCTCTGGACGTTTCGCCGGACCGCCATTACATTGGCGAGTCGCGGTGCCGTGGATGATCGCTCCACCGCCGCGTCACGGTCAACCCAGCGGTTCAACCACCACACGGATGAGCGCAATGAAGTATTCGAATCTGGTCGAGCGGCTGCAGGGGCGGCGCACGTCGGCATGGGAAATTCATCGGGTCGCGACCCAGGCGGCCGCCAACGGCGAGGACGTGATCGTGCTGAGCGTCGGCGACCCGGAGTTCGCGACGCCCGCGCCGGTCGTCGAGCGTGCGATCGATGCGTTGCGCGCCGGCGATACCCATTACACCGCGATCGCCGGCCGCGAGCCGTTGCGCGCGGCGCTCGCCGAGCAACACGCGCGCGCGACCGGTTGCGACGTCAGCGCCGCCAACGTGGTGCTGACCGCGGGCGCGCAGAACGGCGTGTTCGCGGTCTCGCTGTGTCTGCTCGAAGCGGGCGACGAAGTGATCGTCCCCGAACCGATGTACCTGACCTACGAGGCCTGCGTGCGCGCGGCCGGCGCGACGCTGGTCGCCGTGCCGGTCGATCCGGCGCGCGCGTTTCACGTCGACTGCGACGCGCTCGAAGCGGCCATTTCCCCGCGCACCAGGGCGATTTTCTTCGCGACGCCATGCAACCCGACCGGCGTGGTGATGCAACGCGCCGATCTCGAACGGATCGCGCGCCTCGCGCACGAGCACGACCTGTGGGTGCTGTCCGACGAGGTCTATGCGGAACTGACGTTCGAGCGCGAACACGTGAGCATTGCCTCGCTGCCGGGGATGGCCGCGCGTACGGTCACGCTCGGCAGTCTGTCGAAGTCGCATGCGATGGCGGGTTTTCGGGTCGGCTGGGCGATCGGTCCGGAGACGCTGATCGAACATATGGGACGGCTCGCGCTGGCGATGTTGTACGGCCTGCCTGGTTTTATCCAGCAGGCGGCGCTGACGGCGGTGCAGAACCGGGCGGCGATCGTCGGCGAAATCCGCGACATATACCGGCGCCGGCGCGACGTGGTGTTCGAGCGGCTGCATCGGGTGCCGGGGTTGCGCTGTCTGCTGCCCGAGGCCGGCATGTTCATCATGGTCGACGTCAGCGGCACCGGGCTCGATACCACCGAGTTCACGTGGCGGCTGTTTCGCGCGACGGGCGTGTCGGTGCTCGACGCGAGTGCGTTCGGCGACACCGCGAGCGGCTTCGTGCGGCTGGGGCTGGTGGTGGACGACGCGCGGTTGCTCGAAGCGTGCGAGCGGATTGCGAGGTTTGTCGAGCAGTTGCGAGCGTAACGGTTAGCGTCGCGCGGATCAGCCTTTCTGGCGAGCGAACCGCGATGCGGCTCGCTCGCGAGCGGGATCCCGTACGCGGCGACCATCCGCGCCAGGATTTCTTTGTGGCGGTTTTCTTCCCATGCATTCAGCGCGAGCGCGTCGCGCAGTTCCGGGTCGTCGAGCGTCGCCGCGTACGCGGCCATCCGCAGACGCGTGCGACCTTCGGTCTGCACCGCGATGTCCCAGATCGGCAGCGCGACGATGCGTTGCAACGTCGCCGCTTCGAGTTGCGGCCACGCGAGCACGGACGGGCGATACGGATTGAAGGTTTCGCGAAACATCCGGCACATTTCGCGGCGGTGCGCGTCGGAGCCGGGGATCAGCGCGCCGCTCGCGGCGCTGGTCCAGTGGCGCATCGTGTGGTCGGCGGCATCGAGAGCCGGGCCGTCGGCTTCGCCGTGCGGCAGTTGCGGCGCGCGAAAACCGGGGATCAGCGCGGCGGCGTCGAATGCGTCTGTTACCGGTTGGACCATGAATGCGCTCCGGGCTGGCGACGAAAGCGGCTTCGATTCTGCCACGAGTAGCGCGCGCGTTGCGGGTCGCGTCCGGTAGCGTCGCGTAGCGTGCTGTAGCGGCGAAACAAGCGATTTGTAATCTGCGACGCACCGCAACGAGGGCAATTGACGGCGCGTGAACTTGCGTCAGGAATCGAGCGCCGGGCGGGTTGTCGAAGCGGCTGTGTTGCGCTTCGGCGCGTGTCGACTCATGACGGAATACTTTATGGCCAAGCGCGTTTGTTTTTCGTTGTGTCGGGCGCCGCTGACGGCGCTACTGTGTGCCTGCAGTCTTGCGGCATTCGGTGAAGCGGGTAGGGCAGCGGAGCAGGCGGATGCGCCGGCTGCGGCGCAGGTTGGTTCGTCCTCTGCGGCCTCCGATTCTGCAGTCACCAGCAACCCAGGCTCAGACGCGAGCGCTGCGCCGCGCAGCAGTTCAGCGAACCAGCCACGAAAGCGCGCGTCTTCTCACGCAGACCCGCAAGCCGCGCCGCCGCCGACGGACATTCCGAACGCAACGGACCACCCGCACCACGACAGCAAAGCGTCGTCCCCAGCCACCGCAGCCACGCCGGTCCCGCCGGAAACCTCAAGCGTCACAACTCATTCGCTGCGCGTGAACGGCCGCAAGCTCGACTACACCGCGACCGCCGGCAATCTGCTTTTGCACGACAAAAGCGGCGCGGCCAACGCGAGTATGTTTTACGTCGCGTACACAGTGCCGACGAAAACGCCAGCGACGCGCCCCGTCACCTTCCTGTTCAACGGCGGCCCCGGCGCCGGCAGCCTGTTCCTGCTGATGGGTTCGGTCGGACCGAAGCGGGTGCGCACCGCGAGCCCCGCCAGCACGCCGCCCGCGCCGTACACGCTCGCCGACAACCCCGACAGCCTGCTCGACACCACCGACCTCGTGTTCGTCGACGCGATCGGCGCCGGTCTGTCGAAACCGGTCGGGCATGGCAGCGGCAAGGACTTCTGGGGCGTCGATCAGGATCTGCGCGCATTCGTGCAATTCATCGACCGCTATCTGACGGTCAATCAGCGCTGGAATTCGCCGAAGTATCTGTTCGGCGAATCGTACGGCACCGCGCGCGCGGCGATGCTCGCTTACGAATTGGGGCAGAACAATATCGCGCTGAACGGTGTGATTCTGCTGTCGTCGGTGCTCGATTCGGCCGCGTTCTCGCCGGGCCTCGATTTCAAGAGCGAAAGCTATCTGCCGAGTTTCGCGGCGATCGCGTGGTATCACGACAAGGTCGCGCCGAAGCCCGCGAACCTGCCGGCCTTCCTCGACGAAGCGCGCGCGTTTGCGCGCGGTCCGTATGCGCAGGCGCTCGCGCTAGGCGATGCATTGCCCGACGAGCAGCGCGACGCGATCGCCGCGCGCGTCGCGTACTTTACCGGGCTCGATGTCGGCTTCGTGAAGCGCAACCATCTGCGGCTGTACCCGTCCCGCTTTCGCAGCGAACTGCTGCGCGACGAGGCGCGCAGCGTTGGCCGTTATGACGCGCGTTTCGAAGGCATCGATGCCGACGCCGCCTCCGAGCATCCCGACTTCGACGCATCGGTAAGCAGCGTCGCGAACGCGTTCAACGCGGCGCTTCACCAGCATCTGGCCGACGATCTGCACTACACGCCGGCGGACCGCTACCGCGTATTCAACGACGACGCATTGCGGCAGTGGGACTGGAAGCATCGCGAATGGTGGGGCGAGCATCTGCAATTGCCGTACGCGGGCGGCGATCTCGCCGAAGCGATGCGGCAGAATCCGCGCTTGCGGGTGCTGTCGCTGAATGGCTATTTCGATCTGGCCACGCCGTTCTACGCGACCGAATACGCGCTCTCGCACCTCGATCTCGACCGTACGCTGCGCGAGAATGTACGGATTACGTACTATCCGACCGGCCACATGGTCTATCTCGACGATGCCGCGCTGCATGCGCTGAAGCGCGATCTGGTGAGTTTCTACAGCGCGCCAGGTCAATGAGCGGGCACGCGTTGCGCACGATCGGCGCGCGCGGTCGAACGCTATAATTCCACGCACTGTGGAGCCGCCGCGCCGCTGCCGTCGCCGCCGGCCGCTCCGTCCACCGGCTTCACCGATTGCTGCCCCATGCCATTTACCCCGATCCCGTCCTTCGCACGCAAGCGCCTCTCCGACGTGGTATCCGACCAGATCAAGCAACTGATCTCGGAAGGCACGCTGATGCCCGGCGACCGTCTGCCGGCCGAACGCGATCTCGCCGCGCAGCTCGGCGTGTCGCGGCCGTCGCTGCGCGAAGCGTTGATCCGGCTCGAAGCGGACGGCTATATCGAAACCTCGGGGCGGGGCGGTTTTACCGTCGTCGACGTGACCGCGCCGATCATCTCGAAGCCGCTCGCCGAACTGCTGCTGCAAAATCCGCGCACCAGCGCCGACATTCTGGAACTGCGCCAGGGACTCGAAGCGATCTCGACCGTGTACGCCGCGCAGCGCGCGACCGCCGCCGATCTGAAGAAAATCGGCGCCGCGTTCGACGCGTTGAAGACCGCTTCGCAGGCCGGCGACCGCACCAATCTCGCCGAACTCGACGCCGCGTTTCACCTGGCGATCGCCGACTCCACGCACAACGTGGCGCTCGCGCACGTGATGCACGGCATTCACACGCTGATTCGCGAAGGGATGCGCCAGTATCATCGATTGATCGACTACGACGCCGCGATGGAAAAGCAGTTGATGAACCAGCATCAGGCGATTTACGACGCGGTGATCGCGCGCGACGCGCCGAAAGCGCGCAAGGCGGCCGAGCGCCATCTGGCCTTCGTGCGCGAGCTTTACAAGGACGATGCGGCGAAGCCGGTCAGCAGCGCGCTGTCCTGAGCCGGCCGGCCCAAGCGCCGGCGCGGGTTGACACCCGATTGCTCCTGATTGACACCCCAATCGGACTTTTCTATAGTCTTGGTCAGACCAACATGACCAGTCTAGCCACACGCTGCGCGGTCACGATCCCCGCCGTTGTTTTCCCCACCGGAAGCTATGAAAGTCGCGCTGTTTATCCCGTGTTTTATCGACGCGTTCTATCCCGAAGTCGGCATCGCGACGCTCGAACTGCTCGAGCGTTTCGGCATCGAGGTCGACTATCCGCAGCAGCAGACCTGCTGCGGCCAGCCGATGGGCAATAGCGGCGCGCATGCCGATGCCGCCGCGACCGAGCGCCTGTTCGCGCGCAACTTCGCCGGCTACGACTACATCGTCGGTCCGTCGGCGAGCTGCATCCATCACGTGCGCGAACATTTGACCGCCCTCGAACAGACCGACGAAGTGAAGAAGGTGCGCGCGAGTGCGTACGAGCTGGTCGAATTTCTGCACGACGTGGTCGGCGCGCGCGAATTTCCGTGGGCCGAGTTTCCGCATCGGGTCGGATTGCATACCAGTTGCAGCGCGCTGCGTCATCTGAAGCAGGCGTCGGCGTCGGAAATCGCGGGTGTGCCGTTTTCGAAGCCGCGCACCTTGCTTGAAGGCGTGAAGGGAATCGAGTTCGTGAAGCCGGCACGGCCTGACGAATGCTGCGGTTTCGGCGGCACGTTCTCGGTGACCGAAGAGGCGGTGTCGGTGCGGATGGGGCAGGACAAGGTGCGCGACCATCTGAACGCGGGCGCCGAATACATCGTGTCCGGCGACATGTCGTGTCTGATGCATCAGCAAGGCTGCGCGGAACGGATGAAGGCCGACGCGCGCTTTATTCATATCGCGCAGGTTCTCAATGGAGCGCGCGTATGAGCGGACGCGAACCGCGCATCGATCACGCGAAGGCGGCCGGTGCGTTTATCCAGAAGACCGAGCACGTCGCGTTTCACGACCGGCGGTTGTGGGATCTGCGCGAGAAGCGCGATGCGCAGGCGCACGGAATCGCCGAATGGGAAACCTTGCGCGCGCTCGCGTCGGGGATCAAGGAACATACGCTGTCGCATCTGGCGGACTATCTCGAGCAGTTCTCCGCCGCGGCCGAAGCGAATGGCGTGGTCGTCCATTGGGCGGCGACCGCCGAAGAGCACAACGCGATCGTTCACAGGCTGATGTCCGAGCGCGGGATGACCACGCTGGTGAAAAGCAAGTCGATGCTCACCGACGAATGCCGGATGCGCGAATACCTCGAACCGCGCGGCATCACGGTGATGGAAACGGATCTCGGCGAGCGCATCCAGCAGCTCGATCATCAGGACCCGAGTCATATGGTGGTGCCCGCGGTGCACAAACTGCGCGCGGACGTGGCCGAACTGTTCGGCCGCACCATCGGCACCGATCCGCACAATAGCGACATTCACTATCTGGCCGAAAGTCAGCGAATGAATACGCGACCGTATTTCGTGCGCGAGAAAACCGCCGGGATGACCGGCTGCAATTTCGCGGTCGCGGAGACCGGCACCGTGGTTGTGTGTACTAACGAAGGCAATGCCGATCTGTCGGCCAATGTGCCGCCGCTGCATATCGCGTCGATCGGCATCGAGAAGCTGATTCCGAAAGTGGCCGATCTCGGCGTGTTCGTGCGGATGCTGTCGCGCAGCGCGCTGGGTTCACCGATCACGCAGTACACGTCGCATTTCCGCGCGCCGCGCCCCGGCACCGAGATGCATTACATCCTCGTCGATCATGGCCGCTCCGAGCGGCTCGCGATGGAGGACTTCTGGTACTCGCTCAAATGTATTCGCTGCGGCGCGTGCATGAATACCTGTCCGGTTTATCGACGCAGCGGCGGGCTTTCGTACGGCGGCACCTATTCGGGGCCGATCGGCGCGATCATCAATCCGACTTTCGATCTGAAACGCTATAGCGCGCTCCCGTTCGCATCGACGCTGAACGGCAGTTGCACGAACGTGTGTCCGGTGAAGATCAATATCCACGAACAGATCTACAAATGGCGCGCGGTGATTGCCGAGCATCATGAAGTGCCGTTCGTGAAACAGGAAGTACTGAAGATGGCGGGGCGATTGCTCGCGAGTCCGACCTTGTATCGCGCGACGGTCGCGTCGATGGGCAGCGCGTTGCGGCGCCTGCCGAATTTCGTTCTATATAACCCGCTGAACATCTGGGGGCGGCAACGCGAGTTGCCCGACGCGCCGAAAATGACTTTTCATGCGTGGTACAAGAAGAATCGCGGAGGCGGCGATGACAACGCGTGAGGACTTTCTTGCCAAAGTACGCGCCGCGCAGCCGGTGGGACGTCCGCGCCCCGATGTGCCGCTATTCGACGCGCGCGGCGGCGATCTGCGCGAGCGTTTCACGGCCGCGTTGCAGACGATGGGCGGCAGCTGTGTCGAAGCGGCGAACGCGAGCGACGTGAGCGAGTTGATTCGCGAGCGCTTCGGCGCGGACGCATCGATTGCATCGGCGGTGGCGGAAGTGCCGGGCACCCGCGCTATTTCCGCCGCGACCGATCCCGCGTCGTTGCAGGACGTCGACGTGGGCGTCGTGCGTGCGCGTTTCGGCGTCGCCGAGACCGGCTCCGTATGGTTCAGCGAACGCGAGTACGTGGTCAATGCATTGGGCTATATCGTCCAGCATCTGGTCGTGCTGCTCGATCCGTCGCAACTGCTCGACGGCTTGCAGGACGTTTATCGCCGCGACGATTTTCTCAGCGCCCGCTATGCGGCGCTCGTCACCGGACCGTCGGCGACCGCCGATATCGAAGGGGTGCTGATTCGCGGCGCGCAGGGGGTGCGGTCGTTGACCGTGGCGTGGCTGGCGGCTTGACGCTCGCCGCTTAAAGCGGCGCCGGTTGCCATGCCGGACTTTGCTATCATCACTGTATAAACATACAGGTCCTGCAAAACCCCGTGGCAACCGCTGCTTTCCCGGAGTTCCGCTCCGAAGTCCCTTACTACCTGGTCAATTTCGAGCGCGCGCTTGCATGGCTCGCCGCGCGTTACGACGATCTGCTCGACGCCGACGAACACGCGTTTCTGCGAACCTTCGCGGTGTTGCCGCAGGCGTCGCGCGCGTTGCTGGTGCGCATGCTGATGCGTGAGGGCACGCTGTTTCGCGCGAGCCGCCTCGTCTACGAAGAGATCGGTTGTCCATTGCAGGCGGCGCAGCCATTAACCGTGCACGGCTGGATCGACCCCGAGCCGCCGCTGTCCCTCGACGAACTGTTCGCGCTCAGCACCCGCGCGCAATTGCTGGAGATTTTCGCGGAGAGCATCGCGCGAATTCCCGGCGCGAAGGCATTGCGTAAGCCGGAACTGCTGGCCACGCTGCACGCGCTGCATCAGCACGAAAGTCACGACGGCCATGGCGCCCACCGTGGCCGCGACGCGACCGCTGCTGCGCCGCGTGCGCTCGCCGGCTGGCACGAGGCCAGCACCGACCGCGTGCTGCACGTCGCGATCGCGCCGCTGTGCGAGCGTCTGCGGCTGATGTTCTTCGGCAATCTGCATCAGGACTGGACGGAATTCGTGCTCGCCGATCTCGGCATCTTCCAGTACGAGAAAGTCGCGCTCGAACCGTCGTCGCGCGCGTTCCAGCAACGCGCGGACGTCGACGTATATCTCGCGCTGCACGCGTGCCGAGAAGCGCTCGACTGGCTGCCGCATGAAGACGAAGGCGAAGGCGAAGGCGAAGGCGAAGGCGGCGCCGCCGCCGCGCTGCACGAACTGATCGCCACCGTCCGCGCGATCGAAACCGCGAACCCGTGGCTCGAAACGCGCCGTGCGAAGCTGCTATTCGGCATCGGTCAGGATTGCGAACGTCGCCAGCGGTGGTCCGCCGCGCTCGCAGTGTATGAAGTGTGCGCGTGGCCGGGCGCGCGGCATCGGCGGATTCGCGTGCTGGAGCGCAGCGAACAATGCGCGGACGCGTTCGCGCTCGCGGTGCAGGCGGCGGCCGCGCCGGAGAGCGAAGAAGAAGCGCAGCGGGTCGCGCGAATGTTGCCGCGGCTGCGGCGCAAATTGGGCGAGCCGGCGCCGCGCGCGGTGGCGGCGCGGCCGGTCGAACGCGCGACGCTGGTGCTGCCGAAGCCCGCCACGCCGCTCGCGGTCGAATACGTGGTGCGCGATCATCTGAGCAGCGAGACCGCGCCCGTGCATTACGTCGAGAATGCGCTGATCAATTCGCTGTTCGGCCTGTTGTGCTGGGAGCCGGTATTCGCGGCGCTGCCCGGCGCGTTTTTCCACCCGTTCCAGCGCGGACCGGCCGATCTGCATGCGCCGGATTTTCACGCGCGCCGCGCCGCGCAATTCGCCGCGTGTTTCGCGCAACTCGATAGCGACGCGTATCGCGACACGATTGCCCGGCATCTGCGCGACAAGGCCGGGCTGCAATCGCCGTTCGTGTTTTGGGGGCTGCTCACGCCCGAACTCGTCGCGCTGGCGCTCGACTGTCTGCCGGCCGCGCATCTGAAGCTGTGGTTCGAGAGGCTGTTACGCGACATTCGCGGCAACCGCTCGGGGCTGCCCGATCTGATCCGCTTCTGGCCGGCCGAGCGTCGCTACGAACTGATCGAGGTGAAGGGCCCCGGCGATCGTCTGCAGGACAACCAGGTGCGCTGGCTCGCGTACTGCGCGCAGCACGGGATGCCGGTACGCGTGATCGACGTGCGTTGGGCCGAAACGGGCGATGAAGCCGCTCACGGAACCGAGCATGAAGTCGCTCCCGACGCCGCGCGCGGAACCGCTGGCGAAGTGGCCCGCGAAGCCGCGGCGAGCGCAGGCGCATCAACCATCGTGGAGCGCCGCACATGAGCTACGTGGTCGCGGTCCGCGCGATGTGCGAATTCACCGCGCGGCGCGGCGATCTCGATCTGCGCTTCACGCCCGCGCCGACCTCGCTCGAAGGGATCGCCGGTCATCAGATGGTCGCCGGGCGGCGAGCCGCCGGTTACGAAAGCGAACTCGCGCTGAGCGGCAGCCATCGCTCCTTGACGGTGCGCGGCCGCGCGGACGGCTACGATCCGCTCGCGAACCGGCTCGAAGAAGTGAAGACCTATCGCGGCGATCTCGACCGGATGCCGGCCAATCATCGCGCGCTGCACTGGGCGCAGGCGCTCGTGTACGGGCATCTGCTATGCCGCGCGCGCGGGCTCGCCGGGTTGACCGTCGCGCTCGTGTACTTCGATATCGGCAGCCAGAAGGAAACCGTGCTCACGCAGTCGCACGACGCGCGCGAGCTGGAAATCTTTTTCGTCGACCAGTGCGAACGGTTTCTCGACTGGGCGGTGCAGGAGGACGCGCATCGCGCCGCGCGCAATGCGGCGCTCGCCGCGTTGCGGTTTCCGCATGCGCAATTCCGGCATGGTCAGCGCGAGCTGGCGGTTGCCGTCTATAGGGCCGCACGCGACGGCAAGCCGCTGATGGCGCAGGCGCCGACCGGCATCGGCAAAACCGTCGCGACGCTGTTTCCGCTGCTGAAGGCGTGCGGCGAAGACCGGCTCGACCGTGTGTTCTTTCTGACCGCGAAGACGCCGGGGCGCGCGCTCGCGCTGGAGGCGATCGATACGCTCCAGCGGAACTCGCCCGCGCTGCCGCTTCGAACCCTGGAACTGGTCGCGCGCGACAAAGCCTGCGAGCACCCCGACAAGGCCTGCAACGGCGAATCCTGTCCGCTCGCGCGCGGCTTCTACGACCGTCTCGACGCGGCGCGCGTGACCGCGCTGGCGTCGCCGCGGCTCGATCGCGCGGCGGTGCGCGACGCGGCGCTCGCGCACGAGATCTGTCCGTACTATCTGGCGCAGGAACTGGCGCGTTGGGCCGATGTGATCGTCGGCGATTACAACTACTACTACGACGGCAGCGCGATGCTGTTCGCGCTCACGCAGCTCAATCAGTGGCGCGTCGGCGTGCTGGTCGACGAAGCGCACAACCTGCTCGAACGCGCGCGCCGCATGTACAGCGCGTCGCTCGATCAAAGCGCGTTCCGGCTCGCGCGCGCCAGCGCGCCGGCCGCGCTGCGCAAGCCGCTAGAACGGCTGCAGCGCGAATGGAACGCGCTCAAGCGCGCGCAGACCGAGCGCTATCAGGTCTATCCGGCCGTGCCGGCCAAGCTGTTGACGGCCGCGCAGAATCTGATCGGCGCGGTCACCGAGCAACTGGCCGACGCGCCGCTCTCGATCGACGAGCACGCGCTGCGCTTTTTCTTCGACGCGATGCAGTTCGTCGCGCTCGCCGAACAGTTCGGCGAACACTCGATGTTCGACGTGACGCTCGGCACCGACCGCTACGCGCCGCGCGACAAGACCACCGCGACGCTATGCGTGCGCAACGTGATTCCCGCATCGTTTCTGGCGCCGCGCTACGCGGCCGCGCGCACCACGGTGATGTTCTCCGGCACGCTCAATCCGCAGCATTTCTATCGCGACACGCTGGGCCTCGCCGGCGACACGCAGTGGCTTAACGTTGAAGGGCCGTTTCGCGCGGAGCAGTTGCAGGTGCGGGTGGCCGCGCATGTGTCGACCCGCTGGCGCGACCGCGAGCGCTCGCTGGAACCGATCGTCGAACTGATCGCCGCGCAGTACCGCGCGCAGCCCGGCAACTACCTGGGGTTCCTGAGCAGTTTCGACTATCTGCAGCAGGTGGCCGCGCTGCTGCGCGAGCGTCATCCCGAGTTGCCGGTCTGGACCCAGGAGCCCGGCATGGACGAAGCCGCGCGCGACGCGTTTCTCGCGCGCTTTAAGACCATGAACGAGGGGATTGGCTTCGCGGTGCTCGGCGGCGCGTTTTCGGAGGGAATCGACCTGACCGGTCAGCAGCTGATCGGCGCGTTCATCGCGACGCTCGGCCTGCCGCAGATCAACGACGTCAACGAGCAGATGCGCCGCACGCTCGACGCGCGCTTCGGCCACGGCTACGACTACATGTACCTGTATCCGGGTTTGCAGAAGGTCGTGCAGGCGGCGGGGCGGGTGATCCGCACCGAGGACGATCGCGGCGTCGTGCATCTGATCGACGACCGCTATCGCCGGCCCGAGGTGCGCAGGTTGTTGCCGGGTTGGTGGCGGGTGGATTAATCAGGAACCCGGATCAACGGTTCAGGCCGCCGCCAGCCTTGACCCTCACGCGTGCGGCGACGTCGAGCCCGGATTGCCCGGCGTGCCCGGACCGCCGGCCGGCGTCGGATCGACCGGAATCTGATCGTCGACCGGCGCGTCGCCCTTGTGGGTGTCGTCCTTGTCCGTAGCGGTTTCGTCGGCCGGATGCGGCAGCGGGCGCGGCGCGCTGGAGACGACCTTGGCCGCCTTGCTGGCCGGATCCCACGTGAGCAGTTGCCGCTGCGGATTGGCGATCTCGATGCCGCGTTCGCTGAAGCGTTCGAGAATGCGCCGGTTGAATTCGCGCTGCACGCCCCAGCGCGAGGTGTCGCGGCACTGCATCTGACCGGCCAGCGTGACCGCCGAACCGTCGACCGCATCGACGCCCCAGAACGCGAAGTCGGACAGGATGCCGTCCTTGTACTTCTCGTCCTCGCGCAGCGACGCGCCGATTTCCTTCAGCGTGTCGATCGCGCGTTCGACGTCCTGGCCGAACACGATATTCACGCGCACCGCCGCGTTGCCGATCCCGCGATTGGTATTGTTGACCGTCGTCACCGAACTGAACGGCACGGTAAACAGCGAGCCGTCGCTGCCGCGCAGCCGCACCGTGCGGATCGACAGATATTCGACGGTGCCCGACACGCCCGCGAGCGTGACCCAGTCGCCGACCTGCATCGCGTTTTCCATCAGCAGGAAGATGCCGGTGATGAAGTCCTGCACCAGCTTCTGCGAGCCGAAGCCGAGCGCGACGCCGAAGATACTCGCGCCCGCAAGCAGCGGCCCGATATTCACGCCGAGCTGACTCAAGCCGGTCAGTACGACGATCAGCGCGATCAGAACGAATAGCGCGCTGCGCAGCATCGGCATCAGCGTGCGCAGCCGCGCGGCGCGCACCAGGTCGCCGCGGCTGGTCCAGTTATCGAGGCGCCGCTCGGCCGACACGTTGACCACCTCCCAGACCACCAGCGCGATGACCGCGGCGATGAGGATCGTCGCGAGCGCCGACGCGAGCCGGTGACCGATCGTGCCGGCGCGGAACAGCTCGACCACGTGAATGCCCCACGCCTGCAACAGCAGCAGCGCGGTGACGATGCCGATCAGCCAGCCGATCACGCGGCGCAGCAGCGGATAGTAGCGGTACGCGTGCTGATGCACGAGCGAGCGCGATTCTTCGTCCTGCACATTAAAGATCCGCGCGAGCGCGCCGAACACGACGATCGACACGACCCGCGCGCCGATCAGGACCGCCAGCGTCATGCCGCCGACGTTGACCAGCACGTGATAGCCGTTCTGCACGTCGAACGCCCATACGAACCACAGCGCCATCACGATCACCACGGTGACCCACGCCCATGCATCGGCGAGCGCGTTGCCGAACATCTGCAGCGACTCGTGCGCGGAGAAGCGCTTGCGAATCCGGTTGGCGATCGGTTTCGCGCATTGCAGCACGAGGATCGAGATCAGCACGTGCGCGACCAGCGCGACCACCTTCAGCAGCGCGAGATGCGCGGCGTCGTTCAGGCCGAGCGCCAAAGCGATCTCGGCGAGCGCGACACCGGCGCCGACCACACCGACGATCCGCACGATCCACCTGAGCACGTACGCGGCCCACGCGTCGCTCATGCGCAGCAGGCGCAGACGCGGCGCGCTCGGTTGCAGGAAGAACGCGCCGACGATCGCCACGCAGCGGCACAGCACGTAGATGTCGATCAGCGCATCGAGCGCGCGGTCCTGCGGCGTGCCGTTGCTGGTGAAGAACGACATCAGCGCGCTCGCCGCGCCGACGAAGGCCGCGAGCGGCACCAGCCGCACCAGCGTGATCAGCAGCGCGCGCGGCAGACGTTGCAGCAGCGTCCAGTGATGGGTCGCGTTGCGTTTGCCTTCGGCTTCTTTCGCGCGGCCTCGTTCGGACGGGCTCAGATGCGCGGCATACGGCGCGGCCGGACCGGTCGCGACGGCCTGCGCCTCGGCTTCGAGCGCGGGCGGCAGCGTCACGCCCGGCGGCAGCGGCGGCGTGCTGGTCGGCACGTGTTCGAGCGGCGCGGCGGGCGTCGGGGTCGGGGCGAGCTGTTGTTTCGATGGCGGCTGCGACGCTTGCGCGTCGTCGCTGTCGTCCTGCAAGCCGAGTTCGCGGCGCGCGGCGATCGCCTTATAGGCGCGCCGCAACAGCCGCTTGACGATCCATTCGAGCAGCAGCGCGGGAATCAACGCGGCGAGCAGCGACCCCAGGACATCGAACAATGTCGAGCGGGCCTGCGGATTGTGCATCTGCCAGTTCCACCACGCGCGCACCGACGCGACGTCGAACAACGCGGCGACCGAGCCGCGCAGCGACCTGGCCAGATAGCCGGCCCAATGCGCGCCCTGACGCGCGATCTGTGACGCGAGGCCATTGGATTTCAGCGCGTCGGGCACCAGCGCGGCGACCCCGCTTGCCGGCGCGGGCGCGGAAGCGGCCGCCGGCGCGGCGGCGGGCGGCGCGCTCAATGCGCCGGCGGCGGCGATCGCCTGCAAGGTATCGGCGACCTGCGCGCGGCGCTTCGGATCGTTGAGCACGGAGAGCGCTTCGCGGGCCTGTTCCGGCGTCAGCGAAACCGGGGCGGAAGCGGGTGTCGCGGCGGTGGTCTGCGCTGCCGCGGCGACGGCGGGAGCCGCGCCGGCAAGCAGGAGAACGAAGAACCAGACACGCAATAATTTTTGCATAGGGTGTAAAGCGGGAGCAGGCGAAAGCGGAAGATTGTGCCGGAACGGCGCGCGTGTTTCAGCGAAGCGATCCAGAACCGACTCCGCGCGGCGCGCACAAGTTCCTGCGGCGACGCGCGGCGGGGCGGGTTTCAGAGCGATACGGCAGGGCCGTCGTGAGTGGCGAAGGCAATTTGTAAGGATTGCCGATGACGACCGGTAAGCTCGTCGGAAGGTAGCACAAAGCCTGCCCGGGTCCGGCGGGAGGGGAGCCGGTTGGGCGTTGGGAGGAGATGCTGCGGGCGCGGCGGGCGGTTCGAGATGCGGCGCTCAGGCCGTCGCGCGCGGCCGGGGTGCGACGCGCCCCGGCGCCGTCAAGCTAGCGACGAAGCGTGCCGCTCCGCCTCGTCGTCGGCATCGGCGCCGCCGCCGCTGTTCGCGGCGCGGCTGGCCGACGGCTCCTGATGCAGCCGGTTCGCGTGCATCAGCCGGTACAGCGTGGCGCGCGAAATGCCGAGTTCGGCCGCCGCGTCCGACAGCTTGTAGCCGTGCCGCAGCAGCGCATGTTCGATCGCATCCTTTTCCGCCTTGCTGCGGATTTCCGCCAGCGTGACGGCCGGCGCGTTCTCCGCCTCGGGCAGCCCGAGGTCGCTCGCGGTGATGAAGCGGCCCTCGCTCATCACGACCGCGCGGCGCACGCAGTTGATCAGCTCGCGCACGTTGCCCGGCCACGGATAGTTCGACATCGCGACGATCGCGTCGCTCGACAGCCCGCGCAATTTGCGCGCGCCGTCCTGCTTGTACATGCTGAGCGCGTAGTTGGCGAGCAGCTTGATGTCGCCGCCGCGCTCGCGCAGCGGCGGCTCGATAAGGCGCAGCACGCACAGCCGGTGATACAGGTCGGAGCGGAACCGGCCGTCTTCGACCGCGCGGTCCAGATCGACGTGGGTCGCCGAAATCACCCGCACGTCGACGCTGATCGGCCCGTTGCCGCCGAGCCGCTCGATCGTGCCTTCCTGCAGGAAGCGCAGCAGCACCGCCTGGCATTCGTGCGGCATGTCGCCGATTTCGTCGAGAAACAGCGTGCCTTCGTGCGCGCTTTCGATCCGGCCGATCTTGCGTTGCAACGCGCCGGTAAACGCGCCGCGTTCATGGCCGAACAGCTCCGCCTGCAACAGACTCGGCGGAATCGCCGCGCAATTGATCGCGACGAACGGCCGGCTCACGCGCCGCGAGCGCTCGTGAATCGCCCGCGCGGTCAGTTCCTTGCCGGTGCCCGATTCGCCGGCGATGAACACCGGCGCGTCGGTCACCGCGCATTTGTCGATGCGCCGATACAGCTGCTGCATCGGCTCCGATTGGCCGACCATGCCGTGCCGGCCGAGCGACGGCTCCGGCGCGACGCGCGGCTGGCGCAGGCTCGACAGCCCGTGCGCATGGCCGAGCGCGAACACCAGCCGTTCGTTCAGCCACGGCTGGGTGACGAAATCGAAGCAGTAATCGAGGATGAAGCGGCTGATGAGTTCGTTGTCGGTCTGGCCCGGCACGATCTGCGCGACCCAGTTGGTTTCGACGCGCCGCATGCACAGCGCGAGCGCGGACAACTGTTGCGACGTGCATGCTTCGGGCAACTGAACGAGCCCGACCTTGATGTTCTCGCGCTCCATCATGCGTTCGGCGAGCGCGGTGCTTTTCGCGTGCACCGCCTGCCACCCGGACGCGGCCAGAAACTCGACGAGTTTGGGGTCGGGCGCATTCGCGACGTATAGAACGGTGCGTTCCATGTCGGCAGGCGTGCAAGTTGTAGTCATGGTTCCCCCGGTTCGATGCTGCAGGACTGCGATGCGACGTACTGGACAGACGGGCCGCTTACAGCCAGCCGGCTCAGCCCGCTCCGTTCGCGCGGCTGCGGGCCTGGTACTGGAGCGGCACTCACTGCTCACGGCAATCCGGCCGCGTTTCATTCACGGCAGCGGCGCTCGCAAAACAGGGTGCGCGCGGCGCGAACCGCAACGCGCTACAGGACGGACGAATCGTGCAATGCGACGCGCTAGCGTTCATTGCTGAAACTGCCCGGCGACTTTATCCCCGAATCGTGAAAACCACTTGAACCGCGAGTTGCCTCGTTGACCTGATACAGGCGCTCTGATTGGCGCATGGTCTAACGATAAGCGAAACGACGGGGAAGCGCCATACAAACAAATATGGATAAACAAATGACGTTTGCGTTATCGGAATTGCATGGACCACTAATGAATAAGCAGTCAAGCCCGTTTATGTGAAGCATCCCACATTGCGTTGCAATCGGTGACGGGTTTAAGCGTGACATAAATTCAGAAGTGTCGAAGCGCGGTGTTTCATACATGCGACAGTTCGGGCAGTCGCAGCCATAAGGCTTTGGCCATGCCGCGCGACTCGCGCCGCTTGCCGCCGGTGCCGCGCAAAGCGCGTGGGGGCAGCCCCGCGTCGCCGCGCCGTGGCCCGCCGGGACGGGCCGCACGACCGTGCTGCCGCGAATTCACGTGTCAGGAACGAATCAATGCGCGCGGCCCGGCGAGTTCGACTTGCCGGCGCGGCGGCCGCATTCGCGCGGCTGTCGCGGCCACTCAAGGCCCGCACGGCTTCGCGCTGATTGCGGCTCGGCCTGGCATAACCGTTGCAATAAGGTGCGCACAGAAAAAATGTTTGCCGCCAGCTCGACGGTACGGGGAAACCACCATTAAAAAAGAGCGGCGGCAATACAGCTGACTCGCGGACCGGTCGGGGAAGCCATTAGGTTTTGCGGGTGCGCGGCGGGGCCTTGTAATTTATATGTCGGATAAAAACGGGCGAATGGCGGATCGCATATCGGCATTCTTAACCGACGACGACAGGAGAGCGACTTCGCCGTTTTGCCTTTTCGACTTTTTTGTCCGCCGGACGCGAAAAGGATGTCGATAACGACAGGTGACGCGCAGACAACGTTTGCGAGCGACGCACCGACACGATGCAAGGGGCCGCGCCGGCCGGGACCAGCCGGCGCGAGGAAGCGAGGAGAGAGGCCACAGTCTCCATAGAGGGACGAATGTACGAGGTGAACCGGGAGCCGTGTCCGTGCATTGGCACGGGCACGGCGACCTGGCCCGGCGGCGGGCGCGGCGCGAGACGGCCGGACCCGGCGCAATCCTGACCGATATCGGGGGGTGTCATGAAACAACTGATTCGCAAGCCGGCCGTAGCACATGCGGCCGCGATTCCTGGTGCGCCGGCGAGTCCGGCCGCGGCGGGCGCTACCGCGCTGGGCTATCGGCGCCATGTGGCGGCGTCGCGGGCGCGCTTCTTCGCGCAGTCGGCGGCTTCGTCGGTCGATCTGCTGGCGCTGGTGGTGGCCGATGCGCTCCGGCGCAAGAGCCAGGCGGAGCTGCGTCACGAGCTGTTGCGCGACGCGCTGTACGAAATGCCGCCGCGGCGCCCGCGCGACGAGGACGGCAACGCCTCTGGCGGCCTTCGTGACGCCGGCAGCGACGCCGATTGCGACTCCGGCGATTGACCCGGGGCGGCAGTCAGCGCTGCGGGTCGTGGCACGGCGAAGGTCGTGACTGGCCAACAAGCATTCGACCAGGAAAGTGCCTTCGAGAAATACATCCATCACGACTTCAGCGTGCCGCGGACTCGCCATGATCGACATCTTCCTGATTGCCGCCAGCATCGATAACGCGCAGTGCATCGTCCAGCGTCTCGAAGACAGCGGCGTGCGTTACCGGCTGCGCACCGCGTACGGCTCGGTCCGGCAACTGCGGACCCATGCGCGGGTGATCCGCGGCGCCGACCTGCTGATCGTCGACGACGCCGATCTGAATGCGCGCGGCCTCGACGGCATCGAGGAAACCCTGGCCTGCGCGCCCGCGCTCCATTGCATGCTGATCACGGCGGCGCCGTCCACCGCGCTGCTCGGCGCGGCGCTGCGGGTCGGCGTGCGGCACGTGCTGGGCTGGCCGCTCGATGCGCTGGCGATCGCCACCGCGCTGCTCGAACTCGACGCGCAGCGCCGCGACGCCGAGGCCGGGCCCGAGCGGCGCGGCGGCCGGGTGGTCGCGCTGGCGTCGAGCAAGGGCGGCAGCGGCACGACGACGATCGCGGTCAACCTCGCGTGCGCGCTCGCCGCGCAGCGCGAGCGGCGCGTGCTGCTGATCGACCTGAGCCAGCAGTTCGCCGACGCGAGCCTGTTGATGGCCAACCGCCCGCCGCCGATGACGCTCGCCGACCTGTGTTCGCGCAACGAGCAGCTCGACGTGGCGCTGTTCGACGCGTGCGCGATGCACGTGCGCGCGAATCTCGATCTGCTGGCCGGCGCCGGCGATCCGCTGAAGGCCGCCGAGCTGCTGCCCGCGCAACTGGAGCGGCTGCTGACGCTGGTGCGCGAGCGCTACGACGCGGTGCTGATCGACATCGGCCAGAGCGTCAATCCGTTGACGATCCGCGCGCTCGACCACAGCGACACGATCTGCATGGTGGTGCGGCAGAACCCGCTGTATCTGCACGGCGCGCGCCGCATGCTCGACATCTTCCGCGAACTCGGCCATCCGGCCGGCAAGGTGCGGGTCGTCGTCAACCAGTACGACAAGAACGCGCAGATCAATCTGCCGACGCTCGAACGCACGCTCGGCGCGAAGGTCGCGCATCAGTTGCCGCGCGACGACCTGCACGTGAACGACGCGCTGAGCCGCGGCGTGCCGGTCGTCACGTCGGCGCGCGACAGCGCGCTCGCGCAGGGCATCGGCCTGCTCGCGAAGATGCTGTGGCCGGCCGGCGCCGAACGCCGCAGGAGCGTGCTGGGCCGGCTGCTCGAAACGTGGCCGAACCTGCCGCCGCAACTGAAGCCGGGGGTTTGAGGGCGGCGGCTTCGCCGCGGCGACGAAGCCGCGCTTGCCGCTCGGACTGCTCGGACTGCTCGGACTGCTCGGACTGCTCGGACTGCTCGGACCGCTCGGACCGAGCAGACCGCTCCAGCTGCTGCCGCAAAGAATCCGCTATTGCCGCCTCCGCCGCTGTGGACAGCGCCCGGCGCGGCTGCTACGCTCCGACCACCGAGAGACCGGCGTGGTCCGCCATCGAGCCCACCAACGGGCACGCGCGGGGCCGCCGGGTAGAAAAATAATTCGCAGGTCGAAGCGAGTATTCAATGAGCGGAATCGATTCATCGGGACAGCCGGAATGCGCGGGCCGCGCAACCGGAGCGAACCCGGCTGCCATGCCCGATAGCACCGTCCACGCCACCTCAGACTCCATCCAGCGCCCCCAGTCCGCAGCCCCCGCCGCACGCACGCTCGAAACGCTCGACCTGCGCGAGGCCGTGGTCGAAATCCTCGCGCGCGTGGCCGCGGCGACGCTGCTCAGTCTGTTCGCCTATGCGGCGATCAAACGCTGGCTCGCCGATCCGACGCGCATCACGCTGGTGCTGCTGGTGGTCGGCGCGTTCGTCACGGTGGGGCTGTCGCTGTTCGCGCGTGTACCGCTGCGGCGCGACTGGACGCCGTTCGCATTCGTCTGCGCGATCGGCGGCACGTTCTATTTCCTCGCGGTGCGGCTGGCGCCCGGCATTCAACTGATTCCCGAAGCCGCGGGCGCCGCGTTGCAGCTGTTCGGCATTTTCTGGGAGCTGTTCGCGAAGGCGTCGCTGCGCAGATCGTTCGGGATCCTGCCGGCCAATCGCGGCGTGGTGTCGGGCGGCGCGTACCGTTTCGTGCGTCATCCGATGTACCTCGGCTATTTCCTGCTCGATCTCGGCTTTCTGCTGGTCAACTTCGGAATCCAGAACGTGATCGTGTACGGCTGCCAGTTCGCGTTGCAGGTCGGCCGCATTCTGCGCGAAGAAAAGCTGCTGTCCGACGACGAGCGCTACCGCGCGTACCGGAGTAAGGTGAAGTTCCGGGTCATTCCGGGCGTATTTTGACGCGGCGGCAGCACCGCGTCGTCAGTCCATTCCAGCGAGACAATCACGTGAGCGCAGCATCGTCCATCCCACCAGCGCAGGGTTTCAGCGACCTTGCGTCGATCCTGGCCAATCCGGTTCTGAACACCGATTCGTACAAGGCCTCGCACTATCTGCAATACCCGCCCGATGCATCGGCGATGTTCTCGTACATCGAATCGCGCGGCGGCCGTTACGAGCGCACGCTGTTCTTCGGACTGCAGATGCTGCTGAAGGAGTACCTGTGCCGGCCGATCACCGCGGCGATGATCGAGCAGGCCCGCGCGTTCTTCGGCGCGCATGGCGAACCGTTCAACGAAGCGGGCTGGCGCCATGTGCTCGATCAATACGGCGGCTATCTGCCGGTGCGGATTCGCGCGGTGCCCGAGGGCTCGGTGGTGCCGACTCATAACGTACTGGTCACCGTCGAATGCGACGATCCGCAGGTGTTCTGGCTCGCGTCATATGTGGAGACGATGCTGCTGCGGGTCTGGTATCCGATCACCGTCGCGACCCAAAGCTGGCATCTGCGCGAAGTGATCCGCGCGTATCTGCTGAAAAGCAGCGATGACCTTACGCAACTGCCGTTCAAGCTGCACGATTTCGGTGCGCGCGGGGTGTCGAGCGCGGAGTCGGCGGCGATCGGCGGCGCCGCGCACCTCGTCAGCTTCATGGGTTCGGATACCGTGCTCGGTGTGCTGGCCGCGAATCATTACTACCACGACAGCATGGCCGCGTTTTCGGTGCCGGCCGCCGAGCACAGCACGATCACCGCATGGGGCCGCGAGCGCGAGGTCGACGCGTACCGCAACATGATCGAGCGCTTCGGCAAGCCGGGCGCGATCGTGTCGGTCGTGTCGGACTCCTACGATCTGTTCGCCGCGCTCGACGCATGGGGCGGCGAACTGAAACAGGCGGTGCTCGATTCCGGCGGCACGCTGGTGATTCGCCCGGACTCCGGCGATCCGCGCACGATCGTCTTGCAGACGCTGCACGCGCTCGACCGATCGTTCGGTTCGCTAACCAATAGCAAAGGGCGCCGCGTGCTGAACAACGTGCGGGTGATTCAGGGCGACGGCGTGAACGCGGAAACAATCGTCGAAATTCTCGCCGCGATGGACGAAGCCGGCTTTGCCGCCGACAACATCGTGTTCGGGATGGGCGGCGCGCTGTTGCAGCAGATCAACCGCGATACCCAGCGCTTCGCGATGAAGTGCTCGGCGATCCGGCTCGGCGACGCGTGGCACGACGTGTCGAAAGATCCGCTCACCGATCACGGCAAGCGCTCGATGAAAGGCCGCCTCACGCTGCTGCGCCATCGCCGTAGCGGCGAGTACCGGACCGTGACGCTGCCGGTCGTGTGGGACGAACACACGGTCGCGGGCGAGTGGGACGACGCGCTGGTGACGGTGTTCGATTCGGGTCGGTTGCTGGTCGATACGTCGCTGGCCGAGGTGCGCGCTCGCGCACATGCCGGTGAAGGTTGATTCACGTTTTACCGGGTGACCGTTTTATCGGGTGACGTTAGCTAGCCATGTCCGAATTCACGCTACAGATACCTGCCGATCCGCGCACCGCCGGGTGCATGCGCGCGTGGCTGGCGCGGGCCGGCCACGCCGGCCAGGTTGCTCAAGCCGACACCCGCCTGTTCGCGAAACTGATCGCCGAGCGCGATGCGCGCGGCGAACTCGCGCTGCTCGGCCTGCACGAGTCCGAATGGCGCGGCCTGCTCGCGCGGCATTTCGAGCGCGCGAGCGGCGAGCCGTTGCCACTGAAAATGACGCTCGACCAACACGCCGGCTTCGTCGCCGGCCTACGCGCGCTGCTGATGGCGAACGCCAGCAGCGCGGTCGATCCCGCCGACGCGCAGTGCGTCGCAACGATCATCGCCCACGCATGTCTGCGCCCCGATCATCTGTGGCGCGATCTCGGCCTCGCGGGCCGCGATGAAGTCACGTGGATGCTGACGCGCTATTTCCCCGCGCTGGTCGCGCTGAACGTCGATAACCTGCGCTGGAAGAAATTTCTCGCCGCTCAGTACGCGCGCTCGCAGGGTTTGCCGGCGCGGCCCGCGCCCGGCTGCCCCGGCTGCGAGGATTACGGCTACTGCTTTCCGGCGCCACGTTGACGCGCGCGGCGCCGGTTGGCCGCGGGTGGCGCGGCAAGACCGTTCGTGTATGCTTGCGCGCATGGCCGACACCGCAAAACCCGCGAAACCCGACACCGCTCCGGCGCAGAAGCGCACGAGAAATCTGACGAGCGCAACGAGCACTCCGAGCGCAAAAAGCGCGCACAACAAGCAGGGCACGGACAGCCCAGCGAGCGCGGCCAACGCGAATAGCGCGAAGAAATCAAACAACTCGAAGAGCGCGGTCCCACATCCCGAAGTGCGCTTCAGAATGCGTATCCGCAACGGCGACGCGGTCGCGCTCGGCCCGGGCAAAGTCGATCTGTTGGAAGCGGTGCGCGAATACGGTTCGATCTCGGCGGCGGCCCGCAGCCTGGACATGTCGTACCGGCGCGCGTGGCTGTTGATCGATGAACTGAACCGCTCGCTGAAGTCGCCGGCCACGCATTCGGAGCAGGGCGGTCAGAGCGGCGGCGGCTGCACGCTGACGCCGGTCGGCGAAACCATCATCCGTCTGTATCGCGACGTCGAGGAAGAGGCGCGGCGCAGCTGCGCGAAGCCGCTCGCCGAACTGCTGAAACTGATCCGTTCGTAAGCGGGCCGCGCGGCTTCGGCGCAGCGTCCTCAACCGTGCCGCAAACAGAACGCCGAAGCCGGCGCCTGACGAAGCTGCGCGACATGGTCCGGATGCAGCCGCGCGATCAGATCGACGAAACTCGCGACGCTCGCGGTGCGCAACGGGTGATAGTCGATCGAGTGACGCTCGCAGATCCGCTTGAGCGTATTCATCGAATCGTGATCGACGCAATCGACCGGAAACACCACCAGATCCGCGCCCGGCAGCGCGGCCGCCAGCAAGCCCTTGCGATCCTCGACGCCGCCGTCATGCACGAGCAGTTCGCCGCCGGCCGCTTCCACCAGCCGCTTGAGCGCGGCGTTCGAGCCCGGCCGGCCGCCGACATAGACGATCCGCTTGCCCTGCACGCCGTCGAGACTCGCGCGGCGTGAGCCCGCGCCGTTCGCGGTGTTGGCGGCATCGGCGGCGTCGACGGTCGCGCGTTCCAGCGCATCGCATTCGCTTTGCACCAGCCTCAACAGCGCGAGCGCCTGATCGCGGCTGCGCCGCAGCGCGGCCGCCGCTTCCTGTTCCTGCTGCATGCGCTGCTCGGCCGCTTCGCGACGGCTCGTATGCAGCGCGACGCGTCGATCGGCGGTATCGAGCCATTCGCGCAACTGCTGCACTTCGGTCGCGAGGCCGGCCGCATCGGCGGGCAGCGGGCGCGCGGACTGCGCATTCAGTTGCGCGATCTGCTGGTTGAGCGCCGCGATCGACGCATCGCGCTCGACGCTCACCTGCTGCAAGCGGCTCTGCTGCCGCTCGATCTTTTCCTTCAGCTCGGCGTTTTCCTGTTCCAGCGCGACCAGCCGGCGGATATCCGCGCGATTGGCCGCGCCGACCAGATGCGACAGCATGTGCAGCTCGCCGAATGCTTTCTGGCGCACCGGCATCGTCGCGAACGGATGCGTGACGAGTGCCCAGTACGCGGGCGGGATGTCGCCGTTTTTCAGCGCGTCGTCCCAGAGGTTCAGCAGCTCGGTTTCATCGGCGGCTTTGTCGAAGCGGCGGATCGCGCCCGCGTAACGTTCGTCGAGCAGTTTGTGCAGTGCCTTCGCGCCGGGGCCGCCGGCGATCGCGAGTTCCACCGCGGTGTGGTGAATCTCGAGGTCGCTCGCGTCGCGCCGGTCGAGGTCCGCGAATTTCGGCACCAGCTTGCGCAATTCGTGCGTGCTCAGACAGGTGCCGATGATCGAGCAATGCAGATGACTGTCCAGTTCGGCTAGCCGCGCGCGCCGCTTCGCGTTGAGCGGCGGCGCCGCGTTGACGGGCGAACAGCACGCGTCGCGCGGACGGATGCCGGCGTTCGCGAACTCGTCGCCGGATAGCTTCAGACGCGGCGGCTGGGCAAGGGGAAACGGGGGCGTGTGCATGAAGGTCTCGGCTCCGGTTCGGGTCAGTCGGGGTGAACGCCGGCGCGCCGGCTGTGCTGCTCCAGCACGTGGCCGACGCACAGCCCGACGATCGCGGCGTCGAGCCGTTCGAGTTCGGCGACAGCGCGGCGCAGCGCGGGCGGGTCGTTGCTGAACGCATCGGAAAAGATCGTGTCGCGCAACGACTCCGCGAGCCGCGCTTCCTCGATCGTCGCCTTCAGTTCGCGCAGCCGCGCGAAGCCGGTGCCGCGCGCCTGTTCGGCGAGGATCGACAGCAACTGGTTCAGCGAATGCGAGCCCGACGTGCCGATCGCCTTCAGGCTCAGCAGCTCGCCGCTGAGCAGCATCACGAAGCGCTGCACGCTGCCGTACAGACGCCGATACGCATCGACGACGTCGCGAATCGACTCTGCGCGGCCGCGCTCGGACGCCGACCGGACCGCGACGATCGCCGACGAAATAGGGTGCGCCGGGCGTGGCCCGGTAGCTGACAAGGTGGATCGACTGCGCACCGCTGATGGCTCCCGCTGCTGCGTGACTGGCCGGTAGCGCTGCGCCGCGGCGTGCGGCGGAGCCTACCGTAATATCCGACAGGATATAACGAAAGACTGTGCGCGTGTTGCGGTGCGGTCTGATCGAAAGCGTCGCGAGGTAGCGGGAGAAGCCCCCCGCATCGGTCCGGATTCACCCGGCGACGCGGTTTTCCGCTATCGTGTGCGCGATGCCCGCCGCATAGCCGCGCGGGCCCTTTTTTACGGAGCGCCGGAGACCGCGCTCCCGCCACACACGACTACTTCAATGAGCGATACCAACACCCACCCGAACGCCCAACTGATCGCCCGTTTCTACGACGCGTTCCAGCGGCGCGATGCCGAAACCATGGTCCGCTGCTATGCCGACGACGTCGTCTTCAGCGATCCCGCCTTCGGCGAGCTGGTCGGGGAAGAAGCGCGCGACATGTGGCGCATGCTGGTCAAGCACGCGCAGGATTTTTCGCTGACTTTCGACGGCATCGAAGCCGACGACCGCACCGGCCGCGCGCAATGGGTCGCGCGTTACTGCTTCAGCCAGACCGGCCGCGACGTGGTGAACCGGATCGATGCGAAATTCAAATTCCGCGACGGGCTGATCGTCGAGCATCGCGATCACTTCGATCTGTGGCTGTGGATGCGTCAGGCGATGGGCGTGCGCGGCGCGCTGTTCGGCTGGTCGCCGTTCGTGCGGCGGTTGCTCAGGCAGCAGGCGCGGCGCGGTTTGCTGATGTATCGCGGGCAGTTGCATCGCGATTAAACGCGCGGGTGCGGCGGCCGGCCCGGCCGCTTATCGCGCGTATGATCGGAAAGCATGCGCGCCCGCATCCCGGCGGGCCGCCCCGCGGGGAGCGCCATGCAAGTCGTCGATGCCGCCTGGGAACAGTGGTTGAGCAGCAATATCGCGCGCGGCTGCACGCCGGTCTCGCTGATCGATGCGATGGTGCAGGCGGGCTTCGACGCCGACGAGGCCCGCGTCGCGGTCCACGAAGCGTTCGGCCAGCGCCGCAGCAACCCGCCGCGAGTCGCGTCCGTGACGATCCCCGCCGCGCGCGCCGACCATCACGACCATGACGAACCCTCATATCAGCACGACGACACCCCGATCGCGCGCGCCAATCTGATCCGCGCGCACGACCGCGACGTGCGCGTGCTGCTGCGCTGCGAGCGGCCGCAACTGGTCGTGTTCGCCGATCTGCTGTCGGCCGATGAATGCGGCGAGCTGATCGAACGCTCGCGGCATCGGCTGCAACGCTCGACCACCGTCAATCCGGTGACCGGCAGCGAGGACGTGATCCGCAGCCGCACCAGCGAGGGCGTCTGGTATCGGCGCGGCGAAGATGCGTTGATCGAGCGGCTCGAGGCGCGCATCGCGAGTCTGACGAACTGGCCGGTCGAAAACGGCGAGGGCCTGCAGGTGCTGCATTACGGCAGGAGCGGCGAATACAGCCCGCATTTCGACTACTTCGCGCCCGATCAGCCCGGCAGCGCGATGCATACCGCGCAGGGCGGCCAGCGGGTCGCGACGCTGGTGATCTATCTGAACGATGTGATCGACGGCGGCGCGACGATTTTTCCGGCGGTCGGATTGTCGGTCGCCGCGTGCGCGGGCGGCGCGGTCTTCTTCCGCTACCTGAACCTCCGGCGCGAGCTGGATCCGTTGACGCTGCACGGCGGCGCGCCGGTCCTCGCCGGCGACAAATGGATCCTCACCAAATGGCTGCGCGAGCGCGCTTACGGTTGATAAACGTCCGGCCGATGCAGCTCCATATACCGCTCGGGATTCGCCAGCGACGTGAAGCCGTGCGGCGCATATACGTGGTGCGCGTCGGTGGTGACCAGCACGATTCTGCGCAGAGCGCGCAGTGCAGGGTGGGCGAACACCTGGCGGATCAGCGCGGACGCGTGGCCCTGGCCGCGCTGCGCGGGCAGCACGAACACGTCGCACAGATACGCGAAGGTCGCCTGATCGGTGATCACGCGGGCGAACGCGATCTGTTCGCCGTCGACAAAGCCGCCAAAACATAGCGAACCGGCGACCGCCCGCTCGAAGGTCTCGCGCGGCATCCCTTTCGCCCACGCGGTTTCCTGTGACAGAAACGTATAGACCATCTCGAGATCGAGCGCGCCGGGGTCGGTCGAAATCGTCAGTTCGCTGGCTGGCATCGCGTGTCTCCGTGATGGATGCCGCGCGGTTGCTCCGCGCGGGACTGGCTCAGCGGCTCAGCTCTTCGCGGTGGTTTCGCCGCCGCGCGAGCCGCCGCCGATGCTCTGTCCCGCGTTGCGCGCGAGCCCCATATAGCCGAGCACCGACAGCAGCGTCAGCACGCCCGCGAACAGGAACGCGAGACGGAAATCGTCGAGCGTGAACACATGGCCGGTCGTCTCGCCGTTGAAGGTCGCCGCGATGCGCAGCGACACCGCGCCGAACGCGATGCCCAGACCAATGGTCATCTGCGCGGCCGCGCTCCACAGCGTGCTGGCGCCGCTCATCTGCTGCTGCGGGATGTCGGCGTACGCGAGGGTGGCGAGCGTCGAGAACTGCATCGAACGCGCGACGCCGTACACGAACACCACGAACAGGATCAGCGCGAGCGGCACGTTCGGCGTCAGCAGCCCGCACGCGATGATGAACACGCCGGCCACCGTCACGTCGATGATCGACACCATCCGGAAGCCGTAGCGTTGCAGGATTCGCGTGGTCAGCGCCTTCATGCCGAGATTGCCGAGCGCGCTGGCGAGCAGCAGCAACCCCGAGCGGAACGCCGACAGCCCGAAGCCGACCTGGAACAGCAGCGGCATCAGATACGGCACCGCGCCGATGCCGATCCGCGTGAACGAGCCGGTGATCACGGTCACCGAGAAGGTCGGCACCTTCAGCGTCGATACATCGATCAGCGGATTCGGATGATGCTTCGCGTGCAGGAACGCGATTGCGCCGACGATCAGACCGCCGAGCACGACCGCGCCGGCGAGCCACGGGTTCGTTGCCGGCTGGCTTGCGAGTTCGGCGCCGTACAGGATCGCGGTCAGCGCGACGCCGCTCAGCAGCAGACCGACGAGGTCGAGCGGTTTGCGCTCGGTGCCGCGCAGGTTCGGCACGATCGCGAGCGCGACCGCGATCGCCGCGAGGCCGAACGGCACGTTGAGCAGGAAGATCCAGCGCCACGACGCGTAGGTGGTGATGAAGCCGCCGATCGGCGGGCCGACCACCGGCGCCGCGATGGCCGGCCAGGTGATCGTCGAGATGGCCTGCATCATGCGGGCTTTCTCGGTGCTGCGGACCACGATCAGGCGTCCGACCGGCACCATCATCGCGCCGCCGATCCCTTGCAACAGCCGCGCGGCGGTGAATTCGGTGACGTTCTGCGACAGCCCGCACAGGATCGACGCGACCGTGAACACGCCGATCGCGCTGACGAACACGGTGCGCGCGCCGCAGCGGTCGGCGACCCAGCCGCTGGCCGGAATGAAGATCGCGAGCGCCAGCATGTACGCGGTCATGCCCAGACTCAGGCTGTTCGGGCCGACGCCGAACGAGTGCGCCATCTGCGGCAGCGCGGTGGCGATCACCGTGGTGTCGAGATACTCCATGAAGAAGGTGGCCGCGACGATGTACGGCAGCCAGCCGACGTGCGCGTTGCGGGGAGTGCCGGTGCTCATCGGACGGGCTCCGTCGTTTGGCATGGAGCGGGGCGCGCGGCGTGTGCGTGAATGCGCGCCGCTGGCGTATTGACGGGCCGGCGCGAGGCGCGCGAGAAGATTGACCTCATGGGTTTGCGACTACCTTTCGATTGCGTTTGGGCCGGCGCTGCGGGCGCGCGGGCCGGCCCCGAATCGTAACGCAATAAATGGCGACACACCGGGGAGGTGTGTGCGGCGCCGGGCTCGTTTCGCGCCACGTAGTCTTTGGCGAACCGGCCGTTCAGCGGCCGTTGACGTGCCGCTAACGCCCGCCGCTCAGTCCTTCGCCGCGTATTGCTTGTCGAGCCGGTCGTACAGCGGCTTGTTGACCAGTCGTTGACGCTCGCTGAACGGCGCGACGATCGTCGCGTCCTCGTCGAGCCGGCCGTTCTGCTGCAGCGAGCCGAGCGCGCGCTGCATGCCGAGCACCGCGCCTTGCAGCGCCGCGTTCGCATACAGCACGATGCCGTAGCCGAGCTTGGCGAGCGCGTCGCGCGACTGCACCGGGGTCTTGCCGCCGATCACGATATTGATCAGCTGCGGCTTGTCGAACAGCGCCGGCAGCCGTTCGATGTCGGCCAGCGACTCGGTCGCCTCGATAAACAGAATGTCGGCGCCCGCCTCGATGAAGCGATGGCCGCGCTCGATCGCCGCTTCGATCCCGTGGACCGCGGCCGCGTCGGTGCGCGCCATGATCTGCAGGTTCGCGTCTTCGCGCGCGTCGACGGCCGCGCGGATCTTGCCGACCATCTCGCTGGTCGCGACGACCTCCTTGCCGGAGAAGTGGCCGCATTTCTTCGGCATCACCTGGTCTTCGAACTGGATCACGTCGGCGCCGCTGCGCTCGAGCACGCGCACCGTCTGGCGCACGTTCAGCGCGTTGCCGAAGCCGGTGTCGGCGTCGACGATCAGTGGCAGCGCGACCGCGTCGCGGATCCGCGCGGTGTGCTCGGCGACTTCGGCCAGACCGATGAAGCCGAGGTCGGGCAGGCCGAGCGACATATTGGTGACGCCCGCGCCGGTGATGTAGACCGCCTCGAAACCGGCGTCCTCGATCACGCGCGCGCTCATCGCGTTGAACGCGCCGGGCACGAGCAGGCCCTGACGCTGGTTGACCTTGGCGCGGAACGCGGCGCGGCGGGTGGCGGAAGTGGTGGTCATGATGCGGGTCTCCAGAACAGAAATCGGGGGTGTGAAACGCGGGCGGTATTTTGCAGGAAGCGTGCCATTGGTGGTCGGTTCGCCGGCGGTGCGGCGGTAAGGCTTGTCAATCAAGGACTTGCGAGCTATTTGTTGGACGCGGCGTTCGTGGGACAATCGCGGAAGTGTTTCGCGAAACGTTTCGTGGAACGATTCGCGGAACGTTCGGGGCGACGGCTCATGCTATGAAGTGGCAGTGTTTCGTGCGCACCGCGTAGCGTTTCACGGACCGTTTCACCGAACACGCCAAACCATACTGATTGAACCGTTTTTGGCCAGGAGAGCCGCGGTGTCCACCTTCACGCCCTTTGTCGCCCAGTCGAACGCCGGTCTGCCGGGCGTCGCCCTCGTCAGTATCAGCCGCTTGCAGTCGCTTTGCGAGACCGTCGCGCCGCGCTATGCCGGCCAGGCGAGATTTTTTCCGGTCCGGGAGGGCTACGCGGCAGCGGTCGCCGCGTTACAGGCCTACGTGGACGCCGGTTCCGTCGACGTCGTGCTGGCCGCCGGCTCGAACGGCGCGTATCTGCGCGACCACCTGAGCGTGCCGGTCGTAATGGTCAAGGTGAACGGCTTCGACGTACTGAACGCGATCACCCGCGCGACCACCAGCCGGCCCGGCGCGCGCATCGGCCTCGTGCTGTACGAGACGATCGCGCACGAACTCGACGAACTGGGCCCGTGGCTGAACGTCGGGCTGACCCAGCGCGCGTATCGCTCGCCCGACGACGTGCGGCTCGCGGTCGAACAGCTTGCCGCCGCCGGTTGCGGTGTGATCATCGGGCCGGGGATGGCGTGTGATCTGGCGCAGCAGGCCGGCATCGACAGCGTGTTCCTGTACTCGCTCGGCGCGGTCGAGGAGGCGTTCGAGCGCTCGGTCGAACTCGCGCGGGTGAGCCGCCAGCAGGAGGCGAGGCGGCGACGGCTCAATACGATCGTCGCGCATCTGCGCGACGGCGTCGCCGCGTTCGACCACGCGGGCCAGCTCGAAGCGGTCAATCCGGCGATGCTCGAACTGCTGGGCGTCGCACCCGATGCGACTCGCGGCGACGGCCTCGCATCCGGCCCGGCCCGTGGCGACGGCCTCGCATCCGGTCCGGCCCGCGGCGACGGCCTTGCATCCGGTCCGCCCCGCGGCGACGGCCTCGCATCCGGTCCGGCCCGCGGCGATGGCCTTGTATCCGGGATGGCGAGCGATGACCTCGCCCCCGGTGCAACCCGCGGCAGGGGCCTCGCACCGAATGCGGCCCGCGGCGACGGCCTTGTATCCGATATAGCCCGCGGCGCCAACCACGTTCACGCGCAGGTCGCCCGCGCGCTCGCGCCGCTGCTGCGTGAAGCCCTCGCGGCGACCGCGCCGGGCGACGGGCGGATTGAGCGTATCGAACGCATCGAGCGCATCGAACAGATCGGCGGCCGCGCGCTGAGCGTGAACTGCGTGCCGATCGTCGAACAGGGCGCGCGCGCCGGTTTCGTCGTGACCGCGCAGGACGCGCTGGTCGCGCAGCGGATCGAGCGCTCGTTGCGCACCAGCCAGCGGCCGAAGCATCTGGTCGCGCGCCATCGCCTGGACGACCTGATCGGCGCGTCGCCGGCGCTTGCGCGGGTGCGCCGGCTCGCCCACGCGGGCGCCGCGCACGATGCGACCGTGCTGCTCACCGGCGAGAGCGGCACCGGCAAGGAACTGGTCGCGCAAGGCATTCACAATGCGAGCCGGCGGCGCGGCAACCCGTTCGTCGCGTTCAACTGCGCGGCGCTGCCGGAGGGGCTGATCGAAAGCGAGCTGTTCGGCCACGAGGAGGGCGCGTTCACCGGCGCGCGACGCGGCGGCAAGCCGGGGCTGTTCGAGATCGCCCACACCGGCACGATCTTTCTCGACGAGATCGGCGAAATGCCGGCCGCGCTGCAAAGCCGGCTGCTGCGCGTGCTGCAGGAGCGCGAGGTGATGAAGCTCGGCGCCGGCCGCGCGACCCCGATCGACGTGCGGGTGATCGCGGCGACTCACCGCGACTTGCTGGAGCTGGTCGAACAGGGCGCGTTCCGCGCGGATCTATATTTTCGATTGAACCTGCTTCAGATAAAATTGCCGCCGCTGCGCGAACGCCGCGCCGACATTGCGCCGCTCGCGCGGCATCTGCTGGCGCGCAGCGCGTCGCAGTACGGTCTGCCGGCGGCGTCGTTCGAACGGGTGCTCGCGTTTCTCGAACCGCTGTTCGCGCAGTACGCTTGGCCCGGCAACGTCCGCGAACTGGAAAACCTGCTCGCGCGCGCGGCGATCTACGTCGGCGACAGCGGTCACGAGCCGGCCATCGATTCCAGTGATGATGCCGCGGGGAACTCGCCTGTCACCGCCTTGCCAGACTGGCAGGCGGTGTTTCCGGAGTTCGGACGGCTCGGCCCGGCAATGGCCGCACTCGCAGGACCGGCCGGAGCGGCTGGACCTGCCGGCCCGCCGCCTGAAGCCGCCGCGGGCAGTTCGTTGCCACGCAGCACTCCCACCCGCGAGGACGCGCTCCGCGCCCTCGAACAGTCGGGCGGCAATCGTGCCGCCGCGAGCCGTGCGCTCGGGATCGGCCGAACCACACTGTGGCGACTTCTAAAGGGCTGAAACGCCCCCATATGGGATCCGATAGTCTGTACCGGCAAGATAAATAGTGCCAGACTATCAATCTCATTAATACAATTCGCTTTACCTATTAATTGTAGTCTGACATACTCGCTCTACTTCCCAACCACTCACACAGAGGAATCAGCAAATGCCGATCATCAACAGTCAAGTCAAACCGTTCAAGGCGCAGGCATATCTCAACGGCGAATTCGTGACCGTCACCGAAGAAAGCCTGAAGGGCAAGTGGTCGGTTTTCGTGTTCTACCCGGCTGACTTCACGTTCGTGTGCCCGACCGAACTGGGCGACCTGGCCGATCGTTACGAAGAATTCAAGAAGCTGGGCGTGGAAATCTACAGCGTGTCGACCGATACGCACTTCACGCACAAGGCATGGCACGACACGTCGGACACGATCCAGAAGATCCAGTACCCGATGCTGGCTGACCCGACGCTCGCAATCTCGCGCAACTTCGACGTGCTGATCGAAGAAGAAGGTCTGGCACTGCGCGGCACGTTCGTGATCAACCCGGAAGGCGAAATCAAGCTGTGCGAAGTCCACGACAACGGCATCGGCCGTGACGCCGGCGAACTGCTGCGCAAGGTGCAGGCCGCGCAATACATCGCTAAGCATCCGGGTCAAGTGTGCCCCGCCAAGTGGACGCCGGGCGCAGAAACGCTGACCCCGTCGCTCGACCTGATCGGCAAGATCTAAGGTCTCGCAGCACACGCTGCATCTGTAGTCAGCATCAAGCCGGGACTCCCCGGCGCATCACCGCGCGGCTCGCCTGATACGGCGTGTCGCGCGTCCCCCGGGCCCCACGCGTTCTATCCGGACGCCTGCGGCGCCGGGACACCCACCCCTCGTCACGGAATCGTAACGCCATGCTTGACGCCAATCTCAAGACTCAACTGAAAACGTACCTCGAAAAAGTTAGCAGGCCTATCGAACTCGTCGCGTCGGTCGACGACAGCGCGAAGTCGCAGGAACTGCTGGCCTTGCTGAACGATATCGCGACGTTGTCGGAGCGCGTCACGGTGATCGAGCGTCGCGGCGACGACGAGCGCAAGCCGTCGTTCTCGATCGGCGAGGCGGGCAAGGCGAGCGGCATCCGTTTCGCCGGCATTCCGATGGGGCATGAATTCACGTCGCTGGTCCTCGCACTGCTGCAGGTCGGCGGCCATCCGGTCAAACTCGACGACGCGGTGATCGAACAGATCCGCTCGCTCGACGGCGACTATCAATTCGAAACGTATTTCTCGCTGTCGTGCCAGAACTGCCCGGAAGTCGTGCAGGCGCTGAACGTGCTGGCATTGATCAACCCGCGCATCCGTCACGTCGCAATCGACGGCGCGCTGTTCCAGAACGAAGTCGACGCGCGCCAGATCATGGCGGTACCGATGATGTTCCTGAACGGCGAGATGTTCGGCCAGGGCCGCAGCAGCGTGAAGGAAATTCTCGCGAAGCTCGACACCAATGCCGGCGCACGTGCCGCGAAGGAACTCGAAAACAAGCCGGTGTTCGACACGCTGATCGTCGGCGGCGGCCCGGCGGGCGCGGCCGCGGCAATCTACTCGGCGCGCAAGGGTATTGCGACCGGCGTGGTGGCCGAGCGCTTCGGCGGTCAGGTGCTGGACACGCTGGCGATCGAAAACTTCGTGTCGGTGACGGAAACCGAAGGGCCGAAGTTCGCCGCCGCGCTCGAACAGCACGTGAAGGCGTATGACGTCGACATCATGGACGTGCAGCGCGCCGAAGCGCTGATCCCGGGCCGCATCCACGAAGTGCGTCTGGCCAACGGCGCGGTGCTGAAGGCGAAGACGATCGTGCTCGCGACCGGCGCGCGCTGGCGCGAAATCAACGTGCCGGGCGAGCGCGAGTACCGTAACCACGGCGTCGCCTACTGCCCGCACTGCGATGGCCCGCTGTTCAAGGGCAAGCGCGTCGCGGTGATCGGCGGCGGCAACTCGGGCGTCGAGGCGGCGATCGACCTCGCGGGTCTGGTGCGCGAAGTGACGCTGCTCGAATTCGGCGCAACGCTGCGTGCCGACGAAGTGCTGCAACGCAAGCTGCGCAGCCTGCCGAACGTGAAGATCGTCACCCAGGCGCAGACCACCGAAATCACCGGCGACGGCAAGAAGGTCAACGGTTTGGTGTACAAGGACCTCGCGTCCGGCGAAGTGAAGACGGTCGAGCTCGAAGGCGTGTTCGTGCAGATCGGTCTGGTGCCGAACACCGAATGGCTGAAGGGCACGGTCGAGTTGTCGAAGCACGGCGAGATCGTCGTCGATGCACGCGGCGCGACTTCGGTGCCGGGCGTGTTCGCGGCCGGCGACGTGACCACGGTGCCGTTCAAGCAGATCGTGATCGCGGTCGGCGAAGGCGCGAAGGCATCGCTGTCGGCATTCGATCATCTGATCCGCACCAGCGCGGACGATGAAGTCGAGGCGGAAGCCGAAGCAACGGTTTGATCCAGTAGTGCGATGTTGTGAGTAGTAAAAACGGCGGCCCTCGGGTCGCCGTTTCTGTTTGTGCGCACGCATACGACAAGGCCCGCATCACAGCGGGCCTTGTCGCGTCAGCGCAGCGGAATCCGCATCATCGCCGGTCGAACGAGTACTTGCCGGGGCCGGTCACGCACAACAGCAGCAGGCCGCCGATGATCGCGATGTTCTTGTAGAAATGGATCATGTTGTCGTACTGCATCGCGCCGGTCATGTTCCAGTAGTGATGGCCGATGACCGCGGTGCCGAGCGTGTACAGCGCGAGCAGCAACGCGAGAGGCCGCGTGAAAAATCCCACCAGCAACGCGACGCCGACCACCAGTTCCATCACCACCGCGATCACCGCCGACAACGCCGGCGCCGGCGCGCCGGTCGATGCCATATAGGCGACAGTGCCCGCGAAGCCGGTCAGCTTCGACCAGCCGAACATCACGAACAGCACCATCAACAGAATACGGGCGACCAGAACGACGACGTCTTTCTGCTTTTCAAACAGTGTGTAACGCATGATTTTTCCCGCAGGAGTAGGGAGAGACGCTCGCCGGTAACGTTCATCCGGCGAGCTCATTTCAGGTTAGTCGATTAACCGCGCAAGCGGAGCGCTTAGCCCCATAGTGCCGAGGTTTCGATATTGCGCAGATCGAACACCAGCACTTCCGCATCCTGCCCTCGCGAGAAGGTCAGCGCTTCTTCGCCGCGCACTCGCGCGCCGTCGCCTTCGTGGAACTCGACACCGTTCACCGTGACGCTGCCGCGCGCCACGTGCACATACGCATAGCGGTCGCTGGCGAGTTCGAGCGTGGCGGTTTCGTCGCCGTCGAACAGACCCGCATACACCCGCGCATCCTGCTGCAACTGCAGCGAACCGTCCGCGCCGTCCGGCGACAACACGAGGCGCAGTACGCCGCGCTTGTCGGCCGCGCTGAAATGCTGCTGTTGATAGCGCGGCGAGGTGCCTTGCTGCGCCGGCGCAATCCAGATCTGCAGGAAGTGCACCGGCTCGTTCTTCGAGTGGTTGTACTCGCTGTGCGCGACGCCCGTGCCCGCGCTCATCAACTGGATGTCGCCCGGCACGATCACCGAACCGGTGCCCATCGTGTCCTTGTGTTCGAGCGCGCCTTCGAGCACGTACGAAAAAATCTCCATGTCGCGGTGCGGATGCTTGCCGAAGCCTTGGGCCGGTGCGACGCGGTCGTCGTTGATCACCAGCAGGTCGGAGAAGCCGTTCTGCTTCGGATCGTGATAGTGCGCGAACGAGAACGTATGACGCGAACTGAGCCAGCCGTGTTCCGCGCGGCCACGTTGGTTGGCTTGTCTGATTTCGAGCATCTTTTTTCTCCTTGAGTTTGTCGTGCGATCCGCCAGGTAGTTGGCTGCAATCGATGAACAGGAGTGTAGGTCAATCCGGATGGTTATAATCATGCTTATCTCGGAAACACTGTCGCTTTGGAGTGGACAATGCAGCTCGATGACATGCGGATCTTCGTCGCGACCGTCGACGCCCATAACTTCACGGCCGCGGCGAAGCGGCTGGCGTTGTCGAAGCAGTTCGTCAGCCGTCGCGTGATGGCGCTGGAAGAAGCGCTCGGCGTGCAGTTGCTGATCCGCAATACCCGCAAGCTGGCGGTGACCGATCTGGGGCAGGAGTTCTACGAGCGCGCGAGGCGCATCCTCGGCGAGGTCGAGGATGCGGAGCAGGCAATGTCGCTGCGGCGCGCGGGGCCGCGCGGGCTGCTGCGCGTGAGCGCGCCGATGTCGTTTGGAATGATGCATCTGTCGCCGCTGGTCGCGTCGTTTCTGCGCGAGCATCGCGACGTGCGCTGCGATATGGAACTGAGCGACCGCACCGTCGATGTGGTCGGCGAGGGCTTCGACATGGCGATCCGCATCGGCACGTTGCAGGATTCGTCGCTGATCGCGCAGAAGCTGGTGGACGTGCGGATGATCGCGTGCGCGAGTCCCGCCTATCTGCGCCGGCGCGGCACGCCGAAGCTGCCCGCCGAACTGGCGAATCACGAGTGTCTGCTATATGGGCACGGCGGCGCGGTGAGCTGGGAGTTCAAGGTCGACGGCGCGCTGAAGAGCGTCGAAGTGCGCGGGCCGTTGCGTGCGAATAACGGTGATCTGATTCGCGACTCGGCGGTCGCCGGTCTCGGGATCGTTCGGCTTCCTGATTTTATCGTCGCCGATGCGTTGGCGAGCGGCAAGCTGGTGCCGGTGCTCGAAGCGTTTCTGCCGGTGGCGACCGGCGTGTACGCGGTGTATCCGCAGCACCGGCAGAGTTCGGTGACGATCCGGGCGTTCGTCGAGTTTTTGCGCAGGCATTTGAAGACGCTGGCGGGGTGAGGGCGAAGCCACTGACCTCAGCGGCTTTGCAGTCCGTCGCAAAGCCGCTTTGCTAACCAGTTCTTTGCGCTCAACCGTCGCGGAAAATAAAGCTATATGCGTTGAGCGCCGGCACGCCGCCCAGGTGCGCGTACAGCACCCTGGATCCCGCCGGAAATTCGCCGTTGCGCACCATATCGATCATCCCGTGCATCGACTTGCCCTCGTACACCGGATCGGTCAGCACCCCTTCGAGCCGCGCGCATAGACGGATCGCCTCCAGCGTGCCGTCGTTCGGCAGACCGTATTCCGGGCCGCCGTAGCGCTCGTCGAGCACGACGTCCTTCGCGGTGATGTCGCGGCCGAGATCGACGCTTTCCGCGGTCCGCTTCGCGATCCGCGTGATCTGCTCGCGCGTCTGCGCGGGTTTCGCCGATGCATCGATGCCGATCACGCGATCCGCGCGCCCATCGGCGGCGAAACCGACGATCATCCCCGCCTGCGTGCTGCCCGTCACCGAGCACACGACCACGTAATCGAACTTGAAGCCGAGTTCGGCTTCCTGCTGGCGCACTTCTTCCGCGAAGCCGACGAAGCCGAGGCCGCCCAGCGGATGGTCCGAGCAGCCGGCCGGAATCGCGTACGGCTTGCCGCCGGCCGCGCGCACGCTCTCGAGCGCGTCTTCCCAACTGCGGCGAAAGCCGATGTCGAAGCCGTCGGGCACGAGCCGCACGTCGGCGCCCATCATCCGCGACATCTGGATATTGCCGACCCGGTCGTACACCGCGTCCGAGTAGTTGACCCAGTTCTCCTGCACCAGCACGCACTTCAGCCCCAAATGCGCGGCGACCGCCGCAACCTGGCGCGTCTGGTTCGACTGGATTCCGCCGATCGACACCAGCGTGTCGCAACCTTGCGCGAGCGCATCGGGGATCAGGTATTCGAGCTTGCGGGTCTTGTTGCCGCCGAATGCGAAGCCGCTGTTGCAGTCCTCGCGCTTCGCGTACAGCTCGACCTTGCCGCCGAGATGCGCGCTCAGGCGCTTGAGCGGCTGGATCGGCGTCGGGCCGAAGGTGAGCGGGTAGCGGGGAAATCGTTGCAGGTTCATCGCAGCTCCGTGGTGATGGATTCGGTGGCTTTATGGTAGGAAAAAGCGCGAGAAATGAGCTTGCGAAAAAAATCGCCCGGACGTACTTTTGAAAATTCAGATCGCGCTGCGATTTAATAAAACCTTGTCATTCCGCTTATGAACGCAATAAAAGTTCGTACTGCCCGCGCCAGGCCCGCCGCCACGTCCAGCGGTAAGCCCGCTGGCGCGCAAATGGGCAAAACCGTTGGCAAACCCGCCGCCAGCAAAACCGCCAGCAAAACCGCCAGCAAAACCGCGAGCAAAACCGCGAGCAAAAACGCGAGCAAAAACGCCAGCAAACCGGCGAGCACCCCACGAGGCAAAAGCGCAACCGCCGCGGCGCCATCCGCGCCCCCCGCCGCGTCCACGGCGTCCGCTGCACCCGCCACCACAACCGCGTCCGCCACCGCCCACACCGCGCTTGACCGCATCGACCGCGCGATCCTGCGGCAACTGCAAGTCGACGCGTCGATCTCGAACGTCGCGCTCGCGGCCCGCGTGAAGCTGAGCGCGCCGGCCTGTCTACGGCGGGTCGAGCGGCTCAAGGAGTCGGGGCTGATTCGCGGCGTGGTCGCGCTGCTCGATCCGAAGGCGGCCGGCGCGGGGATGCTGGTGATCATCGGCGTGGTGCTCGATCGCTCGACGCCGGAATCGTTCGCCGAGTTCGAGAAGGCCGCGCAGAACGTCGCCGGCTGCATGGAGTGCCACGTCGTGACCGGCGAGTTCGACTACTTCATGACGATCCGCACGCGCGACAGCGACAGCTTCAACCGTCTGCACGCCGAGCAGTTGCTGTATCTGCCGGGCGTGCGGCAGATCCGCTCGTTCATGGTGCTCAAGGAGATTCTGTCGACGACGAAATTTCCGCTATAGCGATAGACAGATCGGGCGGATACGCGAGAAAACGCGCATGCTGTCGGAAACCGCGCGCGGTCGAACGAGGAGAGGCGACATGGACAGGCCCACAGCAACGCTTCACCGTCTGCTAGCCCCAGCAGCCGCGCTCGCATGGCTGCTCACCTTCATGCAGCCCGCGGCGGTGGCGGGCGAAACCGCGATCGTCATCGCGCCGCCCGCGCTCGACGAACCCCTGTCCGCCAGCACCGCCCACTCGGAAACCGCGATCTTCGCGGGCGGCTGCTTCTGGGGCGTACAAGGCGTGTTCCAGCACGTGCGCGGCGTCACGCAAGCGGTGTCCGGCTATTCGGGCGGCTCGCGCGAGAGCGCCGACTACGAGATCGTCAGCGGCGGCGAGACCGGTCACGCGGAATCGGTGCAGGTCACCTTCGATCCGGCCAAGGTCACTTACGGTCAGCTGTTGCAGGTCTATTTCTCGGTGATTCACGACCCGACCGAACTGAACCGCCAGGGGCCCGACAGCGGCACTCAATATCGCTCGGCGGTCTTCCCGCTGAACGACATCCAGCGGCGCGTCGCGCAAGGCTATATCGCGCAACTCGATCGCTCGCATGCGTTCGCGGCGCCGCTCGTCACGAAGATCGAGCCATACAAAGGCTTCTATCCGGCCGAGCCGTATCACCAGAACTACCTGACGCTGCATCCCGACTCGGCTTATATCGCGCTGAACGATATGCCGAAAGTCGCCAGCCTGAAGCGCCTCTTTCCCAATCTGTATCGCGACAAACCGGTGCTGGTCGAAGCGGGTCGGTAGCAGAGAAAGTCGCGAGGAAAGGAGCAGCGAAAGTCGCGGCCGCGTCGCCGCCGCGAGTCCCGCTCCAATCGCCGGTGCGCTCCTCCCCCCGCAGCCGCCGGCCCGCCGTCATCAATCGTCCACAGAGTTGGCGCATATCTTGCGACTGCACTCGCCCGTCGAACCGCACTTTCCGCGTTATCGCAGCGCCGGCGCTTCCTCGCAACCCGCGAACCGGCATGCCGCGGCCTTGGGCGGGCGCGGGCCGCGTGGGGCCCGACGCGTTGCGCGGCGCGCGACGACGACTGAAAAAATTACATGCCGTCAGTAGCAGCGCGGCGGTCGCTCGAGCTTTCTGGGTCCGCGCTGGACCCCGGGCGCAAACATAACCTCATCGCGACACGCGAGATCGGAGGCTTCAGGTGTTGATCAGCCGTAGAAAGAAGCGGGGTGCGACGCCTCGCAATAAACAAACCGGCATCGCGGCGGGTTCGCTGGTCGCCGCGACTCTTGGCGGGATCGTCTTCGTGCCGGGCGCGGCACACGCGCAGACGCCGTCGCCGCTCGGCGAGTGGCAGTACTCGGTGGGCGTCCCGCTACAGAAGATGTACCAGCCGACGATCCCCGACTGGCAGGTGCGGCTCGGCGCGGCCGCGTCGTTCCAGCCGCGTTTCGAGGGCTCGGACCGCTATCACGTGGTCGGCGGCCCGAGCGTCGACGTGCGCTACAAGGACCTGTTCTTTCTGTCGACCGGCGAAGGCTTTGGCGTGAATTTCGCGCAGGGCGAAAACTGGCGCATGAGTCTGGCGGCGGTCTACGATCTCGGCCGGCGCGCGCAGGACGATCCGCAGGAACTGAGCGGGCTCGGCAACATCAACTTTGCGCCGGGTCTGAAGCTGTCCGGCGAGTACGTGATCTCGAAGAACTTTCCGCTGGTGCTGCGGGCCGACATTCGCCGCTATTTCGGCGGCTCGAACGGCTGGATCGGCGACCTCGGCGCCTATATGCCGATGCCGGGCAGCTCGAAGACGTTCTTCTGGTTCGCCGGGCCGAACGTGTCGTTCGCGGACTCGAAGTACATGAACAGCTGGTTCGGCGTCAATCAGGAGCAGGCCGCGCACTCGCAGTATTCGCAGTACCACGCGAGCGCCGGCGTCAAGTCGGTCGGCTTCGGCGTCAGCGCGGTGTGGCTGTTCAGCAAGCACTGGTTCGCAACCGCCGACGGCGCGTTCGAGCAACTGGTCGGCGGCGCGGGCAACAGCCCGATCGTGCGCACCCGCGCGACCGGTGTCGCCGACGTGTCGATCAACTATCGCTTCTGAGCCGCGCGCATCCACGCTGCAGGTAAAAGGAACGGCGCAACCCGCGCCGCTTCCCGTTCGATCCATCGCATTGCCGCCCACTTCGCCCCGACCCGCCCACGGGTACATCGTTTGCTGAACTCCAGGTCATGCGCCCGCGCCTGTCGCGCCGGCGTGCCCGAACTTAGGAGTCCATCCCCATGGCAGGAAAAGCGAGTATCCAGAAGAGCGCCGCGAAGTCGGCCGGGCCGGCCCACGCGAACGATGCGAAGTCGCAGGACCTCGAACGCAATCGCGTCAGCCCGCAGGGCGAGGCGTTACGCACCAACCAGGGCGTGAAGATCGCCGACAACCAGAACACGTTGCGCGCCGGTCCGCGCGGCCCGTCGCTGCTCGAAGACTTCATCATGCGTGAAAAGATCACGCACTTCGACCACGAGCGGATTCCCGAGCGGATCGTGCATGCGCGCGGCTCGGCCGCGCATGGCGTCTTCAAGGTGTACGAATCGATGCGCGAGTACACCAAGGCCGCCTTTCTGCAGGACCCCGCGCTCGAAACGCCGGTCTACGTGCGTTTCTCGACGGTGCAGGGCCCGCGCGGCTCGGCCGACACCGTGCGCGACGTGCGCGGCTTCGCGGTGAAGTTCTACACGCAGGAAGGCAATTACGATCTGGTCGGCAACAACATGCCGGTGTTCTTCATCCAGGACGCGATCAAGTTTCCCGACTTCGTGCATGCGGTGAAGATGGAAGCGCCGAACGAAATGCCGACCGGCGGCTCCGCGCACGATACCTTCTGGGATTTCGTGTCGCTGGTGCCCGAGTCCGCGCACATGGTGCTGTGGACGATGTCGGACCGCGCGATTCCGCGCAGTCTGCGCACGATGGAAGGCTTCGGTGTCCATACGTTCCGCTTCGTCAACGCGCAAGGCAACGGTCGTTTCGTCAAGTTTCACTGGCGCCCGGTGCTCGGCTCGTACTCGCTGCTGTGGGACGAGGCGCAAAAGCTCGCCGGCAAGGACCCGGATTTTCACCGGCGCGATCTGTGGGAAGCGATCGAACGCGGCGACTATCCGGAGTTCGAACTGGGCGTGCAACTGATCGACGAAGCGGACGAGCACAAGTTCGACTTCGATCTGCTCGATCCGACCAAGCTGATTCCGGAAGAACTGGTGCCGGTGAAAATCATCGGCAAGATGACGCTCAATCGCAATCCGGACAACTTCTTCGCGGAGACCGAACAGGTCGCGTTCCATCCGGGCCATGTGGTGCCGGGCATCGACTTCACCAACGACCCGCTGTTGCAGGGGCGTCTGTTCTCGTACACCGATACGCAGATCAGCCGGCTCGGCGGCCCGAACTTCCACGAGATTCCGATCAACCGGCCGGTCTGTCCGTCGGTCAACAATCAGCGCGACGCGATGCATCGGCAGGCGATCCACGTCGGTCAGGCATCCTATGAACCGAATTCGCTGAACGACGGCTGGCCGAAGGAAACCGACCCGGCTGACGCCGATGGCGGTTTCGAAAGCTATCAGGAGCGCGTGGAGGGCGTGAAGATTCGCGTGCGCAGCGAATCGTTCGCCGATCATTTCTCGCAGGCCGCGCTGTTCTACAACAGCATGTCGCAACCGGAGAAAGACCATATCGCGGCCGCCTATCAGTTCGAACTCGGCAAGGTCACGAAGCCCGAGATTCGCGCGCGGGTGGTCAACGAGATCCTCGCGAACTTCGATGCGGGACTGGCCGCCCAGGTTGCCGAAGGTCTCGGCCTGCCGGCGCCGAAAAAGGGCGGCGCGAAACTGGCCGGGCCGAAGAGCTCGCCCGCGCTGAGCCTGCTCAATCGCGTGAAGCCCGGCATCAAGACCCGCAAGATCGCGCTGCTCGCCGCGCCCGGCTCGGACAGCGCCGCGATCAAGCAGCTGCAACAGGCGCTGAAGGGCGAAGGCGCGACGCCGATGCTGATCGCGCCGACGCTCGCGGAGATCGACGGGCTCGCGCCGGATGCGACGATCGCCGGGCTGCCGTCGGTGATGTTCGACGCGGTGATCGTGGTGGGCGGCGAGGCCGGTGCGAAGACGCTCGCGCAATCCGGCGACGCGCGCCATTTCGTGCTGGAGGCGTTCAAGCACCTGAAGGCGATCGCGGCGCTCGGCGCGGGGCGCGACCTGCTCGGCGCCGCGCAACTGCCCGCCAAGGCGGACGGCGTCGTGACCGGCGACGACAAGCAGTCCGCCGACGTGCTGAAGGCGTTCATCAAGGCGGTCGAACAGCATCGGGTATGGTCGCGCGCGGCGCAGGCGGAAGGGGTGCCGGCGTGACCTGAGGATGTCGAAGTAAAACGGCAAGTGCGCGAGCGTCCGCGGCGCCACACGAAGTGCTGAAACGGTGCCGCCAGGCGCGGCACGCGCGGTAGTGGAAACAGCCTGGCTGGTGCGAACCGGCCAGGTTTTTTTGCGCTCCCGGCCGGCGCGAGGCACTTTCGCGGACTCCCGCCGACGCTCGTCGAGCCGTACCCAGCAAGCCTGAGCGTGGTCCGACCGGTTTTCAAGATAAGCTTCGCCCTTGTATGATGACGGCGGTCGTATCGCGATGAAAACTACCGCACGCAAATCCGAAAAATATTCCGCATCGACTCGATTCGCCATGCCGAAGACAGAAAAAATGACCGCCGCGCCGGCCGTCGATCAGCTTCGTTTCCGCCGCATCCTTCGCCGTAACCTTGCTCTGCCGCTCGGCGTCGGGCTCGTCACGATGGCGTTGTTCGTCGGGTTGATCGCCTACCTCGTGTCGACGCTGAGCTGGGCCGAACACTCCGAGCGCGTGATCGGCAACGCCAATGAAATGCTGCGGCTCGCGGTGGATCGCGAGTCGTCGATGCGCGGCTTCCTGATCACCGCCGACGAAAGCTTCCTCGTGCCGTATGAAAACGGCGGCCCGAAGTTCAAGGCGCAACTGCAGACGCTGCAGCAGATGGTCGCCGACAACCCGCCGCAACTCGAACGGCTCAAGCAGATTCAGGCGTTGCAGCAGCGCTGGAGCCGCTTTGCCGAAGACATGATTGACGCGCGCCGACGCAATCAGGACTACGAAAGCGCGATCGCGGCCGGGCGCGGCAAGGTCGAATTCGACGAGATCCGCCGCGAATTCAACGATTTTCTCGACGTCGAATTGCGCCTGCGCGAAGAGCGCGGCGAGGCGACGCGCCGCGTGACGGCGACGCTGGTCGGCGCGTTCCTGCTGTTCAGCCTGATCGTTAGCGGCCTGCTCGCGTGGCGTGGGCGCCGCGAATTGCTCGGCCTGTCCGAGACTTACGACGCCGCGTTGCAGCAGCAGGCCGAACAGACCGACAAGCTGCAGCAGCAGGTCTGGTTGCGCTCGGGTCAGCGCCTGCTGGCGGACAAGGTGGTCGGCCAGACCAGCCCGCAACTGGTGGGCCGCGCGCTGCTCGAATTCCTGGCCCAATATCTGGACGTGGTGGTCGCGGTGCTGTACGTGCGCGACCGCCAGCACGGCACGCTGCGCCGCATCGCGACCTACGGCTTCAGCCGCGACAGCGAGCAGGGCGCGCCGCTCAGCTTCGAGGAAGGCGAAACGCTGATCGGCCAGGCGGCGCGCTCGCGCCGCACGCTGGTGCTGCGCGAGGTGCCGGAGAACTACGTGCAGGTTGCGTCGGCGACCGGCAAGGGCACGCCGCGCAATCTGCTGATCGCGCCGCTCGATAACGACGGCCAGGTGAACGGCGTCGTCGAAATGGGCTTTCTGCGCGACGTCACCGCGCGCGACGAAGAGCTGATCGAGCTGATCCGCAACAGCATGGGCGACTTCGTCGAGGCCGCGCTGTATCGCGAGCGCCTGCAGGATGTGCTCGCCGAGACCCAGCAGTTGAACGAGGAGTTGCAGGTCCAGCAGGAAGAGTTGCGCGTCTCCAACGAAGGGCTCGAAGAGCGCGGCCGCGCGTTGCTCGATTCGCAGCGGCGTCTCGAAGCGCAGCAGGCCGAGCTGGAGCAGACCAACGTGCAGCTGGAGGAATACGCGCAGCGGCTCGAGAGGCAGAAGTCGGATCTGCTGCGCGCGCAGGACGATCTCGCGGCCAACGCCGAGCGGCTCGAACAGTCGAGCCGCTACAAGTCCGAGTTTCTCGCCAACATGTCGCACGAATTGCGCACGCCGCTGAACAGCTCGCTGATTCTCGCGAAGCTGTTGCAGCAGAATCGCGGCGGCAACCTGACCGACGAGCAGGTGCGCTACGCGGAGACGATCTACGCGTCCAACAGCGATCTGCTGGTGCTGATCAACGACATTCTGGATCTGTCGAAGGTCGAGGCCGGGCAGGTGACGATCGAGCCCGAAACGGTGTCGCTCGATGCGACGTTGCAGTCGCTGGAGGAACTGTTCCGGCCGCTCGCCGCGACCCGCCATCTGCAACTCGGTTTCGACCGACTGCCGGGCACGCCCGACACGTTGATTACCGACGGCCAGCGGCTCACGCAGATTTTGCGCAACCTGCTGTCGAACGCGCTGAAGTTCACCGAGCACGGCGAAGTCACGCTCGCGGTCGCGCCGGTCGACGGCGGCGCGCTGCGCTTCGACGTGCGCGATTCCGGCATCGGCATTCCGGCCGACAAGCTCGAAATGATCTTCGAGGCGTTCCAGCAGGCCGATGGTTCGACCAGCCGGCAATACGGCGGCAGCGGTCTCGGACTGTCGATTTCGCGCGAGTTCGCGGCGCTGCTCGGCGGCCGGATCACGGTGGCGAGCGAGGTCGGCAAGGGCAGCGTGTTTACGCTGTGGCTGCCGCTCGACGTGAACGCGGTGCTCGCGGCGCGTGACGGGCAGGCGCCGCATGGGCAAGGACACGGGCAAGGGCAAGCGCACGTACACGAACACAGCGCGGCGCCGGCGCCGGCGACCGAAGCGCCGTTGCTGCGCGCGCAGGCGGACAACGCACCCGCCACGCCCGCCGCCGACCTTGCCGAACCCGCCACCGCCTCGATCCCCGACGACCGCGACCAGCGCACCCGCGCCGGCCGCCTGATCGTCACGATCGAAGACGATCTCGCGTTCGCGGAAATCCTGCGCGATCTGGTCCACGAACTCGATTTCGACTTCGTGCACGCGAGCAACGCGGCGAGCGGCCTCGCGCTGGTGCGCGACATGCGTCCGGCCGCGGTGCTGCTCGACGTCGGCCTGCCGGACCGCTCGGGCCTGACCGTGCTCGAATGGCTGAAGAACGATCCGCTCACGCGCCATATTCCGATTCACATCGTGTCGGCCACCGATCATGCGGACAAGGCGCTGCATCTCGGCGCAATCGGCTATACGCTGAAGCCGACCGCGCGCTCGACGATGGAAGCCGCGATCCGCCGCCTCGAAGCGCGCCTGCAACAACAGCTCAAACGCGTGCTGGTGATCGAGGATGACGGACCGATGCGCGAGAGCATCCGCGCGCTGCTGCAAAGCGAGAACACCGAGATCGTCGCGGTCGCGACGCTCGCCGACGCGTTCGGGCAACTGGCCAATTCCGGTTTCGATTGCGTGGTCACCGACCTCGCGCTGCCCGACGGCACCGGCTACGACCTGCTCGAACGGCTCGCGGCGAATACCGCGCACGCGGCGCTGCCGGTGATCGTCTACACCGGCCGGATGCTGTCCGACGAAGAGGAGCACCGGCTGCGCCGCTATTCGAAGTCGATCATCATCAAGGGCGCGAAATCGCCGGAGCGTCTGCTCGACGAGGTGACGCTGTTCCTGCATAGCGTCGAGTCGTCGCTGGCGCCCGAGCAGCAGCGCATGCTGCGCACCGTGCGGCAGCGCGACAACGCGTTCGAGGGTCGCACGATCCTGCTCGCCGAAGACGACGTGCGCAATATCTTCGCGCTGTCGCACGTGCTGGAGCCGCTCGGCGCGAAGCTGCTGATCGCGCGCAACGGCCGCGAGGCGCTCGACGAACTCGAGAACGGCCCCGAAGTTCACCTGGTGCTGATGGACATCATGATGCCGGAGATGGACGGGCTGACCGCGATGGGCGAGATCCGCCGCAATCCGCGCTTTGCGCATCTGCCGATCATCGCGCTGACCGCGAAGGCGATGGCGAACGACCGCACGCGCTGCCTCGAAGCGGGCGCCGACGATTATGTGTCCAAGCCGATCGACGTCGACAAGCTGGTCGCGCTGTGCCGCGTGTGGCTGCGGCAGCGCTGAAACGGAACCGGAACCCGCGATGAACCCGTCCGCCTCCGACGCGCCGCAGCGCATGAGCGACTTCGATATCGAGTTGAAGCTGCTGCTCGACGCGATTTATCTGAAGTATCAGCACGACTTTCGCCACTACGCGATGTCGTCGCTGCGCCGCCGCCTGACCCAGGCGCTCGACGAATTCGGGCTGCAGACGCTGTCGCAATTGCAGGACAGCATCATGCGCGACGGCGAGCAGTTCTCGCGGCTCTTTCAGTACCTGACCGTGCAGGTCAGCGAGATGTTTCGCGATCCTGCCTATTTCCTCGCGCTGCGCGAACACGTGCTGCCGCGGCTGCGCACCTATCCGTCGATCAAGGTGTGGGTGGCCGGTTGCAGCACCGGCGAGGAGCTGTGGTCGCTGAAGATCCTGTTCGACGAAGAGGGGCTCACCGAGCGCACGCTGTTCTACGCGACCGACATCAACCCCGATGCGCTCGCGCGCGCCGAATCGGGGATCTACTCGCTCGACCGGATTCAGGGCTTCACGCAGAATTATCTGGCGGCCGGCGGCACCCGTTCGCTGTCGGACTACTATCACGCCGCGTACGGCGGCGCGCGTTTCTCGGGCTCGCTGAAGGAGCGCGTGGTGTTCGCCGATCACAGCCTCGCGACCGACGAAGTATTTCTCGAGGCGCACCTGGTGTCGTGCCGCAATGTGCTGATCTATTTCGATCGCGGCTTGCAGGATCGCGCGCTGGGGCTGTTCGAAAACGCGCTGGTGCGGCGCGGTTTTCTCGGGCTGGGCAGCAAGGAAAGTCTGCGCTTTTCGCGTCACTACGAAGCGTTCGACGAATTCCGCGCGCCCGAACGCATCTATCAGAAACGCTAGCGAGGTCGCGATGCCACGCTCGAACGTTCAACCTTCCAACGCGCCGGCCACCGCCGAGGCCGCGCCGCGCACGTACGACCTTGTCGTGATCGGCGCGTCGGCCGGCGGCATCGAAGCGCTCGGCATTTTGCTGCTCGCGTTGCCCGCGCGTTTCGCGGCGGCCGTGATGATCGTCATGCATCTGCCGGCCGGGTCGCCGAGCTATCTGGTGCCCGCGCTCGCGCATCGCTGCGCGTTGCCGGTGCTCGAACCCGATGCCGGCGAGGCGATCCTGGCGGGCCGCGTGCACGTCGCGCCGCCCGGTTATCACATGCTGGTCGAGGTGGACCGCACGGTCGCGCTGTCGACCGATGCGGCGGTGCGCTTCTCGCGGCCGTCGATCGACGTGCTGTTCGAATCGGCCGCCGCGGTGTATCGCGAGCGGTTGCTCGCGATCCTGCTGTCCGGCGCCAACGACGACGGCGCGGCCGGCCTCGAACGCGTGCGCGCGCACGGCGGCACCGCGTGGGTGCAGACGCCGGAGAGCGCCGGCGCGCCGGAAATGCCGCGCGCGGCGATCGTGCGCGGCGCGGCCGACGCTATCTACAATCCCGAAACCCTGGCGCGCCGGCTTGCCGCGCTGCCGCTTTCTATCTGATTCGATGCCATGTCGAACTCACCTGTGAACATCCTGATCGTCGACGACATCGTCCACAACATCACCGCGCTCGAAGCGCTGCTCACGCGCCCCGACGTCGCGGTGCTGGTCGCCGATTCCGGCACCGCCGCGCTCGATCTGCTGCTCAAGCACGAAGTCGCGCTGGCGATCCTCGACGTCAACATGCCCGGCATGAACGGCTTCGAGCTGGCGGCGCTGATGCGCGGCAGCCCGCGCACCTCGCACGTGCCGATCATCTTCCTGACCGCGACCGCGCAGGACGCGTCGCGCACGTTCCGCGGCTACGAGGCGGGCGCGGTCGACTTCCTGTACAAGCCGTTCGATCCGCGCATCCTGCAATCGAAGGTCGACGTGTTCGTGCAGCTCGAACAGCAGAAGCGCCAGCTGGCCGCGCAACTGGTGACCACGCGCCAGATGCTCGAAGCGAACGAGATGCTGATGGCGGTGCTGAGCCACGATCTGCGCACGCCGCTCGGCGCGGTGCTGGCGTCGGCCGAGTATCTGATGCGCACCGCCGCCGACGAGCAGGCCGCGACCGTCGCCGCGCGCGTGAAGAACAGCTCGCTGCGGATGGCGCGGATGGTCGACCAGTTGCTGAACCTCGCGCGTTTGCAGGGCGGGCGTCTGCCGTTGCAGCCGCGCTCGATCGAACTGGCGACGCTGTGCCGTTCGGTGATCGACGAATTCGCATCGCAAAAGAGCGGCAAGCGGATCGTGTTCGACTGCTCGGGCAATACCGCCGGCGCGTGGGATACCGATCTGGTCTGGCAGGCGGTGTCGAACCTCGTCAGCAATGCACTGCATCACGGCGCGCCGGACGGCGATATCGGCGTCGAGGTCGACGGCACCGCGGAGGATGTGGTGCGGCTGAAGGTGGCCAATCGCGGCGTGATTCCGGCCGAGGTGTTTCCGCATCTGTTCAAGGCGTTCGGCGCGAACGGCAACGGCGCGCGTTCGCGCGAGGGGCTCGGGCTCGGTCTGCATATCGTGCAGGAGATCGCGCGCATGCATGGCGGCGAGGTCGGCGTCGAGTCGAGCGATGCGGTGGGGACGGTCTTCACGATCGCGCTGCCGCGCGCGGTGGCGTTGCAGAGGGGGTCGTTTACGCGGCGGTAGGCGCGAGCAGTGCAGCGGCGTGCGCGAGGTTCGGCCGGCGTACGCGGCCGAGGCGAGCGGCGCACGCCGGCTGGCGCGGCCCGCTGTGCTACGCTTGCCGGCACCCCAATCACGCAGCCGCAACCGCCCTCCATCATGCGTTCCTGGCGCCTCGCTTCACCGCCGCGCAGCGGCCAGCTCAGCACCGCGCGCGCGACCGGTCTCGTCGCCGCGATTGCGCAGCCGGACGCCGACGCGCTCGCCGCGAGCATTCTGCAGACGGTTGGCGACGCGCTGCCGGTGTCGCAATGCACGGTCTTCGCATATGAATTCGACGCGCGGCCGCGCACCGTGTCGGCGGCCGACCATCGCGGCGGGCGCTTTCTGCGCGAGGTCGCCGAACGCTATGCCGCGCATTTCTACGCGCTCGACGGCAACCGCGCGATCATCGACGCCAGCCGCCCGGGCGGCAAGAACCGACGCCCGCCGTCGCGCGATGCGCTGGTGCTGCATCAGCAGCGCGGCGACGAAATCGAACACGCAGCGTATCGCGCGGCCTGCTACGCGCAGCCGAACGTATCGGACCGGCTGTCGTTGCTGGTTCAGCCGCTCGACAGCGTGTGGCTGTCGATCAACCTGTATCGCGATCGCGCGCACGGCGTGTTCGCGGCGCGCGAACTGGAATACCTCGAAAGCGTCGCGCCGTTGTTCGCACACGCGGCGACAGCGCATTACGCGCTGAACGGCCAGCATCAGCAAGGGCCCGCCGCGGCGATGCTCGGGCGGCTTCGCCGTATCTGCCCGGCGTTGACGCCGCGCGAACTCGACGTGCTGCGCGGCACGCTCGAAGGCGCGAGCGCCGGCGAGATCGCCGGGTGCATGGGCGTGAAGGCAACGAGCGTGGTGACTTATCAGAAGCGTGCGTATGCGCGGCTCGGCATTTCGAACCAGCGGCAACTGTTTGCGCTGTGCATGCAGGCGTAGCGGCGCGAACGCCATGCGCGATTTGCTCGCGGATTCGGCTGGCGTTGCACGTTGCGCGGTAGATTTCGCCGTAGCGCCCGAGCCGGCCTAACGCTTCACAACTTCCGCTTTAGTCCGCTTGCCGCGCCCCTGCATCTCCCGATCCCAGCGCTTCAGCCACGGCATCACGAAGTCCGCGAAGCCGCTGGCGGACGGCGACAGCGCGCGCTCGGTCGAGCGATACACGCAGACTTCGCGAATCGTTTCCGGATCGACGATGCGCCGCATCACCAGTCCGAACGTGCGCGCGAGCGGCGCGACATAGGCCGGCGCGAGCGTGACCGCGAGCCCCTGCGCGGCGAGTCCGAACGCGGTGGTCACGTTATCGACCACGTCGACCGGCACGATGCGCGCCTCCGGCGGCAGGTTCGCGCGCATCTGATCGACCGCGCGTTCGTGATCGCGGCCGGTCGCGACGATCGGCACGTCGCGCAGCTGCTGCCACTGCACCCGCCGGCGCGCGGCCAGCGGATGCGCGGCCGCGCACCACATCACCCACGGGCTCGCGAACGCCGTTTCCGCGCGCACGTGCGAGCCGCTTTGCCGGTCCGGCCCGATCGCCAGATCGATGTCGCCGCTCTCGACCCGCTCCACCAGTTGCTCGACCCCGGTATCGAAGATCCGCACGACGACTTTCGGTTTGTCGCGCGCGTAGTCGGCGATCGCCGCCGGCAACGCGGTCGCCGCGATCACCAGCGGCGCGCCGACCCGCACGATGCCGGACGCGCGGTTGCGGATATCGTCGGCGGATTGGGCGGCCGCGCGCACGTGGCGCAGCACCGATTCGGCCGAGGCCAGGAAATCCTGTCCCGCGCTGGAGAGCGCGACGCGCCGCGTGGTGCGATCGAACAGCCGGAAGCCGAGTTCGGTTTCGAGTTCGGCCAGCAACTGGCTGACCGCCGACGACGTCAGCCCGAGCCGCTGCGCGGCCGCGCCGATGCTGTGCAGATCGACGATCGCGAGAAACGCTTCGTACTGGCGAATGGTGACGCGGGTAAGAGCCATGCGGGCGATTCTAAAGAAAAACTTACGAATCGTGAAAAATCGATTGATTGTGCGCGGCGGCGTGAGCGACGACACTCGTACCGGTCGACGCAGCGCGACAAACCCGCTTAGACTTGAGGTTTGCCCCGCCGTGCGCCGCCGACGCGCTTGCCACCTGTTTTTGCGGGTGTTGCGGCGCCGCGCGGCTAGCCGCATAACCGGCCTCCGAGGCCGTCTTCAAGGACCCGTGATGTTCGACCATATTCCCGCCTATCCGGGCGACCCGATTCTGAGCCTGAACGAGGATTTCCAGCTGGACCCCCGGCCGAACAAGGTCAACCTGAGCATCGGCATCTATTTCGACGACGCCGGCAAGCTGCCGGTGATCGACGCGGTGCGCCGCGCCGAAACCGCGCTGCTCGAATCGATCGGCCCGCGCTCGTATCTGCCGATGGCCGGTCTGCCGCTGTATCGCGACACCGCGCAGGCGCTGGTGTTCGGCGCGAATAGCGCGGCGCGCGCGGCCGGCCGCATCGCCACGCTGCAAACGCTCGGCGGCTCCGGCGCGCTGAAGGTTGGCGCCGATTTCCTGAAACGCTATTTCCCGGGCTCGCAGATGTGGATCAGCGATCCGAGCTGGGAAAACCATCGCGTGGTATTCGAAGCCGCGGGCCTGACGGTCAACACCTATCCGTACTACGACGCGCAAACCGGCGGGCTGCGTTTCGCCGAGATGCTCGCCGCGCTCGACACACTGCCGGAACAGAGCGTCGTGCTGCTGCACGCGTGCTGCCATAACCCGACCGGCGTGGACCTGAGCCCGGCGCAATGGCAGGAACTGGTGCCGGTCCTGCAACGCCGCAAGCTGATCGCATTCGTCGACATGGCTTACCAGGGCTTCGGCGCGAGCCTCGAAGAAGACGCCGCGTGCGTGCGTCTGCTCGCCGACGCGGAGGTGCCGCTGATCGTCGCGAACTCGTTCTCGAAGAATTTCTCGCTGTATGGCGAGCGCGTCGGCGCGCTCAGCGTGGTCTGCAAGAGCGCGGACGAAGCGGCCCGCGTGGCCGGTCAGCTGATGGCGGCGGTGCGCGCGAACTACAGCAATCCGCCCACGCATGGCGCGCGCCTCGTCGCCAACGTGCTCGCCGATCCGGCGCTGCACGCATCGTGGGAAGCCGAACTCGGCGCGATGCGCGAGCGCATCCTGAAGATGCGTCAGACGATTTACGCGGGCCTCGAAGGGCGCGTCGATGAAGTGATGCGCACGCGTTACGTCGCGCAGCGCGGCATGTTCACCTACACCGGTCTGAGCGAAAGCCAGGTCGAACGGCTGCGCAACGAATACGCGGTGTATGTGCTGCGCTCGGGCCGGATGTGCGTCGCCGGTCTGAACGAACGCAACGCGGAATACGTGGCGGCGTCGATCGCGGCGGTGGTGTCCGGCGCTGCCTGACGCGCGTCGGTAAGCCGCCCGTGCCGGCTTGGCGCGGGCGGCGCGGCCTCGGTGCTCACACGCGTATATGGACCGGGCGCACACGCATGCGCGGCGCCGCGGTCAACCCTCACACCGCCAGAACGACAATCATGGAGACGACCCGATGAGCACCATCCTCGAAGCGCAACCGGCGAGCGTGCCGCCAACGGCCGGCATGCATCCGGACGAATGGCAGGCCCGCGTGCAACTCGCCGCGGCCTACCGGATCTTCGATCTGCTCGGCTGGACCGAGATGATCTACAACCACATCACGTTGCGCGTGCCGGCGAGCGTCAGCGGCAACGAGCGGCACTTCCTGATCAACCCGTTCGGGCTGCACTACAGCGAAGTCACCGCGAGCAATCTGGTGAAGATCGATGCGCACGGGCGGGTGCTCGACGGCTCGCCGTATCCGGTGAATCCGGCCGGCTTCGTCGTGCATGCGGCGATCCATGAGGGTCTGCCCGACGCGCACTGCGTGATGCACACGCATACCACGGCCGGCGTCGCGGTCGCCTGTCTCGAAGACGGTTTGCAGCAGACCAACTTCTACAGCGCGCAGTTGCACGAGCGGATCGCGTATCACGACTTCGAGGGCATCACGATTCATGCGGAAGAGGGGCCGCGGCTGCTCGCGCATATCGGCGACAAACAGGCGGTGATTCTGCGCAACCACGGCTTGCTCGCATGGGGGCACACGCTCGCGCAGACCTTCGCGATTCTGTGGACGCTCAATCGCGCGTGCGAAATCCAGATGGCGACGTTCTCGATGGGCCGCGCGCGGCCGGTGCCGGAAGAGGTCGCGATCCGCTGCTCGCGCGACTCGCTGCAGTTCGACCCGCGCCACGGCGCCGGGCAGGACGTGTTCGACGCGTTGGTGCGACGGGTCGACCGGATCGACGCCAGCTACCGGCAATGATTGACTAGAATTCAGCGAACGAACCGCTGCGGAGCGCACGCGGCAACCAGCAAGGACAAGCAATGAAAGTAGCGATCTACGGCGCCGGCGCGATCGGCGGCTGGATGGGAGTGAAGCTCGCGCAGGCCGGGCACGAGGTCAGCGTGGTCGCGCGCGGCGCGACGCTCGACGCGGTGCGCCAGCACGGGCTGCGGCTGATCGAAGGCGGCGTGATCTACGCCGAGCAGGTCAAGGCGAGCGAGAAGCCCGCCGATCTCGGCGTGCAGGATCTCGTCGTGGTCGCGGTGAAGGGGCCCGCGATGGCGTCGGTGGCCGCGCGGATCGCGCCGCTGATCGGACCGGAATCGAGCGTGCTGACCGCGATGAACGGCGTGCCGTGGTGGTTCTGCGACGGCCTCGCCGGCGAGTTCGCCGGCCAGCGGCTGAAGACGATCGACCCGGACGGCGCGATCGCCGCCGCGATTCCGACCGCGCAAACGGTCGGCTGCGTCGTGCATGCGAGCTGCCTGATCGACGCGCCCGGCGTGATCCGCCATCACCAGGGCAATGGCCTGATTGTCGGCGAGGCGTCGGGCCGGCCGAGCGAACGGGTCGAGCGGCTTGCGGCGCTGCTGCAGGCGGCGGGCTTCAATGCAACGATGGCCGCGCAGATCCAGCGCGACGTCTGGTACAAGCTGTGGGGCAACATGACGATGAATCCGGTCAGCGCGCTCACCGGCGCGACGACGGACAAAATCCTCGGTGACCCGCTCGCGCGCGGCTTCGTCACGCACATCATGCTGGAGGCGAAGGAGATCGGCGCACGCTTCGGAATCCCGATCGATCAGGCGCCCGACGATCGTCACGCGGTCACGCTAAAGCTCGGCGCGATGAAGACGTCGATGCTGCAGGACGTGCAGGCCGGCAAGCCGGTCGAACTCGACGCGCTGGTCGGCGCGGTGCGCGAGCTGGGGCAATTGACCGGCGTCGCGACGCCTTATACCGATGCGTTGCTTGGGCTCGCGCGGCTGCATGCGAGCACGTTGGGTTTGTATCCGAAGCTGTAATGCCCCAACAAAACCAACGCCGCGCGTCCGGTTCGAACTGGACGCGCGGCGTTGGTTTGGGTGGCGGGGCGGGGCGGGCGAAGCGTCCGCCTGGCGTTCGGTGTTTGGCGGCGCGCTACGCCGCTTCCTCAGATCGGAAACCGGAACGTGGCGGCGACATCGGCGCCGGCCGGCAGGTCGTTGCGCCGCAACGCGACCACCTTCGCGCCCGCCGCCAGCGCGCGCCGCGTGACTTCGCCGACGAGGCTATACGCCACCGCCGGTCCCGCGGTCCCATAGTCGACCGCGCCGGTCTGCTCGTCGAGCGTGCCTTTGAGATCGCTGTCGATATTGATGTACAGCGTTTCGATCGCGCCTTGCGTCGCGCCGCGCGCGACTTCCTCCAGCATGTCGCTGGCGCGGCGGTTGTGCAGACGCCCCTGGTAGTGCTCCCGATGGCCGGCGACCACGCTCTGATAATGAACGTCCAGAAGCTTGCGCGCTTCGGCGGCGATCTCGCCGGGCGACAGACGATCGGGGCTATGCGAGAGGATCTGCGGCAGCAGGTTCTGCGCGCGGCACAGGTTGTGAAAAATCGACGCGATCGGCTGCGCGGCCATCACGATCACCGGCACGTCGCCGTGCTGCAACAGCGGCGCGAGCGCCGCATCGACACGCCGCGCGTATTTGGTCAGATTGAATTTGTGCAGATCGCCACTATTGATCGAACTGTCGTTGCGATCGTTCAAGCGCAGTTCGCTGGCCATGTCGGTCGGCTGGTCCGGCACGCGGATTTCCTCGGGCGGCAGGTCGGCGAAAATCTCCACCACTCGCAAACTGTTCTCGGAGATCGCGATCACATAGGCGGAGTGATCGAACGTGGTTGCGCGCAACAGCGGTTTGATATTGAAGCGATCCGATGCTTCGACCTCGGATTCGAGGCGGTTCGCGAGCCTGAACGTGTGAATCTCGTCCGGCGTGGCCAGCACCGCGAGCGAGTTGGCCTGATAGCGCCAGAAGACTTCGTTTTCCTGAACTTCGGCCAGCAGCTCGTGCAATTGCCACAGCCGGCGTTTGTCCAGACCGCGCGTTTCGAGCCGGCTCATCGCGTCGCGAATCAGATTGGAAAATTCGATCCGGCTCCCGGCGGTTTCGCTCGTGACCGGCGTGGTAGCCAGATAGAGCGACACGCATGCGTCCGACTTGATCCCGAAGAGTCTGGCGATGTCGCGCGAACCCGGTATGTCGACATGGAACATTTCGGCTTCCTCCTACGTGTGAGAGAGACCACGCCGGGGGCACGGGAGCAGAGGAGTGCCATCACGCTATCCGCAGCGGGTTTAGCGATGCCGGACAGGCATCCTTCTGAAGATAGCAGCTAATCTGGTGCGCGATGTTAGAACTACGGAACATCGGTTGGCGCGTGAACATTCGCATGAATGGCGGCGCGCCGATGCGCGGAAAACCGGCGGCTGATCCCAAAACGCGGCGCAACCATTAAGTAAGCACGCGGCGGTTTGCGGGCAGCCGTGCCCGGTTCTCCGGATCGTCTTCAGCGTCCCGCCTGCCGCGGCAGGTCGTTCTCCAGGCCGGTGCGGATCACGTCGACCAGCCGTTCGATATCTTCGACGTTGTTGAACATCGCCACCGAAATACGAATGCCGCCGCGCTCCGGCGACACCCGCACGTCGTTGCGGGCGAAGAACGCCGCCCATTGCTCGACCGGCAGCTTCAGCACATAGATGTGATTGCGCTGGCCGCGCTCGCGCGGCCCGACGACCGCGACGCCCAGCCGGTCCAGATGCGCGAGCAGCAGATCGCCGAGTTCCATCACATGATTCTGGATGTCCGGCACGCCGACGCTTTCGATCAGCCGGATCGCCGCCGACAGCGCATGCACGTCCGGCAGGTTGACGTTGCCGAATTCGAAGCGCAGCGCGTCCTTGCGCACCGCGAGGTCGTCCGGACGCGCCACGTAATCGGCCGGCGGATTGGCCATGCTCGACATCGCCAGATACGCGGGCTGCAATTCGTCGAGACCGTCGGCGATATACAGCACGCCCAACCCTTGCGGGACCAGCAGCCCCTTATGCGTACCCGCGGCGAGCACCGAAATATTGAGCGCCTTGACGTCGAGCGGAATCACGCCGACCGACTGCATCGCGTCGACGACCAGATAGATGCCGCGCTCCTTGCACAGCTTGCCGATACTCATCAGGTCGTGAACCTGGCCCGCGTGAAACGTCACGTGCGACAGAGTGATGACGCGGGTGCGCTCGTCGATATAAGGCTCGAAGGTCTGCGCGGTGGCGATCTCGTCGTCGCGCAGCGGCACGAAGCGCACCTCCACGCCATTGCGTTTCAGATTCAGCCATGCATACGCGTTGTTCGGGTGATCGCCTTCGATCAGCACGACGTTGTCGCCGGCCTTCAGCGGCACCGCGTTCGCGGCGATGTTCAGCCCTTCCGACGTGTTCTTCGTGAACGCGATCTCGGACGGCGCGGCGTTGAAGAAGCCGGCCACCGTCGCGCGGGTTTCCTCGACGCGACGCAGCCACAGCGTCTTCGGTCCCGCCATCTCGTAGCCCTCGGACAGAAACGCCGCGAGCGCGTCGCGCACGCTGAGCGACAGCGGAGTCTGATGCGCGGAATCGAGGTACAGCTGACGTGCGGTGACCGGGAACTGTTCACGAACGGCGGCAAGCGTTTCAGTCGGAATCATGGGGCGAAGTCTCACTTCTGGATGTGATCGGGGAGGGCGCCGGACCGCGCACCGGTGCACGCATTAGACGAGCATCATCCGTCGCTGTCAATAATGAATTCCGATAAGTGGTTTATTGAAGTTCCAATTTTCGGTATTTTTATGGAAAATGGTGGCCGTGATGACTACAGCGGCGACCGGTGCCGGGCCGAACCTGACTGTGCCGGCAACCGGCCCGGATCGGTTATGCTAGGCGTCCGCCCGCCGCGCGGCCACTCACGACGGAACGTTCATCCCTTCATTCATCGAGACCGAACCAGCAGATATGCGCACGGAAGAAAGCCCCGTCCCCGAAGCGCCAGAGTCGGAAGTGTCGCCGACCGAGCGCGCGTTTCACATCATCGAGATGGCCGCCCAGGTTGGCCGCGTGACCACCGCCGACATCGTCACCGCGCTCGGCATTCCGAAGACCACCGCCCATCGTCTCGTCAGCAATCTCGAAGAGTTCGGATTTCTGGAACATGGCGTCGAGCGCGGCCGCTATCAGGTCGGGCCGCGGCTGCTGGAACTGGCGACCAATATCCTCGCGGCGTCCACTTCGAATGGACCGATTCACGCGCTGCTGGTGGAGACGTCGCGGCGCACCGCCGAGACGATTAGCCTCGGCGTGATGCGCGGCTCGGAGGTCGTCTATATCGACAGCGCGATCGGCAACTCGCCGTTGACGCTCAATTTCCAGAAGGGGCATCGGGCGCCCGTGCATTGCACGTCGAGCGGACGGGTGTTTCTCGCGAACATGGAGAAAAAGCAGCTCGACGCGTATCTGCTCAGCGGCCCGTGGGAACCGATCACCCCTTATACGATCGTCGATCCCGACCGCCTGCGCCCGGAGATCGAGCTGGTGCGCAAGAACGGTTATGCGACCAACGATTCCGAATTCGCGATCGGCGTGGTGGGCGCCGCGGTTCCGATCGCGGGACCGAATGGCCGGCTGATCGCGTGTCTGAGCATCTCGGCGCCGAAGGCGCGCAAATCGCTCGAGGAAATCACGTTGCTGGTGCCGACGCTGCAGGCCGCGGCGTTGCGGATCACGCGGATTCTCAGCGTGCTCGACGGCGGCGCGGACGAAGCCGAAACCGAAGCGAAGCCGGCTCGACGCAAGCGCTCGTGAGGCAGCGGTTCGCGCTGTTCTTCGTGGACCGGGCTCGCGCTGAACGCGGCCCGATCCGCGAAGTGACGCATTAACCGCCCAGCACTAAACCGTTAGCGATGCTTGCGAGTTCGCGGCAGGCGCGGCTTAACCGCCGGTAATCCGGCCGATCTCGGCGCCTGCGGTCGCGAACCGGATGGCCCGCCGCATATAAAACATCCCTTCCGAATGGCTCGTCAGCGTTGTCGATTCACCGCTGATCGGATCGACGATGTCGCAGATCGGGTCGCCGGCTTTTACCCGCGCGCCGATCTCGCTGCGATACACGACGATCCCGCTGCTCGCCGCGTAGAAATGCTCGCTGGCCGATTGCTGAGTCGCCGGGTGCAGCAGCGCCGGTGCGTCGCTCACGCTACCGGCTATCGCGCCCTGGTCGGCGAGATACGCAAGGATCGCGCTGGCGTAGTGTTCCGCTGTCTCGTACGACACTTCCCGTTCGCCGCCGCATTCGATAATCGCGGCGACGGGGCCTTCAGGCAGTGCGTAGCGGTCGCCGAAGCGCGCTTTCACGTCCGCCCACAGCAGATTCGTGCCTTCGATGAACAAGCCGAGCCCGGTGTCGTCGCTCAACATCTGCGCCTTCGATTGCAGATGGCGCGCGAGCGGTTCGATTCGCGGCCATGCGGCGTTGGTCGTGTACAGGTGGATCACCGCTTCCAGTGAGCAGTGGATGTCGAGAACGATGTCCGCATCGAACGACAGCTTCTGCAACGTCACGCGCAGCGACTCGAATTCGGTCGTCGGCTTTTGCGCGTCCAGCACTTCGCGCATCGCATCCAGCACGATCTTTTTATTGCTGGCCGGGTCGTCGCCGAGGCGCCCGTCGAGTCCGGTCAGCAACTCGGAAGGACGGCGCACGCCCCGGTTGAAATTCTGCGAACCGTTCAGATCGAAGCAGCCGAAGAACTGACCCATTACGTGCTGGCTCAGGCCAATCGGGTTCGCGACCGGAACGAGGACTATTTCCGCGGTTAGCTTGCGTTGCGCTTCGAGTGTTTCAAGCTTCTTGCGCAACACGGTCGCGGCGAGCATCGCCGGGGTCTCGTCCGCGTGCAGCGACGCCTGCATATAAATCTTCTTCGCGGCCCCTTGCGGGCCGAAAGTCAAACTCACCAGCTCGCGTTGAGTGCCGATGGCCGGCGACAGTAATGGCGTCCGGTTAACAATCATGCGTGTCTCCTTGGTTCGTACCGAAGCGCAAGCAGGTTAAGCGCTCGCGCTTCTCGATCGCAACGGATTGTCCGTAGCGTCATATCCGTTGTCAAACGACTGGTTCCGGTAAATGGAACTTACATCCCGCAGCAGCGCGGTGCGGCAGATGCACGGCCGCTGGCTGGCAGCGGAACAGTCGTGCGCCCACGGCCACAGTCAGGGTTTTTCATTATATTCCATTAAACGGACCTTGGTAGTTCCACTAGTCGGTACTTTGTTGACAGAAGCTTTTCGGTGCGCTCAAATGCAACGTACCGGGACGCCATGCGAACGCGACCCGTGAACCACTCACCGGCGGCAACGAATGCACTCGATGAAAACTCTTTTTGATGGATACGGCGGCCTCGTTCTCGACGGCGCGCTGAAGACCGTGCAATTGGCGTTATGTTCTTTGGCGCTGGCTTTCGTGATCGGTTTGTTTGGCGCGTCGGCGAAGCTGTTCGGCTCGCGCGTGATCGCACGGCTCGCTCACGGCTACACGGCACTCGTGCGCGGCGCGCCGGATCTGGTGCTGATGCTGCTGCTTTACTACAGCATCCAGATCCTGCTGAACGGCCTGACCGAACGGATGCACTGGACGCAGATCGATATCAAACCTTTCGCCGCCGGCGTGATCGTGCTGGGCCTGATCCACGGCGCCTATTTCACCGAAACTTTCCGCGGCGCGTTTCTCGCGATACCGCGCGGCCAAATGGAATCGGCGACCTCGCTCGGCATGTCGCCAGCGCATGTGCTGGCGCACATCCTGTTTCCGCAGATGATGCGCTTCGCGCTGCCGGCGGTCGGCAATAACTGGCAGGTGATCGTCAAGTCGACGGCGCTGGTGTCGATCATCGGTTTGTCCGATGTCGTCAAGGCCGCGCGGGATGCCGGCAAAAGCACTACGCGCTATTTCTTCTTTATCGCGGTGGCGGCGTTCGTTTATCTGCTGATTACGACGATTTCCAATTTCGTGCTGCTGTACCTCGAAAAACGCTACAACGTCGGCGTGCGCAAGGTGACCGTATGATCGACGTCTTTCGCGAGTACTGGCGCGCCTATCTCTACACGGACGGCTATCAGTTCACCGGCCTCGTGGTGACGATCTGGCTGCTGTTGTTTTCGGTCGTGGTCGGCTCGGTGCTGGCGGTGCCGATGGCCGTCGCCCGTAATTCCGCCAACCGCTTGGTGTCGAGAAGCGTGTGGCTCTACACCTATCTGTTTCGCGGCACGCCGCTATTCGTGCAATTGCTGCTTTGTTATACGGGGCTGTTCAGCCTCGCGATCATCCGCAATCACGAACTGACGAGTACTTTCTTTCGCGACGGCATGCGCTGCGCGCTGCTGGTGTTCGTCCTCAACACCTGTGCGTACACGACCGAAATCTTCGCCGGTGCGATCAAGGCGACACCCGCGGGTGAGATCGAAGCGGGCTTGGCAGCCGGTATGTCGAGGTTTCAGCTGTACCTGCACGTGATTTTGCCGTCGGCGCTGCGTCGCTCGTTGCCTAGCTACAGCAACGAAGTGATCCTGGTGTTCCATTCGACCTCGGTGGCGTTCGCCGCCACCGTGCCGGATCTGCTGAAGGTCGCGCGCGACGTCAATTCGGCCACCTATCAATCGTTCGCCGCGTTCGGCATCGCATTCGTGATCTATACCGCCATCACGTTTGCGCTGGTCTGGCTATTCCGTCAGGCGGAAAACCGTTGGCTCGCTTATCTGAAACCGCAAAATGATTAACCACAGCTCGAATAGCCCGGCCGGCACCGCCGCGAAGGTCGTCGTGGACGACCTGCATAAAAGCTTCGGTTCGCATGAAGTTCTGAAGGGCGTGTCGCTCAGCGCGCACGCCGGCGACGTGATCAGTATCCTGGGTTCGTCGGGATCCGGAAAAAGCACGCTGCTGCGCTGCATGAACCTGCTCGAACTTCCTTCGGCCGGCCGCATCATCGTCAACCAGGCGGAAATCCGCATGAAGCGCGATAAAGCCGGCGTGCTGCGGCCGGCCGACAAGCAGCAGTTGCGACGGATCCGTTCGAAGCTCGCGATGGTGTTCCAGCACTTCAATCTGTGGCCGCATATGACGGTGCTCGACAACGTTAGTCACGCGCCGGTTCATGTGCTCGGCTTGAGCAGAAAGGAAGCGGAAGAGCGCGGCCGCGCGAATCTGGAGAAGGTCGGGCTGGGCGCGAATATCGCGTCGCGCTATCCCGCGCATCTGTCCGGCGGTCAGCAACAGCGCGTCGCGATTGCGCGCGCGCTGACGATGGACCCCGAAGTACTGCTGTTCGACGAGCCGACCTCCGCGCTCGATCCGGAACTGGTCGCCGAAGTGCTGAAGGTGATGCAAAAGCTCGCCGCCGAAGGCCGCACGATGATCGTCGTCACGCACGAAATGAACTTTGCCCGCAATGTGTCGAGCGAAGTGATCTTCCTGCATGAAGGAAAAATCGAAGAGCAGGGCAAGCCGCAGGATCTTTTCTCGAACGCCGCGAACAGCCGGCTGCGACGCTTTCTGTCGGCCGCGTGATGCTTTGCTCACGCAACCCGCCGATTTCACCCACACCTATTCACGCTGGCAACTGGAGACTCTCAATCATGAAAAGGTTCATGTCCGCTTTGCTGCTGTGCGCGTCGACGCTGATGTCGGCGCATGCGGGCGCCGAAGACTGGTCCACGCTTCGCTACGGGGTGGACCCGTCGCATCCGCCGTTCTCGTCGCGCGACGCGAGCGGCAAGCTGATCGGCTTTGATATCGATCTGGGCACCGAGATCTGCAAGCGGATCAACGCGAAGTGCGAATGGGTGCAGAACGATTTCGACGGGATGATTCCCGCGCTGCAGGCGAAGAAGTTCGACGCGATCCTCGCTTCGATGTCGATCACCGATAAACGCAAACAGGTGATCGCGTTTACGTCGCGGCTGTACAAGACGCCCAACAAGCTGATCGTGCGCAAGGACACCACGCTCGAACCGACTCCCGAGTCGCTGAAGGGCAAATCGATCGGCTTCCAGCAAGGGACGGTCCCCGAGAGCTATGCGAAGGAACATTGGGCGCCGGCCGGCGCGCGCGTGGTCTCTTATCCGAACTTCGATCAGGTGTTCGCGGACGTGTCGGCCGGGCGGTTGGACGGCTGCTTTACGGACGCGGCGGTCGGTGAATACGGGTTTCTGCGCACGCCGCAAGGGGCCGACTTCAAGTTCTCCGGCGGCAATGTGTATGCGAGCAACGGCGCCGGGATCGGCCTGCGCAAATCCGACGTCGAGCTGAAGGACAAGATCGACAAGGCGATCGCCGATATGCTGGCCGACGGTACGTATAAGCGTCTGGCAGGCAAGTATTTTCAGTTCGATCCGTACGGCAGCTGAAGCCCAGGAAGCATTTAGTTAGCAGCACGGATCAGATCGAAGCCGCCGCCGTAGCGCAGCGGTGTCAGGGAGCCCGTTCGTATGCCTGAGCAAACTCTTCAATCGCATGACCAGCGGCAAATTCCGTTCGCTGGGCTTCGATCCGCAGACCTGTCTCGCGCTCGCGGGCGCGCGCCGGTTTCGTGACATCATCGTTTTTTTGCCGGGGTTGATCGCGTGGCAGGTGGTGGAGTGGCGCGATAAGCGGCGCGGGGCCGGTGAGACGGTGGCGGATGAGGACGGGGCGTGAACCGTGAGGCAACAACTTGCAAAGCATGATCCGGTCGTTATCTTCGGCGCGTTCGATCGCCACAACTTCGGCGACCTGCTGTTCGCGCATATCGCGGCCGAGTTATTCGAACGTGACGACCTGCGTGACGACCTGATCTTCGCCGGGCTCGCGCGGCGCGACATGCGCGCATACGGCGGCCACGCGGTCGAGTCGCTCGCGCAACTGGCCGCGCGACTCGGCCACCAGCGCGTGCATGTCGTGCATGCAGGCGGCGAAATCCTCACGTGCTCCGACTGGGAAGCCGCGGTGATGCTGCTGGCGGGTGACGAAGCGCGGCAGGTCATCGCGCGACTGGATCGACACAGCGACGAACGGCGCGCGTGGGCGCATGCGCAGACGGGGCTCGATGCGCTGCTTCCGTACATGGCATCTCGCGCGATGTTTCCGCGCGCGGCGAGCATCACGTATCTGGCGGCCGGCGGCGTCGATTTTGATCGGCTGGATGCCGGCATGCGCGCCGAAGCGCTGGCGAAGCTCAAGCAAGCCGACGCTGTCAGCGTGCGCGACGTCCACACCCGCAACGTGCTGGCCGCCGCAGGCGTCACTGCACGTCTCGTTCCGGACCCGGCAGTGATGGTGGCCGAGCTATTCGGCTCGCGAATTCGCGCGCGCAGCGAGCAAAGCGGCGTGGCGCGGTTGCGCAGAGCGTTTCCAAACGGCTACATCGCGGTGCAGTTCAGTGCCGATTTCGGCGACGACCGGACGCTCGGCATGCTGGCGCGCGAACTCGATCGAGTGTCTCAAGAGAGCGGGCTTGGCATCGTGTTTTTCCAGGCGGGCGCCGCGCCGTGGCATGACGATCCGGCGTGCTACGAGCGAATCGCGGCAAAGATGAAAACATCGGATACAGCAATCTTCCGCTCGCTGGACCTGTGGGACATCTGCGCATTGATCGCACATGCGAGCGCTTATGCGGGCAGCAGCCTGCACGGGAGGATCGTCGCGATGGCGTTTGGTTTGCCGCGCGTCAATCTCGTCCATCCGGCACGCGCGCATGACACGACCAAACAATCCGCGTTTGCCGAGACGTGGGAACCGGCGGGCGTGCCGGGCAGCGTCGGGATCGATGCGTTGGCCGAAGCCGTTTTCACTGCGCTGACGAGCGACCGCGAATTGCTGGCGCGCACGGCCAGCCGTCTGGCCGCTCTCTACCGGGAGGAGTTCGCGCGGACCCGCGAGGTGATGGGTTTGGCGTGAAGCCCATTGCTACTCGCCGGGCTGTGGCGGCCATGCCTGAACCCAGCTTGCGGCGCACAGTCGAGCGGTCGCATTCGCGGCTACCGTGACGTGAGTCGCCCGCCGCCGTTCCGGGATGCGTCGGAATCCTGATCGAAGCGGGCGGTCACGCGGGCGCTGTCACGCCGTCACCGCCGCCCCCGCGCGCAACTTCGCCGACTCGATCAACGCCAGCGCGCGTCGCGGGTCGTCGAGTTCGGTCAGACACAGCAGCGCGAGGCGCGCCAGATACAGCGAAGCTTGTGCTTCGCCTTCGTGGCTCAGCGTGTTGCACAGCGTCGTATAGACGAGGTCGAGATCGCTATCGGTCATGATGGTGAGTGTCCTTGCGCGTTAGATCTTCAGCGTCGCGGCGAGCGCGTGCTGGACGGCCTCGGGATTGCCTTCGCGCCAGCGCGCGAGCACGTGGCCGTCGGGGCGCAGCAGATAGACGCTGCCGGGCTGCGCGTCGAGCATGCGCTGGACGTGGCCGTCCGGGTCGAGCGCGACGGTGCCGATCGGCTCCACATGCGTATCGGTATCGGCCGCGACGATATCGACGAGCCGCAGCGGAACCTTCCTGCCCGCGAGCGCGCTTTGCAACTGCCGCCATGCGGCGCCATCGGCGTTGCTCTCGGCGTCGCTGCCGGCATCCAACGCCGCGCCGAAACGCAGCACCGTAAAGCACGGTTCGAGCAGATCGGTCAGATGAATGCCGACGGGCGTTCCATCGCTTCCAAGCCCAGGCTTGAGCAAGCGGCACTCGGGCAACACGGTGCCCGGCGCCGGCCCGCCGCTGAACGCGACCGTTTGCTCCGTTGAGAGATTGAGCGGCGAGAGCCGATAAGCAATCGCATGCGTCTGCCGTGGATTGATCAGCGGCCGCACCGCCGCATGCTGCTGCGCGAGACCGAGCACGGCGGTGCGCATCAGGTCGAACGCGAAGGTCGGCGGCGCCATGAACTCGGTGCTCTTCATCCCGTAGCTCAGATTCTCGCGCGCCGCATATACGCGCTCGTCGCTGTAGCTGTCGAGCAGCGCCGCCGACGCGCAGCCGTTGACCACGCAGCCGAGCTTCCAGCCGAGATTGTCGGCGTCGTCGATTCCGGAGTTCGCGCCGCGCACACCGAAGATCGGCACCAGATGCGCGGCGTCGCCGGCGAACAGCACCGAGCCGTGTCGATAGCGTTCGAGCGTCAACGCGTTGGCCTTGTAGATCGTGATCCAGATCGGCGACCATGCGCCGGTTTCGCCCATCGAATCGAGCACGCTCTGCACGCGCGGCATCACGTTTTCGGGCAGCACGGCGGCGTCGGGGTCTTCGTCGTCGCGTAGCTGGTAGTCGATGCGCCACACGTTGTCGGGCTGCTTGTGCACCAGCACGGTCGAACCGGGATTCGACGGCGGATCGAAGTACGCGAGCCGTTCGGTCGCGCGCGTCGTATCGAGTTCGATATCGACGATCACGTAACGGCCTTCGTACGTGGTGCCGGTCAGTTTCAGGCCGAGCAGATCGCGGATCGTGCTGCGTCCGCCGTCGCACGCGACCACCCATTGCGCGTCCATTTGCCAGCTGGTGCCCGCGGACTCCGCAGCACAGGCCACATCGCCAGCAGCGCCGCCGCTGCGCAGCGTCAGCGTCGCGCCGCCTTGCGGATGTTGCTCGATGCCGGTCACGCGCGTCTGCCAGCGCACCTCGATCAACTCCGGGTGCCGTTCGATCTCGTCGAGCAGCAGCTGTTCGATCTGGTACTGCGCGATGTTGATCATCGGCGGCAGCGATTGTTCGTCGTCCTGATGCATCGTGAAGCGGAATACTTCGGCGTCGCGATAGAAACTGCGTCCGCCGGTCCACGGCAATCCTTTTTGCAGAAAGCCGTCGACCACGCCGAGCCGCTTGAAAATTTCGAGGCTGCGCCGCGAGATGCAGATCGCGCGGCTGCCGGTGCAGACGCTGTCGTCGGCTTCGAGCAGCACCGAGCGCACGCCCTGGCGCGCGAGCGCGAGGGCCAGCGTCATGCCGACCGGGCCGCCGCCGACGATCGCGACGGCGCGCGCGGCCGGGTCGCGGCCATCGACGAGCGGCGGCACTTCGGCCGGGTAGCGGCGCGGCTCGAACGGGTAGGGGGTAAACGGGCGGGTCATACTTGTCTCCGGTTTTTTCAGGCGTCTGTGGTCATGCCTGTAGTTCGACTCAGTATGCAGCAGCGCCCGCACGCCGCTGTCCTCATTTTGGGTACGACGCGGCGCGCGGACATAAAAAAACCGCGCGGTGCTTACGCGGCCGCGCGGTTTTACGCCAGTGTGAAGAACCGGTCCGGTTCGCGCCGTTCAGGCCGTCGGCGTCGGCTGCCGCATCTCGACCGCATCGGTCGCGGCCCGGCACGCTTCGAGCATCGCGCGGAACGTCGGCGACGCGTGCAGCTCGCCGTTCGCATCGAGTTCGACCGTATCGTCCAGCGTTTCGGCGGTGCCGACGCCGATCACCAGCGTCGCTTCCGGCCGCCATTCGCGGGTGCGCCGCAGCATGTTGCGCAGATACGGCGGCGACTCCGGCGCGTCGAGCGACACGATGCAGATCACCGGCGTATCGCGGAAGCTCGGCTCGTCGGCGCGTGCGTGGCGATAACCGGAGTGGGTCGCCATCATCGGCGCGTAGCCCTGACGGCCGAGCAGCTGCACCGCGATCGAGGTCGTCACTTCGTCGAACGCGCCGCGGCCCGGCACGCACAGCACCGTGGTCTTGCCGGTCCCGCCCGACTGCCGCGAGCGCGCGAGCACATGGCTGTCGTGCCGCTCCGAGCCGTGGCCCGCCGCCACCGCGGCCGCCGCCGGTCCCGGCACCGACGCGGCGGCCAGCACCGCGTGGCCGGCATCGAGCGGCTCGGCCCGCGCGAGCGTATCGGGCAGGCCGTCGGCGATTTCCAGGTTCTCGACGATATCGACCAGCGCATCGTTGATCCGCTGCAACTGGTCCGGCATCAGCACGCCGCGCAGCGCGTCGTTGCGCGCGAGCCGCAGTCCTTCGAGCGCGACCTTGTCGTAGTAGTCGATCAGCGACATCTCGCGCAGCAGCCGTTCGGCCTGCACGATCGCCTCGTGCGGATCGTCGGCGAGCAGCCGCTGATAGAAGTTCTGCGCGGGCGTCAGCGCGGGCTGGTCGCCGAGCAGCACGGTCAGGAAGTTCAGGCGGTCCGCGTAGCGGCCGAGCGTGACCACGCACAGCGTGAGCGGCGTCGACAGCACGAGGCCGATCGGGCCCCACAGCCAGCTCCAGAAAATCGCCGCGACCACCACCGCGAGCGGCGACAGCCCCGAGCGATGGCCGTACAGCAGCGGCTCGGCGATCTGCCCGGCGACCACGTCGACGACGATGAACAGGATCAGCGTATAGACCGCCATCGTCCATTGCGGCTGGATCGCGGCGGCGAGAAAGAACGCGAGGATCGCCGCGATCCAGATGCCGATATACGGCACGAAGCGCAGCAGCGCGGCGATCACGCCGAACAGCAGCGCGCCGGGCACGCCGATGATCGCGAGGCCGATCGCGATCACGCCGCCCGCGCTCAGATTCACGCCGAGCTGCGCGACGAAGTAGCGCGACAGGCGCACCGCCGCGTCGTTGATCGCGGTGGTCGTGCGGTGCAGGTCGCGCGAGCCGAACAGGCTGATCAGCCGGTCGCGCAAGTCCTCGCGCTGCAACAGGATGAAGATCGTCACGACCAGCACGATGAACGTGGTTTCGAGCGGCGCAATGGCCGGCGACAGCGCGCGCTGCGCGAGCTGCACCGGCGTCGGCGCGGGCGTATGCACCTCGACCTGCTGCGGAACCGGCGGCGCGTTGCGCGCGGCGCGGCCGGTCGGGCGCGGCGGCGCGGGCCGCGACGGCGCCATCCGTTGCAGCGCGGTGGCCGCGCTGCTCATCAGCGAATCCGCGCGGCCGATGGTTTTTTCCTGCACCGTCTCGATCTTCTGTTCGATCGCTTCCTGGTATTGCGGCAGATCGCCGGCCAGTTGCACGAGCTGCGCGCCGATCAGCGCGCCGACCGCGAGCAGCGAGGCGAGCGCGAACAGCACCGCGATGAAGATCGACGGCAACTGCCCCATGTGCAGCCGCCGCAGCATCTGCACGAGCGGCGCGAGCAGGAAGCTCAGCAGCACCGACAACGTGATCGGAATCAGCACCGCCCTGCCGAAGTACAGCCCGCAGACGACCACCACGCCGGTGATCAGCGACACGAGCCCATGCAGGCCCGGCGTGCCCGGCGGGTAAACGCGATTGGGCCGCCCATGCGGCGGCGGGAGCGATATTTTCATGTGAACAGAGGATTCCGGTTGGGGACGCGCTGCCGGCCGTTCTGCGGCATTGCGCGTCAGCAAGACATATGCCTGGAATTGTAGGCGTTTTAGAGATGGGTTGGCCGATTGGCGCGGGGTTGCGCGGCGTTGCGCGGCGTTGCGCGCGCCGGTCCGCAGCCGCGCTCAGACCAGATACACCCGCAGCCAGTCCAGCAGCAGCGAGCTCAGATACAGCAGCAAGCCGATAAAGCCGCCGACCAGCGTGCCGTTGATCCGGATGTACTGCAGGTCCTTGCCGATGTTCAGTTCGATCTGCCGAGACATCTCGCGCGAGTCCCAGTTCTTCACCGTATCGCTGATATGGCGGGTCAGAAAGTGCGCGAAATCCGGCGCCATTGCGCGCGCCGCTTCTTCGAGGTGATCGTTCAACGATTGCCGCAGCGCCGGATCGTTCGCGAGTTCGCGGCCGACCCACTGGCCCATCGCGGCGACCCGCGCGTGCAGCACCGAGTCGTCGCTGTGCAGATCGCGTTTGAGCCATGCGCGCAGATCGCCCCACATGTCCTTCACGTACGCGCTGAACGCGTCGCCTTCGACCAGGTAGTGCTTCAATGCCTCGCCTTGCGCGATGAACGCCGGATCGGTCTTCAGCTTCGCGATCAGTTTCTGCACCGCCGCGTCGAAGCGTTCGCGCAATTCGTGCGCGGGGTTGTCGGCGATCTGCGCGAGCGCGCGGTTCGCGGCGCTGGCGATCGCGTCGGCGCCCTTGTCGCCGAGCAGCGCGGTCGGCAGGATCTTTTCCAGCGTCGGATATTCGCCCTTGATCCAGTCGACGATCCGCGCGGCGATGAATTCGCGCGCGGGTTCCTCGCGCAGCACTGCGATCACCTGTTCGATCGCGGTATCGAGTAACTGCTGATGACGGCCGTCGCGGGTCAGCGTGTCGAGGATCGAGCCGACCGATTGCGACAGATCGACCTTCGCGAGCACGTCGCGCAGCGCGCCGCGGATAAAGCTCTGAATGCGCGCATCGTCCACCACATCGAGAATCCCGCCGGTCAACCGCACCACGTAGTCGCCCAGGCGCGCGGTGTTGGCCGGCTCGCCGAGCCACGCGGTGATCGTCTGCGCCGGATCGTGGCGGCGGATCAGCCCGACCAGCGAAGGCACGTCGAGAAACTTGTCCTGCACGAAGCGCGCGAGGTTGTCGGCGATCTTGTGCTTGTTGCGCGGGATGATCGCGGTATGCGCGGATGCCAGCGGGATCGGCACGCGCTTAAAGAGCGCGGCGACCGCGAACCAGTCGGCCAGCGCGCCGACCATCGCGGCCTCGGCGACCGCCTTGATGCCGTCGATCCACAGCCCGCGCGGCAGGAACGCGGTGACGACGAACACGCAGGCGGCCGCGAGCAGCAGCAATAACGGTGTGCGTTTGGCCTTCTTCAGTTCGGTGCTTTTATCCATCGGGGCGGGGTCCTTGCGGGCGGCGGCGCGGCCGCCTCGCCGTCATCATGCGACAGCCGCGGCGCGGGCGTCCAGCCTGCCTTCGCGGCGCGGGCCCGGCAAGGTAACATGGCGCGCTTGAACCCGGGGCAACGCAATCGCAATGGAGGCACAGTGATCAGGTTTCTGCACACCGCGGACTGGCAGATCGGCACGCAGTTCGGCCAGTTCGAGCCGGACGAGGCCGCGCATCTCGCGCAGGCGCGCTTCGACACGGTGCGCCGCATCGCCGAAGAAGCGAGCGCGCGCAACGTCGACGCGGTGCTGGTCGCCGGCGATGTGTTCGATCTGCAGACCGTGTCGGACACCGTGATCCGCCGTCTGTTCGCGGCGCTCGAAGCGTACGCGGGGCCGTGGCTCCTGCTGCCGGGCAATCACGACGCGGCGCTGGTCGAAAGCGTATGGACCCGCGCGCAGCGGCTCAATTGCATCGCGCCGAACGTGCGCGTGGTGCTCGAACCCGGCGTCGTGCTGCTCGATGCATGCCGCGCCGCGCTGCTGTGCGCGCCGCTCACCCAGCGCATCACCTACGACGACACCACCGCATTCTTCGATGCCGCCGACACGCCGCCCGGCTATCACCGGATCGGCCTCGGGCATGGCAGCGTCGGCGGGATTTTGCAGGAGAGCATCGATTCGTCGAATCCGATCGCGCCGACGCGGGCCGCGAGCGCGCGCCTCGATTACCTCGCGCTCGGCGATTGGCACGGCCATCTGCGGGTCGACGAACGCACCTGGTATGCGGGCACGCACGAGCAGGACCGCTTCCGCGCGAACGAGCCGGGCTTCGTGCTCGACGTGACCGTCAGCGAGCCCGGCGCGGTGCCGCGGGTCGAGCCGGTGCGCGTCGGTCAGTATCAATGGCAGCGCTGGGATCAGACGATCGCGGTGCCGACCGACGTCGATGCGTTGAAGGCGCGGCTCGCCGCGTTGGGCCGCCACGACGTGCTGCGGATCGCGGTCGACGGCACCGCGGCGCTTGCCGATGCCGAAGCGCTGCATGTCGCGGTCGAAGAAACGCGTGCGCGGGTGCGCGCGCTGCGGGCCGATCTGAGCGGCCTGCAAGTGCTGCCGACCGCCGACGATCTCGCCGAACTCGGCGCGCAAAGCGGTTATCTGGCGAAGGTGGTCGCGCGTCTGCGTGGTTTGCAGGAAGACCCGGCCGCCGATCCGCAGCAGGTCAAACGGGCGGCGGAAGCATTGCTGCTGCTCGCGCGCTTTCAGCGTGAACAGCAACCCGCTTCAGCGCGCGAACGACAACAGGGACAGCTCGCTCTGTCGTCCGAAGCGAGGTCCGCATGAAACTGCAACGTATTGCGATCCGCGAATTCAGGCAGTTCAGCGGGCAGCTCGTAATCGACGATCTGCAACCGGGATTGAATCTGTTCGTCGGCCCGAACGAAGCCGGCAAGAGCACGATCGCCGAAGCGGTGCGCGCGGTGTTTCTCGAACGCTATAAGGCTTCGCATCTGAAGGACCTGCTGCCTTGGGGGCTCGCGAACGGGCAGCCGTCGGTCGAGGTGAGTTTCGAACTCGACGGGATCGCGTGCCGGCTGTCGAAGCAGTTCGTGTCGCGGCAGCGCTGCGAGTTGCGGATCGGGCAGTCGGTCTTCAGCGAGGACGAAGCCGAAGACCGGCTCGCCGCGCTGCTCGGTTTTTCGCGCGCCGCGCGCGGGCCGTTGAAAGCGGAAAACGCCGGCGTGCCGGGGCTGTTGTGGGTGCAGCAGGGGGCGACCCAGGAACTGCGCGATTCGACCGGTCACGCCGCGCAGTATCTGCGCGACGCGCTCACGCAATTGTCGGGCGGGCGCGAGTCGGCCGGCGAGGATGCGCTGATCGCGGCCGTGCAGCGTGAATTGCGGCAACTGCTGACCGCCCGCACGCAAAAGGCGACCGGGCCGCTCGCCGAAGCGGAGCAGAAGCTTGTCGCTTTGAGCGCGAGCCGCGACGAGCTGCAACAGCAGCGTCAGCAGTTCGACGAGAACATCGCGCGTCTTGCCGCGCAGCAGGAAGCGTTCGATGACGCCGAGCGGCGTCGTCCGTGGGAGCTGCACGAGCAGAAGGCCGCCGCCGCGCAGCAGCGCGCGACGGCGGTCGCGGAGCTGGAGCGCAACCTGCAAGGGCTCGACCAGTCGTTGCGGGTCGGCGAGGCGGAGCTGGCGGTGTCGGTGCAGCAGGAGCAGAACGCGCTCGAACTGGAAGCCGCGCTCGCGCGCGATCGCGAGCAGCTTGCCGCTGTGCGCGTCGAAGTGAGCGCCGCGCAGGCCGCGCATGCGCAAGCGGAAAGCAGCGTCGCGCAAGCCGAGCAGGCGGCCACCGATGCGAACCGCGCGCTCGAACTCGCGAACGCGGCGGTGAGCGCCGCCGATCTGCGCGGGCAGATCGATATTTATCGCGCGGAACGCGAGCGGCTCGAAGCTTCGATCGCCGAGGCGGACAAGGCCAATGCGGCGGTGTTGCAAGCCGCGCAGGAAGCGGCCGCGCTCGAAATCGACGAGCGGCAACTGAAGCAGCTGATCGCGCTCGATGGCGAACTGACCGTGCTGCGAGCGCGTACCGACGCAGCGATGACGCGCATCGAATACCGGCTGAACGGCGATGTGAAAGTGGGCGAGCAGACGCTCAGCGGCACCGGCGTGCTGCGCGTCGATGAGGAAAAGCGCATCGAACTGGGCGCGCTCGGCGAATTGCGGGTGATCCCGGGCGTCTCCGATCTGTCCGCGCAGTTGTCGGAACTGGCGACGCTCGATGCGAAGCATGCGCAGTTGCTGCGCTCGCTCGGCGTTGCATCGACGAGCGCCGCGCAGGCGCGTCACGAGCAATGGAAGACGCTGGTCGCGCAACAGCAGAGTCACGCAAAAATTCTCGCGGTGCATGCGCCGCAAGGGATCGATGCGTTGCGGGCCGCGTTGGCATCGACGGGCGCGCGTTGGCAGGCGTCGAGCGAACGGCTGGCGAGTTTGCCGGACGTGTCCGCCGCCTTGCCGCTCGATGCGGCGCGGCGCAATGCGCAGATCGCGCGCGACGCGCTGGAGGCCGCGCGCAAGGTGCTCGCGCAGGCCGCGACCGTTTATTCGACCGGCGTCGCGCAGGCCGATTCGCTGGCCGCGCAACTGCAACGCAAGGAAGCGCAGTTGAGCGACGACGCGTTCCGTCGCAATCGCGCGCAGTGGCAGGCGCATATCGTCGAGCAGCGCGTGAAGGTCGATGCGTTGAAGAACCAGCGCGGCGAACGCGAACGCGAACTCGAGGCCGCGCGGCTCGACGATCCGGCCGCCGAGGCGCAGCGCTATCGCGCGTCGGCGGATCTCGCGCGCGGCGAGCAGCACGAGCGCCAGGTGCGGATCGCGCAGCTGCGCAGCCAGCTGGAGACGATGGGCGCGTCGGGGCTCGGCGAACGGCTCGCCGCGCTCGAAGCGCAGGTCGAGCAGGCGAGCCGCCGCAAGGACGAACTGAGTCTGCGCGCGAGCGCGCTGAGTCTGCTCGACGAAGTGCTGGTCGACGAACGCGACGCGGCGCTCGCGCAGCTGCGCGCGCCGTTGACCGAGCGGCTCGGCCACTATCTGAAGCGGATTTTTCCGCAGTCGAGCCTCGCGCTCGGCGACGATCTGAGTCCGGCGATGCTCGATCGCGACGGGCGCTCGGAACTGCTCGACGCGCTGAGTTTCGGTACGCGCGAGCAGTTGGGGATTCTGACGCGGCTCGCGTACGCGGACCTGTTGCAGGCTTCGGGGCGGCCGACGCTGCTGATGCTCGACGACGCGGCCGTGCATACCGATGCCGCGCGGCGCGACGCGCTGAAGCGCGCGTTGCTCGATGCGGCCACGCGGCATCAGATTCTGGTGTTTACGTGTCATCCGGAGCTGTGGGATGACCTGGGGGTGAGGCAGCGGGCGGTGGCGGATCTGAGGGTTGCGTGAGCGCGCCCGCTCACTCGTACCAGCGCGGCGTATAAACCCACTCGGCGCCGTGCGCGCCGGCAGCGGTAAAACTGCGCGTCAGCGATGAGCCGACGATCACCATCGTGCGCATATCGACATCAGCGGAGTGCAGTTCGCCGAGCGTGAGCGTGCGCAGCGTCCCACCCGGTCTGCCGATGTCGCGTCCCAGCACGACCTGGGTCGATGCCGCGCGATATTCCCGCACGATGTCGAGCGCCTTGTCCAGTTGCCAGGGCCGTGCGCGCGAGATCGGGTTGTAGAACGCCATCACCAGATCGGCTTCGGCCGCGTGGCGCAGACGCTTTTCGATGATCGTCCACGGCTTCAGGTTGTCCGACAGCGACAGCATGCAGAAGTCGTGGCCGAGCGGCGCGCCGGCCTGCGCGGCGGTCGCGAGCGCGGCCGACACGCCCGGCACGATCGCCAGTTCAACGGCCGCCCATGCTTCGTTGTGCGATGCTTCGAGTGCTTCGAGCACGGCGGCCGCCATCGCGAACACGCCCGGATCGCCCGACGACACCATCACCACCGAGCGGCCTTCGCTCGCCAGTTCGAACGCGTGGCGCGCGCGCTGCATTTCCTCGCGATTGTCGGTGCCGTGCACGCGTTGATTGGCGCGCAGCGGGCCGGCCATTTTCACGTAGGTGTCGTAGCCGAGGATGTCGGTCGCTTCGTTCAGCGCGTGGCGCGCGGCGGGGACCATCAGGTCGGCGCGGCCGGGGCCCAGGCCGATCACGGTCAGGCGGCCGCGCGGGCGGCCGAGGGTCGCGGGATCGATGGCGAGGGGGGCTAGCGCGAGGGCGACTTCGATTGTTGCGGCGGTTGCGGGTGGCGCGGCGGCGTGCAGGGTTTGATGCGGGACGCGCAGGGCGCCGCGCAGCAGCGCGGCGGCGGTTGGCCCGGTGTTGTCCGTGGCGTTTGCCGTGTTCGCAGCAGTGGGTGATTCGGCGTTGTCTTTAGCGCTTGCGGGGCTGCTTGCGTTGGCGCTTGTGTCCGCGAAGCGCAGCGGCACATTGAGCAGCGCAGCGGCTTGAGTCAATGCCGGGTCCGCCATGCTCGCGGCGGGCGCGAGCAAAGCGGCGAGCGACAGCGGCGAAAGCGCGTGCGCATCGAGTGCCGCGCGCACGCTTGCGGCGATTGCTTCGGCGGCCGCCGCATCATCGGTAGTCGCATCGCCGCCAACGCGGTTGGCATTCACCGCCACCGCCGCCACCACGCAACGCGGATGAATCACCAACTCATCTTCACGCCCATCCCACGCATGCGGCGTGACCCGGATCGCGAGCCGCGCATCGGCCGCGCGCGGCAGCTGCGCATCGTCGAGCCACGGCGCCGCGCCTTCGATCCGCGTGCTTTCCCCAGCCAGTAGATCCGACACGAAGCGCTTACCCTGGCCCAGATCGGCCAACGCATACCCCTCCGGCGGATTGAGCACGCAGGTCCCGAAACGCAGCTCACCGCTCGTCGTGATCGCGGGCGCGACCGCGAGCGCCGCGCCGATCTCGCGCGCCATCAGATTGACTCCGGCGAGGCCGCCGAGCAGCGGCACCACCGCGCTGCCGTCCTCCGCGACCGCGAGCACCGGCGGCTCCGCGCCCTTGTTCGACAGCAGCGGCGCAACGCAACGGATCACGATGCCGGCTGCGCACAACGCGACGATCGGCGTGCCGCGCGCGTACAGCTCGCACAGATGCGCGCCGAGTTCGCGGTACGACACATCGGCGTCGACGCGGCCTTGCAACGCATGTACCTGGCAATCCGTATGATCCGCAAACGGCGTATGGGCCGCGCGCTCGCGATACAGCGCCTGGATCCGCCGTGCCGTTTGCAGCGCACCCGCGCCGAGAATCACGATCGCGGGTGCGTTCATCCTTGCCATTTCTGCCCCGGCACGACCAGCAACGAAAAATACGGCGACGCCATCGGATCGACGTCGGCGAGCGGCACGATACGCTGATTGCTCATCGTCGCGCGTTCCACATACAGCGCGCGCGAGGCGAGCCCGAGTTCGTCGAGCACGCGCCGCACCTTGTCGAAGTTGCGGCCCAGTTTCATGATGACCGCCGCGTCCGCATCGGCGAGCCGGCGGCGCAGGTCGGCTTCGGGCAACACGCCCGACAGCACCGACAGGCTCTGATTCCGATACACGAGCGGCGCGCCGAGCACCGCCGCGCCGCCGAGCATCGAGCACACGCCGGGCACGACCTCGCTGTCGTAGCGCGCGGCGAGCCGGTCGTGCAGATACATGTACGAGCCGTAGAAAAACGGATCGCCTTCGCAGATCACCGCGACGTCGCGGCCCGCGTCGAGATGGCCGGCGACGATCTCGGCGGCGGTGTCGTAGAAGTCCGCGATGATCGCCTCGTACGACAGCGGCGGTTCGAGCGCTTCGGTGGTCACCGGATAGACCAGCGGCAGATGCTGCTGCGCGTCGTGCAGATGCGCTTCGATGATGCCGAACGCGTTGCCTTTCTTGCCCTTCGCGACGAAGTACGCGACCACCGGCGCGGCCTTCAGCAGACGCAGCGCTTTCACGGTGATCAATTCGGGGTCGCCGGGACCGACGCCGATGCCGAACAGCGTGCCGCGCGTCTTCGTTGCGGTTCTCATTGTCGCCACGCAATCCGTCATTTATTCGGTCTCCGTAGCAAGTGCGTTGACCGCGGCGGCGGCCATCGCGCTGCCGCCGCGCCGGCCGTGCACGACCACGTAGGGCACGCCGCGGCTATCGGCGGCGAGCGCCGCTTTCGATTCGGCCGCGCCGACAAAGCCGACCGGAAAGCCGAGAATCAGCGCGGGTTTCGGCGCGCCCGCGTCGAGCATGTCGAGCAGATGGAACAGCGCGGTCGGCGCATTACCGATCACGACGACGCTGCCGGCGAGGCGTGGGCGCCACAATTCGAGCGCGGCGGCCGAGCGGGTATTGCCGAGTTCGCGCGCGAGTGCGGGCACCTCGGCGTGCGTGAGCGTGCAGATCACTTCGTTGCCGGCGGGCAGCCGCGCGCGCGTGATGCCTTGCGCGACCATCCCCGCATCGCACAGGATCGGCGCGCCTTGCGCGAGCGCCGCGCGGCCCGCGCTGCCGGCGCCGGCGGAGAACGCGAGGTCGTCGATCACGTCGACCATCCCGCACGCGTGGATCACGCGCACCGCGAGTTTTTCGAGGTCCGCGGGGATGCGCGCGAGGTCGGCTTCGGCACGGATCGTCGCGAACGACTGGCGATAGATCTCCTGACCGTCGCGTATGTAATCAAGCATTGGGGTTACTCCGGGCGAGGCGCGCGAGCAGCGCGGCGGCCTCGTCGATCGTCTGTTGGTTGGCGACGCGGCGGCCGAAGCCGGGGCCGCCGTCGCGTTGATAAAGGTCGTAGCGGCCGGGCGCGCTCGCGAGCAGCGTGTACGGCGCGCAGTGCGCGGCCGCGCACGAGCGCGGGCAGCCGCTCAGGTGCACGTCGATGCCGGCGGGCAGTTGCGCGGCAAGTTGCAGCGCGTCGCTCTTGGTGTCGGCGAGGCCTTTCGCGCAGCCGCTCGAACCCGCGCATGCGATCACGTGCGCGATCGGCTCGGCCGGATCGCACGCGAGGCCGAGCGCGATCAGCCGGGCCAGCACCGCAGGCACCGCGCGGGTCGGGATCTCGGGCAGCAGCACGCTTTGCCACGGGGTCGCGTGCAGACGGCCGTTGCCGTGGCGCTGCGCGAGCATGGCGAGCGCGCGCAGCGTGGCCGCGTCGAGGCGGCCGAGCGGCGGCTGGCCGCCGACGTGCCACAACCCCGCGTGACGTTGCGCGTGCGCGCCGAGACGCCGCGCGGCATCGGCGGCGTGTGGACGTTGCCAGTGGCTGAGCGATGCGTCGCGCGCGAGCGGGAAGTCGACGTAGCGTTGCGCGTGTTGCAGCAGCGCGTCGGCGGACTGCAACGCGAGCAGGTCGCGCATGCGGGTCGCGTCGGCGGGCGCGAGGTCGAGGAAGGTGTGCAGTATCGCGCGCACGAGCGCGGGCACGTGGGACGGCAATACCGCCGCGAGCGCGCCGGTGCCGTTTGCGTTTGCGTTTGCATCACGCGGGGCGGCGGCATCCGCGCTTGTGTCCGCATTAGCGTCGCCGTGCGCATTTACATCAGCCACACCCGCCGGTCCCGGACAGCCGGCAAGCCCGAACACGAAGCGCACGCCGTCTTCCCCATTCGATGCCGCGAGCCACACGTCATGCGGATGGTCGAGCCGCGCGAGCCGTTCGCCGCCGTCGAGCAGCAGTGCGAATTTCGGCGACAACGCCGCGAAACGCGCGTCGCTTTGCAACAGCGCGAGCAGTTCGGCGCCGAGCGGTGCGGTGTCGATTAGCGCGTATGGGTCGCGGCCGGCGACCGGGCTGATCATCAGGTTGCGCACGTCGTCGGCGGAACTGAGCGCGGCGGTGTTGGGTGTGCCGGCGTCGTTCGCCGCGAAGGAAGCGCCGGATTCGGCGGGCTCCACAGACGCCGCGGATTCGGTGGACTCCACGGACTCGACAGGCTCAGCAAACTCAGCCGCCGTTCCAGCGGCGATAACCGGCCCGAGCCCCGCGCGCAGCAGCGCCGCGCTCAGCCCCGCTTCATGCCCGGCGCGCACGCCGCGCAGTTGCAGATTGCCGCGATTGGTCAGCTCGATCACGCCGTGCGCGTACTTCGTGCTCGCGTCGGCGATCGCGCGCGCCTGCACCGCGGCCAGTTCGCCGCCGGGCAGTTTGATCCGGCAGATCCCGCCGTCGCGCGCGGCGACGATGCGCAGAAGCCCCGGGCAGGCCGAGGGTCGCGATGCGGTGAGCGCGTGGGGCAAAACGGTGGAGGGCGAAGCTCGATTCAAGAGGACACCGGGTTTAGCGTCGCGCGATGGACATGGCCACGGCTTCGCTGGATCGTGCCGCGGGGAGCGGCGTGAAGCATGCGGCCCGAAGCGCTTCGGGCGAACCGTGAGCAATCAAAGCGGCCATTATATCTTTACGATGTGGCCGCGGCGCCGCTTTATCGGCGCTCTGCGCGCGCGCATCGGCGTCACTGCCGCGACGGCGCCGGGCTTACGCGGGCGCCTCGGCCGGCAGCGCGTCGTGCCAGTTTTCGGCGTTCTCGCCATTCGGATGACGCATCCCGTGCGCGCTCAGCAGCCGGTACAGCGTGACCCGCGACACCCCCAGCTGCTGCGCGGTATCGCCGAGCTTGCCGCAATTGCGCAGCAGCGCGCGTTCGATCACCTGGCGCTCGGCCGCCTTGCGCGCCTGCGCGAGCGTCGCCGGTTCGATCTCGACCTGGGCCGGCAGACCGAGGTCGCGCGCGGTGATCCGGCGACCCTCCGACATCACGATCGCGCGACGGATGCGGTTGTGCAGTTCGCGCACGTTGCCGGGCCAGTCGTAGTCGTACAGCGCGGCGACCGCGTCGCGCGAAAAGCCGTACAGCTTGCGGCCGGCGTCGCGTTTGAACTGCTCGAAGAAATGCCCGGCCAGCAGCTCGATGTCTTTGCCGCGCGCGCGCAGCGGCGGCTCTTCGATCTGCAGCACGCAGAGCCGGTGATACAGATCCGCGCGAAAGCGGTTCGCGGCGATCGCCGCCAGCAGATCGACGTGGGTCGCGGAAATGACCCGCACGTCGATCGCGACCGGCGCGTTGCCGCCGAGCCGTTCGATCTGGCCTTCCTGCAGGAAGCGCAGCAGACTCGCCTGGCTTTCCAGCGGCATGTCGCCGATCTCATCGAGAAACAGCGTGCCGCCGGTCGCGGCTTCGATCCGCCCGATCTTGCGATGCATCGCGCCCGTAAACGCGCCGCGTTCGTAACCGAAAAGCTCCGATTGCAGTAATTGACTCGGTATTGCGCCGCAATTCACCGCCACGAATGGCGCATTGCGGCGCGCCGAAAGTTCGTGAATGGCAAGGGCGCTCAGTTCTTTGCCGGTTCCGGTTTCTCCTAGAATAAGAGTCGGTGCCTCGACAGTTGCGACCTTATGAATTATTCGCAATAACGTGAGCATCACTTCGCTCGAACCGATTATTCTGTTTTGTGCATTTTCATTCATTGCGTCACAGGACGCAGCCCCCGCCGCTGTTTCATGCATCAGGCATGAAACCGGCTGTCAACCACGTTCGTGAATAAAAGGCGCATGATATAGCCATCCTGAATATATGGAGCAATTGTCGGATGAATTAATATTCGAATTAATGCGGGGGGTGCGTCGGCGTCATTTACTAATTCTTACACTTGTTACGAGCAGCGGTGAGATTATCTAAGTAATACGATTTCACGGTGCCGATTTTCTAATTCTTTTTAATTGGCAACGGTGACGGAGGGTTTTTCGCGGTGCGGCTATTGTGAAGCGGCGAAATGAAATACGCATCGTGATTATTATCCGCCGCGGCGGGGAATGGCGGCCGGCTCGGCGGTTCGCCCGGCGGTTCGCCGGCAGTGCGGGCGGCGGCGCCGTCGCGGTCTGTCGCGAGTCCCGCCGGCCGCGTCGCGGCGGTATCATGCGTGCTTTCAAAGCGCCCGCGCCGCGCACCGCGTGCTATTGCCGCGTGCGGCGGCGCGCGGGCGCCGGATCAGGTCGACGATACAGAATGAGGATGGATGCATGCCGGTATGGCTGACCGTGGTGGGCATAGGCGACGACGGCTTCGCCGGTTTGGGGCGGCCCGCGCGGCGTGCTTTGCTGGGCGCGTCGGTGGTGTACGGCGGCGAGCGGCATCTGGCGATGCTGCCCGCGCGGCTCGCCGCGCGCCGCGCCGCGTGGCCTCGGCCGTTCGATCTCGCGCCGCTGCTGGCCGAGCGGCCGCACGCGGTGTGCGTGCTGGCGAGCGGCGACCCGATGCTGTTCGGCGTCGGCGCGACGCTCGCGCGGCATCTGCCGGCCGGTGAATTGCGGGTGCTGCCGGCGCCGTCGTCGCTGTCGCTCGCGGCCGCGCGGCTCGGCTGGCCGTTGCAGGAGGTCGCGACGGTGTCGCTGGTTGGCCGGCCGCTCGCCGCGTTGAACGCGCATCTGCACGACGGCGCGCGTCTGTTCGTGCTGAGCGCGGACGGCCGCACGCCCGCGCAACTGGCGGCGGCGCTCACCGCGCGCGGCTTCGGCGCGACCCGCATCGCGGTGCTCGAACATCTCGGCGGCGAGCGCGAGAGGCGGATCGACGGCCGCGCCGATCAATGGCCGGAAGGCGAACTGGCGGCGCTCAATCTGATCGCGCTCGAATGCCGCGCGACCGCGGATGCGCCGCGTTTGCCGCTGACCTGCGGCCTGCCCGACGACGCTTTTATCCATGACGGCCAGCTCACCAAACGCGACGTGCGCGCGATCACGCTCGCGCGTCTCGCGCCCGCGCCCGGCGAATTGCTGTGGGATGTCGGTGCGGGCAGCGGTTCGATCGGCATCGAGTGGATGCGCGCGCATCCGAACTGCCGTGCGATCGCGATCGAAGCGCACACCGCGCGGCAGCGCTTCATCGAACTCAATCGCGATGCGCTGGGCGTGCCCGGCCTGCAACTGGTGGCCGGGCGCGCGCCCGCCGCGTTGCAGGGATTGCCGGCGCCGCATGCGGTGTTTATCGGCGGCGGGGTGACGGAACCGGGCGTGCTCGACGTGTGCTGGGCGCGCTTGCGCGACGGCGGCCGGCTGGTCGCGAACGCGGTCACGCTGCAAGGCGAAGCGGTGCTCGCCGCGTGGCGCGAGCAGCACGGCGGCACGCTGACGCGCATCGCGCTCGCCCATGCGCAACCGCTCGGCGGCTTCGATACGTGGCGCCAGGCGTTGCCGATCACGTTGCTCGACGTGACCAAGCCGGCCGCGCCGGCCACCGAGTCGTGATGCGCGACGAAACGCCCGAACAGCCGGCGCCGCTGCGCAGCGGCTACACGACCGGCAGTTGCGCGACCGCGACGTCGCTCGCGGCCGCGCGGCTGCTGCTCGCGGGCGAAGTCAGCGAAGTCGCGGAGATCGTGTTGCCGAAGGGGCAGCGGGTGCCGATGCGGCTTACGTTTTGCCGTAGGCTCGAGACCGGCGAACCCGGCGACTCGGGCCGGGTCGCCGAAGCGGGCACGATCAAGGATGCCGGCGACGACCCCGACGTCACGCACGGTGCTGTCGTATTCGCGCGGGTGCGTCTGGTGGCCGAACCGGGCGTGCGGTTTCGCGCGGGGCCCGGCGTCGGCACCGTCACGCGCGCGGGGCTCACGCTCGCGGTCGGCGAACCGGCGATCAACCCGGTGCCGCGCCAGATGATGACCCGCCATCTCGACGAACTCGCCGCGCAGCACGCGTATCGCGGCGGCTTCGAGGTGACGATCGGCGTCGAAGGCGGCGCGCAGCTCGCGCTGAAAACGATGAACCCGCGCCTGGGCATTCTCGGCGGACTGTCGATCCTCGGCACCACCGGCATCGTGCGACCGTTTTCGTGCTCTGCGTATATCGCGTCGATCCATCAGGGCATCGACGTCGCGCGCGCGAACGGCTACACGCATCTGGCCGCGTGCACCGGCAACGCGAGCGAGGACGCGATGCGCGCGCATTACGGACTGCCCGAGATCGCGCTGATCGAAATGGGCGATTTCGTCGGCGCGGTGCTCAAGCATATGAAGCGCGCGCCGGTCGAGCGGCTGAGCATCTGCGGCGGCTTCGGCAAGCTCAGCAAGCTCGCGGCCGGCCACCTCGATCTGCACAGCCGCAATTCCAGCATCGATCTCGAACAGCTCGCGACGTGGGCCGCGGAGCATGGCGCGGACGACGCGTTGCAGGCGGCGATGCGCGCGGCCAACACGAGCCAGCAGGCACTCGCGCTGGCGCACGCGCAGCAGGTGCCGCTCGGCGAGATCGTTTGCCGGCGCGCGCTGGCCGTCGCGCGCGATATCGTTCCGCCCCAGGTCAGCGTCGAAATCTTCGCGATCGACCGCCAGGGCAACGTGGTCGGAGTCGCGCGATGACGCGAATCCTGCTGCTCGGCGGCACCGGCGACGCGCTGAAGCTCGCGCGCCAACTCGGGCCCGCGCATGTGTACAGCCTCGCCGGTCTCGGCAAGGTGCCCGACGATCTGCGCTGTGAAGTACGCGTCGGCGGATTCGGCGGCAGCGAAGGGCTCGCGCGTTATCTCGCGGACGAACGCATCGGTCTCCTGATCGATGCGACCCATCCGTATGCCGCGCAAATCAGCGCGAATGCGGCGCACGCGAGCCGCGCGGCCGGCGTGCCGTGCTGGGCGCTGCGTCGTCCCGCATGGCAGCCGCAAGCCGGCGACGACTGGCGCATGGTCGGCGACTGGGACGAACTCATCGACGCGCTCGCGCTGTTCCGGCGCCCGCTGTTTACGCTCGGGCGCGAACCGCTCGCGCATCTCGACGAAATTCCGCCGCATCAGTTCTGGACCGTGCGCTGCCTCGATGGCCCGGCGGATACGCCGCGCGCGCGGATACTCGCGGCGCGCGGGCCGTTCACGCTCGACGGCGAACGCGCGCTGTTCGCGTTGCAAGGTTTCGACGTGGTGGTCAGCAAGAACAGCGGCGGCGGCGCGACCGAAGCGAAACTCGAGATTGCGCGCGAACGCGGCTTGCCGGTCGTGATGCTGCGGCGGCCGGCGTTGCCTTCGGTCGAGCGCGAATTCGCCGGGCTGGCCGAGCTGCAGGACGCGTTGCGCGTGGCTCGGCGAACATGGCATTGAATAATTGGAGTCCTGAATGACGGTGTTTTTTATCGGCGCGGGTCCGGGCGACCCGGAGCTGATTACGGTGAAAGGGCAGCGCCTCGTGCGTAGTTGCCCGGTGATCCTGTACGCGGGCTCGCTGGTGCCGGCGGCGGTGCTCGAAGGGCATAGCGCGGAGTTGGTGGTCAATACCGCCGAACTCGATCTCGACCGGATTGTCGAGTTGCTGGCGGCCGCGCATGCGAAGGGGCAGCACGTCGCGCGTGTGCATTCGGGCGATCCGTCGCTGTATGGCGCGATCGGCGAGCAGATTCGGCGGCTGCGTGAGTTGTGGATTCCTTACGAAATCGTGCCGGGTGTGACCGCGACGGCCGCTTGCGCGGCGACGCTCGGCTGCGAATTGACGCTGCCCGACGTGTCGCAGACGCTGATTCTGACGCGCTACGCGACCAAGACGACGATGCCCGACGGCGAGCAACTGGGCGATCTGGCGCGGCATCGCGCGTCGATGGCGATTCATCTGGGCGTGCGGCATCTGGCGCGTATCGTCGAGGAATTGCGGCCGCATTACGGCGGCGCGTGTCCGATCGCGGTCGTCTATCGCGCGAGCTGGCCGGATGAAGAGAAGATCACCGGCACGCTCGACGATATCGTCGCGAAAGTGCAGGGCAGTGCGATCGAGCGGACCGCGCTGATTCTGGTGGGCCAGGTGCTGGCGGCGGAGGGGTTTGCGGATTCGACGTTGTATCAGAAAGAGGCTTCCGAAGCTGCACCCGATGCCGAGTAATAACATTGTGTTTACATTCGATTTGAAGTGTAATAACATTGTGATTCCAACGGAGGTGCTATGAGAACGACGATCCGTCGCATGGGGAACTCGCAGGGAGTGCTGATCCCGAAGCCGGTTCTGGCGCAACTGGGGCTGGAAAACGAAGTGGAGATGGAAGTCGAGAACGACTCGATTATCTTGCGACGTCCTAGGCACAAAGTTCGCGAAGGTTGGGCCGAGGCAAGCAAGGCTCTCGCGGAAAGCGGCGATGATGCTCTGGTAATGGGTGAATTTCCGAATGCCGACGACGCGGAGTCGGCATGGTAATCCGCGGGGAAGTCTGGTTGGTCGCGCTCGATCCGACCCTGGGCAGTGAGATTCAAAAGACTCGCCCTTGTGTAGTGATTTCGCCGCCTGAAATGCACGACCACTTGCGAACGGTCATCGTCGCGCCCATGACCTCGAAGGGACGTCCGGCGCCTTTTCGAGTACCGGTTACGTTCAAGCGCAAGCAAGGCTTGATTCTTCTGGACCAGATACGTGCGGTGGATAAGATACGCCTGATCAAGAAAGAAGGCTCGGTAGGTGCAGATACGTTGTCCTACAGTCTTCGCACCTTGCAGGAAGTCTTCGCGGAATAAGAAAAAAAACGGCGACCCACGGCACCCAGCCCGGCTCGCCGCGACAACTCACGGAATCCGATAACTCCCGGTCTTCTTGCCGACGTAGTTATAAGTACCTTTATCCGACGGCAACGCGCGCACCTGCTGCCAGTCGAACTGTCCTTCGATACCCTTGTATTTGCCGGTGCCCGAACCGAGCGTGCCCTTGCCGGTGGTCGAGCCGGCCTGATAGGTGAACGCTTCGATGAACTTGTCGCCGTCCTTGTCCGCGTACACGCAGTAGCCGGTCGCGGTGCCGGCGCTGAAGCCCGCTTCGACACAGCGCGCGGTCACGTTCTGCATCAAAGGCGAATTGCCGTTGTGCGCCATCAGCAGCGTCGCCTCGAACAGATAGACCGCATCGTCGCCGCTGACGCTGATGTTCCTCACATCGGCGCCGGCCGCCGTATAGGTGGCCTCGATGGTGCCGCGCTTGGGCAGCGTCTGGGCCGCCGCGCCCAACGCATAGGATCCCATAACAACTCCCGCCAGCAACCAGGCGAGCGACTGGCCGGCATTGCTGTTGTTCTTCATGATCGTCAACCTCCACACTGTTTTCGATGACGTGTGCGGTCAAGTGACAGGCGTGCGGTATCGCCCGGGCAGACCGTTACCCGGAGGCGATCGATGTCTTCGAGGTGGCAGTGGATCGGGGCGAGGCGGAGCGCGTCGGCTCTCGGGTCCTCGAATGCGCGTGCACGTTGTTTTTATAGGGTTTTCAAATTGAAAGGTCCAGTGCGCGCGCTGCTTGCGATAGCGTTTCGGCGGACCTTTTCGGAAGCTTGGCCGAATCCTGCTAGACGATCCGGCCAGGCCATTCAGATGCGTGGGCCGCCCACGTTTTTACCAGCGCTGATGCACATGCGGCGCAATATGCTGCCGATAAACCTCGCGCACAGTCTGCATCACGGCATCGGACAGCGGCGCGAGATTGGCCGCCGCGACGTTCGACTCAGCCTGCGCCGCGTTCCTGCTGCCCGGAATGATCACGGAGACCGCTTCTTCCATCAGAATCCAGCGCAGCGCCAGTTGCGCCATCGACGCATCCACGGGGACCAGCCCGCGCAGTTCGTCGACCGCCTGCAACGCGACGTCGTACGGCACGCCGGAGAACGTCTCGCCGACATCGAACGCCTCGCCGTGCCGATTGAACGCGCGATGGTCGTCCGCCGCGAACGTCGACTGCGCCGACAGCTTGCCGGTAAGCATCCCGCTGGCGAGCGGCACCCGCGCGATCACCGCGATGTTCTTCTCGCGCGCCTGCCTGAAAAACAGATCGGCCGGGCGCTGGCGGAACATGTTGTAGATGATCTGCACCGACACCACGTTCGGATATTCGATCGCCTTCAGCGCTTCCTCGACCTTTTCGACCGACACGCCGTAGTAGCGGATCTTGCCGTCGGCGACGAACTCGTCCATCGCATCGAATACTTCGGGACGGTAATAAACCTCGCTCGGCGGGCAATGCAGTTGCACGAGATCGAGCGTATCGACGCCCAGGTTCTCGCGACTCCGGTCGATAAAACCCGCCAGTTCACGCTTGTTCAGATAGCCGCTGGTCACGTGCGGGTCGAGCCGGCGCCCGAGCTTGGTGGCAACCACCGGACGGTCGCCGCCGCGTTGCCGCAGTACGTCGCGGATGATGCGCTCCGAGCGGCCGTCGCCGTAGACGTCGGCGGTGTCGATGAAGGTGACGCCGTTATCGAGCGCGGCGTTCAGCGCGGCCTTCGCGTCGTCTTCCGCGACATCGCCCCACGAGCCGCCGATAGCCCATGCGCCGAAACCGATCTCGGACACAGTCCAGCCGGTACGTCCCAATTTTCTCGTCGAAAGCGTCATTTGAATGCCTGTCTCCTGATGTGCGATGTGCGTCGCTAGTGATCCACTGCCCGTGCAGCGGTGCCGGCGAACGGCGGATAGTTTAGCTCGCGCAAAGCATTCCAGTATGATCGGAACGACTTCGCAGCAGCCGTTCCGACCACAGCACGTGAACCCGCACAAAGGTGACGTAATGACAGGCAACGCAAGTCCCGACGGCATCGCCAATCACCCGGACGTCAGCGCCGGAACACTCGATCCAGGCGAGCAAATCCCACCTCAAATCCCATCTATCAGGCCGGCGCACACCGCGCTGCTCGTCATGCATTACCAGACCGACATTCTCGGACTCTTTCCGGCGGTCGCGCCGGCGTTGCTCGCCAATACCCGGCGCTTGTGCGACGCGGCCCGCGCGAAAAGCGTCGCCGTCTATTTCGCGAATCTGCGCTTTAGTCCCGGCTATCCGGAAGTCAGTCCGCTGAACCGCAATGGTCAGGGGATCAAGCGGCTCGGTCTGTTTGTCGAAGACCGCACCGCGCCCGAGTTGGCTCAACGGGCCGACGAACCGCTGATCGCCGCGCAGCGCGCGAGCGTATTCTTCGGCACCGATCTGCAGGCACGTCTCGCCGCGCGCGGGATCGATTCGCTGATCATGGTCGGTATTGCTTCGACCGGCGTGGTGCTGTCGTCGCTCTCGTACGCGAGCGACGCGGACTTCCGCCTGTACACGGTCAAGGACTGCTGTTACGACCCGGATCAGGTGGTCCACGACCACCTGTTCGCGACCGCGTTCGATTCGCGCAGCACGGTGTTGTCGATCGAACAGGCGCTGCGGCTGCTTGCATGATGCTTCGGCATCCTTGCCATCGTGCGCGCTACATTCCGACGCTCACGCCGCCCCCGCTGCTGGTACCCGACCCCGACCCGCCGCTGGTCTCCGTGCTCGACGCCGGCAGCAGATCGATCCTGCCGTACAGGCCATCGGCTTCGTCGTTCGGACCGGCCGCGAAAAACAGCGTCGCGGCCGGCTGATTGTTCAGGCCGTTGCCGAACGCGATCCCCCATACACCGGGCTCGACCAGCGGCTTGCCGTCCTTGCCGTTCAGCGGCCCGAGCGATTGACCGTTCGCCGCATTGAACGCGTTGATCCGGCCATCGCCGAAATTGCCGATCAGGATCGCGCCGCTCATCGAGCCGAAGCCCGCGGGCGCCAGCGCGATGCCCCACGGCGCGTTGAGCGCGGCGCCGGTCGCGAAGCGCTGCTTCAGATTGCCGGCGGTGTCGAATACATCGACGACGCCGAGTCCCGCGCCCGCGACGTCGTCGTGTTTGGCGGTGTCCTGCATCGCGTAGGTGACGTACAGGTTCGAGCCGATCGCCTGGATGCCGAACGGCGCGAACCCGGCCGGCAGCGCCGGATCCTTGAAGCTGCCGGGCAGGTTGATCTTCGCGAACGTGCTGTCGAACACGTCGATCTTGTTGTTGTGGAAGTCGGTCGCGTACAGGAAATTGCCGCCGTTCAGCGTGGCGAGCGCGAGACCTTTGTAGACGGCGCCGCCGGTGCCGTCGTCGTACATGACGAACGCATTGGTCGGTCCGACCGCGGGCGCCCATGCGGTGATGGTGCCGCCTTCGCCGCTGAAGATGAACGCGGCGACGCCGGATTTGCCGTTCTGCGCGACGGTGAAGCCGGAGGTGCCGTTGAACACGATGCCGGTCGGCGCCGCGGAGCCGTTCGTGCCGTCGGGTATCGCGACGACCAGCGTTTGCGGCACGCCGTTGCCGTCGTACAGCGTGGCGACATCGGTGCCGTTGTCCGCGACCCAGACGAAGCCTTTCGGATTGAAGGCGACACCCCACGCGTTTTTCAGATTCGTGTCGACGTGCGCGGCGGGCACTGCGCCGTCCGATACGAGCGCCGTGGCGCTGAACATCGACGGGGCGGGCGGGCCCGAACCGTTGGAGTCGCCGCCACCTCCGCAGGACGCGAGAATCGCGATGGCCGCGCCGCCTGTCAGGACCCCTAAAGCAGCAAGTAGGGACTTCATGGCCGTACTCCTCGTCGAGAGCCGTTACGCTGATTGAACGAGGAGGACGCGCGGCTTATTCCCGCGCCGAACGGTTTATTTCGGGTGCGCCTGCGCGGCGAACTGCCTGATCTGCGCGGCCTGTTCGCGCGCGTCCTGCGCCAGCGCACGGATCGGCGCGAACGCCGCCGCATCCAGTTCCTGCGGATGCGCGAGCAGCACCGCCGCGAGCCGGTACATCCGCTGGTTGTCGTCGAGATAGCGCAGCAACGCCGCGCGCAGCGGCAGATAACGCGAGTGCGGCGGCAGCGGCGCGCTGTCGACCTTCGCGTAGATCGCATCCCATTCGGGCAGGATCTGCGTGATGATCCGGTTCGACGCCGCGTCCCGTTCGAGTTGCGACGCCATCCGCGAACGGCTCCACGCGCGTGCGTCCGCGACGGCCTTCTGTTGCGCGGGCTGCAATTCGACCAGCAGTCTGTCGAAGTTGGCTTCCTGAAGGCGGGCAGGGCTCAGATGCGTGAGCGGATACGCGAGCGCGCCGAGCGACAGCATCGCTGCCGCGCTCGCCGCAATCGCGCTGGCACTGGAGCTGCGCTCGCGCGCGTCGCCGGCCAGAGGCCGCGCGAGCAGCGCGCCGATCAGCATGCCGCCGAGCAGTCCGCCGATATGATCGGCGTTGTCGACGCGATGCTGCAGCAGCCCGCTATACAGGCTGAACAGAATGAACACGACGATCGCGCGGCGGTTGCGCGCCGCGAGCTCGGCCGGCAACTCGCGGCGATAGCGCAGCACGAACGCGAGCCACGCGCCCGCCACGCCGAAGATCGCCCCGGACGCGCCGGCGCTGTTGACCGCCGGATGCACCAGAAGGCTGGTGATGCCGCCGGTCACCGCGGCGAACAGGTAGAGCGCGAGAAAACGCGGATTGCCGTACAGGCGTTCGGTGGTGCGGCCAAGCAGCCACAACACGAGCATGTTCGACAGCAGATGCACAAAGCCGACGTGAATGAACGCGGAAGTGAGCAGGCGCCACGGCTCGTCGGCGATCGTATAGGGCGCGAAGTTCGAGCCCCACGCGAGCAGCGCGGCGTGGTCGGGGCGTATCGCGTTGACACCGCTCGCGCACATCGCAAAGAAGATCGCGACGTTCAGCGCGATCAGCGCGTAGGTGAACCACGGCACCGGCGTCAACGCTGCGAGCCGCTGCGGGAACGTGGTGAGCGCGACGCGTTCGGCCGCGAAGCGGGCGGTCATCTGCGCGGGCAGCGCCTGAACGAGGCGCTGCGCTTGCGCGACGTTGCGCGCTTTCAGACTCACATGCTGTATGTCGTGCGCGCTCAGGTGCAGATCGAAGCCGACCCGCCGCTCGCGAAATTCGATGTCGAAGATGTCGGCGCGGTAGAAGGTGCGCGGTTCGCTGTTGTTCGAGCGATGCAGCGTGACGAAGTCGCCGTTGATCGACAGATCGCCCTTCATGCCGAATGCATTGCGAAGCGCCGTCAGCGGACAGGGCCGGCGTGGGCCGATCGAGTAACGCACGCGGAACACCGGTGCGGGGTCGTCGGGGGCGACGGCATACGCGTCGGCTGCCGCTGCCGCGGGAGATGTAGCCGATGCGGCAAAACCGGCCGTGCGCGGAGCGCGGCCCGACGCTCCGAATGCGGGTTCGATACGATCCATTTGATCGCCTTCTCTCAGTGTTCTTTTTGTGTGTGCTTGCGTAGCGTGGCGCCATTCTGGGTTGCGCGGATGTTTATTTCAAGTGCCGTTTGCGCGGGCGGCGCGGCGCCCGGCCATTCGTAGTCCAGACCAGATTACCCGGCGCGCCACGCGAAAAGCGTAGTATCGATGTGTTGTACGCGTCCGGCGGCGGCCCGAGGAAGCTTTGCCGCGGCGCAGCGGCGCGGTCGCGCGAGACGGCCGCAATCGAGGATGCACCGTGTGCAGAATGCGCGCCTGTCGCTCGCGGGCCGGAAGCCTCGGTCCGGGATGGCACGTGCGTTGCGTAGTCAGAATTCCCTTTGACACATGGAGGACCATTATGAGGATCGAATTCACCGGACGCCGGGAGGTGGTGGCAGCGGCGCGCGTCGCCTACGAGGCCAATGTGGATGGGAAGGACGTATGGTGCAGCGTGTCGCTCGACGCGCTCAACGACCATTTCGGCAACGGCAGCCCGTCGGCCCACGATCTGGTGGGGACCTTCGAGGCGAACCGCGCGCGCATTGAAAATGCTACGAAGAAGGTGCTCGAACGTAATGGCGGGCGGTCCGTGGAACTCGAAACGCGCGACTTCGACTAGTCGACGCGATCCGGCGCGCGGAGCCGCAACGGCTGCCGCGCGCATCAGGCACCCGAAGCCCGCAGCGCGGCCGGGGCGCTCACTTGAACCCGCACGTTGATCCACTTCTCCAGAATCGGGAACATTCCGTTCGACGCACGGCCGTTATTCAATCGAAAAGCAGCGCCTATATTGAGTGTCACCAGCGGCCCAGCGTAACCAGAACGCCAGACGGCCGCCGCGGACCCCTCAATCTACGGAGCTCGTTTCATCATGAAGTGTTTGTTCAAGGCCGCTGTCATCGGCATTTCGCTCGTTTCCTCGGTTACCGTTTTTGCACAGTCGAATGCGCCGGTCACGCGCGCTCAGGTTCGCGCCGAACTGATCCAGCTCGAGCACAACGGCTATCACGTCGGCGACGGCGATCAGGCTCACTATCCGGAAGCTGTTCAGGAGGCCGAAGCCCGCGTCGCCGCGCAGAACGCCGCCGCTAACGCGTATGGCGGACCGGCGGCGGGCGCGGTAGAAGCGGGCCGCCCGGCAGTCGCAGCCAGCGGCAGCGGCGTGGCCGCGCGCTGAGATCGTTGCGGGATCGGTGCGCGTGGCGGCGATTTTGCATTGATCCGGATACCGGTGGAAAGGACTCTTCCACGCTAGCGTCTATATCCGCGTCGCCCGCATCGGTACAGTAGGCAGTGCACGCATCGTCTCCGGTGTGTAGCGAGAGAGTTGGCCCCGGCTGGCAACAGCCGGGGCTTTTTTTATCGACGCGCGTCATGCGCCGGCCGCTCATTGCGCGCCGCGATTAGCACGACGATTCGCGCGGCGAGAGGGCGGCTGCGGTATAGTCGCGGCAACCAACAAATCGTCTCTTCGCTTTTCTGGAGCATATCGTGCAGGAAATCATCGAAGGTTTGATCCGCTTTCAACGCGAGGTCTTTCCGCAACAAAGCGCGCTGTTCAAGCGTTTGTCGACCGCGCAGAGTCCCAGCACGTTGTTCGTCACCTGTTCGGATAGCCGCGTGGTGCCCGAGCTGCTGACGCAGACCGAGCCCGGCTCGCTGTTCGTGATCCGCAATGCGGGCAACATCGTGCCGTCGTACGGGCCGGAGCCGGGCGGCGTGTCGGCGACCGTCGAATATGCGGTGAAAGTGCTGAACGTCACCGACATCGTGATCTGCGGCCACTCGAACTGCGGCGCGATGACCGCGATCTCCACCTGCACGAATCTCGAACACATGCCGGCGGTCCAGAGCTGGCTGCGTCACGCGGATGCCGCCAAGGCGATCAATGCGTCGCGTCATTACTGCTCCGATGCGGAGCGGCTCGCCGCGCTGGTGCAGGACAACGTGATCGCACAGCTCGGCAACATCCGCACGCATCCGTCGGTCGCGGTCGGGCTGGTGAACAAAACGCTGCGCCTGCATGGCTGGATCTTCAATATCGAAAGCGGCGAGATGTCCGCGCTCGACGGCCAGACCGGTAAGTTTTTGCCGCTCGCGGACAATCCGGAAATTTATGCCGTCTAACGGCTGAGGCTGACGGCCGGCGCAGGTAAAAAGCGCTTTTCAGACACGCAATAAAAAAACGCGGCGCACCGAATAATTCGGGCGCCGCGTTTTCTTTTTGCCGGCCGTTCTTACATGGCCGGCGCCTGCTATCAGTTCGTCGTCACCAGCGAATCGGACGGCACGATCCGCAGCGAAGTCGGGCCGCTCGCCGACGGGTTCGACCACAGCAGATGCATGCTCGCCGCGCCGGTGCCGTGCACGTATTCGACCTTGATCGTCGAGCGCTGATTCGCGCTGAACTTCACCTTCGCGGACGCGCTGCCTTGCGTCGTCGAGGTCTTGTCGATCACCTTGTTGCCGTCGATCCACACCCGCGCAACGTTGTCGCTATTGACCGTGAACGTGTAGTTGCCGTTCTCGCTCGCCTGGATCGCCCCGGTCCAGCGCACCCCGTAGTTGGTTGCGTTGACGCCGGCCGACGCGTCAGGCGAATCGGTGCCGCGCTCGGTGTTCAGATCGAAGTCGATCATCGGCGTGATCGACGTCTTCACCGGCGCCGCCGCGAAGGTCGGGTCGTTGTAGTACGCGACCTGCAGCACCGGCAGCTTGACGTCGAAGCCGCCCGTCAGCGCCTGCACTTCCGAGGTCTGCCACGGGTGGCCGTCCGGGTAGATGGTGCCCTGGAACGGCGTGGCCGGTTCGACGGTAGCCGGCGCATCCGGCACCTGGCCCCAGTGGAAGCGCGTATTGGTGCGCCCGATCATCAACTCCCACACGACGAAGCCAGTGCTGCCGCCATAGTTCGCGACGATCCCGGGCATCGTTTGACCCGCGGTGCCGGTAAAGCCGCGTTGCAGCGTTTCCGAGTTCAGCGCGCTGATGCTGCTGCCGTTCGCCGGACCGGTGTACGGGTTGTTGTACGGATGGAATGCATAGAAGTCCGAAAAGTACGTGCCTTCGTCTTCCTGCACCTGCGGCGCGTTGATCGGCTGCGTCGCACCCGCGTTCAGGATCGCGATGCGCGCATCGTTCATCAGCACCGCGCGGGTGTTCTGCAGCGAGCCGTTACCGCTGCAACCCGGCTCGTTCATCGTCTCCCAGAAGATGATGCGCGAGTCGTTGCGATGCGGCGCGACGAAGTCGGTGATGTAGCTCGCGAGGCTCTGCTTGTAGGTGATCGCCGAGTTCGCGGCGCTCGGCTGGAAGTACGCCTGCTCGACCGGCGTGCCCGGCGACTGCACCCAGCGGCTGTTATGCACGCCCCACACCGGCGCGGCCTGCGGGCCGTACTGCGGATTCGCGTCCCAGCAGTCGTCGTAGAAGATCGGCGAGACCTTGATGCCGTGACGCGCGGCGATCGTCAGCAGGTTCTCGAACTTGCTCAGGAATGCGACGCGATCGTTGGCCCACGTCAGGTAGTGCAGATACACGGCGATCGTGTTCATCCCGTAGGTCTGCGCGTAGGTCAGCTCGCGGTTGACGATCTCGGGGTCGTAGTTCTGCCAGAAGTCGATCGCGTTGACCGCGTTGGACGGCACGTAGACCGCGCCGACCACCTTCGAGAAGTCGTAGGCGGGCGAGGTGACGGTCGGATAGGTGCTGATCTTGATGTTGCTGAACGACGCGCCGACGCCGAAACGGCGCAGCCCGAAGCTGCCTTTCTGGAACGCCGCGGGCAGTGCATTGGTCGCGTCGTTGACGCTGATCACGCGCGTGCCGTCGAGGTCGACGAGGATCGCGTTGCCGCTCGTCGTCACCTTCAGGTGATGGGTGCTGCCGCCGACCACCGACGCGACCGGGTACTGGATGAAGTTGGTCCAGTTGTTGTTCTGACGGCCGACCACGACCGTGTGCGTGCCGGTGTCGAGGCCGATGAAGTAGCCGGTCAGGCTGTCCGGACCGCCGGCGGTCGGATTGGTGGTGCGCACGATAAAGCCCGCGTTGGCCGCGCCGGTGCCGACCGGATCGCTGACCGTCACGTCCGCCTCGTACGATGCGCTCGCGTAGCTGCTGGCCATCGCGACGGCCTTGTCGCCGGCGCCGGTGCCGTTGGCGGGCGGCGCATCGATCGCGATCGTCGCGGGGCTCGCGCCCGCGTGCCAGGTGCTGGCCGAACCGGGGGCGAGGTACGGCGTGAAGTCGCCGAATTGCAGCGTGGTGGTCGCGGTCGGCGCGGGCGCGGCCGGCGGCGTGTAGGGCGCGAGGTTCAGCGTCGGATCGGCGATCACGACCGCCGGGGTGGTCGTTTTCATCCCGACCGGCAGCGGCCCGGCGTGCTTGAACTCGTTTTTCACATCGGCCGCGTCGGCGCTCGACGCCGATGAAGCGGCGGTCGCATCGACCGCATTGACCTGCTTGTTCGCGGACGCGACCGGGTTCGACCCGTCGTTGCCGCCACACGCGCTCAGCATCGCGAGCGTCGCCAGCACAAAGTAATTACGCACCTTTATCTCCTGAGGTCCCCGCTTAATTGATGGTCATAATTATTATTAAAAGCGCATAGCGCCGACCGCTTTGAGGGCGTGTCGGTGAGGCAAAGAAATCGCTATGAATAATATTATTAGTTGGCGCGCGCAGTATCGGTGAATACCCGGACTGTTGGGGCGACGCGAACTGAAGCGGTTCGGCGGGACGGGTCCGTTTTTTGCGAAGTGGTTTTCGCGCGCCGTCAGTTTCGGACACACCCACGGCCGCAACCGACGATTCGTCGTTTGATACGCATAAAGCGAAAACTGGCGGCGGGAGATCGGTCAGACTTGGCGTGGAAGGTTGCAGCTTGCACGCCGGCTCAGGAGAGGGGGAGTCAGTCTTGTACAGCGAACAAAGAATGGCGGTGCTTACCGGTCTCGTGGTCGGTGCGTTGGCGCTGGGCGCGTACGTTACGCAGTCCGACGGCGGCTGGCTGTCGGGCGACGAGTTGCGGATCCTGTCCGGTGACAGCATCCGGGGCACCGCCGCGTCCGGCCGTGTGCTCAGCCTCGACGACGCCACCGAGCACACGCACGTGCAGCGCAGGAGCACGCTGCGCAGCGATGTGAGCGCGATCAATCCGTTGGAGCCGGTCGAGCCGCGCGTGGACGCCGAGCCGTTGCAGGCGCCGCCGGAGACCGGGCTCGCGCAGCGCTCGGCCGGCTCGCTGCAAGCGCCGGCCGTGAAGAGCGCGCCGTCGCGCGATAGCCGCGCGGCGCTGCGCGAACAGGTCAAACGCGCAGCGAGCTTTCCGAAGCGGCCGCCGCGCGCCGCGCCGCCGTCCGGGCCGGTATCGGGGCTCAGCCAGGCGTGGCTGCTGAACGATCGTCAGCGGCTCCATCCCGTGTACGCGAACAATCGGCCGAAGACCCGCGCCGAGGTCGTCGCCGAACTGGCGCGCGCCCGCAAGGACGGCACCATGCCGGCGTTCGGCAATCCGAATCCGAGCCCCGGCGGGATGCCCGGCCAGTCGATTTACGACCATCCGTGAACGCGCCTAGCGCAGCGCCGCCGCGAGCCGCGCGAAGGTGGCGTCGTCGGTGCGTTCGAACGCGAGCGGCGTGACCGCCACCCGGCCCGCCGCGATCGCCGAGGTTTCGCTGTCGGGATCGTCCGCGCGGGCGCCGCGTTGAAACCTCAACCAGTGATAGTCGATCCCGCGCGGGTCCACCAGCGGCTCCACGTCGATTCCCTCGACCAGCCCGACTCCTTGCCGCGTGAGTGTGAGCGGGCCGGCGGCGGCCGCGTCGACGTCGGGGAAATTGATGTTCAGACAGGTCGGCGCCGCGTGCTCGATCGCCAGCAACTGCCGGATCACGCCGGGCGCGAGCGTGCGCGCGGTGTCCCAGCGCACCTGTTCGCGGTCGCGAAAGGCCTGGCTCAGCGCGAACGACGGCAGCCCGAGCAGCAGCCCCGTCATCGCCGCGCCGACGGTGCCCGAGAACATCGTTTCGACGCCGAGATTGGCGCCGCGATTGACGCCCGACAGCACCAGCGAAGGCGGCGCGTCGCGCATCAGGTGGCGCACCCCCATCACCACGCAATCGCCGGGCGTGCCGCTCACGCCGAAGCGGCGCTCGCCCTTGCGGCTCACGCGCAGCGGCGAGTGCAGGCTGACCGAATGCGAGGTGCCGCTCTGGTCGTGCTCGGGCGCGACCACCCAGACTTCGTGCGCAATTTGCGCGGCGACGGCTTCGAGCACGGCGAGGCCGGGCGCGTCGATACCGTCGTCGTTGGTCAGCAGCACGCGCGGCAGTTTGGATTCGGCAGCGGACATCGCGTCAATCTCCTTTCGTGTGAGTGGCAAGCGGGAAGTGAAAAGTTGGACGCTCATTATCGGGCTTTCGCCCGGCGCGGGTAGGATGGCGGTGCAGTCTGCCGTTCGCCGTTCGCGCCCCTCCTTACCGGACTCGCCGCCATGCAGATAGACCCGTTTGAGATTGCCATCGCCGATCGCGAGCTCGACGATTTGCGCCGCCGCCTGCGCACGACCCGCTGGGCACCCGCCACGCCCGCGCCCGCGTGGCAGCAGGGCGCCGATCCCGGCTGGCTGCGTGAGCTCGCGACCTATTGGGCCGAACAGTTCGACTGGCGCGAAGCCGAACGCAGGCTGAACCAGTTGCCGCAATTTCTCGCCGACGTGAACGGCCAGACCGTGCACTTCGTGCATCGGCGCGGCACCGGCAACGTGCCGGGATTCAAACCTTATCCGCTGGTGATCACGCATGGCTGGCCCGGCTCGTTCTGCGAGTTTCGCGCGCTGCTCGACCAGTTGTGCGACCCGGCCGCGTTCGGCGCCGATCCCGCCGATGCGTTCGACGTCGTCACGCCGTCGCTGCCGGGCTTCACGTTTTCGCCGGCGCCCGCGCAAGCGGGGATGTCCGCGTTTCAGGTCGCGGATTTGTGGGCGGCGCTGATGCGCGGCCTCGGCTACCGGCAGTTCGGCGCGCAGGGCGGCGATCTCGGCGCGGGCGTATCGATCGCGTTGGCCGCGCGTCATCCGCATGCGGTCGACGGCGTGCATCTGAACTTCCTGCCGAGTTCGTACGAGCCGGCAATCGATGCGGGCCGCGAGCCGCTGACCCAGGCCGAACACGACTATCTGCGCGAAAAGAACGACTGGGCCGCGCTTGAAGGCGGCTACGCGCATCTGCACGGCACCAAACCGTTGACCGTCGCCGCCGCGCTGAACGATTCGCCGCTCGGGCTCGCCGCATGGATCGGCGAGAAGTTTCGCGCATGGAGCGATTGCGGCGGCGAGGTCGAAAGCGTGTTCACGAAGGACGAGCTGCTCACCAATATTTCGTTGTACTGGTTTACGCAGTGCATCGGTCCGGCGATGCAGATGTACTGGGAGAACCGTCTGCAGCCGATGCGTTTCGCCGCCGGCCAGCGAATCGATACGCCGCTCGGTTTCGCGCGCTTTCCGCACGAGATCAATCATCCGCCGCGCAGCTGGCTCGAACGGACCTTCAACGTCGTGCAATGGAGCGAGATGGCGGAGGGCGGCCACTTCGCGGCGCTGGAACAGCCCGCGTTGCTGGCCGCCGAGATTCGCAGGTTCTTCAGGCCGTTGCGGGCGAAAACTGTGTGAGCCGCGGGCTGAGTAGCTCAGTGATCCGGCGTGCGGCGCCCGGGGTGAAGTAGCTTCGGGCGAGCACCGCTGCGTGCAAAAAAATGCCTACAGGTACGCCAAAATATGTATCAGCGATGGTTGCGATTTGATAAATGTCAAATCGAAGGCTGAGCGCCGGCGCGGTCGAAAACGCTTCGCAAGATGCCGCCATCCCAATAGCGAAACCAAAGATTAAATATCGTCAGAACGTGTGGAAGGCTCGACAACGCCACGTATGATCGATTCGTCATTCGTTATACAGCGGGCCGTTGTCGGCCTGTGCGCCACCCCCCACGAGCTGCTCCCTGCCGAGAGTCCCGCCGCGAGGCGGACTGAACACGAGATCGGGGACCACCGCAACGACGCGGCAGGCAAGCGGCTTCGGCGCGCAGCAGGAGATGCAAAAATGCAGAAAGTGAAGGCCTACCCGAGGCGCGTGATCTATTTCACGCGCGACCCGGCTCCGCAATTGCTCGCGGATATCCAGCAACGAGATTGGGCAGTCGAGGTTATCGACTCGTTGCACAACGTGCGTCACGCGGTGCAGGACGGAGCGCCGGCCGGCGGTCTCGTCGATCTCGCCAGCGTGCTCGAATCGCACGATGCCCACGCGTTGCAGTCGTGCCTCGCGCTGCCGAACGTCGGTTGGGTTGCGATGGCCGAAACCCCGCAACTCGACGACCCCACCACGCGCCGATTGGTGCGCGACTACTGCTTCGATTACGTGACGCTGCCCGCGGCCAATACGCGGATCGTCGATACCGTCGGTCACGCGTGCGGGATGATCGCGCTCGGCGAGCCCACGTTTCTCGATGCGTCGAGCGCCGAAGGCGAAATGATCGGCACCTGCGATGCGATGCTCGCGTTGTTCCGCTCCATTCACAAGGTCGCGGCGACCGATGCGCCGGTGTTCATCTCCGGCGAGTCGGGCACCGGCAAGGAACTGACGGCGGCGGCGATTCACGCGCGCTCGGCGCGCCGCAAAGCGCCGTTCGTCGCGATCAATTGCGGCGCGATTCCGCCGGCGTTGTTGCAGTCGGAGCTGTTCGGTCATGAGCGCGGCGCGTTTACCGGCGCGAACCAGCGGCGCGTCGGCCGTGTCGAGAGCGCGCACGGCGGCACGCTGTTTCTCGATGAAATCGGCGATCTGCCGTACGAGAGCCAGGCGAGTCTGCTGCGCTTCCTGCAGGAAAACACCATCGACCGGCTCGGCGGCCAGGGCTCGATCGCGGTCGACGTGCGGATCATCTGCGCGACCCACGTCGATATCGAGGCCGCGATCGAAGCAGGGCGCTTCCGCTCCGACCTGTACCACCGGCTGTGCGTGCTGCGCATCGACGAGCCGCCGCTGCGCGCGCGCGGCAAGGACATCGAACTGCTCGCGCTGTACGTGCTCGAACGCTATCGCAAGGATGCGAGCCGGCGCCTGTACGGCTTCTCGCCCGACGCGATCATGGCGATGCACGGCTACGACTGGCCGGGCAACGTGCGCGAGCTGATCAACCGGGTGCGGCGCGCGATCGTGATGTCGGAAGGACGCTCGATCACCGCCGACGATCTCGAACTGTCCGCGTATGCGCGCACGTCCAGCGCGACGCTCGCACAGGCGCGCGAAACCGCCGAGCGCCAGGCTATCGAACTCGCGCTGTTGCGGCATCGCGGACGCTCGGCCGATGCCGCGCGCGAACTCGGTATTTCGCGCGCGACGCTGTACCGGCTGATCGCCGCGCACGGGATGCGTTACGGCGAAGAGAGCGAAGTGCAGCATTGAGGCTGCGCTAAATGCTGCATCGATTGCGGCGCTAAAGCGGCGCTGATCCAGCGCCGCTTCCCCAGCGGTTGTTCCTTCCTTCTACGTGGCTTTGCGCAGCCGCGTTCTTCCCCCCGCTCGCGAAAAAGACCTTGACCTCGGCGACCTGGCGTCTATAGTTCACCGCATGGTGAAGTATCCAGTCAGCCAACTCGACCGAACCTTTGCCGCGTTGATGGACCCGACGCGGCGGGCGATCCTCGCGCGTCTCGAACGCGAGCCAGGACTGTCGATCAGCGAACTCGCGCGGCCGTTGCCGGTGAAGCTGCCGGCGGTGATGAAACATCTCGACGTGTTGAGCGAGGCCGGGCTGATCGCGCGCACGAAGAGCGGTCGCACCGTGTCGGTCGAACTCGTGGCCGCGCCGATGGCCGAGGCGATGGCGTGGCTCAGGCGCTACGAGCGCTTCTGGTCTGCGAGTCTGGACCGGCTGACCGATCTTGTCGAAGGAGCGGACGAATGATCGAGCACAAACCCAGTCTGACGATCGTGCGGCAGTTGAAGGCGCCGCCTGCGCGAATCTACGCGGCGTGGACGCGGCCCGAACTGATGGCGCGCTGGTGGGGACCGGACGGCGGTCCGGTGCTCAGCGCCGAGGCCGATCCGCGCGTGGGTGGGCGCTTTCGTGTGGTGTTCCAGACGCTGGACGGCGAAACGCACGACTGTCGTGGCGAATACCGCGAGGTCGAGCGCGATCGCAAGCTGGTGTTCACGTGGCAGTGGGTCACGCTGCCGGAGCGGCAGTCGCTGGTGACGATCGTGTTGCGCGCAATCGACGGCGGCACCGAGCTGAACTTCACGCACGCGCAGTTCTTCGACGAAGCCGCGCGCGACGGCCACCGGATCGGCTGGAGCGGTGCGTTCGATAAGCTCGACGCGCTGCTTGGCGAGCTGGCGAGCGAGACCGGTTGAGCGGTGCCGCGCGCTTCGCTTCCTTCCATCCACACCGAGGTCTACATGAAGCTCTATTACGCCGAAACGCTCGCACCGCGCAAAGCCTGTGCGGTGGCCGGATATTTAGGCTTGCCAATCGACTACGTCTTCGTCGATCTGCGCCGCGGCGAACACACGCAGCCCGCTTATCTGGCGATCAATCCGAACGGCAAGGTGCCGGTGCTGGTCGACGGCGAGCGCAAGCTGTGGGAAGCCGACGCGATCATCTGCCATCTCGCGCAGCGCGCCGACTCGCCGCTGTGGCCGCGCGATGCCGGAGAGCAGGTCGACGTGGTGCGCTGGATGAGCTGGAACAGCCAGCATCTGTACCGGCATGCGGGTGCGCTTTACTTCGAACACCTGATCAAGAAGTGGGTCGGGCTCGGCGCGCCGGACGACGCGAAAGTCGCCGAATCGCAACGCTTCTTCCGCCAGCATGCGGCGGTGCTCGATCAGCATCTGAAGGGGCGCAGGTGGCTGCTTGGCAACGCGTTGTCGGTGGCGGATTTTTCGGTCGGCGTGACGCTGCCGTATGCGCAAAGCGCGGCGATGCCGCTCGATGAATTTCCCGAAGTACGCCGCTGGCACGATCAGCTGAACGAGTTCGACGCATGGCGCAAGCCGTTTCCCGAGCGCGCGGAGCAGGCTGCCGCGCACGCGTGACGGGACGCGCGGCGTCGGCGGGATTGCAGTATCGTGGGCGTTTCCTGAACTGCTGGTGGCGCGAGCGCGTGGCGCCCTCGAGTTATGACACTGCGATCGAATCCCGAAAGCCGGCGCCGGTTTCTGCGCGGCGCGCTGGGCGTGCCGGTTTCGCTTGCGTTGCCGCCGCTGCTGCATGGCGCGGCGGCGCGCGCCGAAACGCTGCCCGATCTCACCGCTTTGCCGAAGATGAACCAGCGCGTGATCCCCGCGAGCGGCGAGCGTCTGCCGGTGATCGGCTGCGGCACCTGGCGCACGTTCGATGTCGGCGACGACCCGAACGATCGCGCGCGACTCGCCGACGTGCTGCGCGTGCTGTTCGCGGCGGGCGGCTCGGTGATCGATTCGTCGCCGATGTACGGCTCGTCCGAAGCGGTCGCGGGCGCGTTGCTCACGCAGCTCGACGCGCATCGCCGCGCGTTCGTCGCGACCAAGGTCTGGACCGAAGGGCGCGAGGCCGGTATCGCGCAGATGGAGCAGTCGTTCGAGCGCTTCCAGCAGGCGCGTATCGATCTGATGCAGATCCATAACCTGCTCGACTGGCGCACGCAGATCGCGACGTTGCGCGCGTGGAAGGCGCAGGGCCGGATTCGCTATATCGGCATCACGCACTACACGTCGAGCGCGTTCGACCAGGTCGCCGCCGTGATGCGCAGCGAAAAACCCGATTTCGTGCAGATCAATTACGCGGCCGACGACCGCGCCGCCGAGCAGCGCATTCTGCCGCTCGCGGCGGAGCTGGGGATCGGCGTGGTGATCAATCAGCCGTTCGGCGGCGGCGGGCTGCTCGCGCGCGTGATGAAAACGCCGTTGCCCGCGTGGGCGGCAGAGATCGAATGCACGAGCTGGGCGCAACTGCTGCTGAAATTCGTGCTCGCGCATCCGGCGGTGACGGTCGTGATTCCGGGCACCGGGCGGCCGCAATATATGGCGGACAACGTGCGCGCCGGCTCGGGGCCGTTGCCGGATGCCGCGATGCGCGCACGGATCGTTGCGGCGGTGAAGGGCTGAGGCAGCGGCGGGTGACTCGGCTGACTCGGCTAACTCGGCTAACTCGGCTAACTCGGCTAACTCGGCTAACTCGGCTAACTCGGCGCGAGTCAGTTGTCCGCGCGCTAACCGTCGCCTTTCAATTAACCACCATCAACAACACGCACCGCGGCGCCAGGCTTGCCGGCCCGCGCGCGCAACACCACCTTACGCACTTCGCACTACCCGGGAATAAAACCCCCACGACATCAGTCATGCCTCACGAACCGGCTGCGGTTCTGCGAATTCCTATCGTGAGGTGGTCACCATGTCGTCACATCATTCATTCGATCCGGCGCGACGCGGCGCGCTGAAATGCCTTGCGTTCGGCGGTCTCGGCACCGTCTTCATGCTGTCGGGCGGCGTGCTCACGCCGGTCGAACTGGCGCTCGCCGCCGATGCGAAGAACACGGCGGCCGGCGTGCCGCTCTTCCTGCAGATCAGCGATTCCCACATCGGTTTCAACAAGGAAGCGAATCCCGACGTCGCCGCCACGCTGCAGCAAACGATCGATCTGGTCAACGCGATGCCGGCCCGCCCGCCGCTCGCGATCCACACCGGCGACATCACGCATCTGTCCAAAGCGTCCGAATTCGATCTCGCCGCGCAATTGCTGGGCGGGCTCAAGATCCCCGAACTGCACACGGTGCCCGGCGAGCACGACGTCACCGACGGCCCCGGCACCGAATACTTCAAACGCTTCGGCAAGGCGTCGGAGAACCGCGGCTATTACAGCTTCGATCACCAGGGCGTGCACTTCGTCGGCCTCGTCAACGTGATGCATTTCAAGCCGAACGGCCTGGGCGGTCTCGGCGACGAGCAGCTCGAATGGCTCGAAAACGATCTGAAGGGACGCTCGTCGAGCACGCCGGTGGTGGTCTTCGCGCACATGCCGATGTGGACGATCTACGAACCGTGGGGCTGGGGCACCGGCGACGCCGGCCAGGCGATGAGTTATCTGAAGCGCTTCGGTTCGGTGACGGTGCTGAACGGCCATATCCATCAGATCGTCACGAAAGTGGAGGGCAACGTCACGTTCCATACCGCGCGTTCGACCGCGTATCCGCAGCCCGTCGCCGGTCAGGGCGAAGGCCCGGGGCCGCTGAAAGTCGCGAGCGACCAGTTGCCGAAGATGCTGGGCGTGACCAGCGTCAGCATCGCGCGTCATCCGCTGAAGGCGACGCTCGACGACACCACGCTTGCCTGAGCGCATGCGCTTTTTAAACGCTCTTGAGGAGATCCGCGATGTTATTCAATCTGATAAGCCGCGCGCTGCCGGTGGCGCTGGGGAGTCTTGCGATTCTGGCCATGTCGGCGGCGGCTGGGGTCGCGCAGACCACGATGTCGATGCCGATGCCCGCGCATGCGCAAACCGTGGCGGACACGCCGAACGCGATCACGATCAAGAACTTCATGTTCACGCCGATGGCGCTGACCATCAAGGCCGGCACCACGGTGACATGGAAGAACCTGGACGGCGAGCCGCATACGGTCGTCAACGATGCCGGCATGTTCCGCTCGGCCGCGCTGGATCAGAACGACACGTATCAGTTCAAATTCGATAAGCCGGGGGTGTACAAGATTTTTTGCGGCATTCATCCGAATATGAAGGCGACTATTACCGTGCAGTGATCCGATGGGCGCACGGCGGATGAGCACGCGGCGCCCAAGGGCTAAAAATCGGTGCGCTGATATGGTTTGATACCCGCAACAGCCACGTTCTTGCAGGTCACCTTGATATCAAGCCCAATGCTCGGCATCAGATCGAAGCCTACTAGTCCGCCCGGCGCAGCGAATAGATTGATGTCGGCAATTGCGGCATCTTCAAGCATCACGTTTACGTCGATCTCCGAATTTCGGATATCCAGGAGGTCAACGATGACCAGATAATCGGCTTTCCCTTTCTCGGGGGGAGCGCAATAGCGGCCATGCAATATTTCTAACTGAATGTCGAGAAGGTAGCGCATCTGTCCATGTGGCAACCGCTCACCTGTCGTACTTTCATGGCTGCGCCGGTTTCTCAGGAACCGAACGCTCACGACCGCCGAATCATGAAACGAAGGGTAATAGCCGAAGGCCTTAAGCAAAAGATCGTTGTTTTCGGCGAGTTCCCAACCCCACGTGCTGGATTCATTGACCACAGTATGACCTCTCATCAATCAAAGTTTATCGGCGACATCGGGAGGTGCGTGTCGTCTCTAATTCCACAATCGAAATTATGGCCATGAGGATCACCGTGGCTCGCGTGAAATTGCGCGCATATGTTGCCATGAGAATCAAAGTAGTCTACGTCCTGGCCATTGGGGTTTAGGCGATACCCGCCGGGCTTGTTGCCGGTCATCCTGACGCCGCGCGCTGCGATTTCGGTCGTAGCGCCGATTTCCGCGCTCGAACCATATTCGAACGGCTGCGCATCGCCGAGTAGTGTCGCGTTCGCGCCGTCACTGCCATTAAAACCAGGCCCCGCGCTGCCGAGTGCCACCCCCGACATTGCTCCGACCGCGCCAAGCCAATCAAACCCACCGTTGGATGGAACATATGGCGTGCGATCGATCATGCGTCCGTTTGCGTCGAGCGGTATGAACTGGCCGTCACGGAGGGCATAGACAGTCGGCTGCGGATCCGGCGCTCGCTTTGGCCAGCTCTGCGGCCCGTAGGGCCGGGCAACCCGTCGACTGCCGCGCCACGCGCGATTGATAGCCGGAACGAGGCGGCCATCGCGTACCGCATCGCGAAGAATGCGTGTCACGCCATCGCCATCGACGGGCGCGCTCAAGCCCGAGATGCGAAGGTGTTCGCTGATAAATGCCGCATAAGTGGCGAAGTCGCTACAGGAGCGGGCCGCGTGACGACAAGTGGAAACCCGGAAGAGCCGGTCGAAATCCTGCCGGTCCTGTTCGATCTGTTCCTCGCGTTCCTTGCGCACTCTCTGGCGCTCCTCATATGAGAGCTGCCAGCCGCGATCCACGTCCTCGACTTCGCAAGCCGGCACCAGCGAGCATTGCCAGTCGCTCGTGAGGGGCACGTGCAGCGCGTTATACGAACAACCCCATTCAGGAAACGACATGCTTCCTCCGCCTTGGTCTGGGGCGCTATGGAAGCATACAAACGACTGACAAACTGAAAAGGATCGTTAAGTGGTGAACCACGCTAGCGAGCAATCGATGCGCCTGGCTGGTGCTGCCGGATTTACCGCAAATGGCCCCGTCACGACGTCGGGTCTCGCGACCCGACTCCGGCAAGTTCAGTAACGGCATCGACAATAACCCCGTCGTAACCCATCAAGCCGTCACAACCCCCAACTTTCCGAAGCTAGTTCATCGATCTTCTGATGACGAGGCCAATCGACGTCGCCGTGTGTTCGGCCAGCCGCAGTTTAAGGTGAGGGTTGCCGATATACGGCGGCGCATCGACGTGAAAATCGAGCGGGTAATCGTTCGGGGCGATGATGATCGGCTGAACATCATGTCCGCGGGCGCGCAATCTCGATGCGAGATCTTCGATATCTCGCTTGCGATAGATGACGGTGGGTCCGCTCGTGAGCGTCTCGTCATTCGAAAGCAGGTTGTATTCGGTCGTGTGGACTGCAACGCCGCCCGGTTTCAGCGTTTTCTCCACGCTGTTGATCACGAACTGAATGCCGGCCTCGAGGTCTCCCAGATGCTCGAAACAGCAGGACGACCACGTGAAATCGAAGCCCGTCAGATCGTCCCGGATCGCCGTCATGTCGCAAAACTGGTGGGAGACACGCCTGTCGAATTCGGCGTCGTCAATGATTTCGCCGCAGCGCAGTTCTTCCAGCGCGTTGGAATGCTGTCCCGTTTCCGCCCAGCCGTTCGCGACACCAATTTCGGGAGGTGCATCGGTCGCAATGATGTCGCATCCGTAGCTGGCGAACAGAGCCGGTAGACGTTCCTGTCCAACGCCGAAACATAAGCCCCGCTTTCCGGCGGTCAGCATCCCTTGCTGTTCGAGGTGGTGAATAACGAATACCCATTCCCAAAGCTTTCGATGAAAATGCGGCGGGAATTTAATTCGCCTGCATATTTCCTCGTATTTGGGATGCATCAGATCGGATACCGAGCAGGTCGAATTTCGCATGAACGGGATGCCGGTATCAGCCGGTGCGTGCGGCGGAACGAAAATCCGCTGCCCGATCATGTCGGCAATCCGTTTGTCGAGATCGACGTTCCGGACCATTTCAGCAATTCTTTGGTCGAGATCGGCATGCAGGACGATCTGGTTTTTTTCGATCTGCAGCGAATCGATTTCTTTTTTCAGGTCGCTCGCCAGCTGTCTGAGTTGGACTACCTCGGCACGATCATTTTCGACGCGCTTGTCGATCGCGGCATTGATACGGAATTGCATTCGCTTCCAAATCGGTCTTCCGATGACTTTCAATGCCGCCTTCACCATTCCGGGTCTCCGTGGGATTGACGGTGGAAATATTACTTTAGGTGCACTAAATCGACAATCAGCCGCCGGTGGCGGGATTTTTATTTTTTCTGCTAATTGCCCTGCACTAAGCGTAATGCGAAACCCTCTCAAGCCGCATGCATATCACTCAACCGGCACAGCATGATCCCGTACCCGGTCAAATGACCGAGATACACACTGGTAAACACACTCGACGCCGGCAAATCCTCAGTCAACTGCCGCAAATCCTCCATCTGCAACGGCGGCGACGCGAGCGCTTCATGCTCGACCCGCAAATCCGCCGCCTCGGCCAGTTGCCGGTGCGTATTCACGAGGACCGCGAGGCGCGCGAGAAACGCTTCGCGCCAGCCCGCATCGAGCGCGGCGAACTGGTCGTGAAACGTGTCCATCGTTTCGAGGAAGTTGACCAGCGAATCGAAGGTCTCCTGATAAGCGGCGAACACCGGCAGCCGCACCTCGTTGCGTGCCAGATGCGGCGACACCCACGCCTGATCGAGGTCGTTCTTCAGCAGCTGATGCGCCTGCTTCAGGTTCGTGCTCAGCGCGCGCAGCTTCGCGGCGGCCGGTTTGATCTGCGCCTTGTCGAGTTTGCCTTCGGCCAGTTGCCCGACCACGCTGGTCGCCTGGTCATTGCCGTCGTTGACGAGCGTGTTCGCCCAGAAGCCGTGATCGGGCGGAAATGCGATCTGCTGCAACACGAAGCCGAGGAACATGCCGAGCACGACGCCGATCAGCCGCTGTTCGAGCAGCGGAAGGTGCTCGCCGGTGTACAGCACCAGCGTGATCGGCACCGTGATGCTGGTCATCTGGAACAGCGACGGCCGCAGCGCGACGATGCTGAAAATCACCACCGGCAACAGCGCCGCGCCGAGCCACAGATGCGGCGCGGTCAGCCAGATCAGCAGCGTGCCGATCGGCATCGCGACCACGTTCGAAAACACCCGTTTGTAGAAGTAGCTGCGGGCCGCCGAAATCGAGCTTCCGAGCGCCAGCGTCAGCATCGTCGAACCGGCCAGCGGCACCGCGGCGTCAGGATAGCCAAGCAGGTACGGAATGCCGAAACCGATCCACAGACCGAGCGTCAGCTTCGCGTATTTGGCGGTCTCCGACAGCGAAAAACGCGCGAGCGCACGGTGCCACGGTGTGAGAGGTTTGTGCAGATACACGTTGGACATGATTTTTGTGCTGACGATGACTGGGAAGCGCGCATCGCACGGCTTCGCGCGACGCGCGGACGTGACCTTACCACTAGCCGACGACAATTTCGGCAGCCGGCGCGGCGCCAACGCGACCGGCCCTTGCGCAGGCTACCCCGGGCGCGCGGGCTTCCCAACCTGTTTCAAGCGACCCGCCACATCGCTCTGGCGCATGCGGCCTGACAGGCGTAATTGTTGCTCACCACAGGGCGGCGTCGTTGGCGCATTTCGCCGAAAGCCCGTCGCATTGCGCGTGTCGGGCCGATGCGGGGCATCTCGCGGGTGGCTGCCATTGAAGCTTTTACCTGCGTTGCACGTTTTTTTCAGCCGATCCGGCGCGCGGCCGGGCGGGGCGTTTGAAACGGGAATCAGCCGGATGTGACAGAACCCTGGAGCGTGTGCGATGGCTACCGATCTCGACGATATTGAGCTGCGTCGTTCCACTGCGGAGAGCCCGGATTTCGATACGGACTTCTACGGATCGCGCGCGACGAGGCCAGCGCCGCCGCGCTTCGGGCGTCTCGCGTTGTGCATCGCGGCGGCCACGGCGCTGACCTTCGGCGTGATGGGCACGGTCGCCTACAGCGTCTGGTTCAATCACGACCAGCAGACCTATGCGGACGCGATCGCGAGTGCGCGCGCGGCACTCGGGTCATCGACCGCGGGGCAGGTGCGCGTGGCTACGCCGCCCGCGGTTGCGGCGGCGCAGCCCACGCCAAGCGCCGGAAACCTCGAACTCGCGGGCCGGCATGAAAACCGCACCGGGCGGGACGCGTGGGCCGGGCAGATCAGCCAGGATGCGCCGGGTACGACGGTATCCGACACCATGACCGAGCGCCCGGCCAATAACGCGGCTAATAACACTGCCGATAGTCGGCCCGATCAGGCCACAGGCCAACCCACCGACAGCACGCTCGCCGCCACGACTGACAACCCGCCCGACAGCCTCGCCAGCAACAGTACGAGCACCGCCGACACTACCGCTTACAACACGGCCACTAGTAGTTCCGACCCAGCCGACGCACCGACAGCCCTCGACCTCTACCCGCCGTCTCCGCTCAACCCGTCCGCCGCAAACGCCACAAACGCCGCAAACGTCGCCGCGGCACAACAACCGGCGAACGCGCGTCCGGCGAAGGACCCGCGACTCGCGCAGGAGCGGCGCGCGGCGCCGTCGAACGCGAAGCACTCGACCAATCTGTTTGCGCGGGTGGGCCAGTTCTTCCGCCGCGCGAGCTACCGTCAACATCACAGTGGCCGCCAGCAACAGGACATCTACTCGCATCCGTAAGCGCGCCAGCGGCGCGCCCGGCACTCCCGACGACGCCGCGCGCGCACGTTCCCCGGCCCGCGCGCGCCTGCCGGCATGGCTGATCCGGCCCGGTCCCACCAGCATCGCGGTGGTCGCGCTGGTGTGTCTGCAGATCGGCCTGCTGTATCTGGCGACCCAGGTCCGCATGGTGCTTTCCGACCAGTTGCGGCAGGAGTACGCGGCGCTCGTGCTCGACGCGGCCGCGCGCGCCGACAGCGCGCGCGAGCAGTGGGCGGTGTGGCAGCGCGTGCCCGCCGCGCTGGCCAGACACGACACGGAGTTCGCGAAGGGATACGGCGACGCGCGCGCCGAATACGCGCGACACTTCGCGTCGTTCGCCGCGCTCGTCAACGCGAGTCCGGCGCCGGCGCCGCATGTGCCGCGCGAGCTGATGGCCGCGGCCGCCGCGGGCGCGACGCCGCGCAGCGACACGGGCGCCGCCGCGCCCCCGCGCGAAAACGCAGGCCGAAGCGGAGCCGGGGGCGCAGACCGAAGGCCGTCCCCCGGCACGGGCCCACCTCCCAACCCGAGCCCCGCCCCAACCGCCGACGCCGCCATCGTGCTGCGCGGCGTCGCCGCCTACTGGCGCGCGCAACGCGATGCATCGAGCGCCGATCTACGTTTGCGCGTCACTCACGTCGCGCGCGTGCTGATCGCCCTAGCCGCGTTGCTGTTCCTGATGTTGTTCAGCGCGCTCGGCATGTACGCGAAGCGCAACCGGCAGCTGGTCGGCCAGTCGCACGAGTTCGAGCACGCGTCGCTGCACGATGCGCTGACCGGTCTGCCGAACCGCCGCAAGCTGCAGACCGCACTCGACGGCGCCGCCGGCGACGCGCCGGGCCCGCTCGCGGAAGCGCGGATGGCCGTGCTGTATGTCGATCTCGACGGCTTCAAGCAGGTCAACGATTCATACGGTCACCGGACGGGCGACGAATTCCTCGCCGCGGTATCGGCGCGCTTTCTCGCGTCGGTGCGCAAGACGGATCTGGTCGCGCGGATCGGCGGCGACGAATTCGCGGTGCTGGTGCCGGCGTTTTCGAGTCAGGGGGAACTGGCCGAGATCGCGCGCCGGCTGATCGCCTGCGTGATCGACACGGATGAGGAAATGGGTCTGGGGCTGGTGCGAGCGAGTATCGGCATCGCCAGTTTTCCCGACGATGTCGACGATCACCGGCGCCTGCTCGCGGTCGCCGATGCGGCGATGTACCAGGTCAAGCGCGGCGGCAAGAACGGCTATGCGTTCGCGACGCATGGCGGCCGGCAGGCGCCGGCGTGAGGCGAGGCGATGCGCAACTGAACGCGCTGCGGCGCGTTGGTGCAGGGGACCGGACTCGAGCCGGCAAGCGGACAGGCGGTTTTCAGGTCGAGCCGGATCGGGCGGTGCATCTCAATCTTCGTTCCGCCACTCCGTCAACCCCTCCCGCTCATTGACCTCGATAAACGACGGCAACGCGCGCAGCCGTTGAATATACGCGGCCAGATGCGGCCAGCCGCTCGTCGCCGGCCGCGGCATATTGCGGGTCCAGCGCAGCAGCACCAGCGCGAGCAGATCGGCGGTGCTGAGCCGCCCACCCACCAGATACTCGTGCCCGTCCGCGAAATGCGCATCGAGCCGCGCACACGCATTCTCGATGCGCCGGCACGCGAGCGCGCGGACGCCCTCGGCGCCGGCCGGATCGCCGTCGCTGGCCGCGTAGAACCAGTCGCGCATCGCCGGCAGCAGCGTGTTCGCGAGGAACACCATCCATTCGAACCACGCGCCGCGCTCGGCGGTGCCGGGCGCGGGCGCGAGACCGCTGTCCGGATGCCGCTCGGCGAGCAGCATCAGCAGCGCGGCCGACTCGTGCCGCGGCACGCCGTCGACCACCAGCGTCGGCACCCGCCCGGCCGGGTTCAGCCGCAGATACTCGGGGTCGCGCTGGCGGCCCGCGTCGATATCGGTGAGGCGGGCCTCGAACGGCACGCCCAGTTCGACCAGCATCCAGTGCACCGGCATGCTGGCCGCGCCAGGCGAGTAGTACAGAACGTAAGACATCGATGCGTTGTCCTCAATGCACCGACGCGTGGCTCTTCTGCTCGGCCGCGCGCGGCTGCGTGACCGCGCTGACGATCACGAACACGATCACGTTCACGAACAGCGCGAGGAAGCCGATGTTCACGTCCTTCAGCGGCTCCGGCAGGAACGGCATCAGCTGACCGACGCTCCAGTGCAGCATCGTGGTCAGCGCCACCACCACGACGCCGGCCAGGATCCCGCAGAACGCGCCTTGCTTGGTCGCGCGATTGTTCGGGAACAGGCTGCAGATCACCGCCGGGAACAGCTGAGTCACGAAGTTGTAGCCCATCAGCAGCAGCGCGACGATCGTCTCGCCGCCGTTCAGCGTGAAGCCGACCGCGACCAGCGCGACTACCGGCACCATCATCCGCGCGAGCGTCGCGACGGTCGCATCCGACGCGTTGCGATTGAGCATGCCGCGATAGACGTCGTTGGCGAGCAGCGTCGAGGCCGAGGTCAGGATCATCGAGCCAGGCACCAGCGCGGTCAGAATCCCGGCCGCGCCGATCACGCCGACGAACCACGGATCGAAGGTCTGCAGCGACAGGCGGAACAGCGCGAGGTCGATGTCCGCGCCTTTCAGGCCCGGCACCCGCAGCGTCGCCGCGAAGCCGACGAAGAACACGAACAGCAGAATCAGCTGATAGAGCGGCAGCACCGCGGCATTGCGACGGAAGATGCGCTCGTCCCGGGCGGTGAAGATCGAGCCGAACGTATGCGGCCACATGAAGAAGCCGAGCGCGGTCAGCAGCACCGTGGACTGGAACCAGATCACGCTGGAGCCGCGCGCCGGGAAGGTCAGGAAGCCGGGACGGGCGGTGTCGATCGCGCGGAACATTTCGCCGACGCTGCCGTAGTAGTGCAGCGGCAGATAGATGCCGAGGAACAGCACGATCGCGAGAATCAGCAGATCCTTGACCACCGAGTTCCACGCGGAGCCGCGCACGCCCGACACGATCACGTACGAGGTCACGACAACCGCGCCGATCCAGATCGCCGCGGTCGACGAGATCGCGCCGTACGACGCGGTCGCGACGATGATGCCGAGGCCCTTCAGCTGCAGCACCAGATACGGAATCAGCGCGGCCACGCCGACCAGCGCGACCAGCGTGCCGAGCGCGGGGCTGTCGTACTTGCGCGAGAAGAAGTGCGGTTGCGACACGAGGCGGTGCGATTTCGCGTAACGCCAGATCGGCGGCAGCATCCAGTACGACAGGATGTACGCGAGCGTGCCGTACGCGAGGATGTAGTAGACCGGCGCGCCCTTGCCGTACGCGAAGCCGCTGCCGCCGAGGAACGTGAAGGTCGTATAGATTTCGCCGGCCATCAGCAGGAACACGAACGCGGTGCCGAAGCTGCGGCCGCCGACGCTCCACTGCTCGAGGCTCATGTCATGGCCGCGTCTGGCGCGCACGCCGAGGAACAGCGCAAACAGCGTGACCGCCGCGATGATGATCAGTGCGCTCATGGGCGGACCTCCTCGCCGTCGACGGCGACATGACGATTGGACGGATCGAGCTTGTAGACGATGGCCATGATGATCGAGCTGAGGATCACCCACATCACGATCCAGGCCAGCACGAACGGCATGCCGAGCACCAGCGGCTCGACACGGTTGACAAACGCTATGCCGACCAGCATGCCGATGAACGGCAGTGCGGCGAGTACACGAAGCAACATGAGGGCAGCTCCTCGACTAGTAATCGTTTCGTAGGAATTGGTGTCGTGAAAGTCCGGCTTCGCGAAAGACTGTATGCCTGATACTCGCGCCCCGTAAAGTCGATCAAAATAAATGTCGGCTTAACGAAAGTTGCGTGTGCATCTTTTTGCGCGGATTGCTGCGCTGCAAGGCGGGGTACTGCGCGCGTCGCTCGCCCGAGGAGATTGCGCGCGATGCGGTTTTTTGCTGTGCGGCCGGCGCGGCGCGATATCATCTGCCAGCACTGCAGCATTTTCCGGACCGCGCGTGGCGCGCCGGCTTCAGCAACGCTCACTCGCGGACACATGGACACGTAAATGGTCGAAAGCCTGATCTCGGACATTCTGTTTGGCTTTACCGGCTTGATCAGCATCATCAATCCGATCGGCGGCGCGTTCGTGTTTCTCGACCGGACCGCATCGCTGACGAGCGAGGAGCGCACCGCGCTCGCGCGCAAGATCGCGATCAACGCCACCTGCGTGCTGCTGGTGGCGTTCTTTATCGGCACGCCGGTGCTGCATTTCTTCGGTATTTCGATGGAAGCGCTGCGGATCGGCGGCGGGCTCGCGCTGGCGGTCGGCGGCTGGCAGATGCTCAATGCGCCGGACACCCCGGCGGCCGATCAGACCGCCGTGAAACGCGTCGACGCGGAGAACGCGATGTCGAAAGCATTCTTTCCGCTGACGATCCCGCTCACCACCGGGCCCGGCTCGATCGCGACCGCGATCGCGCTGACCGCGAACCGCACCCACAAGCTGTCGGCGTTCGTCGCGTCCAGCATCGCGTCGGTCGCGATCACGTTGCTGGTGGCGGCCACCGTGTATCTGGTCTATAGCCGCGCGACCGTGTTCCCGCGCTACCTGGGCGTGGAAGGGACCAAGGTCGCGCTGCGGGTGTCGGCGTTTTTGCTGCTGTGCATCGGTGTGCAGATCATTTTGACCGGCGTGTCGGAATTCCTGATTCCGATCGCGACGATGCCGCCGGCCGCGCACTAGCGCCGCGAGGGCGGGGCCGCTGTCCGGCTCAAGTCTCGCGCGGTGCTCAGCGCGTGAGCAGCATCGCGCCGAGCACCGAGAACACCGTCGACGGCAGCTCGGTGAGGCGGCTGATCACCACGTTGCGCGGATAGAAGTCCTCGACCGCGTCGGTCAGCACGCCGATTCCCACCAGTTCGATCCCACGTTGTCCTATCGCGGCGACGCGTTCGCGCAGATCGCTGCGCAACACCTGTGGATCGCCGTCGCCGGTCGACGGATAGCCATCCGAAAACACCATCAGAATGCGGCGCGCGGCGGGCTGCGCGGCGAGCCGCGTCGCCGCCCACGCGAGCGCTTCGCCATCCGGGTTCTCGTGTCCGCAATCGATCCGCGCGATCCCGCTCAGATCGGTCGCGCCGAACCGTTTGTACACCTTCAGATCGAGCCGCTCGACGAAGCGGTTGTAGCGCCGCAGGTCGGCGCCGGCCGCGCGCTGGCGTTCGTACAGCTGCTTCATTTCCGGCGCTTCGAGCGAGCAGTAGCCGAGCACTTCGCATTCGAACGACAGTTGCGTCAGCGCATCGCACAGCGCGCTCGCGCACAGCCGCGCGAGTTCGATCTTGCGGCCCGCCATCGAGCCGCTGCGGTCGATCAGCAGGCTCACCGCGACGTCGCGCCCCTTCGTGACGCGCTGGGTGCGGAACGGCGTGCGATAGCCGGGCGTGGTCGCCAGTTTCGCGAGCGCGCTGCGGTCGAGCTCGCCGCGTTCCTGGTCGCGGCGCCAGCGTATGCGTTCGTCGGCGCAGAGCGCGCGTTCGAGTTTCTGTTTTAGCGGCGCGGTGTCCGCGCGGGCCTGTGCGCGCAGTGTGCGCCACGCGGCGCTGTCGCCCTGGCCGGTGAGATCGGTGATGACGTCGAATTCGGTGGCGAGCGGGATCGATAGCAGCAGGCGGGCGGGATGCGCGCCGGGCTTGCCGGTCGCGGCGGCGTCGCGGGAAGGCTGCTGGTGGCCGTCGCCGAGGGTTTGGCCCATGCCGATTGGGTTGTCGGATGGCGCGCCGGCCGGGTGTTCGGACTCGGCGGGCGGCATGGCGCCGTCGCCGGTGGGCCGCGCGTCGTCAGCCTCGCCGGATGATTCGGAGGCCGTAGCGGTTTGCGTATCGAGGTCTTCCGCCGGGCCGGCCGTGAACATCATGTTGTTGACATCGCCGGCCGACAGCGAGCGCACGCGGGCCACGAGTTCGTGCGCGAGCGCGATGCTGCGGGCGGTCGAGCCGCTTGCGCGCGCGTCGTCGAGCAGATCGTGCGCGGCGTGCAACGCGGCCAGCAGCGACGGACTCGCTTCGCTACGAGCCGGCGCCTCGTCCCACAGCGCGCGTTCGATCAGCCACGCGAGCCGGTCGCGCCAATGCAGCTTTGGCCAGCGCTGCCGCACGCGCCCGGCCGCATGCTCGCGCAGTTTGCCGATGAACCAGCGCGCGCCCGGATATTCGTCGAGCAGTTGCGCGCACACGCGCCGATCGTCGATCACCTGCGCGAGTTGCGCGGCGATGCCGGCGGGCAGCGCATCGAGTTGCGCGAGCGACGCATGCTTCGCGCGCGCGACCAGCAGGTCCAGATAGCCGATCAGCACGTCGCGCTCGACGCCGCCGTGCGCTTCGTAGTCCGGAATCACGATGCGGCCCGGCTCGACGCGCGGCCCCTCCGGACTGAACACGACGCTCACGCCGTACTGCCCGGTCAGCACGCGCGCGACCTTGCCGAGCGTCGATTCGAATGAGAAGCCCTGGATGTCGCGTTGCAGGTGAGCGGGGTGCCGTGGGTTCATCGCCGGTGTGAAAACGCAGGGGGCCGATGCGCGCGCCGCTCAGCCCGCCGGCGCGATGTGATGACGGACGATCCCGCGAATCAGCGCGGCGTCCTCCGGGCTGACCTTCGCGTAGATCGCCGGGCCCGCCGCGCGTTCCGGGTCGCCAGTGCGCAGCATCAGCTCGGCCCAGTCGAGCAGGCGCCGGGTCGAGAACGCGCTGGCAAGGTCCTCGCGCGCGAACGCGGCGCGGCAGTCGGCGGCGATCGCGGCGAGGGTGGCGGCGAGCGGACGCGTCAGGTGCGGCGCGAGCGTGCGCAGCAGCACGTCGGTTTCCTCGGCCGGCGTCAGATAGTCGAGCAGGTACACGCGCCAGCGATCGAGAAACGCCTCGTTCATCAGATTCGCGCCCTGGTACAGATGGCGGAACTGGCTCATCGCGCCGACCGCGTTGGCGGTCGCGAACAACCGGAAGTCCGGATGCGGCGCGACGATCTCGTGGCCTTTTTCCTTCAGCACCAGCGCGCCGTGCGGTTCGAGCACCGCGGTCAACGCGGCGAGAATGGACGGCTCGGCGAAGTCGATTTCATCGACGATCAGCCATAGCCCCTCGCGCATCGCGGTCGGCAGCACGCCGTCGACCCACAAGGTCTCGCCGCCCTTGACGGTCCAGAAGCCGACGAAATCGCCGACCGTGGTCTGGCCATTCATGTTCGAGCGCAGCACGCCATGCCGGGCGCGCGCGGCGATCTGTTCGATCAGGCTGGTCTTGCCGACGCCGGTATGGCCGATCAGCATCACGCGACGATTCTCGACAATGTCCGCGACGATATCGTGAAAGCGCGGCGAGAACAGATAGGCGGGGTTGATGCGCGGCACCAGCGGGTGGGCGGCGCCGTACGGGACTTCGACGGTGCCGATGCGCACGCTTTGCGGTGAGCTGTCGGCGGCTGCTTCGTGCGCGCCCTGATTGGCCGCTTGCTGTGCGGCTGCGGCCGCGGCCTCGGTTTCGCGCCGTCGCGCTGCGAGCATGCGGGCCGACGCGCGTTGTAACTCCGGCATGAATGCGATGCGCGACGGCGCGTCGCCGTCGTCCGCCGCGTCTTCGTTGTCGCGCACGAAGTCTTCACGCCGCCACTTCTTCAGTTTCGCGCGCAGGTTCTCCGCATCGACGACCAGATCGATATCGACGGCGCCGCCGCCGGCCGTGTCCGCGTCGCCATCCACCCCATGTTCGAGCCGGTACGTGGCCGGCCGCTCGCCGATACTCACGCGCCACCACTCGGTGCCGTCCGCGTTCTCGCGTCGATACACGCCGAGATAGTCGTCGTCGTTGCTGTCTTCTGGAGCGATCGGAACGGGCGAACTCATTGCGAATAAACTCGACGAATAAACTCGAATGTGGAAGCCAAACCCTGCATTTCGGTTTGGCGCTGACCGAATTGACGGCTATCTTATCGTGGGCAGCGTTCGATCTTCCATGCATCGCGCCAACCGGACCACGACAATTCGATGAAACGACCGATCATCATTCACTCCATGCTGCTGACGGGCGCGCTGGCCGCGGCGTCCACTGCCCACGCGCAAACCAGCGTAACGCTGTATGGGCGTCTGGACGGCGGCCTCGAATACATGAATCACATCAACGACGGCGCGGGCGGCAGTGCGAGCCGCTGGCGCGCGCAGGGCGGCGACTGGGGCACCAGCATGCTCGGCCTGAAAGGCAGCGAGGATCTCGGCGGCGGTCTCGCCGCGATCTTCAACCTCGAAACCGGCTTGCAGGTGATGGACGGCACCACCAGCGGCGGCCGGCTATGGTCGCGGCGCGCGTTCGCCGGTTTGAAAAGCCAGCAGTGGGGCACGTTGCAGGCCGGCCGCAATCTGTTTATCGACAGCGACGGCGTGTGGGAATTCGATCCGTTCGTGCAGCAGGCGTTCTCGTCGGCGTCGCTGGTGCGCGGGCGCAACTGGCAGCAGACCAGCAACAACATCGAATACAAGAGCCCGGTGTTCTGGGGCTTCGACGTGCAGGGGCAATACGCGTTCGGCAATCAGCCGGGCGCGTTCAACAGCGGCGCGCCGGGCGAATTCGGCCGCTCGAACGGCATCATGCTGACCTATCATTCGCCGCTGTTCGACATGCGCGGCATCTACGACGAGTTACGCGACAACAGCGGGCGCTTCAGCAATATCTTCCAGGCGTCGCGCGAATATTTCGTCGGCGCGAACGTGCATCTGCAGGAGGTGAAGATCCAGGGCGCCTATACGCATTACTCGGCGCCGGACTCGCCGGCCGGGGTCGCCGATAAGGCCGATCACTACTGGCTCGGCGCGACCTACAGCCCGCAATCGCGCTGGGCGGTGACCGCCGGCGGCTACTACATCCATGTCGGCGCCGGCACCGGCGATGCCGCGCACGATCCTTCCGGTCACGCAATGATGTATCTGCTCGGCACGACCTACAACATCACGAAGCGCACCTTCCTGTATGGCACCGTCGGCTATGTGAGCAACGGCAGCAATTCCAACTTCTCGCTGCAGGCGTCGCCGCGCGATTCGAGCAGCAATACGAATCCGCTTGTCGGCGATTCGCAGACCGGCGCGTATGTGGGGATGATGCATCAGTTTTGACGGGTGCCGCCTGCATCGGCGGCGGGCTCGCGGGCGGATCGCCGGCGGGCGGCTGCGGGTCGTCGGGCAGATCGTCGGGCAGCGGATCGGGGTCGATGTTCGGCGCCGGTGTGTTCGGGTCGAGGTTCGGATCGACTTCGGGCGGCACCGGCACGTGCAGTCGCAACAACCGATCGTGCAGTAACGCGATCAGCTCGAACGGTGCGCGCGCGGCGCACTTCGGATGCGGTAAATCCATCGTGATCTCCAGAAAGTCTCTATTGCCTTGCGCAACCCGCATGCCGTGCCCGCGTGCATGTGTGTCGCGTGGAACGTCTATTGCTCGCCGCTAGTGTTCGATGACGCAGCGCGCGCGCCGGAACCTCGGTGCGCGCGGCGCTTCGCGACGCACAACGCACGACAAAAGGCATCCAGCGAGGAACGCATATGGCGCGACACAAGGCCGACGTGGCTGACGACGACTTCGAGATTTTCGCCAGCTATCACGGAACAGGCGACGGCCGTTATATCGGTGGACTGAAAGTAGTCAGGAAAGCTGATCGAAAGATTCTGTTTCCGTTCGACGGCGCGCCGGAGATCGGCCCGTTCGCGACGGCCGACGAAGCGCGGCGCGCGGCGATCGCGTATGGCCGCGAGATCGTCGCGGCCGATCGCGCGGCGCCGGAGAGCTGAGCGGCGCGCGGGCGCAGCGCTCAGGAGCGCTCACGGCATGCCGCCCAGCGACGGCGAAATCGTGCTGCCGCGCGCCGGATCGTCCGGGTGTTCGTCGGGCACGGTGGGCCGTGCGGACAGCGGCGGATGCTCGCGATAGCAGGTGTCGACGTGACCGTCGACGAGGCAGCTCTGGAACGCATCGGCGTCGCTCTTTTGCGCGAACGTGTACAGCGTGCGCTCGACCTGCACCTCGGTATCGGACACGCGAATCGTCGTGATGCTCATGGCGTTCTCCTTCTCCTTTCAGATGCTGCAGCGGGTATTCCCTTTTTACAAAGACAGCGGGCGGTGTTGCTGACTGCGATGCCGCAACGGCCATGCCCGTCGGCGGCGGTCGCCGGTCTTCGCGGGTCATCCGGAAGGCGCGAATGTTGCTGCGTAGAACAGATGCCAGTACCACGAGGAGAAGGAGAACGTGATGCAGGATCGCCAACCGACAGACGCGCAGACCCAGCCGACAGAGCGCGAGCCCGCCCGCGAGCGGCGCGACACCCCGGAGCTGTCCGACGAAGTGAAAGCCCGCAACAGGCCGAGCGGCACGCACTACGTCGAGCCGAGCCCGCTTGGGATCGAACCGGTCGTGCAAACCGGCGTGGACCGCGCGACCAATCCGCCGCGCTCGAGCGAGCCGGCCCGGCAAGGCGCCGAAGTGCCGCTCGGCACCGGCCAGCACGCGGAGCCGCCGGGCGGCGGCGGGCGCGAGTCGCATCGCAAGGAGGCGGGCGGGAGTTGATGCTCCGCGATGCGTCGCGCACCCGCCGCGCGCCAAACCCTCAGCACACCCAGGAGAATCCGGATGCAATCGAACGACCCACCCGAACCGCTGAATCCCGGCGACGAAGCACCGCCCGACGCGCCCGGCGCGGGCGAGGACATCTGCCGCGCGTGCCGCGGCACCGGCCAGGTCGAGGGCCGGCAGTGCACGGTCTGCGGCGGCACCGGCAAGGTGCTGCAAGGCATCGGCGGCGGCTAGCCCGATGCGCGACGCCACCAGAATCACCAGCCTCGCGCGTGGTTGGCGCGGCGCACGCGCGGCCTTGCAGCAGCGGGGCCGGCGCGCGGACGCGCCACGGGCGCCCACCAGCCAGGAGTCAACCATGTTCAACGATTCGAAACACGGCTTCGATGCCGCGCAGACCGAGTACGAAGCGTTCATGCTCGAGCCGCGCGACTGGGTGCCGAACAACCGCAAGCTGCCGGTCGTCATCTACCGGCACGCGCTCGCGCCCGCCAGCGGCGATCTGGCCGCCGCGTTCGAGATCCTGTTCGAGCGCAACACGTGGCCCGCGCAATGGCGCGACAGCATCTTCGATTTCCATCATTTCCACGCGACCGCGCATGAAGTGCTCGGCGTGACCGCGGCGAGCGCCGAGGTGATCGTCGGCGGTCCGGGCGGGCGCGTGGTGACGCTGCGCGCGGGCGACGTGCTGCTGCTGCCGGCCGGCACCGGCCATTGCCTGCAATCGTTCGAACGGCATTTTCAGGTGGTGGCCGGCTATCCGGCCGGGCAGCAGTGGGATATCCGCCGCGAAGCGCTGACGCCGCAGGAACTCGACGCGATGCTCGCGTTGCCGTTTCCGCCGCTCGATCCGATCGACGGCAAGCATGGGCCGGTGATCGAGCATTGGTTGCCGGCGGTTTGAGCCGGCGCGGTTGACGTTGTCGTTGACATTGTCATTGGCGTTGGCGAGTCGTCCAGTCGCTGCCCGCTGGCGTGCAGAGTCGCGCGCAAGAGCGCATCATCGGTGGGCTTTACCGCGAATTTTTTTTGGCAGGCGCAGGCCTGAGCGGCCTCTGAGCTTCAGTGCCTACGGTTCCGCTCGTGCGTCACACCGCTCTCGCGTGCGCCCCTCCATTACGCGAATGCCAGCCGAACTACCGCGCCGCGCCGCGCGCCGCACACACGCCGCGCAGCCATCCCGCGATCTTCCGCATTGCCGAACAAGGAGCGTCTTATGCAAAACGATCCCGCCCTCGACCAGTTGTGCATCAACGCGATCCGCACGCTGTCGATGGACGCCGTGCAGAAAGCCAATTCCGGCCACCCCGGCACGCCGATGGCGCTCGCGCCGGTCGCCTATCACCTGTGGCAGAACCATCTGCGCTACGACCCGGACGAGCCGCTGTGGCCGAATCGCGACCGCTTCGTGCTGTCGGTCGGGCATGCGTCGATGCTGCTGTATTCGCTGCTGCATCTGGCCAACGTGAAGGCGGTCGACGCGCACGGCAAGCCGACCGGCGCACCCGCGGTGTCGCTCGACGATATCGAACACTTCCGCCAGATCGACAGCAAAACGCCGGGCCACCCGGAGTACCGGATGACGACCGGCGTCGAAACCACCACCGGGCCGCTCGGCCAGGGGCTCGGCAACAGTGTCGGGATGGCGATGGCCGCGCGCTGGTACGAGAACCGTTTCAATCAGAAGGACGCCCAGGTATTCGACTATCGCGTGTATGCGCTGTGCGGCGACGGCGACATGATGGAAGGGATTTCGCATGAAGCGGCCTCGCTCGCGGGTCATCTGAAGCTGTCGAACCTGATCTGGATTTACGACAGCAATCGCGTGACGATCGAAGGCCATACCGACCTCGCGTATAGCGACAACGTGGAGAGCCGCTTTCGCGGCTATAACTGGCACACGCTGCACGTCGACGACGCGAACGACGCGGCCGCGCTCGAAGCGGCGCTGGTCGAAGCGAAGAGCGTGCAGGACCGGCCGACGCTGATCGTGGTTCACAGCATCATCGGCTGGGGCGCGCCGCACAAGCAGGACACGGCGTCCGCGCACGGCGAGCCGCTCGGTGTCGATGAAGTCGCGGCCGCCAAGCGCGCATACGGCTGGCCCGACGATAAGTTCTTCTACGTACCCGACGGCGTGCACGAACGTTTCGCGCAAGGGATCGGCGCGCGCGGCAAGGCGGCGCGCGAAGAATGGCAAACGAAATTCGACGCTTACCAGAAGCAGTATCCGCAATTCGCGCAGGAATTCGCGCAGATCGAAGCGCATCAACTGCCGGACGGCTGGGACAGCGACATCCCGAGTTTCGACGCGGACCCGAAAGGAATCGCGACGCGCGAATCGTCGGGCAAGGTGCTCAATGCGATTGCCGCGCGGGTGCCGTGGATAATCGGCGGCGCGGCCGACCTGTCGCCGTCGACCAAAACCAACCTGAAATTCGAGGGCGCCGGCAGCTTCGAGGCGGATAACTACGGCGGTCGCAATCTGCACTTCGGCATTCGCGAGCATGCGATGGGCGCGGTGGTCAACGGCCTCGCGCTGTCGAATCTGCGCGCGTACGGCTCGACCTTCCTGATCTTCAGCGACTATATGAAGCCGCCGATCCGGCTGTCCGCGATCATGGAAGTGCCGGCAATTTACGTATTCACGCACGATTCGATCGGCGTCGGCGAAGACGGTCCGACCCACCAGCCGATCGAGCAGCTGGCGTCGCTGCGCGGCGTGCCGGGGCTCACGGTGCTGCGTCCCGGCGATGCGAACGAAGCGGCCGAGGCGTGGCGCGTCGCGCTCACGCAGCCGCATCGGCCGGCGTGCATCGTGGTGTCGCGCCAACCGCTGCCGACCCTCGACCGCAGCCGCTATGCGGCGGCGAGCGGCGTGAAGCGCGGCGCGTACGTGCTCGCCGATGCGCCCGACGGCCAGAAACCGCAGGTGATCCTGATGGCGACCGGCAGCGAGCTGTCGATCTGCACCGACGTGTACGAGAAGCTGAAAGGCGAGGGGGTCGCCGCGCGGGTCGTGTCGATGCCGTCGTGGGACATCTTCGAGCGCCAGGACGCGGCGTATCAGGAGTCGGTGCTGCCGCCCGACATCCATGCACGCGTCGCCGTCGAGCAGGCCGCGTCGCTCGGCTGGGATCGCTATACCGGCCGGCTCGGCGCGCAGGTCGTCATGCATACGTTCGGCGCGTCCGCGCCGCTCGCCGATCTGAAAAAGAAATTCGGCTTCACGCCGGAGGCTGTATACGAGGCGGCGAAGCAGCAGATCGCGCGGGTGAAGGGCGGCGGCGGGGCGGAGTGAGCGAGCGCCGGGCCGCCGCGCGAGCGCGTCAATTCGCCGGGATCGTCACCACCGGCGCCTTGCTGCTGGTGTCGGCCTCGGCGAGCGCCATCAGATTCTGCACGACGGTGAACGCGTATTTCGAATCGAAGTCGTTGCGCTCGACCCAGTACACCGACGGTCCATACGCGATCGACACATACGCATCGGCGGGCGCGCGCTGACCGGAATGGATGATGATGGTCGGCCGGGTTTCGCCGCCGATCAGCCCGACGGTCGGCTTGGTCGAACCGTCGGCGATCCGTTCGGGCGGCACCTGTACCTGCGCGCCGAGATCGCTGAGGATACCGAGCACCGAGCGTGTGACCATCGTGATGCGCTCGCCGTTGCGGTAGCCGGACGACGGCCCGTAGACGATCTCATAGCTGCGCGTCTTCGGCGACAGATGCAGCAGCTTGCGCACGCGCGCGACATCCGCGGCGGTACGCGGCGACTCGCCGCTATTGGTCGCGCCGATCGTCAGGAATACACCGAGTTGCGCGGTCGCGGCCGCATCGTTGCCGCTCTTGCCGGCCGCCTTGCTAGCGGGGCCCGCATCGATCTGACGCGTTTCGATATTCAGTTCTCCTGCCAGCTGCAAGCGGCGCAGCGCCTGGATCAATTCGAAGAAGCCCGGCGCGCCCGCGCTGTTCTCGCCGCCGAGCGCGTTGCCGTTCTGCAGTCCGCCGATCGATTGCGCGGTGATCCGCAGCAGCAGATCGATCGGCACGCCGCCCTCCGCGAGCGGCAAGACCAGCGACGGCGCGAGCGGCCGGATATAGGCGGACGCGAATGCTTCGCCGGTGGTCGGCGTGAACGTGAAGGTCGGCCGGTTCGAATAGGACACGCTGGCGGCCGCCTGCGCATAGTTCGGCATGCTGCCCGAGCCCGCGTTCAGCGTCGCGCCGCCGGTCGTGTCGAACGTGTACGCGGCGATGATGCTGCTGACGGTCAGGAACGCCGGCGCGTCGCCGTAACGCAAGCCGATTACGGCGGCGAGAATCTCGCGCTTCTTCGCGTCGCCGAGCGCGCGGGCGTAGTCGACCTGGTCCGCTTTGAGCCGCGACGGGCCGATATGCACGCAGGCGGAAGTGAGGCAGGCGGCGCACACGGCGGCCGCGACAGAGGCGGTTCTGAGCATGGATTGGGCGCGAGCGGCGGGTAATCCGCTGAGGAATGGAGTCTGCGGTCGCGGTAGCAGATGCCATTCCCGCGCGAGCGGTGGGGCGGCTTGCGAGGCCTACCGGTGGTTCGCGCAACGCGGTTTGACAGCAGAGGGGCTGGCTCCGCGAGCGCAAAACGCGTTGGCAGGATTTGCAGCCGCATTGCAAGATTTGCGCGAATCTTGCCAGCGGGTCGTCCCCGCGCTGAAGGCGGGAGCTATGCGTCCGCGGTGTGCTCCGCCGCGTCGTCGTGAGCGGTGGTTTCGAGCGTGCTGCGATAGGTGCGTGACTGCATTTCCGCGAGCCGGCTCAGCGTGCGCGACAGATCGTGCGCGCCTTCGAGCCCGCTCAACGCGCTTTCGAGCGGCCGGTCCGACACGATGAACAACGCGCGCTTGCGGTCGTAGAAGATATCGATCAGCCAGATCAGCCGTTGCAGCGTATGCGACTGCCGCAGCACGTCCGTGTGCAGCTGATCGACGATCAGCCCGTGCCATTGCTCGGCCAGATCGAGGTAGTCGAGATGCGAGCGGCTCACCACGCATAGCTCTTCGAAGTCCGCCCACAACAACGCGCTGCCGGCCGCGCGTGCGTCGAGCGGCCGGCCCGCCGCGCTCAACCTGACCGCTTCGAGCTTCGCGCCGGACTCGTGGCTCGCGAAAATAGCGCGCAACGCGCTTTCACTCGACGTATCGAGCGGCGCGAAGAAACGCGGCACCTCGGCCGCCTCGCCGCCGAAGCGGTAATCGCGCGCGCCGTCGAAATGGATCACCGTGAAGCAGCGTTTGATCTGCGCGATGGTCGGCAGGAAACGCTCGTGAAACTCGGGGTCGGGCAACAGATCGTCGGGTGCGTAGTTCGAGGTCAGCACGATACGGGTGCCCAGTCCAATCGCGGTATCGAGAAAACGGCCCATCAGGAATGCATCGGCGATGTCGTGCACATGGAATTCGTCGAAGCACAGCAGCTCGATGCCGTCGAGCCATTGCTTCGACACGTCGCCGAGCCGGTCGTCGCTGCGCGGCGCGGTGACGAGCCGGCGATTCATCTCGCGCAGGAATTCGTGGAAATGCAGACGCCGTTTGCGGCATGACGCAAGCTCGAACACCGTATCGACGACGAGACTCTTGCCGCGCCCCGGCAGGCCGTGACAATAGACGCCTTGCGATGCGAACGCATTGCCCGACCATGCGCGCCGAGCGTGCTGCTGCGCGCCGAGCAATGCGGCCAGCGCCGCAATCGCTTCGCGTTGACGAGGATCGGGGGCGATGCCGCGCGCGGCCAGCGCATGAGTGATGCGGGCTTCGTCAAGCATCGGCGGGAGCGCCGTTGGATGACGGCGTGAAGTGAACGGTGATGCGCGCGCGAGCGGCGAGGGCGGGTGTGAACATGACAGAGCGGCTGACGTAACGGGACCACGGGGCGCATATCGAACGCTGCAATGCGTCGCGTATTCAGATCAGTCGCCTGCGAATGGCAAGGTAATCGACGCGCATCGAACCGCCCCACGAGTGCGCGCCATTCTACCAGCGACGTGCGCGCCGGACCGTGGCCGGCCGCACACGCGGCGACTCGCGCGGCACCCCCGTGCCGCGCGCCGTCAGCTCTTGTCGCGATGCCCCGGCAGCACCGCGCCGAGCACCTGCTTAGCGGTTTCGACGACCACGTTGCCCTCGTCGGGGTCGCCCTTCAGCAAGGTCTGCGCGAAGGCCTTCGCCTGCGCGATCGTGATGTGCGGCGGCAGCGGCGGCACGTTCGGATCGGCCTTCACCTCGATCACGACCGGCCGGTTCGCGGACAGCGCATCGTCCCACGCGGCGCCCAGCTGTTCGGGATCGTCGACGTAGATGCCTTTCAGGCCGATCATCTCCGCGAAGCGGTGGTACGGCACCGACGGAATGTCCTGCGATGCCTGGAACTTCGGATCGCCTTCCATCACGCGCTGCTCCCACGTGACCTGGTTCAGGTCGCCGTTGTTCAGCACCATGCAGATCCAGCGCGGATCGCTCCAGCCCTGCCAGTACTTCGCGACCGTGATCAGCTCGGCCATGTTGTTCATCTGCATCGCGCCGTCGCCGACCAGCGCGATCACCGGCCGCTGCGGATACGCGAACTTCGCGGCGATCGCATAGGGCACCGCCGCGCCCATCGACGCGAGGCCGCCCGACAGCGAACACATCATTCCGCGCTGCACTTTCAGATCGCGTGCATACCAGTTCGCGACCGAACCGGAATCGCTGGTGACGAGCGCGTTCGCCGGAATCCGCTTCGACAGCTCCCACACGGTGCGCTGCGGATTGACACCGTCTTTCGCGGGTTCGAGCGCGCGCTGGTCGAGCGTCTTCCACCATTCGCCGGTCCAGCGTTCGATCCGCTCGCGCCACGCGCGGTCCTTCTTCTGTTCGATCAGCGGCAGCAGCGCGCGCAAAGTCTCGACACTATCGCCGACGAGATTCACATCCATCGGATAACGCAGGCTCAGCATGTCGGCCTTGATGTCGATCTGCACGCCGCGCGCGTCGCCTTCCTTCGGCAGAAATTCGGAGTACGGAAAGCCCGAGCCGATCATCAGCAACGTATCGCAATGGGTCATCATGTCGTAGCTCGGCCTGGTGCCGAGCAGGCCGATCGAACCGGTCACGAACGGCAGATCGTCGGGCAATGCGGCCTTGCCGAGCAGCGCCTTGGCGACGCCCGCGCCGAGTTTCTCCGCGATCGCGATCACTTCGTCGGTTGCGTGCAGCGCGCCGGCGCCGACCAGAATCGCGACCCGGCGGCCCGAGTTGAGTACTTCGGCCGCCTCGCGCAACTGCTCGTCGGCCGGCACGACCCGCGGCCGCTCGTAGCCGATGCCCGAATGCAGCGTGCCGTGCTTGCGCGCCGGTGCTTCGTACTCCAGATCCTGCAGATCGTTCGGCAGCACCAGCGCGGTCACCGCGCGCTCGGCCAGCGCGATCCGCACCGCGCGGTCGACCAGATGGCGCACCTGCGCGGGCACCATCGCCATGCCGACGAACGCGCCGGCGACGTCCTTGAACATCGCCGGTAAATCGAGTTCCTGCTGATAGTGTCCGCCGATCGCCGCGCGCGCCTGCTGACCGGTAATCGCGAGCACCGGCATATGATCCATCCGCGCATCGTAGAGTCCCGTCAGCAAATGCGATGCGCCCGGTCCGGAGGTCGCGATGCACACGCCCAGTTCGCCGGTAAATTTCGCGTGCGCGGACGCCATGAAAGCGGCCATTTCTTCGTGACGGACCTGAATGAATTCGATCGGGCCCGGCTGATCGGTATCTTTGTGGCGCTTTTTTGCTTCGCTCTGCATACGACTGAGCGCGCCGAACACGCCGTTGATGCCATCGCCCGGATAGCCGTAAATGCGCCGCACGCCCCATGCGTGTAGCCGTTCGATGATGAAATCGCCGACGGTTTCAGCCATGATCCTCGCTCCTCGATTGCGTCCGCTGCGGCCGCGCGCGAGCGCCGGCCCGTGTCGGTTTGTGTCGCTGGTTTGTGTCGCTGGTTTGTATCCGTTTGGGTCGAGCAAGGGCTGTACCTTGCGAATCGCTTGCCGGACGCTATTCGGTGGTGATCGAAGGCTGCGGCGCGTCTATCGGCTCATGGCCGAAGCGCTCGTATTGAGAAATGACCTGCGCGCCGAACAGCAGCAACGTGGCGAGCCATTCGAGGCTCAGCAGGATCACGATCGCCATCGTCAGCGAGCCGTACACGATGCTGACCTGCGATAGCGTCGCGAAGTACCAGACCAGCACATGCCGCGTGACCTCCCACAGCACGCCGGCCACCACGCCGCCGATCAGCGCGTGTTTAAGCGACGGCCGGCCGACCGGCATCACCAGGTACACCGAAGTGAGCACGAAGATTTCGCCGGCAAAGCCGAGCAGATATAGCAGCACGCGTGAGATACCGTGAAACGACAGATGCAGCCCGAACATTTCGAGGCCCACCGTGCCGAAGCTTTGCAGCGCGCTCGACACGACGGTGACGATCAATAGCCCGAGGCCGAGAAACAGGATGTAGCAGTAAGGCAGCAGCGCCGACACCAGGAAGTGGCGGCGTTTCACGACGACCCGGTGCACGAAGATCAGCGACATCGCGTTTTCCAGCACCGTGAACGCGAGTGAACTGAAGAAGATCATTGTGAGCAGCAACACCCAGCCGATCACCGCGCGATGCTGCAGAAAATTGGCGAGTTCGCGGACCAGTGCATTCGATTGCCCCGGCACCAGCCAGCGCAGCAGATGGCTCAGCGCGTCGAGAATCAGTTGCTGCGGCAGCACCCGCGACAGCACGATCACGATCAGGATCAGCAGCGGCACGATCGACAGCAGCGCGTAATACGCGACCGCGCCCGCCAGCAGCAGCCCCTGGTTCGCGCGAAACGCCTTCAGCGTTTGCAGGATGAAACGGCCGGGGTGCCTGGCGATATACAGCGCATGCTCGTCGAGCAGAATCCGCATGGGGCCTCGCGCCGCGCGCCGCGCGCTGCCGGATCGCAGCCGCTCTCGACACGCCTGATTGGGTTATATACCGTAAAGCACGAATGCGGCCATGCAGGAACAGGCGCCGGGCGGCATGCAGTTTGCTTGACTGCGGGTTTGATGGGCCGCTTCATGGCCTGCTTCATGGCCCGCATCATGGCCCGTTCCCCGCGCCGCATCGTGCGCGCTTTTCTTAACCGCTTGCCGAAGACAGCCCGATGGAGCAGCCGCAAGATCATCGCAACCGTGAGCCGCACCCGGCCTCCCAGCGTGACGCGCCTTCAGCCGATCTGGTCGTCGCGCGACCGGAGGGACTGTATTGTCCGGCCGGCGATTTTTACATCGATCCGTGGCGGCCGGTCGAGCGCGCGGTGATCACGCATGCGCATTCCGACCACGCGCGCTTCGGCCATCGCCGCTATCTGGCCACGCGCGCGGGCGCGAACGTGCTGCTGTCGCGACTGCCCGGCATCGCGTTGCGGACGCTCGACTACGGCGAGCCGCTCGCGATCGGCGCGACGCGCGTGTCGCTGCATCCGGCCGGCCATGTGCTCGGTTCCGCGCAGGTGCGGATCGAACATGCGGGCGAGGTGTGGGTCGCGTCCGGCGACTACAAGCTCGAAGCCGATCCGACCTGTGCGCCGTTCGAGCCGGTACGCTGCGATACCTTTATCACCGAGTCGACGTTCGGACTGCCAATCTATCGTTGGGATCCGCCGCAAAGCGTGTTCGATTCGATCGATTCATGGTGGCGTCATAACGCATCCGAAGGACGCGCGTCGGTACTGTTCTGCTATTCGTTCGGCAAGGCGCAGCGGGTGCTGGCGAGCGTCGATGCGGGCATCGGGCCGATCTTCTGCCACGGCGCGGTCGAGCCGCTGAACCGCGCGTATCGCGACGCGGGCGTGTGTTTGCCGCCGGTCGGTCTGGTCGCCGGGATACCGTCCAAAGACAAGGCGGTGTTCAAACAGGCGCTGATCGTCGCGCCGCCGTCCGCGCAGAATAGTGCATGGCTGAAGCGCTTCGGTACTTATAGCGATGCGTTCGCGTCGGGCTGGATGCGGCTGCGCGGCGCGCGCCGCCGGCGCGGCGTGGATCGTGGCTTCGTGCTGTCCGATCACGCGGACTGGCCCGGCCTGCAAAGCGCGATTCGCGCAACCGGCGCCGCGCGCGTGATCGTCACGCATGGCTCGGTCGAACCGATGGTGCGCTGGCTGGGCGAACAGGGCCTGCAGGCCGGCGCGTTCGACACGCAATACGGCGACGACACGGTCGAAGCCGATGCGGCCGGCGCCGACGAAGCACCGGCCGCGAGCGTACCCGGCGTAACTGGCGCAGGCGGTGCAACCGACGCAACCCGCGCAAGCGACGAATTAAGCGCGGACAACCGGCCATGAGCGCACGATGAAACGCTTCGCCGCGCTCTACACCGCGCTCGACGCGACCACCTCGACCCACGACAAGCTCGCCGCGCTGACCAGCTACTTCTCGGTCGCCGAGCCCGAAGACGCCGCGTGGGCCGCGTATTTCCTCGCCGGCGGCAAGCCGCGTCAACTGGTGCCCACGCGTTTGCTCAGCGAGATCGCGCGCGAACGCGCGGGTCTGCCCGAGTGGTTGTTCGAGGAGTCGTATCACGCGGTCGGCGATCTCGCGGAGACCATCGCGCACATTCTGCCGCCCGCGCAGCGCAGCTCGGAGCTGGGCCTGACGCAATGGATCGAGCAGCGGATGCTCACCTTGCGCGGTCTGCCGCCGGATGAGTTGCGCACGCGGCTGCTCGATTACTGGGACGAACTCGACTGGAGCGGCCGCTTTCTGCTGACCAAGCTGATCGGCGGCGGCTTCCGGGTCGGCGTCGCGCGGCAACTGGTGGTCAGGGCGCTCGCTGAAGTCGCGGGCGTCGATCACAAGCGGATCGCGCAACGGATGGTCGGCTGGACCGACTCGCAACAGAAACCCGACGCGGCGCGCTATCTGCGTTTGATCGCACCGCTTAACGACGACGCCGCGCAGCCGGGCGAGTCTCGACACGATAGCGATCTCGGTTTGCCCTATCCGTTCTTTCTCGCGCATCCGTTGCAGGCCGAGCCGGACACGCTCGGCGATCCCGCGCACTGGTTGATCGAGTGGAAGTGGGACGGTATTCGCGCGCAGCTCGTCAAACGCGGCGGCCGCGTGTGGTTGTGGTCGCGCGGCGAGGATCTGATCACCGAACGTTTTCCGGAGGTCGCCGCGCTCGGCGACGCGTTGCCGGATGGCTGCGTGATCGACGGCGAAATCCTCGCATGGGAGCCGGGCGCGGCCGCGCCATTGCCGTTCGCGCGGCTGCAACCGCGCATTGCGCGCAAGACGCTGACGCGCAAGATCCTCGCGGATTCGCCGGCCGCGCTGCTCGCTTACGACCTGCTCGAAGCGGACGGCCACGACTTGCGGATGACGCCGCTGGCCGACCGGCGCACGCGTTTGGAGGCGCTCGCCGGTGCGATCGACGGCACGCTCGCGCGTGGTCTGCTGCGCGTGTCGCCGCGAGTGGCGGGTGCGGACTGGCCTGCGCTCGCGGCGTTGCGCGACGAAAGTCGCGCGCGGGGTGTCGAAGGACTGATGCTGAAAGAGTGTGCGTCGATGTATGGCGTCGGCCGCACCAAGGCGTCGGGCACCTGGTGGAAATGGAAGATCGAGCCTTATGCGGTAGACGCAGTACTTGTTTACGCGCAACGCGGTCATGGCCGCCGCGCGAGTCTTTATACCGACTTCACATTCGCGGTGTGGGACGAAGCCGATGGCGTGCGCACGTTGGTGCCTTTCGCAAAGGCTTATTCAGGACTCACCGATGAAGAGATGCGCCGGGTCGATGCAGTGGTACGCAAAACCACTGTCGATAAATTCGGTCCGGTGCGCAGCGTTACACCGACGCTGGTGTTCGAAATCGGCTTCGAAGGCATTCAGGCGAGTCCGCGCCATAAGTCCGGCGTCGCGGTGCGATTTCCGCGCATGCTGCGCTGGCGCACCGATAAACGCATCGAAGACGCGGATACGCTGGCCATGTTAAAAGGCTTTATCGACGATCGTGCGGGATAACCCGCAGAGCACAAACCCCTAACATATAGGGCATTTTTTTCTCCGCATCGTCGCTTATTCTTTTGGTTATGACCGCGTGATCGATTCGCGCCAGTGAGAGCGCTCGCGGCCTGCATTGCGTCATCCCCTCAGTCCGTTGCAATACCGACATCGTGCGACGCCCGTCAACGGGGCGCACAGCACGAGGACAGAGCGTTGATCGATACCGCGCAGTCAGCGGATCGCAAGCGCCGCCATTCAAACGCCGTGAAGAACTGGCCATTCGAGTTCCGTATCTCAGGTTGAACATGCCTGGATGCGGGAATTCCGTACTGGCCGTGTGGTGATTTGGTTCGAGTGGGAATAACGGCTGATTTGTCGTAGTCAGGCAGACGCAATGGGATCGAATCTTGCGCGCGTGGCGCGAGATGCCCTTCAGGGCGAATGTAAAAGGGCGAGAAAAAATGACATTGTTCAACGACAACGTCGACAGTAGCGACGACGTACTCGTGTGGCGGCCGATTCAATATGCGATGGCCGCGCATCGACGGGTGCTGGTGGTCGACGATTACCGCGAGGCGGCCGAAGCGTTGCAGATGCTGCTCACCGCCGACGGCTTCGAATGCCGCGCGCTCGACGATCCGTTTGCGGTGTGCGACACCGCGCGCGACTGGCAGCCGTTCGCGGTGGTGCTCGACATCAAGATGCCGGGCCTCGACGGTCTCGAACTCGCGCGGCGGCTGCGCGCGCATCCGCAGACGTCCCATATGTTGCTGGTCGCATGTACCGCGTTTGCATCGCGCGACGACCGTACGCTCGCGAAGGCCGCGGGCTTCGACGCGCACTGCGCGAAGCCGTTGACGCCGGAGCGGCTGTTGCGCGTGCTCGAATCGGCGGCGGCGTTGCATGCGGCGGGGCCGCCATAACGGGCGTTTTGGATTCTTCGGATTCTCCGGGCGCTTGCGGCGCTTTTGAACCACGCTCTTAGTAAATACTTTTCGCGGCGAATTTCTTGCGCCGGGTCGACTTCACGTCGATGCCAACACAACGTCAAGTTGCGGTCAGCTTGCCGTCACATTGCTGTCATCTATTGCCGCGTCGCGCGGCTTCTTACGCGGGTCCACCAGTTGCTGAACAGGTCGTAACGCCGCGCGTTTGCGTGCGCCGTCTACTTCCCTTCACGTTCATTCGCAACCAGGAGATCCGTTATGAGCGACGCGCCACGTCCATCCCCGCCATTTCCGCAACAGCAGCAGGAGCAGACACCCGGCCGCACGGCCGCGATGAATCCGCAGCCCGATCACGGCGAAAAAACCTACGAAGGTTCGGGGCGTCTGACCGGCAAGGCGGCGATCGTCACCGGCGGCGATAGCGGGATCGGCCGCGCGGTCGCGATTGCGTTCGCGCGCGAAGGCGCCGATGTGCTGATCGCCTATCTGAACGAGGACGACGATGCGCGCGAGACCGCGCGCTGGGTCGAGGACGCGGGCCGCAAGGCCGTGCTGATGCCGGGCGACATCCGCGACCGCCAGCATTGCAATGCGATCGTCGACAAGGCGATCGAGGCGTTCGGCCGGCTCGACGTGCTGGTCAACAACGCCGCGTACCAGATGAGCTACCCGTCGCTCGATGCAATCAGCGACGACGAATGGGACAAAACCTTCGATACCAACATCGGCGCGATGTTCAGAATCACGCGTGCGGCGGTGCGCCATATGAAACCGGGCGGCACGATCATCAATACGTCGTCGATCAATGCCGACAAGCCGAACCCCGGGCTGATCGCGTACGCGACCACCAAAGGCGCGATCCAGAACTTCACCGGCGGTCTCGCGCAACTACTCGCGGAGAACGGCATTCGCGCGAACTGCGTGGCGCCCGGACCGATCTGGACGCCGCTGATTCCATCGACGATGGGGCCCGACAAGGTCGAGAACTTCGGCTCGCAGGTGCCGATGAAGCGCCCCGGTCAGCCGGCGGAACTGGCCGCCGCCTACGTGATGCTCGCGTCCGACGAGGCCAGCTATATCTCGGGCGCGACAATTGCGGTAACTGGCGGCGCACCGATTATTTAGGGTAGCGAATGGAAGTTTATTTCGTGGAAGTCCATTTCTTATAACGCGATCAGGGAGCGTGCCATGAAGATCGATCTGTCCATCAAACTCGTTGCGGCGCTGGTATCCGGCTGCTGTGCTTTCGGTTTCGCGCCGAGCGTGAACGCGCAGACCGGTTCGAGCCCGACCACCCAAGGCAGCAAAGCGGGCGCTAAAGGCGGCGCCGGCCTCGAAGAATCGCGCACGCCGGACTCCACCAGCGCGAACAATGCAAACGGCTCGGTCGGCGAGGGCAGCGGCGCGACCAACGGCGTCGCCGGCGGCGGCAACGGCCGGGTAACGAAGCAGCACGCAACGCCGAGCCATAAGCGGATGAAAGGCGCGTCGTCCGAGCCCGCGGGCGGGACCGGGCAGTGAGTGCAATGCGGCGGCGGTTTGCGGCTGACCGCGCGTGAAGCGCGTGAAGCGCGTGACGCGTGCGGCCATGTCGCGGCTGCGCGCTCGATGATAAGGAGGACCTACGATGCTTACTCCCGATGCTCAAGCCGCGCCGCCGTCGACGCCGGCGCAGTCTGACAACCCACCGGCAACCCACGCAGTGACGTTCGAGATCAACGGCGAGACGCGGCGCTTCGAGGTCGAAGCGTGGACCACGTTGCTCGATCTGCTGCGCGAACATGCGCAACTGAGCGGCACGAAGAAGGGCTGCGATCACGGCCAATGCGGCGCGTGCACCGCGCTGGTCGATGGCCAGCGGATCAATACCTGTCTCGCGCTCGCGGTGGTGTACGACGGCGCGTCGATCAGGACGATCGAGGGGCTGGCGAGCGGCGCGACGCTGCATCCGCTGCAACAGGCGTTTATCGATCACGACGCGTTTCAGTGCGGCTACTGTACGCCGGGCCAGATCTGTTCAGCGCTCGGCATGCTCGAAGAAGCGCACGTGCACTGCGCGAACGACGTGCGCGAGCAGATGAGCGGCAACCTGTGCCGCTGCGGCGCGTATACGAACATCGTCGCGGCGATTGTCGAGGTCGCCGGGTTTGACGACGATACGCGCGACATTCAGGACGAGCAGCGCACCGCGAGCGTCAATTCATCGGGAGCGCAGCCATGAACCGCTTCTCGTATGCGCGCGCCGATGCTTTGCAGGACGCGCTCGCGCGGCACCGCGCGAATCCCACTGCCGCGTTTATCGCGGGCGGCACGAACCTGGTCGATCTGTTGCGCGAGGATGTTGCGCGTCCCGCCGTGCTGGTCGACATCAACCGCTTGCCGCTCAAAGCTATCGATGCCTGCGCGAACGGCGGCCTGAAAATCGGCGCGCTCGTGACCAATAGCGCGTTGGCTTATGACCCGACCGTCACCACGCGTTACCCGCTGCTCGCGAAAGCGATTCTTGCCGGCGCGTCCGCGCAGATTCGCAATGTCGCGACCGTCGGCGGCAATCTGCTGCAACGCACGCGCTGCTATTACTTCTACGATGCCGGCACGCCGTGCAACAAACGCGAACCCGGCAGCGGTTGTCCGGCGCTGAACGGGCTGAACCGCATTCACGCGATTCTCGGCGCGAGCGAACACTGCATCGCCGTGCATCCGTCGGATATGTGCGTCGCACTCGCGGCCCTCGGCGCGACGGTTCATCTGCTCGGCCCGGACGGCGCACGCACGCTGCCGTTCGCGCAATTTCACCGGCTGCCCGGCGACACGCCAGAGATCGATACCAATCTGCGTGCCGACGAACTGGTCACCGCGATCGAATTGCCGCCGCAAGGCTTTGCCGCGCATCACGCGTATCTGAAGGTGCGCGATCGCGCGTCGTATGCGTTCGCGCTGGTGTCGGCGGCGGTCGGCGTCGAGCTGGATGAAGCCGGTCACGTGGTCGATGCGCGCTGCGCGCTCGGCGGCGTCGCGCACAAACCATGGCGCGATCCGGCGGCCGAAGCGCAACTGCGCGGCAAGCCGCTCACCGCGCAAAGCGTCGGCGATTTCGCGGCCGCGCTGCTGCACGGCGCACGCGCGCGGCGCGATAACGCGTTCAAGATCGAACTCGCGGCGCATGTAATCGTGCGCGCGTTCGGCGAAGCCACACAACGTTCGTTCGAGGAGGCCGCGCGATGAACCGTGCCGAAAATTTGCCACCGCAGGGCGCGTCGCGGCGCGCGACCGGCGTGCCGCATTCGCGCGTCGATGGCCGCCTCAAAGTGACCGGCGCCGCGCGTTACGCGGCCGAGTTCGCGGCCGATGGTCTCGTATACGGCTTTATCGTGTCGGCGACGATTGCGAGTGGGCGGATCGTGTCGATCGATACGTCGGCCGCCGACGCGCTCCCCGGTGTGTTGCTGGTGCTCACGCATCGCAAGCGTCCGGACCTGCCGGCGGACCCTGCCGTCTTCAAGGATCAGATTGCGCCCGGCGGCACGCCGCTTAGGCCGTTGTGGGACGAACGTATCTGGTATAGCGGCCAGCCGGTCGCGCTCGTGGTGGCCGAGTCGCTCGAACTCGCGCGCTATGCGGGGTCGCTGGTGCGCGTGCAGTACGAGGCCGCGCCGCACCAGACCGATCTCGACGCGGCGTTGATGAGCGCGGCGCCGCCCTCCACCGAGAAGGGCGGTTTCGATCCGCCGCCACCCGAGCGCGGCGAGCCGCGTCGCGCGCTGGCTTCTGCCGCGGTGCGCGTCGATGCGTTCTACAGCACGCCAGCCGAATATCACAACCCGATGGAAATGCACGGCTGCACGGTGGTGCCCGACGCGCAAGGCCGCCTGACCGTCTATGAAAAGACCCAAGGCGTCGTCAATACGAAGAGCTATCTGACCCGCGTGTTCGGTCTGCGCGACGATGACGTGCAGGTCATTTCACCGTTCGTGGGCGGCGCATTCGGCTCGGGACTGAGGCCGCAATATCATCTCGCGCTCGCGGTGATGGCCGCGCGCGAATTGAAGCGTGCAGTGCGCTTGACGTTGACGCGCCAGCAGATGTTCACGTTCGCGCATCGGCCGCAATCGGTGCAGCGGGTCGCGCTGGGTGCGTCGGCCGATGGTCGCTTGCAGGCGGTGATTCACGAGGCGGTCGCGGAAACTTCGCGGTACGAAGATTACTGCGACGTGGTGGTCAATTGGGCGGGACAACTGTACCGCTGCGATAACGTTTCGATGGGCTACAAGGTCGCCAAGCTCGATGTGCCGACACCGGCCGACATGCGCGCGCCCGGCGCGACGCAGGGGCTGTTTTCGCTGGAAGTGGCGATGGACGAACTGGCCGCCGCGCTCCATATCGATCCGCTCGAATTGCGCGTGCTCAACTATGCGGAGCGCGACGCGAACAAGAATCTGCCGTTTTCGAGCAAGGCGCTGCGCGAATGCTATCGCGAGGGCGCCGCGCGCTTCGGCTGGGCGAGCCGTCCGCTCGAACCGCGTGCGCGTCGCGAAGGCCACGAATGGATTGGTTGGGGAATGGCGACCGGCGCATGGGACGCGATGCAGAACGAAGCAGCCGCGCGCGCGGTGCTGAGCCGCGACGGTCACGTGAAGGTGTCGAGTTCGACCGCCGATATCGGCACCGGCACCTACACCGCGATGACGCAGATCGCCGCCGATGCGCTCGGCGTGCCGCTCGCCGATGTGAGCTTCGAACTCGGCGACACGCGCTTGCCGAAAGCGCCGATCGAGGGTGGGTCGTGGACGGTGTCGTCGGTAGGCAGCGCGGTCGATGCGGTCTGCACGCGCTTGCATAACCGGTTGATCGAACTTGCACGTGAACATGGCGGCGTCGGCTTCGCGGCGGCGGGGCATGATGATATTCGCCGCGCCGGCGACAAGCTGGTGTGCGGCAATGGTGCGGATGATTCGATCGCGATCGGAGCGTTACTGGAGCGCGCAGGCCTTATCGAACTCGAAGAGCAGGTCAGCGTGAAGCCGCATGAAAAACAGCAGGCGTATTCGATGGGCACGCATTCGGCGGTATTCGTTGAAGTGCGCGTCGATGAAGCGCTCGGCACCGTGCGGGTCACGCGGGTGGTCAGCGCGATCGCGGCGGGGCGCATCGTCAATCCGATGACTGCGGGCAACCAGATCGCCGGCGGCGTGGTGTGGGGGATCAGCATGGCGCTGCACGAGCACGGCCAGTTCGATCACGCGCTCGGCCGGCAGATGAACCACAATCTTTCGGAGTACCACGTACCGGTGAACGCCGATATCCATGCGATCGACGTGCTGTTTGTCGATGAGCGCGATGACATCGTCAATCCGCTCGGGGTGAAGGGTGTCGGCGAAATCGGCGTGGTGGGCGTGGCCGCGGCCGTGTGCAATGCGATCTGGCATGCGACCGGCAAACGCATCCGCGATCTGCCCATTACGCCGGATAAGCTGCTGGGTTGATCGCGCCGGAGAGCATCGGAAGGCCGCGTTGAATGCATTAACGCTGCAATGCTTCAACGCGGCCACGCTGTAGTGCTACCGATAGTGCTGCCGATAGCGCTGCGCTACCGTGCTGAGGCGAGGCCGCTATGCGTTTGCGTGGCGGCGTGAGCCCGCAACACTCAACTCGGCGCGTATTTAAACTCAGGCAACGCTTCGAGCGACTTCTTCGTTGCGTCCGGTAAAACGATGCGGCGGTCGGTGATCTGCAGATCGTTGAACGGGACGGCCACCAGGTGCTTGCCCATTCCGAGGAAGCCGCCGACCGACAGAATCGCGTACGTGCCGTGATCCGACCCGGGCGACACGATCAGATCGTCGAGCGTGCCGATATTGTCCTTGTTGCGGTTGTACACGTCCGCGCCGGTCAGCTTCGACGCGCGATAACCGCTGCCGAGTTGCACGACGTCGGTGCGCCGCTCGGTGATCGCCTGCGGCGCGCCTTGCGCGAACGCATTGCCGCAGACGCTGAGCGCGGAGCTCAGCGTGACCGCGGCGAGCAGTGCCGCGACGGTGCTGGACAGCGTGGTCCGCGGTTTGGAGTGGAGTGTCGTGTGCATGTTGCGCATGATGTTTTTTCTCCCTGTTGTAGTGGTTGCGCCTGTCATGGGTGCCATGTGCTGCGCGGACGGATGTTTGCAACGCAGGCAATTGCGTCCGCTGGTGATGTAGCTGCAAATTGCGTGCCGCGGGGTTTCCTGCGACCCGCGTGCCCCGGTTCTGCCCGGATAGCGCGAATGGGACGAGCAGAACGCGTCCCGGACCACCAATGACGTTCACTGCCATTTTGTTATAAACTAGATGCCAAATGGCAGGAGGTAAAACCGTGAACGTCATCGAGAAAATCTCTGCGGATTCACTGTTGGGCGGCCGGTCCGTGTTGCCACATCCCCCCCGGTCCGGGCTCGAATGGGTCGATGTGGTCCGTCACGGCATCTCGTCGCAGGCTCTCGACGCAATGCTCAAATCGATCGGACTTTCCCAGGCAGAACTGGCGCAGGCGCTCGACATTCCCGAGCGCACACTTGCGCGTCGCAAACGCGAAGGCGTGCTGAGTCGCGAAGAGTCGGCCAAGCTGCTGCGACTCGCACGGGTTGTCGCGCGCGCCGCCGAAGTGTTCGAAGATCTCGGCACAGCCCTCGCCTGGCTCAAGACGCCGGTGGGTGCCCTCGCGGACGCCACGCCGCTGAGCCTGATCGATACCGACATCGGCACCGAAAGCGTGATGGATACGCTGGGACGTATCGAGCATGGCGTGTTCGCATGATGTTGACGGCTTGGCGGGTCGTGACCGAACGCTATGCGGATAGCGCTTTTTCAGGGGAGGGCGCACGTCTGTACGGCGGCCGGTGGAATCCGAAAGGCATTGCGATGGTGTACACCGCGCAGACGCAATCGCTCGCGTTGCTCGAAATGCTGGTGCAAGATGCGCCACTGCGGGCGCGCTATCTGATGATTCCGGCCCACATCCCGGAAGAGATCGTAGAACGCCTTGATCCGGCGAGCTTGCCTCGCGACTGGCGCGATCTCACTGCGCGAACCGAATTGCAGCGGGTGGGAGCAGCATGGACGCAAAAGCGGACCAGTGCCGTTCTAGCTGTGCCGAGCGCGGTCGTTCCCGCGGAAACCAATTACCTGCTCAATCCCAATCACCCGGATTTCGCGCTGATCACGCCGGGGACGCGCGACGAATGGCTGACCGATCCGCGGCTGCTGCGCCGCTCGGTGACAAAGGGCGCTTGACGAAACTCGCCGGCGCACCGCGCAAACTCGTCGCCAATCGAATTCGCGGTTCGTACCCGTAGCGCCCAACTTCCTCCCAGCGTCTTCTTCGCCTGCTCCCCCAGGCCCGCCACTTGCTACCCAACCCGGCTCGCCCCGGCTCCGCGCCGCATCCCCCAGCGCCGCCCGGGACTGCCTACACTGGAAAACACCCACTCGCGGACACGCGCCTTTTGCCGCTACAGGAACCCCTATGCCAGCCCAAACCAGCTACGCGACGCGCATTTCCGAAGGCACGCCTTTTCCGCTCGGCGCGACATGGAACGGCATCGGCGTCAATTTCGCGCTGTTCTCCGCGCACGCGACCAAGGTCGAACTGTGTCTGTTCGACGAGACCGGTCAGGACGAGATCGAGCGCATCGAGTTGCCCGAATACACCGACGAGGTCTGGCATGTGTTCGTGCCGAATCTGAAACCGGGCGCGGTCTACGGCTACCGCGTGCACGGCCCGTACGAACCGCACAACGGCCACCGCTTCAACCCGAACAAGCTGCTGCTAGACCCATATGCGAAGGCGCACATCGGCGAACTGAAATGGGCGCCCGAAATCTTCGGCTACACGCTCGATTCGGAAGAGGGCGACCTGTCGTTCGACGAGCGCGACAGCGCCGCCTTCGTGCCGAAGTGCAAGGTGGTCGACGCGAACTTCTCGTGGACCCACCCGGAGCGCAACGCATTGCCGTGGGAGCGCGTGATCCTGTACGAAACCCACGTGCGCGGCTTCACCAAACGCCATCCGGATGTGCCCGCACGCCTGCGCGGCACCTTCGCCGGGCTCGGCCAGAAACCGGTGCTCGACTACATTCGCGGTCTTGGCGTGACATCGGTCGAACTGCTGCCTATTCAGACCTTCGTCAACGACAGCTATCTGCTCGACAAAGGTCTGACGAACTACTGGGGCTACAACACGATCGGCTTTTTCGCGGCCGATCCGCGTTTCTTCGCGTCGTCGCACGATTCGGTCGGCGAGTTCAAGGAGATGGTCGACCGCTTTCATCAGGCCGACCTCGAAGTGATTCTCGACGTGGTCTACAACCACACCGCCGAAGGCAACGAGCGCGGCCCGACGATCTCGTTCAAGGGCATCGACAACGCGTCGTACTACCGCCTGATGCCCGACGAGCCGCGCTACTACATCAACGACACCGGCACCGGCAACACGCTGAACCTGTCGCATCCGCGCGTGCTGCAGATGGTCACCGACAGCCTGCGCTACTGGGTCACCGAAATGAAGGTGGACGGCTTCCGCTTCGATCTGGCGACGATCCTCGGCCGCGAGGATCACGGCTTCGACGAAGGCGGCGGCTTTCTCGACAGTTGCCGCCAGGACCCGGTGCTCGAAAGCGTGCGCCTGATCGCCGAGCCGTGGGACTGCGGTCCCGGCGGCTATCAGGTGGGCGGCTTCCCGCCGGGCTGGGCCGAATGGAACGACCGCTTTCGCGACACCGTGCGCGAGTTCTGGAAGGGCGACGAAGGCAAGGTCGCGGATCTGGCGACGCGGCTCACCGCATCGGGCGACAAATTCAATCATCGCGGCCGGCGCCCGTGGGCCAGTGTGAACTTCATCGCCGCGCACGACGGCTTCACGCTGAACGATCTGGTCTCGTACAACGACAAGCACAACGAAGCGAACGGCGAGGAGAACCGCGACGGTCATTCGGACAACAAATCGTGGAACATGGGCGCCGAGGGCCCGACCGACGACGCCGATATCCACCAGCAGCGCGAGCGCCAGAAACGCAATCTGCTGGCCACGTTGCTGCTCGCGCAAGGCACGCCGATGCTGCTGGCCGGTGACGAATTCGGCCGCACCCAGCAGGGCAACAATAACGCGTATTGCCAGGACAACGAGATCAGCTGGGTCGACTGGGACGCGATCGACGACGACGGCCGCGCGCTCTCCGAGTTCGTGCGCAATCTGACCACGCTGCGGCATCGGCTGCCGGTGCTGCGGCGCGGCCGCTTCCTGACCGGCGAATACAACGAAACGCTCGACGTGACCGATACCCGCTGGCTGTCGCCGGACGGCAGCGACATCAGCGGCGAGCAGTGGGACGATTCGGCGATGCGCTGCTTCGGCCTTGTGATCGACGGCCGCGCGCAGGCGAGCGGAATTCGCCGGCTCGCGTCGGACGCGACGCTGCTGCTGGTGTTCAACGCGCATCACGACGTGGTCAATTTCACGCTGCCGGACATTCCGGAGGGCGAGGTGTGGACCTGCCTCGTCGATACCAACATGCCGGTGCGTGCCGAGTTGCCGCAATTTAGCGCCGGCGACGAGTATCAGGTGACGGGCCGCTCGCTGCTGCTGTTCGCGCTCGAAGCGCCGAGCCGAGCGACGCAGCGCGTATTCGACCGGCTCGAAGAACAGCTGACTTCTGATGAAGGGGAAACGCCGGCGAGTTCATAAGCACATCAACGCGTCGTAACACCCGCGCACCCGGGAACAACGGTTGCTTCGCTGTCCATAACGCTGCGCCCGCGCGGTCCGTTTCGCGACCGCCGCGCATCCGCGTATAGCCAGCCAGGGGTGAGCAAATGGAACAGGAACCGAGCGTCGAAGAACAGATCCGCACTCGCGCGTATTACCTGTGGCAACAGGCGGACGAACCGAAGGGCACGCCCGAGCAGTATTGGCAGCGGGCGCGCAGCGAGATCGAGAAGGAGGCGCCGCCGGTCGAAAGCGGGCCGGTGTCGGGCGACACGATGAAGTAAGCGTCGCTCGACGCTTGCGCAGCGCCGAAGGCTCCGGGCGGCGCCACGCCGGCGCCGCGCCGCCACGCCTCTAGCTGCCGGCGGACTTGTCCTTACCGGTTTTCTTCTTGTCCTCTTCCGGAACGATCTTGGTCGTGCCTCCGGTGGAAGGGGGATCGCTGGCCGGGAAGCTGTCCTCGACCTCTTTGTCGATCTGCTTTTCGCTCTTTTCCGAATTCGGATGCTTTTCCTTGTTGGTCGTCATGGCAACGGTTCCTCCTGGTGCTGGTTGAATTAAGCGCGGTGACGGTTCCCGCCGTCACGATCCGGCCGCTGGCGACGCCTGCCGCGCATGCTCGCCGATCATCGCGAGCGCATCGGCGCGCGTTAGCCCGCCGCGCATCGCATCGCTCAAACGCGCGGTCAGCGCTTCGCGTTCGCACGCGAGCACCGCGTCGACGTTGCCGTCGCGCACGTACAGCGCGATGAAGCTGTGCCGGTCGAGATCGCCATCGACGACGATCTCGTCCCACTCGCTCGCATGGCCGAGATACCCGAAGTTCTTGCCGAAGTGATAGGTCCAGAAAAACGGCACGTCGTTGTAGCGATTGCGCGCGCCGCACATGTTCTGCGCGGCGATCCGCGCATGCTGCTGCGCGACCCGCCAGTGTTCGATGCGCACCGGCTCCTGATTCTCGTGCAGCGAGAACACCGCGATATCGCCGGCCGCGTAGAGCCCGCACGCGGCGTGCATTCCCGCGTTGACGACGATCCCGCCGTCCTTCTGCAACGGCAGTCCGTCGACGAACCCGGTCGCCGGCGTGACGCCCGTGCCGAGCAGCACGACGTCAGCGTCGACGTGCTCGCCGCCTTCGAGCATCACCGCATGCACGTTGCCTTCGTCGCCTTCGAGCGAGACGACCTGGGTGCCGAGCCGGAACCGCACGCCATTGCTTTCGTGCAGCGCGCGAAACATCTGGCCCGCGCGTTCGCCGAACTGCTTCGCGAACGGCACTTTGGCGGGCGAGATCACGGTGACCGGCACGCCGTGCTTGCGCAACGCGGACGCGACTTCGAGGCCGATGAAACTGCTGCCGAGAATCGCGACGCGGGTCTGCGTCGCGTCGTCGCCGAGCGCATCGACCAGCGCGGCCGCGTCGTCGAGATGGCGCAGCACGTGCACGCCGCCGAGATCGCGGCCGGGGATGTCCGGCACTTTCGGCACGCTGCCGGTGGCGAGCAGCGCGGTGTCGTATTTCAGTGGCTCGATGGCTTGCGTCGGGGCCGTCGCGCCGGCTTCGAAATGAATCGTGCGCGCCGGCACGTCGAGCCGCGCGACCTTCGCGACCAGCCGCTCGATTCCGTGCGTTTGCAGCCAGTCGGGCGGCAGCAGCGGCGGCACGTCGGCGGGCGCCATCTCGAACGACGGTACGAATTTGCTCAGCGACGTGCGGTCGTACGGCGCGTGCGGTTCGTCGCCGATCAGCGTGATACGGCCCGCGAAGCCGCACTCGCGCAATGCCGCGCACGCGGCGGCGCCGGCCGCGCCCGCGCCGATCACGACGAAGTGCGGGGTTTCGCCAGCGGCGCCGGCCTGCGTTTGCGAGCTCGCGTTTGCGCTAGCGCTTGCGTTTGCATTTGCGTCCGGCTGCGGCGGCGGCAGTTTCTGCGCGCAGACCAGCACGTCGTCGCCGTCGAGCGTCACCGGATAGCGGTCGAGCGGCAGCAGCGGCGGCGGCTCCAGCACGCTGCCGGTCGCGACGTCGAACGTGCCCTTGTGCCATGGACAGATGATCCGGCCGTGGCACAGCGCGCCTTCTTCGAGCGGCGCGCCCGCGTGTGGACAGTCGGCCGAATATGCGTGCACGGTGTCGCCGTCGCGCACCAGCAGGATCGGTGTGCCGTCGACCTCGACGCGCTCGGCACGGTCCGTGCGCAGTTGCGATAGCCGGGCGACACGGCGGGCAGTCGTGGACATGGTGATTCCTCGCGTGCGGATAAACCGGCCGCCGGCGCCGCGTTACGGCGTCGAGCGGGTACTCGGGGCGGGCTGTGGGGGAACAGCAATGCGGCAGCAATCGCCGTGCCCGGATCGGCCCGACCCGCGCCGGCTCGGCCGCCGCGGCGGCGCGCGTTGCCGGGCGTCGAGCCGCTTGGGAACATCGCCGGAAGTGCGGTAAATTTCGAGATAAGGGAATTAGCGAGCGAACAGCCGGACGCGAACTTGCCGGCGCGACTTCCGCGAATGTAAGCAATCTGATGGAGTGGCGGACCGTGCAGCGTGCAGAACGAGTTGCAGTCGATTTACCGATGCCATCGCGCAACTTCGCCGCGACGCGCCGGATGCTGCTCATCGTGCTGGTCGTGTCGATCGTGTTTCCGCTGGCCTGCCTCGCCGGCTATGGCTATTTCGACTACCAGCGCCGGATCGCCGACGCGAACAACATGATCGACCGGCTCGCGCGGGTCGCCGACGAGCAGGCCGTCAAGGTGCTCGACCTGAACCGCCAGATGGCCTCGCGCATCATCGACCTGCTCGGCCATGCCGACGACGCGCAGATCCGCGCGCGCGAGGGCGAGTTGCACGATCGGCTGCGCGATATCGGCGGCGATTTTCCGCAGGTGTCGTCGATCGGGCTGCTCGGCGCGAACGGCGATCTGCTCGCGTCGAGCCTCGCGTATCCGGCGCCGAGGATTTCGAACGCCCAGCGCGAAGATTTTCTTGCCGCGAAAGCGATGCGGCCGCAGCCGTATTTTTCGCTGCCGATGTTCGGGCCGCTGTCAAAGACCGATGTGTTCACGACCACCACCGGCCGCTCCGGCGCGGACGGCCAGTTTCTCGGCGTGGTGAGTGTCGCGCTGCGCAACGAGTACTTTTCGCGCTTTTATCGCGATCTGACCAATCACGATCCGTCGCTCACGCTCGCGCTGTATCGCCAGGACGGCAATCTGCTGGTGCGCTATCCGGCCTGGCCGCAGGGCGCGCGGCCGGCGTCGAACAGCGCATTTACTTCCGCGTTGCGCGACAAACAGCTGTTCGGTCACGTGCGGTTGAAGTCGAGCGTCGACGGCATCGAGCGGCTGCTCGCGTTTCGCCGGGTCGGCGACTACCCGCTGTATGTGATGAGCGCGTACGCGATTTCGTCGATCGTGGCCGGCTGGCGCAGCCATTTTCTGATGATTGCCGGCTTGACCGCGGTGCCGTGCATCGCGATCTGGCTGCTGGTGTTTTACTCGCTGCGTCAGCTCGAAGCGGAGCGGCGCGCGTGGGAGCGCTGGCAGGGCGAGGTCGCGATGCGGCTGTCCGCTGAGGCATCGAGCCGGCAATTGCAGCGGATGGGCGCGCTCGGCAACCTGGTCGCGAACGTCGCGCACGACTTCAACAATCTGCTGATGGTGGTGTCGGCCAATACCGAACTCGCGCGCCTGAAGCACTACAACAATCTGGAAAAAGAAGTGCTCGCGGTCGAGCGCGCGACCACCTCCGCCGAAACGCTGACGCGTCAGTTGCTGAGCGTCGCGCGCAAGCAGCCGCTCAAGCAGGAACAGGTCGATCTGTCGCGCTGGCTGCCGGCGGCCGCGCCGCTGCTCGGCGCGGCGCTCGGCGACACGGTCGAGCTATCGCTGAGGATTCCGGACAATCTGTGGCAGGTGCTCGCCGATCCGACCGACCTCGAATTCGCGATCATGAACATCGCGATGAACGCGCGCGATGCGATGCCGCGCGGCGGCCACTTCGTGGTCCGCTGCCAGAACAACCGGCTGGTGAGCAGCGATACGCTGCTGCCGGACGGCGAATACGTGCTGATCGCCTGTTCCGACGACGGCGAGGGAATGCCCGAGGCGGTCGCGCGGCGCGCATTCGAGCCGCTGTTTACGACCAAGCTGCGCGGCTCGGGTACCGGGCTCGGACTCGCGCAGGTGCTGTCGATGTGCGAGCAGGCCGGCGGCACCGCGAAGATCGACAGCGTGCCGGGCAGCGGCACCACGGTGCGGCTGTTTCTGCCGCGTCATATCCCGCGCGGCGCGAGTGCGAGCGTCGAGGCGCCGCGCGCGGTCGCGACGCCGAACAGCGCGGTGCTGCTGGTCGAGGACAACGAGGACGTCGCGGCCGGCGTGACGGCGGTGCTCGAAACCTTCGGCTGCGAGGTGCGCCACGAGCCGACCGCCGATCAGGCGTTCGACGTGCTGAACGGCGGCGCGCGCTTCGAGCTGGTGCTGTCCGACATCCAGATGCCGGGCAAGCTGAACGGCATCGACCTCGCCGAGAAAGTGCGCAGCGCGTGGCCGTCGCAGAAGATCGCGCTGATGACCGGCTACGCGGACGAACTCGAACGCGCACGGCGGCTCGGAATCGCGATTCTCGCGAAGCCGTTCAATATCGACGAACTGCACGCGCTGGTCGCGTGCCAGACCTGATGTTGATTCCTGACGGGCGCGCGGCTTTCCCGCGGCACAGCCCTTGCTGAAATATCGCTGGGATAGGCGCACGCGAGTCAGCGCGCGCCGGCGTCCTTCCGATACTTTCGACACCCAGGAGAATCGACATGACGATCGTGAAGATCAGACACGCAGTGCTCGTTTCCAGCTTGCTTGCAGCTTCGTCGCTGGCGCTCGCGCAGGGCGCCGGCGGTGGGGGCGGGGGCGGCCCCGCCGGCAACGACCCGAACGGTAATGCCGCGACCTCGACACGCGAGGGCGGCGATGCCGGGGCGGCGACATCGGGTATGACCCACCAGGGGAAACAGCATCAGAAGAAGCATTCGAAGTCGACCAAGTCCGCGACCGATACCACCAACATGCCGGGCGCGAATGCGAGCAGCGATACGAAGGGGCAGTAGTTTCGCGCTGCGCTGACTGAAAATAAAAGCGGTTGCGGCGATGCGCTGATCGGGACGATCGGCGCGCGCCGGCAACCGCTTTTTCGCGTGTGTCGATCTCCTACGAGGAGAACCGCAACGCGAAGCCGCTGAACAAGGCGATGATGCTGTGGTTCATGCAGAACCTGATCGATAGCGAGGCCGATCTGACGAGCCCGTTACTCGATGTCGCGAGCGCCAACCTCGCCGGTCTGCCGCCGACCGCGATCGTGACGGCCGGCATCGATCCGCTGCGCTCGGACGGCGAAACGCTGGCGATGAAACTGTGCGAGGCCGGCGTCGCGGTCGAGCATCGCAACTATCAGGGCGCGACGCACGAGTTTTTCGGGCTGACGGGGGCCGTGCAAGCGGCCCGCGATGCGCAGGCGTTTATCGCGTCTGCGCAGCGGGCGGTGTTTGGGGAGAGGGTGACGTAGTCAGTCTTTTTCCATCGACGCGTCGTATTTGCCGAGCGCGGCCGCGCCATTGAGCCGGGCGCGCTTGAGCAACGCCTGCTGCGCTTCGTTGACGTTGCCGGCCTGACCGCGCCACGCATTCAACGGCGGCTCCTGCAACGCGCGCCCATACGAGAAGCTCAGATTCCACGGCAGCGGGCCGAGCCGGTTCATCGCGTCGAGATTCGCGGTCGCTTCCTCGGGCGACTGCCCGCCGGACAGGAACACGATGCCGGGCACCGCCGCCGGCACCGTGCGCTTGAGTACCCGGATGGTGGCCGTGGCGATGTCGGCGGTATTCGATTGCTGCTGATGCTCCGCGCCGGCCAGCACCATGCTCGGCTTCAGCAGAATGTGTTCGAGCACCACGCGATGCCGGTGTAGCGCATGAAACACCTCGTGCAACACCTCCTCGGTCACTTCCGCGCAGCGGCCGATCGTGTGGTCGCCGTCCATCAGCACTTCCGGTTCGACGATCGGCACGATGCCGGCTTCCTGGCAGATCGCCGCGTAGCGCGCGAGCGATTCCGCGTTCGCTTCGATCGCCGCGCGGCCCGGCAGGGTCGCGGTGATGTTGTAGACCGCGCGCCATTTCGCGAAGCGCGCGCCTTGCCGCTTGTAGTCGACGAAGCGTTTCGCGAGCCCGTCGAGTCCTTCGGTGATTTCGTCGCCGGGCGACAGCGCGAGCGGCACCTTGCCGAGATCGACCTTGATGCCGGGCACCACGCCGTTGGCGGCGGCCAGTTGCGGGAACGGCGTGCCGTCGTCGGCTTTCTGGCCGAGCGTCTCCTGATAGAGGATCACGCCGCTGACGAACTCGCCGAGCCCCGGTGTGGTGAGCAGCAGGTTCCGGTACGCGCGGCGATGTTCGTCGGTCGATTCGAGGCCGATCGTCTTGAAGCGTTTGGCGATGGTCGGGCCGCTCTCGTCGGCGGCGAGAAGACCCTTGCCGGGTTGAACCATTGCGTCGACGGTGGCTTGCAGCTCGCTACGGGTGTCCATGAGAAGTGCTCCCTTTCGGTCGGGACCGGTGTGCGGTGGAAAGTCGGTGGCGGGTTCCTTCGTGTGATGCGTGTGACGGGTTTATTCACCGAGCAGATGCAGCACGATATCGCGCGGCTGCGTGTGCTGACGATGCTCGAACAGATAGAGCCCCTGCCATGTGCCGAGCACCATCCGTCCATGTTCGACCGGCACCGACAACTGCACTTGCGTGAGCGCGGTGCGTAGATGGGCGGGCATGTCGTCGGGGCCTTCGGTGTCGTGTTCGTAGCGTGCGGAGTCCTCCGGCGCGAGCGTCGCAAAGTAGCGTTCGAGATCGCGCCGTACCGATGGATCCGCATTCTCCTGAATCAGCAGCGACGCCGACGTATGACGGCAGAACAGTGTCAGCAGACCGGTACGGATACCCTGTTCGGCGACGAAGCGACGGACCTCGTCGGTAAATTCGACCAGGCCGCGGGTGCGGGCCTGAACGCTCAGATGATGGATAGCCTGGCGCATGATGGAGGCGAATCAGAGCGACGCGAATGCGTCCTCGATATCTTCAGCGCGCGTCGGCCGGACCACGCGCGCGACTTCGGCGCCGTCGCGCATCAGCACCAGCGTCGGCCATAGCTTGACCTTGAACGAGCGGCCGAGCGGGCGGCCGGGGCCGTCCTCGATTTTCAGGTGCCGGAGGGCGGCGTGCGGCGCGAGCGCTTTGGCAATCGATGCCTGCGCGCCCTGACAGATGCCGCACCAGTTCGTGCCGAATTCGACGACGGTGACGCCGGGCAGTGCATCGAGTTCGGCGCGGGTGGGGGCGGTGGACGAATACGGGGTGGCGGTGGCCATGCGGGCTCCGGGGCAAGTCGGGTTTGGGTAGACGGCGCGCGCGTGCGGTCGCTGTTCCTGCTTGCACGGCGTTTCGCGCCTGAATATTCAGCAAGGGTAGCAGCTATGCTGCGGGTCGTCATGGACGGGGACGGCGGTATCGCGAGGTATCGCACGCTCATCGGCCTTGACTCATCGGCCTGACGCGGTCGCATGTTAAAAGCACTTCAGGCGCTCAATCCGCGCCTGACACTATCGAAAGGAATCCGGCGAGAAAAATGGGCACACCGATCTATCTGCAACATCCACAGCAACAGCAGGCCGTCGCGGTCGCGACAGGGTTTAGTTGGGGCGCTTGTCTGCTTGGTTTTATCTGGGCGCTATCGAAGCGGATGTGGTTCGCCGCGTTCGTGATGCTCGCCATCAACGTGATTTTTCTCGGCATGGGATTGTGGGGCGAGGCCGCGGATTTGATCGGGTTTTTGCTCTCCGTTCTGTTTGCCGTTGGGTGTGGGGTGTATGGGAACCGATGGCATCGGTGGACGTTGGAGCAACAGGGTTATCGGGTGGTCGGTGAAAACCTGCCGGGTCGTCGCGATGCCGGTGTCGGGAATCGATAGCGTGGTGCCGGGTGCGATTATCGCCGTCGTCATCTGGGGGCTCGGCGCGTTTTCATAAGCGTGAGTTTGTCGGCAAAACACATGCCTTATGATAAGAAAAGTTATCCTAATGAGATGGTCGCATGTGCGTTTTTAACGGAAACTTCGGTGCGTGAACCTCGTAGTAGACTTCGCCGCGGCAAAACCCTCTTACTTCGTTTTTGCGCGGCTTATCCGCGCGGGCTGGATCACCTATGCTGACTTCCTGGTTCCATAGCGGCGAAACGCTCCGCAGCCGGCGCGTGAGCGAGGTCGTGTTATCAGGCGTGGTCGACGTCCCGGCGCCGCCTGTTCGTCTGCTTGCCGATTGGGACCGGGAGATCGCGTCGAACGTGGTTCTGGAGCCGGGCGACGTCGATACGTTGCCTCTGGCTAGAGCGCGGATGCGTTGGCCGGACTACACACGTTGCGTGCGGGCCGTATCCGATTGGACTGCCACTCTCGGCATCCCGCAGGTACTTGCCGCCAGTGACGTCGCACTGATGGCCTGCCGGGGCGCGAGGTATCACCACGATGGCAACCAGTACGGCGGCGCGGCGTTCTGCAATCTCTTTCTGAGCGAGGACAAGGGGCTGGATGTGTTTTTTCCCGCTAGCGGCGTTCGTGTACCGCTCACTCGCGGCACGGTACTCCTGTTCGATCCGTGTCAGCCTCATGGCGTCGTGCCGCGCGGCGCGAGTGCTTTCGACGAAGCCGACTTCGCCTCCGATCGCGATTGCATTCAGGTGTTTCTGACCTGGGAGCTTTCGATCGAAGAGCCGCGGGTCGCGCAGCCGCTGGGGGTTGTGTTTGATGTCGTCGAAGCGGACTGCGTTGCGCCCGAGGACGAGCAGCTTTGGTTGAACGGCGCGCCAGTGGACGTGTGTCCGCATTCGGGGCGTTGGCGTCGCGCGGGATAGTGACGAGCGCAGGGTAGACGCCTGCGCCCACCAACACCGTGATACCCGGTCAGGACGATGCGCGATTGCGCGTGCCTGCTTCGATTGAAGGCGAGGGAGCCGATAACACAGGCCCCCGGTTGCCCAGCCAGACCCGCCTGGCAACCGCGGGGCTGAGCAGCGACGACGGCGGCATCATCAGGTTGACGACTTCCAGAAACGCTGTCGCCAGCGTGCTGTCGCGTGTCGCTGCAACGTGAAGTTTGCCGATGTACCAGTTGATGAAACGCCGCATCAGCGGGCGGGCGCCCTCGACTTGTGGGTGGCGCAGGTCGTTGCCAACCGCAATGTCCCACGGAATATCGACGATTTTCCCGGCCGCTCCGAAGAATCGACGCGCAAGATCGTTCGATCCCGCCCGCAGGCACCGCTGTAGCGCCAGCGCTTCCTCTGCCGCGACCGTCATGCCTTGCCCGTAGACAGGATTGAAGCTGCAGATCGCATCGCCGAAAACGACGTAATTCGCGGGGAAACGTGCGAGCTTCTCGTACCGCCGACGCAGGTTGGACGCGTAGCGGTAGCGCCTGTAAGCGGTTAGAGGCTCCGCCCTTGCGATAACGTCGTGAATCTCCATGGTCGGCAACGTCGCAAGATACGCGAGAAAGCCCTCGTCGTTGTCGGGCGCATCGTCGCCAAGATAGCCGCCGGCACTGACGATCCAGCTATCGTTTTCCTGCGCGAGCATCACGCCGTTGCGCCAGTTGGGCGCACTGCCGGCGACAACGATACCGTGCTTGCCATCGAGATCAGTTGGTTGACGTCGATAGGTGCGAGTCATGTAGCTGATCCCGATCTCGACCTTTTCCGTGGCGGGAGGCGGGTAGCCCAAATCTTCAAGCCACGCCGCACTGGAAGAGCCACGGCCGGTCGCATCGACGACGAGGTCCGCGCTGAGGGTCTCCTCCGCGTTGCCCTCTGCATGTATGCGCACACCGGTCACGCCTGTTCGGACGGGGTCGGTCACAAGAGCGCGCACCGCGCAATTTTCGATCGCGCGCACGTTCGGCAACCCCATGAGGCGCCGGCGTAAATGACCTTCGAGCACGGGACGGCTGGCGAGCAGACCAATCAGCTCGCTCGGGCTGTTGGCAAGCCTCGCGTTGTGGCCGATCCAGATCACATCGTTGGCGACATCACCGATCAAGCCGCCGCTTTGCGCAACGACCTCGCTGTTGTATCCGGGGAAGAGTTCCTCGAGTACCGCGCTGCCGCGCGCCAGCAGCCCGTGGGTATGACGGCCTTGCGGCACGCCCTTGCGCGGCGCATCCGCGTCCGGAAACGCGTCGCGTTCGAGCACGGTAACGGCGGTATAGAAATCGGACAGTACGCGGGCAGCCAGCAGCCCGCTCATGCTCGCGCCGATCACGATCGCATGTTCACCCAGTTTCTTCATGGCAATCCTCCAGTTCGATCCGCCCCGATAAGTCCAGCTACCGTTGTTTGCAGCGAATGGTAGGATCGGTCCGTCCCCTGAGCGTCCCCTGGGCGCCGTCATTGAAGGTCGCCTCGCCATGGCTCTTTTCAGCGTGCGGACGCTTGGATTTCCGGAGATTCGCCGGGATCACCGGCTGTGCCGGCTGCCCTTGCGCAAAGGGCTCGCTCTGTTGGTCTATCTGGCCGAAGCGGAGGGCGCGGTCGGACGCGATGTCCTTGCCACGATGTTGTGGCCGGAAGGCGGTGAAGAGGTTGTACGGGCGCGGCTGCGGCGCCTGTTGCATCGCCTCCAGCACGCGCTCGGCGACGACACTCTTACTATAGATCGCTCCACGGTGAGATGGTCCGCGGCGATCACTTTGCAGGTGGATTCGCAACTGTTCGAGCAGGCGTGCGACCGCGGCGAGTTCGAGCAGGCATGCCGCCATTATCCCGGTGACTTTCTCGACGGTTTTTCGCCGGGCGACTGCCCGCAGTTCGACGAGTGGGCTTTTTTTCGCCGCGAGGCGTTGCGCGGCCGCGTGATTCAGGCGCTCGAACGAGTGGTCCACGACAAAAATGCTGCGGGTGACTACGCGGCCGCGGCCGCGCACGCCGGCCGTCTTGCTGAGCTCGACCCGTTCAGCGAAGTGTACGGCCGGCACCTAGTCCGCAACCTTCTGCTCGCGGGAGAGCGGGCGACGGCCCAGCGGCACCTCGAGGCCCTGACGCGTCGCCTTCGTGACGAGTTGAATGTGGCTCCCGAACCCGAAACCCGCGCGCTGCTCGATGCAGGCTCAACGTCGCCGATCGGGGACCTGCCGTCGACGCGCTACGTCAGCAGCGGCGGCGTCCATCTCGCATTTCAGACTTACGGCGCGGGCCGCATCGATGTGCTGCTGCTGCCCGGTTTCGTATCTCACGTCGAACGGGTGTGGGAGGAGCCCCGGTGCCGGGCCTTCCTGTCTTCTCTCGCGGGGATGGGCCGTCTCATCCTGTTCGATCGTCGCGGCGTCGGGCTTTCCGACCGGGTCGGGTTTAATCCGAATGTCGACGCGACCGCGCAAGACATCGGTACTGTGCTGGACGCCGTCGGCAGTCGAAGGGTCGTGTTGTTCGGCGCGTCGGAGGGCGGGCCGGCATGCATCAGGTTCACCGTCGATCACCCCGACCGGGTTGCCGGTCTCATTCTGTTCGCGTCGTTGGCGAAGGGAACCGCAACGCACGACTATCCCCACGCGCTTCAGGCGAATCAGTACGACATGTGGCTGCAGCAGCTCGTCGCGGTGTGGGGCGGCCCTGCGGGCATTGAGACATTCGCGCCAAGCCTGGCCGGCGATCCTCAGGCGAGAGCCTGGTGGGCAGGGCTGCTGCGCGCCGCGTCGAGCCCGGGAGCCCTCAGGGGAGTGCTCGCGGCGTTGCGCGACATGGATGTGCGGCAGCTCGTGGGCCGAATTTCGGTGCCGACCTTGGTGCTGCATCGTCGTGACGACCGCGCGGTTCGCGTCGGCGCCGGGAGGGATCTCGCCAGCCACATCGCGCAGGCGCGATTCGTTGAACTTGGCGGCGCCGATCACTGGCCGTTCGCGGGGGAACAGCAACCCGTTCTGGAGAAGATCGGGGAATTTGTCCGCAGTCTTGCGGGGTCACTGTGAGCCGGAAGACGCTGCGCAACTCTGCGTAGGCGGAATGGGATGCGGATGAAATCCGCAGCTTCGACGCGCGGGCACGGGTGCGACGACTGCGACGTTCGTTGATCGATGTCAATCGGACTCGGACACACGGTGGTTGAATATGAACGTCCACTGTCCCGAGGAGCTGCAAGCAAGCGGAGTCCCGGGAACGCCCCGAGCCGCGAGTGGCCAGCGCGCGAACAGCAGACCGCGGTCGACGGCGCAACGCACCATCCCTGGTTCCGTCAGCAGCGTTTTTCCGCTCGGAGGACCGCATCATGCGCGCCCATCCCTTGTCACACCGCACACTCCGTTTGCATGTGCCCGTTCTCGAGTGGGTACGCGACTATCAGAAGGCATGGGTTAAACCGGACGTCATTGCGGGCATCACCGCGGCGGCCATCGTGTTGCCGAAAGCGATGGCCTACGCGACAGTGGCCGGTCTACCGGTCCAGGTCGGGCTTTACACAGCCTTTGTGCCGATGGTGGTCTATGCGCTCTTTGGCACATCAAGGCCGCTCAGCGTTAGCACGAGCGCAACGTTGGCCATCCTGACGGCGGCCGCGCTCGCCCAGGCGGTCCCCGACGGTGGCGCAGGCCAGCTCGCTATTGCGACGGCCACGCTCACCTTGTTGGTTGGGCTTATTCTTGTTGTCGCCGCGCTGCTCAAGCTCGGTTTCGTCGCGAACTTCATTTCCGAACCGGTGCTGACAGGCTTCAAGGGAGGCATTGCGATCGTCATCGTGCTCGATCAATTGCCCAAGCTAATCGGCCTTCACATTGTTAAGGGCTCCTTCTTTCATAATGTGGCTGCGATCGTCACCGGGCTGCCTCACGCTTCAGGTGCGACCGTCGTCGTCGGCGTCGCGACGATTGCGATTCTGGTAGCGCTTAAACAGTTTTACCCTAAATCGCCGGCCCCGCTTATTGCAGTGGCGGGCGGAATCGCTGGCGTCGGCCTTCTTGGTCTTCAAAGGTACGGCGTTGGGGTTGTCGGCCATATTCCGACGGGACTGCCCTCGTTTGTCATGCCCGACCTGGGCCTCATGTCAGCGCTTTGGCCGGCAGCAGTGGGCATCGCGCTGATGAGTTTTACTGAAACGATTGCTTCAGGACGAGCGTTTGTTCGGAGCGGAGAACCCGTACCGCTTGCGAATCGTGAACTGGTGGCGACTGGTCTCGGCAATGCGGCAGGCGCGCTATTGGGTTCGATGCCCGCGGGAGGCGGAACGAGCCAAACGGCTGTGAACCGACTCGTAGGCGCGCGCTCCCAGTTGGCGGAACTCGTGACGGCTGCCGTTACCCTCGGCACCATGCTGCTGCTAGCGCCTTTGATCGGTTTGATGCCACATGCGACGCTCGCCGCGGTGGTGATCGTCTATTCGATCGGTCTGCTCAAGCCGGCGGATTTCCGCGCGATCCTTGCTGTCAGGCGCACTGAGTTCGTATGGGCACTAGCGGCGCTCGTGGGCGTCGTGCTGCTCGGGACGTTAAACGGCATTCTGATCGCGATTCTCATCTCGTTGGTAGCGCTCGCCTATCAGGTGTCCGATCCGCCCGTCCATGTGCTTCGCCGCATGCGCGGCACGAACGTGTTCCGCCCGATGTCCCCCACGCACCCGGACGATGAAGCATTCCCCGGGCTGCTGCTCCTGCGGCCCGAGGGCCGGATCTTTTTTGTCAATGCGTCAAACATCGGTCACAAGATTGCACGGCTCGTGGAAGAGGCACGGCCTCAGGTCGTCGCCCTGGACATGCGCGCCGTCTTCGACCTCGAATTTACTGCGTTGAAGATGTTGACCGAGGGCGAAAAGAAGTACCGGGAACAAGGGATCACGTTATGGCTCGTCGGCCTGAGCCCGGAAGTTTTTGCGCTCGTGGAGAAAGCGCAGCTCGGCAGGACGCTAGGGCACGAGCGTATGTTTCTCAATCTTGAACAGGCGCTTGCCGCGTGGCACGGTTTGCCGAAAGAGGCTGCCGGATCGACGCGAATCGCGCCGTAAACCATCGAAGTTGCGCAATGAATCATCCGCGATTCGCGACCTTCATATCGTTGCCGGACACTGCTGTTTGAAGCTGGCTGCGAGTTGTGGATGCGAGCTTGCAGGGCCCTCGTGACACGGACCTGTTGAGGAAAGAGCACGCGAGATGGAGGAGGCGATGGACAAGGCCGTTTCACACCACGTCGCACACGATGTACACGCGAGGACTGATCTTTTCCGCACACCCGATGAAAGGGCGGCGCAGGGGCGCGCTATCCGGAACTCGGTCCTGCGGCAATCGCAGGCCGGATGGGAGCCTCCGAAGAACCGCCGTGATCCCATCGAACTTCTAAACGACTCCAATGAGGGACGCCTTCCGGGCCTTGTTCCGGTTCGCTTTGGGCGTATGTCCGCATCACCGTTTGCGTTCTTTCGCGGTGCGGCTGCTCTGATGGCCGCGGACCTCGCCACCACGCCGACAAGCGGGATACGCGTGCAGGCTTGCGGCGACGCGCACCTGATGAATTTCGGCGGCTTTGCGACGCCGGAACGCAATATCATCTTCGACATTAACGACCTGGACGAGACTCTGCCCGCTCCGTTCGAGTGGGATCTCAAGCGGCTGGCAGCGAGTGTGGTGATTGCAGCGCAGCATCTGGAGCTGCCTTCCAGCGACACCGCACGCGTGACGACGGATCTTGTCCGTGAGTATCGTGAGCGGACGCACGATTACGCACAAATGCGGGCGCTCGATGTCTGGTACGACAAGATTGACCTGCAAAAATACGAGGACCGTTCGGGCGATCAGGCGATCGTCGACGCGGCACGCAAGCGTATATCGGACCGAATCGAAATGGCGCGGCGCAAACAGGTGCCCGAACATCTGTATCCGAAGCTCGTCTCACAGGAAGGCGCACAGCCGAGGATCAAGGACGAGCCACCACTGATCTTTCACCCAACAGAGGAAATGGCCCCCGGCCTTAAGTCGGGATACGCCGAAGCCATTGCCGCGTACCGCGAGAGTCTGCCGGAGCACGTCCGCGTCCTGTTCGACAGATTCCATCTCATCGATCTGGCGCTGAAGGTGGTCGGCGTGGGCAGCGTCGGTACGATGTGCGCCGTGGGTTTGTTCATGGCCTCTGACCACGACCCGTTATTCCTGCAAGTGAAGGAGGCACGAGCATCGGTTCTGGAACCTTATGCAGGCAAGAGCCTCCATCCTAATCACGGCCAGCGGGTAATCGCGGGGCAGCGCCTGATGCAGACCGCTAGCGATGTATTTCTTGGATGGACGCGTGGGAGAAATGGCCGCGATTTCTATCTGCGCCAGCTACGCGATATGAAGATGTCTGTCGTTATTGAAGATTGGGACACCGGAATGTTGCGGCAATACGCACGGATGTGCGCACATGCGCTCGCCCGGGCACACGCTCGTTCTGGCGATGCCGCGATAATCGCGGGGTACACGGGTTCCGGGCAGACCTTCGACGATGCGATCACGGAGTTCGCAACTGAGTATAGTTCCCAGAACCGTCGCGACTATCGCGATTTCGTCCGCGCTATTCGTGAGGGACGAATTCCGGCTAAAACCGAAGATTAGCTGGGAGGCTGCCTCAGCGGCCTGTCCGGACCCGGTGCGCCGCCGCGGATCGAATGCATGTCGTGGAAGTCATTGGGTGAACCAGCGGTACTGCAGTGCGAAGGAGATTTGCTTGTAGTCTCCGCCCGCGCGCGTGACAAACCCGTTCGACAGGGAAAACTTAACGGACCAGTGACGATCAAGCGGTGCAGACAACGTCAATCCATAGCGCAAGTTGGACTGTCGGTCCTGATCGGAAACGCCGTTCAGACTCGTGCGACCGCCGTTTGCATAGCCTATGTCAGCGGCCACCCAAAACCCCGGACCCCATCCGTATCCACCATGCAACTGAAACGTTAGAAGAGGATTCTGGCTACGCCTGTTTCCCCGAAAGAAATTGTTGTTAGGGGTGAAAAACCATGCGCCTGCGGTAGCCTCAAAGAACCAGTTTCCCACCGGTTGCGAGATACCGATTTCCGGTTTGAACGCCCACCGGTTTGTACCTACGTTCACGAGTCGAGTGGGAACGTATTGGCCGGTTGGCGCGGACATAGTCAGGCTGACGCCTAGCGAACCGGTGGCAGCACGATGTGTGAATTCTTCCGGGGAAAGTGCCGGGCTGCCGATCAGGTTGAATGCGAAGCGCGTGCGCAGATCACCCACGCCGGCCCGGTGAATTTCGGTGGCGGCATCTATCACGTTGCCACTGAGATTTCCGCGGGCAAAAGGAAGCGCGAACGCCATCGAAGCCGTGTGGCCGAAAAGCCCGAATGTGCGCACATGACTAATCGACATGGTGTTAAAGCGGGCTTGAACGTTGGTGATGGGGAGAGACGGATCGGTCAGGACATTTCCCGTCAGATAGGTATAGCCAAGAACAAGAAAATTTGTTCCTACAGGCGACGCAGAGTAGGTGCGCGGTTCCAGCTCTTGTGCGGATACGGATGCTGGCGAAAGCAGAAGGATGATCGTACTCGCTCGATAAAGCGAGCGACGGGACGTACGCCGGCTCATCAGAAGATGCTGCGAGCGTGCAGCGATTATCATCGGGCCGCTCCTTGGCTGTGCAGCTGATGGCAATCGTAATCCTATGGCAGCCCCCCGGGTTGCACTTGATTCTCCGGGGGATCCGGCCAGCCGTCGCCGCCCCTGAGCCGAAGATCCGGTTGCTCGCTTACCCCCGACTCAATGGCCGCAAGCAAGGACGAAAAGCAGGCGCAGACAGGTGAGGCTGGACAAAGCGCCCTCGACAAGCTATATAAAATTTAACCACCGACGTGCAAGGCTGTCTAATCTTCCGCGGGCTACGCTGCGTTCAACAATTCGGGGTGAAGGCCGCTCTGGCCGGCGGCGGCGCCAGCGTAAGCATCGCCGAAAATAACAAGGACAGTGATCTGAACCGACACTCGACAAACTCCTGTACAGAAGCGGCTCGAATCGTGTCATACGGCCTTTGCCGATTCTTGTAGCGACCTCCATGGCGCGAGGTTTGTCATGTTCATTATTCGCCTGATTCTTTTTATTGCCGTTTTTGCGGGAATCCCCTGCAGTGGTATGACGGCGGCCCTTGCTGCCACCGCGCAAACAGTTACGCCGCCCGCGGAAAAACCGCTTGCTCCCGGCCGGCAACTCAGCCTAACGAACAAACCTTGGACCGGCGACTTTGATGCAATGGTCAAGCGCCGGATAATTCGGGTCCTGGTACCATTCAGCCGCACCCTCTATTTCAGCGACAGGGGCCGCGAGCGGGGTGTCACTGCCGATACGGTGCGTGACTTCGAGCGCTATATCAACAAGAAGTACTCAGACCGACTCGGCAAACGCCCGATCACGGTCATGATCATTCCTGTAACGCGGGACCGCTTGCTGCCGGACTTGGCCGCGGGCTTGGGCGACATCGCCGCAGGCAACCTCACCGTGACCGATGAGAGAATGAAACAGGCGGATTTCGTCGTCGCGCAAAGCGCCAAGCCTGTCAACGAACTCGTGGTTACCGGCCCGAAATCACCCGCGCTTGCCACCGTTGACGACCTTGCCGGGAAGAGCGTGCATGTCCGTCGTAGTAGCAGTTACTACGAAAGCCTGATGGCGCTAAACGAGCGTTTTCGCCAGGCCGGCAAGGCTCAGATGAGTCTGGTAATGCTGCCAGACGCGCTTGAAGACGAAGACGCCATGGAGATGCTGAATGCAGGAACCTTGCAGATTCTTGTGGTGGACGACTGGAAGGCCAGAACATGGGCCCAGATCCTGCCGAAGGTTAAGGTCCATGAAAATCTTGCGGTGCGGGAAGGTGGACATATCGGATGGGCGATCCGCAAGGAAAATCCGGAACTGAAGGCAGCGATTGCGGATTTCTACGTGAACTTTATCAACAAGCAAGGCATTTCAGAATACAGATTGAAGCAGTACATGAAGCTCATCAAGCAGGTATCGGACAACACGAATTCCGCCGAGATCAAGCGTTTTCACGACACCGTCTCGTTGTTCGAGAAATACGGCACGCAATACCACTTTGATCCGCTAATGCTCGCAGCGCAGGGCTTCCAGGAATCACAACTCAACCAGAACGCGCGCAGTCAGGTTGGTGCGATTGGAGTCATGCAGATCATGCCCGCCACAGGCAAGCAACTCAATGTGGGAAGCATCACGATTACGGAGGCCAATATCCACGCCGGAGCCAAGTACATGGATCAACTCATGTCCAGGTACTTCCCGGACGCACACTTCTCGGATACCGATCGTGCCCTGTTCGCGTTCGCAAGCTACAACGCAGGGCCGGGAAACATTTCCAAAATGCGCACCGAAGCAAAGATGCGCGGACTTGATCCGGATAAATGGTTCAACAATGTCGAGGTGGTAGTCTCCGAGCGGATCGGCATTGAGACGACGACCTACGTGCGCAACATTTATAAGTACTATGCGGCCTATCGTCTGGCAACCGAGGCGCGCTCAATCAGGGAGCGGGCTATTAAAGAAGTGCAGTGACGCGGATAGCCGCGAAGGCGTTTCGCCGACGGGAGCGAGCGATATGCTGCGCAACACCGCCCACCACCCAAACCCACCACCCGACCTATCATGATAGAAACTGCACTCACCAGCGCAGGAGCCCATCATGCCTTCCAAACCATCCGCTGAGTCGACCGGCACCTCTGCCGACCACGCGCAAAATCCCGGCGGCACCACGCGCCAGCCCGATCCGAAAGGCCGGCAAAATCCCGCGCCGGACGACCTCCCTGACGCCGACGCGGCCGAGCCCGTGCCTCACGAGCATCTGCCGCCGAGAAGCGACGACAACTGATCGCAATTCATCAGACAAAGCCACAGCCCGGTTCGAACCGCACAGGAGCAGATCATGCAAAACGTGCTGGTAGGTTATGACGGCTCGGCGTCCGCGCAATACGCGGTCACTTTCGCGGTCGATCTCGCGAAGCGTTTCGACGCGCGCTTGCATGTCCTCGTCGTCGCGCGTACGCCGGACTGGGGTGCGATAGAACTCGAGCGAAAAGATCTGATCGATCTGGAGGTGCGCCACTCCACCGCGATTCTCGACGACATCAAGTCGAAGCTCGCCGCTTCGACGAGCGCCGTGGAGTTCGAACTAGTGGTCGGCCCGCCGGCGAAGGAGATCGTGCTGTACGCGGAGCGCCATGCTATCGATCATCTCGTGGTGGGGCATCGTGGACATACGCCGTTCGATCGCTGGCTGATCGGTTCGGTCGCGCGCCAGGTGCTCGCTTACGCGCCGTGCGCGGTCACCATCGTGCGCGATCCGGCGACGATGAAAAAAGCACGGCATGAGAACTGAGTTGGAGAACTGAACCGGGAGCGCTCAAGCGAATGAGTTCCCAGCTGGAAAAACTGACTGGAACAACTGACGCGCTGAATTAAACCAGATCAATTCAGCGCATGCGAAAGAGGGTGGCAGGGGAAGAAGGACTCGAACCTTCGAATGCCGGAATCAAAATCCGGTGCCTTAACCAACTTGGCGACTCCCCTACGTAGGGGCGAGATCCTACCAGAGGATTGAAAAAGTGCAAAGGGTCGCACGAAAAAATTTAACGGCTACGGTCTTCCCACCGCATGCATCGCCGCCTTCATGCTCATTTCTATGTCCTGAAGTCTCGCGCCGAGCTCCTGAAAGCTGCTGCGCCCCTCGCCGAACATTTCGCCGTTCATATAGATCGTCGGCACGACGCTGATATCGCGCGCCAATACCTCGCTGCGAAAAATTCCGCCGTCGATCGTGGTGGTGTGAATCCGCGGATTGATCACCGCCATCATGTTCAGCGCCTGCACGACGTCCACACAGTTTGCGCACGACAGCGAAATATAGGTTTCGAAATGGTAGTCACGTTCCAGCGTTCGAATCTGTTCGATGGTGGTCCGGTCGGCGATGACCGGATGCCCGCCGACCTGAAGGATCGCGAGAACCAGCGACGAAAACTCCGGCCCGGTCGGCGTGGCGGCAAACTGAATGCAGGGCTTTGCGCCCGCCTGCCTGATCGAGAATGACGGCCTGCGGTCGTCGTCCTGCGGCTCCTCGACGACCGTCACCCGGTCCGTCAACGACGCGATTTCGTTGAGCATCATCCGCATCTCGTCCGATGCCGGACTGTCGCCTGGGGACACGATCAATTCGACAGGTCTGCGGATGTTTTGCAGGTACGTCTGCAGTTGTGACCGGACACTGATGCTTAGCATGGTCGATCCCCCAAAGGCCCTGCACAAGGTTATATGTCGAAGTGCGAGGAACTGAAAGAAGTCCGAACAAAAAAGGGCGCGCTGGCGCTCGCATCGGCGCGAGCATCATTACACCGCACTGCACCGCAGCAGCGGTGCCGTTACTCGCTGCGCTCGGTCACCCGTGCACCGCTGCGCGCTCGCAGCTTGCCGTATTGCGCCGCCGCAAAACGCTTCACTGCGCGCCACATCAACGGATAGCGATAACCCGGAACCGCGAACAGCACCAGCGCGCACAGCGCGAGAAAGCCGCAGATCAGGAACGTGCCGCGATAGCTGAATGCCTGCACCAGCAATCCCGACAACACCCCCGACAGAATCGAGCCGACCCGCGCCGCGTTGAAGAACAGCGCGGTCGCGCGACCCGGCGAATGCGGCATCAGATCCTGCACATAGGTCATACCGAGGCACGACGTGACGGCGACCACGAATGCATTGAGCATCTGCATCGGGATCAGCATCCCGACGTTGCCGGCCAGCGACATCGCGACGAAATACACCGCATGCACGGCCGCGCACGCGGCAAGCCAGTTCGGCTTGTGCAGCGACGACGACTTCGCGCCGAGCGCGAGCATCATCGGGATTTCGGTCAGCGCGCCCAGGCCGAGCATCACGGACACATCCAGATGCGTGCCGTTCAGCCCGTGCACGATATAGAGCGGCAGCACGATCATCGTCGCGTTCGCGGCGAGGCCGAGCAGCGTCAGCGCGGCGACCGCGCGCATGATGTCGTTGGCCGACGCGACCGGCAGGGTCTCGTGCGCGTCCTCGCCGGGCTGGGTCAACGGCGGCACGGTGATCGACGCGGACGGCTCGGCCGCGGTGTCCTCGACCGTGTGATCGCCGAGATGGCCTTGCGGCTCGCGCATGCGCCAGACGATGAACCCGCAGACCGCGAAGCTCCCGGCCGCGAACAGGAAGAGGCCGTAGAAACTGGTCGCCGCGAGCACCAGCGCGCCGACCGATGGCCCGAACACCCACGCGGCCGACAGAATCGTGCGCAGCGTCGCGCTCGCGAACACGCGCTCCTCGGGGTTCGGCGCGGGCAGTGCGGCGCGGCTGAACGAGAACACCATCGAGATCGCCGAGCCGCCGGCGCCGATAAAGACGATGCCGACCACCAGCAACAACCGGTAGTCGCGCACCACGCACAGAGAGATATAGCCGAGCGCGGCGGCGATCAGCGCGGCCAGCAGAAGCGGTCGATGCTGACCGCTGCGGTCGCTCCAGCGGCCCGCGATCGTACTGGCGAGCACCCCGCTCGCGGCGATCAGCGTCATGAATACGCCGAGCCGGAATGGCGTCATGCCGGCGCGTTCGACGCCGAATAGCGACAGATACGGAGCGGTAAACGACATCGCCACTCCGAGCATCAGAGTGGCGGCGGCCAGCGGCTTGAAGCCAGGGATTTTGAGCAGGTCGAAAAAGCGCGCGGTTTTCAACACGGGGCGGTGGTCGGGTCGGGGTCAGCCTGCGCGCCGCTGCGGACGCTTGGGGCTCGGTGGTTCGGGGACGGAACGACCGGGGCATTATCGACCTGAAGTAAGGGCGCGTAAAGGCGCAACGGGGCGTCCCAAATCCGCCAACGTTTGAAATCTGTTTGCGAGCCGCTGTCTCGTCGCGCGGAACTTTACGCCGCACCACGCCTCTGCAAAAAGTGCGGCGGCTTCGGACACATCGGGCGAATCGCGCGCGGCAGCGCCTATGCTTAGGAGCAGCAAACGCGTATCGAGCGGCCACAGCGCCGCAACATAACGACCACAGAATCCATCAGCGACACGCAATTTTCCGGAGCGAGCTATGCAGCTAGGCATGATCGGATTGGGACGGATGGGCGCCGACATGGTGCGGCGCCTCACGAAGGGCGGTCAGCAGTGCATCGCCTACGACGTGCAGCCGGCCGCGGTCGAGCGGCTCAAACAGGAGGGCGTGGCCGGCGCGGCATCGCTCGACGACCTCGTCGCGCAACTCGACAAACCGCGCGCGATCTGGCTGATGGTGCCGGCCGCGGTCGTCGACGCGACGCTAGATCAACTCGTGCCGCTGCTCGAGCCGGGCGACATCGTGATCGACGGCGGCAACTCCTACTATCACGACGACATCCGCCGCGGCCAGCAACTGGGCGCGCGCGAGCTTCACTATGTCGACGTCGGCACGAGCGGCGGCGTCGCCGGACGCGAGCGCGGTTACTGCCTGATGATCGGCGGCGAGCCGGAAGTCGTGAAGCGGCTCGAACCGGTCTTCGCGACGCTCGCGCCGGGCGTCGGCTCGGCGGCGCCCACACCAGGCCGCACGGCGAACACCGGCAGCACCGCCGAGCAGGGCTTCCTGCATTGCGGCCCGCAAGGCGCGGGGCACTTCGTGAAGATGGTGCATAACGGCATCGAGTACGGACTGATGGCCGCCTATGCCGAGGGCCTGAACGTGCTGCGCCACGCGGACGCCGGACGCCACGCGCGCGAAGCGGATGCGGAGACCTCGCCGCTGCGCCGGCCGGAGTTGTATCAGTACGATCTGAATCTCGGCGAGATCGCCGAAGTGTGGCGGCGCGGCAGCGTGATCGGCTCGTGGCTGCTCGACCTGATCGCCGGTTCGCTGGCGAGCGATGCCGAGCTGAAGAACTACACCGGCCGCGTATCCGACTCGGGCGAGGGGCGCTGGACCGTCGCCGCGGCGATCGACGAAGGAGTGCCGACGCCGGTCCTCAGCGCCGCGCTGTTCGCGCGCTTCAGCTCGCGCGGGGATGCGGACTTCGCCAATCGTGTGCTGTCGGCGATGCGCCACGATTTCGGCGGCCACGCGGAAAAGCCGGCGTCGCCGCCGCCAGGTCCCACGAACCCGACATAAATCAGGAGGCACGATGCCCGCTACCCCCGCCACGCCGCACGATGTCGTGTTTCTGTTCGACTGCGACAACACGCTGCTCGATAACGACCACGTGCTGCAGGATCTGCGCGCGCACATGATGCGCGAGTTCGGCGAAGAGAACAGCGCGCGCTACTGGCAGATCTTCGAGAACCTGCGCACCGAACTCGGCTACGCGGACTACCTCGGCGCGTTGCAGCGCTACCGGACCGAGCATCCGCGCGATACGCGTCTCTTGCTGATGTCGTCGTTCCTGATCGAATATCCGTTCGCGAACCGGCTGTATCCCGGTGCGCTCGATGCGCTGCGCCATCTCGGCCAGTACGGGCCGACCGTGATCCTGTCCGATGGCGACGTGGTGTTCCAGCCGCGCAAGGTATCGCGCTCGGGCTTATGGGACGAGGTCGACGGACGGGTGCTGATCTACATCCACAAGGAACTGATGCTCGATCAGGTGATGGAGTGCTATCCGGCGCGCCACTACGTGATGGTCGACGACAAGCTGCGCATTCTCAGCGCGATGAAGCAGGCGTGGGGCGGCGGCCTGACGACCGTGTTTCCGCGCCAGGGACACTATGCGTTCGATCCGAAAGAGATCGCCAGCAATCCGCCCGCCGATGTGACGGTCGAGCGGATCGGCGAACTGGCGGATATCGATGTAAGCAGGTTGCTGGGCGGCGCGCAGCAGAAGTAGCGGCGACCGGCGCGTCGGGCGCGCGGCTTCGGTCAACCGCGCGGCATCACGCGCCGAGCGCCTTCAGGCGCGCCTGGGTATCGCCGGCGCCCATCCGCGCGGCGGCATCGGCGGCGCTGACGCCGTTCGCATCGCGCGCATGCGGATCGGCGCCATGCGCGAGCAGCAGATCGACGATCGCGGTGCGGTTGAACATCGCCGCGATCATCAACGCGGTGCGGCCGTCGGGCGATGCGCCTTCGACATCCGCGCCGCGCGCGAGCAGGGTTTCGATCACCTTGTCGAAGCCCTTGAACGCGGCGCCCGCGAGCGGCGTCTGACCGGCGTCGTTGCGCAGATTCGGATCGGCGCCGAGGTCGACCAGCGTCCGCACCGCGTCCGCGTGACCGTGGTAGCTCGCGAGCATCAGCAGGCTGTCGCCGCGCTCGTTGCGCAGATTCGGCGGCACGCCTTTTTCGATCACGGCGGCGAGCATCGTCGCGTCGCCGCGTCGCGCGAGATCGAAGACTTCCTGCGCGAGCGCCTGCAAATCGACGGCAGGCTGCGAAGAAGACGGGTTATCGGCTTGATCGGTCAATGGAATCTCCTTGCGATGAATGCGAAAGCCACGGCATCGATGGACGCCACAGCGCGAAACGGCCACCGCCCGCGATCGCGCGCGGCGCGCGCCGAGGCGGCGCGGCCAGGCGCACAACCAGGGGCGCCGGCGGACCTCGCGGCGAGCATACACAGTTTGCCCCGTGCCCGCGCGCAAGCCGCGCGGCGCGATGCTGCTTCAGCCGTGACCGAACAGCTTGGCCAGCAGCCCGAAGATGCCGATCAGCACGGCGATCGCCACGCATGGCACCAGCGCAGCAACGATCACGGTCACGAACTGTTTGAGCGGACTGGAAGATGTCGACATGGCGGCCATTGACCCCATACAAGGAACTCACACGAACGCGCACGGAGCGCGGCGGCAGCGCGGGTCGAAGGCCGCGAGGCCGGCGCTCCCGCCGCTGCCCGCATCGCCCGCCGTACCCGGTTTAAACAGCTTAATACATCCATCGACATCCATCGATCACCGCGCGGCCGTCTTTTGCGCCGCAATCTCCGCCAACTGCCTGACAGTCCTTTACGAGGAGTGACGCCATGGCCGAAGCAAGTTCCCAAGCCAATCCGCCGCAAGTCCTGGACCCCGACACGCTGCGCAACATGGATCGCTACTGGCGCGCGTGCAACTATCTATCGGTCGGCATGATCTATCTGCGCGACAACCCGCTGCTGCGCGAACCGCTGCAACCGGAGCACATCAAGAACCGGCTGCTCGGCCACTGGGGCTCGGACGCCGGGCAGAGCTTCGTGCTCGTGCATCTGAACCGGCTGATCCGCAAGCTCGATCTCGACATGATCTTCCTGTCCGGGCCCGGCCACGGCGCGCCCGCGAGCCTCGCGCATTGCTACCTCGAAGGCCATTACTCCGAGGTCTATCCGGATCGCAGCGAAGACGAAGCCGGCATGCGGCGCTTTTTCCGGCAATTCTCGTTCCCGGGCGGCATCGGCTCGCATTGCACGCCGGAAACGCCGGGCTCGATTCACGAAGGCGGCGAGCTCGGTTACTGCCTGTCGCACGGCTACGGCGCCGCGTTCGATAACCCGGACCTGATCGTCACCGTGATGATCGGCGACGGCGAAGCGGAGACCGGTCCGCTCGCCACCTCATGGCACTCGAACAAGTTCCTCAATCCGATCCGCGACGGCGCGGTGCTGCCGGTGCTGCATCTGAACGGCTACAAGATCGCCAATCCGACGCTGCTCGCGCGGATTGCGCGTGAAGAACTGGAAGCGCTGATGGTCGGCTACGGGCACAAGCCGTATTTCGTCGAGGGCGACGATCCGGCGACGATGCATCAGCAGATGGCCGCGACGCTCGAGCAGTGCCTGGGCGAAATCCGCGCGATCCAGCAGCACGCGCGCCAGAACAACGACACCACCCGGCCGCGCTGGCCGATGATCGTGCTGCGCTCGCCGAAGGGCTGGACCGGGCCGAAGGAGGTCGACGGTCACAAGGTGGAGGGCTCGTGGCGCGCGCACCAGGTGCCGGTGCTCGATCCGGTCACCAATCGCAAGAGTTTGAAGCTGGTCGAGGAGTGGCTGCGCAGTTACGGCCCCGACACGCTATTCGACGATAAAGGCCGGCTGCTCGAAGAACTGCGCGCGCTCGCGCCCGAAGGCGCGCGGCGCATCAGTGCGAATCCGCACGCGAACGGCGGGCTGCTGTGCAAGGCGCTCGATCTGCCGCCGTTTCGCGATTACGCGGTCGCGGTGAAAAAGCCCGCGGCGTCGTACACGTCGCCGACCGGCGTGCTCGGCACGTTTCTGCGCGACGTGATGCGCAACAACATGTCGACGTTCCGGCTGTTCGGTCCCGACGAAACCGCGAGCAACAAGCTGCACGCGGTCTATGAAGCGTCGCCGAAAACCTGGCTCGCCGAACTCGAAGCAAGCGACGCCGACGGCGGCCACCTCGCGCCCGATGGCCGCGTGATGGAAATGCTCAGCGAACACACGCTCGAAGGCTGGTTCGAGGGCTATGTGCTGACCGGCCGGCACGGGCTGTTCGCAACCTACGAGGCGTTCGTCCACGTGATCGACTCGATGTTCAACCAGCACGCGAAATGGCTCGAAAAAGCCAAGCGCGAACTCGACTGGCGGCAACCGGTGCCGTCGCTGAATCTGCTGATTACGTCGCTGGTGTGGCGCCAGGATCACAACGGCTTCACGCACCAGGACCCGGGTTTTCTCGACGTGGTGACCAACAAGAGCCCGGACGTCGTGCGCATCTATCTGCCGCCGGACGGCAACTGCCTGCTCAGCGTCGCCGATCACTGCCTGCGCTCGCGCGACTACGTGAACGTGATCGTGTCGGACAAGCAGCCGCATCTGCAGTATCTGGACATGGATGCGGCGGTGATCCATTGCACGAAGGGGATCGGCATCTGGGACTGGGCATCGACCGATCAGGGCGTCGAGCCGGACGTGGTGATGGCCTGCGCGGGCGATATCGCGACAATGGAGGCGCTCGCGTCGGTGCAGATCCTGAAGGAGCGCTTCCCGACGCTGAAGATCCGCTTCGTCAACGTGGTCGATCTGTTCAGGCTGATGCCGGAGCGCGCGCATCCGCACGGGCTGTCGGACCGCGATTTCGATTCGCTGTTTACGACCGATAAACCGGTGATTTTCAACTTCCATTCCTATTCGGCGCTGGTGCACAAGCTCACGTATAACCGCCACAACCACGGCAATATGCACGTGCACGGCTATCGCGAGCAGGGCAACATCAATACGCCGCTCGAACTGGCGATCGTCAATGGAGTCGACCGGTTTACGCTCGCGATCGATGTGATCGACCGGGTCGCGTCGCTGCGCGGCGTCGGCGACCATACGAAGGAATGGCTGCGCGGTCAGCTGATCGAGCATCTCGCGTATGCGCACGCGGAGGGGATCGATAAGGAGGAGATTCGCAACTGGACGTGGCAGGGCTGAGCGGCTGCGCTGAGCTGTGCTGTGCATGGGCTTCGCACACGGGCGGATGGATCACCGGCCGTGTGCGGGGCGGGCGTCAGCCGGTTTTGATCACCGTGCGGTCGGTGACGCCGCTGACGCCGAATAGCCTCGTCACGTCTTCGAGCATCGCGGCGCGCTGCTGCTCGCGTTGTAATTCGCCCGATAGCGTGAGCCGGCCTTGCGCGACGCTCACGCGTACCGCGTGCGCCGGCACCGCGGTGTCCCAGTCGAGGCGGCGCGAAGCCTCGGCGGCGATCTGCGCGTCGGGAAAGCGTGCGGACGACATGGCTGCTCCATAAAACGGACAGTGATTCACCAACACTAGCAGATGCGGCGGATTTTGCCGGCGCATCAGGCATCGCCTTGCGTGCCAGCTTCTGCGCTGCCGCGACGGGATCGCGGGTATGCTCACGGTTCCTTTCGCAACCAGAACCGAACCATGTCCGACTTCCCCATCGACAACCCGTTTCTCGAATCGCTCGGCGTGCGCCTGACGCAATGGCGCGACGGCTATGCGGAGCTGCTGATGGCCATCGACGCGAGCAAGCTGAATCGCCAGGGCGTGCTGCAAGGCGGCGCGATCGCGACGCTGCTCGACGCGGCCGCCGGTTACGCTGGCCTGTTCGCGCCGGCCGGACAGCCGGAGCGGCACGGCTTCACGTTGTCGCTGACCACCAACTATCTCGACAAGGGGCTCGGCCAGTCGGTGACCGCGAAGGGCTTTCTCGAACGCTCGGGCCGCTCGATTTTCTTTTCGCGCGCCGAGGCGTGGGTCGATGGCAAGCTGTTGATCGCGAGCGCGCAGGGGACCTTCAAGTATGTAAAGGCTGCGTGACGCGCGGGCAGCGTGGGTCCGCCGCGCAAGGGCGCTACCGCCCGGCGAGCGCGGCAACCCGTCCGGGCGACGCATCCAGCACGCCGTGGCCGCCGCGCCGTTTATCATAGTGCCGATCCAACAGAACGCGCCGTCCGACCGCGAACGGCGCGCGCATCTTCAACGAGACCTCGCATCGCCATGAACTCCACTCCCGACGCTTCCTCCCGCCCGCCGCTGCGCGAACTGACCGCGCTCGAAGGACGCGTGCTCGGTGTGCTCGTCGAAAAACAGCACACGGTGCCCGACAGTTATCCGCTGTCGCTGAACGCGCTGACGCTCGGCTGCAACCAGAAAACCGGCCGCGCGCCGGTGATGAACGCGACCGAAGCCGAAGTGCTGACCGCGATCGACGGCTTGAAGCGCCTGAGCCTCGTCAACGAAGGCAGCAGCAGCCGCGTGCCGCGCTTCGAGCACAACATGAACCGCGTGCTGGGGCTGCCGGGGCAGTCGATCGCGCTGCTGACCACGCTGCTGCTGCGCGGCCCGCAGACCGCCGCCGAGTTGCGCCTGAACAGCGCGCGGCTGCATGGATTCGCCGACATCTCGTCGGTCGAGGCGTTTCTCGATGAACTCGCCGAAAGCGAGCCGCCGCGTGTCGTGCGGCTGGGGCGGATGGCGGGAGAGCGCGAGCATCGCTGGATGCATCTGCTGTGCGGCGAGGTGAGCGTCGCCGAAGCCGCGGGGTCCGCGGCCGCGTCTGGCGATACGGACAGCGTGCCGCTGTCCGAGTTCGAAGCGCTGAAGGCCGAGCAGAAGCGTCTCGCCGATGAAGTGAGCCGCTTGCAGGCGGTGGTGCGGCGGATGGCGAGCGAGCTGGGGATGTCGCTGGACGACGGGGAGGCGAGCTGAAGGGCGGCCGCTGACGTGAGGTGACGAGGCGGAGGGCGTGGCGGTGCCGGGCCTTCCGGGCCGGGTGCTTGGGGTGACCGGTGTCACTCGCTCAAGTAACTCTCGCAACTACCGACCAAGACGCGCTCACGCCCGATCGCTTCGCTTCACGCTTCACGCATCGCGCTTGTGCGACCGCCCTCCGGCCAACGCGCGCTGCGTCCGATAAAAAATCCACGGCGGCACGTTCGGCGAATCTTCAGCGAGCCGGTCCAGTTCGATGCGGATCGAACTCAGATAGTGGCCGTCGCGCGCGTCGGGGTCGCCGGCGAACACCGCTTCGAGCCGGCGCCGCACCGCGCCATAACGCGCGCCGGCCGCGCGATGCTTCTCGGCGCGCTCCGCGTAGCGCAGAAACGTCTGCAACGCGGCCGAGATCGCCGCGGCCACGCTGACGAGCCCCACAAAAATCCGCATCTCGATCGAGATCGGCGGCGCGCTCAACGACACGAACACCGCGGTGCCGACGAACGCGCTCAGCACCGTCACCAGCCAGCCGAGCCGGCGCGCGCGCGCCGACAGCAGATCGGCCATGTCGTAATGGCTCATCTGCGATTCGCGCGCGCGACGAATCCATTTCAGCAGCAGTTCGGTCTCGTCGCCGGGCGGCGTGTAGGCGGGCAGGGCGGTCGTCTCGCTGGTCGGCTGCATGCGCGTCAATCGTAGGAGAACGAACTGCCGAATTTCTCGATCCGTTCGAGCGCGATGCCGGAGCCGCGCACCACGCAGGTCAGCGGCGCCTCGGCGACGAACACCGGCAGGCCGGTTTCCTCCGCGAGCAGCCGGTCCAGATCGCGCAGCAGCGCACCGCCGCCGGCGAGCGTGATGCCGCGCTCCGCGATGTCCGCGCCGAGTTCGGGCGGCGTCTGTTCGAGCGCGATCTTCACCGCCGACACGATCTGATTCAGCGGATCGGTCAGCGCTTCGAGAATCTCGTTGCTCGACACCGTGAAGCTGCGCGGAATCCCTTCCGACATGTTGCGGCCTTTTACTTCCATCTCCATCACTTCGGAGCCCGGAAACGCGGAGCCGATTTCCTTCTTGATCGCCTCGGCGGTCTGCTCGCCGATCAGCATCCCGTAGTTGCGGCGGATGTAGTTGACGATCGCGTCGTCGAACTTGTCGCCGCCGACGCGCACCGAACCCTTGTAGACGATGCCGCCGAGCGAGATCACACCGACTTCGGTGGTGCCGCCGCCGATGTCGACCACCATCGAGCCGGTCGGATCCGACACGGGCAGCCCGGCGCCGGTCGCGGCGGCCATCGGTTCCTCGATCAGATAGACCTGCGATGCACCCGCGCTGTGCGCGGCTTCTTTAATAGCGCGCCGCTCGACCTGGGTCGAACCGCACGGCACGCAGATGATGATGCGCGGCGACGGCGCGAACAGCCGCGACTCGTGCGCCATCTGGATGAAGCGCTTGATCATCTGCTGGGTGATGTTGAAATCGGCGATCACGCCGTCTTTCATCGGGCGGATCGCCTCGATGTTGCCCGGCACCTTGCCGAGCATCTGCTTCGCCTCGCGACCGACGGCGAGAATGATCTTCTTGCCGTTCGGCCCGCCTTCCTGGCGAATCGACACGACCGACGGCTCATCGAGCACGATGCCCTTGCCGCGCATGTAGATCAGCGTGTTCGACGTGCCGAGGTCGATCGCGAGGTCGTTGGAGAAGTAGCCGCGCAGAAAACCGAACATTCGTATTCCTGTCTTTGCGAAGTCGGGCGCGGGGGCGGCCCGGATGGCTGTCGGGATGAGCCGCCTGCTAGTGGCGGGCGGCCTGGGCGGTCGGGGTGGCTTGGATGGCCGCGCGACAGCAAGAATAGCAGTTTCGGCGCGGGGCGTAACGCGGGGCGGGGGCAGTGGTGG
>NZ_MSDV01000052.1 GCF_001931485.1 Burkholderia sp. SRS-W-2-2016 | reverse complement strand
CGGTAACAACGCGTAACCATCGCGTCACTGCAAGTAACACACCTGCGCACCGCCTCGCATTAACCTTTCAGCTTTCAGTTTCCCGCGCTCGCGCGGGCTCATACGCTAACATTCCGGCACACCACGAGTCGCCCGGCCGGCCGCGCCGGTCCCGGCCGCATCGCGGCGTCCAGAAGGAATTCATTGCATGCAGTCTGATCGACTCCCGCGCGCGCGGCCGCTTGCGTCGCGCGTCCCGACCCTCGCCATCAGCGCGGCCTGCGCGCTGCTGCTCGCCGCCTGCGCGGTCGGTCCCAACTATCAGCGGCCGGACACCACGATCCCCGCGTCGTTCAAGGAAGCCGCGCCCGGCTGGAAAGTCGCCGAACCCGCCGATCAGCACGATCGCGGCAACTGGTGGGCGATCTACGAAGACCCGCAGCTGAACGAACTCCAGGACAAGCTCAACGCGGCGAATCAGACCATCGCGCAGTACGCGGCGGCCTACCGGCAGGCGCGCGCGCTGGTCGGCGAAGCGCGCGCCGCGTATTTCCCGACGATCGGCGCGTCGGCGAGCGTATCGCGCTCGGGCAACGGTGCATCGACCGGCGGCAATGCGACGACCGCGACGAGCCGCGCCGGCATCGGCAACAGCTACAACGTCGGGATCGACGCGAGCTGGGAGCCGGACCTGTGGGGCTCGGTAGCGCGCACGGTCAATGCGCAGAAGGCCGGCCAGCAGGGCGCCGCGGCCGACCTCGCGAACGCGCGGCTATCCGCCCAGGCCACGCTCGCGCAGACCTACTTCTCGCTGCGCGCGCTCGACTCCACGCAGAAGCTGCTCGACGAGACCGTCGCCGCGTATCAGCGCTCGCTGCAGCTCACGCAAAACCAGTACGCGGCCGGCGTCGCCGCGCGCGCGGACGTGATTCAGGCGCAAACCCAGCTGCAATCGGCGCAGGCCGCCGCAATCGACAACGGCATCCAGCGCGCCCAGGACGAGCACGCGATCGCGGTGCTGATCGGCGAGCCGGCCTCGATGTTCTCGCTGCCGCCGATGCCGCTCACCGCGACCCCGCCCGCCGTGCCCGCGCAGTTGCCGTCGGCGCTGCTCGAACGGCGGCCCGACATCGCGTCGGCGGAACGCAAGGCGGCCGCGGCGAACGAGCAGATCGGCATCGAGATCGCCGCGTACTTCCCGTCGCTGACGCTGTCGGCGTCCGGCGGCTTCGAGAACTCGGTGTTCTCGCAACTGTTCACGGTGCCGTCGCGCTTCTGGACGCTCGGCCCGCAACTGGCCGCGACGATCTTCGACGCCGGCCTGCGCAAGGCCCGCACCGAGGCCGCGCGCGCGACCTACGATCAGGACGTCGCGACCTATCGGCAGACGGTGCTCACCGCGTTCCAGGATGTCGAGGACAATCTCGCGTCGCTGCGCATCCTCGAACAGGAAATCGTCGTGCAACGGCAGGCGGTCGATTCGGCCCGCCAGGCGCTCGCGATCGTCACCAACCAGTACAAGTCGGGCACGGTCGGCTTCGTCAACGTGCTGACCGCGCAGACCACCGCGTTTACCGCCGAGCAGAAGCTCGAGAGCATCGCGGGGCAGCGGATGGTGTCGTCGGTCGGGCTCGTGAAGGCGCTCGGCGGCGGCTGGGAGGTGGCGCAGATGAACCGCGAGACCGGAGACGTGGCGGCGCCCGCGCCGTTGCCGGCTTCGGGTGCGGCTGGGTCGCCGAGTGCGGCGGCCACTACGCCGGCCGCTCAAACCGCAGCGCTGAGTGGCGCTGCGGCGCCGGGGCAAGCGCAAGTGCAAAGCAAATAAGCGCGGCGCGGCAACCACAGCGCCGTCAAAAGAAGCACCGCAAAAAACCGCCGCAAAACAAGCCGCAAAGCAAGCCGCAAAGCAAAAGAGGCATGCCCGCATTTCGCGGTCATGCCTCTTTTTTCATCACCCGAAGGAAGCGAAGCGCCGGCGCCAACCGGCGCGCCTGCGTTCAATGCACGAACGTCAGCGCCACCGTATCCGGCCCGCTCGGCCGCCCGAGCAGATTCAGCAAGCCGGCGAGGTTATCGCGCTGCTCCGGCGCGGCGCTGGCGGTCCCATGAAACGACGTCGACGCGGCCGATACCGTGCCGTTCCCGTTCAGCATCAACGGTCCCTTCAGCGTGCTCAGATTGAGCGTCGACGACGCCCCCTCGGCCTGAAACACCACCCGGTACGAACCAAGCGGCTTGACCATCGACACGCGCGAGCTGACGTCGTCGAGCGTCATCGTCAGCTGGCCGAACGCCTGGCCGTTGAAGCTGCGCCAGTCCGACCACGACAGCTGCACGTGACCCTGCAGATCGAGCGTATTGAACGGCGCGCCGAGCCCGACCAGCAGCGAGGCCGGCACCGCCAGCGCGCCCGGTGTCACGGTCGCGCTGCGCGGGCTCGCATCGACGGTGATCGGCTCGGGCATCGCCTCGCTGTGGCGCATCGTCATCCGCACCCGGCCGGTGAACAGCGGCCAGAACGCGGTATGCCATTCGATCCGCCCGGGCAGCAGCGTCGCCGTGCTCAGATCGGAGCCGGCCGCCAGCATCAGCGTCGCCGAGCCGTGCCACAACGAGCCGTCGGCATCGACGAGATTCACGTGCCCGTGCGTCTGCCGCGCGAACTGCGAGGTCACCCAGGCCGCCGGCGCGAGCGCGAGCGTCACCGCCGCGACCGACAACACCGCGACCACCAGCCACGGCAGCGCCTTGCGCAGGCGCCACATCCAGTAATTCATGCGAGTCCCTGTAGCGAGCGGCGGGTGCTTATTTCGCGGTCGACGGCTGCATCGCAACCGTCAGATCGACCTGGCCGTCGTCTTTCAGCGCGGTGATATGCGCCTCCGACACCTGCACCTTGAATTGCCGGCGCACGTCGTCGACCCACGCGGTCCACGCCGGGAACGACACGTTTTTCATCTGCACCTGCACCGCGTTGCCGACGAACTGCACCTGGGTCGCGGCCAGCCCATGCTCGCCGAGCGAGCCGGACAGCGCGTCCTTGAGCGCCGCGCCGGTCGGCGCGACACCCTGCGCGGCCGCCGACAGCGAACGCGCCTCGTTGGCCTGCGCGGTCATCTGCGCGAGCTGGCGTTGCAGGCTCGGCAGCGATTCGCGCAGATGCGAGCGGCCTTCCTGCGCCGGCGCCCACAGCACCGACCACGCGATCACCACCGCGAGCACACCGCCGCCCCACGTCAGCAGCGCCTTTTCGCGATCGGTGCGCTGGTCCCAGAAGCCAGCCCAGGTCTGAAGGAGTTCTGCTTTCATTGTCCGTTCCTGATGGTCCACTTGCCGGTGCTGCTGTCGATCGCGCCGCTCAGGCCGTTGCGCGCGAGGCGCTTCGGAAAGTCGGCGTCGACCTTCACGGTCGGCTTGAAGGTCACGTCGAGGCGATGCTCGTGATAGTCGAGCCCGGCGATGCCGTTGACCGGCAGCGGCGACAGCGAGCGCGCGAGCCCGTCGGAGAGCGCGAGGAAATCTTCCGGCGACAGCTCGCCGGCGGCGACCCGCAATTGCTGCAACTGGCGCGACATCTGATCGGGCGCGTCGAGCACGACGGTGGTCTTCGGGAAGGTGTTCAGCAACAGCTCGGTCATCTGCGTGTTGATCGCGTCGCGCTGGCGCGACAGCATCAGCCACTGCACGTTCGCACCGACGATCGCGACGATCAGCGCGCCGAGCCCGAGCAGGATCGGCAGACGCAGACGGCGCAGCGTCGCGCGGTCGAGCCGCCACGGCTGCGACGCGAATTCGAACTGGCACAGGTCGAAGCGGCATTCGAGCGCGCGCCGCGCGAGCTGCTCGAACGGCAGCGGGCTCGCGCCGTGAATATGCGCGGCGAGCCGCCCCGGGCTGGTCGCGCTGCCGCTCGGCTCGTTGCCGGGCAGCTCGGTCAGCATGTACAGCGACACCGGCGCCGCGCCCGCGAGCGCGCCGAGCGTCGCGTTCACCGCGTTGGCCGGCGCCGCCAGACCTTCGCCCTGCGCGCCGCGCGCAATCGCCAGTTCGACCCGCGGCACGCCGCTTTCGACCGCGCCTTCCAGCAGCAGCGCGGGCGCGGTTTGCACGACCGCGCCGAGCACCGCGGCGACCATCGGCACCACCGACGGCGCATCCGGCGCGACCACCGGCGCCACGCCCGGCAGCGCGGTCGCGGCACTCGCCGCGGTGGCCAGCACCGGCTCGCGCGCATCGGCGTGCGAGTTGGCGTGCGCTTCAGCGGCCTCGGTCACGCTCGCGACCGTGTCGGCCAGCGCCGCTTGCGGCAGGCAACGCGTGACCGGCACCGCGCGCAGGCTGCGATGGCCGGCCGCGGTAAACGCCTCACAAATGAAGCGGAACCAGCCGCGATCGACGACCGCGAGCAGTTGCCGGCCATCGCCGAGCGCTTGCGAATCGACCGCGATATGGCAGGTCTGCGGATCCTGGATCAGCTGATCCTCGACGATGTTCGGCAGCGCCTGACGCAGCTTCGGACCGCGCAGCGGCGGCAGCATGGCCGGCATCAGCAGCAGGTCGCGCGCGGCGACCATCAGCACCGCCGTGTTCGCGCGCGGCAGCAGCGCGAGCGCCGAGCGGCCGGTGCGCTGCGTCCGCCCGGTCTTGTCGAGCAGCACGAACGGCAGTTCGGGCAATTGCCACTCCTGCGAGGGCACCGCCGGATCACGCGGCGGCAGTAGAACGATCAGCGTGCTCAAAGGCCACTCTCTCTGTGGATTGCGTTGTTCATAGTTGGTCTTTTACCCGCACGATACGCGTCGTGTGAGTCAATGGATCGCGAAAGACGAGCGTGGTGCGGTCGACTTCGGCGCGCTCGTGCTGCACGCGGCCGTGGACGAGGAAGTAGTTCGAATTGACGTCGAACTGGTTCGGATCGATCGATGCCGACTGCACGCCGGACGCAGTCAGCGCGAGCTGCACGTCGCCGGAGTTGCGGAAAAATACCGTCTGCCGGCGCGCGACCAGCGTCTGCGCCTGCGACAGGCTCATGCCCGTGACGACCGCCGCGATCACCTCGGCCGGCGCGGTGTTCATGTTGACCGCGGTGGTGGTCGGCAGCACGGTGACGAACGGGCGCAGCCGCGCGACGGTCTCCGGCGTGTAGCCGGGGATGTCGAGCAGCGCATCGACGCTGGTCATCAGCAGCGGCGCGACCGCCGGATCTTCGTCGCCGTCTTCGATGCCGGGCTGGTTCGACAACGCGCCGCTCGAGGTGCCGCCGCCGATCGCGGTCGGCGCGCTGGCGCCGGTCGGTGCGCCGGTCTGGAAGCGCGTCGCCGATTGCGACAGGCCCGCGCGCATCTGCAGCGCGGTCGCCTTCGCGAGCTGGCCGCTCAGACCGAGCGACAGCAGCAGGCGCTGATACGCGGCGACCTGCTCGGCGCTCATCTGCATCACGCCGGGCGCGGGGGTCGTCACCAGATTGCGCAGGTTGAACTTGGCCTGCTCGTCTTCGATCGACCCGGACAGGTAGGTCTCCGCGCCTTGCTCGGCGCGCACCTCGCCGATCTGGCCGAGGAAGTCGGACAGCCGCGTGCGCGCGATCGGCACGCCCCACAGCCCGCCCAGATAGGTGATGCCGGCCGCGGTGTCGCCCTCGGAACGCAGGATCAGGCGGGTCCAGTCGAGCGCGCCGCGCGCGACCCATTGCGCCTGCGACAGCAGCCGCTGGTTTTCGATCCGGCGCACCTGCACCTGCTGGCGCCACAGCATCCCGGACACGAGGATCGCCGACAGCGCGACCACCAGCAGCGCGCTGATGATCGCCGCGCCGCGTTCGCGCGCCTTCGCAAACCTGCCGGTTCGCGCCTTCACCGCCATCCGCCGCTTCGACCACGAGGAGAACGTCATCTTCATTCTCCGATCAGAAAAACACGCCGGATCGGCCGCGCGAGCGAGGTCGCGCCGATGCTGACCTCGAGCCCCGTCACCGAGCGCGGCAGCGGCGCGTTGCCGAGCTGCGGCACCTTCAGGTTGTTCAGGTTCTCGGTCAGCGCGGTCTGCACGTCGCTCATCTGCGTGGTCCAGCCCAGTTTCGGCACGTACATGCGCGCGGAAATCGCGCCGACGCCGCCCATCAGCGGCACCGCGTTCCAGTTTTCGTCGCTGCCGCGCAGCGCGTGCCGCAAGTCGCCGACATTGCCGAGCGGCGGCGACGTGTAACGCACCACACGGCCATTCGAGATCATGTAGCGCACCACCTGCAAACGCGGCGCGCTGCCCGGCAGCACCATATGCCGCACGAACTGCAGCGTATTGCCGGACACCGACACCGCGGCGCCGCCGGATTCGTCGTCGCTGGCGGCCTGGCGCGCGTCGATCCGCATCTGGTCGAACAGCTGCGCGAACACGCGCTCGTCTTCCATCGCGTTGGTGATCGCGGTGCGGCCGCGGATGATCTGGTCGAGTCCGCGCCACGACAGCACCGCGATCACCGCGAGAATCGCGATCGCGACCAGCAGTTCGATCAGCGTGAAGCCACGCGTGCCGCGGCGCCGGCGGCGCTCAGAGCGAGCGGTTGCTTTCATTCGCGACCACCGTGACCATCTGGGCGAGATTGCCGGAACGCCCGGGCATCGTCACCATCACTTCGACACGGCGAAACACCGGATTCGGCGTCGCCGTCACATGTTCGGTACAGAGCAATTGCAGGTTGCCTTGAGAGCAGTCGAAGGTCGTCGAGCCGACGTTCGGCCAGGTATGCGTCAGATGCAGTTGCGCGAGCGCGTTGTCCGCGCTCCAGCCGGCCAGGAGGCGCCGGTGCAGATCGGCCTCGCCGCTCGCGAGGCTGCCGACCGCGCGAATCGACGCGGCCAGCGCGACCGCGATGATCGCCAGCGCGACCAGCACTTCGATCATCGTGAAGCCGCGCTGAGCGCGAACGCTCGCGCGACGCATCTTGAAAAGGGCAGGAGTGCGGACAATTCCGCGACGGCGCGTCGGCATCTCAGCGCACCTCGTAACGGCCGTTGCCGGTGCTGACGATCGTCGCCTGACCGGCCGCCGAAAACAGCGTGACCTGGACCGGCACGTCGATCGCCTCGGTGCCGAACACGATTCGTTCGGCGTGCGAATCGGAACCCGGATAGCTGATCGCGACGCCGGTCACGCCGCCTTCCCACTGGCGCGGGCCGAGCAGATCGTCGCGCAGCGGCCGCCAGCCGTCCTGGGTGCGCAGATCGAAACGGAAGCCGCCGTCGAGCGGCTGCCACGCGATCGGCCGCGCGCGCACCTGCGCTTCGTCGCCGGCGGATTCAAACAGCAGCGCGAGACGCTGCGCTTCCTCGTTCAGATCGGTGCGCGGATTGCGCGTCATCGTCACCGCGGTCAGCGACACCAGCAGACCCGCGATCACCAGCACCACCATCATTTCGAGCAGCGTGAAGCCGGCCGCGCGGCGGCGGCTCGCGCGCGGCCGCAAAGCCGTACACGGAGTGTCCACACGGGACTTGCAAGCGGACATGCGGTTAGTGCCGGCCATCGGGACGATCAACGGAAACTCAGACTGCAACGCATCGGTGGAGCACGCGCGCCGCGCGATGCCGCGCGCCCGGCCTGAACAGCGAGGCGGGCAGGGCGCAAAGCGAAGCGAACGCGTGCGGGAGCATCATCGGGCTCTAACGGGTTTTCGGTTCGAAGGTTCTAAAGTTCGAGCCGCGTTACTGCCAGGACCCGACATCGGCATCGTTGCCTTCGCCGCCCGCTTTGCCGTCGGCGCCGTAGCTGAACACGTCGATCTCGCCGTGCACGCCCGGATTCAGATACTGGTACGCGTTACCCCACGGATCGTTCGGCAGACGTTCGAGGTAGCCGCCGTCCTTCCAGTTGTTCGGCACCGGGTCGGTGCTCGGCTTTTCGATCAGCGAGCGCAGGCCCTGCTCCTGGGTCGGATAGCGGCCGTTGTCGAGACGGTAGAGTTTCAGCGCCTGCATCACGGTGCCGATGTCCTGCTTGGCGGCGACGCGCCGCGCTTCGTCAGGACGGCTCATGATCTTCGGCACGATCAGCGCGGCGAGAATGCCGAGAATCGCGATCACGACCATGATTTCGATCAGCGTGAAACCGCGCTGACGACGGCGCTGCGAACCCGCGTTATCAGCGCGGCGGATGGTCGACAGTTGCATAGCTTGCTTACCTCTTTTCAGGTGAAAGATTCGACTCGTGGCGCTCTTCGAGCAGCCGGGCGAGTCATTTTAATGTCATGGAGTTGAAGGGTTTCAACTCACCGAAATTTTCACAATAGTCCGTACAATGTGCGCATGAACGCCATCCAAATCCGTCTCCTGTCGCTCGCGCTGTTCGCCGTTTTCTGCGCGACGCTGACCTACTGGGTCATCACGCTCACCACGATGTCCGGCGCGCCGTTGCCGGCCGCGGCCGCGCATCAGCAGGTCTCGACCGACCAGGCCGCGACGCTGTTCGGCGGACAGCTCACGCGCAACGTGAACCAGGACATCCATCTGTTCGGCATCCTCGCGTTGACCCGAGGCGCCGCGGCGATCGTCAGCGTCGGTGGCGAGCCGCCGCACGCGGTGTCGCTCGGCAGCACGCTGATGCAGGGCACGAAGCTCTCCGAGGTCCGCGCCCGCTCGATCATCATCGACCGCAACGGCGCGCATTCGGAAATCTTCCTGCCAGCCAACACCGGCGGCCCCACCATCTACGTGCGCTAAACGATTGCGCGGCTGACACCGTTCACGCCGCGCCCGTTTTCGTTTCTCGTCTTTACTTCGTCGTGCTTGCGGTTACTGCACGAGGTTGTTCAACTCGATGATCGGCAGCATCACCGCCAGCACGATCACCAGCACCACGCCCCCCATCGCCAGAATCAGGAGCGGCTCGAGCAGGCTCGTCAGGAACATCGTGCGCCGCTCCAGTTCGCGCGCTTCGCCGTCGGCCGCGCGATCGAGCATCGTCGTCACGTCGCCGGTCGCTTCGCCCGAACGGATCAGGTGCACCAGCACCGGCGGAAACGTCTTCGTATTGCCGAGCGCACGCGACAGCGACGTGCCTTCGCGCACCCGCACGATCGCATCGTCGATGTTCTCGCGCATCGCGTTGTTGCTGAGCGTTTCGGCGGCCGCCTGCAGCGCGCGCAGAATCGGCACGCCGGCCGCGGTCAGAATGCCGAGCGTGCTCGCGAAGCGCACGGTGTTGTAGCCGCGCACCAGTTTGCCGAGCAGCGGCGCGGTCAGCAGCCACCGGTCGAACGCGAGGCGCGGGCCCGGTTGCTTGAGCGTCGCGCGCACCAGATAGACGACCACGATCAGACCGATCAGCATCGCCCACCACCAGTGCCGCACGAAGCCGGACAGCGCCATCATCAGCACGGTCAGGATCGGCAGTTGCTGCTTGGTGCTCGCGAACACGTTGACGACCTGCGGCACCACGTAGCTGAGCAGGAACGTGACGATGCCGAACGCGATCAGCGTGACGATCGCCGGGTACGTGAACGCCAGCACGATCTTCTGCTTCAACGCGTTGCGCTGCTCGATGTAGTCGGCAAGGCGCGACAGCACCAGACCGAGCTTGCCGGTGTGCTCGCCGGCCGCGACCAGCGCGCGATAAATCTCGGGAAAGTCTTTCGGATGCTGTTGCAGCGCATTGGCGAGCGAATGACCGCCGAGCACTTCCGCGCGGATCGACGCCATCAGCTCGCGAATGTAGTCGCGCTCCGACTGCTCGGTGAGCACCGCGAGCGCTTCGTCGAGGGGCAGGCCGGCGATCAGCAGACTCGCGAGCTGGCGCGTGAGGATTGCCTGCTCGCGCTGCGACAGCCGGCGCCCGAACGCGAGCCGCTGGTTGCGCTCGCCGCGGGTGCGCGACGCGGCCGGTTCGACGACCAGCGGCGTGAGTCCCTGCGAACGCAGATTGGTCCGCGCACTGCGCGCGCTGTCCGCGTCGAGCACGCCTTTTTGCGCCTTGCCCGCCGCGTCGATCGCTTCGAAACGAAATGCCGGCATGCGCTTACACTCCGCCCGTCACGCGAATCACTTCTTCGAGCGAGGTCAGCCCCGATGCCAGCCAGCGGTCCGAATCCTCGCGCAGCGTGCGCATTCCCTGCGCGCGGCCGGCGGCGAGAATTTCCGCGTCCGCCGCGTTGCGGTGAATCAGCGAGCGGATCGATTCGTCGATCAGCAGCAGTTCATAGACACCACGCCGGCCCGCGTAACCGGACTGGCCGCAGCGCTCGCAGCCGACCGGATGCCAGCGCTTGCTGCCGTCTTCCTCGGTGCGCTCTTCGCGGCACACCGGGCACAGCCGCCGCACCAGCCGCTGCGCGAGCACGCCGAGCAGCGACGACGCGAGCAGATACGGCTCGACGCCCATGTCGGTCAGACGCGTGACGGCGGATGCCGCATCGTTGGTGTGCAGCGTCGCGAGCACGAGGTGGCCGGTCAGCGACGCCTGCACCGCGATCTGCGCGGTTTCGAGGTCGCGGATTTCACCGATCATGATGACGTCCGGGTCCTGGCGCAGAATCGAGCGCAACGCGCGCGCGAAGCTCATGCCGATCCGTTCGTTGACCTGGGTCTGGCCGATGCCGGCGAGGTCGTATTCGATCGGGTCTTCCACCGTCATGATGTTGGTGGTCTCGGTCTCGAGCCGCGACATCGATGCGTACAGCGTGGTGGTCTTACCGGAGCCGGTCGGCCCGGTCACCAGCACGATGCCGTGCGGCTTGCCGATCAGTTTGTCGAACTGGCCGAGCGTGTCGGATGCCATGCCGAGCGCTTCGAGGTTCAGCCGCGACGCGTCTTTTTCGAGCAGACGCAGCACCGCGCGCTCGCCGTGGCCGGTCGGCAGCGTCGAGACCCGCACGTCGACCGGCCGGCCGCCGACCCGCAGCGTGATCCGGCCGTCCTGCGGCAGACGCTTCTCGGCGATGTCGAGCTGCGCCATGATCTTGATCCGCGAAATCAGCGCGCCGTGCAGCGCCTTTTTCGGCCGCACCACGTCGCGCAGCGTGCCGTCGACACGGAAACGCACCACCGATGCATTCTCGAACGGCTCGATGTGAATATCCGATGCCTGTTCGCGCGCCGCTTGCGTGAGCAGCGCGTTGATCATGCGGATGATCGGCGCGTCGTCTTCCGATTCGAGCAGATCCTCGACCTCGGGGATGTCCTGCATCAAACGCGACAGATCGACTTCGCCTTCCACTTCGCCGACCACCTGCGCGGCGCTGCCGTCCTGGCGCGCGTACGCCTGATTGATCGCCTGCGCGAGTTCGTCGGCCGGCAGCCGCACCACCGACACCGCGCCGTAATTGCGCGCGACTTCGGCGAGCGCGGCTTCGCTGGTGCGCTCGCTGATCCACACTTCGAGGCTGTCGGCATGCTGATGCGCGACCAGAATCTGGCCGCTGCGCGCAAAGCCGTACGGCACCATCCGGGCGGCGAGCGGCGAGGGCGCCGCGCGCTCGCCGGCGGCAGCGGCGTCGCCGTTGGACGGGCGTGACGAGGGCGCGGTTTGCGCGGGGGTCTGCGTCACGGACGCGCTCCCGGCGCCACGGTGTTCGGTACCGCGCCGTTGGCGGGGTCGACCGCCGGCTGCGTGGTTTGTTGCGGCGCCTGAGGCGGGGTCGCCTGCTGGCGGCGCATCTGATCCAGATTGAACAGGTTCATCGCGGGCACGCCGCCCTGGCTCGGGCCGATCGGCATCGGCGGCATCACCGGATCGTCGCGATCCTTCATCACGCGGTTATCCGAACGGTACGCGCCCTGGACGCCCTGGATGTAGTCGTAGCGATTCGCGGTGACCGCTTGCGTGGTGTCGCGATCGGTGAGGATCACCGGACGCAGGAACACCATCAGGTTGGTCTTGTCGCGGGTCTTCTGCTCCGAGCGGAACAGCTGGCCGAGCCACGGAATGTCGCCGAGCAGCGGCACCTTGCTGTTGCTGACCTGGTAGTTGTCCTGCATCAAACCGCCGAGCACGATGATCTCGCCGTTGTCGCACAGCACGGTCGACTGGATCGAACGCTTGGTGAATTCCGGGCCTGCCGGATTCGTCGATGCGTTGTTGGTGCCGTTCACGATCGCCGAGTCTTCGGTGTACAGCTGCATCTTCAGGATGCCGCCGTCGGTGATCTGCGGCTTCACGTGCAGCGTCAGACCGATGTCGACGCGGTCATACGTATTGAACGCGGTGCTGGTCGTGCTGCTGGTCAGGTTCGAATACGAGCCGGTCTGGATCGGCACGTTGGTACCGACGATGATCTTCGCTTCCTCGTTGTCGAGCGTGATCAGGTTCGGGGTGGACAGCACGTTCGCGTCGGCGGTTTGCGACAGCGCCTGCAGCAGCGCGCCGAGGCCCTGCACGCCGAAGATGTTGCGGATCCAGCCGACGTTCAAGCCCTGTTGCAGATTGCTGAGTCCCGACGCGAGCGCGGCGCCGCCGGTAGCCCCGCCGGCGGCGGCCGCCGCCGCGGTCGCGGTGATATTGACGATGCTGTTGCTCGAACCCGTCTGCAGATTCGTGCCGGCGAAGATCGAGCTGTTCGCGACCTGCCACTGAATGCCGAGGTTGCCGCTGGTGTTCGAGTTCAACTCGACGATCAGCGCCTCGATATAGACCTGCGCGCGACGCGCGTCGAGCTGGTCGATCACCGCGCGCAGATTGCGGTACACCGGTTCGGGCGCGGTGACGATCAGCGAGTTGGTCGCCGCGTCGGCGGTGATCATGCCGCCGCCCTGGTCTTCGCCGCCCTTGTCCTTGTCGCCGCCGAGGAAGCCGCCGGAATCCTTGCCCGAGCCGGAGCCGCCGCCCATCGGCGAATTCATCGAACTGCCGCCGCCCAGGCCACCCGACGGCAACGGCGCGGTGCCGGAAATGCCGGTCGAGGTGTTGCTGCCGCCGCCACCGCCGCCGCCATTCTGGTTGAACGAATTGGCCTCGTTCGAGCCGGCCGACGAACCGCCTTCACCGCCGCCGCCCTTGCCGAGCATTGCGCGCAGCGTGCGCGCGAGCTTGGTTGCATCGGCGTTGCGCAGCGGCACGACGTGGATGTTGCCGGGCATCGTGGTCGGCGTGTCGAGCTGCTTCGCGAGTTCCTTCGCGGCGGCCAGACGCGCGGCGTTCGATGCGCGGATCAGCAGCGAGTTGGTGCGCGAGTCCGAGGTGATCGACACCTTCAGCGTCGCATCGGTGCTGCCGATCGAGCCGGGGTCGAGCATCTTGTTCAGTTGCTGGGCAATGTCGATCGCATTGGCGTTTCGCAACGGCACGACCGCGACCGACTGGCCCGCCGCGCTGTCGACACCGGCGATGATCTGCGCGATGCGGCGCACGTTGTCCGCGTAATCGGTGACGACGATCGTATTGTTGGCCGGGTAGGCCGCGACGGTGTTGTTCGGCGAGATCAGCGGCCGCAGCACCGGCAGCAGATTGTTGGCCGATTCGTTGCGCAGCGTGAAGACCTGCGTGACGACCTGGTCGCCGCGCGCGGTCGGCGCATTGCCGACGTAGGTCGGTACGCCTTGCAGTTTCGCGTCGGCTTCGGGCACCACCTTCAGCACGCCGTGATCCTGGACCAAGGCGAAGCCCTGCATGCGCAGCGCCGATTGCAATGTCTTGAGCGCCTGATCTTCAGGCACCGCGTTTTCGGAAACGAGGTTCAGTTGCCCCTTGACCCGCGGATCGACGATGATCGTCTTGCCGGTCGCAGCGCCGATCGCTTTGGCGACCTGATCGATGTCGGCATTGACGAAATTCAGTGTCACCTCTGCCTGTGCTGTCTGCGCGGTGATCAAGCCAGCCACCAGCAGCGCCGTTGCGACTCGACGCAAAGCCATACAATTTCTTCTCATGGAATGTGATATCGATACCAACAGCTGTCGCCGCTGGCGGTCATGCGATGCGGATTCGGCACCAGGCCACCGCCCGAGCGGTCTGCGAGCCGGTTAAGGCGACCGCCCGACGTTCGAAAAAAACGAACAGTACCAGCTTTTCATGTCGAAATTGAAACAAAAAACTCGACCAGATCCGATTCCGTAAAAAGTTCGTGCTGCCGTTAGTCGATTGAAAGGAAATCGGCATAACGGGCGAACGACGAATATCGGGATTTGTACTGGCTTATGTCGGTTAGCCAACTTGACGGTGCCCGGACTGCCGGTATCATACGAGCCGTTCGACCTGCTGTTATGCGTTTGCTGACGCGGGTTTTCCCCGATGCTCGATGAAACCCCCAGCCAGCATGCCGTCGCGGTCGGGTCCCGGCGAGCCTCGTGCCTTACCGATTCTTACCTCGCGATTTTACTTAGTCATCTTGACCGATGAAGCGTCCGTTAGTCACCGTCGCCGCCACCCTCGCGCTGCTCGCCGCAGCCGGATCCGCGCGCGCCGACTGCTTCGACGAAGCGGCTAAATATCAGAAGGTGAACCCGCTGATCCTGCGGGCGATCGCGTGGCAGGAGTCGCACAACCGGCCGGACGCGCAGCATAAGAATGCGAACGGCTCGATCGACTACGGGGTCATGCAGATCAATTCGATCCATCTGCCGGTGCTCGCCCAGTACGGGATCTCGCAGGGCACGCTGATGGAGCCGTGCAAGAACGTGTATATCGCCGCGTGGCATCTGCGTCGCCAGATGAATAAATACGGCAATACCTGGCAGGCGGTCGGTGCGTATCACTCCGAGACGCCGGCGTTGCGTGATAAGTATGCGCAGCAGATTGCCGGGATTCTGCGGAGCTGGAAGTTGATGCGGTGAGGGTGGGGTGGGGTAGCTGCTGCGGTTGATGCTTTGCTGCTTTGCTGCACTGTCAGGCGCTTTCTTGCACTGTTCTGTGACTGTTCGGCGATTGTTCGGCTGACACGCGCTTCTGGTAATTTCGCCTGCTTTTTTCCGCTCTCGTCTCCATGTTTTTGCGCTTTTCCCGCGCAGTATTCGCGCCGTTACTATGGCTTTAGTCGCCGCGCGTTTCTCCCGCTATCGCAGCCCCGCTTCCTGCATAGTGAGCTCGCCCGGCTTGCGTTTATCGCTGCGGCTACCGCGTATTGAGCTTGCCATCCCGGCTCCGCTCTTTGAATAGTCCGCGCGCGCGGCCCGCGTTTATAGCTGTGGCCGCCGCGCGTTGCGCTCGCCATCCCGGCTTCGCTCTTTGAATAGCGCGCTCGCCCGGCTCGCATTTATCGCTGCGGCTACTGCGCGTTGTGCTCGCTATCTCGGCTCGGCATTCTGAATAGCGCGCTCGCGCGGGCCGCGCCGGTTTTGATGCACAATGCGGCTTCATGTTGCCGCCGGGCGCCGCGCCAGCCGCGCGGTCCAGCGGGTCCCGCGCCCGGCCCGTTCTCCAATCTTCCTGTTTTCCTACCGCGATGAACCAGCCGCTATTGCCCGTCACCGTGCTCTCCGGTTTTCTGGGCGCCGGCAAGACCACGCTCGTGAACCACATCCTCGCGAATCGCGCCGGCCTGCGCGTCGCGGTGATCGTCGATGATCTGGCCGCGGTCAAGCTCGATCCGACGCTCGTGCACGCCGCGACCGGCTCGTCCGCCGCCGACGCTCAGGTGATCGAACTGTCGAACGGCTGCCTTTGCTGCGCGTCGAGCGATGACCTGCCCGGCGACATTCGCCGCCTCGCGCAAACCGGCCGCTTCGATGCATTGGTGGTCGAAGCGAGCGGCGTCGCCGAACCTCTGGCGCTGGCCGAATTGCTCGCCTTCGACGATGACGAAGACAGCACACCGCTAGCCGGCCTCGCGCGACTCGATACGCTGGTCACCGTGGTCGACGCATCCAGCTTCCTGCGCGACTACGGCTCATCCGATGCGCTCGCCGAACGCGGCCTCGCGACCGACGAAGACGACGACCGCACGCTCGCCGAGCTGCTGGTCGAACAGATTGAATGCTGCGACGTGCTGATCGTGAACAAGGCCGACCTCGTCGGCGCGGACGATCTCGCGCGACTCCAACGCATCCTCGCGCGCGTCAATCCGCGCGCAGAGCAACTGGTGAGCCGCTTCGGCGACGCCCCGCTCGACCAGTTGCTGAACACCGGCCGCTTCGATTTCGAGACAACGGCAGGCGCACCGGGCTGGCTCGCAGCGCTCGAACACGAGCAGGAAGAAGCAGATAACGAGCAAGGCCACAGCCATCACAGCGACGCGGACGAATACGGAATCGGCTACTTCGTCTACCGCGCGCGCCGGCCGTTTCATCCGCAACGGCTGTGGGAACTGCTGCATCAGGAGTGGAAGGGCGTGCTGCGCAGCAAGGGCTTTTTCTGGCTGGCGACGCGCAACGACATCGGCGGTTCGCTATCCCAGGCGGGCGGCGCCTGCCGTCCGGCGCCGGCCGGCATGTGGTGGGCCGCGCAGGACCGCAGCGAATGGCCGGAAGGCGACGACGAACTGAGCGCGGAAATCGCCGCCGACTGGTACGGCGATGCGGACGATATGAGCATCGGCGATCGCCGTCAGGAACTGGTGCTGATCGGCGTCGATATCGACCCGGCGCAGTGGCGCGCAAAGTTCGACGCGTGCCTGCTCAGCGACGCCGAATACGCACTCGGCCCGCAGGGATGGCAGAACTTCGAGGACCCGTTCCCCGCATGGGACTTCGACGATCACGATCATGACCACGACGACGCACACGGTCATCACCATCATCACGACCACGCACACGGCGACGACTGCGAGCATTGCGGCCACGATCACCGTCACGCGCACGGCAACGGCGGACACCGTCACGACTGACCGAACCGCACACGGCGTCCGCCGCGCATGACCGAAGCAGGCCGCAACCGCGCGTTGCGGCCTTTTTTCATCGCGCCGCGCGCCGCTCACGCCCGAAAAACGGGCAAAAAAAACCCGCCATCCGGCGGGTTTCTCGCGAGTGTCAACTGCCTGGCAGCATGCTGCTTAGCGCTTGTTGACCGAATCCTTGAATGCCTTGCCTGCCGTGAACTTGACAGTCTTTGCAGCCGGGATCTTGATAGTTTCGCCGGTCTTCGGATTGCGACCCGTACGCGCTGCGCGCTTGCCCGAACCAAAACTACCGAAGCCGATCAACTGGACCGCTTCACCCTTCGACACAGCCTTCTTGATCACTTCAAGCAACGTGTCCAGCGTTTCACCGGTTTGAGCCTTGCTGGCGCCCGTCTGTCCTGCGACAGCGTCGATCAGTTCCTGTTTGTTCATTAAGGTTCCTCTTTGTGTTTAGGTTGACACGAACAGCGCGAACGCGCCGATTATACGTGCGCGCACCGCGCCGTCGAGCAGCTGCGGCCCCGATCGAGAAGATCTGTCGTGACGGCGAGAAAACCGTCCGCCAGCCGTGCTCCCGCTCCCTTCGCGGCGCTTGCTATGATAGCGCAGCGCAAACCCAATCAGGATAAGGGTTTCGAAGAATTGCGCGGTTCTCAGGCCGTTATTGCAAGGAAATCGAAATTTCCCCGCTTTTCACCCCCAAACGCGGGCTGAAACCCAGTCCTGACGGGGCCTGGCGTTGGTTTTCGCCAACGCAGCAAACGCTCGACGAGCGTCCTCGCGGGTCCATTCCGGCATCTCGCAATTCGAGCGCACCGGTGCCGCGATCCAAACCCGCTCTTTCTAGCGTCCTTTTTCGCCGCGCATGACCGAACCGCTGATCCCCGCCGTCCTCGCTTTTCGCGACAACGGCAGCCCGTTTTCGCCGCTCTACGACGACATCTATCACAGCGCCGTCGGCGCGCTCGAACAGGCTCAATACGTGTTCCTGGGCGGCAATTGCCTGCCCGCCCGATGGCAAAACCGCCGCCACTTCACCGTGCTCGAAACCGGCTTCGGGATGGGCATCAACTTTCTGGTCACGTGGGCCGCGTGGCGCGCCGATCCCGCGCGCTGCGAGCGGCTGCATTTCGTATCGACGGAAAAGCATCCGTTCAGCGCGGCCGATCTGCGCCGCGCGCACGCGCTGCTGGCCGGCGACCCGCTGATCGCCGAGCTTGCCGACCTGCTCGCGAATGCATGGCCGATGCTCGTGCCCGGCAGCCATCGTCTCGAGTTCGACAACGGCCGCGTCGTGCTGACGCTGATCTTCGCGGATGCGGCCGAGAGCCTGCCCGCGTTGAGGCTGCGCGCCGACGCGTTCTATCTGGACGGCTTCGCGCCGGCGAAAAACCCCGAGCTATGGACTCCGGCGATCTTCAAGTCGCTCGCGCGCTGTGCGGGCGACGACGCGACCTTCGCCACCTACAGCAGCGCGGGCGAGATCAAACGCGCGTTGACGCAATGCGGCTTCGAGTATCGAAAAGTCGACGGTTTCGGCTGGAAACGCGCGATGCTGGTCGGCCATTTCGCGCCGCGCTGGCGGGTGCGCCGCTATGAACCGCCGGCCCCGTTCGCGCATCCGGAACGACACGCGGTCGTGATCGGCACCGGGCTCGCCGGCTGCGCGGTAATCGAACGACTCGCGGCGCGCGGCTGGCACCTGACATCGCTCGAACGGCATGCGCAGGTCGCGCAGGATGCGTCGGGCAATCCTGCCGGCGTATTCCACCCGATGATTTCGCGGGACGACAGCGTCGCCTCACGCGTCACGCGAGCGGGCTTTCTGTACGCGCTCAATCGCTGGAACGCGCTGGAGCGGGCAGGGCACCGGCTGGTGCGCGGCAACGGCGGCCTGCTGCAGATCGCCGCTGACGACGATGAAGCTCATGCGATGAGCGCAGCGATCGCCGCCTTCCGCTACCCGCGGGAGTATGTGACGCCGGTCACGGCCGCCGATGCGGCGCGGCTCGCCGGCATGCCGCTTGCGCGCGGCGGCTGGTGGTTCGAACACGGCGGCTGGATCGCGCCGGCCTCGCTGTGCGCGGCGCAGCTCGCCGCGGCCGGCGACCGGCTCGAACGGCGCTTCAACGTCGAGGTCGCGCGCATCGAACGCGACGGCGACGGGTGGAACGTGTTCGATGCCGCCGGCCAGGTGCTCGCGCGGGCGCCGGTGGTGATCGTCGCAGGCGCGCATGAGGCCGCGCGCATCGCCGGCTTGCGGCATGCGCCGACGCGCAGCATTCGCGGCCAGTTGAGCCTGCTGCCGGCCGGCACGGTCGCGCCGCTCGGCTTGCCGGTAATCGGTGAAGGTTATGCGGTGCCGCTCGCGGACGGCGTCACGCTGACGGGCGCCACCTACGAACTCGACGACTCCGACACGTCGTTGCGCGCGGACGGTCATCGCGAAAACATCGAACGGGTCGCGCAGATGTTGCCGGCATTCGGCAGCGCACTAAGTAGTGCGCCCGTCGCGACGCTCGCCGGCCGCGTCGCATTTCGCTGTGTGACCAGCGACCGCATGCCGATGATCGGCCAGCTCGCCGACGAAACCGCGGCCGCCCGCGATGCGGCCCGTCTGCGCGGCGCATGGCCGCTCGATCTGCCGCGCATCGACGGACTGTACGGCGCGGTCGCGTACGGCTCGCGCGGGCTCGTGTGGGCCGCGCTCGGCGCGGAGCTGATCGCGTCGCAGATCGAAGGCGAGCCGTGGCCGCTCGAGCGCGATCTTGCCGAAGACATCGACCCAGCACGTTTTCTGCTACGTGAGCTACGGCAAGGGACGCTCGGTTAACCAAAGCAAAGGCTTCGGTACTGAGGTTTACCAGGTTTACGTCGGCGGCCACCCCGCATAGCTGCCGGAAGTTAACGTCGCCGCAACGTAAACCGCGTAAACCTGCCGCCACCGTTATCCACCGCAACCTGTGGATAACCGCGCGGTTAACCGGCGCAAGTCGTGTGGAACCGTTGTGGACGTAAACGGGGTAACTCGACGATCGCGAAAAAGCTCAAAAAGTTACCCGCGTATACCCATTGCCACCGCACATGCTGTGCATCCGGTTATGCGGCCGGCAAATTGCTGATTTGTTTCGGTAAACCTGAGTTATCCACAGAAACCGAGGCAGCTTGTTAACTGTTACTACGTATACATACGGTAAACCAGTAAACAACAGCGGCAGGGGCTTACGCCCCGGCTATCGAGCGGCTGATTTCCGTCAAAACCTCGCCAAAGCGTCTCCCGTTAACCTTGAAGTCGCACACCGAAATCACACTTACCGCGTTTACGTAGGCTCGGCGGTTAACGTAGGAGAAACGGGGCAAAAGGTCGCTTTTGCCGCTTCCGAAGAAGTTAACGTACGTTTTTACCGTTTTGCCAGTGAGTTAACCGCTTTTCCGTCGGGACCGGACAAGCTATGGCACAATCGCCGTTCTTTTGCGCGTCGTGCCCCCGCATCAGGCGGCACGCGCAGCGACGGAACGGTGCCGGTCAAACAGAATCTGATTCAAGGTCGACGGCGTTCTTTCACCGTTCCGGTTGCCTCTGCCGCAGCCGTGAAAACGCTGGACTCACGGCGGTTCTTTGCGGCCGCGGCGCATTCCCGATCATCCGATCATTGATAAAACGCAACGCTGACGTCGCGAAGCGCTTGCGACAGCGACGGTGTTAACCGCTCGCTCGTTTACCGGTGTGCGTGTGCGCCGGTTCGTGTCGTCTGCCGTTGCTGCCAAGGAGAACCCATTACGATGAATTCGGCGTTTTCGTTTCTGCCAGCGTGGCCGCTTTCTCCCGACGCTATTTTCTGGGCCGGGCTTGCGTTGCTCGCCGCCGGTTTGTGCGGCGAACTCTGTTATCGCGCATGGCGTTTACCGCGCATTTCCGGTTATGCGGTGATCGGTCTGATTGCCGGCGCGGCCGGTTTCGGTGTGATCGACGCGGATTCCGCGAATGCCGCGCGTCCGCTGCTCGACGTTGCGCTCGGTTTACTACTGTTCGAACTCGGCAGCCGGCTCGATCTGCGCTGGATCCGCCGTAACCCGTGGCTGATCCTGTCGAGCGTGGCCGAAGCAACGCTGACATTCGCCCTGGTGTTGCCGGTGCTGCTGTTCCTGAACGTGCCGCTGATGGTCGCGACCGTGCTCGCGGCGATTGCGATGGCGACGTCGCCCGCGATGGTGATCCAGCTGAAAACCGAACTGCGCGCCGAAGGCCAGGTGACCCAGCGGCTGCTCACGCTCACCGCGCTGAACAGCATGTATGCGGTGGTGATCGAAAAGCTGGTGTCGAGCTGGTTGCATCAGGAGGTATACGGCAACGTGTTCGCGACGATCCTGCAGCCGCTGTATCTGCTGGTCGGCTCGCTGGTGCTTGCCTATGTGCTCGCGCGCACCTGCACGTTCTTCTATCGTCGTCTGAACATGCAGGACGAGCATTCGTTCGTCGCGCTGTTCGGGATGGTGCTGCTCGCAATCGCGATCGCGCATCTGTTCAAGCTGTCGACGATTCTCGCGCTGCTCGCGGCCGGCATCATCGTGAAAAATCACGAAGCGCGTCCGCAGCTGTGGCCGCAGCATTTCGGCACCGCCGGCTGGCTGCTGACGGTGATCCTGTTCGTGCTGACGCTGACCTCGTTCGAATGGAAACACATCGCGCTCGGCGGCGTCGCGGCGCTGGGTCTGATCGTTGCGCGGTTGATCGCGAAACTGGTCGGCGTGCTTGCCTTCGCTAAACCGAGCGGGCTGAACTGGAAGCAGGGGATGGCGCTCGGATTGTCGTTGTCGCCAATGTCGGCGCTCGCGTATCTGCTCGTCGACGATACCTACAACATGTACCCGAACTTCGATCCGCAACTGCGCGCGATCGTCATGTGCTCGATCTTCGTACTGCAGATTCTCGGGCCGTGGCTCGTCTATCGCAGCCTTGCGCTGGTCGCGGAGCGGCGCGAGGAGTAAACGCGCATCGCTCGAACCCGCGCTTGAAGAAGCCGTTTCAACACTCTCGCTTAAAAACGACCTGACTCAGGGGACGCCATGTCACTCGAAGCCTTCATCGATTCGAAACCGTTTACGTTCGGGATCGAACTGGAGATGCAGATCGTCAATACGCATGACTATGATCTGACCAAAGCCGGCACGGATCTGCTGCGCCTCATCAAGGATGAACAGATCCCCGGCAACATCACGCCGGAAATCACCGAAAGCATGATCGAGCTGTCGACCGGCATCTGCACGTCGCACGAACAGGCGGTCGCCGATCTGCGCAAGATTCGCGACACGCTGGTGTCCGCCGCCGATCATCTGAACGTCGGCCTGTGCGGCGGCGGCACGCATGCGTTCCAGCAATGGAGCGAACGGCAGATCGTCGATACCCCGCGTTTTCAGTATCTTTCCGAGTTGTACGGCTATCTCGCCAAGCAGTTCACGGTGTTCGGCCAGCACGTGCACATCGGCTGCCCGGATGCGAACAGCGCGCTGTATCTGCTGCATTCGATGTCGCGCTTCATTCCGCATTTCATCGCGCTGTCGGCGTCGTCGCCGTTCGTGCAGGGCGTCGATACCGGATTTCATTCGGCACGCCTGAATTCCGTGTTCGCGTTTCCGCTGTCGGGCCGCGCGCCGTTCGTGCTGACGTGGGACAGCTTCGAGGAGTACTTCTCGAAAATGGTCCACACCGGCGTGGTCAACAGCATGAAGGACTTCTACTGGGATATCCGGCCGAAGCCCGGTTTCGGCACGATCGAAGTACGCGTGATGGATACGCCGTTCTCGGTCGATCGCGCCGCGGCGATCGCCTGCTACATCCAGACGCTCGCGCGCCATCTGCTGCTCGACAAACCGATCGCGCCGCAGGAAGACGACTATCTGGTCTACACATTCAACCGTTTCGAAGCGTGCCGGTTCGGACTCGGCGGCACCTGCATCAATCCGCAGACGGGCGAACGCAAGACCATTTCCGAAGACATCCTCGAAACGCTCGAGCGGATCGGACCGCATGCGGAAGCGCTCGGCTCGACCAACGCACTCGCGGAAATCGGCGCAATTGCCCGCGGTCAGGTCAATGATGCGACGTGGCTGCGCAGCCTGTTCGCGCAGGAAAAGTCCTTGCACGAAGCGGTGCGGCAGCAGTGTCTGCTGTGGCGCGCATAGTGGTGCGCTGGGTGGTGCGCATAGTCGCGCGGCATCGCGAGACACCTGCCATATGCGTCACAACGTGACGTTTTCGACGAAACCCGCCGCGCGCGGGTTTTTTTTCGTAAAAAATTTTCGAAATTTTTTGTCCGCGCGGCCCTTCAGGTTTCTTAAAAGTTTACGTATACAAACGTAGTAGTCGCTAACAAGCCGCGCGGATGTCTGTGGACAACTGAATAATTTCTTGCAAAGTCAACGCGCTGGGGAAATGATAAGTAGGCTTGAAAAGCAGGCCCCGGGCGAGCGTGGCAAGCAGGACCGAAGAAACGTTCGAGCGGCCGCAAGTACTTGTCTCAAAACGGTACACAGGCTGTCCAAACGTTTTCCCCTGGTTATCCACAGTAGTCGTTGGATAAGTTAGCTGTACGATTTGCCGGTCTCGCATAGAATGTCGTTTTCGCCGCCTGCGTGGCTTCGTAGGCGGTCAATTTCTGAGTAGTAGAAACCGTTTCGTCCGCGGTTGGACGGAACTACCCCACACACGCAACGGACACGCCCGGCATGCAGGTCGCCGGAAGTGCACGAAAGCGGTAAATAAACGAATCGAAGATTATGAGCGAAGGCGTATACGGAGAACAGGCAACCGGGCGAGTGACCCACAGCCTCTTGCGATTGAGCACGGCGATGCGAAGCCAGGCTTGGGAATGGGCGGAAGGCGCTGGCCTCACGCCGACCCAGGGCGAAATCCTCGTGCTGTTGATGCAGCGCAAAGGGCCGATGCGCCTCGGCGAAATCGCGCGTGAAACGGCACTGACCGCCGCCACCACCAGCGACGCAGTCAGCACGCTCGAAACCAAGGGTCTGGTCGAAAAGCGCCGCGCGCTCGACGACGGCCGTGCTCTCGCCGTTCGCCTGACCTCGCGTGGCCGCACCGCGGCAAAGCGCGCGTCGCAATGGCCCGACTTCCTGAGCAAGGCAGTCGGCACGCTGCGCGAAGACGAGCAGGCAATGCTCTATCGCACGCTGCTCAAGACCATCTATCAGCTCGAAGCGCAGGAGACGATCCCGTCGCATCGCATGTGCCTGAGCTGCACGCATTTCCAGCCGAGCAAGAATCCGAAGAAGACGCCGCATCACTGCGCGCTGCTCGACCTGAACATGTCGGATACCGATCTGCGTCTGGACTGCTCCGTGCATGAAACGGCGGACGTCCTGACCCAGAAGAAGACTTGGAAGATCTTCGCTGCGTAAGGCGGCGGTTTCTGGCGTCATCCGCTAACATGGCCTCGCCGGCACCGGCGGGCGGCAACGCCGCCTGCCCGCCGGCTTGTGTTGTGCAATGACCCGCTTGGGCGGCAAGTCGTTAGTTAACCTGAAGGTGGGGCAGGCCGATGAATCGCGAAGTATTGGCCATTCGCCATGTGCACTTCGAGGATCTGGGCAGTCTTGAGCTCGTGCTCGGCGAGCGCGGCCGTCCGGTCCGTTATCTCGACGTCGGCGTCGCCCGTATCGAGGCGCCGAATCCGGTTTCAGCCTCATTGATGGTGGTGCTCGGCGGACCCATCAGCGCCACCGACGACGCGTGCTATCCGACACTCGCGCCGCTCCTCTCCCTGATTGAAAAACGCATCGCGGCCGGTCTGCCGACCCTCGGCATTTGCCTGGGCGCGCAGCTGATCGCGCGGGCGCTCGGCGCGCGCGTCTATCCGGCCGCAAAGGCCGAACTCGGCTGGACCCCGCTCGCGCTGACCGATGCCGGCCGCGCTTCGCCGCTGCGTCATCTGGACGGCGCGCACACGTCGATGCTGCACTGGCACGGCGACACCTTCGACCTGCCCACTGGCGCGACCCGGCTCGCATCGACACCCGACTGCGAAAATCAGGCGTTCGCGTGGGGCGGCCACGTGCTCGGTTTGCAGTGTCATCCGGAGATCCGGACCGACCGCTTCGAGCCCTGGCTAATCGGTAATGCGAACGAACTGGCCGGCCACGGCGTCGACGCGCGCACCCTGCGCGCCGACACCGCGCGCCACGGTCCCGCGCTCGAAACCTCTGCGCGCCGGATGTTCGGCGAATGGCTCGATAGCGTCGAGCCGCGCGCCTGAGCCCCCGCCTGCATGCATTAAAGCGCTCGCGGTGCTATGCTCGATCGCTCTCGGGTTTTCACTGGGCAAATCCATGAGCGCGCTTTTCTCTCCGCTCACGCTGCGTAGCGTGACGCTTCCCAATCGTATCGTCGTGTCCCCGATGTGCCAGTACTCCGCCGAGCGCGGCGAGGCCACCGCATGGCACATCATGCATCTCGGCAGTCTGGCGCTATCGGGCGCGGCGATGCTGTTCATCGAAGCGACCGCGGTCGAACCGGATGGCCGCATTACGCCGGGCGACCTCGGTTTGTGGGACGACGCGACCGAAGCGGCGCTCGTGCCGGTGCTGGCCGCGATCCGCAAGCATTCGCATATCAACGTGACGATGCAGCTCTCGCACGCGGGCCGCAAGGCGTCGAGCCATGTGCCGTGGGAAGGCGGGCAGCTGATCCCGGTCGCGCAAGGCGGCTGGCTGCCGCATGCGCCGTCGGCGTTGCCGCATAAAACCGACGAGGAGCCGCCGCTCGCGCTCGACGTCGCCGGTCTGAACCGGATTCGCGAAGCGTTCGGCGCATCGGCTCGGCGTGCCGCGCGGCTCGGTATCGACTCGCTCGAAGTGCATGCGGCGCACGGCTATCTGCTGCATCAGTTCCTGTCGCCGCTCGCGAATCAACGCGACGATGAGTACGGCGGCTCGCTCGAAAACCGCATGCGTTTCCCGCTCGAAATCTTCGACATCGTGCGCGCCGCGTTTCCGGCCGACAAACCGGTCGGCGTGCGTGTGTCGGCAACCGATTGGGTCGAAGGCGGCTGGACCCTCGAAGACACGATCGCGTTTGCGCATGAACTCGAAAAGCGCGGTTGCGACTGGATCGATGTGTCGTCGGGCGGGGTGTCGCCGTTGCAGCGAATTCCGCTCGAACCGGGCTATCAGATTCCGTTCGCGAAGGCGGTCAAGCACGCGACCGGCCTGACGACGATCGGCGTCGGCCTGATCACCGATCCGCTGCATGCGGAGCAACTGATCGAGAAGGGCGATGCCGACCTGATCGCGCTCGCCCGCGCGCTGCTCTACAACCCGCGCTGGCCGTGGCATGCGGCCGCGCAACTGGGCGCCACCGTCGAAGCGCCGCCGCAGTACTGGCGCTCGCAGCCGCGCGAGCAGAAAGCGCTGTTCGGCGACATCTCGTTCGGTCAACGCTGACGCCCGTCGCACGTTAAATGGACGCACCGGTCGACGGTTGAACGAAGCCGTCGACACCGTGTAGGATGCCGGATGTGCCGCATTGCGCGTCACAAGTCGACGCGGCGCTCGCAAGGCGCCGCGTTTGCTATCCGCGTCAGAAAAAGCCGCGCGCGAGACGCACCTGACGATTGCCCGATTTCATCCCCCAGTTCTTCACAAGGATTCATTCAATGAATTCACGCAGGATCGCCGTGCGCCGTTCGGGTGTGCACGGCAAAGGCGTGTTTGCCCTCGAACCGATCGTGGCCGGCGAACGGCTGATCGAATACAAGGGCGAGCGGATCTCGTGGAAAGAAGCGTTGCGCCGGCATCCTCACAATCCGGCCGAGCCGAATCACACGTTCTATTTCGCGCTCGACAACGGCAAGGTGATCGACGGCAAGGTGGATGGCAATAGCGCGCGCTGGATCAATCATTCGTGCGCGCCGAACTGCGAAGCCGAGGAAATCGACGGGCACGTATACGTGCATGCGCTGCGCGATATCGCCGAAGGCGAGGAAGTGTTTTACGACTACGGTCTCGTGATCGATGCGCGTCAGACCAAGAAGCTGAAGAAGGAATACGAATGCCGCTGCGGCGCGCGCAAGTGCCGCGGCACGATGCTGGCGCCGCCGGAGAAGGGCAAGGGCGGCAAGGCGGAGAAAGCGCAGAAGGCTGCGAAGGCCGATAAATCCGGCAAATCGTCGAAGAAAGCAAAGAAGAAGTGAGCGGCGGCGGCGCTTGCCGCGAGGGCGGGGTGAGGCTAACTTGCCCGGCGCAGCGAGCGCTCCATATGAACCACCGGCTTCAGTGCCGCCGCAGCTGCGCTGCAGCGGCACTCACATCCGTTTCGCATTGCTACAGATCAACCGGCGCCGAGTGCGCCGGTTTTTTTGCGCCGCGCGTTGCATCGGTATCGTCGGCGGCGGGGATAGGCGAGCCGCTCACGGTGGCAGTGGCCGCCGGCAGCAACGGAACCCGCACGATAAAGCGCGCACCGCCTTCCGGCGCATCTTCGTAATGCACGCTGCCATGGTGCAGCACCATGATGTCGTGAACGATCGCGAGACCGAGACCCGCACCGGTATCGACACCCGAGTCGGCCTGTCCGTCACCGCGGAAGAAGCGCTTGAACAGATCGGCCTGCTGCGCATGCGGCACGCCCGGCCCATTGTCTTCGACGACGATCTCTGCCATCCGCAGCTCGTCGATCACGGTTTGCGACACCGTCACCGTGATCCGCCCGCCATCCACGCGCGACGGCGGTACGTACTTCAGCGCGTTATCGAGCAGATTCGCGATCACTTCATGCAGCAGCACCGGATTGCCGCGAGCCATCAGCGGATGCTCGTTGCCGGGATCGTCGAGCCGCTGGAAGCCGAGGTCGACGTGCACCGCGAGCGCGCGCGGCACCCATTCGGCGCCGGTATCGAACGCGAGCGCGGCCATGTCGACGTTGACGAAACGCGCGGCCTGTTCGCCCGGCTCAGCGCGCGCCAGCGACAGCAGCTGATTCGACAGCCGCACCGCGCGATCGGCAGCGGCGCGCAGCTCGCGCACGGCGGCCAGCGTCTGTTGCGGATCGCGCGCGACGGCCGCCTGTTCCGCGTGCAGCTTGACCGCGGTCAGCGGCGTGCGCAGCTGATGGGCGGCGTCGGCGATGAACTTGCGCTGCGCATCGAGCGCGGACTTCAGGCGATCGAGCAGCGCGTTCAACGCACCGGTCAGCGGCCGGATTTCGACCGGCACATAGCTTTCGTCGACCGGTTCGAGCGACGTGTGGGTCTGGCGGTTCAGCGAATCGGCGAGCGCGGTCAGCGGATTGAGCTGCTGATTGACGACGCGCCACACGATCACCCAGCCGGCGAGCAGCAGCAACAGCAGCGGCATCATGATCGCGACCAGAAACTCGGCGGCGATCCGGAAGCGGTGATGCACCGGCTGCCCCACTTCGACGACGATCGGATTGCCGGTCGGCTGATCGACCCGCACCTGCGCGACGCGCACGGTCACGCCTTCATGCTGGGTTTCGAACACATACGCGTAATGCATGCGGCGCACGTTGGTGCCTTGCAGCGGCAGATTGTGATCGCCGGCGATTTCGGTTTCGCCGTTGCTGATCCGGTAGACGAGGTGCTCGACCGGATCGGAGAACATCGCCTGGGCGAGCGGCGGCACCGTGATCGGCGCATCGGGCCCGGCAATCTGGATCTGTTTGGAAATCGCGGTCGCGAGGTCGGCGAGCGAACGGTCGACCACGTGCTGCGTGTACTGCCACGCGAGCCAGTAAGCGATCAGGCCGCTCATCAGCGCGAGCAGCGAAAGGGGAGCAGCGAGGCGCCGCAGCAGCGTGCGGCGCAGACTAGTGGCGGCCGGCTGGGGCATGGTCGTACGCGCGGGAAGGGAGGGAACGGCGCGGGGCGCCCTGGAAGGTTGCGGATCCGGCGCCGCGCGCGCCGGCTGCGTTCGGCGCAACCGCGACGCGGCGCCGGACCGGCGCCGTCAGGCCGCGACGCGATGCGCGGCCCGCACGACGATTACGCGGCCTGGCGGATTTCCTGCAGCAGGTAGCCGAAGCCACGCACGGTGACGATTTCGACACGGCAGTTCTCGAGTTTCTTGCGCACGCGGTGCACGTAGACTTCGATCGCGGTATCGCCGAGGTCGCCGCCGAAGTGCGTCAGATGATCCTGCAGTTGCGCCTTGCTGACCACGCGGCCATGACGCAGCAGCAGCATTTCGAGCACCGCGAATTCGCGCGGCGACAGTTCGAGCGGCTTGTCGTCGTTGAAGATGCGGCGATCGACGCCCGACAGACGCACACCGCCGAGCGACACCTCCGGACGCGGCATGTCGCCGTGCGGACCGCTGCGGCGCATCACCGCGCGAATCCGCGCTTCGAGTTCGGCGGGTTCGAACGGCTTGAGCATGTAGTCGTCGGCGCCGGAATTGAGGCCTTGCACGCGGTCGTTCAGTTCGTCGCGCGCGGTCAGGATGATCACCGGCGTGTGGCGGTTGCTCTGGCGGAAACGCGACAGCAGCGTCATGCCGTCGATGCCCGGCAGACCGAGGTCGAGGATCACGAGTTCGTGGCGGTTTTGCGTGAGGGCCTGCTCGGCAAAGATGCCGTCATGGACCATGTCGACGGTGAAGCCGGCTTGTTCGAGACTGCTTTGGATGCCGCGTGCGATGGGGCGGTCATCTTCGATCAGAAGGAGTCGCATGGAATTCGCTCAAGTACAATGGGTTTAGGCGTTTGGGCAAGCGGTTCGCCGGGGCGCCTGCTGCACAGCCAGCGTGCCGCGTGGCAAACGCGGCGGACACCGAAGACGTGGCCACGATGCAGCGATCGAGCCGCGCTGTCGCACCAGCCGAGCCATCACGAACTCATGTCCGAGATCAGCATTCACGAACTGGAAGCCGCGATCAACTTCTGGCGGGCCCGCTCACCTTCGAGCGGCGACGAACTCGTTCTGTGCAAGGAGGCAAGCGCGCTCTCCAAGCCGTATGCGCTGCTGATTGTACAGCGTCGAACGTCGCTATCGCCGGATCGTTTGGACCCGATTGCAAAGCAGGCGTGGGAATCTTACGTTCGACTTAATAATAGCCTGTAGAACTGAAGGTTTGCCCAGGGAAATGCCTGCATTGGCCTTTCATTTCGCGCGGATTGCCCAAGAGACGACATATAAACGCGCGCAAAGCGCGGTGAATTTTTTGTATTACCCGGTAATGCTGTCGATGAACGAGGCGAGCGTAAGGTCGCGTTCAGTTACGCCGTTCGCTTCGTGCGTGGACAGCGTGATGTCGACCTTGTTGTAGACGTTGAACCACTCCGGGTGGTGATCCATTTCCTGCGCCTTGATCGCCACTCGCGTCATGAAGCCGAACGCTTCGTTGAAATCCGCGAACTCGATACTGCGTCGAATCGCGTCGCGATCGGCGACGCTCTGCCAGCCGTTCAGCTTCGCCAGCGCCTGCGTGCGTTGCTCGGAACTCAGTTTCTGAATCATCGTGGGACCTCATTGATCAGACGCGCGCGCGGTTCGGCGCGCGCAATCCGTTATTTTTTCATGGATGCGTAATTGGCGTTGCCGCGCGCTTTACGCTTACCGCTTATACGTCGCCGTCGTCCTGCCAGCCCTCGCGAGAGCCGCGGGTGAGCACGCGGTCGCTTGCCAGCGCGTCGCCGGCCGCGAATGCGGGGGCCGTGGCGAGCCGGTCCAGCAGCGGCGCGAAATCGGTTTGTGCGACGCCGAACAGTTGCTCGAAGTCATCGATTACGAAGTAGCTTTTCTGGAACGTGTCGATCCGGTAGCGGGTGCGCATCACGCGTTCCAGCTCGAAGCCCAGACGGTTCGGAGAGCCGCTCTGCTGGCTGTAAAGCGTCTCGCCCTGACTCGACACGATGCCCGCGCCATAGATCTTTACGCCGTTCGGACTGGCGGCGTCGCGGATCAGGCCGAACTCGACTGTGTACCAATAAAGTCGTGCCAGGAGCGGTAGCGCACCGGCGTCGTTGGCCGCGAGCGCGGCGCGACCATATGCGTGCATGTAGTCGGCGAACACCGGATTGATCAGCAGCGGCACGTGGGCGAACAGATCGTGAAAGCAGTCCGGCTCCTGCAGGTAGTCGAGCTGGTCCGGCCGGCGCATCCACCACGTGACCGGAAAGCGCCGGTTCGCCAGATGCTCGAAAAACACCTGATCGGGCACGAGGCCGGGCACCGCGACGATGCGCCAGCCGGTTGCGGGTGTGAGCTTCGCGTTGATCTCGTCGAACGAGGGCACGCGGTCGGACGGCATGCCGATGCGCGCGAGCCCCGCGAGGAATTCGTCGCAGACGCGGCCTTCGAGCAACGCGCTTTGTCGTGCGTACAGTTGCCGCCAGACTGCGTGATCGACCGCGCGGTAGCGCTCGAGCGGTTGATCGATTGTGAAGTCGGCGCGGGTCTCGAGGCCGGCGTCGAATTGCTCCTGAAGTTTGGCCGTGGCGGCGGTGCGGGTGGCGGTGGACATGGCTAGCGGCTTTACAGCGCAAACGGATGAAATCGGTGAATGCAAGTGTAAAGCGGTGGACGCGCGGGAAGGGCGCAACATTGGCTTAGAAGTGCTTCTGCATGCAATAATCGTGCATTGAAATGTTATTTAATGCGGATTATCAACATGCTTGAACTCGATCACTTCGATCTCGCGCTGCTCGATGTGTTGCAGCGCTTCGGCCGTGCCACTCATCAGCAGCTCGCCGAACAGGTGCCGCTGTCGCCGTCGCAGATCGGCCGGCGTTTGCAGCGGCTGGAGCAGGTGGGCGTCGTGGACGGCTATCGCGTCGTGCTGCGGCCCGAGAAGCTCGGCCTCGGCGTCACCGCTTTTACGAGCCTGAAGCTCAAGCATCACGGCGATTCGATCATCGAGCAGTTCCAGCAGCAGATCGACGTACTGCCCGAAGTGCTCGAATGCCATGCGGTGGTCGGCGATGCGGACTATCTGTTGCGAATCGTCGCGCCGGATCTGAATTACCTGTCCACGTTCGTGATGAAAAAGCTGATGCGCGTGCCGGGCGTCGATAGCGTGCGCTCGAATATCGTGCTGACCACGTTCAAGCGCAACGGGCCGTTGCCGCTTGGGCATCTGGCGCCGGGGGCGGCGGCTGGGTGAGGGGGATTGCAGACGCGTGGACCGCGCGCATGGCGCGTGCGCGGTCCAGCCGGTGATACGGGATTTACGCGGCCTGTTTCGGCTCGCCGTCGGCGTTCAGCAGATCGACATAAGCAACCGGCACCAGATCCGCTTCCGTCACGCCGAGGCGTTCGAACGTCGCCTGCGCTTCCGCGTGACCGCCTTCCTCGTCGTCGTCCTGCGCGAGCACCACTTCGAGTTCGACGAAGTCGCCGAGACCGTCGACGCGATCCAGATGAATCCGCGTGCGGCCGCTTAGGTACACATGCCGTTCCTTCGTGACGATGCCGCGGGTGGTCAACGCGGTCGCCAGCAGCGCATGCATCGCTTCGGGATTGGTCACCGGGCTGCGCGTGTAGTACGACGCCTTCGGGCCGTCGCGATCGTCGCGCTGGTAGAAGATCAGCTCGGCCGGCGTGCCGTCGTCGAACTGGCGCAGCTTCAGGCGGCCGCGCGGTACGTCGTAGAAAAAGTCCTGCTGGCGGAAGATCAGCGGCGCGTCCGGCGCGAGCTGCGCGGCGCGCTCGCGCAGTTGCTCGAAGTGCTGGGCGCGGGCTTTGATTTCGATGTTGCGTGCCATTGTCAGGCTCCTGTCGGTTGAGCGGGTGAGCGGCGGCTGGCGGGCTGGCCGGCTTGTGGCGGCAGCGCCAGAGGGAAAGACAAAGTCAGGCGGAACGGGAAAACGGGACGGTCGATGCGCGAAGCGCAAACCGCCAATCTAGCAAAAACTTCGTGACCGGATGGTTTCAGCGGGCAGCGGCTGCGGGGAGAACCGGAGCGGTGGGGCTGCCTGTATGCCATTAGCACGGCTCATATCGCAGCGCGGCAAATCCTGCCGTTCGATGCACGCCGCTAGACGGGCGTCGCTCCACGCAAGTCGGTCAACGCGCCCGGCTCAGCGCACGCCACTCCAAACACCTCGCTCGGTGAACGCTGCTCCGCGCACGGCGCTAAACGCGCGTCGCTCAGCGCCCGCCACTTAATTCATCCACTGCTGCTCGATCAGCTTCAACGCGGCGGCGATCGCGGGCTCGTCCTTGCGTTCGTCGAGCGTGATGAAACTCAACTGGGTCGGCACCGTAATGCCCTCGACGATCGTCAACGCGTGCGCATGCGCTTCGGCGATCGCGGTCGCGTCGCGTGCGAGCGTGAGGCCGACGCCCGATTTGACCAGGTCGAGCATCGAAGGCTCCTGATCGACCTCGGCCACCTTCACCGGTTTCACGCCCGCCGCGCCGAAGCAGCGCGACAGCAGCCGGTTGTGCGCGGACGCGGGCGGGGTCCAGATCCACGGCAGCGCGGCGAGCGAGCGCCAGTCGCGCGCGCCCTTCACGCGATCTTTCCAGCCGGCCGGCGCGAGCACCCGGTACTGGAACTGCGTGAGCGTCAGTGCGTGAAACGCGGCGCCGTCGCGGCTCTCGTCGTCGGACGGCAGGCCGATGTAGTAGCCGACGTCCAGCTCGCCCGCGCGAATCTGTTCGAGCACCCAGCCCGACATTCCGTGGCGCAGCGCGGTTTCGATCTGCGGCCACGTCTCGACCAGCTGCTTCAGGAAGCCGCCGAGGCGCAGGAATTCCGGGTCGAGAATCGTGCCGATGCGCAGCCGGCCGCGCACTTCCTGGCGCAGCGCCAGCGCCGCGCGCTGCACATCGGCCGCCGCGCCGACCGCGCGTTCGGCGTGCGGCAGCAGCGCCTGACCGTCGCGCGTCAGCACGAGTCCGTGCGAGGTCCGCGTAAACAGCGTGACGCCGAGCGTCTCCTGCAAATGCTTGATTTGCAGGCTGACGGCGGGTTGGGTCAGGTGCAGATGTACCGCCGCACGGGTGAGGTTGCCCTCGCGTGCGACGGTGACGAAGGCCCGGAGCAAAGTGAGATCCATCCGCTGATATTAGCGCGGCTTATAGCCCAGTTGAGCAATTCTCATTGGATTTGTCGACCCGAAGCACCTTACGCTTAACGTCCAATACGCCGCCGGCACCGCTGCGATGCCGCGCGCAGGATTTCATGGCAAGAGGAACGAGATGAGCGAGACAGATCAGAACGACAGCGTCCAGCAGACTGCGGCGAGCGCCCGCGCGCTGGCTCACTTGATCAACGGCAAGGCGGTCGAAGGCACCAGCGGCCGTTTCGGCGACGTCTTCAATCCGGCGCTCGGCAGCGTCAGCGCCCGCGTGCCGCTTGCGAGCGTCGCCGAGGTGGACGCCGCGGTCGCCGCCGCGAAAGCCGCGTTCCCCGCGTGGAGCGAAACCGCGCCGATCAAACGCGCGCGTGTGCTGTTCAAGTTCAAGGAATTGCTCGACCGCCACCACGACGAACTCGCCGAGCTGATCACGCGCGAGCACGGCAAGGTGTTTTCCGACGCGAAGGGCGAGGTGATGCGCGGCATCGAGATCGTCGAATTCGCGTGCGGCATCCCGAATCTGCTGAAGACCGATTTCACCGATCAGATCGGCGGCGGCATCGACAACTGGAATCTGCGCCAGCCGCTCGGCGTGGTCGCCGGCATCACGCCGTTCAATTTCCCGATGATGGTGCCGTGCTGGATGTTCCCGGTCGCGATCGCATGCGGCAATACCTTCGTGCTGAAGCCGTCCGAACGCGACCCGTCGGCGGCGAACCGGCTTGCCGAATTGCTGAAGGAAGCGGGCCTGCCGGACGGCGTGTTCAACGTCGTGCACGGCGACAAGGTCGCGGTCGATGCGCTGCTCGTGCATCCGGACGTCAGCGCGCTGTCATTCGTCGGCTCGACGCCGATCGCCGAATACATCTACACGGAAGGCACGAAACACGGTAAGCGCGTGCAGGCGCTCGGCGGCGCCAAGAATCACCTCGTCGTGATGCCCGACGCCGATCTCGATCAGGCGGTCGATGCATTGATCGGCGCGGCCTATGGTTCGGCCGGCGAGCGCTGCATGGCGATCTCGGTGGCGGTCGCGGTCGGTCATATCGCCGATGAGCTGATCGAACGTCTGACGCCGCGCGTGCAGAGCCTGAAGATTCTGAACGGGATGGAAGCGGCGGCCGAGATGGGCCCGCTCGTGACCGGCGCGCATCGCGACAAGGTGGTCGGCTATATCGATGCCGGCGTCGCGGCCGGCGCGAAGCTGGTGGTCGACGGACGCGGTCACGAGGTGGCCGGTCATGAACAGGGCTTCTTCCTCGGCGGCACGCTGTTCGACGACGTATCGCCCGACATGAAGATTTATCGCGAAGAGATTTTCGGACCGGTGCTGTGCGTGGTCCGGGTGCCGGACTTCGCGTGCGCGGTCGAGCTGATCAATGCGAATCAGTTCGCGAACGGCGTGTCGCTGTTCACGTCCGATGGCGGGATTGCGCGCGCGTTCTCGCGGCAGATCGAGATCGGCATGGTCGGCATCAACGTGCCGATTCCGGTGCCGATGGCGTGGCATTCGTTCGGCGGCTGGAAGAAGTCGCTGTTCGGCGATCACCATGCGTACGGCGAGGAAGGCGTGCGCTTCTATACGCGCTACAAGAGCATCATGCAGCGCTGGCCCGACAGCATCGCGAAGGGCGCTGAATTCACGATGCCGGTCGCCAAATAACCGGGCTAACCGGGCGGCTCGAATGGCCGCGTGCTGCATCGGGCACGCGGTCACGAAAAACAATCACAGGCACATCGCCGCGCGCGTGAGCGCAAATAGCAAAAGCATCGCCACGCGCGCGCCGGTAAAAATGCTTAGGAGACTGAACGATGAGTCACGGCGATAGCACGTCCGCGTCCGCGCGGCGGCTCGAAGGCGAGTTCGACTACATCATCGTCGGCGCCGGCACCGCCGGTTGCGTACTGGCCAACCGGCTGAGCGCGGACCGCGATATCAGCGTGCTGCTGCTCGAAGCCGGCGGCAAGGACGACTACCACTGGATTCACGTGCCGGTCGGCTACCTTTACTGCATCGGCAATCCGCGCACCGACTGGCTGTACAAGACCCAGGCCGAGCCGGGTCTGAACGGCCGCATGTTGTCGTATCCGCGTGGCCGCGTGCTCGGCGGCAGCTCGTCGATCAACGGCATGATCTATATGCGCGGTCAGCGCGAGGACTACGACGAGTGGGCGCGCGTGACCAACGACAGCTCATGGTCGTGGGACGCGGTGCTGCCGGTCTTCAAACGCAGCGAGGATCACCACGGCGGCGCCAGCGCGGCGCACGGCGCGGGCGGCGAGTGGCGCGTCGAAAAGCAGCGCCTCAAATGGAAGATTCTCGAAGAGTTCGCGCAGGCCGCGCAGCAAACCGGCATTCCCGCGACCGGCGACTTCAATCGCGGCGACAACAGCGGCGTCGGTTACTTCGACGTCAACCAGAAGCGCGGGATTCGCTGGAATGCGTCGAAGGCGTTTTTGCGGCCTGCGATGCAGCGTCCCAACCTGACCGTGATCACCGGCGCGCACACGCAGCGTGTGGTGTTCGAAGGACGCCGCTGCGTGGGCGTCGAATATCGCGGCGGCGACGTCGATTACATCGCAAAGGCGCGCTGCGAAGTGATCCTGAGCGCGGGCGCGGTCAACTCGCCGCAACTGCTCGAATTGTCCGGCGTCGGCAACGGTGCGCGTCTGGATGATCTCGGTATCGAGGTCGTCAAGGATCTGCGCGGCGTCGGCGAAAATCTGCAGGACCACTTGCAAATGCGGATGGCGTATCAGGTGCAGGGCGTGCGCACGTTGAACACGATGAGCGCGCACTGGTGGGGCAAGCTGATGATCGGCGTGCAGTACGCGCTGCTGCAAAGCGGGCCGATGTCGATGTCGCCGTCGCAGCTCGGCGCGTTCGCGAAGTCCGATCCCGGCGATCGCTCGCTCACGCGTCCCGATCTCGAGTATCACGTGCAGCCGCTGTCACTCGATCGCTTCGGCGAGCCGCTGCATCGGTTCAATGCGTTCACCGCGTCGGTGTGCCAGTTGCGGCCCACTTCGCGCGGCAGCATTCACATCGCGTCGGCGGATTCAGCCGTGCCGCCGTCGATCGCGCCGAACTACCTGTCCACCGATTACGACCGTCACGTCGCCGCGAACGCCTTGCGTCTGACGCGCCGGATCGCGGCGGCGCCTGCGCTCGCGCGCTACCAGCCGCAGGAGATTCTGCCGGGCCCGCAGTATCAGAGTGAAGAAGAATTGCAGCAGGCCGCGGGCGCGGTCGGCACGACGATCTTCCATCCGGTCGGCACCTGCCGGATGGGCACGACCGACGATCCGGGCTCCGTGGTCGATAACCGCCTACGAGTTCTCGGAGTCGATGGCCTGCGCGTGGTCGATGCGTCCGTGATGCCGAACATCACGTCGGGCAACACCAATTCGCCGACGCTGATGATCGCCGAGCGCGCGAGCGAGATGATTCGCGAGGATCGTCGCGCGCGCGTGAGCGGCAGTGTTGGCGCGCCGGCGAGCAGTGTCGCGTCGATGTCCGCTGTGTGACAACGGCTGCACCGCGAGCGCGCAAAAATGCATGCACGAGGTGCAGCGCAAGTCGCTAACCGACACGCGCACGCGTCGCTGACGCATCGCATCGGTCAGGTTTGCCGCGTCGTCGATGAGCGCGCGTTGCGCACGCACGGCGCGGGCCTCATCCACTAAGTGCAAATCCCAATGAATGCGCTGCATCATTGGCGCGACAATGGCAGCCATGCTGCGTGCCGCACCGTGGATTACCGTCCGATTGGTGCAGTACGCCAACGAGCGGCATGGGGTGCCGCCGTCATAACAAGTCGCGCAGAGCTTCGCGCGGAAAGATCGTAGTGCTTCGCCTAACTCCGTATGGAAGGGAACATGATTCTCGGCGATACGATTCTCGAAACGCGCGGCCTCACCCGTGAGTTCAAAGGCTTTGTCGCCGTGAACGGCGTGAACCTGCGCGTGCGCCGTGGCTCGATCCATGCGCTGATCGGCCCCAATGGAGCGGGTAAGACCACCTGCTTCAATCTGCTCACCAAATTTCTCGAACCCACCGCGGGTCAGATCGTCTTCAACGGCGTCGACATCACCGGCGAGCGTCCCGCGCAGATCGCGCGGCGCGGCATCATCCGTTCATTCCAGATTTCCGCGGTATTTCCGCATCTGACAGCATTGCAGAACGTGCGCATCGGTTTGCAGCGCTCGCTCGGCACCGCGTTTCACTTCTGGAAGAGCGAACGCTCGTTGCGGCGTCTGAACGATCGCGCAATGGATCTGCTGACTCAGGTCGGGCTGACCGATTTCGCCGACGTGCAGACGGTCGAGCTTGCATATGGCCGCAAGCGCGCGCTCGAAATCGCGACCACGCTCGCGATGGAACCCGAACTGATGCTGCTCGACGAACCCACTCAGGGGATGGGCCACGAGGACGTCGATCGCGTGACCGCGCTGATCAAAAAAGTATCGGCGGGTCGCACCATTCTGATGGTCGAACACAACATGAACGTGATCGCCGGCATCTCCGACACGATCACCGTACTGCAACGCGGCGAAGTATTGGCCGAAGGCAGCTACGCGGAAGTGTCGAAGAATCCGCTGGTGATGCAAGCCTATATGGGCAGCGCCGACGCGGCGCTCGCCGGAGCGCACGCATGAATACGACGGTCGAGCGGGAAGGGCTCGAAGCGAGCGACACGAAAAGCGGCGCACCCGCGCTGGAAATCGCGGGACTGCAAGCCTGGTACGGGGAATCCCACATTCTGCACGGCGTCGATCTGACGGTCGGCCGCGGCGAGGTCGTCACGCTGCTCGGACGCAACGGCGCGGGCCGCACCACCACGCTGCGCGCGATCATGGGACTGACCGGGCGCCGCACCGGCTCGATCCGCATCGGCGGACGCGAAACCATCGACCTGTCCACGCACCGGATCGCGCATTGCGGGGTCGGCTATTGCCCGGAAGAGCGGGGGATTTTTTCGAGCCTGTCGTGCGAGGAAAATCTGCTGCTGCCGCCGCCGGTCGGCGACAAGGCGCACATGATGTCGCTCGAGGAAATCTACGCGATGTTCCCGAATCTGCACGAGCGGCGCATGAGCCAGGGCACGCGGCTCTCGGGCGGCGAACAGCAGATGCTGGCGGTCGCTCGAATCCTGCGTACCGGCGCGAGTCTGCTGCTGCTCGACGAGATCTCGGAAGGGCTCGCGCCGGTGATCGTGCAGGCGCTCGCGCGGATGATCGTCACGCTGAAATCGCGCGGCTATACGGTGGTGATGGTCGAGCAGAACTTCCGCTTCGCCGCGCCGCTCGCGGACCGTTTCTATGTGATGGAGCACGGCACGATCGTCGAGCATTTCGGGGCTGCTGAGCTCGAAGGCAAGATGCCGGTGTTGCACGATTTACTGGGCGTATGAGCGGGGCGGCGGCACATAACCGGACCCACGTGCCGAGACCCGATTGCCTCTGATAACCACAAACGAAGAACTGGAGACACGCATGACCAAGAACCCACTCGCACGGCTTGCCTCACTCTGTTTCGCGGTCGCCGCCGGCACCGCGTTGACGTTCTCGGGCGCGCAGGCAGCCGATGACGCGGTGAAGATCGGCTTCATCACCGACATGTCGGGGCTATACGCGGATATCGACGGGCAGGGCGGTCTCGAAGCGATCCGCATGGCGGTCGCGGACTTCGGCGGCAAGGTCAACGGCAAGCCGATCACCGTGCTGTACGCGGACCACCAGAACAAGGCGGACATCGCCGCGTCGCGCGCGCGCGAATGGTTCGACCGCGAAGGCGTGAACATGCTGATCGGCGGCACCAACTCGGCGACCGGTTTGTCGATGAACACCGTCGCCGGCGAAAAGCACAAGGTCTACATCAACGTCGGCGCGGGCGCCGATACGCTGACCAACGAGCAGTGCACGCCGTACACGGTCCACTACGCGTACGACACGACCGCGCTCGCGAACGGCACCGGCTCGGCGGTGACCAAGCAGGGCGGCAAGACGTGGTACTTCCTGACCGCCGACTACGCGTTCGGCAAGGCGCTCGAAAAAGCCACCTCGGACGTCGTCAAGGCGAACGGCGGCCAGGTGCTCGGCGCGGTCCGTCATCCGCTGTCGGCGTCGGACTTCTCGTCGTTCCTGTTGCAGGCGCAGGCATCGAAGGCGCAGGTGCTCGGCCTCGCGAACGCGGGCGGCGACACGGTCAATTCGATCAAGGCCGCGAAGGAGTTCGGCATTCCGAAGACGATGAAGATCGCCGCGCTGCTGATGTTCATCAACGACGTGCACAGCCTCGGCCTCGAAACCACCCAGGGTCTGGTGCTGACCGACAGCTGGTACTGGAACAAGAACGCCGACACCCGCAAATGGGCGCAGCGCTACTTCGACAAGATGAAGAAGATGCCGTCGAGCCTGCAGGCCGCCGACTACTCGGCGACGATGAACTATCTGAAGGCGGTGCAGGCGGTCGGCTCGAACGATCCGGACAAGGTGATGGCGCAGCTGCGCAAGACGAAGATCGACGACTTCTACGCGAAGGGCTACATCCGCGAGGACGGCAGCATGATCCACGACATGTACCTGATGCAGGTGAAGACGCCGGCGGAATCGAAAGAGCCCTGGGACTACTACAAGATCACGGCGACGATTCCGGGCGAGCAGGCGTACACGACCAAGGCGCAGACCCGCTGCGCGTTGTGGAAGTAAGCGCCGCCGGTCCTTCGGGACCGGCCTCACCTTGACGATCGCTTGAAGGGCGAAAGGCTCCAATGGATATCTTTGGCGTTCCGCTACCGGCGATGCTGAGCCAGCTTCTGCTCGGGCTCGTGAACGGTTCGTTCTACGCGATTCTGAGCCTCGGGCTGGCCATCATCTTCGGCCTGCTCAACGTGATCAATTTCGCGCACGGCGCGCTGTTCATGCTCGGCGCGATGCTCGCGTGGATGGGGCTGTCGTATTTCGGTCTGCCGTACTGGGCGATGCTGGTGCTCGCGCCGCTGCTGGTCGGCGTGTTCGGCATCGCGATCGAACGCTCGATGCTGCGCTGGCTCTACAAGCTCGATCATCTGTACGGGCTGCTGCTGACGTTCGGCATTACGCTCGTGATCGAAGGCGTATTCCACTCGATCTACGGCTCGTCGGGCCAGCCGTACGACGTGCCGTCGGCGCTCGCCGGCGCGACCAATCTCGGCTTCATGTATCTGCCGAACTATCGCGCGTGGGTCGTGGTCGCGTCGTTGATCGTGTGTTTCGCGACGTGGTTCGTGATCGAGAAGACCCGGCTCGGCGCGTATCTGCGCGCGGGCACCGAGAACCCGAAACTGGTCGAGGCGTTCGGCGTGAACGTGCCGTTGATGATCACGCTGACCTACGGCTTCGGCGTCGCGCTCGCCGCGTTCGCCGGCGTGCTCGCCGCGCCGGTGATCCAGGTGTCGCCGCTGATGGGGCAACCGATGATCATCACCGTGTTCGCGGTGGTCGTGATCGGCGGGATGGGCTCGATCATGGGCTCGATTCTGACCGGGCTGCTGCTCGGCGTGATCGAAGGGCTCACGCGCGTGTACTACCCGGAAGCGTCGGCGACCGTCGTGTTCGTGATCATGGCGCTGGTGCTGCTGGTGCGTCCGGCGGGCCTTTTCGGCAGGGAAAAATGATGCAGAGAAAATTCCTTTACGGACTGCTGCTGGTCGCGCTGCTCGCGGTGCCGGTGCTCGGCATCTATCCGCTGTTCGTGATGAAGGTGCTGTGCTTCGCGCTGTTCGCGGCCGCGTTCAATCTGCTGATCGGTTACACCGGGCTGCTGTCGTTCGGTCACGCGATGTTTCTCGCGTCGGCCGGCTACGTGACCGGCTACGCGATGCAGACGCTCGGCTTCTCGCCGGAGTTCGGCGTGCTGGCCGGCACCGCTGCGGCAACGCTGCTCGGCTTCGTGGTCGGCATCTTCGCGATTCGCCGTCAGGGGATCTACTTCGCGATGGTCACGCTCGCGCTCGCGCAGATGGTCTACTTCGTGTTCCTGCAGGCGCCGTTCACGCATGGCGAGGACGGTTTGCAAGGGGTGCCGCGCGGCAAGCTGTTCGGGCTCGTGGATCTGTCGTCGGACGTTGCGCTGTATTTCGTCGTGCTGCTCGTGATCGTCGCGGCCTTCCTGCTGATCGTGCGGATCGTTCATTCGCCGTTCGGTCAGGTGCTGGTCGCGATCAAGGAGAACGAGCCGCGCGCGGTGTCGCTCGGCTACGATACCGATCGCTTCAAGCTGCTCGCGTTCGTGCTGTCGGCGGGTCTTGCCGGGCTCGCGGGATCGCTGAAGGTGCTGGTGCAGGGCTTCGAGACCTTGAGCGATGCGTACTGGACGATGTCCGGCCTCGTGATCCTGATGACGCTGGTGGGCGGCATGGGCACGCTGTTCGGGCCGCTGCTCGGCGCCGCGCTGATCGTGTCGCTCGAAGACCGGCTCGGCGATATCGGCGGGGCGCTCGCGTCGGTCACTGGCGTTGACTGGTTCCGCTCGCTCGGCGAGTCGGTGACGATCGTCACGGGGCTGATCTTCATCGCCTGCGTGCTGGCGTTCCGGCGCGGGATCGTCGGTGAGATCGTTGCGCGGGTGCGGCCGTTGAGGGCGTGAGATTGCGCTGGTTAGGGTTAGCTTGATGCACTGCGATATCGAATTAGTTCGGTCTCCGATTTAACCGTCGATACGCTGGAATTCAGATGCATCAGGCCGCCGCGCGAAGCGGTGATAAACCGCGGGGCCAGCGTTCTCCGAATGTGCCCCAATTTAGTGCCGCAGTGCACCACTAGGGTAATTGCTAGTTGTGACTGCTTAGGCGGTCGTTTAATCTTCATGCAGTTCTGATGCACCACGAATTTGCAGGTGGAGAACGAGGAGACAATTGAGGCACTCAGTGCCCAGACGAAAGCGCTGTTGGATTGATATCCAACAGCGCTTTTTATTTGTACTTTCAAATCGCGATGGCGAAATAAACCGGCTAATCCGGTAGCCATTTTTTATTCGCTCCATAACGCTGTTTTTAAACGTCAAAAGCCTGCAAAACGCTTGCAGCGCGCCGTAAGCCTCCGCTAAACTCGCTTTTCACCGACCGCTGGGTCGGCATTTAAATCCACGGATTTAAATTCAATTGAATAACGGGGTTAATAGAGGAGCAGGATGAAGTCGGCATTGCGTTGGATCAGTGCGGCATTGGTCGCTACCGGGGTTTCGGCTGGATGGAGCGGCCATGCGTTCGCGGACGTGAAAATCGGCGTCACGGTGTCGGCAACCGGCCCGGCCGCGTCGCTCGGCATCCCCGAAAAGAACACGATTGCGCTGCTGCCGAAGGAAGTGGCCGGCCAGAAAATCGACTACATCGTCCTCGACGACGCGACCGACTCCACCCAGGCGGTCAAGAACGCCCGCAAGCTCACCAGCGAAGACCACGTCGACGCGATGATCGGTTCGACCGTCGTGCCGAACTCGCTCGCGATGATCGACGTCGCCGCCGAAACCACCACGCCGATGATCTCGATGGCCGCGGCCGCCGGCATCGTCGAGCCGATGGATGCGAAGCGCGCGTGGGTCTTCAAGACGCCGCAGAACGACATCCTGATGGCCACCGCGATCGCGCAGCACATGGCCAATCATGGCGTGAAGACGGTTGCGTTCATCGGCTTTTCCGACGCGTACGGCGAGAGCTGGTTCAAGGAATTCGGCAAGGCCGCCGGGCTCGCGAAGATCAAGGTCGTCGCCAACGAACGTTTCGCGCGCAACGACGCATCGGTCACCGGCCAGGTGCTGAAGATGATGTCGCAGAACCCGGACGCGGTGCTGATCGCCGGCGCGGGTACGCCGGCCGCGCTGCCGCAGAAAACGCTGAAGGAGCGCGGCTACAAGGGCAAGTACTACCAGACCCACGGCGTCGCCAATAACGACTTCCTGCGCGTGTGCGGCAAGGATTGCGAAGGCACGTGGCTGCCGGCCGGTCCGCTGTTGGTCGCCGATCAATTGCCCGATGCGAACCCGGTGAAGAAGTCCGCGCTCGCATACAAGCATGCATATGAAACGGCTTATGGCGCCGGTTCGGTGTCGACGTTCGGCGGTCACGCGTGGGACGCGGGCCTGCTGTTGCAGCATGCTATCCCGCTCGCGCTGAAGAAGGGTCAACCGGGTACGCCGGCGTTCCGCGAGGCGCTGCGCGCCGCGCTCGAGGGCACCAAGGATCTGCCGGCGTCGCACGGCATCTTCAACATGAGCGTGAACGACCACGCCGGTCTCGATCAACGCGCCCGCGTGATGGTGCAGATCGTCGACGGCAAGTGGAAGCTCGCGGGCGACTGAGCGGAGGCGCAGCGCTACGCAAATCCAGCAAAAAAGACGCGTGCAGTTGACGCGTCTTTTTTATTGCCCGCGGCCGGGGTTTTCGTGCGCGGACGTATCTCGACAAAATGTGGTTTCGCTGCTTCAGGACAAACCCGCATTTTGGGCTAGCTCACTTGACCGCCAAAAATGCACAACGCAAACTACTAACATATTAGTGGTTTGCCGGTAGTTGAACGACATACAGATCGCGGCGCAGAAACCGCGGCACATCGTGGGCGATTCGCGAGCAGCGAGCAGTAAGCAGCGGACGGGGCAGGGCGCCCCGTTTCACGTGCACGCGAATCCGATCCATGTGAGAGGAGCGGTAGCCAACAGAACCGCGAAGGTAGCCGCGCCGGGCAGGGAAAACCATGCTTGGCATCCGCGTACCCAGACCGGATAACTGGATCAGACACCCGGCCCCTGAAGCCGGCTTATAGATAGGCGCTTTTCAAGGCGTTAGGAGACTCGCAATGAAAATCACAAGGCAATGGGTACGCACCGGCATCGCAATGGCGCTGATGTGCGGGGCGGGGGCGGCGATCGCGCAGGTGAAGATCGGCGTGACGTTGTCGACCACGGGGCCGGCCGCATCGCTCGGGATTCCTGAGAAAAACACGATCGCGTTGCTGCCGAAAGAGATCGGCGGCAAGACCGTCACCTACATCGTGCTCGACGATGCGTCGGACACCAGCAAGGCCGTGCAGAACACCCGCAAGCTGATCGACGAAGACCACGTCGATGCGATCATCGGTTCGACCGTCACGCCGAATTCGCTGGCCATGCTCGATCCCGCCGCCGAAGGCAAGACGCCGGTGATCTCGCTCGCGGCATCGGCGGCCATCATTCAACCGATGGACGCGAAGCGCGCATGGGCCTTCAAACCGCCGCAGAACGACAGCCTGATGGCCGAAGCGATCGCCGATTACATGGCGCGTCACGGCGTGAAGACGGTCGGCTTCATCGGCTTCTCGGATGCGTACGGCGACAGCTGGAACAACGTGTTCGCGGCGTCGGCGAAAGCGCACAACCTGAAGGTCGTGTCGAACGAGCGCTTTAACCGCACCGATGCATCGGTGACCGGGCAGGTGCTGAAGACGATGGGCGCGAATCCCGATGCGGTGCTGATCGCCGGTTCGGGCACGCCGTCGGCGCTGCCGGCCAAGGCGCTGAAGGAGCGCGGCTACAAGGGCAAGATCTATCAGACCCACGGCGTCGCCAACAACGACTTCCTGCGCGTGTGCGGCAAGGACTGCGAAGGCGAGCTGCTGCCGGCCGGCCCGATTCTGGTGGTCGATCAGCTGCCGGATTCGAACCCGGTGAAGAAGTCGTCGGAAGCCTATAAGAACGCGTATGAGAAGGCCTACGGCGCGGGCTCGGTCGCGACCTTCGGCGGTCACGCATGGGATGCCGGCCAGATGTTGCAGGCCGCGATTCCGGTCGCGCTGAAGACCGCGCAGCCGGGCACGCCCGAGTTCCGCACGGCACTGCGCGGCGCGCTCGAAAACCTCAAGGAGCTGCCGGTCTCGCACGGCATCATGAACACCACCGCGACCGACCACAACGGTCTCGATCAACGCGCCCGCGTGATCGTGCAGATCGTCGACGGCAAGTGGAAGCTGCAGAACGACTAAACGGCACAGACCGTAGCAGTCAGCCAGCGATAACAAACAACAAGCGGTACGCGCCTCTCGCGCATTCTCGCGGTGCCTGACGCCGCATTGCCATTGGCTTGAACGACAATGGCATCGACCGCCGCGCCGGAACACGGCGCGGCGGTTGCCTTTTCAGCATTGCGGGTCGATGGACGGCCACCCGGCCGCACCGTCACGACCGTTTCCCGGTTTTCGATTTCGACGCTTCAGGACGAGGAAGTATGGATCTATCAATTGCGGCGATCCTCGCGCAGGACGGCATCACCACCGGCGCGATCTATGCGCTGCTCGCGCTTGCGCTGGTGCTGGTGTTCTCCGTGACGCGGGTGATTTTCATCCCGCAGGGGGAGTTTGTTTCGTACGGCGCGCTAACGCTCGCCGCACTGCAGACGCAGAAGTTTCCAGCCACCTGCTGGCTGCTGATGGCGATGGGCGCGGCCTGCTTCGTCGTCGAGACGGCGGCGGTGCTGCGGCACGCGGAGCGGCGCCGTTACGCGGCGCGCACGCTGCCGGTACTGGCGGGTAAATACCTGCTGTTTCCGATCGCGGTCTACGCGCTCACGCGCGGCATCTTCATGCAGCCGCTGCCGATGATCGTGCAGATCGCGCTGACGCTGCTGATCGTGATTCCGATGGGCCCGTTCGTGTACCGGCTCGCGTACGAGCCGATCGCGGAGGCGACCACGCTGCTGTTGCTGATCGTCGCGGTCGCGGTGCACTTCGCGATGGTCGGCCTCGGGCTCGTGATGTTCGGCGCGGAAGGCTCGCGCACCAACGCGTTCTCGGATGCGACCTTCAACATCGGCAGTCTGACGATCTCCGGCCAGAGTCTGTGGGTGATCGGCACCGCGGTCGTGCTGATCGGCGCGCTGTATCTGTACTTCGATCGCTCGATCTCCGGCAAGGCGTTGCGCGCGACCTCGGTGAACCGGCTCGGCGCGCGCCTTGTCGGTATCGGCACGACCCAGGCGGGGCGCCTCGCGTTCACACTCGCGGCGGGCCTCGGCGCGCTGTGCGGGATCCTCGTCGCGCCGCTCACCACCATCTACTACGACTCGGGCTTCCTGATCGGCCTGAAGGGATTCGTCGGCGCGATCATCGGCGGTCTGGTCAGCTATCCGCTCGCGGCCGCCGGCTCGATTCTGGTCGGGCTGCTGGAGTCGTATTCGTCGTTCTGGGCCAGTGCTTATAAGGAAGTGATCGTGTTCACGCTAATCATCCCGGTGCTGTTGTGGCGCAGTCTCGCGAGCCCGCATGCCGAAGAGGAAGAGGAGTGACGCGATGAAACGGATCATGCAAAAGAAGTTCTTCTGGTTGTTCCTCGTGGTGCTGTTCGCGTTGCCGGTGCTGCCGCAGCCGCTGCGGGTGCCCGAGTACTGGGTCACGCTGCTGAACTACATCGGCCTCTATTCGATCGTCGCGATCGGCCTCGTGCTGCTGACCGGCATCGGCGGGATGACGAGCTTCGGGCAGGCGGCGTTCGTCGGCATCGGCGCGTATGCGACCGCGTATCTGACGACGAGCTACGGTGTGTCGCCGTGGCTCGCGCTGATCGCGGGCGTGATCGTCACCGCGTTGATCGCGCTGATGCTCGGCCTCGTGACGATGCGGCTGTCCGGCCACTTCCTGCCGCTCGGCACGATCGCATGGGGGCTCGCGCTGTTCTATCTGTTCGGCAATCTCGAAATGCTCGGCAAGTACGACGGCATCAACGGTATTCCGGTACTGAATGTTTTCGGGATAAACCTCGAGTCCGGTCGCCATATCTATTACCTGATCTGGCTGGTCGTGCTCGGCGCGGTTATCTCCGTTCAGAACCTGCTTAATAGCCGGCCGGGGAGGGCGATTCGCGCGCTGCGCGGCGGCGGCCTGATGGCGGAGGCGATGGGCGTGAATACCGGCTGGATGCGCGTGGTGATCTTCGTCTACGCGGCGGTGCTGGCGTCCGTGTCGGGCTTTCTGTACGCGCATCTGCAACGCGCGGTGAATCCGACGCCGTTCGGCTTGAATCACGGCATCGAATTTCTGTTCATGGCGGTGGTGGGCGGCGTCTCGCACGTGTGGGGCGCGGTGCTCGGCGCGGCGATCCTGACCGTGCTGCAGGACTATCTGCAAACGCTGCTGCCGAAGCTGCTCGGCGAAAACGGCAATTTCGAGATCATCGTGTTCGGCATCGTGATGGTGCTGCTGCTGCAATACGCGAGGCAGGGCGTCTGGCCGTTCGTCGCGCGCTTTTTCCCGCGTGGGCCGCGCGCGCATCTGGCCGATCACGCGGAGCCTTTGCCGCAGCGCAACAAGCCGCAGGCCGGCGAGGATCTGCTGACGGTTAACAAGGCGCGCAAGCAGTTCGGCGGGCTCGTCGCGGTGAACGACGTGAGCTTCGAGGTGAAAGCGGGGCAGATCATCGGGCTGATCGGGCCGAACGGCGCGGGCAAGTCGACCACGTTCAACCTCGTCACCGGGGTATTGCAGGCGACCAGCGGTGAGATCACGTTCCGCGGCGAGCGGATCGATTCGCTCAGTTCACGTGAAATCGTCAAGCGCGGGATCGGCCGGACCTTCCAGCATGTGAAGCTGCTGCCCGGCATGACGGTGCTCGAGAACGTCGCGATCGGCGCGCATCTGCGTGGCCATGCGGGCGTGTGGCGCAGCGTTGCGCGCCTGAACAGCGCGGAAGAGGCGCGGCTGATGGCCGAGGCCGCGCGGCAGATTCGTCGCGTCGGGCTCGAACAGCATATGTACGACGAAGCGGGCAGCCTCGCGCTCGGGCAGCAGCGGATTCTCGAAATCGCCCGCGCACTGTGCTGCGATCCGACTCTGCTATTGCTCGACGAACCGGCGGCCGGTCTGCGTTATCAGGAGAAGCTGCAACTGGCTGATCTGTTGCGGCGCCTGAAGGCGGAAGGAATGAGCATCCTGCTGGTCGAACACGACATGGATTTCGTGATGAATCTGACCGACCGGCTGGTGGTGATGGAATTCGGCACGCGGATCGCCGAAGGTTTGCCGCAGGAGGTCCAGCAGGACCCAGCGGTGCTCGAAGCGTATCTGGGTGGGGTGGATTAATGAACAACACGATGACGACGGGCGTGGCGGCGGCCGCGCCGATTCTCGAAGTGAACGGCTTGTCGGTTCGCTACGGCAAGGTCGAAGCGCTGCACAACGCGGCGATCAAGGTGCGGGCCGGGCAGATCGTGTCGGTGATCGGGCCGAACGGCGCGGGTAAATCGACGCTGCTGAACGCAATCATGGGTGCGTTGCCGACCACCGGTCACGCGAAAGGTGAGGTTGTTTACCAGGGCGACGACGTCAGCGCGGTGCCGGTCGAAAAGCGCGTCGCGCTCGGCATGTGCCTGGTGCCGGAAAAGCGCGAGCTGTTTGCGTCGATGACGGTCGAAGACAATCTCGTGCTCGGCGCTTACCGGCGCAAGCGGGCAGGGGAGCGTAACTTCCTCGATCAGCTCGAACCGGTGTTCGGGTTGTTTCCACGCTTGAAGGAGCGCCGCAAGCAGGCGGCCGGCACGTTGTCTGGCGGTGAGCGGCAGATGCTCGCGGTCGGCCGCGCGCTGATGGGCAAACCCGATCTGCTGATGCTTGACGAACCGAGCCTTGGTCTCGCGCCGCTGATCGTGAAGGAGATCTTCCATATCATCAGCGCGCTGCGACAGACGGGAGTCGCGACGCTGCTGATCGAGCAGAACGCGCGCGCCGCGCTGCAAATCTCCGACTACGGCTACGTGCTCGAAACCGGCGAGTTGGCGCTGGAAGGGCAGGCGGCTGACCTCGCGCAGAATCCTCGCGTGATCGAAACGTATCTCGGGCTAGCGAAAAAAGTCGCGTAGCTCGGGGCTGGGTCCGGCACCTTTTCGGATACCGGCGGTCTTTAGAAGCGGTGTGTTTCACGTGAAACACACCGCTTTTTTCTTGTTTCACCGTTCCGACGGAATTCGGGCCGAAACTGAACCCGCTATAATTCGCCCATACTTTTCCTTTGAAGGCTCACGCGACGATCTGGCGTGAGATCTCGCGATGCTTTTTCCCTCAGAATTTGACGTAATCGTCGTTGGCGGCGGTCATGCCGGCACCGAAGCCGCTTTGGCGTCGGCGCGCATGGGCAACAAGACCTTGCTGCTGACCCACAACATCGAAACCCTCGGCCAGATGAGCTGCAATCCGTCGATTGGCGGTATTGGCAAAGGCCATCTGGTCAAGGAAGTCGATGCGCTCGGCGGCGCCATGGCGGCCGCCACCGATGAAAGCGGCATCCAGTTCCGTATCCTGAATTCGTCGAAGGGGCCGGCGGTCCGCGCGACGCGCGCTCAGGCGGACCGGGTGCTGTACAAGGCGGCGATCCGCCATCGGCTGGAGAACCAGCCGAACCTCTGGCTGTTCCAGCAAGCGGTCGACGATCTGATCGTCGAAGGTGATCGGGTGGTCGGCGCTGTCACGCAGGTCGGCCTTAGCTTCCGCTCGCGTGCGGTGGTACTGACCGCCGGCACGTTCCTCGACGGCAAGATCCACGTGGGTTTGAACAACTACACGGGCGGCCGCGCGGGCGATCCCGCCGCGGTGTCACTGTCCGCGCGTCTGAAGGAGCTGAAGCTGCCGCAGGGCCGGCTGAAGACCGGGACGCCGCCGCGTATCGATGGCCGTACGATCGACTTTTCGCAGCTCGAAGAGCAGCCGGGCGACCTCGATCCGGTACCGGTGTTCTCGTTCCTTGGCCGCGTCGAGCAGCATCCGCGTCAGATTCCTTGCTGGGTTACGCATACCAATCAGCAAACGCACGACATCATTCGCGGCGGTCTCGACCGTTCGCCGATGTATACGGGCGTGATCGAAGGGGTAGGGCCGCGTTATTGCCCGTCGATCGAAGACAAGATTCATCGCTTCGCGTCGAAGGAATCGCATCAGATTTACCTCGAACCGGAAGGGCTGACGACGAACGAGTTCTACCCGAACGGGATTTCGACCAGCCTGCCGTTCGACGTGCAGCTGGCGCTCGTGCGCTCGATGCGCGGCCTCGAGCACGCGCACATCCTGCGCCCGGGCTATGCGATCGAATATGACTACTTCGATCCGCGTGGGCTGAAGGCATCGTTGGAAACCAAGGTGATCAGCGGGCTGTTCTTCGCCGGGCAGATCAATGGCACGACCGGCTATGAAGAAGCGGCCGCACAAGGCCTGCTGGCCGGTATCAACGCGGGGCTGTTCGTGCAGGGCAAGGACGCATGGTGCCCGCGCCGCGATCAGGCTTACCTGGGCGTGCTGGTCGACGATCTGGTCACGCGCGGTGTGTCGGAGCCGTACCGGATGTTTACGAGCCGCGCCGAGTATCGCCTGAGCCTGCGCGAAGACAACGCGGATATGCGGTTGACCGAGATCGGTCGTGAGCTTGGCGTGGTCGACGACGCCCGTTGGGATGCATTCAGCCGTAAACGTGACGCTGTTTCACGTGAAACAGAGCGGTTGCGTACCACGTGGGTCAATCCTAAGACGTTACCCGCGGACGAGGCGACCGCGTTGCTCGGCAAGCCGATCGATCACGAATACAGCCTCGCCGATCTGCTGCGCCGCCCGGGTGTCAGCTACGACGGCGTGTGCGGTTTGCGCGCAGGTGCGTGTGGTGCACCGGAAGCGTTGGCGGAAGACCCGGTGCTGCTCGCGCAGATCAAGGAGCAGATCGAAATCGGCGTCAAATATCAGGGCTATATCGACCGTCAGGCCGGCGAGATCGAGCGCAATGAGGCGCATGAGAACACCCGTCTGCCGGAAGGGCTGGACTATGCCGAAGTGCGCGGCTTGTCGTTCGAGGCGCGCCAGAAGCTGACGCAGTTCCGGCCGGAGACGATCGGTCAGGCGTCGCGTATCGCGGGGATCACGCCGGCGGCGATCTCGCTGCTGATGGTTCATCTGAAGCGCGGCCTCGGCCGCCGTCCGTCGAAACCCGCCGAACCCAGCGCGGACAACACGCCGGTGGTGCAATGACGGCAGGGCAGAGGGGTATTGACCAGCAGGCGTTGGCGCTGCTGCTGGCGGACGGTATCCGTGAGCTGGGGCTCGAACTGAGCGACGCGCAGCAGCGCAAGCTGCTCGATTACGTCGCGTTGCTGGCGAAGTGGAACGCGGTCTACAACCTGACGGCGATCCGCGATCCGCGCCAGATGCTGATCCAGCACATCCTCGATTCGCTGTCGATCGTTCCGCATCTGGCGCCGCTGGGGCCGTCGTCGGCACTCGACGTCGGTTCGGGCGGTGGCATGCCGGGCATCGTGCTGGCGATCGTGTTGCCCGACTGGACCATCACGACCAACGACATCGTTCACAAAAAGACTGCGTTCCAGGCGCAGGCCAAGGCGGAGTTGGGTCTGACGAATCTGTCGGTCGTGACCGGCCGGGTCGAGACGCTGCAACCCGGCGCCGAAGTACCGGCAAAGTTCGACGTAATCGTTTCGCGCGCATTCGCAGAACTCACGGATTTCGTTACACTGGCCCGTCATCTGGTTGCGGAGCAGGGCGCGATCTGGGCGATGAAAGGCGTGCAGCCGGACGGCGAGATCGAACGTTTGCCGGCGGGCGCCCACGTGGAACAGGTGATTCGCCTGAACGTGCCGTCGCTCGATGCGGAGCGCCATCTGATCAAGGTGCGGGTGGACGCCGAAAGCTGACGGCCTTCGAGGGCCGCGCAGTACCACCAACGATTTTCACTTTATTCAAGCAGCAAAAGGGACACACCAACGATGGCAAAAATCTTCTGCGTTGCGAACCAGAAGGGCGGTGTCGGCAAGACGACCACCACAGTCAATCTGGCCGCAAGCCTGGCAGCGCAGGGACAGCGAGTCCTTCTCATCGACTTGGACCCGCAGGGCAACGCCACGATGGGCAGCGGTATCGACAAGGCCGAATGCGAGAACACCGTCTACGAAGTGCTGGTGGACAACGTCTCCGTGGCCGGCGCGCGCGTGCGGCCGGAGGCGGTCGGTTATGACGTGCTGCCCGCGAACCGTGAACTCGCCGGCGCCGAGGTGGAACTCGTCAGCGTGCAGAATCGCGAGCGGGTTTTGCGAACGGCGCTCGCGGCGGTCGAAGACGAATACGATTTCGTGCTGATCGATTGCCCGCCGGCTTTGTCGCTGCTGACGCTCAACGGCTTGTGCTCCGCGCATGGCGTCGTGATTCCGATGCAGTGCGAATACTTCGCGCTCGAAGGCCTGTCCGACCTCGTCAATACGATCAAGCAGGTGCACGCGAACCTGAATCGCGACCTGAAGGTGATCGGTCTGCTGCGCGTGATGTTCGATCCGCGCATCACGTTGCAACAGCAGGTCTCGGATCAGTTGAAAGAGCATTTCGGCGACAAGGTGTTCGACGTGGTGATTCCGCGTAACGTGCGGCTTGCCGAGGCACCCAGTTACGGTTTGCCGGGCGTGGTGTTCGACCGGGCATCGCGCGGTGCGCAAGCGTACGTGCAGTTCGGCGCCGAAATGATTGAGCGGGTGCGCGCGTTGAACGACGCGCCCCAGGCATCCTAAGCGGATCGAGGAAGCACGATGAACGCAGTTGCAAGAAAGAAGGGATTGGGCCGCGGTCTGGAGGCATTGCTCGGCGGCACCGCGGATATCACCGAAGCGGTCGTGATCGAAGGTGCGCCGAATGTGCTGCCGCTCGGCAAGATGCAGGCGGGCAAATATCAGCCGCGTACCCGGATGGACGAGGGCGCGCTGCAGGAGCTCGCGGCGAGCATCCGCGCGCAGGGACTGATGCAGCCGATCCTGGTCCGTCCGATCGGTGCGGATCGCTACGAGATCATCGCGGGCGAACGGCGTTTTCGCGCGGCGCGTCTGGCGGGACTCGACGAGGTGCCGGTCCTCGTGAAGGATGTGCCGGATCAGGCGGCCGCGGCGATGGCGCTGATCGAGAACATCCAGCGCGAAGATCTGAATCCACTCGAAGAAGCGCAGGGTATCCAGCGCCTGCTCGACGAATTCAATTTCACGCATGAGCAGGCGGCGGAGTCGGTCGGGCGTTCGCGCAGCGCGGTGTCGAACCTGCTGCGTCTGCTGAATCTCGCGGCACCGGTGCAAACGATGCTGCTCGCCGGCGATCTCGACATGGGGCACGCTCGCGCGCTGCTCGCCGTCGATGCGGCGACGCAGATCACGCTGGCCAACCAGGTCGTCAATAAGCGCCTGTCGGTGCGCGAGACCGAAAAGCTGGTGGCAATGACCACCAAGGTGACGCCCGCGGTGAAGGCGCGCGCGAATCCGGACGGCGGCCGCGATACGCGGCGGCTCGAAGAGGAGTTGTCGGACCTGCTGTCGGCAACGGTCAAAATCAAGCTCGGCCGACGCGGTCGTGGCCAGGTGATGGTGGACTTCGGCGATCTCGATGCGCTCGAAGGGATTCTTCTGCGTCTGCGCGGCAACGCCAACGTGTAAACGTGAATTGGCTTGCGGCCGGGGCATGACGAGTGCCGCAAGCTTTCGCTTCATTCCGGGTACTACGTATACGACGGTGAGAGGGCGCTCCGGTTTTCGAGCCGACGCGTTTTCACCCGTCGTTCAACCGATCCCACCGTCCCGCCCTAAATCTTCTATCACGGATTCCTAAATAATTCGATTCCAGATAATCAGGAATCCGAATAGTGACGAAATGAATCGCGACGAGGTAAACATCCTTACGCCTCACTATCGGCGTACGATGGATCCACATCGCATTCCAATCAGACGGCATCCCGGGTAGCCGCCAGCCTGTACAGTACGCGTCGCAAAAAAGCGGCAATTGTTGCATTTTCGACACGTCTGCCACAGCATCGCAAAGGTCGGTTCGTGGGCTCTGACTAATGCGATCCGCAATATCAAATTTGCCGCCCCCCGCCTGCCTTACATTTGACGTGTATTGGGTGCTCCACGAGCGCTTTACCGTATCGTGAAGGGGCTTTTCACGCGGCTTATAGCGCGGCCTAAAGTCTTGAATTGCCTGCAACTATCGCTTACAATCGCCCCGATTTAATTGCACGGCAACCCCGTAAGCACCGCGTAAACTCGCGGGCTGGCACGAGACTTTCGGAATACTGCGATGGCGCTCAAAACGTCGAATCTGTCGCCGGAGCATGGTGACGACAGACACCGCGCTGAACGCTCCGCACCCGGTCCATCCGCCAGTCGAGAGTTCGACCCCGGTGAAGCGTGGGATGACGCGCAGGAAGACAACAATATCGTTCCGCTCACGCGGGCCGAAGCGGAAAAGCTGTTTGGTCCTGACGTGGGTCGTCCATCGCGTGTGACGCCGTTCAGGGTCGTCGCAGCGCAAATGGTTTTGTCCCTGGTTGCTACGCTGGTGTGGTGGCTGTTTTACAAGCCGCCGGGCGCTGCTGCGCTGTCCGCGTTCCTGGGGGGAGCAATCTGCTGGGTGCCGGGCGCGTTGTTCGCGGCACGTTTGAAGAAACTGCGCGGCGCCGAGACCGTGATGAGATGGATGGTCGGCGAAGCGCTCAAGATGGGGACAACGATTGCGATGTTTGTCGCGATCGCCTTCTGGTATCACGACGTACGCTGGATTCCGCTACTCGTGACCTACCTCATCGCGCTGAAGACTTACTGGATCGCCTTGGCGTGGCGCTAAGGTAGCAGCACAAAAATAGCGGCAAAAAGAATTTAAGGCCGGCGCGTGGCGCCGGTATCCGGTGTGCGGTTATGACATGGCCCACACCCGGCGCGTTCCCGCAACAGAGCATTTCGGCGGGAACGGCCTGAGACGATTTTCGACAATTTGGGTGGCTTTAACGATATGGCAGCTAGCGAAGGCACGCGCGCAATGGATCCGTCCGAGTACATCGCGCACCACTTGCAGAACTTTTCCACCGCGCACCAGACGTCGATTTTCGACATCCATGTGTGGAATCTCGACACCCTCTTCTGGTCGATCGTGTGCGGTCTCGTCACGATCTTCGTGCTGCATCTGGCAGCCCGCAAGGCAACGTCCGGCGTGCCGGGCCGTTTCCAGTGCGCAATCGAAATGCTGGTTGAAATGGTCGAGGATCAATCGAAGGCGATGATCCACGGCTCGCGCACCTTCATCGCTCCGCTCGCGCTGACCGTGTTCGTCTGGGTCGCGCTGATGAACTCCCTCGACTTTATCCCCGTCGATCTGCCGGGCCGCGTGATCGGCTGGCTGGGTCTGTCGGAAGCCATCCCGCACCACCGCCTCGTGCCGACCGCCGACCTGAACGGCACCATCGGCATCGCGCTCGGCGTGTTCGTGCTGATGATTTACTACAACTTCAAGATCAAAGGCGCCGGCGGCTTCGTGCATGAACTGCTGTCCGCTCCGTTCGGCGCGCATCCGCTGCTGTGGATCCCGAACCTTGCACTGAACATCATCGAGTTCGTCGCGAAGACGGTCTCGCTCGGCATGCGGCTGTTCGGCAACATGTACGCGGGCGAACTGTTGTTCCTGCTGATTGCCCTGCTCGGCAGTCTGTGGAGCTTCGGCGCGGACACGACGGTGCTTGGCTTCATCGGCCACGTGTTCGCCGGCACGGTGTGGTCTATCTTCCACATCCTGATCGTGCTGCTGCAGGCGTTCATTTTCATGATGCTGACGCTGGTGTATATCGGCCAGGCACACGACACGCACTAACCGGCGTCGTCGAGCAAAGAATCGTAGTTTTTTAAATCCCAGTTCCAACCAGTTCTAAAAGACTTTTCACAAAGGAGTGATCATGCAAGCTTTCATCGCCAACATCCAGGGTCTGACCGCCATCGGTATCGGCATCATCATCGGCTTGGGTGCAATCGGCGCCTGTATCGGTATCGGTCTGATGGGCGGCAAGTACATCGAAGCATGTGCTCGTCAGCCGGAACTGATGAACCCGCTGCAAACCAAGATGTTCCTGCTGGCTGGTCTGATCGATGCGGCGTTCCTGATTGGCGTTGGTGTGGCAATGCTGTTTGCGTTCGCGAACCCGCTGCTCTCGAAGCTGGCAGGCTGAGGTTCCTCGGAGGTTTGCGCCTGAGCTATAACTGGTAAAGGCGCAGGGCGGAACGGGTACTGGGGCGCTGATCGAACAGAATCGATGAGCGCCTTGCCGTTTCACTTTCCGAACTAGCAACGTTTAAGGAAACACCGTGAATCTCAACGCAACTCTGTTTGCGCAAATGGTCGTGTTCCTGATCCTCGCGTGGTTCACGATGAAATTCGTGTGGCCGCCGCTGATCAACGCCATCGACGAACGCGCGAAGAAGATCGCGGACGGACTGTCCGCCGCCGAAAAGGGCAAGCAGGAACTGGAAGCCGCTCACAAGCGCGTCGACCAGGAACTCGCCCAGGCTCGCAACGACGGTCAGCAACGCATTGCCGACGCTGAAAAGCGCGCGGTCGCAGTCGCCGACGAAATCAAGGCTCAAGCGCAAGCCGAAGCCGCACGGATCATCGCTCAGGCCAAGGCCGATGCGGACCAGCAGGTCGTGAAGGCGCGCGAAACGCTGCGCGGTGAAGTTGCCGCACTCGCCGTGAAGGGCGCTGAACAGATCCTGAAGCGCGAAGTCGACCAGGCAGCTCACGCTGACCTGCTGAATCAACTGAAAGCCGAGCTCTGATCATGGCCGAACTTGCAACCATCGCCCGCCCGTACGCGGAAGCGCTGTTTGGCGTGGCCGAAGCTGGTGACATCGCCGCCTGGTCCACGCTCGTGCAGGAGCTGGCACAGGTTGCGCGTCTGCCCGAAGTGCTGTCGATCGCCTCGAGCCCGAAAGTGAGCCGTGCCCAGGTTAGCGATCTGCTGCTGGCCGCGGTCAAGTCGCCGCTCAAGGACAACGCGCAAGCGAAGAACCTGGTGCAGATGCTGGTCGACAACCATCGCCTGCAATTGCTGCCGGAAATCGCCTCGCAGTTCGAAGAGTTGAAGAACGCCCGCGAAGGGGCGGCAGATGTGCTGATCACCAGCGCATTCCCGCTCGAAGGCGCGCAGTTGAACGAACTCGTCGCAAGCCTCGAACGCAAGTTCAAACGCAAGCTGAAGCCGACGGTCGAAGTCGACCCGTCGTTGATCGGCGGCGTGCGCGTGACGGTCGGCGACGAAGTGCTCGATACCTCGGTCCGCGCGCGGCTTGCCAGCATGCAGACGGCTCTGACGGCCTGAAGCGCCTCGCGCTTTAGCGGCTGGCACGCAACAGAATTGACTATCAGGAGCGAATAATGCAACTCAATCCCTCTGAGATCAGCGAGCTGATCAAGAGCCGGATCCAGGGCCTTGACGCGAGCGCAGACGTTCGCAACCAGGGCACCGTGATCTCCGTGACCGACGGTATCGTGCGTATCCACGGCCTGTCGGAAGTGATGCAGGGCGAAATGCTCGAATTCCCGGGCAACACCTTCGGTCTCGCACTGAACCTCGAGCGCGACTCGGTCGGCGCCGTGATTCTGGGTGAGTACGAACACATTTCGGAAGGCGACATCGTCAAGACGACGGGCCGCATTCTCGAAGTGCCGGTGGGTCCGGAACTGCTCGGCCGCGTGGTCGACGCGCTGGGCAACCCGATCGACGGCAAGGGTCCGTTGAACGCGAAGATGACCGACGCGATCGAAAAGATCGCTCCGGGCGTGATCTGGCGTAAGTCGGTTTCGGAGCCGGTCCAGACCGGTCTGAAGTCGATCGATGCGATGGTGCCGATCGGCCGTGGCCAGCGCGAGCTGATCATCGGCGACCGCCAGTGCGGCAAGACCGCAGTCGCTGTCGACGCGATCATCAACCAGAAGGGCAAGAACCTCGTCTGTATCTACGTCGCGATCGGCCAGAAGGCTTCGTCGATCATGAACGTGGTGCGCAAGCTCGAAGAATCGGGCGCGCTCGAATACACGATCGTGGTCGCCGCTTCGGCTTCGGATTCGGCTGCGATGCAGTACCTCGCACCGTACGCCGGCTGCACGATGGGTGAATACTTCCGCGACCGCGGCCAGGACGCGCTGATCGTTTATGACGACTTGACCAAGCAGGCTTGGGCATACCGTCAGATCTCGCTGCTGCTGCGCCGCCCGCCGGGCCGTGAAGCTTACCCGGGTGACGTGTTCTATCTGCACTCGCGTCTGCTCGAGCGTGCTGCTCGCGTCTCGGAAGAGTACGTCGAGAAGTTCACCAACGGCGAAGTGAAGGGCAAGAGCGGTTCGCTGACGGCACTGCCGGTCATCGAAACCCAGGCAGGCGACGTGACCGCATTCGTTCCGACGAACGTGATCTCGATTACCGACGGCCAGATCTTCCTGGAAACCGACCTCTTCAACGCAGGTATCCGCCCGGCAATTAACGCCGGTGTGTCGGTCTCGCGTGTGGGTGGTGCGGCTCAGACCAAGGTCGTGAAGAAGCTGTCGGGCGGTATCCGTACCGACCTCGCGCAGTACCGTGAGCTCGCAGCGTTCGCGCAGTTCGCATCGGACCTCGACGAAGCGACCCGCAAGCAGCTCGAGCGCGGCCGCCGCGTGACGGAACTGCTCAAGCAGCCGCAGTATCAGCCGCTGCAAGTGTGGGAACTGTCGGTGTCGCTGTTCGCAGCGAACAACGGCTACCTCGACGATCTCGAAGTCGGTCAAGTCCTGTCGTTCGAAAAGGGCCTGCGCGAATTCCTGAAGTCGAGCCGTGCTGACCTGATCAAGCGCATCGAAGATACGAAGGAACTCTCGAAGGACGACGAAGGCCTGCTGCATACGGCCATCAAAGACTTCAAGAAGTCCGGCGCTTATTGATCCGCGAGTGACTCGCAAGGCATAAACGGATTTTGAAGCGGCGCGGGCCGCATGCGAATGCCCCCGCGCTGTTTCGATCCGCTTGGCACGGGGTCCGGGTAAGCGCGAAAGCGCCGGCTCGGGCCGACAAGGAGCAAGCAATGGCTGGAATGAAGGAAATTCGCGGCAAGATCAAGAGCGTGCAAAACACGCGCAAGATCACGAAAGCGATGGAGATGGTGGCCGCATCGAAGATGCGCCGCGCTCAGGAGCGTATGCGCTCTGCTCGCCCGTATGCCGACAAGGTCCGCGATATCGCTGCGCACATGAGCCGCGCGAACCCGGAGTATCGTCACCCGTTCATGGTGGCGAACGACGGCGCGAAGGCGGCCGGCTTCATCCTCGTCACGACCGATAAGGGTCTGTGCGGCGGGATGAACACCAACGTGCTGCGCGCGACGCTGCAGAAGTTCAAGGAACTGGAAGGCCAGAGCAAGACCGTCGAAGCAACGGCGATCGGCAGCAAGGGTCTGGGTTTCCTGAACCGTTTGCAGGCGAAGGTCGTGTCGAACGTCGTGCAGCTGGGCGATACCCCGCATCTGGAAAAGCTGATCGGCGCGGTGAAGGTGCAGCTCGACCTGTACTCGGAAGGCAAGGTTTCGGCGGTGTACCTCGCGTACACGCGCTTCGTCAACACGATGAAGCAGGAGCCGGTTATCGAGCAACTGCTGCCGCTGTCGGCAGACCAGTTCGAGCGCACGGAAGAAGACGGTACGACGCCGAGCACCCAGTGGGACTACATCTACGAGCCGGATGCACAGGCCGTGGTGGACGAACTGCTGGTGCGTTATGTCGAAGCGCTGGTCTATCAGGCCGTCGCGGAAAACATGGCATCGGAGCAGTCGGCCCGGATGGTGGCGATGAAGGCCGCTTCGGACAATGCGAAGACGGTCATCAACGATCTGCAGCTCGTGTACAACAAGAGCCGTCAGGCCGCGATCACGAAAGAACTGTCGGAAATCGTCGGTGGAGCGGCGGCGGTCTGATCTTAATCAGGCATGTCGCAGCGCGTGCGCCCTTGCGGCGCACCCATCGAAGAACCTGCGCCTTTGCGCGAGTGAAGAATTGAGTATCTAAAGGAAAAGCGATGAGTACTACTGCTTTGGTAGAAGGCAAGATCGTACAGTGCATCGGCGCGGTGATCGACGTGGAATTTCCGCGTGAAACCATGCCGAAGATTTACGACGCGCTCATTCTCGAAGGTTCGGAACTGACGCTCGAAGTCCAGCAGCAGCTGGGCGACGGCGTGGTCCGTACCATCTGTCTGGGTGCTTCGGACGGTCTGCGCCGCGGCACGATCGTGAAGAACACCGGCAACCCGATCAGCGTGCCGGTCGGCAAGCCGACCCTCGGCCGGATCATGGACGTGCTGGGTCGTCCGATCGACGAAGCTGGCCCGATCTCGAGCGAAACCACGCGTTCGATCCACCAGAAGGCTCCGGCGTTCGACGAACTGTCGCCGTCGACGGAACTGCTGGAAACCGGCATCAAGGTTATCGACCTGATCTGCCCGTTCGCAAAGGGCGGTAAGGTTGGTCTGTTCGGTGGCGCCGGCGTGGGCAAGACCGTGAACATGATGGAACTGATCAACAACATCGCTAAGGAGCACGGTGGTTACTCCGTGTTCGCCGGTGTTGGCGAGCGTACCCGCGAAGGGAACGACTTCTATCATGAAATGAAGGACTCGAACGTTCTCGACAAGGTCGCGCTGGTGTACGGCCAGATGAACGAGCCGCCGGGCAACCGTCTGCGCGTCGCGCTGACCGGCCTGACGATGGCCGAGCACTTCCGTGACGAAGGCCTCGACGTGCTGTTCTTCGTCGACAACATCTACCGTTTCACGCTGGCAGGCACGGAAGTGTCGGCACTGCTCGGCCGTATGCCGTCGGCAGTGGGCTATCAGCCGACGCTGGCTGAAGAAATGGGTAAGCTGCAAGAGCGTATTACGTCGACCAAGACCGGCTCGATCACCTCGGTGCAGGCCGTGTACGTCCCTGCGGACGACTTGACCGACCCGTCGCCGGCTACGACCTTCGGCCACCTGGACGCAACCGTCGTGTTGTCGCGTGACATCGCTTCGCTGGGTATCTACCCGGCAGTGGACCCGCTCGATTCGACCTCGCGTCAGATCGACCCGAACGTGATCGGCGAAGAGCACTACTCGATCACGCGCGGCGTGCAGCAAACGCTGCAGCGCTACAAGGAACTGCGCGACATTATCGCGATTCTGGGCATGGACGAACTCGCACCGGAAGACAAGCTCGCCGTTGCGCGCGCTCGTAAGATCCAGCGTTTCCTGTCGCAGCCGTTCCACGTCGCTGAAGTGTTCACGGGTTCGCCGGGCAAGTACGTGCCGCTGAAGGAAACGATCCGCGGCTTCAAGATGATCGTCGAAGGCGAGTGCGACCACCTGCCGGAACAGGCGTTCTACATGGTCGGCACGATCGACGAAGCCTTCGAAAAGGCCAAGAAGATCCAGTAAAGGTCGGGTGTAACGAAGCGGGCGCGGTAAGATTTTTCGCCGGTTTCGGTAAGTCATTCGTGACTTGCCGCGCCTCTCACAACGCTCACCCCGCCTTGAATGGGACGAGAGTCGGCGCTCACGCACTGGCTCTCGTCGACAGGAGTCGACACTTATGGCAACCATTAAAGTAGACGTCGTCAGCGCGGAAGAGGAAATCTTCTCGGGCCAGGCGAAATTCGTCGCGCTTCCGGGCGAAGCGGGTGAACTCGGCATTCTGCCGGGCCACACGCCGCTGATCACGCGGATTCGTCCGGGTGCGGTGCGCATCGAAGCCGAAAACGGCGAAGAAGAATTCGTGTTCGTCGCCGGCGGCATTCTCGAAGTCCAGCCGGGCGCAGTGACGGTTCTCGCCGACACCGCGATCCGCGGCAAGGATCTCGACGAAGCCAAGGCTGAAGACGCACGCAAGCGCGCGGAAGAGGCGCTGCAGAACACGGGATCGAACCTCGAGTACGCAACCGCGCAAGCGGAACTCGCGTACGCGACGGCTCAGCTCGCAGCGATCCAGCGTCTGCGCAAGCTGCGCGGTCAGCACTGAAGCAATACGTAGTAGAAGAAAGCAGCCCTCGCGGCTGCTTTTTTTTGATACCCAGTTGACGTTTACGGAAAGGTAAGCACAATCCACGTGGTTGGAGGACGAACAGGTTGCAGGTCACCCGTCGTGCGGCGATGCGCTGCGGGTAACACTTGATGCCGGTCACCCAGTCGCCGGTGCACAATCGATTTCAAATTCATTTCAAGCGGGCGCGCTCGCGCTCACGGAGACAACACCATGGCAACGCAGAGTTCGGGCGAAGGTGCACTGATCGAACCCAAAGACGGACTGTCGTACGTACGCGGGTCGACCGACAATCCGTTGAGTCGCGCGACCGTCGGCGAGTTTCTGCGCGACACCGTCGCGCGTTTTCCCGAACGGCCGGCGGTGGTGTTTCGTGAGCAGGGAATTCGCTGGACATGGCGGGAGTTCTCGGACGAAGTGGACGTGTTGGCGTCCGGGCTACTCGCGCTCGGCATCGAGAAGGGCGATCGCGTCGGTATCTGGTCGCCGAATCGTGTCGAATGGCTGCTGACCCAGTTTGCGACCGCTCGCATCGGCGCGATCCTCGTTAACATCAATCCGGCCTACCGGCTCGCGGAACTCGAATACGCGCTGAACAAGGTGGGTTGCAAGGCGATCATCGCGGCCGAGCGCTTCAAGAGCTCGATGTACCTGGAGATGCTGCAGGAACTCGCGCCCGAACTGGCGAGCCAGGCACCCGGCGAGCTGCGTGCGGCGCGGCTGCCCGAGCTGCGCTACGTGATCCGCATGTGCGATACGGACACCGCGGGGATGCTGAGCTTTTCCGATCTGGTCGAACGCGGTCGCGCCTCGCTCGACGTCGCCCGGCTCGATGCGATCGGCGCGACGCTGTCGTGCGGCGACCCGATCAACATACAGTTCACCAGCGGCACGACCGGCAATCCGAAGGGCGCGACGCTGACCCACAGCAACGTCGTCAACAACGCGCGCTATATCGCGATGGCGATGCGGCTCTCCGAGCAGGACGGCCTGTGCATTCCGGTGCCGCTCTATCACTGCTTCGGGATGGTGCTGGCGGTGCTCGCGTGCGTGTCGGTCGGCGCGAACATGGTGTTCCCCGGCGAAGGCTTCGATCCGGCCGCGACGCTCGCGGCGACAGCGGAGGAAAAGTGCACCGCGCTGCACGGCGTGCCGACGATGTTCATCGCCGAACTCGATCACCCGGATTTCGCGTCCTACGACTTCTCGCGTCTGCGCACCGGCATCATGGCGGGCTCGCCGTGTCCGATCGAAACGATGAAGAAGGTCGTGTCGAAGATGCACCTGAGCGAGATCACGATCGCCTACGGGATGACCGAGACGAGCCCCGTGTCGTTCCAGAGCTCGACCACCGACCCGCTCGACAAGCGCACCACGACCGTCGGCCGTATCCAGCCGCATCTCGAAGTCAAAATCGTCGATCCGCTCGGCAACATCGTGCCGGTCGGCGAAACCGGCGAGCTGTGCACGCGCGGCTATTCGGTGATGCTCGGCTATTGGGGCGACGAAGCGAAGACACGTGAGAGCATCGTCGATGGCTGGATGCATACCGGCGATCTGGCGACGCTCGATAGCGAGGGCTACTGCAATATCGTCGGCCGCCTGAAGGACATGCTGATTCGCGGCGGCGAAAACATCTATCCGCGCGAGATCGAGGAGTTTCTGTTCCGGCATCCGAAGATCCAGAGCGTGCAGGTGTTCGGCGTGCCCGACTCGAAGTACGGCGAGGAGGTGTGTGCGTGGGTCGTGCTGCGAGCCGGCGAACAGTCGACCGCCGAGGAAATCCAGCAGTTCTGCCAGGGGCAGATCGCGCACTACAAGATCCCGCGCTATATCCGCTTCGTCGACGAATTGCCGATGACGGTGACCGGCAAAGTGCAGAAGTTCGTGATGCGCGAACGGATGATCGGTGAGCTCCAGCTGAAGCAGGACAAGACCGCGTGACGCGAGGCGCGCCGCTTGTACCGGGGCCCGCTGCGACAGGAAAGAAGGGGTAGCCAAACGTCGCGACGTGGGGGCTATTTCCGCCTCGCAAACGTTTGTACAGGCGAAAAAAAAGCGGGCCTGGAGCCCGCTAAAAACCACACGCTACGGGGTTAGCGCGAGGAGACCAAAGATGGGACCGACTATCACGACGACCCTGCGTCGAATTACGGCCCCAGCAGGGATGCCCCTTCACAGGGCTTCGGCATGCGCCGACCGGCAAGTGCATCGTATCCGCTCACACCACGCACCCAGCCACATCCGTGTTGAAACCGTTGAGGGCATTGTGGGCGAATTACTCTAGGAAGGCCGTAACAAAGTGTTTCAGGTTGTAACGCCCGCCAGATAAGGCGCTGCGGGATTTATTGCCAAAATAAAATGTTTGAAACGTAACATTTACCGATGACTATCGCGCAATCTCATACGGCCGATTGATGCTATTCGCGACGCATAATGCGGCATAAATAGATCAGTGGATTGCGCATTAAATGGTTGCATATGCATCGGTTGCAGCGCGGGTTTGCGCTGTTACAAGAGTCGCAAAACTGGCCCGAATTTCTGTCGGTCAGAGCAGACGAAAGTGGTGCGTCGCAATAGTTTTGTCTGCGTGGGCCGCCGTACGAAATAGGGTCGCATTGAGTATGAGCGGACTTGTGCGGGCCTCGTGCATGCAACCTGCAACGTCGCGCCTGGTTACACGATCGTTCGAGTCCCGGCTGGCCGCCTGCGTCCGGTAAACGTAACCAGAGGCAGGCGACCATTGCTTACCTGACTACTTCAGCCACTTGTCGGAAATCGCCTGATATTCGCCGGTGGCCCGTGCGAGATGCAGCCACTGATCGACGTACTGCTGGAACGCGACGTCGCCGCGCGGCAGCAGCCAGGCCTTCTCGCCGTACTGGAACGGCTTGTCCGGATGCACCGAGCACAGCCCCGGATTCAATTTCTGCTGCAGCAGCGTCTCCGACGCATCGGTGACCATCACGTCCGCCTTGCCGGCGAGGATCTGCTTGAAGATCGTCACGTTGTCCGGATAGACGGTCACGTTCGCGTGCTGGAAGAACTGCTTCGCGAAGCGCTCGTTGGTGCCGCCCGGATTGACGATCACGCGCACGTTCGGCTGATCGATCTGCGCGACGGTCTGGAATTTACTGACGTCGTCGCAGCGGACGATCGGCGTTTTGCCGTCGATCATATAAGCCTGCGTGAAGAACGCGCGCTTTTGCCGCTCGAGGATCGGCGACACGCCGCCGATGCCGATGTCGCATTTCGCCACGAAGTCGTTCATCAGATTCGACCACGAGGTCTTCACGAACTCGGTCTTCACGCCGAGCGACTTGGCGAGCGACTCCGCCATGTCGATGTCGATCCCTTCGAACTGGCCGTCGCCCTTGTAGAACGAATAGGGCTTGTAGTCGCCGGTCGTGCACGCGCGCAGCGTGCCGCGGCTGATGACCTCGTCGAGCCGGGACGGCGCGGCGGCGGTCGGGGTGGCTGCAGTGGCTGCAGTGGCCGTGGCGGTTTGCGCGCTGGCCGCGCCGCTGTGCATCAGAACGCCGGCGAGTGCGCCGAGCAGTGCGAGTGCTGCCTTGTTCATCGAGTCTCCTTGTGATGTGTGTATTTAGTCGATAAGGCTGTCGGATAGTAGCTTGGCAGCGCGCGCTTGAACATCGGCCATTCAGCCAGGGCGCGCGTGGTGAATCCGGCGTCGCGGGTGCGCCGGCGCAAGCGTTATTGCCTCGATCACCCGCAATGGGGCGAGCCGGGTCCGGTAAAATGCCCGCTTGTCCTCAGCTCTTCAGTCGTACGCAACGTGGCCAATCAACTCCTGAACGACACCTTCCTGCGCGCGTTGCTGCGCCAGCCGACCGATTACACCCCGATCTGGCTGATGCGCCAGGCGGGCCGCTACCTGCCGGAATACAACGCTACGCGTGGTCGCGCGGGCAGTTTCCTGGGCCTCGCGAAGAATCCGGCTTACGCGACGGAAGTCACGTTGCAGCCGCTCGACCGCTATCCGCTCGACGCCGCGATCCTGTTCTCCGACATCCTGACCGTGCCCGACGCAATGGGCCTCGGTCTCGAGTTCGTGAACGGCGAGGGGCCGAAATTCGCGCGGCCGGTGCGAACCGAAGACGACGTCGCGCGTCTCGCGGTGCCCGACATCGACGCCACGCTGCGCTACGTGACCGACGCGGTGCGCGAAATCCGCACCGCGCTGAAGGACGCGCAGGGCCGCCAGCGGGTGCCGCTGATCGGCTTCTCGGGCAGCCCGTGGACGCTCGCGTGCTACATGGTCGAAGGCGGCGGCTCGGCGGACTTCCGCACCGTCAAATCGATGCTGTACGCGCGCCCCGATCTGCTGCAGCGAATCCTCGAAATCAACGCGCAGTCGGTCGCCGCGTATCTGAACGCGCAGATCGAAGCCGGCGCGCAGGCAGTGATGATTTTCGACACATGGGGCGGGGCGCTCGCCGACGGCATCTATCAACGCTTCTCGCTGCATTACATCCAGCAGGTGGTCAGCCAGCTCAAGCGTGAGCACGACGGCGAGAAGGTGCCGGTGATCGCGTTCACGAAGGGCGGCGGCCTGTGGCTCGACGAGATCGCCGCGAGCGGCGTCGATGCGGTCGGCCTCGACTGGACCGTGAATCTCGGCCGCGCGCGCGAGCGCGTCGGCGGCAAGGTCGCGCTTCAGGGCAATATCGACCCGTCGGTGCTGTTCGCGCCGCCCGCCGTGATCCGCATGGAAGCGCGCGCGGTGCTCGACAGCTTCGGCAACCACCCGGGCCACGTTTTCAATCTCGGCCACGGCATTTCGCAGTTCACGCCGCCCGAGCATGTGGCCGAACTGGTCGACGAAGTACATCGTCACAGCCGCGCGATTCGAAGCGGCGCGCATAAACCGGCGTAAAGCTGTAATCGTTACCACTTTTTGGTGCGATGCAGCGAAACGGGATCCGGGGCCAAGGTTAAAAACTCGCTACATCCGCCGTCAGATGGCGATCTTGTGATTGTCAAGGCTTGACTTATACACATTGGCCACGCTGCGGCGCGGTAGAGCATTTAATCGTGCCCCGACCCTTGCAAATTCTCGGCGAATTTGATCTAAGCCTTGTCTGGCAAGGCTTTGCCGGAGTCAAGAGGAAATGTGCGAAACCCCACACAAGGCCGTCGCCACGCGGTTTGCGGGCTTCGGAAGGGAAGTTCTTAACAAAGTTATCCACAGGGCGCGGGGCCGAGTGCAATTGTTCAGCGGAATCCAAAACTTAGCGGCGAAATTGAAGTACTACTTTAACTTCGACCCCGTCGCCTCCTGTGCGTCACTTCGCGCGCCGCGGTTCCACGCCGCCTCCCCCTGCCTGCTTGCCCGCGCCGCGTGAACGAAGTATTCGTCCGCGTCGCGCTGGACCATCCGCTGCCGACCCTGTTCGACTATCGCTGCGCGACGCCGGAAGTCGCCGCAGCGGCTGTGCCGGGCGCGCTCGTCAGCGTGCCGTTCGGCAAGCGGCATGTGGTGGGGCTCGTCTGCGAAGTGACTGCTCACAGCGAGGTGCCGGCCGAGCGTCTGAAGGCTGTGGATAAAATCTGCACCGCCTGCCCGCCGCTGTCGGAAAACTGGCTCGCGCTCGCCGCGTTTGCCGCCGACTACTACCAACGCGGTCTCGGCGAAGTCGCGCTGCCCGCATTGCCGCAGGCGTTGCGCGATGCGTCGCGCTGGTCGCGGCTATTCGCCCCCGAAGAACGTTACCGGCTCACACCCGAAGGTCGCGCGGCATTGCCCGAGGCGCTGCCCGCCCGCGCGTCGGCGCTCAGAAAGCTCGCGCAGGCGCTCGTCGACAGCGACTATCTGCTCGCGGCCGATGCCCGCGGGCTGCATCCGAAGGCGGTGGCGACGCTCGACGCGTGGCAGTCGTCCGGATGGGTCGAACTCGACGTGATCGAAGCAGCCGCGGTGCCTGCCGCCGCCTTGCCGGACGCACCCGCGCCGGCCCTCCCGACGCTCACCGACGAACAGGACGCTGCCGTCGAAGCGATTCGCGACGCCGACGGCTTCGCGCCGTTCCTGCTGCACGGCGTGACGGGCAGTGGCAAGACCGAGGTGTACCTGCGCGCGCTGGCCGAAATCCTGGCCGCGAAGCCCGACGCGCAGGCGCTGGTGCTGGTCCCCGAAATCAACCTGACGCCGCAGTTCGAAGCCGCGTTCCGCGCCCGCTTCGCGGCGCTCGACAGCAGCGCGATCGTCACGCTGCACAGCGGCCTCGCGGAAGGCGAACGGGCCCGCCACTGGTTCGCCGCGCACAGCGGCCGCGCGCGCATCGTGCTCGGCACGCGGCTCGCGGTGCTCGCGTCGCTGCCGCAACTGGCGATCATCGTCGTCGACGAGGAGCACGATCCGGCCTACAAGCAGCAGGAAGGGCTGCGCTACTCGGCGCGCGATCTGGCGATCTATCGTGCGAAGCAGCTCGGCGTGCCGGTCGTGCTCGGCTCGGCGACGCCGTCGCTGGAAAGCTGGTGGCAGGCCGACCAGGGTCGCTACAAGCGGCTCACGCTGTCGCGTCGCGCGGTCGCGGACGCGGTGCTGCCGACGGTGAGGCTGGTCGATCTCGAAGAAGAGCGGCGCCGTGGCCGCGCGTCGTTCGAGGGGCTGTCCGGGCCGCTGGTCGCCGCGCTGAAGGCGCGGCTCGAACGCGGCGAGCAAAGCCTCGTGTTCCTGAACCGGCGCGGCTACGCGCCCCAGCTCGCGTGCGACGCGTGCGGTTGGGTCGCCGGATGTCCGCGTTGCAGCGCCTACGTGGTGTTGCACAAGCCCGAGCGCGCGCTGCGCTGCCATCACTGCGGCTGGGAATCGCGCATTCCGCGCTCGTGCCCGGAATGCGGCAACGTCGATATCGCGCCGATGGGGCGCGGCACCCAGCGCGTCGAAGAGACGCTCGCGAGCGCGGTGCCGGGCGCCCGTGTGCTGCGCATCGATGCCGACAGCACGCGCCGCAAAGGCAGCGCGCAGGCGCTGTTCTCCGACGTGCACGCGGGCGAGATCGATATCCTCGTCGGCACGCAGATGATCGCGAAGGGGCACGATTTCCAGCGCGTGTCGCTGGTCGGCGTGCTGAACGCCGATACCGCGCTGTTCTCGCACGACTTCCGCGCGAGCGAGCGGCTGTTCGCGCAGCTGATGCAGGTGAGCGGTCGCGCCGGTCGCGCCGGTTTGCCGGGCGAGGTGCTGATCCAGACGCGCTATCCGCGTCACGCGCTGTACCACGCGCTGAGCCGCCACGACTACGTGGGCTTCGCGAACTCCACGCTGGCCGAACGGCGCGACGCCCATCTGCCGCCGTTCGTCTATCAGGCGCTGCTGCGCGCCGAGGGGCGCACGCTCGAAGCGGCGCTCGCGTTTCTCCAGCAGGCCGCCGCCGAACTCACGCAGATCCCCGCCGCCGCGCGCGTGACCGTCTATGACGCGGTGCCGTTGACGATCGTCAAGGTGATGCACGTGCATCGCGCGCAGCTGCTGATCGAAAGCGCGTCGCGGGCCGCGCTGCAAGCGACGCTGCGCGCATGGCAGCCGCTGTTGCGCGGGCTCAAGGGCGTGCTGCGCTGGAACCTCGAAGTCGATCCGCTCGACATCTGACGCCAGCCGGCCAGCCCGCGCGCACCATACTTCTTTGCGTCATATCCATAGAGCGAATGGTCGTTTCGCTTTGCGCGGGCGCTCGCCTATAGTCGCGAAATCGGCGCATCTTCGGGCAAAACGACAATATCTCCGCGCCGATGCCACTTCTATTTTCTCGGGGCATCCATCATGAGCGACACTCCACACAGCGTGCCGGCCGGCGCCGCGCCGGCGCGGCGGGAAGGTACACAAAGCGCGCAGGACAACGGCGGGGCCGCGGCGCAAAGCGCCCGCGGCAACGGCTTTTCGTTAACTGAGGACTGGCTCGCGGCCGGCGTCGGACTGCTGCTGATCGTCATCGCGTGGGCGCTGTTCGCGTCGGGCGGCAGTATCAGATGGCTGGCGGTGGCGCCGGCCAAATGGTCCAGCGCTGCTCAGGCGGCGCAGGACATCGGCCGGCATTTGACTAACTACGTCGCGCTATTTGCTGTATTCGCATTGCTATTCGGCGCGAGTGTCGCCCTGTTGAAGCAGCGTATCGGTGCGTTTCTGGCCGGCTTCGTCGTCGTGTTCGTCGCGTCCGCGCTGATCCTCACGCTGGGCGCGTGGGTCGATGCGTCGAAGTACAACCTCGAACCGCCGCTGGTCGCGCTCGCGCTCGGCCTGATCGTGTCGAATCTGTTTACTCTGCCGGCGTGGCTGGCGGCGGGATTGCGGGTCGAGTTTTACATCAAGGTCGGCATCGTGCTGCTCGGCGCGACGCTGCCGTTCACGCTGCTCGTGTGGGCCGGCCCGGTCGCGGTCGCGCAGGCGAGCATCGTGTCGCTGGTGACGTTCTTCGTGATCTTCTTCGCCGCGCGCGGGTTCGGACTCGATCGACGCTTCGCCGCGGTGCTGGGCGTCGGTGGCGCGGTGTGCGGGGTGTCGGCGGCGATCGCGATTGCCGGCGCGGTGCGCGCAAAGCGCGAGCAGGCGTCGGTCGCAATCACGCTGGTCGTGCTGTGGGCGATCGTGATGATTTTCGTGCTGCCGTTCGCGTCCCGTTCGCTCGGACTGTCGACCGCAGTCGCCGGCGCATGGATCGGCACGTCCGAGTTCGCCGACGCCGCCGGTATCGCCGCCGCGCAGGCCTACGGCGATTTCGCGCGGCACGCGGGCGGTGCGATCGCCGGCGCGCCGGACGCCGCGTTGCAGGCGTTCACGCTGATGAAGGTGGTCGGCCGCGACATCTGGATCGGCATCTGGGCGTTCGTGCTCGCGATCGTCGCAACCACGCGCTGGGAGGCGCAGGACAGCGGCGTGAACGCCCGCGCGAATGCCGGCGAGATCTGGGCGCGTTTCCCGAAGTTCGTGATCGGCTTCGTGATCGCGTCGGCGCTGGTCACGTGGATCGCGAGCCACTATTCGCTCGCCGATTACCGCAAGGTCGTGACGCCCGATTTCGTTGCGCCGATCACCGTGCTGCGCACCTGGGCGTTCACGTTCTGCTTTCTGAGCATCGGTTTGACCACGCGTTTTCGCTCGCTCGCGGCGACCGGCGTGAAGCCGTTTGTCGCGTTTACGGCCGGCGTGGTGGTCAATATTGCGATTGGCTATCTGCTATCCGCGCACGTGTTTGCGTCGTACTGGAACAGTCTTGGGTGAGCCGAAGTGAGATCGTTGATCGAGCGTTTTTGCGGCGTGGCGTTGCCTGCCCGCAACGGCCAACGCGTTTTCCGGGAGGCGCGGTGCTGCGCGGCATGCCGGCATCGGGTCGAAGAACGGGGGGCGCTCGAGCAGCGCATTCCGGGACTCGTCGCGTTCAGTTCGGGATTTGGGGCCAGCGTCGCGGCGAGCCGGTTGTGCCGGTTGCACGATCAGCTGGTGTCGCCGGGCGACAGTTGCGCGCGCTTCGAGGCAAAGTTCGAGCGCTCCTAGTGCGCCATCTATGACGTGGTCCGCGCGGCCGTTCTGCCGCGCTGATCCGTATCTTCGCGGCAAGGGGCGGCGCCCCAAACGCGGCACGCGCCGATCCACGCGCGCCCCCAAGCCCGCCGGGGGCCCACAGCTGGCCCGTAGCCAGCCCCGAGCTGACGCACGCAACCGCCGCAACAGCGTGTCGCGCCCGCCGCCCTCAGCCGCTCAATCGTTCAGCGCAGCCCGCGCCTTGCGCCCCGACTCACGCGAGCCCGCGCGCCCGGGCTTTTCGTCCGCCGCCTGCCGATTCGAGCCGCCGGTCGCACCTCGAATGAAAAACACCGCGCAGGCCGCGCACATCACCCAGATGCCCAGTATCACCAGCCACTTTTCCATCTCACCGACCCCTCGATAACCCCGTTTATCTTTTTGCGTGCCCTGAAACCCCGTTTCGGGCTACCCGTCGCCATGCATCTATATATCGGCGCGTGCAGTCGTTTAATAAGACCAAATGCAAAAAGAATCACGCCAGGGAAAGTACCGATCGCAACCGCGCTCGCCGCGAGGCGGGTCGTCGGCCGCAAAGCCTTGTCGCATAAGGCGTTGGCGGGGGTGCAACCGTGTGCGGCATTTGGTTGCACCTTTTTATTTGGAGGCGTACGATTCGCCAACTTTTGGTCTTTCGCGGGCTCGCGCCCGGCATCGAAGAAGGAAACATGGCTAGCACCACCCTTGGCGTCAAGGTCGACGACCTCCTGCGTTCCCGGCTGAAAGATGCCGCCACCCGCCTCGAGCGCACTCCCCACTGGCTGATCAAGCAGGCGATCTTCGCGTATCTCGAGAAGATCGAGCATGGTCAGCTGCCGGCCGAACTGTCGGGCGCGACCGGCAACGCCGATCTGGCCGACGGCGCGGCAGTCGAAAACGACGAAGACGGTGCGTCGCACCCGTTCCTCGATTTCGCGCAGAACGTGCAACCGCAGTCGGTGCTGCGCGCGGCGATCACCGCCGCGTATCGCCGCCCGGAGCCGGAATGCGTGCCGTTCCTGCTCGGTCAGGCGAAGCTGCCGGCCAACCTCGCCGGCGACGTGCAGGCGCTCGCCGCGACGCTGGTCGAGACGCTGCGCTCGAAGAGCAAGGGCGGCGGCGTCGAAGGTCTGATCCACGAATTCTCGTTGTCGAGCCAGGAAGGCGTCGCGCTGATGTGCCTCGCCGAAGCGCTGCTGCGCATCCCCGATCGCGCGACCCGCGACGCGCTGATCCGCGACAAGATCAGCAAGGGCGACTGGCGCTCGCACGTCGGCCAGGCGCCGTCGCTGTTCGTCAACGCGGCGACGTGGGGCCTGATGATCACTGGCAAGCTGGTGACGACCAATAGCGAGACGAGCCTGTCGTCGGCGCTGACGCGGCTGATCGGCCGCGGCGGCGAGCCGCTGATCCGCAAGGGCGTCGACATGGCGATGCGCCTGATGGGCGAGCAGTTCGTGACCGGCGAGAACATCTCCGAAGCGCTCGCGAACAGCCGAAAATACGAGGCGCGCGGGTTCCGCTACTCGTACGACATGCTCGGCGAAGCGGCGACCACCGAGGCCGATGCGCAGCGCTACTACGCGTCCTACGAGCAGGCGATCCACGCGATCGGCAAGGCGGCCGGCGGCCGCGGTATCTACGAAGGCCCGGGCATCTCGATCAAGCTGTCGGCGCTGCACGCCCGCTACTCGCGCGCGCAGCAGGAACGCACGATGAGCGAACTGCTGCCGCGCGTGCGCTCGCTCGCGATCCTCGCGCGCCGCTACGACATCGGCCTGAATATCGACGCGGAAGAAGCCGACCGGCTGGAACTGTCGCTCGATCTGCTCGAAGCGCTGTGCTTCGACCAGGAACTGGCCGGCTGGAACGGCATCGGCTTCGTCGTGCAGGGCTACCAGAAGCGTTGCCCGTTCGTGATCGACTACCTGATCGATCTGGCGCGCCGCAGCCGTCACCGGATCATGGTGCGTCTGGTCAAGGGCGCTTACTGGGATACCGAAATCAAGCGCGCCCAGGTCGACGGCCTCGAAGGCTATCCGGTCTATACGCGCAAGATCTACACCGACGTGTCGTACCTCGCCTGCGCGAAGAAGCTGCTCGGCGCGCCCGACGCGGTCTATCCGCAGTTCGCGACGCACAACGCGCACACGCTGGCGGCGATCTATCACCTCGCCGGCAACAACTACTACCCGGGCCAGTACGAGTTCCAGTGCCTGCACGGGATGGGCGAGCCGCTGTACGAAGAAGTGACCGGCCGCGACAAGCTGAACCGTCCGTGCCGCGTGTACGCGCCGGTCGGTACGCATGAAACGCTGCTTGCGTACCTCGTGCGCCGGCTGCTGGAAAACGGCGCGAACACGTCGTTCGTGAACCGGATCGCCGACGAATCCGTCGCGATCAAGGACCTGGTTGCCGACCCGGTCGAAGAAGCATCGAAGATCGTGCCGCTCGGCGCGCCGCACGCGCGCATTCCGTTGCCGCGCAATCTGTACGGCGCCGAGCGCGTCAATTCGATGGGCCTCGATCTGTCGAACGAGCATCGGCTGGCGTCGCTGTCGTCGGCGCTGCTGGCGAGCGCGCATCATCCGTGGCGCGCGGCGCCGATGCTGGAAGACAACGAGATCATCGCCGGGACCGCGCGCGACGTGCGCAATCCGGCCGATCAGCGCGACCTCGTCGGTACCGTCGTCGAGGCGAGCGCCGAACACGTGAGCGCCGCCCTCGGCTACGCGGTCGCCGCCGCGCCGATCTGGCAGGCGACGCCCGTGGAAGCGCGCGCCGACTGCCTCGCGCGCGCCGCCGATCTGCTCGAAGCGCAGATGCACACGCTGATGGGCCTCGTGGTGCGCGAAGCGGGCAAGTCGCTCGCGAACGCGGTGTCGGAAATCCGTGAGGCGATCGACTTCCTGCGCTACTACTCGACGCAGATCCGCAACGAGTTTTCGAACGACACGCACCGGCCGCTCGGTCCGGTCGTCTGTATCAGCCCGTGGAATTTCCCGCTGGCGATCTTCATGGGCCAGGTGGCCGCCGCGCTCGCGGCCGGCAACACGGTGCTCGCGAAGCCGGCCGAGCAGACCCCGCTGATCGCCGCGCAAGCGGTGCGGATCCTGCGCGAAGCCGGCGTGCCGGCGGGCGCGGTGCAATTGCTGCCGGGCGACGGCGAGACGGTCGGCGCCGCGCTGGTCGCCGACCCGCGCACCCGCGCGGTGATGTTCACCGGCTCGACCGAAGTCGCGCGCCTGATCAACAAAACGCTGTCGGGCCGGCTCGACCCGGACGGCAAGCCGATTCCGCTGATCGCCGAAACCGGCGGCCAGAACGCGATGATCGTCGACTCGTCGGCGCTCGCCGAGCAGGTTGTCGCCGACGTGCTGCAATCGTCGTTCGACTCCGCCGGTCAACGGTGTTCGGCGTTGCGCGTTCTTTGTCTGCAGGAGGACGTTGCGGACCGCACGCTGGAAATGCTGACGGGCGCGATGCGCGAGCTGACGGTCGGCAATCCGGACCGCCTGTCGACCGACGTCGGCCCGGTGATCGACCTCGACGCGAAGCGCGGGATCGACTCGCACATCGCGGCGATGCGCGACAAGGGCCGCAAGATCGAGCAACTGCCGCTGCCGGAAGGCGCCGCGCAGGGCACCTTCGTGCCGCCGACGCTGATCGAACTCGATAGCATCGACGAACTGAAGCGCGAAGTGTTCGGCCCGGTGCTGCACGTGGTGCGCTATCGCCGCAGCCAGCTCGACAAGCTGCTCGAACAGATTCGCACGACCGGCTACGGGCTCACGCTCGGCATCCACACGCGGATCGACGAGACGATTGCGCACGTGATCAGCCGCGCGCACGTCGGCAACATCTACGTGAACCGCAACGTGATCGGCGCGGTGGTGGGCGTACAGCCGTTCGGCGGCGAAGGCTTGTCGGGCACCGGTCCGAAGGCGGGCGGCGCGCTGTATCTGCAGCGTCTGCTGGCGACGCGGCCGGCCGGTTTGCCGAAGTCGCTCGCGCAGTCGCTGGTCGTCGAAGTACCGCAGGCCGCGGAAAAAGGCGACAATCCGGGCGCCGCGCTGACCGCGCTGCGCGACTGGCTGATCGCCGAACGCGAGCCGCAGCTGGCCGCGCGTTGCGACGGTTATCTGTCGCACGTGCCGGCGGGCGCGACCGCGGTGCTGGCGGGACCGACCGGCGAGCGCAACACGTATACGCTCGGCCCGCGCGGCACGGTGCTGTGTATCGCATCGACCGCGAGCGGCGCGCGCGTGCAGCTGGCTGCCGCGCTCGCGACCGGTAACCGCGCGCTGTTCGAAGGCGCGGCCGGCGAGCAACTGGTATCGCAGCTGCCCGCGTCGCTGAAGTCGTATGCGAGCGTGAAGAAGAGCGCCGACGCGACGTTCGACGCGGTGCTGTTCGAAGGCGACAGCGACGAGCTGCTGACGCTGGTGAAGGAAGTCGCGAAACGCGCGGGCCCGATCGTCTCGGTGCAGGGCGTCGCGGCCGGCGCACTGGCGAGCGGCGACGAGGACTACGCGCTCGAACGCTTGCTGACCGAGCGCTCGGTCAGCGTGAACACCGCGGCGGCGGGCGGCAATGCGAATTTGATGACGATCGGTTGAGCGAACCTCGGCGATCACTCAATAGAACGGAAGCGGAACGGCGACCCCGACACCGCTTCATCCACACCTGGTATCAAGGAGAAGCTATGCAACACAAGATGAAACAGCTGGCAGGCGCGGCGCTGGTTGCGGCTATGTCGGTGGCGGGGACGGCCTACGCTCAAGCGACGGAAGACGTGAAGGTGGGTTTCGCCGGTCCGATGACGGGCGCGCAGGCTCACTACGGCAAGGACTTCCAGAACGGCATCGTGCTCGCGGTCGAGGAATTCAACGCGACCAAGCCGACGATCGGCGGCAAGCAGGTTCGCATCGTGCTCGACTCGGCCGACGACCAGGCCGACCCGCGTACCGGCACGACGGTCGCGCAGAAGCTCGTGGATGACGGCATCAAGGGCATGCTCGGTCACTTCAACTCGGGCACCACGATCCCGGCTTCGCGCATCTACGCGAACGCGGGCATCCCGCAGATCGCGATGGCGACCGCGCCGGAATACACGCAGCAGGGCTTCAAGACGACCTTCCGGATGATGACGTCCGACACGCAGCAAGGTTCGGTGGCCGGCACGTTCGCGGTGAAGACGCTCGGCATGAAGAAGATCGCGATCGTCGACGACCGCACCGCTTACGGCCAGGGTCTGGCCGATCAGTTCGAGAAGGCGGCGAAGGCGGCTGGCGCGACGATCGTCGATCGTGAATACACGAACGACAAGGCCGTCGACTTCAAGTCGATCCTGACCAAGCTGAAGGCGGCGAACCCGGATCTGATCTACTACGGCGGCGCGGATTCGCAAGCGGCGCCGATGGTCAAGCAGATGAAGCAGCTCGGCGTGAAGGCGCCGCTGATGGGCGGCGAAATGGTGCACACGCCGACCTTCATCAAGCTCGCGGGCGACGCGGCGAACGGCACGGTGGCTTCGCTGGCGGGTCTGCCGCTCGACGAAATGCCGGGCGGCAAGGCGTACGTCGAGAAGTACAAGAAGCGCTTCAACGAGGACGTGCAGACCTACTCGCCGTACGCATTCGACGGCGCGATGGCGATGTTCACCGCGATGAAGAACGCGAACTCGACCGATCCGGCGAAGTACCTGCCGGTGCTGGCGAAGACCTCGATGCCGGCGGTGACGACCAACAACCTCGCGTACGACGCGCGCGGCGATCTGAAGAACGGCGGCATCACGCTGTACAAGGTGGTCGACGGCAAGTGGACGACGCTGCAGAGCGTGGGCGGCAAGTAAGGTTTGTTGCGCTGGTCGCTTTGGCGATGATGAAAAAGCCCCGCTTCGGCGGGGTTTTTTTATTGGTTGGCTGGGTGTGCGGGCGTTGTTCGCATCACCTCCGATATTCGGCTTCTCCCGAAAAAAAGTTCGGGGACAATCTCCGGTGACATCACGAAGATCTTCGTAATGTTCTTGTACGAGAGTTCTCGTATAATGGGAGGTGTCTTGCCGATACAGAGTAAATATAAAGGGGTGAAGCGCGCGGTCATGTCCGCGCTGCGCTCCGGAAAATTCCAGCACGAGGCCCGTGCGGGCATTAACGTAAAGAATCTTCTTGCGACAGGTCAGGTTACCGCCGAGTTCGTGGAGGCGCTCATTGCGAGAAGCGATGGCACGCAATACAGCTCGTCGCCTCATCACCACGCACCGTCAGTCGACGTTCACATCATCTTGACAGGCGGTTGGTACGTGAAGTTTTACTTCGTAGGCGATCCGGAAACCGTGTTTATTAGCGTCCATCAATGAGTGAACCGATGAAGATCAAGCTTTATGAAGAGGGCGAAAAGAGCAACGCGATCTGTTCTCACTGCAAGCAACTGGTAGGCACGACGTTCCGTCGGCGCGACGTGCCCTTCAGTGACGGCCGAGGCGAAGTGAAGAATATTCTGGCGGCGGTTTGCGACGTTTGTGATCGAGTTGTCGCCGTGCCGGCCCAGTCGACTCCTGCCATCCGCGAAGCGCGGCAAAAGCAGGTCAGACCTATCGAAGCACAACTACCTGCGATCTACCTCGACATTCTCGATCTGGCTGCGTATATGGTCGACAGTGCAAGCTCGACCGAATTTCGCAAGGTGCTCATGATGCTCTATTTGCATCGGTTTGCTTCGGGCGAATATCCGCGTGCAAGGCTCGTGAAGGCGCACCGGGCGGCGATCGAACGCTTCACGGAGCAGCGCGGAGCCGCTCGCAGACGGCTTTCGATGAAGGTGACGCCGCGCATTGCGGAAGATGTGAAGATCCTGATGCACGATACGACCCTGAGTCAGACGGACGTGATCAAAGCAGTGATTTTTCAGATTCAATCCGACGTGATCGAGGGCCAGAAACCCGCGCTGATGAAGGAACTTTGCATGTTGTCGATCATCTACGCGTAGCGTCCATCCAGGGCTCACGAAAGCGCCCACGGGTGTTTAAACCGCAAGCGCCGCGTGCGACAACCCTCACCCCACTACTCCCCCCGCATCTTCCTCCCCTGCTCGCGAATCTGTTCGAGCGTCGCCGCCGGCGTACTCGCTTCCTGCGGCATCCGGATCTCGATCAACGCCGGCAATTGCGACGCGATCGCGCGTTCCAGCGCCGGCAGAAAATCCGCCGTGCGCTCGACCGTTTCCCCATGCGCGCCGAACGAGCGCGCGAACGCCGCGAAGTCCGGATTGGTGAGACCGGTGCCATGCACGCGATGCGGATAATGCCGCTCCTGGTGCATGCGGATCGTGCCGAAGTGGCTGTTGTTGACGACGATGAACAGCACCCGCAGGTCGTACTGCATCGCGGTCGCGAGTTCCTGCGCGGCCATCATGAAGCAGCCGTCGCCGGCCAGCGCGACCACCGCGCGCTGCGGATACAGCGACTTTGCCGCGATCGCGGCCGGCACGCCGTAGCCCATCGCGCCGCTGGTCGGCGCAAGCTGCGAGCGGAAGTGCCGATACGAAAAATGCCGATGCAGCCACGTCGCGTAATTGCCGGCGCCGTTGGTCAGGATCGCGTCGTCGGGAAGATGCGCGCGCAGTTGCTGGATCACTTCGCCCATCTGCACGTCGCCGGGAATCGCGCGCGGCTTGCGCCATTCCAGATACGCGCGATGCGCTTCTTCAGCGGCCCCAGCCCACGCGAGCTGGCCGGACGATGTCGCCGGTTTCAGCTCCGCGAGCATTGCCGCGAGTTCGGGCATGCCGGAGACGATCGGCAGATCGGCCGCATACACGCGTCCCAATTCCTCCGCGCCCTGATGCACATGCACCAGCGTCTGTTTCGTCTTCGGAATGTCGAGCAGCGTGTAGCCGTTGGTCGTCGCTTCGCCGAGACGGGGCCCAAGCGTCAACAGCAGATCGGCATTGCGGATGCGCTGCGCGAGCGCGGGATTGATGCCGAGGCCGACATCGCCCGCGTAGTTCGGATGCTCATTGTCGAACGTATCCTGGAAGCGGAACGCGAGGCCGATCGGCAGTTGCCATGTTTCGATAAAGCGCCGCAGGTCCGCGCATGCGGCGGGCGTCCAGCCGCTGCCGCCGGCGATCACCATCGGCCGCTGCGCGCGTTCGAGCAGCTCACGCAGCTTCCCGATCTGCGCAGCCGACGGCGACGCCGCCACGCGCTGATAAGCAGGCGCGCCGGGCACCGCGTCGCACGCATCGCTCAGCACGTCTTCCGGCAACGACAGCACCACCGGTCCGGGCCGTCCCGATGTCGCGGTGTGAAACGCATGGCTCAGATATTCGGGGATCCGTTTCGGGTCGTCGATCTGCGCGACCCATTTCGCCATCTGCCCGAACATGCGTCGATAGTCGATCTCCTGAAACGCCTCGCGATCGAGATGCTCGCGCGCGCACTGGCCGATCAGCAGGATCATCGGCGTCGAATCCTGAAACGCGGTGTGCACGCCGATCGACGCATGCGTCGCGCCCGGCCCGCGCGTGACCAGCGCAATACCCGGGCGACCGGTCAGCTTGCCGACCGCTTCGGCCATGTTGGCGGCCGCGGCTTCGTGACGGCAGACGATCGTCTGAATCCGTTCGGCCTCGTCGTGCAGCGAATCGAGTACCGCGAGAAAACTTTCGCCGGGCACGCAGAACACGCGTTCGACGCCATGCGTGAGCAACGCATCGACGACGAGGCGCGCGCCGGTCGTGCGAGCATCGTGGGAAGAGGTAGCGGAATTTGCAGTGGGAGCATTCGGCAGCGACATTGCGGAGAAGCCTCCTGGCAGTGCATGAGTGCGATGGGATGGAGCCGCATCGGCGCGACGTGTTGCCGCGGCCGATCGGCGCTTCGACAGCTTACGCCGCGGACACGGGCGCTGTCATGGCGCAGCGCATAAACAAAAACGCGGACCCGAAGGTCCGCGTTTATCACCTGCACTCAAACGCCGCGCACGACGCTCAACACTCGACGATATTCACCGCCAACCCGCCGCGCGACGTTTCCTTGTACTTGGTCTTCATATCGGCGCCGGTCTCGCGCATCGTCTTGATCACCGAATCGAGCGACACGTAGTGGCTGCCGTCGCCGCGCAACGCCATCCGCGCGGCGTTGACCGCCTTCACCGACGCCATCGCATTGCGCTCGATACACGGAATCTGCACCATCCCGCCGACCGGATCGCAGGTGAGCCCGAGGTTGTGCTCCATGCCGATCTCAGCGGCGTTCTCGACCTGCCTCGGCGTGCCACCCATCACCGCGGCGAGCGCGCCGGCGGCCATCGAGCACGCGACGCCGACTTCACCCTGACAGCCCACTTCCGCGCCGGAAATCGACGCGTTCAGCTTGTACAGAATGCCGATCGCGGCGGCGGTCATCAGGAAGTCGATCACGCCCTGTTCGTTCGCGCTCGGCATGAAGCGCGTGTAGTAATGCAGCACCGCCGGAATGATGCCGGCCGCGCCATTGGTCGGCGCGGTGACGACCCGGCCGCCCGCGGCGTTTTCCTCGTTGACGGCGATCGCGTACAGATTGATCCAGTCGACCATCGACAGCGGATCCTGCAACGCGCGCTCCGGATGACCGGTCAACGCGCGATACAACTGCGGCGCGCGACGCTTCACCTGGAACGGTCCCGGCAGATTGCCGTCGGCATCGGGATTGTTGATCCCGCAGCCGCGCGACACGCACGACTGCATCACGTCCCAGATCTTCAGCAGGCCCGCGCGGGTTTCTTCCTCGCAGTGCCACACCCGCTCGTTTTCCCACATCAGTTGCGCGATGCTCTTGCCGGTCGACTCGCACAGCGCGAGCAATTCGTTCGCGCTGCGAAACGAATGCGGCAACTGGTCGACCGCGGACAACACCTTGGTGTTCGGCGCGCCGGCCGTCACGACGAAGCCGCCGCCGACCGACAGATAGGTCGCTTCGCGCAGCGTCGCGCGTTGCGCGTCGAACGCGTACAGCTTCAGGCCGTTCGGATGCTCGGGCAGCGCCTGACGATAAAACGCGATGTGCTCCTTCTGCACGAACGGCACCTCGTGCGTGCCGAGCAGCGCGAGCTTGCGCGACGTGCGCACCGCGTCGAGCCGCTGCGCGATCGTGTCGGGGTCGACGGTGTCGGGCGCGTCGCCGAGCAGGCCGAGCATCACGCCGCGATCGGTGCCGTGGCCCTTGCCGGTCGCACCCAGCGAGCCGTACAGCTCCGCTTTGACCGACGCGACCTGATCGAGCAGTCCGTCGCGCTCGAGTCCCTGGACGAACATCAGCGCGGCGCGCATCGGTCCGACCGTGTGCGAGCTCGACGGACCGATGCCGATTTTGAAGAGATCGAAAACGCTGACTGCCATTTACTGCTCCTGCCGATAAATAAAGGGTTAGCGCGCCGGCAGCGGCAAACACACGGCGAGCCACGCGGGCGGCGTCGGTGCTAGCTGCAGCGCGACTGGCGTAAAGCGTCCATCGAGACGCGCCGCCAGGTGAAACAGTTCCGTCGCGTTCTTCGGGTCCCACGGACCCGAATAGCCGGGCAAGCCGGCTTCGCGACGTTTTGCATCGAACGGTACGTTCGAATGCACGAATTCCTCGTGGCTCTGGCTGCCGGTCGCAAACGGCACCAGCCAGTTCAGCGCGGCGAGCAGCGTCGCGCCGTTCGCGCCCTTTTCCTGCAGCCAGTTGCGGTTGTGGCGGCGCGCGGCGAGCGCGGCGGTCACGAGCGGCTGCAGGTCGTAGGTCACATAGTGCAGCGCGTCGCGCTCGCTGAAGTCGATCGTGGTGCCGTCCGGCGCGATGTTGTCGCCGATATGCTCGACGAACAGCCGCTGCGCGGTGTTGATCATCTTGCGGTTATCGAGCGTGAACGCGGCCATCGCGATCAGCTTGATCCGGTGACTCTGCCAATTGTTGCGGAAGGTGCCGGTCAGCGGCCGCGGTTGCGCATCGATTTGCGCGATGTAGCCGTTCGCGAGTTTCGTCAGGAACGCCATCGCCGCGTTGCGCGTTTTCACCGGCAGCGCGCTCGCGGTCATGTCGTACGCGAGGATCAGACCTTCGAAATGGGTTTCGTCGATTGGATTGAAACTCGGCTGATAGGTCGTGACCCATGCATACAGCAGCCGGTCGACCAGTTTCAGGAAACGCTCGTCGCTGGTCGCGCGCCATGCGAGCGCGGCGTCGCGCAGCAGATCGAGATCCTTTTCCGCTTCGACGCTCTGATCGTAGATGCCCTCGTGCGGCAGCGTGCCCTCGGTGTGCAGCTTCGCGAGCGCGTGCGGCTGCTCGTTCAGACGGGCCTGCACGTTGCTGACGAGCGCCTTCACGCCGGGATCGGCATTGGTGCGCTCGCTGGTCTGCAACGCGGGCGCCGCGCAGAAATTCATCGCGGCCTGCGCTTCGCGCAACGGCAGCAGCGTTGCCGCGCCGGCCAGCAGCACCGCGCAGGTGGACCGCCACGAATGGGCTGGGATGGCTTCGGGCCGGCTTTGCATCGATCGCACCTGTCGCGCCATGCGGAACTCCTCGTTAGGCTGATTCGGTGTGTGATGTTAGCCGGTTGCGGGCACGAACGACAGAAGCGCCCGCCGCCCGCCCCGGCGTACAGCTGCCGGGACCGGCGCCGGGCGCCGCGCGCTACCCCGCTTACTCGTAGTCGGCGATCGGCACGCAGGAGCAGAACAGATTGCGGTCGCCGTACACGTTGTCCGCGCGCCCGACCGGCGGCCAGTACTTCTTAGCGATCAACGTGGGCAGCGGATACGCGGCAGCTTCGCGCGAGTAGCCGTGCTTCCAGTCGTCGGCGACGACCACCGCCGCGGTGTGCGGCGCGTGCTTCAGCGGGTTGTCCTCGCGATCGGCGCGGCCTTCCTCGACCGCGCGGATTTCCTCGCGGATCGCGATCATCGCTTCGATGAAGCGGTCGAGTTCTTCCTTCGACTCCGACTCGGTCGGCTCGACCATCAGCGTGCCCGGCACCGGGAAGCTCATCGTCGGCGCGTGGAAGCCGTAGTCGGCCAGACGCTTGGCGACGTCGTCGACGGTGATGCCGCTGGTTTCCTTGATCGGGCGCAGATCGAGAATGCACTCGTGCGCGACGAGGCCGCCGGGGCCCGAGTACAGCACCGGATAGTGCGGCGCGAGCTTGTTGGCGACGTAGTTCGCGTTGAGGATCGCGATTTCGGTCGCGGCGCTCAGGTTCTTCGCGCCCATCATCGCGATGTACATCCACGAGATCGGCAGGATCGACGCCGAGCCGAACGGTGCGGCCGATACCGCGCCGATGCCGCTTTCCGCGCGCTGGTAACCCGACGAAGTCTGGTTCGGCAGGAACTGCGCGAGGTGCGCGCCGACCGCGACCGGACCGACGCCCGGTCCGCCGCCGCCGTGCGGGATGCAGAAGGTCTTGTGCAGGTTCAGGTGCGAGACGTCGCCGCCGAACTGACCCGGTGCGCACAGACCGACCATCGCGTTCATGTTCGCGCCGTCCACGTAAACCTGGCCGCCGTGCGCGTGCACGATCTCGCAGATTTCACGGACGTTCTCTTCGAACACGCCGTGCGTCGACGGATACGTGATCATGATCGCCGCGAGTTTGTCCGCGTGTTGGGCGGCCTTCTTCTTCAGATCTTCGGTGTCGACGTTGCCCTGCGCGTCGCACGCGACGACCACCACCTGCATGCCGGCCATCTGCGCGGACGCGGGGTTGGTGCCGTGCGCCGAAGCGGGAATCAGGCAGACGTTGCGATGCGCTTCGCCGCGCGACGCGTGGTACGCGTGGATGATCAGCAGACCCGCGTACTCGCCCTGCGAGCCCGCGTTCGGTTGCAGCGACACCGCCGCATAACCGGTCGCGGCGACCAGCATCTCTTCGAGCTGATCGATCATTTCGCGGTAGCCGACCGTCTGTTCAGCCGGCGCGAACGGGTGAATCTGGCCGAATTCGGGCCACGTGACCGGCAGCATTTCCGACGTCGCGTTCAGCTTCATCGTGCAGGAGCCGAGCGGGATCATCGAGCGATCGAGCGCGAGATCCTTGTCCGACAGGCTGCGCAGATAGCGCAGCATTTCGGTTTCCGAATGATGGCGGTTGAACACGTGATGCGTCAGGTACGCGCTGGTGCGTTCGAGCGCGGCCGGCACCGAGGCGCTATTCGACGCGCTCAGCGCGGCGTCGAGCGCGTCGATTTGCGGCACGTCGTTCGAGAAGGCCGCTTGCGCGAACGCCGCGAGCAGGTCGGCGAGGTCGCCGCGCGTGGTGGTTTCATCGACCGACAGGCCCACTTGCGTCGCGCTCACGCGGCGCAGGTTGATGCGCTTCGCGGTCGCCGCGTCGAGCAGCGCTTGCGTGCGGGCGCCGGTGTCGAACGTGAGGGTGTCGAAGAAGGTGTCGTTGACGAGCTTGTAGCCGAGTTGCTTCGCGCCTTCGGCGAGCAGCGCGGCGACGCGGTTCACGCGCAGCGCGATCGTCTTCAGACCGCGCGGGCCGTGATAGACCGCGTACATGCTGGCCATGATCGCGAGCAGCGCCTGCGCGGTACACACATTCGAGGTCGCCTTCTCGCGGCGGATGTGCTGTTCGCGCGTTTGCAGCGCGAGACGCAGTGCGGGGTTGCCTTGCGCGTCGACGGTCACGCCGACGAGGCGACCCGGCATCTGCCGCTTGAATTCGTCGCGCACCGCGAGGTACGCGGCGTGCGGGCCGCCGAAGCCGACCGGCACGCCGAAACGTTGGGTGTTGCCGACCGCGACGTCCGCGCCCCATTCGCCCGGCGGCGTCAGCAGCGTCAGCGCGAGCAGGTCGGCGGCGGCGACCACGTGGCCGCCGGCCGCGTGGATCGCTTCGGTGAGCGCGCGGTAGTCGCGCACGTCGCCGTTCACGCCCGGGTATTGCAGCAGCACGCCGAACGCGTTCGCATTCGCGGCTTCGGCGGCGGGGCCGACCTTCACTTCGATGCCGACCGGCGTCGCGCGCGTCTTCACGACTTCGATGGTTTGCGGCAGCACGTCGTCGGCGACGAAGAACACGTTCGACTTCGGTTTGCCGACGCGTTGCAAGAGCGTCATCGCTTCGGCGGCGGCGGTCGCCTCGTCGAGCAGCGATGCGTTCGAGATGGCGAGGCCGGTCAGGTCGGTGACCATCTGCTGGAAGTTCAGCAGCGCTTCGAGACGGCCTTGCGAGATTTCCGGTTGATACGGCGTGTACGCGGTGTACCACGCCGGATTTTCGAGCACGTTACGCAGGATCACCGTCGGCGTGTGGGCGTTGTAATAGCCCTGGCCGATGTACGAGCGGAACACCTGGTTCTTGTCCGCCAGCTCGCGCAGCGCGGCGAGCGCTTCGGCTTCGCTCTTCGGTTGTGCGAAGGGGCCGAGCGGCAGCGTTTCGGTGCGGCGGATCGTCTTCGGGATGACGGCGTCGATCAATGCCGCGCGCGACGCGAAGCCGAGGGCTTCGAGCATCGCTTGCTGGTCGGCCGCATCCGGGCCGATATGCCGTTCGGCGAAGGCGTCGTGCACTTCGAGCGCGGCGAGCGAGAGAGGAGTGCGGTTCATCAGACGATCCGGGTGTTCGAGCTTCATGGGTGTTCCTGGCGATGCGGCGCGCGCTTTTCGCGGGCGCCGCACCTGACGGTTAAAACAGAATGTGACTCAGGCGCTGCGTCAGAGGCTGACTTACGCGCCGATCGACTTCGCGTACGCGTCGGCGTCGATCAGGCGATCCAGCGTCGCGCCGGCGGCCGGCTTGATCTTGAACAGCCAGCTGTCGTACGGCGAGCTGTTCACCGAGTCCGGCGAATCGGACACGGCGGTGTTCGCTTCGATGATCTCGCCCGAGACCGGCGCGTAGATGTCGGAGGCGGCCTTCACCGATTCGATCACGGCGACGGTGTCGCCGGCCGTGACGGACTTGTTCAGTTCCTGGACTTCGAAGAAGACGATATCGCCGAGCGCTTCCTGCGCGTGGTCGGTGATGCCGACCGTCAGCGTGCCATCGGCTTCGGTGCGGACCCATTCGTGCGATTCGGTGTATTTCAGATCGGCCGGGATGCTCATCGGATGCTCCTATGCGGTTTGTTCGGTATTGATTGGAATTAGGGGGGCGTGCGCCGGCCGTTCAGACCGCCAGCACTTTGCCGTTGCGCACGAACGGCAGTTTTACCACGCTTGCGGGGCAGGCTTTGTCGCGAATCTGGACGTGCACGGTGTCGCCCGGCTGCACGCCCTTGGGCACGCGCGCGAAGGCGATCGATTCCTGCATCGTCGGCGAGAAAGTGCCGCTGGTGATTTCGCCGTCGCCGTGCGTGGTCACGACCTTCTGATGCGCGCGCAGCACGCCCGCGGCCTTGCCGTTGTCCTTCAGCAGGATCAGACCGACGAAGGCGGCGCGCGAGCCGTCGGCTTCGAGCTTGCCCTTGCCGACGAAGTCGCGCGGCGCGGCGAGGTCGACGGTCCAGGCGAGGCCGGCGTCAAGCGGCGAGACGTTGTCGTCCATATCCTGGCCGTACAGGTTCATGCCGGCTTCGAGGCGCAGCGTGTCGCGCGCGCCGAGACCGGCCGGGCGCACGCCTTGCGCCTGCAACGCGTTCCACAGCGCTTCGACGTGGCTGGCCGGTACGATCACTTCAAAGCCGTCTTCGCCGGTATAGCCGGTGCGCGCGACGGTCAGCTCGCCGAACGGCGTACCGTCGACGCGGGCCGCGTTGAACGGCTTCAGTGCTTCGGTCGCGGCGCGCGCGGCCGGCACGGTTTGCCAGAGCTTTTCGCGCGCGTTCGGGCCTTGCACCGCGACGATCGCGAAGTCGCGACGCGGCGTGATCGTCAGGCCGTATTCGCCTTCGGCGTTGAGCTGACCGAACCATGCGATGTCTTTATCGGCGGTGCCGGCGTTGACGACCACGCGGAAATGATCTTCGGCGAAGTAATAGACGATCAGGTCGTCGATCACGCCGCCGTTCGGGTTCAGCATGCAGGAATAGAGCGCGCGGCCCGGCGTTTGCAGTTTCGCGACGTTGTTGGCCAGCGCGAATTCGAAGAACGCGCGCACGCGCTCGCCGGTGAAATCGACCACGCACATGTGGGAGACGTCGAACATGCCGGCGTCGGTGCGTACCGCGCGATGTTCTTCGATCTGCGAGCCGTAGTTGACGGGCATGTCCCAGCCGCCGAAATCGACCATGCGGGCATTGAGCGCGCGGTGAGCGGCGTTGAGCGGGGTGTGTTTGAGTTCGGTCATGGGGCCTCGGGCGTCTCGCGAAACAAAAAAGGCCATGCGGCGCAACACCTCGCGGCGGTGTGCCAGCGAGCGTGCTTGCTTGTGCATGACCCCTCTGTCCTCGATACCTGAGAGATTGCGCTGCCGGGACGGTGGCGTGCTCGCTAGCGAGCCTGCTTTGTCACATCACGGTGAAACGCGCGCCCCTTCGGTGGGCAGCCTGCCTGCGGTGCACGACGTGCGACGCGGATGGCTACTGCCGCTCTCCAGAGTGCGAAAAAACCGCCTTGAAAGCGGGTTTTTCGACGCGGTCGGTCCTTTTGCCTGAGAGTTTGCGGGTGTGCCCCTTCGGCGGCGCGGCCTGCGATTTTTCAGCGGCCAGCGCGCTCTCCCGACGCGTGCGGCGAATTTACGCGACGGCCGGGGGCTTGTCAAATAAAGGCCTTGGGCTTTGAGGGGCGGGCGTCGCGCGGGTTGGCGGCGTTGACCGATGTCAAAAAAGAAAGCGCGGGACCGGAAGGCCCGCGCTGTTTTAGCCGTTTTGATCGGCGTTTTGTCGGCTTCTTACCGTTGGGAATTGCTGCGGTCGCCGTATTGGCCCGCTTTACTCGCCGATCGCGTGAGCCGCGTTGTCCAGCTCCTGATTGAGCACGCGCTGTTCTTCGGCCGTCAGACCGCCGCCGTGCTGCGCGGCCATATCGCGCGCTTCCTGGCGGATCGTTTCGAGCCGGTGATGCAGCGACGCGCCTTGCGACGGCGGGTAGTAGCCCTGATTCACGCGGTTGTCGATGCGGCGCGCGAGACTGTCGATGCGGCCATTGACCTGACGCAGGCGCTGATCGGCGATCTGTTGGGCGGTCGGGCCCGGATGCGCGGGCGGCGGGGGCGTCACCACGCAGGCGGCGACGGACGTGAGCAGCGCGCACGCGGCAAGGGCACGGATGAAACGAGACATGAATTCTCCCGGAGTCGTTGTCGATTGGGTGGAAGCTACGTCGGTAGCAACGGCTGATGGCGGCAGTTCGCTGACCCGGCAGCGGCCGAATTTGTAACGTTATGTTCCTTTCGGGAATGTCAGAAAAGCCCGGTGGGACGGGCTTTCGAGGCCTGGCGGGTCGCGCCGTTTTTGGTACACAAAACGGCGCGACGCCACGCGGACACGGGTCCGCGACGGCCTCAGCGGATGCGCTCGAACGGCAGCCGCGCGCCCTGTTCTGAGCTGCGCGCGGCGAGATCGATGATCGTCATCACGTCGACCGCGTCCTGAGCGCTGACCGGGAACGCGACACCGTTCTGGATCGCGTCGGCCAGGGCGATGTAGAAGCCGGCGTAGTCGCCGTCGCGAGTCGGCAGTTCGCGCTCGACTTCCTGCTCGCCTTCCAGCACGCGCAAGCGGCCGGCGGTGTTGCCGCCGCCGAAGCCTTCGTCGCCGGGGCGCAAGCCGGCTTTCAGCTGGTCTTCCTGGGTATCGAGCCCGTACTTCAGGTAGCTGCCGCGGGTGCCGTGGATCGCGAAGCGCGGACCGGGCATCGCGGTCAGCGCGCTCGCGTGCAACACCACTTCGAAGTCCGGGTAGCCGAGCTGGATGTGTACGTAGTCGGGCGCGCTGGCGTCGTCGCGATGCGCGCGCACCGTCGCCGACACCGTTTGCGGCGGGCCGAACAGCGCGAGCGCCTGGTCGATCAGATGCGGGCCGAGGTCGAACAGCAGACCGCCGCCGCGCGTCACGTCCTCGCGCCAGCGCTGGCGCACGCCGGGGCGGAAGCGGTCGAAGTGCGATTCGTAGTGCGTGACGCGGCCCAGTTCGATGCGCGCGAGCAGGTCGCGCACGGTCAGGAAGTCGCCGTCCCAGCGACGGTTGTGAAACGGCACGAACAGCTTGCCGCGCGCGAGCGCGATGTTCGCGAGCGTGTGCGCGTCGGCCGCGTTCAGCGTGACCGGCTTGTCGACGACCACGTGCTTGCCGGCTTCGAGCGTGCGGCGCGCGAGGTCGAAGTGGGTGTCGTTCGGCGTCGCGAGCACGATGCAGTCGATGTCGTCGAGCGCGAGCAGCGCGTCGAAATCGGCGACGATCTTCGCGTGCGGATAATCCGCGTGCGCGTGTTCGGTCTGGCTGGTGGCGATCGCGGCGACGCTCGCGCGTCCGCAATTCTCGATCACCGGTGCGTGAAAGGTCGCGCCGGCGAAACCGTAGCCCATCAATCCAATCTTCAACGATGCGGACATGCGTGTCTTCCTGCAGGAGCGGCGCGCTGCCTTGCCACCGCGGCGGCGGCGCGCAATGCCGGTATTGTGGCATTTGTGGGATGGACTGGGGGCGCAGTCGTGCCGCGAACCATCGCGGGCAAGCGCCACGGTAACCGGTGCAGGTAACCGTCGAAGGTAACCGTCGAAGGTAACCGTGTTAACATCGCTCCTCTCGCGCAAAACGCGCCGCGCCGGAACGCGATCCGCGACTCCGGCCCCGCGCCGCCGCGCAGCATGCCCCCGGGCTGTCGGGCCGGCGTCTCCCGCCGGTAGCCACGACCGTCCTCAACCGTTTTACCCATCCACACACGATGTCCGCTGGCCTGAATCCCGCTCAAAGTGAAGCGGTCCGTTATCTCGACGGTCCCTGTCTCGTGCTCGCCGGCGCGGGCAGCGGCAAGACGCGCGTGATCACGCAGAAGATCGCTCACCTGATCGAAGCGAAAGGCTTCGAACCGCGCCACATCGCCGCCGTCACGTTCACGAACAAGGCCGCCGCGGAAATGCGCGAGCGCGTCGGCAAGCTGCTCGAAGGCAAGACGCTGACGACGCCCGGCAAGGAAGGCCGCAAGGTGCCGGTGAACCAGCTGACGGTTTGTACGTTCCACTCGCTCGGCGTGCAGATCCTGCGCCAGGAGGCGGAGCACGTCGGCCTGAAGCCGCAGTTCTCGATCATGGATTCCGACGACTGCTTTGGGATGATCCAGGAGCAGGTCGGCTCGACCGACAAGGGCTTCATCCGCAAGATTCAATCGATCATCTCGCTGTGGAAGAACGGCCTGATCATGCCGGAGCAGGCGATTGCGACCGCGTCGACCGAGGACGAGCACCAGGCCGCGATCGTCTATCGCAACTATGTGGCGACGCTGCACGCGTATCAGGCGGTCGATTTCGACGACCTGATCCGGCTGCCGGCCGAACTGTTCGCGAGCAACGAACAGGTCCGTGACCGCTGGCAGAACAAGCTGCGTTATCTGTTGATCGACGAATATCAGGACACCAACGCGTGCCAGTACGAACTGGTGAAGCTGCTGGCCGGCAAGCGCGCGGCGTTCACCGCGGTCGGCGACGACGATCAGGCGATCTACGGCTGGCGCGGCGCGACGCTGGAAAACCTCGGCCAGCTCGGCAAGGACTTTCCGCACCTGCATCTGATCAAGCTCGAACAGAATTACCGCTCGACGGTGCGGATCCTGACCGCCGCGAACAACGTGATCGCGAACAATCCGAAGCTGTTCGAGAAGAAGCTGTGGTCCGAGCACGGGATGGGCGACACGATCACCGTGACCGGCTGCAACGATGAGGAGCACGAAGCGGAGTCCGTGGTGTTCCGCCTGTCCGCGCACAAGTTCGAGCGGCGCACGAATTTCCGCGACTACGCGATCCTCTATCGCGGCAATTTCCAGGCGCGCATCTTTGAACAGGTGCTGCGCCGCGAGCGGATTCCGTACGTGCTGTCGGGCGGCCAGTCGTTCTTCGACAAGGCCGAGATCAAGGATATCTGCGCGTATCTGCGGCTGATCGCCAACGCCAACGACGACCCCGCGTTCATTCGCGCGATCACGACGCCGCGCCGCGGCGTCGGCAATACGACGCTCGAGGCGCTCGGCGCGTTCGCTGGGCAGGCGAAGGTGTCGCTGTTCGAGGCGGTTTATATGGGTGGTATCGAGGCGCGTCTGTCGCCGCGCCAGATCGAGCCGATGCGCGTGTTCTGCGACTTCATGCAGCGCCTGACCGATCGCGCGGAACGGGACGCGGCCGGCACGCTGCTCAACGAGCTGATGGAGGCGATCCACTACGAGGCGTATCTGTACGACGCGTTCGACGAACGTCAGGCGCAGGCAAAGTGGCAGAACGTGCTCGAGTTCATCGAGTGGCTCAAGCGCAAGGGCACCAAGGAAGAGCCGCAAGCCGGCAGCGATGCGACCGGCTATGACACCGCCGACGGCCTCGCCGATACCGGCAAGAACCTGCTTGGCCTGATCCAGACCGTCGCGCTGATGTCGATGCTCGAAGGGCGCGAGGAAGATCCGGATGCGGTGCGGCTGTCGACCGTGCATGCGTCGAAGGGGCTCGAGTATCCGCACGTGTTCCTGGTCGGCGTCGAGGAAGGGATCATGCCGCATCGCGGCGGCGCCGACGACGAACCGATCGACGACTCGCGCATCGAGGAAGAGCGGCGCCTGATGTATGTGGCGATTACGCGTGCGCAGCGCAGTCTGCATCTGAACTGGTGCAAGAAGCGCAAGCGTGCGCGGGAGACGATCGTCTGCGAGCCGTCGCGCTTCATCAATGAGATGCTGCTCGACGATGCGCCGCCGCCGACGGCCGAAGAGGCGCCGATGTCGCCGAAGGATCGGTTGGCCAGTTTGAAGGCGTTGTTGCAGAAGGCTTGAAGGGGCTCACGGCTGCGTGGCTCACGGCTGGTAAGTTACGACGCGGCCCATCCCTCACGCTTTCCGCGCAACGCGCATGAAAAAATCCCTGCAGCGCTTGCGCGCCTGCAGGGATTTTTTATTGGGCGGGTGAAACCGGCGACCGCCGCGCCGGCCGTTCTACGTTCTGGTTACTTCACCGCGCTGACCATATAGTCGACGGCGGCTTTCACATCCGCATCCGACGCGTTCGAGCCACCCTTCGGCGGCATCGCGCCCTTGCCGTGCAGCGCGTAGTTGTAGACGGTGTCCATCGACTCCTTCAGGCGCGGCGCCCAGGCTTCCTTGTCGCCGAACTTCGGCGCGTTCAGCACGCCGGCTGCGTGACAGGCCTGACAGACCGCCTGATACAGCGCCTTGCCGGCCTGCGCCGCGTCCGCGCCGCCTGCGGCAGCCGCCGCGGGAGCCGCCGCTTGCGGCACGCTGGCCAATGCCGCTACCGCCGCGGCGGCCTGCTGGGCCGCGCCGGCATCTGCTGCGGCCGGGCCCGAAGCTGCCGCCGCGCCGGATGCCGCGGCCGCGCCGGCCGCCGGCTGGGCCGGTTCGGGGAAGCTCCCGCCCGAGTTGTTCGCCATATAGGCGACCGCGCGGGCGATCTCGAAGTCGCTGTAGTCGTCGGGGCTGGTGCCGCCGCGCGGCGGCATCGCACCCTTGCCGGCCAACGCGGTGTGCAGCAGCGTGTCGAAGCCTTGCGCGAGGCGCGGCGCCCAGTCGGCGGTATTGGTGAATTTCGGCGCGCCTGCCGCACCCGACGCGTGACACGCGGAGCAGACCGCCTTGTAGACTTCCTCGCCGCTCTTGTAGACGCGCGGCGCGTTGGCGTCGCGGATTTCGACCTGAGCGAGCGGATGGATCCGGGAAGCGACATCGGCTTCGGAGAGGGAGTCGGTGCCGGCGCCGGTGCGGGTCGAGTTATCGACGTAGACCGCGAGCAGAATGATGATGATGATCGGCACAGCGAACCCGGCGATGACCGCGGCGATGAGCTGTGCTGGGGTTTTGATCGGGGCTCCGTGTGGTGCTTCGCTCATGCTTGTCTCGTCTCCGTGGGTATTGTGAGCGGTACAGCGCGACGGCAACTTCTTGTTCTTTATCAGCCACGGACGATTATAGACGCAAGATTTCAGCGGCGGCGAGGGGCCCCGGAGGCTGTTCAGCAGGCGTTTACCCGGAGCGAAGCGGCGGGCGACGGGCCGTGTGCAAGGCTTGCGGAGATGGGCCGGCCGCCGGCCGGTGGACGCTTCGACGGAAACCGGGTATCCTTGCGGTCTCTCGCTTTGGCGTCGCGTCCGTTCTGGTTGCCGCGCTCTCGCGTAGTCCACGCAGTTTTGCGTTGAAGCGCCCGTAGCTCAATGGATAGAGTACTGCCCTCCGAAGGCAGGGGTTGCTGGTTCGATCCCAGCCGGGCGCGCCATCTGTGACAAATTCCCCCAAGTTTTCATGCTCTGTGAGTTTTCGCCACAGATGTCGTAAACGACACCCGTGGCTACCACACGTAGTACAGATTTAGACTCTTCGGTCTTCCCGTCCCAAATCTGGACGGTCAGTCATCCTCCTTCTGCATGACCCCGCGATTTTCATACCTGTCTCAGCAAACGCTTTGAGGTAGGCTCTTTGCACGCGCTGTCGTGACCCGAGCCCGATTTTTCCCCTTAATCGGGCCACCACCCGCCTTCGTGAGGGATACTCGCCCGCCGCGCGGAGCGCGTTGTGCTCAGTCAAATACATGTCGTTGAAGGTCTCGGTCTCTTCCCGACGGAGAGACGTGGACAGCTCGCGGCCGTGTCTGACCAAAAACTCCTGTTGCTCAGGGAAATTGTTCTTCAGATATTTCAGCGAAATCCCAACGGCTCGCGCCGCTTCGGTTGCGTTGTTCGCGCGGCCGCTGCGAATCAATGCGTCAAGTTCCGCTCGCAAGTCTTCGTTCGGTCGCCGGGCCCTGGTCCCCCCGCGTAGAACCAAGCGACGGCATTGCTCACTCGGCGCGGGCCGGAGCGAAAGCATCACGCTGTTTCCGAGCAGGATGTCAGCGATGGCGCAGCCGCAGCAATACGCGGTCTGCACTAGACGCGGGAAGCTCATTTGCACGCTATCTTTCACCCATCCGTGGACTTGGGATTTGCTGATACCCAGATGAGCCGCGAAGCGCGCTGACACGCCATCGAATAAAAGATTAATTGCATGAGTGAGAAAGACAGACTGAGCGGTGGCCGAATAGCCTGCGTTGGAAAAATAGACGGCGTCGTCGAGAAGCTCCGCAATAAGACGAGAGGTTTCGACCTCGAAGTCTGATGCTGGTATATGGATTGGCGTCTCTCCGATTTTGTACTGTGCAGCAACCTCGTGAGCGAGGCTCCCGTTCCGCCGTTTCGAGGTGCGGCGTTGCTTCGCCTGAGGTCGGCTGACGAGCTGTAGCCGATGCAACGGGCACGCCTTCGCCGCGTCAATGCTCCATAACAATCGCTCGTAGCAGTCGCGGCCTAGCCGCGCGTCATCTTCGTGGCAACCGGGGCAAAAGCGCTCCTTCTCGGACAGCAGCACGAATTCGGACACGAGGCTTTTGAGCGGCAACAAGGTACAAAGCTGCAGGTTGTTGCGATGGGTCAGGTAGTTGAGGGTTTGAGCCCAGCGATTCGCTTGTTCCGTCAGGCTCGAGACATTGAGGTTGTATGCCGCTCGGCCGATATCCCGGCTCATCCTAGCGCCGCTGACGTGCAGAAGTTCTTCCGCTGCCGGTCCGACGATTGTGTTGGTAAGTGTCCAGCGCGTCACGTCGTGGGCCTCGCACAAACGAGTAAGGTACCGTTGCGATTTCGTCGGTCGTTTGCGCGGTTCCTTCACAAATCAGCCCGTGAATGCAGTCGCCGATGAAACGCACTCGGCGCCCTTTGCCAAAATTGATGACGTCAAGAGTGTCGTCGTTGCGGATTATGTTCGCGAACTGGCGCTCGAAAACATTCCGACGAACAACTCGGGGCAATAACCGGGAGAGTGTGATGACGGGCGAAAAAGGGTACTACGGCGGTCAAAGCGGATGGGCATGCGCGTCAGCTTGACGGCAATCTCATTCGCTAGCGTTAACCGACCGCACGTTCAGCGCAGGCGTAACGTGGATGTTTTCATCAGTGTCCTCTCCTTGCCCCAATGCCGGTCTTGGTTACTACCGAAGGGGGACAACCTTGCGAGCAAATTGCGGCGTACAGGAATCGAGTAACTTCACAGTTGCCCGAAAGCCTCGCCTGAGTTGACGTGTAATTGACGACAGCGATACTGTATATGCATACAGTAAATATTCGATTAGTCAGTAAGGATGACCGGTCGTTCCGGGGCGTAATCGTATAACACTTGTCGCTTCATGGGTAAGAGACCGTCTGCGTTGCGTCGTGAGCAAGATAAAGCTGCGTGTTTAGCACTTCGCCGCCGTAGCGGGGCGCCGCGCCGCCACCGCCGACGTGAATGAACGGCCGAGAACAGTTGCTTAGCCTTGTCCGATAAGGCTTTGGGGGAAAATCCAAGTACGACAGCCGTAGGGTGCACTCAGGTATGTGCGCGACATTAGTAGAGTGCACAGCGCTCTAAACGCTCGTCAAAAACCCTTAAATTTGGTCGGAAAAGCCGCGTAAACGACACGGGTAGGGTGTACTTCGCGACGTCAGTGGCGTAACTGCACATGCTCGGCTTTTCCAGCTCTGGAACAGCGCCGTAGCGTTGCGTGACCCAGTCGCGACCCCAAGTCTGGTTCGCGATATCGCAGTCCATTGAATGTGCGCCGAAACAAAAAAGGCCCGATGCTTGCATCGGGCCTTTTTGCTTTAACTGTCGCGGCCCATTCTTCGAGCCGAAAAATCGCCGTTCCGCACACGCGATCGGCGGCAGGCTGGAGCCAATTCCGCCTGCCAATTTTTGCAATATGCTAACAACAATATTCAAAGCATATTACAGAATATCCCGGCTAAAAAAATCCCCGCAAATACCCCGCTTATTTTCCGAATTCCAGTCGATCCGGTCCTTCTCCATCCGGCAATCGTTTGCCAGATGGCGATTTCACGCCATTAACGGTTAATTCTCTTAAGCGTCAATTATCAGACGAAAACGCGCCATCCGACCTGACCAAATATTTCCAATTATCACGTCAAGTTTCAAAGGCTTTCGCCGTTATCGGTATGGACCGGAAAAGCTCTTCCACGGCTAAAGGTCATGCAGGACTCGCGGTGCCACCAGGGGCAAGGGGGTCTCGGCTGTTGCAAACAAAACGTGGGTGCCTTGGCGGGGGGCTGGCTGTTGCCGCGCCGGGAAACAATATTTAAATAGGACCAACCAAAATGACCTCTGTCGTATCGGCAATGGGCCCGACGCAGATCGCGCTATTGACCACAAAGCAGATCGGCCAGCTAGCGACCAGCGACATTGCCAGCCTGACCACTTTGCAGACAGCGGCGCTGACATCCACCCAGATTGCGGTGATGTCTTCGGCCGACATCGTCTCGCTCAGCTCCGCCTCCCTCGCGCTGTTCAACCAGAGCCAGACGCAGGCGCTCAACAGCTCCGATCTTCAGGCGTTGGGCATGGGCGTGGCTTCGCTGACCGTCTCGTTCCTGACGACCGTACAGGTCGCCGCGCTGTCGAGCACGCAGATCGAAGCGATGAGCGGCTTCAACACCGCCCAGACCCAGGCGCTGTCGACCAAAATGATCCAGGCGCTCGGCACCGCAGTCGCGTCGCTGAACGTCGCGATGCTGTCGACCACCCAGGTCGCGGCGCTGTCGACGATCCAGATCGAATCGCTGACCGGCTTCAGCACCGCGCAGACCCAGGCGATCACGAGCTCGACGATCCAGGCGCTCGGCACCAATGTCGCGGCGTTGACCACCAGCATGCTGTCGACGGTGCAGGCCGCTAACCTGTCGTCGGATCAGGTCGCGTCGCTGAACTCGGGCGGCACGTCGCTGCTGTCGTCGGTGCAGATCGGCGCGCTCGCCAGCACGGCGGTCGCGGGCCTCGCGCTGGCGGGTCTGAATACCGCGCAGTCGCAGGCGCTGAACACGAAGGACATCCAGGCACTCGGTACGGCGGTCGCTTCGCTGTCCACCGCGATGCTCACTACCGCGCAGGTCGCGACGATGTCGACCGCGCAGCTCGAAAGCCTGAGCGGCACGCTGAACACCGCGCAGACGCAGGCGATCTCGACCTCGAACATCTCGGCGCTCGGCACCAACGTCGCGTCGCTGACCACGTCGCTGCTGTCGACCGCGCAGGTTGCCGCGCTGTCGACGATCCAGATCGAGTCGATGACCGGCTTCACGACCGCGCAGACCCAGGTGATCTCGACGGCGAACATCCAGTCGCTCGGCACCTACATCGCGTCGCTGACCACCAGCATGCTGTCGACCGCGCAGGTCGCCGTGCTGTCGGCGCCGCAGGTCACCCTGGTCGGAGCGGATCTGTCGGCCGCGCAGATCGGCGCGCTGAACAGCTCGGGCGTGACCGGCCTGTCGCTCGCCGGCTTCAACACCGCCGACACCCAGGCGCTGACCACGATCGACATCCAGGCGCTCGGCACCAACGTCGCCGCGCTGACCACGTCGATGCTGACGACCGCGCAGGTTGCCGCGATGTCGACGAGCCAGCTCGAAGTCCTCACCGGCCCGCTGAACACCGCGCAGACCCAGGCGATCTCGACCGCGAAAATCCAGGCGCTCGGCACCGCGGTCGTGTCGCTGACCACCTCACTGCTGTCGACCGCCCAGGTTGCCGCACTGTCGACCACGCAGATCGAAGCGATGAGCGGTTTCACGACCGTGCAGACGCAGGCGATCTCGTCGGCGACGATCCAGTCGCTCGGCACCAACGTCGCGGGTCTCACCGCCGGGATGCTGTCGACCACGCAGGCCGCTAACCTGTCGTCGGATCAGGTCGCGTCGCTGAGCTCGGGCGGCACGTCGCTGCTGTCGTCGGTGCAGATCGGCGCGCTCGCCAGCACGGCGGTCGCGGGCCTCGCGCTGTCGGGTCTGAATACCGCGCAGTCGCAGGCGCTGAATACGAAGGACATCCAGGCACTCGGCACGGCCGTCGCAGGGCTGTCCACCGCGATGCTGACCACGGCGCAAGTGGCGACGATGTCGACCGCGCAGCTCGAAAGTCTGACCGGCTCGCTGAACACCGCGCAGACCCAGGCGATCTCGACGTCGAACATTGCGGCACTCGGCACCGCGGTCGCATCGCTGACCACGTCGCTGTTGACGACCGCCCAGGTTGCCGCACTGTCGACCACGCAGATCGAAGCGATGAGCGGTTTCACGACCGTGCAGACCCAGGCGATCTCGTCGGCGACGATCCAGTCGCTCGGCACCAATGTCGCGGGTCTGACCGCCGGGATGCTGTCGACCACGCAGGCCGCCAACCTGTCGTCGGATCAGGTCGCGTCGCTGAGCTCGGGCGGCACGTCGCTGCTGTCGTCGGTGCAGATCGGCGCGCTCGCCAGCACGGCGGTCGCGGGCCTCGCGCTGTCGGGTCTGAATACCGCGCAGTCGCAGGCGCTGAATACGAAGGACATCCAGGCACTCGGCACGGCCGTCGCAGGGCTGTCCACCGCGATGCTGACCACGGCGCAAGTGGCGACGATGTCGACCGCGCAGCTCGAAAGCCTGACCGGCTCGCTGAACACCGCGCAGACCCAGGCGATCTCGACGTCGAACATCTCGGCGCTCGGTACCAACGTTGCATCGCTGACCACGTCGCTGCTGTCGACCGCGCAGGTTGCCGCACTGTCGACCACGCAGATCGAGTCGATGACCGGCTTCACGACCGCGCAGACGCAGGCGATCTCGACGTCGAACATCGCGGCACTCGGCACCAACGTCGCAGGTCTGACCGCGGGCATGCTGTCGACCGCCCAGGTCGCCGTGCTGAACGCGCAGCAGGTCGGCGCGATTTCGTCGGATCTGTCGTCGACGCAGATCGGCGCGCTGAGCAGCGCGGGCGTGACCGGTCTCGTGCTGTCGGGCCTGAACACGGCCGACACCCAGGCGCTGACCACGATCGACCTCCAGGCACTCGGCACCAACGTCGCCGCGCTGACCACGGCGATGCTGACGACCGCCCAGGTGGCGTCGCTGTCGACCTCGCAGATCGAGCTGATGAGCGGCTTCACGACCGCGCAGACGCAGGCGATCACGACGGCGAACATCCAGTCGCTCGGCACCAACGTCGCGGCGCTGACCGCGGGCATGCTGTCGACGGTGCAGGCCGCTAATCTGTCTTCGGATCAGGTCGCGTCGCTGAACTCGAACGGCACGTCGCAGCTGTCGTCGGCGCAGATTGGTGCGCTCGCCAGCACGGCGGTGGCAGGTCTCGCGCTGTCGGGCCTGAACACCGCGCAGTCGCAGGCGCTGAACACGAAGGACATCCAGGCGCTCGGTACCGCGGTCGCTTCGCTGTCCACCGCGATGCTCACTACCGCGCAGGTCGCGACGATGTCGACCGCGCAGCTCGAAAGCCTGAGCGGCTCGCTGAACACCGTGCAAACCCAGGCGATCTCGACGTCGAACATCCAGGCGCTCGGCACGGCGGTCGCGTCGTTGACCACGTCGCTCTTGTCGACTGCCCAGGTTGCCGCGCTGTCGACCGCGCAGATCGAGTCGATGAGCGGCTTCACGACCGTGCAGACGCAGGCGATTTCGTCGTCCACGATCCAGTCGCTCGGCACCAACGTCGCGGCTCTGACCGCCGGGATGCTGTCGACCACGCAGGCCGCCAACCTGTCGTCGGATCAGGTCGCGTCGCTGAACTCGGGCGGCACCTCGCAACTGTCGTCGGTGCAGATCGGCGCGCTCGCCAGCACGTCGGTTGCAGGTCTGGCGCTGTCGGGGCTGAATACCGCGCAGACGCAGGCGCTGCACACGAAGGACATTCAGGCGCTCGGTACGGCCGTCGGTTCGCTGTCCACCGCGATGCTCAGCACGGCCCAGGTCGCGGCGATGTCGGTCGCGCAGCTCGAAAGCCTGACCGGCTCGCTGAACACCGCGCAGACCCAGGCGATCTCGACGTCGAACATCCAGGCGCTCGGCACGGCGGTCGCATCGCTGACCACGTCGCTGCTGTCGACCGCGCAGGTTGCCGCGCTGTCGACCGCGCAGATCGAGTCGATGAGCGGCTTCACGACCACGCAGACGCAGGCGATCACGTCGGCGACGATCCAGTCGCTCGGCACCAACGTCGCGGGTCTGACCGCGGGCATGCTGTCGACCGCGCAGGTCGCCAATCTGTCGTCGGATCAGGTCGCGTCGCTGAACTCGAACGGCACGTCGCAGCTGTCGTCGGTGCAGATCGGCGCGCTTGCCAGCACGGCGGTCGCGGGTCTGGCGCTGTCCGGTCTCACCACCGTGCAGTCGCAGGCGCTGAATACGAAGGACATTCAGGCGCTCGGTACCGCGGTCGCATCGCTGTCCACCACGATGCTGACCACGGCCCAGGTCGCGACGATGTCGACCGCGCAGCTCGAAAGCCTGACCGGCTCGCTGAACACCGCGCAGACCCAGGCGATCTCGACGTCGAACATCTCGGCGCTCGGCACCAACGTCGCGTCGCTGAACGTCGCGATGCTGTCGACCGCCCAGGTCGCGGCGCTGTCGACGATCCAGGTCGAATCGCTGAGCGGCTTCAGCACCGCGCAGACCCAGGCGATCACGAGTTCGACGATCCAGTCGCTCGGCACCAACGTCGCGTCGCTGACCACGACCATGCTGTCCACGTCGCAGATCGCCGCGATGCAGTACACGCAGATCGAGGCGCTGACCGGCATGACGACCGCGCAGACGCAGACGCTCACGAGCAACACGATCCAGCAGATGGGGACGTACGTGGCGTCGCTGACGGTGGGCATGCTGACGACGGGGCAGGTCGCGTCGATGTCGACGATCCAGATCGAATCGCTGAGCGGGCTGAGCACCGTGCAGACGCAGGCGATCTCGACGACGACGATCGTCGCGCTCGGCACCGACGTGACGTCGCTGACGACCGCGATGCTGTCGACCGGCCAGGTCGCGGCGATGTCGTACTCGCAGATCGGCGCGCTGATCGAGAGTTTCTCGGGCACCCAGGTTGGCGCGCTGACGACGCTGCAGGCGCAAAACCTGGCGACGTCCGAACTCGCCAGCGGGATGTCGACGGCCCAGATTCAGGGTCTGTCGGTGAACGACCTGAACGCGTTGTCGAGCGATCAGATCAGCAACCTGAACGTCGCGGCGCTGTCGACGGCGCAGATCGCGGGCCTGAATACGACCCAGATCATCTCGCTGACCTCGAATCAGATGGCGGCGCTGTCGCCGACGCAGTTCTCGTACCTCAATCTGTAGAAAAGAAGCACAAACGGGCCTTAGATCCCGACGTTGCCCGGCACATCGCGTCCGTAACATGATGGACAAAGTGTGTCAGGCACTGCCGACTGGACGAGTGGCGCACTAATCCGCGCCGCTCGCCCAGTCTTTTTTTGTCTGCGTAATCTGCAACCTCTGTGACGTTTGAAATGGCTAACGGCGAAATTGTTGTCGCGCAATTGCTGGAGCGGATCAATGGCGGCCAGGCCGCCGAGGCGCTGCCGGAAGTGGAGCAATGGCTCGCGCTGCACCCCGGCAATCCCGGCCTGCTGACCCTGAAGGCCGAGGCGCTGCGTATCTGCGGCCGCGCGCGCGACGCGATCGCCGCGTATCGCGAGGCCGGCGAGAAAGGCGCCGGCTCGCGCAACTGGCTGGTCGCCGGGATGCTGCTGACCGGCGAGCGCGAAATCGACGCGGCGCTCGACTGTCTCGCGCGGGCGCGCGCCGAAGCGCCGGAGGACGACACGATCCTCGACACGCTGGTCACCACCACCTTCAACGCCGGCCGCTTCAAGGACGGCGCGGACGCCGCGCATCGACAGCTCGAACTCAGCAGCAATCCAACCTATCTGTCGCGCGCGGCGCTGTTCCTGCAAAACATCGGCAAGTTCGACGACGCCGCGCGCGCGTTCCGCAAACTGCTCGAACTCGCGCCGGACGATGCGGCGATCGTCGGTTCGTCGCTGGTCGCGATGCGCTACACCTGCGACTGGGACAGCATCGAGCCGCTGCAGCAGAAACTGCTCGGCTGGTATGCGCGCGGCGAATTCGGCGGCGCGCAGGAATATCCGCTGACCAATCTCACCTGGTGCGCGAACGAAGCGGTGAACCTGGCGGTGACCGAGGCCTATGTGGCGCGCACGGTGCCGCCCGCGGACGGGCCGCCGCTCGCCGCGCCGCGCGCCGCGCGCCGCCCCGGCGAGCGGGTGCGGGTCGGCTACCTGTCGAGCGATTTCCGCAACCACGCGACGATGCATCTGATGGCCGGTCTGCTCGAATCGCACGACCGCGAGCGCTTCGAGATTTTCGCGTACGACTACACGGCGCCCGATGTGTCCGATTACCGGCAGCGCTTTCTCGACGCGGTCGAGCACCACGTCGAGATTCATACGCTGAGCGATCAGCAGGCCGCCGAGCGGATCGCCGCCGACGACCTCGACATCCTGTTCGACCTGAAGCTGTACACCGGCGGCGGCCGCTCGGGGATCATGGCGTACCGGGCCGCGCGGCTACAGGCTGCGTTCATCGGCTTTCCGGGCAGCGCGGGCAGCCCGTATATCGACTACATCGTGTCCGACCGCTTCGTCACGCCGGACGCGAGCGCGCCGTACTACCCGGAGAAATTCTGCCGCCTGCCGCACACCTACCAGTGCAACGACCGCAAGCGCCTCGTGCCGCCGCGGCCGGGCACGCGCGCGGCGCACGGACTGCCGGAAGACAAGGTGGTGTTCGGCGCGTTCAACCAGTCGTACAAGATCGACCGCGGCAGCTTCGAAGTATGGATGCGGGTGCTGACCGAAGTGCCCGACGCGGTGCTGTGGCTGCTCGGCCAGAGCGAAGCGCAGATGGCCAATCTGGCGCGCTACGCCGAGCAGATGGGCGTCGATCCGGCGCGCGTGATCTTCGCGCCGTTCGCCGATCCGCACGACCATCTGACCCGCCTGCAACTGGTCGACGCGGTGCTCGACACGCTGGTTTGCAACGGTCACACGACCACCTCCGACGCGCTGTGGGCCGGCGTGCCGGTGATCACCGCGCGCGGCCAGCACTTTTCGTCGCGCGTGAGCGAGAGCCTGTTGAATGCGCTCGGCGTGCCCGAGCTGGTCGGCGACGATCGCGACCAGATGGTTCGGATCGCGAAGCGAATCGCGAGCGACGCCGGCTATCGCAGCGCGTTGCGCGCTCGCGTCGAAGCGAATCGCCTGAGTGAACCGCTGTTCGACACGCTGCGCTTCACGCGTAATTTCGAGCGCGGCATCGAAGCGATGATCGCGCAGCAACGCGACGGCGGCGCGCTCGCTCACCTCGACGTGAGCGACTGCGGACAAATCGCCGAAGCGGAGCGCGCGGCCGTGCCGCCGAGCCAGAACGCCGCGCTGCGCACGCTGTACACCGCGTGCCCGCTGTGCCAGAGCGTGAGCACGACGCTCGGCGCGATCAGCTGCCGCCCGCTGCCCGCGTGGCGCGCGCCGCTGCCGACCGAATTCACGTGGATGCAGTGCACGTCGCCCGCCTGCCGGCACGTGCACTCGCGCTACCACTGGACCGACGCGGGCCGCGCGCTGCTGAACGCGACCCCGCCGGCCGGCGCGGAGATCGATCCGGCGAAGTGGCTGCCGGTCGTCGACAAGGTGGTGGACCTGCTCGGCGGCTATGGCCCGGCGCTCGCGCGCCGCGACGCGCCCGCGTACTGGGTCGATGTCGGCTGCGGCAGCGGCAGCCTCGTGATGGGCGCGGCGGACTACGGCTTCACCGCGATCGGTCTCGACACGAATGCGGACGCGGTGAACCGGATGCGCCAGCGCGGGCTGATGGCGATGCACCACGACTTCATGACGCTGCAGATCGAGATCGTCGTCGACGTGCTGACGATGATGGACGTGCTGCCGCAAATGACCGATCCGCGCGCGGTGCTGCTCAAAGCGCACCAGGTGCTGCGGCCGGGCGGTCTGCTGGTGGTGAGCGCGCCGCAATTCAATTCTTCGGTGTGGAAGGTGCTGGAAAGCCAGAACGCGAACCCGTTCTGGCAGGAGATCGGCAACAGCCATCTGTTCAGCCGCGCGACGCTCGCGCGCCTCTTGAACGAATGCGGCTTCGAGCTGGCCGGTTTCCGCATTCCCGACCGCCAGCCGACCCTGATGGAGTTCTACGCGAAGAAGGCGCTCGTCGCCTGATCGCGCGTCCGCGCTCCACACCCGTACATCAGGATCCGGGCCGCGTCGCGCGACGCCCGGATCGACTCCAGGAATCAGCATGCCAATCTGCGTCGTCAGTCACAAGAACACCTCGTTTCCCGAGTCCGACCTTTACTGGCCGATTGCCGTCGGCCCGAATAAATTCGACGGCGCGAAATATCGCGACGATCTCGGCAAGGACAACATCGCCCACCTGAACCGCTTCTATTGCGAGCTCACCGCCACGTATTGGGTGTGGAAGAACATCAACGCGGACTTCGTCGGCATCTGCCACTACCGGCGCTATTTCAACTTCGTGCCGACCACGCATTTCGCTAGCGGCTGGCTCGAACTCGCGTACGACAACAACATCGCATCGATTCTTGCGGACCCGCGTCAGGCCGAATCGATCGAGCGGATCCTGCAAACCTACGACATCATCGTGCCGCGCTCGGACCCGTGCCCGCTGACGCTGCGCGAAAGCTATCTGGCGACGCAGTCCGCGAAAGAATGGGACGTGTTCGTCGATGAAGTCGACTTCCTGTACGGCCGCCACAACCATCCGCTGCGCGTCGAGAACCGCAATATCTACGGCAACATGCTGATCTGCCGGAAGGACGTTTTCGATCACTACTGCAAGCAGTTGTTCTTCGTGATCGACCGGGTGTTCCAGCGCGTCGGCGAATACGACGAGGTGCCCGGCGCGCGCTATCAGCCGTTTCGCTATCCGGGCTATCTGGCCGAGCGCTTCACCAGCGCGTTCATTTTCGCGAACCGGCTGCGCGCGTACGAATCGCAGATCTTCGTCCTCAACAACGTGTAAGCCGTCGCTCGACACAGCGCAACGGCTATCGACCAAACAGAAGGAAACGAGGACATGCGGGTTCTAATCGTCGGCGCGGGCCTGTATGGCGCCGTTTGCGCGCGTGAGTTGACGCGCGCGGGTCATCACTGTCACGTGATCGAAAAGCGCACCCACGTCGGCGGCAATATCTACACCCGGCACGTGCCGGAAGCCGGTTGCCACGAGCACGTGTACGGCGCGCATATCTTCCATACGAACTCGAAGCGGATCTGGGACTACATGTGCCAGTTCGCCGAATTCAACCACTACGTGAACCGCGTGAAGGTTGCGCACGGCGAGCAGCTTTACAGCTTTCCGATCAACCTGTTCACGCTGTATCAGGTGTTCGGCGTGCGCACGCCCGAAGCGGCCCGCGCGCGCCTCGCGGCGGACATCATCGACAATCCCGCGCCCGCCAACATGGAAGAGTATTGCTGCTCGGTGATCGGGCCGACGCTGTACCGGCTGTTCATCGAAGGCTATACGACCAAGCAGTGGGGACGGCATCCGCGCGATTTGCCGGCCGACGCGGTGAAGCGCCTGCCGGTGCGGCTGACCTTCGACGACAACTATTTCAACGACCGCTATCAGGGCATTCCGGTGGGCGGCTATACCGCGATCGTCGACAAGTTGCTGGACGGCGTGACGGTCGAGACCGGGGTGGATTTCCACGCTAATCGCGACGCGTGGATCGCGGACTACGACCGGATCATCTACACCGGCCCGATCGATGCGTTCTTCGACTACCGGCACGGCGTGCTCGAATATCGGTCGCTGCGCTTCGAGCGCGAACTGGTCGGCGTCGCCGATTACCAGGGCAACGCGGTCGTCAACTACACGGAAGCCGACGTGCCGTGGACGCGCATTCTCGAGCACAAGCACTTCGACATGAACACGAAGGAGCCGGTCACGCTGATTACCCGCGAATATCCGCAGGAGTGGCGTCAGGGCGATATCGAGTACTACCCGGCACGTAATGAGGAAAGCGAAGCGTTGTTCGAGCGGTATCGCGCGCAGGCCGACGAACTCGCGCCGCGCGTGCATTTCGGCGGCCGTCTCGGCGAATATCGTTACTACGATATGCATCAGGTGGTGGGCGCCGCTTTGGCGTTCTGCGAGAAAGTGGCGGTGGCCGCGATCGACGAGGCCGTGGCGCTCGGTTGAGCGCGGTTGGCGGCAGGCGGAGCGCATCGACGGCGCCGCGCGGCCGCCGCGCTATCTCACAATTGTTGACCAACCGGTCACACGTTCAAGCTTGTTGAAAGGCGGGCGAGCCTTTAGAATCCACCGGTCACTGGGGAGTAGCCTTCCTTCATCGCATGGAGGAGAGCGCGTCAACATACTTGGCCTGCGGGTCATGGCGCGTTCGACCGGGTCGGTTTGGCGAGACCATTGACGTACTGCCTCGTTCTGGTCGGACGGGTGGCGGTGCGTCATGGTTCGTCACTTACGTCCGACCGCGGAGTTGCCCTGTGAATCACCGTTGCACGTCAGCCGTTTTCCCCTTTGCTTTCGCTTCGAGCCGCCGGCCGGTGTCGGTGAATTGCCGTGTTTGCCGCACGTCGGCCGGGAGCGCCGCATGACAGGTCTGCTGCTCGAACTCGCAATCATGCTGGTCGTCATCCTGGTGGCGGCCGAACTCTTCACCAATGCGCTCGAACATCTCGGCGAGCGTCTGAAAATCTCCGAAGGCGTGACCGGCTCGCTGTTCGCGGCGGTCGGCACCGCGCTGCCCGAAACGCTGGTGCCGCTGCTCGCGATCGCCGGCAGCAAGACCGGCGGCACCGTCAATCAGGAAATCGGCGTCGGCGCGATTCTCGGCGCGCCGCTGATGCTGTCCACGCTCTCCACGTTTCTGATGACGCTCGCGATCCTGCGCACGCGCGGCGTCAACGGCTGGGTCGCGCCCGAGCGCAGCGGCTTCACGCGCGATCTGAACTACTTCCTGTGCGCATTCGCGCTCGCGGCCGTCGCGATGTACGTGCCGCACGAGCAGATGATCGTGCGCGCGCTGTTCAGCATCGCGCTGGTCGGCGTCTATGTGATGTATGTCGTGAAGACGTTCCGCGCGTCGAGCGGGCTGGTCGATGCCGGTCATGGCACCGAGGCGCCCGGCAAGATGTTTCTCGCGCGCTTCGGCATCCCGACCAATCTCGCGACGATCGGCGTGCAGCTGGTGCTCGCGGTCGCCTTGCTGGTGTGGGGCGCGGAAGGCTTTATCGAAGGCGTGCGGGGCGTGTCCGAGGTGTTCCAGGTGTCGCCGCTGCTGCTGTCGCTGCTGATCATTCCGATCGCGACCGAGTTGCCCGAGAAGGTCAACAGCATTCTGTGGATCCGCCGCGGCAAGGACACGCTCGCGTTCGGCAACATCACCGGCGCAATGGTGTTTCAGGGCACGCTGTTGCCCGCGATCGGCATTTTGCTGACGCCGTGGACGCCGCGCATCGAAGTGCTGACCGGCGTGATGATCACGCTGGCCGCGTCCGCGTGGCTGCGTATCAACGTGCGCGAACAGGGCGTGAGGGTGTGGGCGTTGCTGGTGTGCGGCGTGTTGTATGCGACGTATCTGGCGGTGACGTTGACGCGTTGAGCGCGTGCGGCCGCGTTGGCTGAAGTCTCGCCGCTGATCTGATCAAGCATGGTTTCAGCGGCGTCTTCGCAGCGGTCGCGTGACCGGGCGCTGCGGCAAACGCGGCGCTGCCGTCACGCGTCGAACCGCGCGTCGAACCACGCGGCGCACGCCTGCCGCACGCGCTCCGCGACGGCGAGCCACGGTTCATCCAGGCCTCGCCGGAACAGCCGGACCGTCCCGGGATACCACGGCGAGTCGTCGCGGTCGTGCATCCAGCGCCAGTCCACATCGCGCGCCGGCAGCAGTACCCAGCACGGTTTGCCGAGCGAGGCGGCCAGATGCGCCGTCGATGTATCCACGCAGATCAGCAGATCGAGTTGCGAGATGACCGCGGCGGTGTCGGTGAAGTCTGCGAGATCGGCGCCCAGCGGCAGGATCGGCAGGCTCGCGGGAAACGACAGCGCTTCGTCTTCCCCCGCGCCTTTCTGCAGGCTCACGAACTTCACGCCCGGCACGCTCCAGAGCGGCGCCAACGTGTTCAGCAACGGCAGCGAACGGTGCGCGTCGTTGTGGTGCTTCGGGTTGCCCTTCCAGACGAGACCCACCCGGGGTCCCGCGCCTAGCGCGGCAAGGCGCTCGCGCCAATGCTCGATGCGCGCTGGATCGACGGTGACGCGCAGCGGCGGCGGAATCGTGTCGGGCGTCGTGCCCAGATACAGCGGTGCGCTGAGCAGGCTGGTCCAGTAATCGAACGTGCCGGCGCGCGCCGCGGCTTCGTCGTGAGTGAGCACGGCGTCGACGCCATCGACCTCGGTGAACAGGCGCTGGAGCGGCGCCGTACAGGCAAACGCGACGTGCGCGGCGCCCTGAGCTTTCAGCAGGCGCAGATAACGTCCGAACTGCAGCATGTCGCCGAGTCCATCTTCCTGCCAGACGAGCAGCGATTTGCCGGCGAGCGGCTCGCCGCGCCAGCGCGGGCATTGCAGCATCGACTGCGTGGCGTGATGCGCGAACCCGACCATCTCGTAGCGGCATTCATACAGCAGAAAGCCTTCCTCGAAGCGGCCCATGCCGATGAGCAGCGTAGCGAGACGGAACTTCGCGTCGCCGTAGTCGGGGCGCAACGCGAGCGCGCGGCGGTAGGCGGCTTCGGCTTGCTCCAGCTCGCCGAGTTCTTTCACGATGCTGCCGATGTTGAAGTGCGTTTCCGCGATGTCGTCGCGCAAGCCGAGCGCGTGCTGAAACGCCGCGAGTGCGTCGGGCAGGCGCGCTTGCGTTAGCAGCGCGCAGCCGAGGTTATTGGCCGCTTCGACGCGGTCCGGCGCAAGCCGGAGCGCTTCCCGATACGCGGCTTCGGCATCGACCGGCTGGTCCAGTGCGTGCAGCACGCAGCCGAGGTTGTAATGCGCGTCGGCGAACGCGGGGCGCAACGCGAGCGTCTGCCGGTACGCGCTTTCGGCCTCGGGCAGACGCTTGAGCTCGGTGAGCACGCAGCCGAGATTGTTGAGCGCCTCCGGGTAGGCCGGGCGGATTTGCAGCGCGAGGCGGCAGGCGAGTTCGGCTTCGCGGAGGCGGCCGAGCGATCTGTATAGAGCGCCGAGGTTGTTCAGTGCCTCCGGGTAGTGAGGGTGCGCGAGCAGCGCCTGCCGATAGGCTTCTTCAGCGTCTTCGATGCGGCCGCGTTCGCGCAACAGGTTGCCGAGGTTGTTGTGCGCTTTCGCAAACTGGGGATTCGCGGCGAGCGCCGCGCGATAGGCCGCCTCCGCGTCGTCGAGACGGCGCTGTTCGTGAAGCGCGATGCCGAGGTTGTAGTGCGCGTCGACGTGATCCGGACGCAGTGCGAGCGCCGCGCGGTACGCGGTCTCGGCCGCGTCGTGCCGTCCGAGCCGGTGCAGCACGATCCCGCGATTGCTGTGGACGTCGGCGTCGGCGGGACGTAGCGCGGCAAGCTGGCCGTAAACCGCTTCCGCTTCGGCAAGCTGGTTGAGCGTCGCGAGCATCGCGCCGAGGCCCAGATACGCGTCGGCGAAATCCGGCTTCGCGTGGATGCAGCGCAGCCATAGCGCCTGCGCGTGCGCGGGCTGGCCTGTACCCATCGCGCACATCGCCGCGAGATTGAGCGCATCGGTGTGCTCCGCATCTTCGGCGCCGGCGTTCGCGCCGACGAGCGGGGCGAGCAGCGCCAGCGCGTCGGCGAACTGGCCGGCGGCGCTGAGGGCGGTGGCTTCGCTCAGAAGAACGTGCGGGCGCGCGGGGGCGAGTGGGCTCGTAGCGGTCACGGTGGTCGTGGAAGGGCGGTGGACTGGCAGCTTAAGCGATGCGCCGCCGCGGTGACGGCCGGAACTGAGCGGGCAACGCGGCTCAATTCGACCGATGGCGTGCCGCGCTGGCCGTCTTGCGAAGCCGTAAGGCCGGGCGCGGGCCGGGCGTCCATCGCGGGCAATCCGCTGTGCGACCGGCATCGCGCCGCGAAGCGCGCCCGTGCAACAGCGCATCAACACGTAGCTAAAGTTTCTCCAGGTGGGGTCGTTATCACAAACAAGGCGGCCGGCTAACGAACCGCTGCCGTTACTGGGCCAGTGGCCCCATCAGGAGAATCTCAATGCTCGGAATCAACAGCAACATCAACTCGCTCGTCGCGCAACAAAACCTGACCGGTTCGGGTAGCGCGCTGTCGCAAGCGATCACGCGTCTGTCGTCGGGTAAGCGTATCAACAGCGCAGCAGACGACGCGGCAGGTCTTGCGATCTCGAACATCATGCAGACCCAGATCAACGGTCTGAACCAGGGCGTGTCGAACTCGAACGACGGCGTGTCGATGGTGCAAACCGCGTCGAGCGGCCTGTCGTCGCTGACCAGCAGCCTGCAACGTATCCGCCAGCTGGCGACGCAAGCGTCGAACGGCTCGATGACCGACAACGACCGTGCTGCACTTCAACAGGAAGTGAACCAGCAAGTCTCGGAAATCAACCGTATCGCGTCGCAAACGACGTACAACGGCATGAACGTCCTCGACGGCTCGCTGGGCACCGTGGGCTTCCAGGTCGGCGCAAACGTCGGTCAGTCGATCTCGCTGAATCTGTCGCAGTCGATGTCCGCTGCTTCGATCGGCGGCGGCGTCCCGGCAGCTGGCAACACGCTCGGCTCGTTCTCGGTCTCGCTGGATGACACCGGCGCCGCAGTGGCTGCCGCGGGCATTACGTCGATCACGGCTTCGTGGGATGACTCCACGAATGCGGTCTCGTACACGGACCAGAACGGCAACTCGATCACCGACGCATCCACGATTACCTTCTTCGGCACCAAGGCTACGGCCCCGACTGCAGCGGGCCAGGCCTCGGCTACGTACACGCTTGCTACCGACGGCAGCGAGAACGCTACTGTCTCCCAGATCAACGTGATCGCCGACGGTAAGGGCGGTTTCACGCTCACCGACCAGAACGGTCAGGCCCTGGATAGCGCTGTTGCTACCGCAGTCTTCGCGGGCGGTACTGTTGCTACGGACAGCGACGGCAATACCACGCTGACCGGCGAAACCGGTGCTTCGATGGCGACCGACATCGAAACGATCACGGGTGGTATCGCGGTCGCGTCCCAAGTGGCCGGCGATGACGTGAACCTCGACGCAGCGGGCAAGGCGACCGACGCTGTCGGCGCGACCATCGACAAGCTGAGCAAGTCGAACACGGTTTCGCAGATCGACATCTCGACCAAGGACGGCGCATCGGCAGCAATGCTGACCATCGACAACGCGCTGAACGCGGTCAACAACCTGCAGGCAACGCTGGGCGCCGCACAAAACCGCTTCACCGCGATCGGCACGGCGCAGCAAGCGCAATCGACCGACCTGTCGTCGGCACAATCGTCGATCCAGGACGCCGACTTCGCGCAAGAAACGGCCAACCTGTCGAAGGCTCAAGTTCTGCAACAAGCCGGTATCTCGGTTCTGTCGCAAGCGAACTCGCAGCCGCAGCAGATCCTGAAGCTTCTCCAGTAAGACGCTTCCCGCTGCAGACGTCCGGCGCGCGGCTTGATGCGCGCCGGACGAAAACCCTTCGGGAGGCTTGCCTCCCGATTGTCATTTCCAGCGTTAAAGCGCGTATCAGATCGCTTTAACCGGCATTGCCGATGCACGGAGCCTCTTCATGTCCACCGTAACCGGATCCACCTCCAGCGCGATCGCGAGTGCAGTCGCCACCACGACCGCCAGCGCCAACGCCACGGTGCAGGCCGCCGCACAGTCGATCATCAGCGGCTCGACCAATTCGTCGATGGACACAAGTTCGCTCGTCACCGCGCTCGTCAATTCCAAGACCGCCGGTCAGGCCGCGACCATCGCCGCCGAGCAGACCGCGGACAACACGCTGATTTCGGCGTACGGCACGCTCTCCGCGGCACTGTCCGCGTTGCAGGCAGCCGTCGAGCCGCTCAGCGACGGCACCACACTCAACAGTTTTTCCTCCACGCTGAGCGGCAGCGGCGTGACCGCAACGGCCAGCACCGGCGCGGTGGCGGGTTCGTACTCGCTGAACGTGTCGCAGGTTGCGACGTCGCAGGTGCTGACCTCGTCGGCCTATAGCGCGACCAAAAACCTGGCTTCCGGCACGGCGTCGATGACCCTGTCGGTCAACGGCAAAAGCACGACGATTTCCCTCGGCAGCTCGAACAGCAAGATTTCCGACATCGCGTCGGCGATCAATTCCGCCAGCGACAATCCCGGCGTAGCCGCGACCGTGGTGAACGGCGCGAACGGCGCGTACCTCGTGCTGCAATCGACGTCGACCGGTGGCTCGAACGGCATCAGCATCACGATCAGCGATACGAACTCGAGCGACGACCTGAACAAGCTCGCGGTGTCGACGACGAACGGCGGCGCGATCACCGACGCGAGCGACCTCAGCGCACAGGTCGTGGATAGCAATGGCGACCCGGTGCTCGACAGCAGCGGCAACACGCAGACCTACAACCCCAGCCAGTCGACCATCAGCGGTTCGGGCTGGACCCAGACCCAGGCCGCCGAGGATGCGTACTTCACGCTGGGCGGCGTCGGCGTCACCAGCTCGACGAACAGCGTGAAGTCGGCCGTGTCCGGCGTGACGCTGAACCTCACGTCGGCGGCCGTCGGCACCACGCAGGCGCTCACGATCGCGCAGAACACGAGCGCGGAGTCGTCGGCGATCAACAATTTCGTCAGCCTGTACAACACGCTGGTCACGACGATGGGTTCGCTGACCTCGTACAACGCGGATTCGACGTCGCAGGGCGTGCTGCTCGGCGATTCCACGTTGGGCATGATCCAGAATCAGCTCGCCAAGATCGTCGGCGGCGGTGTGGGCAGCGGCAGCACGAAGACGACGCTCGCGTCGATCGGCATCACGCTGCAGGCGGACGGCACGCTGTCGATCGACGACACGACGCTCAGCGATGCGTTGCAGAGCAACCAGTCGGTGGTGGCCTCGCTGTTCAACTCGACGGACGGCATCGCCGCGCAACTGAACAACAACATCACGAATTACACGTCGTCCAGCGGCATCATCAAGAACCGCACGGATGCGATCAACAACGACCTCACGAGTCTGACGAATCAGCAGACGGTGCTCACCGCGTGGCAGGCCCAGCTCACCAGCACCTACACCGCGCAGTTCACCGCGCTCAACACGCTGATGGCCACGATGAACAACAACTCGCAGTACCTCACGCAACTGTTCGGCGGCACCAACAGCGCGGGCGCGCTGGAATCGAACAAGAGCTGAGCGCAACGAGGAGAGAGCGATGCAGAACGTAGCCCCGATCGAGCGTATCTGGCAGATCACGAAAGACCTCGAGCTGGCGGTCGCCGTCGGCGAGTGGGAGCGGGCCGCGCAGCTCGCGGACGAACGCTCGCCGCTTCTGACGGCGCTCGGTACGCCGCAGTCGCCGGAAGTGATGGCGCGGCTCAAGCAGATCCACGCGATCGACAGCGTCATCGTCGAAGCCGCGCAGGCCGCGCAGCAGGTGCTGGGCGCGGAGTATCGGACGAGCATGCAGGCGAGCCGCAATGCCGGGCAGTATCTGAACATGGCGCGGTACTGAAGCAGGAGCCGCGATTTATTGCGCCGTTCGCGGCGCAAGTGCGTATTCGAGCCCGCCTTGTGCGGGCTTTTTCTTTTTGCTTTTCGTTTTCTTTGCCGCCAGCAACGAAGTGCGAGGCGGCGTATCCTCGACGCTCCCGGGTTCGCACCCGGTCCCCATCCCGAGTCAGCCCACTCACACCTGGAGCCATCATGGAACTACGCAGGATCGGCACTTCCTCCTTGCAGGTCGCCCCGCTGATGTTCGGCGGCAATGTATTTGGCTGGACCGCCGACGAAGCGACGTCGTTTTCGATTCTCGATGCGTTCGTCGACGCCGGCCTGAATTTCATCGATACCGCCGACGTCTACTCCGCGTGGGTGCCGGGCAACTCGGGCGGCGAGTCGGAGACGATCATCGGCAAGTGGTTTCGCCGCAGCGGCAAGCGCGAGCGCATCGTGCTCGCGACCAAGGTGTCGAAGCATCCGCAGCGCAAGGGGCTGTCGGCCGCGAACATCGAGGCCGCGGTCGAAGATTCGCTGCGCCGCCTGCAAACCGACTACATCGACGTCTATTTCTCCCACGACGACGACACCGCGACGCCGCTCACCGAAACGCTGGGCGCGTACCAGAAGCTGATCGACGCGGGCAAGGTGCGGGTGATCGGTGCGTCGAACTACAGCGGCGCGCGCATCGAGGAGGCGCTCGCGGTCTCGCGCCAGCACGGGCTGCCCGAGTACCAGCTGCTGCAGCCCGAATACAACCTGTACGACCGCGCCGAATACGAGCGCGACACCGAGCCGGTGGCGCTCGCGAACCGGCTCGGCGTGGTTGTGTATTACAGCCTCGCGAGCGGTTTCCTGTCCGGCAAGTACCGTAGCCAGGCGGATCTGGCCGGCAAGGCGCGCGGTAGCCGGGTCGAAAAATACCTGAATGAGCGCGGCCTGCGGATTCTCGGTGCGCTCGACCGCGTTGCCGAGCGGCTCGGCAGCACGCCGGCGGCGGTCGCGCTCGCGTGGCTGATCGCGCGACCGAGCGTTACGGCCCCAATTGCGAGCGCGACCTCGGTCGAGCAACTGCGCAGTCTCGCCGACGCCGTCCGGCTCAAATTGAGCGCCGACGATGTCCGCGAACTGGACGCGGCAAGCGCCTGAGCGGCCGGGTACGGGCGGGGCTCGGGGGAGAGGCGGTTTGTCACGGAAGTGGCGGCGCGATGGCCAGGGAAAAGCCTGGCGTAATCGGTAAACCCCTGGTAGGATGGAGAGTTTCCTGATATCATCGGGAGTGAATTGAGATCTTTGCCTGTTTCGTCAGTGTTCGCATTGATGAAAGGTTGGCGAAACGGCAACAGACGCGGCATTTGCATTACGTCTGTCCGCGTTCCGCGGTGAACTCCCCACCTCTCTTTTCCGGCCTCCGTGGCCGTTAGCCTCTCGCTTCATTCGTGGTTTGGCCGGGGTTGTCCATCTTCCTCGCGTTTGCCTGTTACTGGCCATGAATCGGAGCGACCGGAGGGCCGGCGCGTGAGTGGTACCAAAAGCGGTTATCGCCACGCAATTAAACCCGTATCTAGTGATTGAGTTAGGAATTACATGACGACGATTCTTCTGAAGGAAAACGAGCCGTTCGAAGTGGCAATTCGCCGCTTTCGTCGCGCAATCGAAAAGAATGGCCTGATCGCTGAACTGCGTGAGCGCCAGTCGTACGAAAAGCCGACCACGGCTCGCAAGCGCAAGAAGGCAGCAGCCGTCAAGCGTCTGCACAAGCGTCTGCGTAGCCAGATGCTGCCGAAAAAGCTGCACTAAGCACGCTTTTCACGCACGCCAAACGGCGGTGTGAGCTTCGCAAGAAGCCACATCGCCGTTTTGCTTTTTGGGGTGCCGTTTTGGGTATTACGCCGCGCTTTTCAGTCGTTCGGCGGACAGGTTGAATTCTTTCGCGATCGATCCCAGCCGCTCGCGCCATTCCCAGGTGCCGAATACGTCGTGCACGTTTTGCAGGCAGCTGAGCAGATCGATGGTCGCCCGGTCGTACACGTTCACGCGGGCGCGCAGCAGCGCTTTCTTCAGCGCGGCGACACCCACGTCCATATAGGCGGGCACTTCGCCCGGCGGCTTGCCGATGAAGCGCACCGGCACGCCTTCCATCGCGGTCATATAGTCGCGCGGCGCGATCAGACTGCCGACCGGGCAGCCGCCGCAATAGCCGCGATACGCGCCGCCGCCGCGCGGCAGCAATGCGGCGCGCTTCTGGCCGAACAGGTGCGCGACCGCGCGATCGAAGATGTCCTGATGGGTCAGGAAGCTCAGTGATGTCATGGTTGGTCTCCCGCGCATCGAGCGGTGGTTCTTTGTAGTTGAGCGCGCATCGTGTGTGCGGATCATCGCCAGTATCCGGCGTGCGTCGCCCGGCGAAGGGCGGACTAGCGCCGTAAAGAGGCTTCAATTCGCACCTTTGCCGGTTGAGCCGTCACGCTCGCGCGATTTAGCGCGAGCGGTGCCGCGGCGCTCATAACCGTATAACGGCCGAGCTGCGCGAAAAGCGTAGAGGGGCTATACCAGAACCAAAACCAGACGCCGTGAGAGACCGCTGCCGCGTCAACCGGCCTTGCGCCGTTGCCGTTTTTTTCCGAGCGACGCGCAATGCGCGCGGCACATACAGGTCGTCTCGTGATCGTTGACCATGCCGACCGCCTGCATGAACGCGTAGCAGATCGTCGAGCCGACGAACTTGCAGCCATAGCGTTTGAGCGCCTTGCTCAACGCGTCCGAGATTTCGGTCGATGCCGGCGCGTGCTTGTACGACGCCCACTCGTTCTGGATCGGCGTATCGTCGACGAACGACCACACGAAGTTCGCCAGCGAGCCATGCTCGGCCTGGATCTGCTGCACCGCGCGCGCGTTCAGAATGGCCGCCTCGATCTTGCCGCGATGACGCACGATGCTTTCGTCCGTGACGAGCGTGTCCACCTGCTGCGGCGTGAAGCGCGCGACCTTGTCGATCTCGAAGTTCGCGAACGCGCGCCGGTAGCCGGCCCGCTTGTTGAGGATCGTCGACCACGACAGCCCGGCCTGCGCGCCTTCGAGCACGAGCATCTCGAACAGATGCCGGTCGTCGTGCGACGGCACGCCCCATTCGTCGTCGTGGTACTGTGCGAGCGCTTCGCTCGATACCCAGTTGCATCGTTGTGTCACTGTCGCGCTCCCGTATGGCAATGTCGTTCGCCAGCATAGCGGAAGCGTCCGGCGCCGCAAGCCTGGCCGTTCGGCTAATTGCGGGATCGAAACGGACCTGCGACGCTACCCGTTCCTTACTCACAAGAGCATTCGATTCGATGAACCAAGACCACCTCTATCTGATCGGCGTCGACGGCGGCGGGACCGGTACGCGCGTCGTACTCGGCGACATCCAGGGACGCGAACTCGCGCAGGCAACGGCCGGCCCGTCGGGACTCGGGCTCGGTGTGACCAACGCATGGCAATCCATTCAGACCGCCTGCGCCGACGCGTTCGGGCGCGCCGGCATCGCGCTCGACTGGTCGCGCTGCGTGATCGGCTGCGGACTTGCCGGCGTCAATAATCGCGACTGGCTCAACGCGTTTCAGGCGCAGGCGCCGAAGACCGCGGCGCTGGCGATCGAATGGGACGCGTACACGACGCTGCTCGGCGCGCACGGCGGCGCGCCGGGCGTGATGGTCGCGCTCGGCACCGGCAGCGTGGCGGCCGCGCTGTCGGACGAGGGCGACTTCCGCGCGGTCAGCGGCTATGGCTTTCCGTCGGGCGACGAAGCGAGCGGCGCGTGGCTCGGCCTGCGGCTGATCGTTCACGCGCAACATGCGCTCGACGGCCGCGGACCGCGGGACGATCTGGTGCATGACCTGCTCGCCTATACCGGCGTGCAGGATCACGACGGCCTCGTCGTGTGGTCGTGCGAGGCCAATCAGACCGCTTACGCGCGGCTCGCGCCGCTAGCGATCGAACATCGCAAGAATCCGTTCGTCGCGCGCCTGCTCGACGAGGCCGGCGTCGAAATCGGCAAGATGATCGCGGCGCTGGACCCCACCGGCAAGTTGCCGGTCGCGCTGTGCGGCGGCCTCGGCGCGCCGCTGCGCGACTACGTGCCGCGCGCGTATCAGCGGCGCCTGCGCGAGCCGTTGGCCGATTCGGCGCATGGCGGGCTGTACCTCGCGCGACTGGAGTTGCAGCGGCTTGGCGGGCGATGAGGGCAGGAACTGTAACGGCCCGCGGCCAGTGTTTCGGCCAAGGCTGGGGCAGCGGCAACGCCGGCCGCTACCCGCGGATCTGTAAAATACGCACTTTGACGCTGCCTCGGCGGTTCTCCCCGTCGGCCTTCACCATGTACAAAGTCATCGCCACCGATCTCGACGGCACGCTGCTCAACGCCGACCACCAGGTCGACCCGTTCACGATCGCCACGGTGCGCAAGCTCGAAAGCGACGGACTGCGGTTCGTGATCGCCACCGGGCGGCATTACTGCGACGTCGCGGGCATCCGCGATCTGCTCGGCATCAGCCCGTATCTGATTACGTCGAACGGCGCCCGCGTCCACGCGCCGGACCACACGGTGATCCATGCCGACGACCTGCCGCCGCCGATCGTCCAGCGTCTGGTGCAGCCCGAAATCGTCGGCGCGCATGGCCGCGTGATCGTCAATCTGTTCGCCGATCAGGCGTGGCTGATCGACCGCGATGCGCCGGATCTGCTGAAGTTTCACCAGGACTCGGGCTTCACTTACGAAGTCACCGATCTGCCCGCTCACAATGGCGACGACATCGCGAAGGCGCTGTACATCGGCGAGCCCGCCGACCTCGCGCAGGTCGCCGCCAACCTCGAGCGCGAATTCGGCGAGCGCCTGTACGTGACGTATTCGCTGCCGGACTGTCTGGAAGTGATGACGGCCAACGTGTCGAAGGGCCGCGCGTTGCAGATCGTGCTCGAACGTCTCGGCGTCGATGCCGCGGATTGCGTCGCGTTCGGCGACAACATGAACGACATCGATCTGCTCGAGACGGCCGGCCATCCGTTCATGATGAACAACGCGAACCCCGATCTGATCACGCGGCTGCCGAACGTGCCGCGTATCGGCAACAACTTCGAGGCGGGTGTCGCGCATCATCTGCGCAAGCTGTTCTCGCTGGACGACGAACTGGCGTCCTGAGCGCCCGGCGCCTTAACGCAACCGGAAACGAAGACGGCCCGCAGCCACTTGAGTGGATGCGGGCCGTTTAGCATGGCGCGCGTCACGCAGCGCCGGGACTTTCGGCGCGGGACGCGAACCGTCCGCCGTCAATCGCGCCAGCCGCGATGCTCGCCGCGATCGCCATGTCCCCACCGGCCGTTGTCGTGCCCCCAGCCGCGGCCGTAACGGTCATTGCGGTGATAGTCGCGATAGTAGTCGCCGCGCCCGTAGCGCTGATGCCAGCCGCCGTAGTACACCGGCTGCGGTGCCGCGTAGACCGGCGCGGGCGCCGCATAAACCGGCGCGCCGATCGACAGCCCGACGTTCAGACCCGTGTGCGCCTGCGCGACGCCGCATGCGCCCGCCGCGAGACCGCCAGCAACCAGCAAGTGAGTGACGATGCGTTTCATGTAGCTCTCCTGTGAAGCGACGTAGGTTTGTCGCACAGGACCAATGTACGCACTCGCTGCCAGGTGGACTGCGACGAGATGTTACGGACTGCAAGCATCGTCGCAGCAATGAAAGGGGATGGAAAAGATTGCGGGTTCGCGGTGCGAAGATGCGCCGCTTATCGCTAAATCCCGTCTTATAAGGCTTTGCGACGACTGGCCCAGCTGGACCAAGCGGTTTCTCGCCGATGCGCGGCGATTTGCGTCAGCCCGCGCGTAATCGAGGCTTACATCTGTATTACCCGATTAATCCGATGCCTCTGCGGAAGCAGCCCGAATCGCGGCAGTCGTAGAAGTCACAAAAAGCAGAAGCGGAAGCGAAACCCACCGCCTAATTAGACACGGCCGCCGGCTCCGACGCCGCCACCCCCGGCAAAGCCGCGCACGGACAATCGGTCGGACGCCCGTCGAGCCCTTGATGCTCATGCCTGAAACTCGCGCGCGGCGTGCCGTCGCGCCAGTCGAGCCGTACGATATAGATGCTGTCGAAATCGTCGCTTTGCCACTTCGGCACGTCGGCGGCGTTGCCGCCGTGCGCGGCGAGCATCTGCCGCAGCAACTGCTCGATCAGCCGATGCTCCCAAGCAATCACGATCAGCTTGCCGCGATTGGCCGGCGCGACGAGCGCGTTGCCGAGCTGGTCGATCTGTTCGAGACCGTACGGCGTTTGCACCGGCATCTGGAATTGAATCGCGGTCGGCTCGATCGTCGCGAGCGGCCGCACGTAGTAGTACGGATGACCGTTATCGTTTTTCTGCTGGCCGGGATCCGGCGCATAGATCGCATCGGGCTTGCCGAACTTGGCGGCGATCACGGCCGGCAACGCGAGCGCCCGGTTAAGCCCCTGGCAGTTCAACTGGCCATAGCCTTCGCGCGGTTTCTCGCCGTGCCGCACGAACACCAGCGTCTCGATGTTGCCGTCGACCGCAGCGGCAGTTGCGGCGGAAGTCGCGGCCGGCGTCGTGCCGTTAGCAACGACAGCCGCGCTATTCGCGACCACAACCGTGGCCGCCTCAGCGCCGCGCACCACCAGCGCGTTCACGCCCATACCCACACACAAGCCGACGAGCGACAGTGCGACGCCATGCAGAAATACGCGAAAGCGGTTCATCGCTAGCACCTGTACGAGGCTGGAAGTCGCCCGATTCTAGCAGCGCTCGCGAATCGAACCGGCTTCGTCATCGCCCGCATCCCACACCGTTTCGTCAATAAAAAACGGGTGCCGCGGCACCCGTTTTTTCACCGGCCGTGTAGTAAAGACCACCCGGCCGTCCGCTCAAACCACCGCGTCAATCGAGCGCGAGCGTCCGCGCATTCTCGCTGCGGTCTTCCGCGATCAGCGGATACACGATACCGGCGATCACCGCGCCGACGATCGGCGCGAGCCAGAACAGCCACAGCTGATCGATCGCAGCGCCGCCGACGAACAGCGCCGGGCCCGTCGAACGCGCCGGGTTGACCGACGTGTTGGTGACCGGAATCGAGATCAGGTGGATCAGCGTCAGGCACAGGCCGATCGCGATCGGCGCGAAGCCGGCCGGCGCGCGGCGGTCGGTCGCGCCGAGAATCACGAACAGGAAGAAGCCGGTCAGCACCGCTTCGCAGATGAACGCCGCGCCGAGCGCGTAATGGCCGGGCGATTGCTCGCCGTAGCCGTTCGTCGCGAAGCCGCTGGCGACCAGATCGAAGCCGGGCTTGCCCGACGCGATCAGCGACAGCACGAACGCGCCGAGCACCGCGCCGATCACCTGGGCGATGATGTATGGCACCAGGTCGCGGGCGGGAAAGCGGCCGGCGACGGTCAGGCCGACGCTGACGGCCGGGTTCAGGTGACAGCCCGAGATATGCCCGATCGCATAAGCCATCGTCAGCACCGTCAGGCCGAACGCCAGCGACACGCCGACGAAGCCGATGCCCAGACCGTGAACAGGTCCGGCGAAGTTCGCGGCGAGGACCGCGCTGCCGCAACCGCCGAGCACGAGCCAGAAAGTGCCGAACAGTTCGGCGACGAGGCGTTTTGACAACTGCATGATTGGTATTCCCGAAAAGAATTGGCGACGCCGGTAGCGCGCATCGATAACGACGAGTACGCACCTTGAGCGCGCAATTCTAGGTAGGCAGTGCCAAATCGGGTGTCAAGGATTGTCAATGTGAACAGCATTTAGAAACTATTGCGCGATAAAGTGTCGCTTTAACATTTCCCTGATTTTTAATAATTATCAGAGGAAATTTGCTATGCCGGTATTATTAGCCATTGCGGATTTTTATAATTGCAGCTAGTCTGCGGTCAAATGAGTTCTGGAAAAGGGAGAACCGAATGTCTCAATATGCAGATCTGAAAGCGCAGATCGCCAAATTGCAGGCGCAAGCGGACGAAGCGCGGCGCACCGAAGTCGACAACGTAATCGCTGACATCCGCCAGAAGATCGCCGAATATGGTCTGACGGCGCAGGACCTCGGCTTTGCGGTCGCCGCCAAGCGCGGCCGGCCGCCGAAGAAGACGCCGCTGCCGGCCAAGTACCAGGATCCGAAATCGGGCAATACGTGGAGTGGGCGCGGCAAGCCGCCGAAATGGATCGTCGGCAAGAATCGCGAACGCTTTTTGATCGGTTCGGCATGAACGCCGCGACTGTCAGCCACGTGGGAAGCGTGAAAGCGGGCTGAAGATCGTTAGATGGCGATGCGTATTGGCCGCGTACTAATACGAGATCGAGTGTCGTCAATCGCGTATTAAAAAGCCGCCCATGCGGGGCGGCTTTTTCTCGTCGGCTGGGGCGAAATTCGCAATTTGCGCTCGCGCAAACGATTCAGCTGGCGGATTCGTCCGGCTAATGACCGTTCAAAGCGAAGGTTCAAAGCGCCGGTTCAAAGCGGATGGAAAGCGGCCGGTCGCAAATGACAAGCCGCTTTCACGCGAGTTAGCCGACCGCCACCTGGCGCAATACCGGGCGCCGCTGCGTTTCAATCAATGCCGTATAGCCGTCGACATAGTTCTGCGCCATCGTTTTCGAGCTGAAGCGGCGTTCGAACTGCGCGCGTATTTCCGTTCGCGACAGTTCGTCCAGACGCTGCAGCGCGGCCACCGCGCCTTGCACGTCCTCGACGATATAACCGGTCACGCCGTGGTCGATCACTTCCGGCACCGAACCGCGGTTGTACGCGATCACCGGCGTGCCGCACGCCATCGACTCGATCATCACAAGGCCGAACGGCTCCGACCAGTCGATCGGGAACAGCAGCGCCTTCGCGCCCGACAGAAACTCGGGCTTCTGCGCCTCGTTGATCTCGCCGACGAACTCCACATGCGCCATCGACAGCAGCGGCTCGATCTCGCGCTTGAAGTACTCCATGTCGACCTTGTCCACCTTGGCGGCGATCTTCAGCGGCAGACCGCTTTGCGCGGCGATCCTGATAGCTGTATCGACGCGCTTTTCCGGACAGATGCGGCCGAGGAACGCGAGGTACTCGGGCTTCTTGTGCGTTTGCGGCGTCAGCAGTTGCTCCGGCAGACCGTGATAGATCGTGTTGAGCCAGTTGGCCTGTTGCAGCGGCAGACGCTGCGAATCGGAAATCGACACGACCGGCACATGCGAGAACGCATCGAATACCGGCTGCAACTCCGGCAGGTCCAGACGGCCGTGCAGCGTCGTCACGAACGGCGTGTCCATGGTCGTGAACAGCGGGAACGGCATGTAGTCGAGGTGAAAGTGCAGCACGTCGAATTCGTGCGCGACCTTGCGGACCTTTTCCATCATCAGCACGTGCGGCGCCAAGGCGTCGCGGATCGTCGGATCGAGTCGCAGCGCGCGCGGCCAGCAGGCCTCCAGATTCGCCGAGGTGACCGAATCGCCGCTCGCGAACAGCGTCACGTCGTGGCCGAGGTCGACCAGCGCTTCAGTCAGATACGACACGACGCGTTCGGTGCCGCCATAGAGTTTCGGGGGGACTGCTTCATAAAGCGGCGCGATTTGTGCGATTCGCATACGGTTTCTCCTGTTTTTTGCCAGGGCTTCGCGCGGTGGCGCTCGATTAGCGCGCAGCGAATGCCGGACGGACGGTTGGGCGCGGTGTGCCCCCGCCCGGGGGTGAGCCGAATCTGTATCGGGTTATCCCTTAGCTTCATTATCGGGATCGACCGCGCTAATTCGAGTTATTTTTCAAACGCTTAATGTTGTTACAGCGCGAAACATCGACCGTTACAGCTGTCGTACCGGTCCGCATTACTTACTTAATATGAACGGGCCACTGTTGCGCCGCCTGTCTGAATCGGCGCCCGCGCGGCCCGATTTACCTGAGCAAGCGGCGCGCCCGGCCGTGGCGGCGGGCGAGCGCGCCGTCTAATTCGGCCCGCTGCGGGTGCGACAAAACGTCATATAATTGGCCGGCATTTCAGCGGTGCTCCGGGCCGGTCCCTAAAATTCACCATCCGGTACACGCGGCGCCGACACAAATTCCCAGCGCGCATCGTCAGCTCTTTGGCGCGTCTCGCCTGAACACCCCGCCCCCATTTACCGCAGCCATGCTTGTAGGAAAAATTCCTACAGAAATGACGGATTAATCCGTCAAACAGGCTGGGTGTCTCTCCGATTTCCCGTAGCCCCCCGTTTCGACACAATGCTCGCAAGACCAGAAACGAGCCGTTTCGCGCGGTTAAGTGCGCGCGTTCGAGCAAACGTTTTCGCCAAAACGGCCTGACCAGCCGGATATATAAACGGGGGAAATCATGAGCACGAATAGCGATATGCTCAATGAGATCAGGGAAGTTAACCTTTCCTATCTGCTGCTCGCCCAGCGTCTGCTGCGCGAAGACAAGCCGATGGGCATGTTTCGGATGGGTATTTCGGACCAGCTCGCCGACGTGCTGGCCAATCTGTCGCTCGCGCAGACCGTCAAGCTGGCGGCGTCGAACCAGATGCTGTGCCGCTTTCGCTTCGACGATCACGCGGTGCTGTCCACGCTGGCCGACAAGGGCAAGTCGAGCACCGTCGCGCAGGCGCATTCGGCGATCCTGATGGCGAGCCAGCCGGTCGAGCAGATCGGCTGATGGCCAGTAAAAGCGTCGTTCTGGAAGTCCGCGAAATCACGCTGGCGATCGAGCTGATCGAGCTCGGCGCGCGCCTGCAATTGCTGGAGGCCGAGACCAGCCTGTCGCGTGACCGCCTGATCAAGCTCTACAAGGAGCTCAAAGGCGTATCGCCGCCGAAAGGCATGCTGCCGTTTTCGACCGACTGGTTCATGACCTGGCAGCCGAATTTTCACTCTTCGCTGTTCTACAACATCTACCGGTTCATGGCCGGTCACGGCGGCTGCCGCGCGATCGAATCGATCGTGAAGAGCTACCGGCTGTATCTGGAGCACGTGCATCTGCACGACGACGAGCCGGTATTGAGTCTCACGCGGGCGTGGACGCTGGTGCGCTTTTTCGACTCCGGCATGTTGCAGACAAGCGTGTGCCGGCGTTGCGGCGGCCATTTCGTCGCGCATGCGCACGATCCGCAGCACGCGTTCGTGTGCGGGCTGTGCCAGCCGCCGTCGCGCGCGGGCAAGACGAAGAAGGCCGCGCAGACTCTGGCCGTCGCGCAGCGGCTCGAGGCGTCGCCGGCGCTCGCCGGGGCTCGCCACGTCGCGCCCGCGGCAACCGCGGCGCTCGCCGGAGCCGGCCATGCCATCGCCGAGCCGGCCCCAGCCGCCAGCGCCTGGCGCCATGCCGCTCCCGAGCCCGCCCCAGCCGTCAGCGCCGGGCGCCAGACCGCCGCCGAACCCCTCGCCACCGCCGAACTCTGAGCGCCGCGCGCGGCTCACCCGCACCCTCTGGTTTACACCGGAGGGGCGCAAACCTTTTCCCCCCGAAAGTTTTCCGCCCGGTTGCCGTAAACCAGACTAACGACGGTCTTCGTCGCTTTTTGTAAGGGGCCCAGCAGTGCTGATTTTCGTGGGAACACTCGTGACGTTGTTGTCCGTTTTCGGCGGTTACGCGCTCGAAGGCGGCCATCTTGGCGCGCTGCTGCAACCCGTCGAAGTGCTGATGATCGTTGGCGCCGGCGTCGGCGCGTTCATTCTCGGCAACGGAATGAAGACCATCAAGGCGACCCTGCGCGTCATCCCGACCCTGTTCAAGGGCGCGAAGTACAACAAGGACGTCTATATGGAGCTGATGGGGCTCCTCTACGTCCTGCTGGCGAAAGCGCGCAAGGAAGGCACGCTGACGCTCGAGGCCGATATCGACGATCCGTCGAAGAGCCCGATCTTCACGCAGTACCCGAAGATCCTCGCCGACCATCACATCGTCGAGTTCCTGACCGACTACCTGCGTCTGATGGTGGGCGGCAACATGAACGCGTTCGAGATCGAAAGCCTGATGGACGAGGAGATCGAGACGCACCATCAGGAAGGCGAAGCGCCCGCGCACGCGCTGAACAAGGTCGGCGACGCGATGCCGGCGTTCGGGATCGTCGCCGCGGTGATGGGCGTGGTCCACACGATGGCGTCGGCCGACAAGCCGCCCGCGGTGCTCGGCGAGATGATCGCGCAGGCGCTGGTCGGCACCTTCCTCGGCATTCTGCTTTCGTACGGGCTGATCGGCCCGCTCGCGAGCGTCGCCGAACAGCGCGTGACCGAGTCGACCAAGATGTTCCAGTGCATCAAGGTGACGATCCTCGCGAGCCTGAACGGCTATGCGCCGGCGATCGCCGTCGAATTCGGCCGCAAGGTGCTGTTCTCGACCGAGCGTCCGTCGTTCGCCGAGCTCGAAGAGCACGTGCGGCGCGTGAAGGCGAAATAAGGCAGCGGCGGGCACCGGACCATGAGCAAGGACAAAGACCGCGCGATCGTCGTCAAGCGCTCCGCGCCGAAAAAGGCCGGCCATCACGGCGGCGCGTGGAAGCTCGCGTACGCGGACTTCATGACCGCGATGATGGCGTTCTTCCTGCTGATGTGGCTGCTCAGTTCGGCCTCCACGGTGCAGTTGAAGGGCATCGCCGATTACTTCAACCAGCCGCTGAAAGTCACGCTGTGGGGCGGCGATCGCAGCGCGGAAGACTCGAGCATTCTGAAAGGCGGCGGCCGCGATATTTCGACCGACGCGCAAGGCATCACGCGCACCACCGACGGCAGCAGCAGTAGCCGTTCGCAGCACAGCGTGTCGCACAACAACGAGGACGCGGTGAAGCAGCTGCAAGGCGAGCTGGAGCGCCGCGAGCAGGTCCGTCTGCACGACCTGCAGGTCAAGCTGATGGCCGCGATCGAAGCGAACCCGGTGCTGCGCCAGTTCAAGCAGCAGATCCGCATCGATTCGACGCTGACGGGTCTGCGCATCGAGATCGTCGATTCGCAGAAGCGGCCGATGTTCGCGACCGCCAACGACGAAGTCGAGCCGTACATGCGCGACATCCTGCGCGAGATCGGCCACACGCTGAACGACGTGCCGAACCGCATCATCGTGCAGGGTCACACCGACGCGGTGCCGTACGCGGGCGGCGACAAGGGTTATAGCAACTGGGAGCTGTCGGCCGATCGCGCGAACGCGTCGCGCCGCGAGCTGATCGCGGGCGGCATGGACGAGGCGAAGGTGATGCGGGTGCTCGGCCTCGCGTCGACGCAGAACCTGAACAAGGCGGACCCGCTCGATCCGGAGAATCGCCGGATCAGCATCATCGTGCTGAACAAGCGGTCGGAAGAGGCGCTCAATCACGACGACTCGACCACCACCACTTTGTCGGATGACGCGGCCGGCTCGAAGCCGCTGCTGCAAAAACTCGGGCAGCCGGCGACGGCGGCGCCGAAAGTAGCGGCGCCCGCGCCGGCGGTCCAGTAACTCCGGTTATTCCAGTAACAGAACGCGGCCGCCGGGCCGCGGCCCGCGCCAGCCTGGCGCGTGCGGTCCGGCGGCCAAGACATGAAGCGCAGCGAGGTTTTCATGATCAGGCACATCCTGGCAATCGACGATTCGGCATCGATGCGGCAGATTCTCGCCGCGACGCTGACCGGCGCCGGCTACGAGGTCACGCTGGCGGCGGACGGCAACGAGGGGCTCGAAAACGCGCTCGCGATGGCGTTCGACCTGGTGCTGACCGACCAGCACATGCCGGGCAAGACCGGCCTCGATCTGATCACCGCGCTGCGCAACAACCCGGCCTATCAGGCGACGCCCATCCTCGTCCTCACGACGGAATCGGGCGAGCCGTTCAAGGAGGCGGCGCGCGCGGCGGGCGCGACCGGCTGGATCGAGAAACCGCTCGACCCGGACATGCTGACCGAGCTGGTGGCGGCGCTGGCCGAACCGGACCCGGCCTGAGCATCGTCGCAAACCAGGCTTAAACACAGTACAGACAGCTCTCGACGCGGCTGCACGGCAGCTCACGCCAGACAGGAATTCCTCGCGGTGAACCAGGCATGACACTCGATATCACACAGTTCTATCAGACGTTCTTCGACGAAGCGGACGAACTGCTCGCGCAGATGGAGCAGTTGCTGCTCGATCTCGACGTCGCTAGCCCCGATCCCGAAGACCTCGCGGCGATCTTTCGCGCCGCGCATTCGATCAAGGGCGGCGCGGCGACCTTCGGCTTCACCGCGCTGACCGAGACCACCCACATTCTCGAATCGCTGCTCGACCGCGCGCGCAACAACGAACTGGTGCTCCGCAAGGACATGATCGACACGTTCCTCGAAACCAAGGACGTGCTGTCGGGCCAGCTCACCGATTACCGCGCGAGCGCCGAGCCCGACGCGGCCGTGGCGCGCGCGATCTGCGCGAAGCTCGAACAGCTGCACGCGGAAAGCCTCGCGGGCGGCGCGCCGGCAGCAGCACCGGCCGCAAGCGCGCCGGCAACGGCAGCCGCGGCAGCAGCAGCAACACCAGAACAACACGGCACCCCGCCCGAGCACGTCGTCGAACAGGCGGTGCTGGTGGCGGGCGAAGACTGGACCGACGGCGAACCGGCGCAGACCGGGCAAGCCGCGGGCACGGCAACGGGCGCGGCGCCAGCCGCCGCCGACGGCGCCGGCCCACATCTGAAAATTACGCTACGGGGCGTGGGAGAGAAAGACCAGGAACTGCTGGCCGAAGAGCTGGGCAATCTTGGCAATATCGTCGGGCAGGTCAAGAGCGGCAGCGATCTGATGCTGTGGCTTTCGACCGACGTCCCTTCCGACGACATCATCGCCGTGTGCTGTTTCGTGATCGACGAAAGTCAGATCACGATCGGCCGCGGCACCGCGCCGGCCAACGACGCGCAGCAGGGCGAACCTGGAACGCCCGCCGCTGCCGTCAATACGCCGGCGCACCCCGGGCATCACGCGAGCGCCGCGCCAGCGGCGAGCGCGCAGCCCGTGCATTACCCGGAACTCGCGGCATCGTCGGTCCCTGAGGCCCCTATCGCCGCGGCCGCTATTGAATCGCAGCCGGCGGCATCCGCCGGCGGCAACTCGCTCGGTCTCGCCGAGCCGCCGAGCGTCGCGCCGGCCGCCGCCAAAACGGCCGAGCACGACCGCAAGGCGGCGCGCCCGGCAGCCGCGGCGAACGCCGGCGAAGGCAGCTCGATTCGCGTCGGCGTCGAGAAGGTCGATCAGTTGATCAACCTGGTCGGCGAACTGGTGATCACCCAGGCGATGCTCGCCGAAACCACCAGCACGTTCGATCCGGCGCTGCACGACCGGCTCTTCAACGGGATGGCGCAACTCGAGCGCAACGCGCGCGATCTGCAGGAAGCGGTGATGTCGATCCGCATGATGCCGATGGATTACGTGTTCAGCCGCTTCCCGCGCCTCGTGCGCGATCTGGCGGCCAAACTCGGCAAGGAGGTCGAACTCGTCACCTTCGGTCAGGCGACCGAACTCGACAAGAGCCTCATCGAACGGATCATCGATCCGCTGACTCACCTCGTGCGCAACAGTCTCGACCACGGCATCGAAACGGTCGAGGCGCGGCGCGCGGCGGGCAAGGATTCGACCGGCCAGCTGGTGCTCTCGGCCGCGCATCACGGCGGCAACATCGTGATCGAGGTCAGCGACGACGGCGCCGGCCTGCGCCGCGACAAGATTCTCGCGAAGGCGGCCAAGCAGGGCATGCAGGTCAGCGACACGATGACCGACGAGGAAGTCTGGAACCTGATCTTCCTGCCGGGCTTCTCGACCGCCGAGCAGGTCACCGACGTGTCGGGCCGCGGCGTCGGCATGGATGTGGTCAAGCGCAACATCCAGTCGATGGGCGGTCACGTCGAGATCACCTCGCACGCGGGCAAGGGCAGCACCACGCGGATCGTGTTGCCGCTCACGCTGGCGATTCTCGACGGCATGTCGGTGAAGGTCGGCAACGAGATCTTCATCCTGCCGCTGAACTTCGTGATGGAGTCGCTGCAACCGCAGGCCGAAGACATTTACACGGTCGCCAACGGCGAGCGCGTGGTGCGGGTGCGCGGCGAATATCTGCCGCTCGTCGCGCTGCACGAGGTGTTCAACGTGCACGAGGCGAAGCAGGAGCCGACCCAGGGGATCGTCACGATCATGCAGACCGAGGGCCGTCGTTTCGCGATGCTGATCGACGAACTGGTCGGCCAGCAGCAGGTGGTCGTGAAGAATCTGGAAACCAATTACCGCAAGGTGCACGGCATTTCGGCGGCGACCATTCTCGGCGACGGCAGCGTCGCGCTGATCGTCGACGTCGCCGCGCTCAATCGCGAGAGTCGCCATGCGCATGGACACAGCGCGATGAGCCTCGCGTAACGCGCGCCCCGGCACTACACATTCAACTTATTTCATCCCAACCGTTTGGGGGCTAACGTGGCAGAAGTCCAATCCATCAATTCGAGCGTCGCCGGCGCGAGCGGCACGAATGGTCGCCGCGACGCGCAGCAGGCGGACGCCGGCGGCCAGGAATTTCTCGTCTTCACGCTCGGCGCGGAAGAGTACGGGATCGACATCCTGAAAGTGCAGGAAATCCGCGGCTACGACAGCGTCACGCGCATCGCCAACGCGCCCGAGTTCATCAAGGGCGTGATCAATCTGCGCGGCATCATCGTGCCGATCGTCGATATGCGCATCAAGTTTCATCTGGGCCGCGTCGAGTACGACCACCAGACCGTCGTGATCATCCTGAACGTCGCGCATCGCGTGGTCGGGATGGTGGTCGATGGCGTGTCGGACGTGCTGACGCTCGCGATCGACCAGATCATGCCGGCGCCGGAATTCGGCGCGACGCTGACGACCGAGTATCTGACGGGGCTGGGCACCGTCGACGGCCGCATGCTGATCCTGATGGACATCGAGAAACTGATGACCAGCCAGGAAATGGCGCTGACCGAAACGCTCGGCGTTTGAACGCGCGGCGCGCCGTCGCGGCGCGCGCGGGCAACAGCTAACAAGCAATAGATCAGGGAGCGTCAGGATGCTGAGCAGGTGGTCGATCCGCACCTCGTTGACGATGGTGGGGGTTCTTCTCGTGGCGTTGACCGTGGCGGTCGGCGCGCTGGGTCTAAGCGCGCTCGGCCGCGCGAGCGATTCGCTTGAGCGCATCACGGGCGGCGAACTGGTCGCGATCCACGCGCTCGACGACGCGTCCGCGTATCTGCTGCGCTCGCGCGTCGCGATCGACCGCTACAACACGTTGACGGCCGCCGGCAACGCGGACGAAGCGAAGCAGGTACTGGCGCGCGCGCAGGAACTGCTCGGCAAGGGCAACCAGAACTGGCAGACCTATCTGAGCGCGCCGAAGCACGGCGTCGACCAGGCCTTGCTCGACGACGTGCTGGCCAAACGCAACACGGTGATGCACGACGGCGTCGACGTCGAATTCGCCGCGCTGAACGCGAACGATCTGGACGCGTATCACGCGGTCGCCGACACGAAGATCAGCCCGCTGTTCGTCGCGTACGACGCGGCCGCCTCGAAGGTGATCGACGCGTTGCGGCAAAGCGCGCTCGATGAGCAGGCGCGCGCGCAGTCGAACGCGTCGCTGATGACGACGCTGATCGTCGCGGTCACCGCGCTCGCGCTGCTGCTGGTGGTCGGCATCCGCTTCGCGCTGCGCGGGTTGATCGTGCAGCCGCTGAAGGACGCGACCGCGTGCTTCGAGCGGATCGCCGCCGGCGATCTGTCGCGCGCGGTCGAGTTCAGCGGCAACAACGAAGTCGGCCGTCTGTTCGCCGGCATCAAGCGCATGCAGGAAAGCCTCGCGACGATGGTGCGCGCGGTGCGCAGCAGCACCGAATCGATCGATACCGGCGCGCGCGAAATCGCCACCGGCAATACCGATCTGTCGCAGCGCACGGAGCAGCAGGCGGCGTCGCTGCAGGAAACCGCGTCGAGCATGGAGCAGTTGACCGGCACCGTGCGGCAGAACGCCGAGAACGCGCGCCAGGCGAGCCAGCTCGCGGTGAACGCGTCGGATATCGCGAAACGCGGCGGCGACGTGGTCAGCGAAGTGGTGACGACGATGCAGGCGATCGCGACCAGCTCGGACAAGATCGTCGACATCATCGGCGTGATCGAAGGGATCGCGTTCCAGACCAATATCCTCGCGCTGAACGCGGCGGTCGAAGCCGCGCGCGCGGGCGAACAGGGCCGCGGCTTCGCGGTGGTCGCCGGCGAAGTGCGCAGCCTCGCGCAGCGCAGCGCGAGCGCGGCCAAGGAAATCAAGGAACTGATCGGCGATTCGGCCGACAAGGTGCATAGCGGCTCGGCATTGGTCGGCCGCGCGGGCACGACGATGGACGAGATCGTGCAGGCGGTGCGACGCGTGACCGACATCATGGGCGAGATCAGCGCGGCGTCGGAAGAGCAGTCGGGCGGGATCGAGCAGGTCAATCGCGCGGTCGTGCAGATGGATTCGGTGACCCAGCAGAACGCGGCGCTGGTCGAACAGGCGGCCGCCGCGGCGGCGTCGCTCGAAGATCAGACGCGGCAGTTGCAGACGGTGTTGAACGGCTGGACGGTAGTGAGCGGCGCGGGGCGCGATTATGCGGTGAGTTCGGCGAGTGCGTCGCTGCGCGCGCCGTTGGCGGCCCAGGCGGGCGGCAATGGCAGCGCGGTTTCGCAGCCGGGCAAAGCCGCGACGCATGCGTCCGGCGCGGCGAGCGCAAACCACGCGGCGCACACGGGCAAGGCCGCGAACGCGGCAACCGCCGCGACGTCCGGCAGCACCGCACCGACCCCGTCCCATTCCGGCCACGACGCGGCAGCACGCGCCGAACCGGCGCTGAAACCGAAGCAGGCGGCTCCGGCCGCACGCGCGGCTACGGCAGGTACGAGCGGCGCGGCAACCGCGAAGAGCACGGCAAGCGCCGGCTCGGACGCGGACTGGGAAACGTTTTAGGTAGCGGAAGTCGAGGCGCCGGCAGCTTCACGCTCCGGCGGTCCGACGCAAAGGCAGCTTCAGGCAGCGGTAGTTTCAGGTAGCGGCAATTTCAGGCAGCGGCAATTTCAGCTAGCGGTAGTTCAGCTAGCGGCAGTTCAGGCAACGACAGTTTCAGGCAACGGCAGAACGACGACATGTGGTCAATCGGCATCGCGCCCGCTAATGGGCGAAGCATCGAAGCACGCGCACAACGCGTGTGGCGGGCCGACCGCATGCCGACTCAATTCGCGGGTGGGCGCGACCCCGCGTGGACAATTCCTTCCGCTCTCGCAGGACGGCTGGGCGGCAAGCGTGATCGCTCGTATCGCAGACAGGAATTCTCATGATGGCAACGCGTGCACCACAACGCCCCGTACGGGCGGCACCCGACCGGCCCGAGCCGGTCAGATCCGCCGAGACGGGACGCGATTTCGAATTTACGACAGCCGATTTCGCCCGCATCCGCGATCTGATTCATCGCGTGGCCGGCATCTCGCTGTCGGACCACAAGCGCGACATGGCGTACAGCCGGCTCGCGCGACGCCTGCGCGCGCGCGGCATCGATACGTTCCGCCAGTATCTCGATCTGCTCGAAGCGGAAAACGATCCGCTCGAGTGGGAAGCGTTCACCAATGCGCTGACCACCAACCTGACCGCGTTCTTCCGCGAAGCGCATCACTTTCCGATCCTCGCCGAGTTCGTGCGACGCCGCGCGCAGCCGGTGTCGGTGTGGTGCTCGGCGGCCTCGACCGGCGAAGAGCCGTATTCGATCGCGATGACGCTGATCGAAGCGCTCGGCGAAAGCGGCGCGCGCCAGGCATCGGTGTTCGCGACCGATATCGACACACAAGTGCTCGCGAAAGCCGAAGCCGGCGTCTACCAGTTCGACCAGGTCAAGCACCTGTCGCCCGAGCGGCTCAAGCGCTTCTTCCTGAAGGGCACCGGCGCGCATGCGGGAATGGTCAAGGTGCGCCCCGAAGTGCGCGCGCTGGTGCGCTTCGAACAGCTGAACCTGACCGATCGCGACTACCAGTTGCGCACGCAGTTCGACGCGATCTTCTGCCGCAACGTGATGATCTATTTCGACAAGCCGACCCAGGGCCAGGTGCTCACGCGCTTCGAGCCGCTGATGAAGTCGGGCGGTCTGCTGTTCGCCGGTCATTCGGAGAACTTCACGTATGTGACCCAGGCGTTCCGGCTGCGCGGCCAGACCGTCTACGAACTGACCCGCGACACCGGCGGCGCCCGCGCGCCGGCCCGCGCCGGCGCGCAACAGGCTAGCGGGGTGGCGGCATGAGCAGCGCACTGCCGATCGCCTCCAACCTGTACTACGACAACCACTTTCAGCGCCCCGGCGTGAAGCTGTTGCCCAACGAGTTCTATACGACCAGCGAAGACATGGTGCTGGTCACCGTGCTCGGCTCGTGCGTGGCGGCCTGCATCCAGGACCGCACCGCGGGCATCGGCGGAATGAACCACTTCATGCTGCCCGACGACGGCGCCGACGTCGTGCACGCGGCGTCCGACTCGATGCGCTACGGCGCGTACGCAATGGAAGTGCTGATCAACGAACTGATCAAAGCCGGCGGGCGGCGCGAGCGCTTCGAAGCGAAGGTGTTCGGCGGCGGCGCGGTGCTGGCCGGCATGACGACGATGAACATTGGCGATCGCAACTCCGCGTTCGTGCGCCGCTATCTCGCCACCGAAAAGATTCGCATCATCGCCGAGGACCTGCAGGGCTCGCATCCGCGCAAGGTCGCGTTCATGCCGCGCACCGGTCAGGTGATGGTGAAGAAGTTGCGCTTGCAGCAGGAAGCGGGCGTCGCCGAGCGCGAACAGGCGCTCGTGCGGCAAAGCGCGGAAGCGCGCGCCGAGCGGCTCGCGGCGGCGCGCAAACGGGTCGAACTGTTCGCGTCGCCGAAGTCGCCCGCCACGGCCGGCGCCGGGTCCGCATCCGCGCGGCCGCGTATCGAACTGTTCGGCGCGAGAGAGCGCCCGATTAACTCCAACAACGCCAGAACCACAGAGGAGGCGTGAGCGCTGTGCAAAAGATCAAGGTACTGTGCGTCGACGATTCGGCGCTGATCCGCAGCCTGATGACGGAAATCATCAATAGCCAGCCGGATATGACGGTGGTCGCGACGGCCCCCGATCCGCTCGTCGCGCGCGAGCTCATCAAGCAGCACAACCCGGACGTGCTGACGCTCGACGTCGAAATGCCGCGCATGGACGGGCTCGACTTTCTCGAGAAGCTGATGCGCCTGCGGCCGATGCCGGTCGTGATGGTGTCGTCGCTGACCGAGCGCGGCAACGAAATCACGCTGCGCGCGCTCGAACTGGGCGCGGTCGATTTCGTCACCAAGCCGAAGGTCGGCATTCGCGACGGCATGCTCGACTACGCGGAAAAGCTCGCCGACAAGATTCGCGCGGCGGCCCGCGCGCGGGTGCGCCAGGCCGCGCCCGTGCAGCACGCGGCCGCGCCGGCCGCGCATGCGCCGCTCGGCGCCGCGCCGATGTTCAACAATCCGCTGCTCAGTACCGAGAAGCTGATCATCGTCGGCGCATCGACCGGCGGCACCGAGGCGATCCGCGAAGTGCTGGTGCCGCTGCCTCCCGATGCGCCGGCGGTGCTGATCGCGCAACACATGCCGCCCGGGTTTACGAAATCTTTCGCGCAACGCCTCAATGGTTTGTGCCGTATCACCGTTAAAGAGGCAGAGCATGGCGAACGCGTGCTGCCGGGGCATGCGTATATCGCGCCGGGCCACGCGCATCTGGTGCTCGCGCGCAGCGGCGCGAACTACATCGCGCATCTGTCCGACGACCCGCCGGTGAACCGGCATCGTCCGTCGGTCGATGTGCTGTTCCGCTCGGCCGCGCAGCATGCGGGCAAGAACGCGATCGGCGTGATTCTGACCGGCATGGGGCGCGACGGCGCGGCCGGGCTGCTGGAAATGAAGCGAGCCGGCGCATACACGCTGGCGCAGGACGAAGCGAGCTGCATCGTGTTCGGCATGCCGCGCGAGGCGATCGCGCTCGGCGGCGCCGACGAAATCGCCGCGCTGCCGGATATGAGCCGGCGCGTGATGGCGCGTTTGTCGTCGATGGGCGACCGTGTTCAACGAGTATGATGCGGGCCGGATGAATTCACGCGGCGGCACGCCGCACATGAATCAAGCAAAGGAATAGAAATGGATAAGGGAATGAAGATTCTGGTGGTTGACGATTTTCCGACGATGCGCCGGATCGTCCGCAACCTGCTGAAGGAGTTGGGCTACGCGAACGTCGACGAAGCGGAAGACGGCGCGGCCGGTCTCGCGCGTCTGCGCGGCGGCAGCTACGACTTCGTGATCTCCGACTGGAACATGCCGAACCTCGACGGTCTCGCGATGCTCAAGCAGATCCGCGCCGACGCGAACCTCACGCACCTGCCGGTGCTGATGGTGACGGCCGAGTCGAAGAAGGAAAACATCATCGCGGCGGCCCAGGCCGGCGCGAGCGGTTATGTCGTCAAGCCGTTCACGGCCGCGACGCTCGACGAGAAGCTCAACAAGATTCTCGAGAAGATGGCGAAAGCCGGGAGCTGATGTGACGCCGCCGACCCAAACGCCTGGCGCCGACGCGGCCCTCGACAGCGGCGAGCACGCGTCGGACCGCATTCTCGCGCGCATCGGCCAGCTGACGCGCACGCTGCGCGATTCGATGCGCGAGCTCGGCCTCGACAAGCATGTCGAACGCGCGGCCGAGGCCGTGCCCGATGCGCGCGACCGCCTCAAGTACATCGCCAACATGACCGAGCAGGCCGCCGAGCGCGTGCTGTCGGCGATCGATATCGCGAAGCCGGTGCAGGAGCAGTTGCAGAAAGACGCGGCCGAACTCGACGCACGCTGGGACGAGTGGTACTCGGCGCCGATCGAGCGCGAGGAAGTGCGCGCGTTGATGGGCGACACCCGCACGTTCCTGCGCGGCGTGCCCGAGGCGACCGGCGCGACCAATGCGCAGCTGATGGAAATCATGCTCGCGCAGGACTTCCAGGATCTGACCGGCCAGGTGATCAAGAAGATCACCGACGTCGTCTATCTGATCGAGCAGCAACTGCTCGGTGTGCTGGTCGAGAACATTGCGCTGGAGCGCCGCGAGCAGTTCGCGGCGAACGCGGCGGCGCTGGCGGCCGAAGTGTCGCCGACCGGCAGCCCCGAGCATCTGCTGAACGGTCCGCAGATCAACCCCGAAGGCAAGGCCGACGTGGTGCAGGATCAATCGCAGGTCGACGACCTGCTCGCAAGCCTCGGCTTCTGATCCGGCCCGGCGCATGCGCCGGGTTTTTTTCGCCGCGGGCAGGGCTCGCGGCGTGCTCCTGACTTGCTCCCGACCTGCTCCCGACCTGCTCCCGACCTGCTCCCGACCTGCTCCCGACCTGCTCCCGACTGGCGCTCCCACGCGCCGGCGCGGCGCCTCCCATGACCGTCCGCCCCGGACAGTTTCCAGCCGGTAAGAGACGGTAAGTTGCCCCGGCGGCCGCGCGTGCCGCTGGCCGTCATGTTCCGCGGGCATACTACGAGGTCGAAGCGGTACGGCGCCCGCGATCGCAGCGCCGTGCGCTCGCAGGGTGAGGGACACCCCCAGGCTTGCGATTGCGGCGGTGCCGTATCATCTGCCTACATGCGGCCGATTCGCGCCATCAGCGAAGCGCCGCGGCTTGGGAGGAGCATCGTCATGTGGAGTTGTATTCGTCGCGCCGGCACCGTTGCGGCGCTGGCCTTACCGTTTTCGCTGTGGGCATTGAGCGCCGCGCAGCCCGCCCACGCGGCGCTCGGCGGCACGCCGATGACGCCGCCGTCCGATGCGTCGGTGTCGTCCCGCCTCGTGCAGCCGGCGAGCGGCGCGAGCCAAAGTGTGATGCGTTCCGCATCTAGTGCGGCGTCGTTGAGCGCTGCAACGTCTTCTTCCTCCTCTTCTTCTTCTTACACGGTGCGCGAAACCACGCTCGGCAACGGCACCGTGGTGCGCGAGTATCTGGACACGAGCGGCGCGGTGTTCGGGATCGCGTGGCGCGGTCCGCAGATGCCCGACCTCAGCGAGCTGCTCGGCAGCTATTTCCCGCAGTACGTGGCCAGCGTGAAGGCGGTGCGGGCGGCGCGCGGCAATACGCGCGGTCCGGTCAGCGTCAACGACAGCGCGCTGGTCGTGCACTCGGGCGGCCACATGGGCGCGTTCAGCGGTGTCGCGTGGCTGCCGGCCGCGCTGCCGTCCGGCGTCAGCGGTTCCGACATCCAGTAACGGCGAGGACGACGATGCGAACCATGCACACGAGCGTGACACTCAAAGGCTGGCTGCAGGCGCTGTGCGCGGTGCTGCTGACGGCGACGCTGGTCGCCTGCGGCGGTGGCGGCGGCTCGGATTCGAACTCCGGCGGCAATTCGTCGGACCCGCTGAACGGCGGCACGCTGCCGCCCAGCCCGACCTTGCAGCCGAGCGCGGTCAACAACATCAATGCGGTCGCGGTCACCGTCGGCCGGGGCGTGAACGGCGTGATCAACATCCCGAGCGTCAGCGTGACGATCTGCGCGCCCGGCTCGACCTCGAACTGCCAGACCATTAACAACATCCAGCTCGACACCGGTTCGTTCGGGCTGCGCGTGGTCGGCTCGGTGCTGAACTCGTCGCTGGCGAGCGCGCTGCCGATCAGCACGCTGACGAGCGGCGCGCAACTGGCCGAATGCGCGACCTTCGCGGACGGCTTCACGTGGGGCTCGGTCCGCACCGCGACCATAACGATCGGCGGCGAAACGACGACCAGCGCCATTCCGCTGCAGATCATCGGCGACAAGGCCGCGAGCACGGTGCCCTCCAGTTGCAGCAGCGGCTCGGCGGAAAACACCGTCGCCGATCTCGGCGCGAACGGCATTCTCGGCGTCGGCACCGCGCCGACCGACTGCGGCGCGACCTGCGTGAACGCATCGACCGCCGCGAACTACAGCAACTACTACGCGTGCCCGAACGGCACCTCGTGCACCCGCACCGCGGTGCCGCTCGCGCAGCAGGTGGCCAACCCGGTCGCCAGCTTCCCGGTCGATAACAACGGCGTGATCGTGCAGATGCCGCCGGTCTCGAACACCGGTCAGGCGTCGGCGACCGGCACGCTGGTGTTCGGCATCGGCACCCAGGGGAACAACGCGCTCGACACGTCGCAAACCCAGATCTTCGCGACCGACGCATACGGCGACCTGAACCGCAGCGTGTTCAACGGCACGACGGTGCAGGCGTTCCTCGATTCGGGCTCGAACGGCTACTTCTTCACCGACAGCTCGCTCACGCAGTGCGGCAGCGCGTTCGCGGGCTTCTACTGCCCGGCGTCCGCGCAGACCCGCACGCTGACGCTGCACGGCGAAGACAGCGTGACGAAGAGCGCGAGCATCGGCATCCTGAGCGCGCAGACGCTGTTCAACAACGGCAACAACTACGCGTTCAACAATCTCGCCGGCCAGATCGGCGGCAGCAACAGCTTCGACCTCGGGCTGCCGTTCTTCTACGGCCGCCACGTCTACTACCACCTCGACCAGACCGCCAGCGGCGGCGCGTCTCCCTACGTCGGCTACTGAGGCCGCACTTCAAACCGATGCCCGAAGGTCCGCGCACAGCCGCGCGGGCCCTCGGGCCATCCGTCGAAATACCCCGGTTTCTCCACCTTTATCCGCCGATCGACGCTTGCGCCGAGCGGGAATAATCGCTGTCACTGGAAAGAGGCGCGGTGCCTCGGCCGACTGGAGAGCCTGGTGGCGGAAGACAGCGAGGACAAAACCGAATCAGCCACTCCCCGGCGCCTGCAGAAGGCGCGCGAGGAAGGGCAGATCGTGCGTTCGCGCGAGCTGTCGACGTTCGCGCTGCTGGCGGCCGGCTTCTATGGCGTGTGGGGGATGTCCGGCCATATCGGCGAGCATCTGCAGGACATGCTGCGCGCGTCGCTGACGTTCAACCATGCGAGCACCTTCGACACCAGCCAGGTGATGGCCGGCGCCGGCGCGGCCGCGCGCGAGGGCCTGTCCGCGCTGCTGCCGATTCTCGGCCTGACCGGCGCGGCCGCCTTGCTCGCGCCGCTCGCGCTGGGCGGCTGGCAGCTGTCGGCGAAGGGGCTCGAACCCAAATTCAACCGGCTGGATCCGATCGCGGGTCTGGGCCGGATCTTTTCGATCAACGGGCCGATCCAGCTCGGCATGTCGATCGTGAAGACGCTGGTGGTCGGGCTGATCGGCGGCACCGCGATCTGGAATCGCCGCGACGAGATGCTCGCGCTGGCGACCCAGCCGCTGCCGGTCGCGCTCGCCAACGGCGCGCATCTGATCGCGGTGTGCTGCGGGATGACGGTGGCCGGCATGTTCGCGGTGGCCGCGCTCGACGTGCCGTACCAGCTGTGGAATTTCCACAAGAAGCTGCGGATGACGAAGGAAGAAGTGAAGCGCGAGCATCGCGAGAGCGAAGGCGACCCGCACATCAAGGGCAAGATTCGCCAGCAGCAACGCGCGATTGCGCGACGCCGGATGATGGCGCAGGTGCCGCACGCCGACGTGGTGGTCACCAACCCGACTCACTTCGCGGTCGCGCTGCAATACACGGACGGCGAGATGCGCGCGCCGAAGGTCGTCGCCAAGGGTGTGAACCTCGTCGCCGCGCGGATTCGCGAGGTCGCCGCCGAGCACAACGTGCCGCTGCTCGAAGCGCCGCCGCTCGCGCGCGCGCTGTATCACAACGTCGAACTGAATCGCGAGATTCCCGGCCCGCTGTACGGCGCGGTCGCCGAAGTGCTCGCGTGGGTGTTCCAGCTGCGCCGCTTCAAGGCCGAAGGCGGCGACAAGCCGGTCGCGCCGACCGACCTCGACGTACCGGCCGAACTCGACAAGGGCGGCGTGTCCGACGCGGATGCCGCCGACGAAGCCGCCGACACGCTCAACCCGGCCAGCGACGACGCTGGCAACCCAACTAACGGAGCCTCCGCATGAACGCTCGCGCCGGTTTCCTCGGCCGCCGGCCGGAAGCCTTGAGCAGCACCAATCTGCGCGCCCTGTCCGGGCCGGTGCTGATCTGCATGATCCTCGGCATGATGATTCTGCCGTTGCCGCCGTTTCTGCTCGACCTGCTGTTCACGTTCAACATCGCGTTGTCGGTGATGGTGCTGCTGGTCAGCATGTACACGATGAAGCCGCTCGACTTCGCCGCGTTCCCGAGCGTGCTGCTGTTCTCGACGCTGCTGCGGCTGTCGCTGAACGTCGCGTCGACCCGGATCGTGCTGCTCGAAGGCCACACCGGCCCCGACGCGGCCGGCCAGGTGATCGAGTCGTTCGGCCACTTCCTCGTGGGCGGCAACTTCGCGGTTGGTATCGTCGTGTTCGTGATCCTGATGGTGATCAACTTCATGGTGATCACCAAGGGCGCGGGGCGGATCGCCGAAGTGTCCGCGCGCTTCACGCTCGACGCGATGCCCGGCAAGCAGATGGCGATCGACGCCGACCTGAACGCCGGCCTGATCAACGAAGAGGCCGCCCGCAAGCGTCGCGCGGAAGTCTCGCAGGAAGCCGAGTTCTACGGCTCGATGGACGGCGCGAGCAAGTTCGTGCGCGGCGACGCGATCGCCGGTTTGCTGATCATGGTGATCAACATCATCGGCGGGCTGATCGTCGGGATGGTCCAGCACGACATGAGCTTCGCGGCGGCGGGCAAGAACTACACGCTGCTGACGATCGGCGACGGCCTCGTCGCGCAGATTCCGTCGCTGGTGATTTCGACCGCGGCCGGCGTGATCGTGTCGCGCGTCGCGACCAACGAGGACATCGGCACGCAGCTGACCGGCCAGCTGTTCACCAATCCGCGCGTGCTGATCATCACCGGCTGCATTCTGGTGCTGATGGGCCTGATTCCGGGCATGCCGCACTTCGCGTTTCTGATTCTCGGCGGCGGGCTGATCCAGCTCGGCCGCACGATGAAAAAGCGCACCGAGGAACGCAAGAACTCGCCGGCGCTGGTCGACGTCACGCCGGCCGCGCTGGCGCCGGTCGAGAACGCCGAGGCGAGCTGGGACGATGTGTCGCTCGTCGACACGCTCGGCCTCGAAGTCGGCTACCGGCTGATTCCGCTAGTCGACAAGAATTCGGACGGCGAGCTGCTGAAGCGGATCAAGAGCATCCGCAAGAAGTTCGCGCAGGAGATCGGCTTCCTGCCGCCGGTCATTCATATCCGCGACAACCTCGAACTGCGGCCGAACGGTTACCGGATCGCGCTGAAGGGCGTCGAGGTCGGCGTCGGCGAAGCGTATCCGGGCCAGTGGCTCGCGATCAATCCGGGCCAGGTGTCGGCCGCGCTGCCCGGCACGCCGACCCAGGACCCGGCGTTCGGTCTGCCGGCGATCTGGATCGATACCAATCTGCGCGAACAGGCGCAGGTGTACGGCTACACGGTGGTCGATTCGAGCACGGTGGTCGCGACCCACCTGAATCACCTGGTGGTCACGCACGCGTCGGAGCTGCTCGGCCGTCGCGAGGTGCAGGCGCTGCTCGAACGGATGCAGAAGGACACCGCGTCGCTGGTCGACGATCTGGTGCCGAAGCTGCTGCCGCTCACCACGCTGCAGAAGGTGCTGCAGAACCTGCTGGAAGAAGGCGTGCCGATTCGCGATCTGCGCACGATTCTCGAAGCGCTGGCCGAGCACGGCGGCAAGATCAGCGATCCTCACGATCTGACCGCCGCGGTGCGGCTCGCGCTCGGTCGCGCGATCACCCAGCAGTGGTTCCCGGGCACCGGCGACATGCAGGTGATGGGGCTCGACGCGAATCTCGAACGGGTGTTGTCGCAGGCGCTGTCGACCGGTGCGAACCCGGGGCTCGAACCGGGTCTCGCGAATACGCTGCTGATGGAAACGCAGAAAGCGATGGTGCGGCAGCAGAACGCCGGCCTCGCGCCGGTGCTGCTGGTGCAGCACGCATTGCGGCCGATGCTCGCGCGCTTCCTGCGCCGCAGCCTGCCGCAATTGAAGGTGCTCTCGTATGCGGAAGTGCCCGAGACGCGCAACGTGAAGGTCGTCAATGTAATCGGCGGGAACGGCTGAGCGCGCTGGCGCGGCGGGCTATGCGTATCTGGCCCACAGGCAAAACCGGCGCTCCGATGGGCGCCGGTTTTCGTTTGGGCGGCAGCTTTTGCGGTTGAGGCCGGCGCGCTTTCCATCGCGCGAATTGCCCGCGTTTAACGGTCTTTATCCATCGATCGTCGCCCGACACCTTTCGCAATAATTGATCTCAATGTGACGCGGTGTATTGCCGGTTCGTCAGTCCGTCTACCTCAGCGGGGGTCTAGTTTGAACATTCGTAAATTTCTCGGTGCTACCAGTCGTGATGCGTTGCGTCTCGTTCGCGAAGCGCTAGGCCCCGACGCGGTCGTGCTGTCGAACCGGACCCTGGACGATGGCAGTGTCGAAATCACCGCCGTCGCCGACCGCGACCTCGCGGCGATCACGCCGAAAGCGCGCGAAGGCGCGGGGGCGGGCAGTGCCGCACGCGGCTTGAACGGCTTGAACGGCTTGAACGGTGTGAGCGCGGCGACGGTGAATCCGTATGCGAGCGGAATGCCCGATGTGTTCTCGTCGGTGTTCGGCGCGAGCCCGGAAGCGGGTGCCGATGCGGCGCCGTTGAATGCATCGAAGACGGCCGCCGAGGGTGCGGGTTCGTTGAACGGAGCGCTGAGCGGTTCGTTGAACAGGTCGTTGAGCGGCTCGCTGAATGCGGCGCTGAACGAGCACGCCGACGATGAATCTTCAGGCACGAACGCGGCGCTGCAAGCGGCCGCGAATGCGGACACGGCCCCGGCCATCCATCCGAGCGCGCAAGCCGCGCTCGATCAGATGGCCGCATCGGCGCTCGCGCTGCCGGGCAACCTGGCCGGCACTGCCGCGAACGCGGCAGCCGCCGCCAATCAGGCGTCGTCCAATGCATTGAACGCCGCAACCGCCTCCACTATCGCGCCAACGCCGACACCTACGCTCACCGGTTCGAGCGCCCGCGCCGCGGCGACGCGACTGACCAAAGACATCCGCGCCGATCTGCTCAAAGCGGCCGGCGTGCCGGTGCCGCCGAACGGCGGCGCCGCGATCAAGGTCGCCGCGCCGCGCACGATGGCCGAATCGAATCCGTGGCTGATCGATCACGCACGCCGTATCGCGGCCGAGCAGCAGGAGCGCGGCGAATACAGCGCGCGTCCGGCACCGATGACCCCGGCCGCCGCAACCGCGCGCGGCCTCGGCAACGCGGTCGACGCGCGAGCCGCCGGCATCCAGCCGAAGGGCAACGCGCCGCTGACGGACACGCCCGACTGGGCACGCGAAGCCGCCGAAGTCGCGGCCCGCCGCAACGCGCAGAAAGTCGCGCCGGTGCCGGCCGCGACCGACGAAACCCGCACCCCCGCCGCGGTCGCCGAAGCGATCAAGCTGCGCATGGAGCAGGTCGTCAAGGACACCGTGATGAACGAGCTGTCGTCGCTGCGCGGGATGATGGAGGAACAGTTCGCGGGGCTGCTGTGGGGCGAGCGTCAGCGCCGCAACCCGGCGCGCGGCGAGTTGACCAAGCACCTGTTCGCCGCGGGCTTTTCCGCGCAACTCGTGCAGATGATGATCGACAACCTGCCCGCCGACGTCGACTCGATGGAAGGCGGGATGGAGTGGGTGCACTCGGTGCTCGCATCGAACCTGCCGGTGATGGAAAACGAAGACGCGCTGATGGAGCGCGGCGGCGTATTCGCGCTGATGGGCCCGACCGGCGTCGGCAAGACCACCACCACCGCGAAGCTCGCGGCGCGCTGCGTGATGCGCTTCGGCGCGAGCAAGGTCGCGCTGCTGACCACCGACAGCTACCGGATCGGCGGTCACGAACAACTGCGCATTTTCGGCAAGATTCTCGGCGTGTCCGTACACGCGGTGAAGGACAGCGCCGATCTGCAACTCGCGCTCTCCGAGCTGCGCAACAAGCACATCGTGCTGATCGACACGATCGGCATGAGCCAGCGCGACCGCCTCGTGTCCGACCAGATCGCGATGCTCGGCCGCGCCGGTCAGCCGGTGCAGCGTCTGCTGCTGCTGAACGCGACCAGTCACGGCGACACCCTCAACGAAGTCGTGCAGGCCTATCAGCAGGCGCCGGATCACCAGCCGCTGGCCGGCTGCATCCTGACCAAGCTCGACGAAGCGACCAATCTGGGCGGCGTGCTCGACACGGTGATCCGCTACAAGCTGCCGGTGCACTACGTATCGACCGGGCAGAAGGTGCCGGAGAACCTGTACGTCGCGACGAAGAAATTCCTGATCAAGAGCGCGTTCTGCATTCCGCGCGACCACTCGCCGTTCGTCCCGCAGGACGACGACATTCCCGCGTTGCTGTCCGCGCTGTCCGCCCGTTCGACCGCCGAGCTGCACGAGGTTCGCTTTGGATAAGCTCGTTTCGGATCAGGCGGAAGGGCTGCGGCGGATGCTCGCGCGCGGCGTTGCCCGCGTGCTCGCGGTGGCCGGCGCGGCGAACGGCGTCGGCAGCACCACGGCGACCGTCAACCTGGCCGCCGCGCTCGCGCAGCAGGGCAAGGACGTGCTGGTGATCGACGAATGCGTCGGCGAACGATCGGTGAGCGTGATGCTCGGCGGTCTGCGCGGCGCGGGCAACTTTGCCGCGGTGATGCGCGGCGAGATCCCGGTCGACTTCGCCGCCGCGCGGCATGCGCTCGGCTTTTCGGTGCTGAGCGCGTCGCGCAACAACCGCGAGGGCCATGCGGCCGCCGACTTCAGCGTGCTGCTCGGCGGTTCCGCCGACATCGTGCTGATCGACGCGCAACTCGACGAACACGGGCATCTGTCGGAATTCGCGAAGCAGGCGCACGACGTGATGATCGTCACGCGCGTGTCGGCCCAGGCGATCACCGATGCGTATGCATGCCTGAAACGGCTGCACTACGCGCATGCGATCCCGCAGTTCCGGGTGCTCGCGACTCACGTGCAAAGCCCGCACGACGCGCAGGCCGCGTTCGCGAATCTGGCCGGGGTGGCCGCCCGCTATCTGAGCGTGGCGCTCGAAGACGCCGGCTGTATCGCGGCCGACGCACGCATGGCGCGGGCGCAGGAGTTGTCGCGCTGTGTGGTCGACGCATTTCCGTCGACCCCGGCCGCGCGCGACTTCCGCCACCTCGCCGCCGAATTGCAGTACTGGCCGATGCGGCCAGCGATGTCGTCGCAAACGCCCTGGCGGGCGCCTGCGACAGTTACAGCGGCGCACCACGCCGACCAACCGTCCGCGCAGCACGCCTGAAGGCGCCGTGGACAAGGGGAGCACGATGTATAACGCTCAGGGAAAGATTTCCCAGGCCGAAGTTCTGACGAAGTACGCACCGCTGGTGCGTCGACTCGGCTTGCAACTGGTTGCGAAGATGCCGGCGAGCGTCGATCTCGACGATCTGATCCAGGCCGGCATGATCGGCTTGCTGGATGCCGCCGGCCGTTACAAGGAAGACCAGGGCGCGCAGTTCGAAACGTATGCGAGCCAGCGGATTCGCGGCGCGATGCTCGACGAGTTGCGCAGCAACGACTGGTTGCCGCGCAGCTTGCGGCGCACGTCGCGCGAAGTGGAAACCGCGGTGCACAAGGTCGAACAGAACCTGGGCCGCTCGGCGAGCGAAGCCGAGGTTGCCGAGCATCTGCAGATGCCGCTCGACGAATACCAGTCGATGCTGCAGGACCTGCACGGCAGCCAGCTGATCTATTACGAAGACTTCGACCGCTCGGCCGACGACGAACCGTTCCTCGACCGTTACTGTGTCGATCATTCGGACCCGCTGTCTGCGTTGCTCGACGACAGTCTGCGCTCGGCGCTGGTCGAAGCGATCGACCGCCTGCCGGAACGCGAAAAGCTGCTGATGTCGCTGTACTACGAGCGCGGGATGAACCTGCGCGAGATTGGCGCGGTGATGGAAGTGAGCGAGTCGCGCGTGTGTCAGCTGCATAGCCAGGCGGTGGCGCGGTTGCGCACGCGGCTGCGGGAAATGGCCTGGGCGAACGCCGAGGCTAGCTGAAGTTTTACCGGCGGTTCTGGCCGCCGTTTCTTTCCTCATTGCGACCGACGCGGCGCCGCGCTTCAGTGTGTCGCGCGCCGTGCGCAACCGCCGCTGCCACAGCGGCCGATCAGGCCAGCGCCATTTCGTGTTCCGCGGCGAGCGCGAGAAATGCCGAACGTGACATACCGCGCGAGCGCGCGGCCGCGTCGATCTCCTGCACCAGCACTTCGGGCAACGAAATATTGAGGCGAATCGTTTTCTTCAGCGCCGGAATATTGCGCGTTGCCACGTAGCCCCATGCGAAGCCCGCGAACTCGGGATTGCCCATATGCTCGCCGAGCGTGAGCGGCTCGGGCAGCGGTAGTCCTTCGTCGAGCAGCGTGTCGAGATGCGATTCGATCGCCGCTTTCGCGTTCACGTAGGCTTCTTCGACGGTCTCGCCCGCGGAGTGGCAACCGGGGAGGTCCGGCACGACTACGCCGAACGCGTGGGTGTCGTCTCCGGGTTCGATGGCGATCGGATAGATCAGGTCCTTCATTTGAGCCCCGCCTGTTTCAGAATGCTGTTCACGGTGCCGAGCGGCAAATCTTTTTTCGGATGCGGGACGGTCACGAGACCACGTTTTTCCGCGTGCCTGAAATGATGGTGGCTGCCCGCGATGCGGACGAGGTGCCAGCCATCGCCTTGAATCAATTTGACGAGCTCTGCGCTGTTCATACATACGCCCTCCATTATACACACAAATACACAAAGCAAATGGTGGCCAGATTTCGTCGATGCCGCGGTGAAGTCGAGGCGTCGGCGAAGCTCGGGGTGGAGTTGTTATTTGAATGTAAGGAGGGGGTTCGGGCTAGCTAGCCGGATGGCTAGTGGGGGCAGAGGGGTAAAAAGAGCCCTCCTTGAATCTGCTCAGCAGCGAGAATCTGCCCAAGTATCTGCCCACGGCTTGGCGTATCTGCCCATTCGGACTAGTATCTGCCCATATGTGGGCAGATACTGGGCAGATTGGGCAGATATGAGCAATAAGAACAGCTATGCGGGGCCGGCACCGGTCCTTGCGGCAATCCAGCGCTTGGCGAACGCGGGTCAACTTGAGGTTTCGTCAGGCGACGTCATCCGTGCGACGCATGGCAACTCCTCCACCGTCCGCCGTCACCTGGATGCGCTGTGCGCGAGCGGGCAGCTCGTGCGTATCGGTCAGGCGCGAGCTACCCGCTACCGGTTGAGTGAGAGCGCGATCGCCGGCCAGGCCGCCACCCCGGAAGTCCCTCCCACTGTCCCGAGTCCGGTCTGGTCACCCGCCGCCATTGAACTGGGCCGAAAACTCGACCTGCCTCTGGCGGCGCGCGACCCGGTTACCTACCGCCGCGAATTCGTCGAAAACTACGTGCCCAATCAGAGCTCGCTGATGCCGCCCGATCTGGCCGACGAGCTCTATCGAGAGGGTCGGCTGCGCGAACAGCAGCCGGCGGGGACCTATGCGCGCAAAGTGCTGGAGCAGTTGCTGATCGACCTGTCCTGGTCGTCGTCCCGTCTGGAGGGCAACCGCTATACCTTGCTGGCGACCGAGGAACTGTTCCGGCGGGGCACCGCCGGCAGCGATACCGACGCGGTCATGCTGCTCAACCACAAAACGGCCATCGAGTTTCTGGTCGAGGCGGTTCCGTTGCAAGGCCTGTCGACACCGCTCGTCCGCAACCTGCATGCAGTGCTGATGCAGGACCTGCTTGCCGATACCGACGCGCTAGGAGTGATCCGCAAGAAGGTGGTCAACATCAGCGACACGGTCTACGTGCCCACCCAAGTGCCGGCGTTACTCGAGGGCATGCTCGAGACCATCCTGGCCAAGGCCCGGCTCATCAAGAATCCGGTCGAGGCCGCCTTCTTCCTGTGGGTGAATCTCGCTTATCTGCAGCCGTTCGAAGATGGCAACAAGCGCACCAGCCGCCTGGCGGCGAATATTCCGCTGATGCTCTATAACTGCTCGCCGCTGTCCTTTCTCGACGTCGATCCGCGCGACTACGCGAAGGCCGTGCTGGGCGTGTACGAATTTCTGGATGTGTCGCGCGCGGTGGATCTGTTCGCCTGGACCTATCGGCGCTCGATCAAAAAATATGTGGTCGTGCTGGAGTCGATGAGCGCCCCGAATCCATTGAGATTGCGATACCGGGAGCATTTGAGCGAGGCCATCGGCCTCGTGGTTCGCGACAGGAAATCCGCGCAGGCCGCGATGACGGAATTGGGGCTCACCGAGGATCAGGCGCCAGGCTTTCAGGCGATGTTGCTCGACGAGCTAAAGAAGCTGGAGATATTCAACTGCGCGCGATACCGGCTGACGCTAACCGCGACGCAGGCCTGGATCGATGTCGGGCGCCCGCACTGAGCGCGGCGCACGACCGGACCGCGGCGGCACGCGCGAAACGGCCGCCCTCAACCCTCACAACCCCGACTGCGCCGGCACCCGCCCATCGGGCCCATAGAAATTAGTCTTACGCGGCGCATTAACCTGCAGCGCCTGCAACGCGCGCTGGTTGTAATCCATCCGCACGCGGATCAGTTCACCATTATTCGTATTCACCCGCCGCGCACGCTCAGCCGCTTTCTGCAGCAGCTTCCATTGCGTCGCGATACGCGTATCGCTGCCCGCCGCGAGTTCCATGCCGGACCAGCCGGCCGGAAAACCCAGCTCGGCCAGCTGCGCGTCGCGCACGGTTTCGAGCCGCGCGAGCACGCCGATCAGCGCGGTTTTCTTTTCGACGATCCCGGGCAACTGCTCCAGCGGCGATAGCGCGGTCAGTGCTTTCGTTTCGAGGGTGAGGATGGAGGCGAACGCCTCGACGGTCGAATATTCCTCGACCAGGGTGGCAACCAGAGCGTCTTTCATGTCGGCAACTCGCTACGCGCGGCGGCTCGCGCACCGCGCGCGAGCCGGGTGGGGTGACCGTCGCCCGGCACCTCACCGCACCGCGAAGCGCGGGTCAGCTGCCGTTCGACGAGGATTTGTTCTGCAACAGGTCGCGCGCCGTCTGCAGCACGCCATCGGCGATCTTGCCGGAGTCGATCTGCAACGTGCCGTCCTTGATCGCCTGCTTGATCGACTCGACGTGCGCCGTGTCGATGTCGGCCGAACCGGACGCCGCGAGGCTGCGCAGATGCTGCGACAGGCCCGACAGGCTCACGCTCGCGTCGCCCGCGGCGCTGCCGCTGGCCGTCGCGGCCGTGCTTGCGCCCTGCGTGGCGCTGGCCGCCGGCGTGGCGTCGCCGCCCTGCTGGGTGCGGGACACGGCGTCTTTCAACGTCGGCAGATTCGAAGAGCTGTTGGAATCGACTTTCACGATTGGCTTCCTGAACGATTTGATTCTGATAACGGCAAGCGTTGATCAAAACTTTAGCGCAATCGTGTACTGCCCGGCCCGCATTCGCGTGCCCATCCGGCCCCTTCAAACCCGTGTTTGCCGCGGTTGTCACCGTGACCCCGTTCACATCTGGATTTCCACCGTGCCGCCATCCTTGACGACGCCGGAGATGATCTGGCCGTTCGCGGTCTTGACCCGCACCTGCTGGCCCGGCGCCGCGTTGTTCATCGCGCTGCCTTCGGACGAAATCGAGAAGCCGGCGCCCGCCGCCACGACCCGCACGGTCTGGCCGAAGGTCACCGCCGACGCGCTGCGCAGCATGTCGCGCCGCAGCGGCATCCCGCTCGCGATCCGCACCAGCGATACCGAGCCGACCGCCTGCGACGGATCGGTGACGATCGCCTGCGGCAGGCCGCTCAGGTCGCCTTCGCGCGCAACGAGATCGGCGGCGTTCAGCACTTCGCCGGGCGCCATCGCGCGAGACGCGAGGTAGTAGGTTGCGTGCAGCGCGATGCGCGCCTGCAGATAGAGGGTCCACGGCCGCTCGCCCGCGCAGCGCACGCCGACCGTCAGACGGCCCCACAGGCGCGCGCCGGTCGGCAGGAACGGTTCGAGCGCGGTGCACGCGGCGAGGCCGCGCGGAAACGCCGGTGCGACGGTGATCTCGACCTTGCCGGGCAGGCCGGCGGACTGCTGTTGCAGGAACGCGAGCGCGGCGGTGTGAATGGCTTCGGGGTCCTGCTGACCGGGCAGCGGCGCGGCTTGCGCGGCGGCGGTCGCGGGCGTGCCCGGTTGCGAAGTCTTTTGCAGCGCGGCCGGCGTCGGCGTGTTCTGACGCGCGGCAATCGGCGCCGTTCTGGCGGGCGTCGCAGCGCGCGCCTGCGCCGCCGCGTTCGCGATCGGCTTGCCGTTCGCGCCGAACTGAGGCGGCTCGCCGCGCGATGCGAGGCTGTCGATGCTGTTCACGTCAGTGCCGCGCGGCGCATTCGCGGCCACCGGGCGCGCATTCGCATCGCCCAGATTATTCGCGGCCGGCGCGACAACCACCGGTGTCACCGCCCGCGCGCGCGCTTCGACATTCACGCGTGCAACTCCCGCCGCCCCCGCATTGACCGGCGCCGGAATCGTCACGACGCCGTTCGCGTCCGGTTTGAAACTGGTGCGGATCATCGTCGGCGCGGCGGGCGTGGTATCGCCCGCGCCGGCAATCACGATCGCGCCGCTCGCATTGGCGGCGCGCGTGAACGGATCGGCGTCGCGCGCGGCCGGCGCGCGGCCGATCGATTGCGCGGTCGCCGCCGCCAGCGAGGCCGCCGACGCATGGCGTTGCGCCGGGCTCTGAATCCGTTGCGCGAGTTCGTTCAGCGCGCCGGGATTCTGTTCGGCCGGGCCGGCGATCACGATCGGGCCGCCGCTGTCCTGCGCCTGGCTCGTCGCCGGCACCAGCACGATCCCGCCCGCGACCCACACCGCGACGTTGACGATCAGTTTGGTCGCGACCCGCGCGACCCACCGCACACCCAGGCGCACGCCACGACGCCCCGCGCGCCGCGCAAGCGCGGCGCCGCCCAGGCCACCCGCACGGCGCACGGCAGTGCGGTTCGCACGCGGCGGCAACGCGGAAGTGGACTGGCTCATTACGGTTCTCCATCGAAGGCATCGGTACGCCTTGCATTCTAGAGAGCGGCCCCCGCGGACAAACGTCGAATAGAAGCCCCCTTTCCCGGTTATTCGTCCGATTGCCGCTTGCGCCCGGCCCATAAGATGCACCTCATGCAAAAAGGCCTTTCCGCCCGCCGCGCACTTCGCGTGACGCATGCATCGGAAGGCCTCGGGAACGTTCTCGGGAGATTTCTATGCTGGACAAACTCGATGCCGAATTCGCGTTCGGCCGCCAGGCGATGGATGTGCGCGCGTATCGGCAGGAACTGCTGTCGTCGAACATCGCGAATGCCGACACGCCCGGCTACAAGGCACGCGACGTCGATTTCGCGTCGTCGCTGGCCGGCGCGCTGAAAAAGAGCGGCGGCAGCACCGCTGGCCAGGGCGCGTCGAACAACTCGACGCTGGCGATGACGAAACCGGCCGGCGTGACGAGCGGAATGTCGATGAGCGCGACCGAGGCGGGCCACATGAGCGGCAAGACGACGCTGAGCGCGACGGGCGGCAGCCCCGACGACTACGGCAACCTGAAATACCGGATTCCGACCCAGCCCGCGCTCGACGGCAACACCGTCGACGTCGACACCGAGCGCGTGCAGTTCGCGGACAACACGCTGCACTTCGAATCGGGCATGACGGCCGTGTCGAACCAGATCAAGACGATGCTTTCGGCGATCACCTCGGGCAGCTAGACCCGGGCCGCGCACGAAGAAGCACGAAACACACGTAACACCCGAACAGAAACGCTACGGGACTTAACGCAAAGCCGGTGCGAGCCGGCAGGAGAGATCAGGAAACATGCCATCCCTGATGAATATTTTTGGTGTTGCAGGCTCCGCGATGTCGGCGCAATCGCAACGGCTCAACGTGACGGCGTCGAACCTCGCCAACGCGGACAGCACGACCGGCCCGGACGGTCAGCCGTACAAGGCCAAGCAGGTCGTGTTCGCGGTGAACCCGCTCGGCGGCGCGCGCTCGGGCTCGGGCCAGCAGGTCGGCGGAGTGCAGGTGACCGGCGTGATCGACGATCCGTCGCCGATGAAGACCGCGTACGAGCCCGGCAATCCGGCCGCCGACGCGAACGGCTACGTGACGCTGCCGAACGTCGATCCGGTGCAGGAAATGGTCAACATGATCTCGGCTTCGCGCTCGTATCAGGCCAACGTCGAAACGCTGAACACCGCTAAAACCCTGATGCTGAAAACGCTCACGATCGGAACCTGAGGAGACTCGCCTTGACTACCAGCACCACCATCGGCGGCAGCGGCACGACCGTTTCGCAGACGCTGCTCGACACGATGAACGGCACCAGCAGCTCGAGCAGTTCGAGCAGCTCGTCGGGCACCTCGGCCGCCGATCTGCAGAACACTTTCCTGGAACTGCTGGTCGCGCAGCTGAAGAACCAGGACCCGACCAATCCGATGGACAGCTCGCAGATGACCTCGCAGCTCGCGCAGATCAGCACGGTGCAGGGCATCAGCCAGCTGAACACGTCGCTCAGCTCGCTGTCGACGCAGCTCGCCGCCGGCCAGCAGTCGCAGGCCGCGCTGCTGATCGGCTCGACCGTGCTCGCGGCCGGCAACTCGATCTCGGTGGCAAGCGGCAAGACCGGCGAATTCGGCGTGTCGCTCGCGAACTCGGTGAGCGACCTGCAGATCGTCGTGAAGAACTCGGCCGGCACGATCGTCAACACGCTCGATCTCGGCAAGCAGTCGGCCGGCACGATCCCGGTCAGCTGGACGCCGACCGACTCGGCCGGCAACACGCTCGCCGACGGCACCTACACGATCACCGCGACCGGCACGATCAACGGCACGGCGGCGACCGCCACCACGCTGGTCGGCGCGACCGTCGAAGGCGTCGTGCAGCAGTCGAGCGGCAACGCGGGCCTCGTGCTGTCGAACGGTTCGACGGTCGACCTGACCGGCGTCGCCGCGATCCTCTGACGCGGCCCGGCCAGAGCAAACAAGTCACGACTTTCCAGATACGGAGTACCTCATGAGTTATCAGCAAGGATTGAGCGGTCTGTCCGCGTCGTCGAGCGATCTCGACGTGATCGGCAACAACATCGCCAACGCGAACACGGTCGGCTTCAAGAGCGGCACCGCCGAATTCGCCGACATGTACGCGAATTCGGTCGCGACCGCGACCAGCCAGCAGATCGGTATCGGCACGCAGCTCGCGGAAGTGCAGCAGCAGTTCTCGCAAGGCACGCTGACGACGACCAACCAGGCGTTGAACGTCGCGATCAACGGCAACGGCTTCTTCCAGATGTCGAACAACGGCACGCTGACCTATTCGCGCAACGGCGTGTTCCAGCTCGACAAGGACGGCTACATCACCAACGCGCAGGGCCTCGAACTGATGGGCTACGCGGCTAACAGCGCGGGCGTCATCAACACCGCGCAGACCGTGCCGCTGAAGGTGCCGACCGCGAACATCGCGCCGGCGGCGACCACCAAGATCAGCGCGGGCCTGAACCTGAACGCGCAGGACGCGCTGATGCTCGGCGCGCCGACCGTGACGGCGGCCACCACCAACACCGGCAGTCTGAACACGACCGGCGCGACGATCACCGACGCGACCGCGGGCACCAACACCGACAACTACACGATCAATTTCACGAGCGCGACGACCTACACGGTCACCGACAACACGCTCGGCACGACCACCGGGTCGCAAACCTTCAACGCGGGCACCGCGATCACGCTCGGCAACGGCGAGAGCATCACGTTCAGCGGCACGCCGGCGGCCGGCGACAGCTACGCGGTCACGCAGAACGCGACCGCGTTCGACCAGACCAGCTCGACGACCTACAACTACTCGACCAGCACGACCGCGTACGACACGCTCGGCGGCTCGCAGACGGTCAACATGTACTTCGCGAAGACGGCGGCCGGCACGTGGAACGTGTACGCGGGCACCTCGACCGGCACCGCGTCGCTGATCGGCACCGCCAACTTCAATTCGTCGGGCACGCTCGTCAGCACGACCGACGCGAACGGCGTCGCGACCTCGACGCTCGGCGCGTTCACCGTGTCGATCCCGACCAGCGACGGCTCGTCGACTCCGCAGAACATCACGCTGAGCCTCGCCGGCACGACCCAGTACGGCGGCAAGGACGGCGTGAACAGCCTGTCGACCGACGGCTACGCGGCGGGCCAGCTGACCAGCTTCACGGTCGGCTCCGACGGCACGCTGACCGGCAACTACTCGAACGGCCAGACCGCCGCGCTCGGCCAGATCGTGCTCGCGAACTTCGCGAACGAGAACGGTCTCGTCGATCTGGGCAACAACCAGTACGGCCAGACCTCGGCGTCGGGCGTCGCGCAGATCTCGTCGCCGGGTTCGACCAATCACGGCGTGCTGCAAGGCGGCGCGGTCGAAAACTCGAACGTCGACTTGACCAGCGAGCTCGTGAACCTGATCACCGCGCAGCGCAACTATCAGGCGAACGCGCAGACGATCAAGACCCAGCAGACCGTCGACCAGACGCTGATCAACCTGTAAGCGAACGGGACCTCCTCATGGATCGGCTGATCTACACCGCGATGTCGGGCAGCACGCAGGCGCTCGAACAACAGGCGATCGTCGCGAACAATCTCGCGAACGCATCGACCACGGGCTTTCGCGCGCAGCTCGAGACTTTCCGCGCCGTGCCGCTGGCGTTCGGCGACGGCAGCTCGATCAACGACGACACCACCCGCACCTTCGTGCTGTCGTCGACGCCGGGCGCCGACTACACGCCCGGGCCGATCCAGCAGACCGGCAATCCGCTCGACGTGGCGATCCAGGGGCCCGGCTGGCTGGCGGTGCAGACCGCCGACGGCAACGAGGCCTATACCCGCGCCGGCAATCTGCACGTCGATGAAAACGGCCAGCTGGTGAACGCGATCAATCAGGTCGTGCTCGGCAACGGCGGGCCGGTGTCGGTGCCGCCGGGCGCGCAGATCACGATCGGCAAGGACGGCACGGTGTCCGCGCTGACGCCGGGCGATCCGCCCACGGCAGTCGTCACCGTCGATCAGCTGAAGCTGGTGAACCCGGATCCGCAGTCGCTCAAGCGGGGCGACGATGGCCTGTTTCGCACCGCCGACGGCAATCCCGCCGACGCCGATCCGGCCGTCACGCTGGCGCCGGCGTCGCTCGAAGGCAGCAACGTCAATCCGGTCAGCGCGATGGTCTCGATGATCACCAACGCGCGGCAGTTCCAGATGCAGACGCAGATGCTGCAGAACGCCGACAAGAACGATCAGTCCGCCAACCAGCTGCTCAGCTTCAGCTAACGGACTGCCACGGGGCCGCGCCCCGACAGCTTTGCACGGGATCGGAGCAAGCGCTCAGGCGCCGCTTGCGACCCAACATGGAGAAACATAGTGAACCGCTCTCTCTACATCGCCGCCACCGGCATGAATGCGCAACAGGCGCAGATGGACGTGATCTCGAACAACCTCGCGAACGTCAGCACCAACGGCTTCAAGGGCTCGCGCGCGGTGTTCGAGGATCTGCTGTACCAGACCATCCGCCAGCCCGGCGCGAACTCGACGCAACAGACCGAACTGCCGTCCGGCATCCAGCTCGGCACCGGCGTGCAGCAGGTCGCGACCGAACGTCTGTACACCCAGGGCAACCTGCAGCAGACCGGCAACTCGAAAGACGTCGCGATCAACGGCGCCGGCTTTTTCCAGGTGCAGATGCCCGACGGCACCACCGCGTACACCCGCGACGGCTCGTTCCAGACCAACGCGCAGGGCCAGCTCGTGACCTCGAGCGGCTACCAGGTGATCCCGGCGATCACGATCCCGACCAACGCGACCTCGCTGACGATCGGCAGCGACGGCGCGGTGTCGATCACGGTGGCCGGTTCGAGCAACACGCAGCAGCTCGGCACGATGCAGATCGCGACCTTCATCAACCCGGCCGGCCTCGACGCGAAGGGCGAAAACCTGTTCGCGGAAACCGCTTCGTCGGGCGCGCCGAACGTCGCGCAGCCGGGTCTGAACGGCGCCGGCACGCTCAATCAGGGCTACGTGGAAGCGTCGAACGTGAACGTGGTGCAGGAACTGGTCAACATGATCCAGACCCAGCGCGCGTACGAAATCAACAGCAAGGCCGTGACGACCTCCGACCAGATGCTGCAGACCTTGAGCCAGATGCAGGTTTGAGGCCCGGGAATGAAAGGCGGTAAATGATGATGTCGCACTCCACTCGTACTCCGGTTCATTCGCGCACCGGCGAGGCGCTCGCGCGGACCGCGCTGGTCGCCACGCTGGTCGCCGCGCTCGGCGCCTGCGCGCTGGTGCCGAAAGAGCCGATCACCCAGCAGCCGATGATCGCGCAGCCGCCGGTGCCGCCGCAGGCGCAGGCGCCGGGCTCGATCTACAACCCGGGCTATGCGGGCCGGCCGCTGTTCGAAGACCAGCGTCCGCGCAACGTCGGCGACATCATCACGATCGTGATTGCCGAGAACATCAACGCGACCAAGAGCTCGGGCGCCAACGCGAACCGCAAGGGCAACACCGCGTTCGACGTGCCGACCGCCGGCTTTCTCGGCGGCCTGTTCGCGAAGACCAACCTGAGCGCGACCGGCGCCAACGGCTTTGCCGGCACCGGCGGCGCGAACGCGTCGAACACCTTCAACGGCACGATCACCGTCACGGTGACCGGCGTGCAGGCGAACGGCAATCTGGTGGTGAGCGGCGAGAAGCAGATGCTGATCAATCAGGGCAACGAGTTCGTGCGCTTCTCGGGCGTCGTCAATCCGAACACGATTTCGAGTCTGAACGCGGTGTACTCGACCCAGGTCGCCGACGCGAAAATCGAGTACTCGGCCAAGGGTTACATCGACGAAGCGCAGACCATGGGCTGGCTGCAACGCTTCTTCCTCAACGTGTCGCCGTGGTGACGATGGCTACTTTGCTCAACACCGTGTCGCGCGCGGGCCGCGCGTTGCTGTTCACGGCGCTCGCATGCGCGGCGTTGCCGCTCGCCGCGCCCGCGCACGCCGAACGTCTGAAGGACCTCGCGCAGATCCAGGGCGTGCGCGACAACCCGCTGATCGGCTACGGCCTCGTGGTCGGCCTCGACGGCACCGGCGACCAGACCACCCAGACGCCGTTCACCACGCAGACGCTCGCCAACATGCTGGCGAACCTCGGCATCTCGATCAACAACCAGGCGGCCGGCTCCAGCAGCTCGCAGTCGTCGCTGTCGAACATCCAGCTGAAGAACGTCGCCGCGGTGATGGTGACGGCGGTGCTGCCGCCGTTCGCGCGGCCCGGCGAACAGATCGACCTGACCGTGTCGTCGCTCGGCAACGCGAAGAGCCTGCGCGGCGGCACGCTGCTGCTCACGCCGCTCAAGGGCGCCGACGGCCAGGTGTATGCGCTCGGCCAGGGCAACGTCGCGGTCGGCGGCGCCGGCGCGAGCGCCAATGGCAGCAAGGTGCAGGTGAACCAGCTCGCGGCCGGGCGCATCACCGCCGGCGCGATCGTCGAACGCTCGGTGCCGACCGCGGTCTCGCAGGCCGGCACGATGCAGCTCGACCTGAACGACATGGACTACGACACCACCCAGCGCGTGGTCGCCGCGATCGACAACGCGTTCGGCAGCGGCACCGCGACCGCGCTCGACGGCCGCACGATCCAGCTGCGCGCGCCGGCCGATCCGCAGCAGCAGGTCGCGTTCATGGCGCAGTTGCAGAACCTCGACGTGCGCCCCGGCCAGGCGGCCGCGAAGGTGATCCTGAACGCGCGCACCGGCTCGATCGTGATGAACCAGATGGTCACGCTGCAAAGCTGCGCGGTCGCGCACGGCAATCTGTCGGTGGTGATCAACACGCAGCCGGTGGTGAGCCAGCCCGGCGCGTTCTCGAACGGCCAGACGGTGGTCGCGCAGCAGTCGCAGATCCAGATGAAGCAGGACAACGGCGCGCTGAAGATGGTCAACGCCGGCGCGAATCTCGCCGAAGTGGTGAAGGCGCTCAACGCGCTCGGCGCCACGCCCGCGGATCTGATGTCGATCCTGCAAGCCATGAAAGCGGCCGGCGCGTTGCGCGCCGACCTGGAAATCATCTAAGGAGTCCAGCAGATGAATTCGGATACCAGCAAAGCCCTTGCCTCGGGCAGCGACCTGTCCAGTCGCTTCGCACTCGACGTGCAGGGTTTCGGCGCGCTCAGCGCGCAGGCCAAGGCGTCGCCGCAGGCCGGCATGAAGATGGCCGCGCAGCAGTTCGACGCGGTGTTCACGCAGATGATGCTCAAAAGCATGCGCGATGCGACGCCGCAGGACGGGCCGTTCGATTCGCACGACACCGCGACCTTCACGTCGATGATGGATCAGCAGATGGCGCAGCAGCTGTCGAAGAAGGGCATCGGCGTCGCCGACGCGATGCTCAAGCAGCTGATGCGCAACCAGGGGATGCAGGTGGGCGGCGCGAACGGCGGCGCGGCGGGCGGGCTCGCCGGGATGGCCAACGCGCTCGGCGGCACCGGTGGCGGCACCAGCGGCGGCAACGAAGGGCAGAGCGTCGCGCTGAACGCGCTGGCGCGCGCGTACGGCAATGCGCAGGCCAACGGCCAGCTCGCGCTCGGCAAGGGCTACTCGGCCAATAGCGCGCTGACTCCGCCGCTGCGCGGCGACGGCAGCTCGTCGAAGGTCGACGCGTTCGTCGACAAGCTGGCCGCGCCGGCCCAGGCCGCGAGCGCCGCGACCGGCATTCCGGCGCGCTTCATCATCGGTCAGGCCGCGCTCGAATCGGGCTGGGGCAAGAGCGAGATCAAGAAGGCCGACGGCTCGACCAGTCACAACGTGTTCGGCATCAAGGCGGGCGGCGACTGGACCGGCAAGACCGTCTCGACGGTTACGACCGAATACGTGAACGGCAAGCCGCAGCGCACGGTCGAGAAATTCCGCTCGTACGACTCGTACGAGGAGGCGATGAGCGATTACGCGAGTCTGCTCAAGGGCAATCCGCGTTACGCGCAGGTGATCAATTCGTCGCGCGACGTGAACGGTTTCGCGCACGGGATGCAGCGCGCCGGCTATGCGACCGACCCGCATTACGCGAAAAAGCTGATGTCGATCATGCAGAAACTCGGTTGAGTGCGCAGGCCGGTGGCGGGCGCATCGGCGGCATGGGGTTTAACGTTTGCGCGGGATTTGCGGCAAATATTTAATAAAAATCCCTAAATTTTGCCGCGATGCTGCCGCTAACGAAGTAGACCCGATACCGGAATAGCGCTGTAAGGTCCGGTCGAACGCGTGGGTCGCGGCTACCCGGCAGAGCGTCAATGTCCCCGGTCCGGCTGCGGCACTCGCCCGCAAGAACAAGCAAACCGGCAAGCTCATGGATATGAACCAGTCGAACGGCCAGACCGACCTGCGCGGCCAGCCGCACGTCCCGCAAAACGAAAGCGTCCCCGACTTCGGCCGCCGCAACCCGCTCGAGATCGGCGTGCAGTTGCGCAATCTCGTCAATCGCGGCGATTTCCTCACGGTCGAATACGCGGGCGGCCAGCTCGTCACGCGACTGCTCGACGTCGACGTGCGCGAGCGTACCTTCACCTTCGATTGGGGCGCGCTCTCCGATCAGAACCGCGGCCTGCTCAGCGCGCCGCGCTGCCAGTTCCACGCGGCGCCCGACGGCGTGCGCGTCGAATTCGCGACCTCGACGCCGCGCGAAACCCGCTTCGAGGGTCTGCCCGCGTTCGAGGCCGACTTCCCCGAGGTGCTGTTCTACGTGCAGCGCCGCGAGTACTTCCGCGTCAGCGCGCCGATTCTCGATCCGTTCATGTGTAGCGGCCGTCTGCCCGAGGGCGACCCGTTCCGCTTCGAGGTGCACGACCTGTCGCTCGGCGGGGTCGGCATGCGCACGGCCGACGAGCGCGTCGCCGAGCTGCCGATGGGCACGCGCCTGCTCGACTGCGAACTGATCCTCGGCGCGCTCGGGCGGTTGTCGCTCGATCTGCAACTGGTGTCGCACCGCTCGCTCGCGATGCCGAACGGCACGCAGCGCTATCAGCTGGGCTTCCGCTTCCTCACGCTGCCGGGCAGCGCGGAGAACACGCTGCAACGGCTGATCACGCAGCTCGAAATGAAGCGCCGCTCGCTGGTGCGTTAAGCCGCCGGCGGCACGCCCCGCGAGCGCGGCGCGTGCCGCGTTTTTGCGCGGCGAAGCAAACGTTGCACCGCGGCGCGCGGCGGCGGTCAACGCAGTGGCAGGGCCCTTAATTTTTCTTACCGCGGGCCGTTAAACGGAATATTCCAGCAACGCGGCGGCAGCACTGCACGACCGCCCTTCAGGATGACGCATGTCCAGCAATCTCTTGTCTATCGGCCTTAGCGGACTGAACGCGGCCCAATGGGGTTTGACGACCACCGGCGAGAACATCAGCAACTCGTCGACCGCCGGCTATTCGATGGAAACCGTCGTGTACTCGGAGACGAGCGGCAGCTATACCGGCTCCGGCTATCTGCCGATGGGCGTGTCGACCGACACCGTGCAGCGCCAGTACAGCCAGTATCTGGCGACCCAGCTGAACGACGCGCAGTCCTCGAGCAGCGCGCTCAGCACGTACAACACGATGATCACGCAGCTCAATAACCTGGTCGGCAGCCCGACCGCGGGGATTGCGAGCGCGATCAACGACTTCTTCACCGGCCTGCAGAACGTCGCCAACAACGCGTCGGACGTGTCGACCCGGCAGACCGCGATCAGCGACGCGCAGACGCTCGCGAACCAGATCAACGCGGCCGGCGAGCAATACGACTCGCTGCGCGCGAGCGTCAACACGCAGCTGACCGACGCGGTCTCGCAGATCAACACCTACACCGCGCAGATCGCGGCGCTGAACACCCAGATCACCCAGGCGAGCGCGCAGGGCCAGCCGCCGAACCAGCTGCTCGACGCGCGCGACCAGGCGGTCTCGCAACTGTCGCAACTGGTCGGCGTGTCGGTCGTGCAGGACAACGGCAGCTACAGCCTGTTCATGTCGAACGGCCAGCCTCTGGTGCTGTCCGGCAACAGCTACAACCTGGGCACCACGACTTCGTCGGGCGATCCGAGCGAGCTGTCGGTGACCTACCTCGGCCAGGCCGGCTCGAAGGCCGCGCAGACTCCGCAGACGCTGTCCGATACCGCGGTCAGCGGCGGCACGCTCGGCGGCCTGCTGCAATTCCGTTCGCAGACGCTCGACCCGGCCGAAGCGCAGCTCGGCGCGATCGCGACCAGCTTCGCCGCGCAGGTGAACCAGCAGAACGAACTCGGCCTGACGCTGACCGGCAGCGCCGGCGGCGCGCTGTTCACCGTCGGCACGCCGACCGTCTACGCGAACTCGAAGAACACCGGCACCGCGACGCTCGGGGTCTCGTTCGCCGACTCGACCCAGCCGACCACCAGCGACTACACGCTGTCGTACGACGGCACCAACTACACGTTGACCGACAACGCGACCGGCGGCATCGTCGGCGCGGCGCAGAATCTGGACAACCCGATCGGCGGCCTGCAGTTCTCGGTCGCGAGCGGCTCGCTGAAGGCCGGCGACTCGTTCTCGGTGCAGCCGACCCGCGGCGCGCTCGACGGCTTCGCGCTCAGCACCACGTCCGCGTCGGCGATCGCCGCGGCCGCGCCGGTGCTCGCGTCGGCGTCGTCGTCGAACACCGGCAGCGCGACGATCACCCAGGGCACGGTCAGCGCCGGCTACAGCGCGCCGACCAGCACCTCGACCATCACCTATACCGCCGGCACCGGCCTGACCGGCTTCCCGGTCGGCTCGGTGGTGACGGTGGCCGGTTCGCCGTCGACCTCGTACACGATCGGCTCGTCGACCGACGCGGTGCCGTACTCGTCGAGCAGCGGCGCGACGCTGACGATCACCAACCCGAACAATTCGACCAATGCCGGCGTGATGAACAATGTGACGGTCACGCTGAGCGGCGCGCCCGCCGACGGCGACACCTTCACGATCGGCCCGAACACCGGCGCGACCACCGACGGGCGCAACGCGCAGCTGCTGTCGAACCTGACCTCGGCGAAAGCGCTGGGCGGCGGCACCTCGACGCTGACCACCGCGTACGCGTCCTACGTGAACCAGATCGGCAACCAGGCGTCGCAGATCTCGACCTCCGCGACCGCGCAAAGCACGCTGGTCACGCAGATCACGTCCGCGCAGCAGTCGGTGTCGGGCGTCAACCTCAATGAAGAAGCAGCGAATCTGCTTCAGTACCAGCAGCTTTATCAGGCCAACAGCAAGGTCATCCAGACCGCCCAGACGCTGTTCCAGACATTGCTCGGCATCTTCTCGTAAGGCGTTGAAACCATGCGAATCTCCAGCGCTCAGTACTTCAGCATGAACGTGTCGACCATGAGCGACCAGCAAGCTCAGTTGTCGAACATCTATCAGCAGATTTCCAGCGGCAACAGCCTGACCTCGCCCGCGGACAATCCGCTCGGCGCGGCCCAGGCCGTGCAGCTCAGCTCGACGGGCACCGCGCTGTCGCAGTACTCGACCAACCAGAGCGCCGCGCTGTCGTCGCTGCAAGCGGAAGACTCGACGCTCGGCAGCGTGCTCAGCACGCTGCAAAGCATCAACACGCTGGGCATCCGCGCCGGCGACGGCTCGTTGAACGACGCCGACCGCTCCGCGATCGCGACGCAGCTGACGGCGCTGCGCGACCAGCTGCTGACCTACGCGAACGCGACCGACAACAACGGCAATTCGCTGTTCTCCGGCTTCCAGAACGCGAACCAGGCATTCACGACCGACTCGAGCGGCGCCGTGGTGTATTCGGGCGACAGCGGCACCCGCACCGTGCAGGTCACCGACAGCAACCAGATGGCGACCAGCGACAACGGCGCGGCGGTGTTCCTGACCGTCGGCGCGGTCAATGCCGAACCGATCGCGAGCGGCAATTCGGCCAACACCGGCACCGGCGTGATCGGCGCGGTGACGGTCAACGATCCGACCAGCGCGGCGAACGCGCACTCGTACCAGATCGCGTTCAGCGACACCGGTTCGGGCCTCACCTACACGATCACCGACACCACCACCGGTGTGGCCGGCAGCCCGCAGGCCTATACCGACGGCGCGAACATCACGATGGGCGGCCAGACCGTGGCGATCACCGGCACTCCGTCGGACGGCGACAGTTTCTCGGTGCAGCCGGCCAAGCAGGCGGGCAGCGACGTGTTCGCCAATCTGAGCGAGATGATCTCCGCGCTCCAGCAGCCGGTGCAGGGCAACCAGGCGGCCGTCGCGAATCTGCAGAACGCGCTGAACAAGGGCCTGTCGCAACTCTCGAACACGCTCGCCAACGTGACGACGGTGCAGGCGTCGGTGGGTGGGCGCGAGCAGGAAGTGAAGGCGCTGCAGACGGTCACGCAGACCAACTCGCTGCAAAACGCGAGCGACCTGTCGGACCTGACCGAGACCGACATGGTCACGACGATCAGCAAGTACACGATGGAGCAGGCCGCGTTGCAGGCGTCGCAACAGGCGTTCGTGCAGATCCAGAACATGTCGCTGTTCCAGTACCTGAACAACTGACGCGCGGCCTGAGCGCGGCGCGGGCGGTGGTTCAGTCACAGCCAGTCGATCGGAAAGCCGGCGCGAGCCGGCTTTTTTGCGTCCGGCCGCGGCCGCGCCGGCGCGCGCCCAAAAACCGGAGATAGCCCGCAATAACCCTTCTGTTCGGGCCATCGCCGCGCGTCCAAATCAACAACAATCACCGTAACCCTGACTAAAGGCTAGCAATAGCAACACTATGGCAACCACGACCGCTCCCCAGCAAGCCGCGCCCGCGTCGCCGGGCCCGATGAAACGCATCATCCTGATCGTCCTGATCGCGCTGATCGCCGCGGGCGCCGCCGGTGGCGGCGTGTGGTTCTTCATGTCCAAACGCGTGCACAGCGCCGCGACCGCCGAAGCCGCTCCGCCGCCGCCGGCCGTGCCGCTGTTCTTCCCGCTCGAATCGATGACGGTCAACCTGCAGTCGGACGACGGCGCGCAGCATTTCCTGCGCATCGGCCTGACGCTGCGGCTCGGCGACGCCGCGACCCAGCAGGAACTGACCGATCACATGCCCGAAGTGCGCAGCCGCATCCTGCTCGCGCTGTCGAACAAGCATCCGGAAGATCTCGCGCCGCTCGACGGCAAGCGCGCGCTCGCCGACGAACTGAAAACGCTGATCAGCCAGCCGGGCGAAAAAGGCTCCGCGCCGATCCGCGTGCAGGACGTGCTGTTCACCGAATTCGTCGTGCAGTGACGTGACCTTGTCTAGCGCTGCATTCATCAACCGCCAAGGGACGCACGAGGAATAACCGATGGGCCACGAAGAGTTCATGTCCCAGGAGGAGGTCGATGCCCTGCTCAAGGGCGTCACCGGCGAATCCGACACCGAAGCCGAACAGAGCGAACGCACGGGAGTACGCCCGTACAACATCGCGACCCAGGAACGGATCGTCCGGGGCCGGATGCCCGGCCTCGAAATCATCAACGACCGCTTCGCGCGCCTGCTGCGCGTGGGCATCTTCAACTTCATGCGGCGCTCGGCGGAAATTTCCGTCGGCCCGGTGAAGGTGCAGAAGTACAGCGAATTCACCCGCAACCTGCCGATCCCGACCAACCTGAACCTGGTCCACGTGAAGCCGCTGCGCGGCACCTCGCTGTTCGTGTTCGATCCGAACCTGGTGTTCTTCGTGGTCGACAACCTGTTCGGCGGCGACGGCCGGTTTCATACCCGGGTCGAAGGGCGCGATTTCACGCAGACCGAGCAGCGCATCATCATGAAGCTGCTGAACCTGACGTTCGAGCACTACACCGCGTCGTGGAAAAGCGTGCGGCCGCTGTCGTTCGAATACGTGCGCTCGGAGATGCACACGCAGTTCGCCAACGTCGCGACGCCGAACGAAATCGTCATCGTCACGCAGTTCTCGATCGAGTTCGGCTCGACCGGCGGCACGCTGCATATCTGCATGCCGTATTCGATGATCGAGCCGATCCGCGACGTGCTGTCCTCGCCGATCCAGGGCGAGGCGATGGACGTCGACCGCCGCTGGGTGCGGGTGCTGTCGCAGCAGGTGCAGGCGGCCGAAGTGCAACTGACCGCCGACCTCGCCGAGGTGCCGGTCACGTTCGAACAGATCCTGAACATGCGCAAGGGCGATGTTCTGCCGGTCAACATCCCCGAGAAGATCACCGCCAAAGTGGATGGGGTGCCGGTGATGGAATGCGGCTACGGAATTTTTAATGGTCAGTACGCGTTGCGGGTCCAGAAGATGATCAGCGCAGCCGACACGATGAAGGAAGGTGGATATGAGTGACCTGAACGCAAGCGCCGAAGCGGAACTGCCCGCCGGCGGCATCAGCGCCGAGGAAGAAGAAGCGGCGATGGCCGACTGGGCGAGCGCGCTCGCCGAGCAGAACGGCAACGCCGAAGTGAATCCGGCCGCCGCTGGCGTGTTCCAGCCGCTGTCGAAGGTCGAACCGACCACGACGCACAACGACATCGACATGATTCTGGACATCCCGGTCCAGATGACGGTCGAACTCGGCCGCACCAAGATCGCGATCCGCAACCTGCTGCAACTCGCGCAGGGCTCGGTGGTGGAACTCGACGGCATGGCCGGCGAACCGATGGACGTGCTGGTCAACGGCTGCCTGATCGCGCAGGGCGAAGTGGTGGTCGTCAACGACAAGTTCGGCATCCGGCTGACCGACATCATCACGCCGTCCGAACGCATCCGGAAGCTGAACCGATGAAACGCGTGGCCGGTCGCGGCGTGCTGGCGGCGTCGCGCGATGTTTTTCTGTTGCAACGGCTTGGCGCTGAGAGCGCCATCCGCGCCGCACGCGCGGTTTGCTCGGCTGCCGTGTTCGGCGCGGCCGCATGGCTGGCGCCGGCGGCCGCCCATGCCGCCGATATGAACGCGGTCAACCACGCGACGCAGATCGCGTCGGGCGTCGGCGCGGGCAGCGCGGTCCCGGCGCTCGGCGTCGGCGCGGTGCTGCAAACGCTGGTCGGCCTCGCGGTCGTGATCGGTCTGGTGTTCGGTTGCGCGTGGCTCGCGCGCCGCTTCGGCGTGCAGTCCGGCCAGCGCGGCGGGCTCGTGAAGACGATCGGCGGCGCATCGCTCGGCGGCAAGGAGCGCGTCGCGGTGGTCGAGATCGGCGACACGTGGCTCGTGCTCGGCGCGGCCCCCGGCAACGTGCGGCTTTTGCATACGATGCCGGCCGGCTCGGTCGCGGCCGAAGCCGTCGCGGGTACTTCCGCGCCGCTGTCGGGCAATTTCGGTCAACGCTTTCGCGACGCCTTGAAAGGCGAAGTGGGCAAACGTTTCAACGCGCACGGCGGCGGGGAGCGGTGATGCAGTTCAGTTTCATGCAGTTCGATGGCCACGGCGTGCTTGCGCGCGCAGGCCGTGAAGCTCGGATCGCGCGGTTCGTCACGTTGCTGCATCGCGTGGTGCCGTGGCTGCCGCTCGCGCTGGCCGCGCTGCTGTTCGCGCTGCCGGACGTCTCGTTCGCGCAGACCGCCGGCCTGCCGGCGTTCAACACGAGCCCCGGCCCGAACGGCGGCACGACCTACTCGCTGAGCGTGCAGACGATGCTGCTGCTCACGATGCTGTCGTTCCTGCCGGCGATCGTGCTGATGATGACCAGCTTCACGCGCATCATCATCGTGCTGTCGCTGCTGCGCCAGGCGCTCGGCACCACCACGACGCCGCCGAACCAGGTGCTGACCGGCCTCGCGCTGTTTCTCACGCTGTTCGTGATGGCGCCGGTGCTCGACAAGGCCTATACCGACGGCTACAAGCCGTTCTCCGAAGGCACGATCACGATGGACCAGGCGGTCTCGCGCGGCGTCGCGCCGTTCAAGACCTTCATGCTGCGGCAGACCCGCGAAAGCGATCTCGCGCTGTTCGCGCGCATCTCGCACGCGGCGCCGATGCAGGGGCCGGAAGACGTGCCGCTGTCGCTGCTGGTGCCGTCGTTCGTGACCAGCGAGCTGAAAACCGGCTTCACGATCGGCTTCACGATCTTCATTCCGTTCCTGATCATCGACATGGTGGTCGCGAGCGTGCTGATGTCGATGGGGATGATGATGGTGTCGCCGGCAACCATTTCGCTGCCGTTCAAGCTGATGCTGTTCGTGCTGGTGGACGGCTGGCAGTTGCTGCTCGGCTCGCTCGCGCAGAGCTTCGTCTGACCTTCACCGTATTTTCGAGGCACTCACGATGACACCCGAAGCAGTGATGACGCTGGCCCACGAGGCCATGTACATCGGCCTGATTCTCGCCGCGCCGCTGTTGCTGGTCGCGCTGGTGGTCGGTCTGGTGGTGAGCCTGTTCCAGGCCGCCACGCAGATCAACGAGTCGACGCTGTCGTTCATTCCGAAGCTGCTCGCGATCGCCGCGACGCTGGTGATCGCCGGCCCGTGGATGCTGACGACGATGCTCGACTATCTGCGCCACACCTTCAGCGCGATTCCGACGCTGGTCAACTGAGCGCGCGCGCTCTTACTTTGCTGTCCTTGCGATGTTCACGGTCACCTACGCGCAACTGAACCTGTGGCTGACCGCGTTCCTGTGGCCGTTCGCGCGGATCGCCGCGCTGATCGCGACCGCGCCGGTGTTCGGCAACGCGTCGATGCCGGCGCGCGTGAAGATCGGTCTGGCCGCGTTCACGACGATCATCGTCGCGCCGACCATCGGCGCGCTGCCGCAGGTCACGGTGTTTTCCGCCGACGGCGTGTGGATCATGGTCAACCAGTTCCTGATCGGCATCGCGCTCGGCGTGACGATGCAGATCGTGTTCCAGGCGATCGACGCGACCGGCTACTTCATCGGCCTGGGCATGGGGCTCGGCTTCGCGACCTTCTTCGACCAGCAGGCGACCGGCTCGGGCGTGGTGATCTCGCGCTACATGACGACGATCGCGTCGCTGGTGTTTCTCGCGGTCGACGGTCATCTGCAGATGCTGGCGGCGCTGGTGACGACGTTCCAGTCGGTGCCGGTGACGGCCAACCTGCTCGCGCCACACGGCTGGCAGGTGCTCGCCGGCTGGGGCGCGACGATTTTCTCGGCGGGTTTGCTGCTGTCGCTGCCCGTGGTCGTCGCGCTGCTGATCGCTAACCTCGCGCTCGGCATCCTGAATCGCGCGGCGCCGCAGATCGGCGTGTTCCAGATCGGCTTTCCGCTGACGATGCTGGTCGGCCTGCTGCTCGTGCAGCTGACGCTGCCGAACATGATTCCGTTCTTCGTGCGGCTGTTCGATAGCGGGATCGATGAAATGGGGCGGGTCGCGGCGGCGTTGAGGTAAGTGGGGCTGCGAAGCGGGCGGGGCTCGACAGCCTAGCGCTTGCCGGGCCGCTCGACGGCCACCACGTCGACCACATCCGCTTCGTTCGCGGCCGCGTCGTGCGCGGGCGCATCCTCGGCGCCGCTTTCCAGCCGATGCAACCACGCGAGCAGTTCGGCGACCGCCTGATACAGCTCCGGCGGAATCCGCGCGTCGAGATCGACCTGCATCAGCAGCGACACCATCTCGGGCGCCTCGTGCACATATAGGCCCGCTTCCTTCGCGCGCTGCACGATCATCTCGGCGAGCAGCCCGTAACCCTTCGCGACCACGCGCGGCGCGGGTTCGCCGCCGTGGGCGTCGTAGACGAGCGCGGCCGCGCTGCGGCGATGAGTGCGGCTCATCAGATCTCCCAATCGAAGTCGTCACGCGCGGGGCTTGAAGCGCCCGGCGGGTTGCGCGGGTTTGCAGCGGTGGGCGTGGCAGATGCGGCAGAAGCAGCGGAGCCCGCGGCCGCCGAGCGCACATAAGCGGACGCCGCCTGGGTCGCCGCCGCGCCGCTCGCGGCTCCCGGCATCCCGCCGCCGATCTCGCGGATCGTCAGCCCCTGCAAGTCGAGTCCCGCCGCCGCAAGCCGCATGCGAAAGCTCTCGCCCTGGCCTGCAAGCCGCGCCGCGCCCTGTGGGCTCGCCTGCACCCGCGCGCTCAGGCGCGTGCCGGTGAGGATCAGTTCGGCGTCGACGGTGCCGAGCGTCGGCAGCGACAGCGTCAGGCGCGTGCGCCACGGCTGATCGTCCTCGCTCGCGAGGCCGCCGCCGCTGCGGTCCCATTCGTCGCCGTCCTGTTCGACCGTCCAGTCGAGCCGCGCGCCGGGCCACGCTTCGCCGCTCCAGCGGAATTGCCCGGTCGCCAGCAGATCGAGCTGCTGGCGCACCAGCGGCACCGTCGCCGGATGCACGGCGGCCGCCAGTGCCTGCGCGTTTTGCGCGGAGCTAGAGTCGGCGTTGGGCGCGGCGCCGCTGTGCAGACCCGTATGCGGGGCCGGCCCGCTCAGGTCGGACATCGAACTGGCCAGCAGTTCGCCCGCCGCGAGGCGCGCGGCCTGCGCGGTCAGGATCGACGGCAACGGGTGCGCGCCGGCATTGTGTTCGGACGATGGGCCGTTCGGCGTGCCGGCTTGCATTCCACCGGGCGTTCCGCCCTGGGCGCCATTCGCGTTGTTGCCGTTGCCGCTGCCGGCCATCCCGCGCGGCGTTCCATCCGCTGTGGCCCCGGTCTGGCCCGGCCAGCCGCCGGCGCTCTGCGCGGCGGTATCGCCGGTCGCTCCGGTCGCGCTGTTCCAGCCCGGCGGCAGCGGCGAGCCGGCGACGAGGCGGTTTTGCGCCTCGCCCGCGAGTTCGGCCGGCGTGCGTTGCCCGCTCAGCCACGCGGCCAGATGCGCTTCGTAGAACAGCCCGCTGTCGCCGACCGTGCGTTCGAGCGCGGCCGCGAGCGCCGCGACCGGCACTTCGGCGGCGGCCACGCGCGCGGCGGCAGCGGTCGCGCTAGCGTTCGCGTTTGCAGTCGAGGCGTTGGGAGTGGAAGCAGAGGCGGCGGCGGGGGCGGAGCCCGCCACGTCGAGCGCGGGCGCGGCCGGCCAGATCGGCGTCTGGCCGAGCACGGCGGGCGTCGCGTCGCCGCCTGAACCGGCGATCGCGTTCAGCGTCATGGCGACCGCCGACAGCGCGGTCTGCGCTGAAGCCGCCGGTGCGGGAGTGGTGTTGGGGGTGACGGTGGCCGGTGCGGTATCGACGCCGGTCGCGCCGGTCTGCGAAGTGGCCGTGGAGCCCGGCGCGATGTTCAGCAGGCTGTCGATCCGGCTCGAAAGCACCGAGGCGACCGAATCGATTCCGTTCATGCCGGTTCCCTGGACGCATCGGCGTCAATGCGTCCGATGCCTTGATTTCTCTGTCAGCGCGCGCCGTACATTTCCTTGAGCACGCGCGTCGGCCGGCCGGCGAACAGCGCCGACAGCGTCGCCATGCGCGGATTCGCGAGGTCCCGGATCGCGGCGTCGTCGGCGAGAATCTGGCGGATCAGCGCGTACTTGCGCAGCCGCTCGGCTTCGTCGAGCTTCACGCCGTCGTCGGCTTCGCGCAGCGCGTCGACCAGGTGCCGGTACTCTTCCTGCAAGTGGGCGAGGTCGCTCCACAGCGCGCGCCGGGCCGCCATCAGCATCTGGCAGGACAGCGCGGCAACCGCCTCGTAGTGGGCAAAATATTCTGCGTTCGATGTCATCTCAGGCTTTCCGCGGCTGGCTGGGCTGCCATCCGCGCGACCTCCGGGGCAATCCCGACCCATGCCTCTTCGAGTGTGGCGAGCAGACGGTCGACTTCCACCAGCATCGTCTCGCTCTGACTGATATTCGCTTCCAGCAAACGGCGCGAAATGTAGCTGTACAGCGCGTTCAGGCGCGCCGCGATTTCACCGCCCACGTCCAGATTGAGCGAGGCCTGCAAGCCGCTTTCGACGATCCGGATCGCCTTGCTGATCGCCATTCCGCGCTCGGCCACATTGCCCTGCTGCAGATGCATGCGCGCCTGGGCGACCGCCTGGCGCGCACCCTGGTACAACAACACGATGAGACGATGCGGACTTGCGCCCATCACGGCCGTCTCGACACCCACGCGTGCATATGCGTTGGCTCCAGCGTGTCCCGGGGAAAACATCGGCGCTCCTCCTGTTGATACTGACTGCGGTTGATTCGTGGCATGGCCGTGGCGCGTGCTTGCGTGCCGACGTGGCCTGTAAGCTGGTTATCGGATAGCCGGCGACAAAGCTTTAGGCCGATGTAAGGAGGAGCGAGGAAGCGCGCGCCGATGCGCGGCGAGGCCGCCCGGCGACGTGCCGGGCAGCCTGCGAACCGGTGCTCCTTGGCGGCGTCGCGCGGACGCCGCTCAGACCGACATCTGCGCGATGTCGTTGTAGGCGGAAACCAGCTTGTTGCGCACCTGCAGGCCGAACTGGAAGCCGATGTTGGCCTTCTGCATGTCGACCATCACGTCGTTCAGCGACACGTTCGACGAGCCCAGCTCGAACGCCTGCGATTCGCTGACCGCGGTCTTCTGGTCGCTGCTGATCTTGTCGAGCGACGCTTTCAGCGCCGACGCGAAACCGGTCGGTGTGGCCGCGCCGGACTGTTCCGCCGCCGCTGCCGGGGTCGTGCCGCCGGCGGCCTGCGCCGCCATCGCCTGCATCTGTTGCAGCGCGGACGATAGCGCGTTCACGGGCATGCTCATGTTTTCTCCGTTGATTGATTCACCGGCGTGCGGACAGGCGCACCGATCTGGCTGAAAGCATAGCAAGCGGCCCCGTCGCGAAAGTCCCGAAACTAGGGGGGAAACCCGGCTCTATTCAAGCAATCGGCGGCGGCCGCGCCCCGGATAATTTCGACGGTGAAAGTCTCTGTCCGTCCGCCCGCCGAGCCCCGGCGCGCGGTGACGGCAGAACGCCAAGGCATCCCCCGGAGAAACCCGACGCATGGATTCGTCAGCCAACTCGTTGATCAACCCCGACGCCCGCATGGGGCTCGCCGGCGCGCAGCCCGCGCCCGGGCAAGCCGCCGGCCAGGCGGGCGCAGCCGACCCCGGCGGTCTCGGCGGCTTCGGCGCCATGGGCGGCAACCTCGGTCAGCGTCTGTCCGGCCTCGCGCAGATGCGCGGCAACCCGCGCGCGCCGCTGGTGTTCGCGGTCGCGCTGCTGGTCGCGGTGGTCGCCGGCCTGTACCTGTGGTCGCGCGCGCCGGACTACAAAGTGCTGTACAGCAACCTGTCGGACCGCGACGGCGGTTCGATCATCGCCGCGCTGCAACAGGCGAACATCCCGTACAAGCTGTCCGACAGCGGCGGCGCGATTCTGGTGCCGTCCGAACAGGTGCACGAGACGCGTCTGCGGCTCGCGTCGCAAGGTCTGCCGAAGGCCGGCTCGGTCGGCTTCGAGCTGATGGACAACCAGAAATTCGGCATCAGCCAGTTCGACGAACAGATCAACTATCAGCGCGCGCTCGAAGGCGAGCTGGAACGCACGATCGAATCGATCTCGTCGGTGAAGTCCGCGCGCGTGCATCTGGCGATTCCGAAGCCGACCGTGTTCGTGCGCGACAAGGAGTTGCCGTCGGCGTCGGTGCTGGTGCAGCTGTTTCCGGGCCGCGTGCTCGACGAAGGGCAGGTGGTCGCGATCACGCACATGATCGCGTCGGCGGTGCCGCAGATGCCGGCCAAGGGCGTGACCGTGCTCGACCAGGACGGCAACCTGCTGACCCAGCCGAGCAACGGCACCGGTCTGGACGCGACCCAGCTGAAGTTCCGTCAGCAGATCGAACGCAATACGCAGCAGCGCATCGACGCGATCCTCGCGCCGCTGTTCGGCTCGGGCAACGCGCATTCGCAGGTCAGCGCGGATATCGACTTCTCGCACAGCGAGCAGACCTCGGAAAACTACGGCCCGAACGCCAATCCGCAGCAGGCGTCGATCCGCAGCCAGCAGAACAGCAGCGCGACCGAAATGTCGCAAGGCGGCGCGTCGGGCGTGCCGGGCGCGCTGTCGAACCAGCCGCCGCAGCCGGCGTCGGCGCCGATCGTCGCCGGCAACGGCGCGAGCGGTGTGACCACCACGCCGATCAGCGATCACAAGGATTCGACCACCAATTACGAGCTCGATAAGACCGTGCGTCATATCGACAGCCCGATGGGCGGGATTCGCCGGCTGTCGGTCGCGGTGGTCGTCAACTACATGAAGGTCACCGACGCGAAGGGTCACGTGACGATGCAGCCGGTCAGCGCCGACAAGCTCGCGCAGATCACCCAGCTGGTGAAGGACGCGATGGGCTTCGACGCGCAGCGCGGCGACTCGGTCAACGTGGTCAACAGCGCGTTTTCGACCGACATCGATCCGGACGCGAACCTGCCGTGGTGGCGCACCCGCGACATGCTCGCGCTCTACAAGCAGATCGCGACCTATCTCGGGATCGGCGCGGTGGCCCTGTTCCTGTATTTCGTGATGGTCAAGCCGGCGCTGCGCCGCGCGTTTCCGCCGCCGCCGGAGCCGGTCGCCGCGCTGCCGTCGCCGGACGAGCCGATCCTGCTCGACGGCATCCCGGCCGCCGAACGCGACGGCGCGGTGGTCGAGATCGACGCCGATCCCGAGACGCTCGCGCTCGAAAACGCGAAGCACAAGTATGAAAAGAACCTGGAGTTCGCACGCAGCATCGCGCGCCAGGATCCGAAGATCGTAGCAACCGTCGTCAAGAACTGGGTGTCCGATGAGCGCTGAAGGTGTGATGAAAAGCGCGCTGCTGCTGATGTCGATCGGCGAGGAAGAGGCGGCGCAGGTGTTCAAGTTCCTCGGGCCGCGCGAAGTCCAGAAGATCGGCGTCGCGATGGCCGCGCTGAAGAACGTGACCCGTGAACAGGTCGACGAGGTGCTGCAGGAGTTCGTCAAGGAAGCCGAACAGCACACCGGCATGTCGCTCGACTCGAACGAGTACATCCGTTCGGTGCTGACCAAGGCGCTCGGCGACGACAAGGCCGGCGTGATCATCGACCGGATCCTGCAGGGCAGCGATACGAGCGGGATCGAAGGCCTGAAGTGGATGGACTCCGCGGCGGTCGCCGAGCTGATCAAGAACGAGCACCCGCAGATCATCGCGACGATCCTCGTGCATCTGGACCGCGATCAGGCGTCGGAAATCGTCGCCTGCTTCACCGACCGGCTGCGCAACGACGTGCTGCTGCGGATCGCGACGCTCGACGGCATCCAGCCGGCCGCGCTGCGCGAACTCGACGACGTGCTCACGGGCCTGCTGTCCGGCAGCGACAACCTGAAGCGCAGCCCGATGGGCGGTATCCGCACGGCGGCCGAGATCCTGAACTTCATGTCGAGCAACCACGAGGAAGGCGTGATCGAGAACGTGCGCCAGTACGACGCGGAGCTCGCGCAAAAGATCATCGACCAGATGTTCGTGTTCGAGAACCTGCTCGACCTGGAAGACCGCGCGATCCAGCTGCTGCTCAAGGAAGTCGAGTCCGAGGCGCTGATCATCTCGCTGAAGGGCGCGCCCCCGGCGCTGCGCCAGAAGTTCCTGTCGAACATGTCGCAGCGTGCGGCCGAACTGCTCGCCGAAGACCTCGACGCGCGCGGCCCGGTGCGGGTGTCCGAAGTGGAAACGCAGCAGCGCCGCATCCTGCAGATCGTGCGCAATCTCGCCGAGAGCGGCGCGATCGTGCTAGGCGGCAAGGCGGAAGACGCATATGTCTGATTCGAACTCCTCGGCGAAGGCAAGCCTCTCGGCCTACCAGCGCTGGGAGATGGCCTCGTTCGATCCGGTGCCGCCGCCGCCTCCTCCGCCGGAGCCCGAGGTCGACGACGGCGCCGCGTTCGAAGCCGAACTCGAACGCCTGCGCGAAGCCGCGCATGCGCAGGGCGTCGCGACCGGCCACGTGGCCGGCCAGGCGCTCGGTTATCAGGCCGGTTACGACCAGGGCCATGCACGCGGTTTCGAGCAGGGCCAGGCCGAAGCGCGCGAACAGGCGATGCAGCTCGCCGCGCTCGCGCAGACCTTCAAAACCGCGCTCGACGGCGCGCAGTTCGCGATTTCCGAAACGCTGGTCACCCTCGCGCTCGATATCGCGCAGCAGGTGGTGCGCCAGCACGTGCAACATGATCCGACCGCGCTGATCGCGGCCGCGCGCGAAGTGCTGGCCGCCGAGCCGGCGCTGACCGGCGCGCCGGCGCTGATCGTCAGTCCCGCCGATCTGCCGGTGGTCGAGGCGTATCTGCTGGACGAATTGCAAACGCGCGGCTGGACCGTGCGTACCGATGCCGCGGTCGAACGCGGCGGCTGCCGCGCACAGGCCGGCAGCGGCGAAGTCGATGCGGGGATCGAGACGCGCTGGCAGCGCGTCGCGGCCGCGCTCGGCAAGGTGAGTACATGGTGAAGCCGACTCTCGAAGAAATCCGCGCCAGCGATCTGACGCCGCTCGAACGCGAACTCGCGTTGGCGTCGTTCGGCGCCGAGGCGCTCGCGCACGAGGCCGACGGTGGCAGTCTCGCGGAACTCGAGGACGCGATTGCGGCGGCCAGCGAGGCGGCGGGGGCGGCGGGTTCAGGGAGTTCGGATACGCATTCGCATTCTCGGGCGGGTGGCCGGAAGGCTGGCGGTCGCGGTGGCGTGGCCGAGGCGGCTGCTGAGCCTGCCGAGGCGGCCAAGGCCGGCGGCGGCCGTGGTGCCGATCGCGCCGGCAACGCTGATAACGCTGGTAGCGCTGGTAACGCCGATGGCGCAGCCGAGGCTGAGAATGCCGGGCACGCCACGAAGGCCCGCCATGCCAGCCACACTGCCGCCCACGTGCCGCCGCCCGCTCCCTACGATCCGGCGCTCGACGCCAATCCGCACATGCAGGCATGGCGCGGCCAGCTCGACGCGCTGCGCGCGCGCAATGCGATCGCCAAGCCGCTGCGCGCCTGCGGGCGACTGACCCGCGCGGCCGGTCTGGTGCTCGAAGCGGTCGGGCTGCGGCTGTCGGTCGGCGCCGAGGTGATGATCGAATTGCCGCCCGGCAGTTCGCTGCCGATGGCCGAAGCCGAGGTAGTCGGCTTCTCGGGTGACAAACTGTTCCTGATGCCGACCACCGAAGTGATCGGACTGTTACCCGGCGCGCGCGTTTATCCGCTCGAAAGCGCGCCGATCGACGATCCGCTGGCGGGCGCGAAACGTCTGCCGGTCGGCTGGGAATTGCTCGGCCGCGTGCTCGACGCGTCCGGCCGGCCGCTCGACGGGCTTGGCCCGCTCGGCACCCGCACCGATGCGCCGCTGTCCGCGCCGGTCATCAATCCGCTGAACCGCGAGCCGATCCACCAGGTGCTCGACGTCGGCGTGCGGGCGATCAACTCGCTGCTCACCGTGGGCCGGGGCCAGCGGATGGGCCTGTTCGCCGGTTCGGGCGTCGGTAAATCGGTGCTGCTCGGCACGATGGCGCGCTATACCAACGCCGAAGTGATCGTAATCGGGCTGATCGGCGAACGCGGCCGCGAAGTGAAGGAGTTCATCGAGCAGATTCTTGGCGAGGAGGGGCTCGCGCGCTCGGTCGTGATCGCCGCGCCGGCCGATGTGTCGCCGCTGCTGCGGATGCAGGCGGCCGCGTATTCGACCTCGCTCGCCGAATATTTCCGCGACCAGGGCAAGCACGTGCTGCTGCTGATGGATTCGCTGACCCGTTACGCGATGGCGCAGCGCGAGATCGCGCTGGCCGTGGGCGAGCCGCCGGCGACCAAGGGTTATCCGCCGTCGGTGTTCGCGAAGCTGCCGGCGCTCGTCGAGCGCACCGGCAACGGGCCGGCGGGCGGCGGCTCGATCACCGCGTTCTACACGGTGCTGACCGAAGGCGACGACCAGCAGGACCCGATCGCCGATTCGGCGCGCGCGATTCTCGACGGCCACATCGTGCTGTCGCGCTCGCTCGCCGAGGCCGGCCACTATCCGGCGATCGATATCGAAGCGTCGATTAGCCGGGCAATGACCGCGCTGATCGACGATAACCATCTGAATAAAACGCGTATGTTCAAGCAGATGCTGTCGCGCTACCAGCGCAACCGCGATCTGATCAACGTCGGCGCGTATTCGAGCGGGCGCGACGCGGTGCTCGATCGCGCGATCGCGTTGTATCCGCGGATGGAGCAGTTTTTGCAGCAGGGCTTTCGCGAGTGCGCGAATTTCAAACCGAGCATCGACATGCTGAACGCGCTGTTCGCGTGAGCGTGCGCCGGCTGGCCCGCCGTATGCTCAAACACCTACCTGAACCGGCCCGAGGAGGCTGACGATGGCGAAACATTTCCCGATCAAGACGCTGATCGGCCTCGCGCAGGACGACGTCGACGCCGCCGCGCAGCGCCTGGGCCGCGCGCAGCGCGAGCGCAACGACGTGGCCGCGCAGCTCGACGCGCTGGTGCAATACCGCGACGAGTATCACGCGCGTTTTACCGAGAGTGCGCAGTCGGGCATGCCGGCCGGCAATATGCGCAACTTCCAGGCCTTTATCGACACGCTCGATGCCGCGATCGACCAGCAGCGCAACCTGCTCGCGAACGCGAACGCGCGACTCGAAGCCGCGAAGCCGGAATGGCAGCGTCAGAAGCAGAAGCTCGGCTCGTATGAAGTGCTGCAGGCGCGCGGCGAGGCGGCCGAGGCCAAGGTGATCGCACGCCGCGAGCAGCGCGACGCCGACGAATTCGCGGCGCGCGTGCTGCGCATGCGCGCCGAGGGCGCGTAACCACTCATGGGACCGGCGCGCGGCGCACAGCCGCGCGCGTGCGGGCCTACCCGTTTCATCGATTGGCAGGATTCCTTATGTCCCTTCTTTCACAGATCGGCTCGCAGCTGAGCTCGCTGCTCGGCGCGGGCGGCGATTCATCGAGTGGCGCGGCCGCTAGCGCGGCAGCCAACGCGATACCGTTCGCGCAGACCTTGCAGCAGAGCATCGACCAGCAGAACAGCGCGGGTGCGCAGAGCGCGAGCCGGGACGCGGATTCGGCGGCGGCGCGGGCGTCGGCTTCTGCATCTTCGGGCTCGGCTTCGGGTTCGAGCGTGCACGATCTGGCGAAGGCTCCGTCCGCGTCTGATCGTGCGAACAGCAAGCAGAGCAGCGGTACGTCGTCGTCGGGCACGGATAGCTCCGCTGCGGCGACCGCGCATGTCCGGCACGCGGCGAACAGCGCGCAGGCGAAGCAGGCCGATGACAAAGCGCAGAGCGACGCCGGCGCGCTGGCTGCCGCGGCTGCGGCCGTGCAGGCGCAAGCCCAGGCCGCCGCGAACGGCGCCGATACGAATAGCACCGCCACGACCGACCTCACCGACGCGGCCACCGATGCGCTGAGCACCGTGGCGGGCGGCGTCGCGAACGCGCTGACCGGGAGCGCGGCGAGCGCGAAGGGCACGATCGATCCGAAGACGCTGCAGGATGCGTTGCACACGGCGCTGGCCGCGTTGTCGGGTGGCCAGGGAGCGGTGCCCGCGCAGGCGCTGGCGGCCGGGGCGGCAACCAAGGCCGCGACGACGGCGGGCGGCCTCGCGAGCGGTAAGAGCGGGTTGAACAGCGGCGGCTCGGATGGCAAGACGCTGACGAGCGGCCTGTTCGGCGACGCGAAGAGCGGCGCGAGCCACGCGACGACGACGGCCACGGCTGCGGCGACCGCGTTGGCCGATCCGTCGACGGCAAAAACGGCCGCCGACGCATTGACGGCGGCAGCGGCCAGCGGCGGCCAGGCGGACACGCTGGCCGCGGCGCGCAGCGCGGCCGACTCGGCCAGTGCAGAGCTGGCCGCGACCCAGGCGGCGGCGAATGCCGCTAGCACGACCGCGGCGGCGCAGAGCACCGGTAATGCGGGCGCGGCGGAGGCGGCATCGAATGCGTTGGGGCCGCAGGTCGGCACCAGCGACTGGGAAGAGGCGCTGAGTCAGAAGGTGGTGTTTTTGTCGAACGCGCACTCGCAGAGCGCCGAGTTGACGTTGAACCCGAAGGATCTCGGGCCGTTGCAGGTGGTGTTGCAGGTGGCCGATAACCATGCGCACGCGCTGTTTGTTTCTCAGCACCAGTCGGTGCGGGAGGCGGTGGAGGCGGCGTTGCCGAAGTTGCGCGAGGCGATGGAGTCGAATGGGATCGGGTTGGGGAGCGCTAGTGTGAGTGATGGGTTTGCGCGGCAGAGTGGGCAGCAGAGTGCGGGGGCTGGGGCTGGGGCTGGTT
>NZ_MSDV01000028.1 GCF_001931485.1 Burkholderia sp. SRS-W-2-2016 | reverse complement strand
CGCTCGAACGTGTCCGGTGCATCGACTGCGGTGATGTCCGAGATTTGCGCGACGTCGAGCTTCGCGGCGATACGCGGGGCAATGTTCTTGCCGGACGCGGTGGCCGGCGCGAGGATATGCGAGTAGTCCTTCGCTGCATCTTGCACAAGCGTCAGCACGGTCGCTTCGACGTTTTCCGCGAGGCCCGCGGCCAGTTGGGGTGCGTCGGCGAGCAGCACCTTCGAAACGCCGACGATCTTCGCTGCCGCATCCGCTGCGGCCTGCGCGTTGTGACCCGCGACCAGCACGTGAATATCACCGCCGATCTTCTGCGCCGCTGCGATCGTGTTCAGCGTCGCGGCCTTGATCGACGTGTTGTCGTGTTCTGCAATTACCAGATTCGTCATTTGCTCTGTCTCCGTGTCGACTGGAGTTAGCGCTTTAGCGCTTACGTCAGTCCCATGCAACATAGTTGCCGTTCTACTTACAGCACCTTGGCTTCGGTCTTCAGCTTCTCGACCAGCGTCTTCACGTCCGGCACCTTCACACCGGCGGAGCGCTTCGGCGGCTCTGCGACTTTCAGCGTCTTCAGACGCGGCGCGACGTTCACGCCGAGGTCTTCGGGCTTGATCGTTTCCAGCGGCTTCTTCTTGGCCTTCATGATGTTCGGCAGCGTCACATAGCGCGGCTCGTTCAGGCGCAGGTCGGTGGTGACCACGGCCGGCAGCGTCAGCGATAGCGTTTCCGCGCCGCCGTCCACTTCACGCGACACAGTAGCTTTACCGTCGGCAACCACGACCTTCGACGCAAACGTAGCCTGTGGCAGATTCGCGAGAGCCGCGAGCATCTGGCCGGTCTGGTTCGAGTCGTCGTCGATCGCCTGCTTGCCGAGGATCACCAACTGCGGCTGTTCCTTGTCGACCAGCGCCTTCAGCAGCTTCGCAACCGCGAGCGGCTGCAGGTCTTCATTCGATTCGATCAGGATCGCGCGGTCCGCGCCGATCGCCAGCGCGGTACGCAGCGTTTCCTGCGCCTGCGTGACACCCGCCGACACGGCGATCACTTCAGTCGCGACGCCCGCTTCCTTCAGACGAACTGCTTCTTCAACGGCGATTTCGTCGAACGGATTCATCGACATCTTCACGTTGGCAATGTCGACGCCCGTACCGTCCGATTTCACGCGGACTTTCACGTTGTAGTCGACCACTCTTTTCACTGCTACCAGGATTTTCATCGTGTCTCTTCAATGAATATGGAAGTTCAATCGAACTTATATTGTCCGGGGCCCATTTCGCGTCGTGGCGATCAATAGGTATAAATGCCGCGACCGCTTTTTCGTCCCAGATCTCCGGCATCCACCAACTGTTCTAAAAGCGGCGCAGGCCGGTACTTTTGATCGTTGAATTCCCGGCACAGCACGTTCATGATCGCAAGCACCGTGTCCAGACCGATGAGATCCGCCAACGCGAGCGGACCGACCGGATGGTTGGCTCCCAGCTTCATACCCGCGTCGATTTCCTCTGCGCTCGCCACTTTTTCGTGCAGCGCGAAGATCGCTTCGTTGATCATGGGCACCAGAATCCGGTTGACGACGAAGCCCGGCGAGTTCTTGACGTCGATCGGTGTCTTGCCGATACGCTTCGCGAGCGCGACGGTACTATCGAACGTCGCATCGCTCGTTTGCGCGCCGCGAATCACCTCGATCAACCGCATCATCGGCACGGGGCTGAAGAAATGCATGCCGATGAAACGGTCCGGATGCGACAGCGCCGCAGCGAGCGCCGAGACAGACAGGGAAGACGTATTCGTAGCCACAATCGCGTCGGGCCTGACGAGCGAATCCAGGCGTCGGAGAATGTCCTGCTTGATCTTTTCGTTCTCGGTGGCGGCTTCGATCACCATGTCGCACTCGCCGAGAGAGGACAATTGCGCGCTTCCGGTGATGCGCGACTGAATCGCGGATGCCTCCTCCGCAGTGAGATTGGCCTTCGACACCATTCGGTCAAGCGTTGCCGCGACGCGGTCCATACCGCGTCGTATCGCCGTTTCATCGATATCGTTGAGTACGACGTTAATTCCCGCGGCCGCGCAGACGTGAGCAATGCCACATCCCATCTGTCCGGCGCCCACGATGCCTAGTGTTCCTATCGTCATATCGCGTTCCTCTGACGCAGTGCGTCTATCTCCGCCGGCGTCGTGGCGAGCCAGTCCGACAGTACTTCCTCCGTGTGCTGGCCGAGCGTAGGCGGTGCTTGTCGGTACTGCACGGGTGATTCCGACATCCGGATCGGGTTCGCAACCAGCGGCACCTGTTTCGCGAGCGGATGCGGCAGCTCGATACGCGTATTGCGCGACTGCACCTGCGGATCCGCGAACACGCGGTCAAGCGTATTGATCGGGCCACAGGGCACGCCTGCCGCTTCCATCGCGGCGATCCATTCGTCGGTGGTGCGGCCGACGGTAATTCGATGAATCGACGCGATCAGTTCGGTCCGATGCTTCACACGCTGCGGATTGGTTGCAAATCTTTCGTCGACGGACCACTCGGGTTGGCCCAACGTTCTGCACAAACTCGCGAACTGGCTGTCGTTGCCTACCGCGATGATCATGTAGCCATCGGCGGTGGGGAACTCCTGGTACGGCACGATGTTCGGATGCGCGTTCCCCATGCGGCGCGGTACGGTGCCGCCAATCAGATAGTTCGCTGCCTGATTGGCGAGGCATGCGATCTGCACGTCGAGCAACGCGAGGTCGATATGCTGTCCTTCTCCGGACTGCTCGCGGCGCTTCAACGCGGCCAGCACTGCGACGGTCGCATAGAGTCCCGTCATGATGTCCGTCAGCGCGACGCCGACCTTCAGCGGCCCCGCGCCTTCGGTGCCGTCCTCCCGGCCGGTCAGGCTCATCAGGCCGCCCATGCCCTGAATCAGAAAGTCGTAACCCGCTCTCGACGCATAAGGTCCGGTCTGGCCAAAACCCGTAATCGAGCAATAGACGAGGCGTGGATTCGCTGCCTTGAGACTTTCGTAGTCGAGCCCATACTGCGCGAGCCCACCCACCTTGAAGTTCTCGAGTAGTACGTCCGCCTTGCTCGCCAGCTCGCGCACGAGTCGCTGCCCTTCCGGGTTGCCGAGATCGATCGTGACCGAGCGCTTGTTGCGGTTCGCGCTCAGGTAGTACGCCGATTCGCCGGTCGAGTGGCCGTCCGGATCGTTCAGCCACGGCGGTCCCCATGCGCGGGTGTCATCGCCGACACCGGGACGCTCCACCTTCACCACGTCGGCACCGAGATCGGCCAGCAGTTGACCAGACCACGGTCCTGCGAGTACTCGCGACAGATCGAGAACCCGCACGCCGGCGAGTGCTCCTGGATGGAAAGTGTCTTCTGTCATATCGTTCAGAAAGCCGCGATGCCGGTCATTGCGCGGCCCAGTATCAGTGCGTGGATATCGTGGGTACCTTCGTAGGTATTGACCACTTCGAGGTTGACGAGATGACGGGCAATGCCGAACTCGTCGCTGATCCCGTTGCCGCCAAGCATGTCGCGAGCGATGCGGGCGATGTCGAGTGACTTGCCGCAAGAATTTCGCTTCATGATCGACGTGATTTCTACCGATGCCGTGCCTTCGTCCTTCATACGGCCAAGGCGCAGACAACCTTGCAGACCGAGCGTGATTTCGGTTTGCATATCCGCGAGTTTCTTCTGCACCAACTGGTTCGCCGCAAGCGGTTTGCCGAACTGCTTGCGATCCAGCACATACTGACGCGCGCGATGCCAGCAGTCCTCCGCGGCTCCCAATGCGCCCCACGCGATGCCATAGCGCGCGCTATTCAGACAGGTGAACGGCCCCTTCAGACCGCGCACGTGTTCGAACGCGTTCTCCTCCGGACAAAACACTTCGTCCAGCACGATCTCTCCGGTAATCGACGCACGCAGGCCGACCTTGCCGTGGATCGCGGGAGCGGATAGTCCCTTCCAGCCCTTTTCCAGCACGAAGCCGCGAATCGCGCCTTCGTCGTCCTTCGCCCAAACGACGAAGACGTCCGCGATCGGGCTGTTGGTGATCCACATCTTGCTGCCCGTGAGCTGATAGCCGCCCGCGACTTTTCTCGCACGGGTCACCATTGCTCCAGGGTCCGAACCGTGATTCGGCTCGGTCAGCCCGAAGCAGCCGATCCATTCACCGGACGCGAGACGGGGCAGATATTTCTGCTTGAGCGCTTCGCTGCCGAACTCGTTGATCGGCACCATCACCAGCGAAGACTGGACGCTCATCATCGAGCGATATCCCGAGTCGACGCGTTCCACTTCACGTGCAACGAGTCCGTAGCTGACATAGTTCAGCCCCGAGCCACCGTAGGCCTCGGGAATCGTGACGCCGAGTAGCCCGAGCTCGCCCATCTCACGGAAGATCGACGGATCGGTCTGTTCGGTGCGAAATGCTTCCAGCACCCGGGGTGCAAGACGCTCCTGGCAATAGGCGCGCGCTGAGTCGCTCACCATCCGTTCGTCGTCGCTCAGCTGCTGCGTCAGCAAGAGGGGATCGTCCCATTGAAAAGACGAAGACTTGTGCGTTTGACTCATTTTGGTTCGCCGGAAAGTGTCTGGTCGGCTACTCTAACCGCGCATAAATGGCCCGACAAACGATAAGTTGGCACCGACCTGTGCGAAAATCGCACAGGTCGTTTCTTCTGGAGTACGCCATGCGCCGCAAGATTCCAAATACCGCCGCGCTGTCCGCTTTCGAGACGGCAGCGCGTCATCAAAGCTTTACGAAAGCCGCGGACGAGCTCGCGGTCACGCAAAGCGCGATCTGCCGTCAGATCGCTTCGCTGGAAGAATTTCTGGGTCTCAAGCTGTTTCGCCGGGACAGGCGCGGCGTGGCGCTCACCGAAGCCGGTCTTGTATATAGCCGCAAGGTGGCCGCCCGCCTGGACGACGTGGAGCGCGATACATTGGATTTGATGGCCGCCGGCGGGCAGGGAAGTACTCTGGAAATCGCGGTGGTGCCGACGTTCGCCACGAAATGGTTGCTGCCGCGCATGCCCGGGTTCGTCGAGGCCCACCCGGACATCACAATCAATCTCTCGACTCGCACACGCCCGTTCCTGTTCGGCGACACGGAGTTTGACGCGGCGATCTACGCGGGCTCCGCGGCCTGGCCGGGCACGAACAATCGCTTCCTGACGCGGGAGAGTCTGATTGCCGTGCGCAGTCCGCATTTGAGTCTGCCGCGGCGCAAGCTGACTGCCGCGGACTGGAGCAAGCTCCGGCTTCTGCAGCAAAGCACGCGTCCGTACGCATGGCGCGACTGGTTCGCGTCGCGTGCGATGCACGTGGACGGCGATATGTCGGGGCCGCGGTTTGAATTGTTCTCGATGCAGACGGAGGCGGCGATCCAGGGCATGGGGGTCGCGTTGATTCCGCGGCTACTGATAGAAGACGAGTTGCAGCGCGGCGCTCTCGTTCCGGTAGAACAATATGATTATCTAAGTGACCGGTCGTACTACCTGATCTATCCGGAGCAGAAAGCGGACGCCGCGCCGCTGGGCGTCTTTCGCGAATGGATCGAAGATCAGGCGCGTAGTTATCGGGAACCGCTGGGTTTGGGGTAGGGGGCTGTTCACGACCGCCGCGTCGTAGCAAAAACAAAAAACCTCAGCGCTCACCCGCCAAAGCAACCGACCGAGGCCCACCCAGCACCTGACACAACATCGCCAGATCCCGGATCGTCAAATGCGGACGCGAAGCCTTTGAACTCCCAGCTTCCGCCTCGGTGAAACCATCCCGAACAAGCCAGGCCGCCTGCAAACCGGCATTCAGCGCCCCGACAACATCAAGATCGAAATCATCCCCAACATGCAGCAACTCCCCAGGCGGCACGCCAACCGACATGGCCGCTTCCAGGAAAATGCCCGCATCGGGTTTCCCACAACCGAACCCCTCGGCGCTCAGATGCGCCCGAAAGAACTCCCCGCATCCAGTTAGCTTCAGATCGGCATTGCCATTAGTCACCGCGACGAGCGGAAACCGCGCACCAAGCCAGTTCAACGCCGGCAAAACGTCTTCATAGAACTCGACCTTCTGCCGGGCCAGATAGAACACTTCATACGCGGCATCCGCCAGCGCAACGTCTTCCTTCGCCAACTCCAGCGCGAGCCGGATCGAGCCCAACCGCAACGCCCGGAAATTGCCAGCCAGATCCGGGCGCGAAAGTTCGTGTTCGTCGCGCAGCGTTCGGAGCGCCTGCGCAGTGGGCAGCGCCAGAGCAGTTCCCGGCGCCTGCTCAAGCAGCCACGCGTGAAGAGCGGCTTCAGCCCGTGTGACCGCCGGCCCGAATGGCCAAAGCGTGTCGTCCAGATCGAACGAGATGGCCGATACCTTATTTAGACGCATAGCAATTGCAGAAGTGATTTGGCCATCCGCATACGGTCGGGGACGGAAGCCAGAACTATCGAGCAGCCGAGCCGCCAGGCGTTGAACTCAATTTCGCCAAAGCGCCCGGCAGCAGTCATCAAACCGACGCCGTCGTCAGCGCGCAGAACCGCTCAAGGTCGATATTGCCACCGCTGATAAGAACCCCGACACGCTTGCCTTTCAACGCATCCTTCATATTCAGCGCTCCCGCCAACGAAAGACACCCAGTCGGCTCCACGATCATTTTCATCCGGACAGCGAAGAATTTCATCGCGTTCACCAGATCGGCATCCGATGCCGTCAGGATGTCGTTCACATCGCGTTTGATGATGGAGAACGTGTAGTTGCCGAGATGCTGGGTCTGCGCGCCATCGGCGATGGTCTTCGGCGTGTCGATATGCACGATCTCGCCGCTGCGGAACGACTGCTGGCCATCATTGCCCGCTTCCGGTTCGACGCCGTACAACACGCACTGCGGCGCCAATGCTCGGGTCGCTAGCGCGCTGCCCGACAACAGACCACCGCCGCCCAACGGCACGAACAGATAATCGAGCGCGCCGACTTCCTCGAACAGCTCCTTCGCAGCAGTCCCTTGTCCCGCCAGGATGTCCGGATGGTCGTAGGGCGGAATCAGCGTGAGGCCGTGTTCTTCCGCCAGACGCCGGCCGATTGCTTCGCGATCCTCGGTGTAGCGATCGTAGACGACCACGTTCGCGCCATATCCTTTCGTCGCGGCGACTTTCGCCGCGGGGGCATCGTGCGGCATCACGATGGTTGCCGGAATGTCGAGCAGCTTCGCCGACAGCGCGATCCCCTGCGCATGGTTGCCCGACGAAAACGCGACCACGCCGGCTTTGCGCTGTTCGGGCGAGAACTTCGCAAGCGCATTGAAGGCGCCGCGGAACTTGAACGCGCCCATTCGCTGAAGGTTCTCGCATTTGAAGAACACTTGGGCGCCGGTGATTTCATTCAGCGTGCGCGAGGTTTGCACCGGCGTGCGATGCGCGAGGCCGGCGATCCGGGCGGCAGCCGCCTCGACGTCAGCGTAGGTGGGAAGCTCGAAGGTAGTCATGTCGGACTCGAAAGTGGATTTGATTTACCAGGGCCATGCGATGGACGTGCCGAGACGCTCTGTCTGCGCATGCCGATAGAGAAACTCTGCAACAGTGAGGTCCTGTAGTGCAAGGCCGGTCATATCGAACACGGTGATGTCGGTCGCGGCGCGCTCGAAGGAGATCGTACCGGCAAGCAGGTCGCCGATTTCCGCGCACGCCAACGACGCAGCCCACTGGCATTCGCCGATGCCGCGCGCCTGAACCTCGTCGTCGACGAAAATGCGCGCCCGTTGCAGCACTCCGTCAGGCAGTTCGCGCTTGCCGTCGGTATCGGCGCCCACGCAGGTCAGGTGCGTGCCCGGCTGCACCGCATCGGCGTCGAACAACGCACCGCCGCCCGGCGTCGCGGTGATCACGACATCGCTGTTAGCAACGGCGGCGTTGCGATCTTTTGCAACGCCGATTGCGCAGCGGTCGTGAAAAGCGGCTTCGAACGCGGGGTCGGTCTCACCGGTGACGTTCACGTATTGAACCGTGCAACGTTGGGGCAGAAGTTTCAGTGCATATTGAAGCTGAACCCTCGCCTGAACGCCGGTACCGAATACGCAGATCCGCGAACTGTCCGGTCGCGCGAGTTGCTGCAGCCCTAAACCGCCGGCGGCGCCGGTGCGCGCGGTGGTAATCGCGTTGCCGTCCATGATGCACAGCGGGCGGCCCGTTGCAGGGTCGAACAGCGCAATGGTCGCTTGATGCGGCTCGCCGCCGGCGCCCCGGTTGGCCGGCCAGAATCCGGCCGCTTTAAAGCCGAGGAGGTTCCGGCTCGCGACGTCGCCGGACTTGATGCCGAACACGGCACCCGTATGCAGCTTCTCGCGCACGACGGGGAAAATCCGTCCGGCTCGTTGGCTGTGCAGAATGAATGCTTCGCGAACCGCGGCCATGACCTGCCCGGCTTGCAGAGCGGGTTCTACTACATCGCGGTCGAGAAGGAGCAGCTTTGCATCGGTCGGCATGGTCTTAAGGGTTCCCAGTTGGACGGCTCGGCAGGATATACATTATGTCCAAATATGGACGAAATATCAAGGCGCTCGTGCCGGGTAGGTGGAAAGCCCGTTCGGCTCACGCTGAACCAATATTCGCATAATCACGGCTGATTTCCGCCCTCCACGCGATCACCAGGCGACAATTTTCCGCGCGCGCGACTGGCAAAGAGCCTATACAATGCGAAAAATTCTGGATAAATCGTCCAATGGCCAAGCGCAAACTCACCCGCGAGCAGCAGACAATCCTCGATCAGGTCAAGCACATTGCCGCGGGTCTGGGCGAAACACTCGCGCCTTTTACCGAGGTTGTGGTCCACGATCTGCTGCATCCGAAGAACGCGATTCTCTCGATTCACAACAACCTGTCCGGACGGCAGGTCGGCGATCCGGCGACCGAACTCGGCCTCGCGCGCATCGCCGATGCCGGCTACCCGCAAGTGCTGGCGAACTACGCCAATCGTTTCGCGGATGGCCGCCAGGCCAAAAGCACGTCGATTGGCATCAAGGATTCGGATGGACACTACATCGCCGCGCTGTGCCTGAATGTCGACGTGACGCTGTTCCGCGGCATGGCCAACATGCTCGAACAGTTTTCCGCGCTTAAAACAGACGGCGTCAACGAATCGCTGGAGCGGTCGGGCGCGGAGTCGCTGCGCGAGCGGATCGACCGGTTCGCGGTCGGTCTCGCGACCACGCCGCAAGCGCTCCGCACCGACCAGCGCCGGGCGTTGATGCAGGCGCTGAGAGAGGAGGGCTATCTCGACCTGCGGCGCTCGATGGAAACAGTCGCCCAGCATCTGGGCGTCTCGCGCGCGACGGTCTATAACGACGCCAGATAAGCCAAATGCCGCCCGTCGCGGCATTTTTTTCGAATCGTGAACCATCTGTGGAATGGAGGCCTCTGCGTCACGAAGGCCTGCTTTCAGTTGCTACTAGAATCGCTAATGAAGCGCGCTGAACACCATCAACGCACTTTCCGGTCAAACGCAACACTGTCCCGCGTAGACACCGCTACGCGGTCAAAAATGGGAGTTTCATCGTGAATGAAGACGACGCACTGTTCAACAAAGGTTTGCCGATTCGCCGCGAAGTACTCGGCGCGGAGTATGTGGATGCATCGATGGAGAAAGCCGACGCGTTCATGATGTCGTTCCAGCGCGCGACCACCGCATGGGCGTGGGGCTGGGCGTGGGGCGACGAGACGCTCGACCGCAAAACGCGCAGCCTGCTCAATCTTGCGATGCTCACTGCCGCCGGCCACACCAACGAACTGAAGCTGCATGTAAAAGGCGCGCTCAACAACGGCGTGAGCGTCGACGAAATCAAGGCGACACTGCTGCACGCAACCGCCTATTCCGGCATTCCGCACGGCCTCAGCGCATTCAAGGCGGCGCACGAAGTGCTGGTCGCCGAAGGGGCACTGAAGTAAATCGATCGCGATCCGCGATCGACTCACCACTCACAGCGTCATCCGGTGGCCGCGGCGGCGGCCACCTTATTCAACGCAACGGCCGCTATTGATATCGCGGCTGCCCCTCCTGACCCTGCGCGGCGCGTTTCGCGTCGAGCCGCTGCTTCGCGGCGAGCACGCTTTCCGGGTAATGCACCCAATCGATCGGGTAATAGCCGACGGCGGTCAGATCGACCACCTCCTGCCGTACCTGCTGACGCGTCGTCGCGCCCTGACTGCTGGTTTGCGCGACCGATAGCGTCGCCACCGGCGCGAGCGCGACTGCGACCGCGCAGATCTTCAAAGTCGTCTTCATGTTCGGCACTCCTTGCGGCGTCGGGCGACGCCCGGTTCGTGACTTTGCGGCGTGACTTTACATGGCAGTACGGAGCATCACGGGGCCGTACACGAACGAGTATAGGAGCGCGTTTTCTTCGCTGGGACGGGGCTTTTCAGCCGGCGTAACGGCCGGCGTCGCTGGTATTTTTCGCATGCTTCGCAAACCGGCCCGCTCGTTTCCGGCTAGCTGTCAGCAAGTCTTGCGACGCCCACGCGTATACCAACGGTCGATACAACGCGCTCGCCGCAAGACACGCCAAGCCATTTCCGCCGCTAGGTGAAAACGATGATGAGCATGGCGGCCGATTTCCTTGCGCGTCAGGGGCTTATGGCTCAGAATCAGAAAAAATTCCACGAGACGTTTGTGGCATATTTAAAGCGGCATTTGGTCCAATTAATCAGCTGCGACGCTCGGCTCGCGCCGGCGTCCGCCCGGCGCTCGCGGCGGAAACACACAGGAGACGATGAAATGGAAGAGCTCACCAGCCTGAATGTGCGGGCGGGTAAGGTCGGCGGCAGTTGGTATCGACGATGGTTCCTGCTCTTGCTGATCCTGGTATACGCGTCGAGCTTCGTCGACCGGATCATCATCGCGGTCGTGGGTCAGGCGATCAAGGTCGAAATGAACCTGACCGATTTCCAGCTGGGTCTGCTTGGCGGGCTCGCGTTTTCGATCTTCTACACCACGCTCGGCATCCCGATCGCGCGGCTCGCCGAGCGCTTCAACCGGGTCGTGCTGATCTCGATTTCGATCGTCGCGTGGTCCGCGATGACCGCGCTGTGCGGCACCGCCGGCACCTACTGGCAGTTGCTGCTGTACCGGCTCGGCGTCGGCGTCGGCGAGGCGGGCAGCACGCCGACCGCGCATTCTCTGATCGCCGATCAGTTTCCGCCGGCGCGGCGCGCGAGCGCGCTCGCGATCTACGCGCTCGGCCCGCCGATCGGCGTGATCGCCGGTGCGTTGGGCGGCGGCTGGGTGGTCCAGCATCTGGGCTGGCGGCCGGTGTTTTTCGTGGTCGGTCTGCCGGGCCTGATCTTCGGCCTGCTGACCTGGTTGACGCTGCGCGAACCGAAGCGCGGCGGCGCCGAGCCCGACCTGAAGCTGGTCTCGCAGGAGGTGCCGCCGCTGAAAAAAGTGCTGGCGCTGCTGATGTCGAGCAAGGTGTTCGTGCAGATGCTGCTCGGTACCGTGGTCGGCGCGTTCGCGCAGTACGGGATCAACATGTTCATCCCGGTATACCTGGTGCGCGTGTACGGGATGGGCTTCGCGCAGGCCGGGCTGATCTTCGGCCTCGTGGTGGGGATCGGCGGGATTCTGGGCAATACGCTCGGCGGCTATTCGGCGGACTGGGCGAGTTCCCGCGACCGTCGCTGGTATGCATGGGTGCCGGCGCTCGGCACGTTCGCCGGCTTTCCGCTGATGGTGCTCGCGTTCCTGCAGCACGACTGGCCGCTCGGCGTCGGTTTGCTGTTCGTCGCGACGCTGCTGCTGAACGTGTGGAACGGGCCGACCTTCGCGATCGTGCACGGTCTGGTCGAGCCGCGCATGCGCGCCACCGCGGCGGCGATCGTGTTTCTGCTGATGAACCTGATCGGCCAGGGCTTCGGGCCGGCGACGATCGGCTTCCTGAGCGACCGCTTCGCGGCGCGGGCATTCTCCGGCGGCGACTATCGGCTGATGTGCAGCGGCCAGGGCGGCGGCGCGCACGCGGCGCACGGCGCGGCAGCGGCGGTGACCGATCCGATTGCGCTGGCGTGCCGCGATGCGTCGGCGGTCGGCGTGCGCTACGCGATGCTCACCTTGACCGTGGTGCTCGCGTGGGCCGCACTGCATTACTTCCTCGCGTCGCGCCATATGCGGCGGCGCTAAGCCGCGCGGAGCGGCCGGTCCCGGCCGCTTCCGCGGGTGTTTCTGCTCGTCGCGGGCGCTTTCGCTAGCGCTCGCGGCATCTTCCAGTACCGGCCCCGGCGTCCGCCGCGCGGCCTGATTCCGATCTCTTTCCCTAGGTTCTTTCCATAGGCCCGCCCGTGGTCCGCCTTTGCGCGTGGCAAGACGGCGGCGGCCTGCGACGGCCGTGGCCGGCGTTCGTCCGCCGCCGACGGCCGCCGCCCGCGCTCGTCACGCAAAAAATCGCTGCCCGCCGGCTGCCCGCTCTCACGACCTCGTGGAACGCGTAAACCCGAATTATAAATGCCAAAAAGCGCAATTAGTATCTGTAAAAAACAACGTGGTATTTATTAAAAGTAGTGTGGTATTCATAAGGAGATAGACGTGAAGAGACTGACCGCAGTTGGGGCAATGACGCTGGCCATGACCGGGGCCGCGCACGCGCAGAGCAGCGTCACGCTGTACGGCATCATCAGCACCGGGATCACCTACATCAGCAATCAGGGTGGCTCCAGCAACGTGAAGCTGGATAGCGGGATCAACCAGGCGAGCCGCTTCGGTCTGCGCGGCGTGGAAGACCTCGGCGGCGGACTGCGCGCGGTATTCACGCTCGAAAACGGTTTCGACCTGAGCACCGGCAAGCTCAGCAACGGCGGCGCGCTGTTCGGCCGGCGCGCGTACGTGGGCCTGTCCAGCGACCGCTTCGGCACGTTGACGGCCGGTCACGACTACGACTTCATCTATGACTTCGTGACGATGTATTCGAACGTCGCGCAGTTCGCGCCGTCGTACTCGTTCCACCTTGCATACGACGTCGACCGCGTGGCCGGCGAGCCGGTCAACAACGCGATCAAGTACAAGTCGCCGTCGCTCGGCGGCTTCACGGTCGGCGCGATGTACGGCTTCAGCAACGTGGCCGGCTCGTTTGCGGGCGCGCCGAACAATCCGCGCGTATACAGCGCGGGGATCAGCTATGCGCCGACCGGCAATCCGACGCTGCCGTTCTCGCTGGCGGCCGCGTACACGAAAACCGACGGCGCCAACGGCACGCTCGCGCAGATCGCGCTGAACGCGAAATCGATCGAGACCGCGGCGGTCGCCGGCCGCGTGCAGTTCGGCAGCGCCGCGGTCAACGCGATGTACACGTACACCAATGCGACGCCGACGCTCGGCGGCGGCGCGCTGCTCACGCACGTGTTCGAAGGCGGCGTGACCTACCAGTTCTCGCCGTTCCTGAATACCGGCGTCGGCTATGCGTACGTCGACCAGCGCAACGGCAAGTTCCATATCGGCAGCGCGGGCGTCGATTACCGGTTGTCGAAACGCACCGACGTGTATCTGTTCGGCACCTACCAGCATGCGTTCGCGGGCGCGGGCAAGGCCGGCAACTTCCTCGTCGTGACCCCGGCGACGACGGTCGGCTATTCGTCGAACAGCAATCAGGCCGCGGTGCAGCTCGGGATTCGTCACCTGTTCTAAGTGCTGGGCCCAGGTATCAGGTCAGGTTCGGGCCAGGGATCAGGCCAGGGATCAGGCCAGGGAATCAGGCCAGGGAATCAGGCCAGGGAATCAGGCCAGGGATCAGGCCAGATATTGGGCGAAATACCGGGGCCGCTTCAGCCCCCGCGCCGCGCATGCGTGTCCCGGCTCGGACACGTATGCGGCGGCTGTCGATCGAATATGCCAACAAGGTATGATTGGTGTTGGCTAGAATGCTTCCGGTGTGCTGGGTCCGCGTTTTGCGGGCGGCGCGGGGATTTCGGCGCAGCCCGCGCGGTCCGGCCCGCCCCGCGCATTCGACGACAAATTCAATATCACTACCCCAGGCAGGACTAACGATGAATCAGGTTCCGAGACCGAGCCGCTCGACCGAGATCAAATCGATTCTCGAAACAGAAATAGAACAGGGCGAGTTGCCGCCGGGTGCATCGATGGACGAGCGTGCGCTGGCCGCGCGTTTCGGCGTGTCCCGTACTCCCGTGCGCGAGGCGCTGCAGCAGCTGGCCGCGCAGAGCCTCGTGCAGATCGTGCCGCGCCAGGGCGTGTTCGTCGCCAAGATGACCGTGCCGCAACTGCGCGAGATGCTGGAATTGCTCGGCGAAATGGAGGCGGTGTCGGCGAAGCTCGCGGCGCGGCGGATGAACGACACGCAACGCGATGCGCTGACGCGCGCGATCAACGCGGGTGTCGAAGCACTCGAAGCAGGCGACGGCCGGGGCTTCGCAAAGGCCAACGAGGTGTTTCACGACGTCATCTACGCGGCGTGCCACAACGAATATCTGGCCGATCAGATCCGCTCGATTCGCAGGCTGATCGGCCGTTACCGGCCCAAGCTGTTCTTGACGCCGGTGCGTCGCGCGAAGGCGCTCGAAGAGCATCGCAAGCTCGGCGACGCGCTGCTGTCGGGCGACGAAGCGGCCGCGCAAACGCTGATGATGGAACACGCGCCGGTCGGCGCGGCGGGCTTTTCGGAGTTTCTGGCGACGTTGCCGCCGGAGTACTTCAGTACCGCGGCGCCTGTGGCGGCGGACTTTTCCGGCGCGGGCAATAGCGGCGCGTTGGCGCCGCAGGATAACGCGGGCTAGCAGTGAGGGAGGGGCGGTCGTTACCGCCCCATGACCCACGCCCTACGCCCTACGCCCTACGCCCTACGCCCTACGCCCTACGCCCTACGCACTACGCACTACGCACTACGCACTACGCACTACGCCCTACGCACTACGCCCTACGTCTCACGTTCGCGCGGGCATCGACGGCGCCTGGCTAGTCCGGCTTCAACACGAAACAAGCGCGTGCATCGTTTCCCAATAGCGGCTCTTCGGCAAGAGCCTGCTCCGGAGCTCGATGAATTGAAGAAGCTGGCCAGAGTTCACCAGACAGGCCTACGCCGCCCGTATTGTCGAAGGACTCGCGAGCGCGCCGCTGCAAATTCATCATCTCTACGCCACCTCGAACGTTCGATCCTCGTCGATGAGGAAGCGACCATCGCTATACAGATTGCCCGCATGAAGCGGGGCAGCCGAGTGTAAACTGAGCGCCTTTCCCAATGCGCGGACTCGCCGATTTGCCTTATTCGCCGATTCGCCGGTTCTCGCGAATGCTCAGGCCGTTCGACCGCTGGGATACTCAATCGAAAAGGAATCGCATGGCAAAGAACGAAATCGTCTGGGGTATCCTGGGCGCCGCCAAGATCAACGACAAAGTCGTCGTGCCGATGCACCACGCGCCCAAATGCCGGGTAAAAGGCATTGCTTCGCGCTCCGCGGAGAAGGCACGCGAAGCGGCGGCGAAATATGGTCTGGCGGTCGCATACGACAGTTACGAAGCACTGCTGGCGGACCCGGAAATCGACGCGGTCTATATTCCGCTGCCCAATCACGTGCACGTCGAATGGACGATCCGCGCCGTCGAGGCCGGCAAGCACGTGCTCTGCGAAAAACCGCTCGGTCTGAACGCTGAAGAGATCGACCAACTGATCGCCGCGCGCGAGCGCACCGGCCGCTACATTCAGGAAGCGTTCATGGTCCGCACGCACCCGCAATGGTTGCAGGTGCGCAGCCTGATCGACGACGGCGCGATCGGCGAATTGCGGGCCGTGACCGGCGCGTTCACTTATCACAACACGAACGCGGACAATATCCGCAACCGCCCGGAATTCGGCGGCGGCGGTCTGCTCGATATCGGTTGTTATCCGATCACGACGTCGCGTTTCGCGCTGCGCCGCGAGCCGACGCGAGTAGTCGCGCTGATCGATGAAGATCCGGTATTCAAGGTGGACCGGCTCGGTTCGGTGCTGATGGACTTCGACGGCGTGCAGGCGAGTTTCTTTTATTCGACACAGACGCAGCCGTATCAGCGGATGCAGTTCCACGGCAACAAAGGGCGGATCGAAGTCGAAATTCCGTTCAATGCGCCGAACGATCGACCGAGTCGCCTGCTGCTGAGCGAGCGTAGCGACGAGGGCGTCCTGACCGAACGCTGGCTGGAAATTCCGACCTGCGATCAGTATGGAGTGGCGGCCGCGACGTTCGCCGACGCGATCCTGAGCGGTACGCCGCAGGCCAATTCGCTCGAAGACGCGCGCGCGAATATGCGCGTGATCGACGCGGTATTCCGCTCGGGCCGCTCGGGCGCGTGGGAAAAGATCACCACTCAGTAAGCGGAAAAAAACCGGCGCGGCCATCGAGCCGCGCCGGCCAACGGAAGCGCTGGGAGCCCGCTTCCACGCCTTCAACTCAAGCAAGCGTTTGCAGATCGGCGAACTTCTTTCCTTCGCGTGCGAGCCGTTCGAGCAGCGGCGCCGGCTTCCACCAGTAGCCGTCCTCCTGGTAAAAACGCGCGATATCCCGGTACACGTTGTCGAGCCCGATCTGATCGGCGTAATACATCGGGCCGCCGCGTTTGGCCGGAAAGCCGTAGCCGGTCACATAGACGACGTCGATATCGCTCGCGCGCAGTGCGATGCGTTGTTCGAGCAGTTTCGCGCCTTCGTTGATCATCCCATACACGCAGCGTTTGATGATCTCCTCGCGTGAGATCGCGCGGCGCGTAATACCCATGCGCGCCGACTCGTCGACGATGTACTGCTCGACTTCGGGGTCGCGATGCGGACTGCGGTCGCCGGCTTCATAGCGATACCAGCCTTTGCCGCTTTTCTGGCCGAGCCGGCCCATCTCCACGAGCTTCATGATCAGATCGTTCCAGCGCCGGTCGGTCGGCCGCGTCGCCATCTGCGCCTTGCGGGTCTGATAGCCGACGTCGTTGCCGGCCATGTCGTGCACCGCGAAGATCCCCATCGCGTAGCCGAAGTCCTTCAGCGCGGCATCCACCTCGTGCGGCAGCGCGCCGTCCTCGACAAGGAAATGCGCTTCGCGGTTGTAGTTGCGAAACAGCGCGTTGCCGATAAAGCCCGGATAAACGAGCGAATACACCGAAACCTTGCCCATTCGCCGGCCCAACTCCATCAGCGTGATCACCGCGTCGTCCGAAGTCTGGTCGGCGCGCACCACTTCGAGCAGACGCATCACGTGCGCGGGGCTGAAGAAGTGGGCGCCGACCACATCGTGCGGGCGCCGCGTGACCGCGGCGATCTCATTGATGTCGAGACCCGACGTGTTGGTCGCGAGAATCGCGCCGGCTTTCGCGTACTGGTCCAGCTCGCGGAAAATCCGCTGTTTGAGGCTGAGATCCTCGAATACCGCTTCGATCACGATATCGGCGGTTGCGACATCGGCGAGCGCGGTCGAGCCGGCGATCAGCGCGAGCCGCTGATCGCGCGTGGCCGGATCGAGCTTGCCGCGCTTGATGCTTTGCTCGTAGTTGTCGCGGATGCGCGCGAGGCCGCGTTGCAGGCCGGCTTCGTCGGCATCGATCAGCGTGACCGGGATGCCGGCGGCGACGAGCGCCATCGCGATCCCGCCGCCCATCGTGCCGGCGCCGATCACGGCGGCCCGTTCGATGTTGCGCGGCTGCACGCCGGGCGCCACCGGAATGCGGGCGGCGGCCTGTTCGGCGGCCTTCACGTGCGCGAGCGCGGCGGCGTGCTGCGGGTTCAGTTCTGCGGGGGCGTTCATGCGTCGATTACTCCGGCTTGACGAGCTTGGCGTTGCCGTCCACGAAATTCTGCAGACGCGCGGCGGTTTCGGGGGAGCGCATCATGTTCGAGCTCATGTACTCGAGGAACAGACCGTCCTCGTGCGACAGATCGTTCACGCGCGGCAGCAGGTTGGTGATGCGCCAGTTGGTGTCGGGCACGTTCTGCGCGATCTTCGCGGCGAGTTCGCGCGCTTTCGCGAGTGCGCCGCCCGGTTCGGTCAGGTACGTGATGATGTGTTCGCGCTGACCTTCCTCGGCGGTGAGCAGGCGGCCGGTCAGCATCATGTCGGCCATCATCGTGTAGCCGACCACGCGCTGGATCCGCACGGTGCCGCCGCCGCCGACGAAAATCCCGCGCTGCCCTTCGGGCAAGCCGAAGAAGCAGGTCTGATCGCCGACCCGCACGTGCGCGGCGGTCGCCAGTTCGAGACCGCCGCCGACCACCGCGCCATGCAGCGCGGCGACGAACGGAATCGGCCCGCGCGCGATGATGTCGAACACCTCGTGCCACGAGTGACGGCGGCGCTTTTTCGGCGGCGCGCTCTGGCCGCTCGCACGCGCCAGCGCCTCGCGCAGATCGAGGCCGGCCGAGAAGTTGCCGCCGTGGCCGAACAACACCGCGCACATCGCTTCGTCGCCGGCGCGATTGACCGCGTCGCGCAGCTGCGCGATCACTTCTTCATTGATCGCGTTGCGCTTGTCGGGACGATTCAGCCCGATCAGCGCGACCGCGCCGTCGAGTTCATAGGTAACCAGGTTTTCGCTCATACGGCGCTCCGTTGGAATTTGGGTCTTGTGAAAGTGTTCAGTTGCGCCGGGCCGCGCGCTTATGGATCGAGCAATGGATCGAGCAATGGACCGAGCAATGGATCGCGCTATAGATCGAGCACCAGCCGTGCGCCGCGGCAGCGCGATACGCACACCTGCATCGTTTTGCCGGCCGCCTTGTCGGCATCCGAAAGATAGGTATCCCGATGATCGATCTCGCCCGCGCAGACGGCGGTCGAGCACAGTCCGCAATAGCCGGCGCGGCAGTCGTACATCACGTCGGTGCCGTGTTCGAGCAGCGTGTCGAGCAGCGATTTGTCGGCCGCGACCGTCAGCACCTTGCCCGATGATTTCAGCTCGACTTCGAACGGCTGATCGCCTGCCAGCGGGGCGACTTCGGTGAACAGTTCGTAGTGCAGATCGCAGTCGTGCCAGCCGCGTGTGCGGGCCGCGCCCAGCACCGCGTCGATCATGCCGGCGGGCCCGCACACGTAGATCGGCTGATTGAGTTCGCAGCCGGCGAGCAGCGCGTCGACCGACAGGCGGCTCGTGGGATCGTCGTCCGCGTGCAGCACGAGGCGCTCGCCGGCGAACGCGCGCAACTCGTCGACGAACGGCAGCGCGTCGCGCGTGCGGCCGCTGAAATGCAGCGTGTAGTCACGCTGCTGCGCGTGCAGCTGGGCCGCCATCGCGGCCATCGGCGTGATGCCGATTCCGCCGGCGATCAGCAGCACCGCCGGCGGCGCGCCGAGCGGAAAGTGATTGAGCGGCGCGCGCACGGTCAGCGTGTCGCCGGCCCGCAGCGTATGCATATGCCGCGAACCGCCGCGGCCGTCGTCCTCGCGGCGCACGCCGAGCCGATACGCGCGCACGCCGGCGCGTGTATCGAGACCCGGTTCGAGGTTGATCAGCGAGTACGAGCGCCACTGCGGCGCGGCGCCGTCGCCGCCGGGGATTTCGACCTGCAGATGCGCGCCGGGCGCGTAGCCGGGCAGCGGCGCGCCGTCCGCGGCTTCGAGCGTGAAGGACTTGATCAGCGAGGTCGGCGCGTCGACGGATACAACGCGCAGTTCGAGAGTAGCAGCGAGCATCGGAGTCGTTCCGTGAGACTTAGCCGTCGGTGCGCGTCAGCACGCGCCAGTCGGTGCCGGCGTCCACCACGCCGCCGACCGACACCGCCTGGGTGTAATCGAGTTCGGGGCTGTCGGCGAGCGTCGGCGTTTTGCCGGCGATGAATTCGCGCGCCGCTTTCAGCAGTTGCGCGCGCACCCGCAGCACCGCGCCGTCGGCCGAACACAGTTGCTCCTGGGTGCGGTCGTAGATCGGCCCCTGGCCCAGGAACATCGCGAAGTCTTCGGTGCCCAGATGCTGGTAAAAGCCGGTCGCGTGACCGCGCTTCATCAGATCGCGGTTCTGGCCGAAGCTCTGTTCGCGCGGACCGGGCGGCAGCGGCGGGAAATTCCACACGTCCGGTGTGGCCGACATGATCGTCATGCCGAGCGGCCGGTGCGGGTTGTACTGGATGAACCACGCGCGGTGCGTGACGTCATCGACCGGGGTCGACAGAAACACCGTGGTTGGACCTTTCGCGTCGGGCGGGCAGATGATCCCGTACCACGGCATCACGAAGTTGTTCACGCGCGCGTAGACCTTGCCGTCCGGCGTGTCGCGCAGCGCCGCATAACGGTAGCCGTACGGCCGGTCCTCGAATTCGAAGCGCGGCGCGAGCGCCTTGCTCATCAGCATCCGTTCGTTGCCGCCGCCCGCGGTGATCTGCGTGGTCGACTCGTGCAGCACGCCGACGTGCGACGAATCCATCGACGCCTCGACCGCCTGCACCCAGTTGGTCGGCACCTCGACGCTGGTCACCGAACGATGTTCGGGCGGCAGGTCCATGAACGGCAGCGCCGGAAAACGCGGCGCGCTCTCGCCCTTGCCGAGCCACACCCACACCACGCCGCCGCGTTCTTCCACGCGATACTGGCCGGTTTTCACGCGCTTGCAGAACTGCGCCTGATCGCCGACCTGATTGGGCGCCTCGATCACCGCGCCGGTCGCATCGACCTTCCAGCCGTGGAAGATGCAGCGCAGGCCGTTGTGCTCGTTACGCGCCATCATCAGCGACGTGCGGCGATGCGGACACAGTTCGTCGACGAGCCCGACGTGACCGTCGGTCGCGCGAAACGCGACGTAGTTGGTGCCGAGCAGACGCACCAGCACCGGCGCGCCGTCCGCTTCGAGCCTGGCCGACGGCACGGCCGGAATCCAGTAATGCTGACGAATCATCTCGCCCATCGGCGCGCCGTTCTCGACGCGGGTGAGCAGTTCGTTGTCTTCGCGGCTCATTGCCATGGCCAGTTCTCCTTACGCGGCGCGCTAGCGCGTCACGCCTTGTAGTTGCGGAACGCACGCGTATAGACGCGCGTGCAGTTGCATTCGAAGATGTTCTTGCGCTGTTCTTCGCTCAACCATTCGATGCTTTCGATCACCGGCTTCATGTCGTCGTAGTCGCGGCCCGAGATCGGATCGCGCGCGCTGCCGGTGCCGGGCTTCTCGGTGCCGAACATCACGTTGTCGGTGCCGGCCACTTTCAGCAGCAGTTCGATCGAATCCTTCGAGTAGTTGCAGGTGTCGAAGTAGAGCTTTTTCAGCTGTTCGTCGAACGTTTGCGCGTCGTTGCGGCGCACCGCCCATGAACGGAAGCGGCCCATCTGATACGGAATCGCGCCGCCGCCGTGCGCGACGATGATCTTCAGACCCGGGAATTTCTCGAACACCTGCGATTGCAGCAGCGAAATCACCGCGATGTTCTCTTCGTTGATGAACTTCAGCGTGTACGACTCGCGCGGATTGCAGCTGCCGGCCGAGTGAATCAGCGCGGGCACGTCGAGTTCGGTCATCGCTTCATACAGCGGATACCAGAACGGATCGCCGAGGCCGGCCGGCGCCGGGCCATCGCCTTCGGTCGGGTCCGGGTTCAGCAGCGTGCCGACGAAGCCCAGTTCGTTCACGCAGCGCTTCAGTTCGGCGACGCACTTCTCGGCCGGCGACTCGTTCATGAATTGCGGCAGGCCGGCGACGCCGCGGAAGCGGTCCGGGAACATATCGACGAAACGTTTGATCAGGTCGTTGCAGTGGCGCGTCCACAACTCGGTCACGCGGGCCGGCTTGACCGAGTGCATTTGCAGATACGGGCGCGGCGAGATGAACTGCACGTCGGTGCCGACCGAATCCATGCTGCGCACCAGTTCTTCGGCCTGCTTACGGACCGCTTCGTCCGGAATGTTCGGCGTGGTCGACGGATTGGCGCGGCCGCCGACGAGTTCCGCCATATAGCGGAAGCTCTGCGGGGGCATGACGACGTGGGCGTGGGAGTCGATGATCATGATTGAGCCTTTGCTTTCGTTTCGAGGTGTTCAGTAGAACTACGGGGGGCGGTGCTCAGGCGATCACCGCGATGGTTTCGAGCTGGATCGCCATGCCGTGCTGCAGGTCCTGCACGGTCACGTGACGCGCCGGCCGGCGCTCGGGGTCGGGCCAGAGCGCGAGCCAGTGCGAATTGAGGTGCTCGCGCACCGAGTCGTCCTTCACGTGGATCGCGAGCTTCACCACGTGATCGAGCGTCGCGCCGCCGGCGGCGAGAAAGCGTTGCAGGTTCTCGAACGCGAGCCGGACCTGTTCGGCCGGCGTCGCGGCCAGCTGGCCGCTTGCCGGATCCTTGCCGGCCAGCGCCGACGAGCACAGCAGATTGCCCATCCGCGCGCCGACCGGGATCGGGACCTTGTGCGCGAGACCGGGGACGTCGATGGATTCAGGCATGAGTTCTCCGTGGGAAAGCGTGAGCGCGGCTCAGTCCGCGCTGACGTCGAAAAAGTGGCGCGGCACCGACGCGAGGAATTCGGAAAAGCCGGTGGTGCCGGCCGGCACGTGCTGCAGCATCGCGGCGGCGGCCTTCGCTTCGTCGCCGCTCTGGATCGCGCGGGCGATCTCGAAGTGCTCCTGCAGCGAGCGCGCGATCTGGCCGCGGCTGCGCAGATCGGCGATCCGGTAGCGCTCCGAGCGGCGGCGCGCGAGGCGGATCTGTCCGGCCAGATACTGATTGCGGCTGCCTTCGTAGATCAGTTCGTGAAACGCCGCGTTGGCGAGCGCGTATTGCTCGGGGTCGCCGGCCACGGCCGCCTGCTGGCAGGTCATCAGCGATTGGTCGAGCTGTTCGCGCAGTTCGTCGCTCGCACGGCGCGCGGCGAAGCGCGCGCACAGCGCCTCGAGTTCGCCGATGTATTCGAGCATCGCGCGCACATTGGCGATCGACAGCCGCGCGACCGTGATCCCCTGGCGCGGCGAGATCACCACCAGTTCGCGCGCGGCCAGGTGTTGCAGCGCTTCGCGCACCGGCGTACGCGATACGTTGAAGCGCGCCGCGAGCGCGCGCTCGTCGATCAGCGCGCCCGGCGCCAACTTGCCCTGCTCGATCTCGGCCTGCAGCGTGGCGCGGATATCGCTCGCAAGACTCGCCCGGCCGGGAGCCGGCGCATCGGCCACGGGGGCCGGTGCCGCAGCGCTCGTGACAGGGAGGGCGGTTGCAGATTTCATCGCGAAGACCGGTCCGGTATGTGATTGGATGATAAAAATATACCAATGTGATTCGGTGGCATGCAACATAGGGTTTTTATTCAAGCCTAAATAGGTCACTGGTTTTTGTTGATGTGGGTCGCCTTGAGTCCATATGGATCAACGGTTTAGCGCGTTTTGCTGGCGCCGCAACGCGTTCGCCTGGGGAAAGTACTAGGGTGGTTTTGAGGGGGCTGGTGTATTGAGAAGCCGATTTGTGTATGCCAGAATGCAACGCATGTGCCCCGGAACGGGTGTATCGCTTCAGGGCTTCCGATCCACTCCATCGAGTCAGGCAAGATGAGCAAGACCTTTACCGAGATGGCTGGCGTGCGCTCCGTCGAGCGCGTGCTGAGGCCGAAGTCGATTGCGATCGTCGGTGCGTCCGCCGATCCGCGCGCGTTTGGCAACTTCGTACTGCAAAACCTCGAGCGCTTCGGCTATGCGGGCGAGATTCATCTGGTGTCGCGCAGCAGCACGGAGATCAACGGCCGCGCATGCGTGAGCAGCGCCGACGCGCTGCCGCAAGGCGTCGATCTGGCGGTGCTGTGTATTCCCGAAGCGGGCGTGCTCGACACGGTGCGCACGCTCGGCACGCTGGGCGCCGGCGCTGCGGTGATCTTCGCGTCCGGTTACGCGGAAGCGGGCGAGGCCGGCCGCGTCAAACAGGAAGAGCTGGCGCGTGTCGCCGCGGCCGGCGGGGTCGCGCTGATCGGCCCGAACTGCATGGGCTTTACCAATTTCGCGGACGGCGTGCCGGTCACCTTCGAAGCGGTCGCGCCGTATTCGAACGATGGCCGCCGCGGCGTCGGCGTGGTCGCGCAAAGCGGCGCGATGGCCGCCAATCTGCGCGATGCGTTCATGGGCCGCGGCCAGCCGCTGACCGCGACGGTCTCGACCGGCAACGAAGCGAACCTCGGCATCGAAGACTATCTGGCGTGGTTCATCGCCGATCCGCAGACCAGCGCGATCGCGATCTACGCGGAGCAGATCCGCCGTCCGCAACTGTTCCTGCAACTGGCGCGCGACGCGCGCGCGGCCGGCAAGCCGATCGTGATGCTGATGCCGGGCAAGAGCGCGCGGGCCCGCGAAGCCGCGCAATCGCATACCGGCGCGCTGGCCGGCGATCACGCGACCGCGAGCGTGCTGCTGGCGCGCGAAGGCGTGGTGGTGGTCGATTCGCTCGACGAACTGTTCGACACCACGACGATCCTCGCGCGCTTCCCGGTCCCGCCGGCGGCCGGCACCGCGGTGATGACGGCGTCGGGCGCGGTCAAGAACATCACGCTCGACTTCGCCGACGATATCGGCCTGACGCTGCCGCCGCTGAGCGAGGCGACGATCGCTAAGCTCACCGAACTGTTGCCCGACTACGCGGTGGCCGACAACCCGATCGACTACACGACGATCGGCGTGCGCAACCCCGGTCTGATCGGCGAGCTGATCGACACGGTGCTGGCCGATCCGAATATCGGCTCTCTGGTGCTGTCGATCATGGCTGGCCCGGCGATCGCGCAGCGCGACAAGGCCGAACACCTGGTGCCGGCGCTGGCGCGCGCAACCAAGCCGGCGGTGTTGACGGTGATGGGCGACGACAAGCCGCTCGAAGAGTTCTTCTCCGAGGCGATCGCCGCGAGCGGCGTGCCGCTGTTCCGTTCGCCGGACCGCGCGCTGCGCGCGTGTGCCCGGGTCGCCGCTTACGGCGAAGCGCTGGCGCGCGCCGGCCGCGCCCGCACCGATCAGCCGGTGGCGTTGCCGCTGCCCGGCGCGGTGCCGGCCAACGGCATCTTCGCGGAATACCAGGGCAAGGGCTGGCTCGCGCGCGCCGGACTGCCGGTGCCGGCGGGCGATCTTGCGAAGTCGCTCGAACAGGCGCTGACGATTGCCGAACAGATCGGCTACCCGGTCGTGCTGAAGGCGCAGGCGAGCGAGCTGCCGCACAAGAGCGACGTCGGCGGCGTGGTGGTGGGTCTGGCCGATGCGGCCACGCTGCGCGCCGGCTGGGACAAGCTGCATACCAGCGTCGCCGCGCAGCGTCCCGACCTGCAACTCGACGGCGTGCTGGTCGAGGCGATGGGCCCGCGCGGTCTGGAGCTGGTGGTCGGCGCGAAGCGCGACGCGGACTGGGGACCGGTGGTGCTGGTCGGACTCGGCGGCATCTTTATCGAAGTGCTGAAGGACGTGCGTCTGCTGCCGGCCGATCTCGCCGAGCAGGACATCGTCGTGGAACTGGGCCGTTTGAAGGCCGCCGCGATGCTGCACGGCGTGCGCGGCTCAGCAGCGGTCGACGTGCAGGCGGTGGCGCGCGCGGTCGCCGCGATCGGCGAGCAGATGCGCGCGAACCCCGTGCTCACCGAGATCGACGTGAACCCGCTGGTCGCCTATCCGGACCGCGTGCTGGCGCTCGACGCGCTGGTCGTGTGCGGCGCTGATGGTTCGGCTCACGGTTCCGCTCAAGCTCCCGCGCATCACTAAAGCACCCCAGACAGAGGAGACACAATCTGATGAAGCTCGAATTCTCTGCCGAGGATCAGGCCTTTCGCGCCGAAGTGCGCGAGTTCGTCAAACAGAACCTGGCGCCGCGTCTGAAACGCAAGGCCGAACTCGGTCTGCGTCTCGAACGCGACGACTATGTCGAGTGGTACACGCTGCTGTACGAGAAGGGCTGGATCGCGCCGTCGTGGAAGAAGGAAGACGGCGGCCCCGGCTGGACCCATGTGCAGCGCTATATCTTCGACGAAGAAACGCTGCTCGGCGGCGCGCCGCGGATCGTCGCGAGCGGCATCAACATGCTCGGCCCGGTGCTCAACGCATTTGGCACACCTGAACAGAAAGCCGCGTATATCCCGAAGATTTTGCGCAGCGAAACCTGGTGGGCGCAGGGCTTTTCGGAGCCGGGCGCCGGTTCCGATCTGGCCGCGGTGCGCACCACCGCGGTACTCGACGGCGATCATTTCGTCGTCAACGGTCACAAGGTGTGGACCTCGTACGCGCACTGGTGCGACATGATGTTTGCGCTGGTGCGCACCGACCCGGACGCGAAGCCGCAGGAAGGCATTTCGTTCCTGCTGATCGACATGCACGCGCCCGGCGTCGAAACCCGGCCGATCAGGATGCTCGAAGGCGGCACCGACCTGAACGAGGTGTATCTCGACAACGTGCGGGTGCCGAAGCAGAACCTCGTCGGCGAGCTGAACAAGGGCTGGACCTACGGCAAGTTTTTGCTGGGCCACGAGCGGACCGGCATTGCCGGTATCGGTTCGTGCAAGCAGCAACTGGAGCGGGCCAAACAGCTCGCGAAGCAGCAGGGTTTGGACAACGATCCGCTGCTGCAAGCGCGCATCAGCCGCTTCGAGACCGAGCTGATGGCGCTGGAATTCACCGGCCTGCGCATGCTCAGCGCGCATCAGTCGAGCCGCGTGCCGATGGTCGAGGCGCCGATGCTGAAGGTGCGCGGCACCGAATTGCGCCAGGGCATCTACGCACTGCTCGCCGATATCGCCGGCCCCTACGCGCTGCCGTTCGACGAGCACGCGCTGCTTGATGAAGCCGGCCACACAGGTCCGAGTCCCGATGAACTGATCGCGGTGGCGGCGAACTATTTCGACGCGCGCAAGGTGTCGATCTACGGCGGAACCAACGAAGTGCAGCGCAACCTGATCAGCCGCGCGTTCTTCAATGCTTGAGGCGAAAGACGAATATGGATTTTTCTCTGACTGAAGATCACGTCGCGCTGCAGGACGCAGTGCGACGCTTCTGCGACGGCGAGTATCCCGCCCATCGGCGCGGCGATGCGCAATCGCGCGAACTTGCGGCGAGCCGCCGCCAGGGTCTGGCCGAACTGGGCGCGACCGGTCTCGTGATCGGCGAGCAGCACGGCGGCAGCGGCTACGGCGCGGTCGAAACGATGCTGGTCGCGCAGGAACTGGGCCGCGCGCTCGGCGGCGCGGGCTGGCTCGCGAGCGGGCTGCCGGCCGCCGCGCTGCTCGGCGCGGCCGGCAGCGCCGCGCAGCAGGACCGCTGGCTCGCGCCGGCGGCGTGCGGCGACAAGCTGCTGGCGTTCGCGGTCGGCGAGGTCGAGTCGCGCTACGACGTCGCGCGCATCGCGGTGCATGCGAGCGAAACCGGCGACGGCTGGCGGATCGACGGCACCAAGACGATCGTGTTCGATGCCGCGGAAGCGGATGCGTTCGTGGTCGCCGTGCGGACCTCGGGGCAGCGCGGCGACCGGCACGGCCTGTCGTTGTTCGTGGTCGATGCGAAAGCCGCCGGCCTGCACCTGCGCCCGTTCGAAACGATCGATGCGCGCGAAGCCGCGCACGTGAGCTTCGATCAGGTTGCGGTCGGCAGGCAGGACCTGCTCGGCAAAGTTGGTGAGGCCTACGAACTGATCGAAGCCGCGCTCGACCGCGCCAATGCCGCGCTGGTCGCGGAATCGGTCGGCGCGCTCGAAGCGCTGCTCGATCACACCGCCGAACATCTGCGCACCCGCACGCAGTTCGGCGCGCCGCTCGCGAAATTCCAGGCGCTCCAGCACCGGATCGCCGACATGCTGATCGCGCTCGAACAGAGCAAGTCGATGGCCTGCGCGGCGGCGATGGCGGTCGACGGCACCGATGCCGACCAGCGCCGCCGTTTCGTGTCGGCCGCCAAGGCCTATGTCGGCGATGCGTGCCGCGCGGCCGGCGAATGGGGGATCCAGTTGCACGGCGGGATGGGCATGACCGAAGAGTGCCGCGCCGGCCACTACGCGAAGCGGATGTTCGCGATCAACCAGACCTACGGCGATGCGAGCTGGCATCTGCAGCGCTTCACCGAACTGCGCGTCGCGCGGGAGGCGGCATGAGCCTGAACGGAGCCGCTTATATCGTCGGCGCGTACGAGCATCCGACCCGCAAGGCCGATGATTTGTCGGTGCTGCGCCTGCATGCGGACGTCGCCAAAGGCGCGCTCGAAGACGCGGGCCTGACGAAAGACGACATCGACGGCTATTTCTGCGCTGGCGATGCGCCGGGTCTCGGCGCCAACACGGTGGCCGAATATCTGGGCCTCGAATTGCGCCACGTCGATTCGACCGAATGCGGCGGCTCGGCGCCGATCCTGCACGTCGCGCACGCGGCCGAGGCGATCAAGGCGGGCCGCTGCAACGTCGCGTTGATTACGCTCGCGGGCCGGCCGCGCGCGGCGGGCGCCGCGTTGTCGCTGAAGGCGCCGGACCCGGACGCGCCGGAAGTGCAGTTCGAACTGCCGTTCGGCCCGGCCACGCAGAACCTGTACGGGATGGTCGCAAAGCGTCATATGCACGAGTTCGGCACCACCAGCGAGCAGCTCGCGTGGATCAAGGTGGCCGCGTCGCATCACGCGCAGCACAACCCGCACGCGATGCTGCGCAACGTCGTCACGGTCGACGACGTAGTCAACTCGCCGATGGTCGCCGATCCGCTGCATCGTCTGGACTGCTGCGTAATGAGCGACGGCGGCGGCGCGCTGATCGTCGCGCGTCCGGAAATCGCGAAGCAGCTGAAGCGCCCGCTCGTCAAGGTGCGCGGCACCGGCGAAGCGCCGAAGCACGCGGCCGGCGGCAACATCGATCTGACCTGGTCGGCGGCTCGCTGGTCCGGCGCGGCGGCGTTCGCCGAGGCCGGTGTCGGCCCGAACGACATCAAATACGCGTCGCTGTACGACAGCTTCACGATCACCGTGCTGATGCAGCTCGAAGATCTCGGCTTCTGCAAGAAAGGCGAGGGCGGCCGCTTCGTGATGGACGGCAACCTGATTTCGGGCATCGGCAAGCTGCCGTTCAATACCGACGGCGGCGGCCTGTGCAACAACCATCCGGCCAATCGCGGCGGCGTGACCAAGGTGATCGAGGCGGTGCGCCAGTTGCGCGGCGAAGCGCATCCGGCCGTGCAGGTCCGCAATTGCGACATCGCGCTCGCGAACGGTATCGGCGGCGCGCTCGCGTCGCGCCATACCGCGGCGACGTTGATTCTCGAACGGGAGTAATAGATGAGCACCAATCAGCCGACAGCCGGCATACTCGATTCGGACCCCGAACGAATGGACAAGCCAGCCGATAAGCCCGCTGCGAAGAACCCCGCTGCGAAGAACCCCGCTGCGAACAACCCCGCCAAACCGCCCGCCGGTCCGCGCCGCATTCCCGCGCCGCGCGCGCTGCCCGAAGCGCTGCCGTTCTGGGAAGCGGCCAACGAAGGGCGGCTGTTGGTCAAGCGCTGCGTGGACTGCGGCGAAACCCATTACTACCCGCGCGACATCTGTCCGCACTGCCTGAGCGCGAACACCGAATGGCTCGACGCGACGGGTCTCGGCACGATCTATTCGTTCAGCCCGATGGGCAAGGACGAAGCGCGCTACACGCTGGCCTACGTGACGCTCGACGAAGGCGTGACGATGCTGACCAATCTGGTCGACTGCGATTTCGCGGCGCTCACGATCGGCCAGCGCGTCAGGCTGGTGTTCAAGCCGAGCGACGGCGGCTATCCGGTGCCGATGTTTACGCCGGCCTGAACCACAAGCAGGAGACGAACTGGTATGCCTACCGACTTCAAAGAACAGCACCAGCGACACGACCCGAAAAAAGGCCCGCTGTCGCGCTTCACGATCATCGACGCGTCGCGTGTGCGCGCCGGCCCGGCGGCGATGCGCGTGTTCGCCGACATGGGCGCGCGCGTGATCAAGCTGGAGATTCCGCCCGGCGCGCCCGGCGGCGACGACATGATCGGCGGGCGCAACCATAACCTCGCCGACTACGAGAACCTGCATCGCAACAAGGAAAGCCTGACGCTGAACATGAAGGACCCGGCCGGTCTCGCGATCCTGCACGACCTCGTCAAGCGCGCGGACGTGTTCATCGAGAACTTCCGCCCGGACGTGAAAGACCGCCTGGGCATCGGCTACGACGCCCTGCGCGAGCTGAACCCGCGGCTCGTCTACGCAAGCATCTCCGGCTTCGGCCAGGACGGCCCGTACGCGCGCTGGCCCGGCTTCGATTCGATCGCGCAGGGGATGGGCGGTCTGATGAGCGTGACCGGCAAGCCGGGCGAAGGGCCGATGCGGGTCGGCATTCCGATCGCCGATCTGTGCGCGGGGCACTTCTGCGCGCAGGCGATCATGACCGCGCTGCTCGAACGCGAAGCGTCGGGCGAAGGCCAGTGGGTGCAGACCTCGCTGCTCGAAGCGCAGATCGCGATGCTCGACTTCCAGGCCGCGCAATGGCTGGTGGATCGCAAGCTGCCGGAACAGGTCGGCAACGAGCATCCGCTGACGGTGCCGACCGGCGTGTTCGCGACGAAGGACGGCTATCTGAACCTCGCCGCGATCGGCAACGCGATGTTCGCGCGGCTGTGCGAAGCGATGAACCTGCAGCACCTGGTCGGTCAGCCCGGCTATGAATCGGACCCGGCGCGCGTGCAGAACCGCGACACGATCAACAAGGCGGTCGGCGAAGTGTTCCTCACGCGCAGCACCCGCGAATGGACCGAACTGCTGCTGAAGGTCGGCGTGCCGTGCGGGCCGATCTATCAGATCAACGAAGTATTCGACGATCCGCAGGTCCGCCACCTGGGCATCGCATGGCCGGCGACGGTGCCGGGCCGCGGCGAGGTGGCGTTCGTCGGCCAGCCGTTCCGGCTGTCGCGCTACCCGCGCGCGCAGTCGCCGCGGCTCGCGCCCGAACAGGGCGCGCAGACCCAGGCAATCCTGAACGAACTCGGCTACCCGGACGAGCAGATTGCCCAGTGGCGCGAGACCTTCGTGGTCTGACGCGCGGGCCGCAACACTACAAGGAGACAGACTCATGGCACGACTGGTCGCCGGATTCGGTTCATCGCACAGCATCATGCTGGTTTGCCAGCGCGAAGACTGGCAGCACGGTTTCAAGCAGGTCGACCCGAAGAATCCGCATTACTTCGACCGGCAGGGCAATCCCACCACCTACGCTCAACTGCTCGACAGCGCGCCGGCCGAGGCCGAGGCGATGGTCACGGACGAGAAGATGGGCGAGCGCTACGACCGCGTCGAGGCCGCGATGGACGAGCTGCGCGAACGGATTCGCGCGGCGCGCCTGGACGTCCTGCTGGTGGTCGGCGACGACCAGACCGAACTCTTTCGGACCACCAACAATCCGGCGTTCGCGATCTACTACGGCGACACGATCCGCAACGCGAAGCGCGACGAGGGCGCGTCGGACGGCTGGTACAAGAAGGCGCGGATGGCGCGTCAGGAACCGGACGCGGACCGCGACTATCCGGTCGACAGCCAGCTCGCGCGCTGGCTGATCCGCGGGCTGTGCGACCGCGATTTCGACATCGCCGCGATGGACGGTCTGGAGCGCGGCCAGTTCGAGGGCCACGCGTTCTCGTTCATTCACCGCCGCTATCTGCAGGACCTCGAACTGCCGATCGTGCCGGTCATCATCAACACGTTCGATCCGCCGAACCAGCCCACTCCGCGCCGCTGCGTGCAACTGGGCGCCGCGCTGCGCGAGCTGGTCGACAGCTATCCGGCCGATCTGCGCGTCGGCGTGTTGGCGTCGGGCGGGCTCAGCCATTTCGTCGTCGACGAAGCGCTCGACGAGTCGATCATCGACGCGATCCGCGCGAAGGACACCGCGTATCTGGCCGGACTCGATCCGCGCCAGTTGCAGGCGGGCAGCTCGGAAATCCGCAACTGGCTGATCGCGGTCGAGGCGTTGCAGGCGCTCGATCTGGAGTGGGTGTCGTACACGCCGGGCTATCGCAGCCCGGCGCTGACCGGCACCGGACTTTGCTTCGCGGCATGGAAGACGTTGGCCTGACGCGTAGCGAACACGCAGCGATCGCGCAACAACGCGCAATCAACGCCACCCGCCAAAGCACCCAACCTGATTCTTAAGGATAACTGTATGTCCGATAACAACGTACGGCGTCTGCGCCGGCTCGACTGCTGCGCGGTCTCCGATGCGCTCGACAAGCTCAAGCTCGCGGGTGTCGTCACCGGCCTGCCGCAGCGCTCGGGCGAAGGCCGCATCGCCGGCCGCGCGGTGACCGTCAAGCTCGGCGTCGGCGAACCGCCGCCGGGTCCACCCGTGCATCTGGGCTGCACCGCGGTGCTCGCCGCGGGCGCCGACGACGTGATCGTCGTCGAACAGCGCAGCGGCGTCGAAGCGGGCTGCTGGGGCGGTCTGCTGTCGCTCGGCGCGAAGGTGCGCGGCGTCGCCGGGATCGTCGCGGACGGCCCGGTGCGCGATATCGACGAAGCACGTGGCTATGGCTTGCCGGTGTTCTGCCGCAGCGTGACCGCGTTCACCGCGCGGGCCCGGGTGGTCGAGAAAGGCACCCAGGTGCCGGTGCAGATCGGCAACGCGACGGTCAATGCGGGCGACTACGTGCTCGCCGATCGCAGCGCGGTGATCTTTATCGGCGCGAACGACATCGAGCGCGTGCTGGACACGGCCGAGGCGATCGTCGCGAAAGAGGCGGCGATGGCCAAGGCGATTCTGGCCGGCACACCGATCAACGAAGTAATGGGCGGCAACTACGAGCACATGCTCAGGGACTGACACGACATGGAACACATCAATGACGCGAACGTCGAGCGGGCAGCCGCGCTCGACACCGCGACGCTCAGCGACGCGCTCGACAAACTCGGCATCGCCGGCCAGTGCTACCGGATCAAGCCGCGCAGCGGCGAATTCCGCATGAGCGGGCGCGCGTACACGCTGCAATACGGACCGGCCGCGAATCCGCCCGGCACGGTCGGCGACTATATCGACGACGTGCCGCCGGGCAGCGTGATCGTGCTCGACAACGGCGGGCGCGAGAACGCCACGGTATGGGGCGACATCCTGACCGAGATCGCGTACCGGCGCGGCGTGGCCGGCACCGTGATCGACGGCGTCTGTCGCGACGTCGCGCTGTGCACCGAACTCGGCTATCCGGTGTTCAGCAAGGATCACTGGATGCGCACCGGCAAGGACCGCGTGCAGGTCGAAGCGGTCAACGTGCCGGTCAATATCGGCGATGCGCGCGTGCAACCGGGCGACATCGTGCGCGGCGACGCCGACGGCGTGATCGTGATTCCGCGTCAGCACGAAGCGGCGGTGCTCGACGCGGCCGAGGCGATCGGTCATGCGGAAGAAGCGATTCGCGCGGCGGTGCGCGACGGCATGCGTCTGGACGAAGCGCGCAAGCAGTTCCGTTATCACCAGTTGCAAACGCGGGAAGCCCAGTCATGAAAGAACACGATGCAGCGAGCACGACGCGTCGCGAGTTCGCGCGGGTCGGCGGTGACGTAGTGGCGGCCGCGCGCGCGTTGCCGGCCGCGACCCTTCATGAGGCCGCGGGCAAGACCGGCGCGTTGCCGCCGGCGATCAAGCCGGTCGCGCCGGGCTTTCGCATTTGCGGGCCGGCGCTGACCGTGCATTCGCCCGGCGGCGACAACCTGTGGCTGCATCGCGCGCTCGATCTCGCGCAGCCCGGCGACGTGCTGGTCGTGCACACGAGCGGCGTGTACGAACACGGCTACTGGGGCGAAATCATGACCACCGCCGCGAAGTGCGCGGGTCTGGCCGGCCTCGTGATCGACGGTTGCGTGCGCGACGGCGACCTGCTGGAGCAGATCGGCTTTCCGGTGTTCGCGCGCGGCCTGTGCATTCGCGGCACCGGTAAGGACTACGGCGCAATCGGCTGGCTCAACGAAGCGGTGCTGATCGGCGACGTCGCGGTGCGCGCGGGCGACCTGATCGTCGGTGACCGCGACGGCGTGGTCGCGATCGAACGCGAACGCGCGGCCGCGGTGGTCGACAGCGCGCGGCAACGAGAAGCCGACGAGGCCCGCATCCTGACGCGCATCGAAGCCGGCGAAACCACGATGCAGGTCTACCACTTCCACTGAGCGACGACCATGACGCAGCCTGCTGAACATCCCACCGGCGACGCGCCGGAACTGACGATCGACGGCGCGATCGCGACCATCACGCTGCGCCGCCCCGGCGTCGCGAACCGGCTCGAACCCGCCGATCTCGACCTGATGCGCGGCTTCGTGCGCGACGTGAACGCGATGCGCGGCGTGCTGGTGCTGCGGATTCGCGCGCAAGGCAAGCACTTTTGCGCGGGCTTCAATATCGGCAGTCTCGCCGACAGCGGCGCGGGCGCGCGCTTCGAGGCATTCGTCGACGAACTGGAAGCGGCGCGGCCGGTGACGATCGCGCAGATCAACGGCGGCGTGTACGGCGGCGCGACCGACCTCGCGCTCGCCTGCGATTTCCGTCTCGGCGTGCCGTCCTGCCAGATGTTCGTGCCGGCCGCGCGGCTCGGTCTGCTGTTCTATCGCGGCGGGCTGCAACGGTACGTGTCGCGGCTCGGGCTGAACGTCGCGAAGAGGCTGCTGCTGAGCGCGGCCACCTTCGACGCGCAGCAGATGCTCGCATGCGGTTTTCTGGATCGCGTGATCGACAGCGAAGCTTTGCAGAGCGAAGCAAATCTGCTGAGCGCCGAACTCGCGACGATGGCGCCGCTCGCGCTGCTCGGCATGAAGAAACATCTGAACCAGATCGCGCGCGGCACGCTCGACGCGGCGCAATTCGCGCGTGACGTCGCGCAGGCCGACGCGTCGGACGATCTGCGCGAAGGTTCGCTCGCGTGGCAACAGAAGCGCCGGCCGGTGTTTACCGGCAACTGACGCAAACAACGCAATGCAGGTCGCGCAAAACAACCCCGCCGGCCAGTTGGGCCGATAACAGGAGACGGCATGCAGGAAGCGGATTACGTGGTGGTCGGCGCGGGTTCGGCCGGCTGTGTGGTGGCGAACCGGCTGAGCGAGGACCGCGAGGTGTCGGTTGCGTTGCTCGAAGCGGGCGGCGGCGACCATCATCCGCTCGTGCGGATGCCGGTCGGTTTCATGAGCGCGCTGCGCAAGCCCGAACTGACGTGGCAGTACGAGAGCGAGCCCGAGCCGTTTCTGAACGGCCGGCGCATTCCGATTCCGCGCGGCCGGTTGCTCGGCGGGTCGTCGTCGATCAACGGGATGTTTCATATTCGCGGCCATAGTCTGGACTTCGACGAATGGCGCGATCTCGGCTGCACCGGCTGGGGCTATGACGATGTGCTGCCGTATTTTCTGCGCTCGGAAAGCAACTGGCGTGGCAACGGTCAGTTTCATAGCGGCGACGGACCGTTGCAGATTCGCGCGATCGACGGCGAGCATCTGCTCGATGCGCCGCTGCGCGAAGCGGCCGCGCGCGCCGGGCATCGGGTGCTCGACGACTACGACGGCGAGCACGGCGAAGGGATCGCGCGCGGCGATGTCGCGATCGATGCGCGTGGGCGCCGTTCGAGCACCGCGCGCGCGTATCTGCATCCGGTACTGGCGCGCTCCAATTTGCAGCTTTTGAAGCACACGCTCGTGCATCGGATCGTCGTCGAGGGCGGTCGCGCAACGGGTGTCGAATTCAGCATCGGCGGCGGGCCGCTGCAATTTTTGCGCGCGCGGCGCGAGGTGATCGTTTGCGGCGGCGCGTATAACTCGCCGCAATTGCTGATGCTGTCGGGCATCGGCCGCGGCGCCGAGCTGCGCGAGCATGGGATCGGCGTGGTCGCCGATCTGCCGGGCGTCGGCCGCAACCTGGTCGAGCATCCGCGCATGATGCTGCAATACCGCGCGAGCCGGCCGGTCACGTTCACGAATCAGCTGCGCTTCGATCGCGCGAGCGCGTCGGTGCTGAAGTGGGCGCTGTTCGGCAAGGGCACGTTCGCGACGCAGATTTGCAGCGGCACCGTGCTGCTGCGTACCGATCCGGCGCTGCGGCGCCCCGACATCCAGCTGCTGTGCAATCCGGTGCGGCTCGACGCGAACCTGTGGTTTCCCGGCATCGTCAAGCCGAAGGAGCACAGCTTCTACATCACCGTGTGTCAGTTGCACGCGGCGAGCCGCGGTCACGTGAGTCTGCGCAGCGCCGATCCGCGCGACAAGCCGCGCATCGCGCTGAATCTGTTTTCCGATCCTGCGGACTTCGAAACAATGCGCAACGGCGTGCGGGCCGCGCGCGACATCTACCGGATGTCGCCGCAGGCCGAGCTGATCGACAAGGAAACGATCCCCGGCGCCGACGTGCTCAGCGACGATGCGCTCGACGCGGCGATCCGCGAATTCGGCGGCATTACCCACCATCCGGTCGGCACCTGCGCGATGGGTGGCGGCGCGGACGCGGTGCTGGATCCGCAACTGCGGGTGCGCGGCGTCGACCGGCTGCGGGTTGTCGACGCGTCGGTGATGCCGACGATTCCGGGCGGCAACACCAACGCGGCGACCGTGATGATCGGCGAGAAAGCCGCGGACCTGATTCGCGGCCGGACGCTGCGCGCGGCCGCACAACCCACCTCACTCGAAGCGACACTATGACTGCACATTCGAACGACCAGAACTTCGCGCAGGTGCGCGCGAGCGTGGACGCGTGGCTCGCGCGGCCATTGCAGATGCTGATCGACGGCCGCTGGCAGGCCGCGCATCAGGAAACACATCACGACGTGATCGATCCGTCGAACGGTCGCGTGATCGCGCGCGCCGCGGCGGGCACCGCGCACGACGTCGATCTGGCCGTACGTGCCGCGCGCCGCGCATTCGACAGCGGCCCGTGGTCCACCACGCGACCGGCCGAGCGCGCGAAGCTGCTGTGGCGGCTCGCCGATCTGCTCGATCAGCACGCGGACGAACTCGCGCTGCTGGAGACGCTGAACACCGGCAAGCCGTTGAGGATCGCGCGCGCGTTCGACGTCGCGCACGCGGCCGAATGCCTGCGCTACAACGCCGGCTGGGCGACCAAGTTCAACGGCGAAACGCGGCCGGTGTCGTTGCCGGGCGAATGGCACGCGTACACGCTGCGCGAACCGATCGGCGTCGCCGGGCTGATCGTGCCGTGGAACGTGCCGCTGCCGATGGCCGTCAGCAAGATCGCGCCGGCCCTCGCGGTCGGCTGCACGGTGGTGCTCAAGCCCGCCGAATTGACGCCGCTGACCGCATTGCGGCTCGCGGAGCTGGTCGAGCAGGCGGGTTTTCCGCCGGGCGTCGTCAATGTGGTGACCGGGCTCGGCGGCGAAGCGGGCCAGGCGCTGGTCGATCATCCGGGCGTCGACAAGATTTCGTTTACCGGCTCGACCGCGGTGGGCAAGAAGATTCTCGCGTCGGCCGCCGGCAATCTGAAGCGGGTGTCGCTGGAACTGGGCGGCAAGTCGCCGGTATTCGTGTTCGCCGATGCGGACCTCGAGCGCGCGATCGATGCGGTCGCGCGCGGCATCTTCGCCAATAGCGGCCAGGTGTGCGCGGCGGGCTCGCGGCTATTCGTGCAGCGCGCGGTATTCGATCGCGTGATCAGCGGCGTGGCCGAACGCGCGCGCAAACTGAAAGTGGGCGCCGGGATCGAACAGGACACCGAAATGGGTCCGCTGATTTCGGCGCAACAGCAACGCCGCGTGCTCGACTATATCGACGGCGCCGGCAGCGAAGGCGCGCAAATCGCGGCGGGCGGCCGTGCGTTGCCGCGCGACGGCTACTTCGTTGAACCGACCGTGCTGGTCGACACGACGCCCGCGATGCGCGCGGTCCGCGAGGAAATCTTCGGACCGGTGCTGACCACGCAGATCTTCGACGACGACACGCTCGAACAACTCGCGACCCGCGCGAACGACACCGATTACGGCCTGTCGTCGAGCATCTGGACCCGCGACATCTCGAACGCGCACAAGCTGGCGCGGCGCATTCGCGCGGGCAACGTGCGGATCAACGCGGCCGGCGCGCTCGATTTCGCGATGCCGTTCGGCGGCTACAAGCAATCGGGCTGGGGACGCGAGAACGGCCGCGAAGGGCTCGAAGCGTATACCGAGCTGAAATCCGTCGCCGTCGATCTGAGCGTTTAAGAGGACTAACCGGTGAAAAACGAACTCAATCCGTATGTGCGGCGCGTGCAACTGGGCGAAGTAGCGCCGCCGCCGATCTCGACCACGCTGGGCGGCCGGATCGTTTCGCTGGCCGCCGACGGCAGCCGGATCGAATGCGAGTACACAGCGGACGAACGTTTTCTGAATCCGGCCGGCCAGGTGCAGGGCGGCATGCTCGCGGCGATGCTCGACGACGTGACCGCGTGGCTCGTCACGGCGGCGCTCGCCGAACACGAACATTGCGCGACGCTGAATCTGAACACGTCGTTTCTGCGCGCGGCCGGACCCGGTCCGCTGCGCGGCACGGCGACGCTCGTGCGCAGAGGCAGAAATGTCTGCAACGTGGACGGGCAATTGTGGCAAGGGGACAAGCTGGTCGCGACTGCGTCGGCGGTATGCATGGTCGCGCGCGGCGGCGCCTAGCAGCATTTATTTCGTCGCAGGACGAAGCAACGCCGGCGTCGTGCGTATTTATCGGCGACGCCGGCACTCATGTTGAAAACCACTCCGGAGGAGACTCATGAACGTAGCGCGCGCAGGGAAACGGGTTGTACTGGCGGGATCGATCGCATTGGCTATCGGCGTGAGCGGCGGTGCGTTCGCGCAAACGCCGGCGGGCGGCGAGGCGGGTGCGAATGCGACGAATGCCGCGGTGCAGCCGGCGCCGTCCGCGTCGGCGCCGCTCAGCAAGGCGGAGCGTAAAGCGCAACGCAAGGCGGTGCGCAAGGAGGCGAAAGCGAAGAATGCCGCGGAACTGAAGCGGCTGAAGGATGCCGGTTATCAGCCGGGCCAGAACGATCCGAACTATCCGGAGAATCTGCAGAAGGCCGAGCGCAAGGCCGCGACTGCGCAGGGCGCGAGTCAGTAAAGTCGCCAAGTCAGTAAGTCGGTGAAGCGGGCGTCGGCGCGCGGGTGCGCGCGCCGCGCAATCGAATACCGCTAGCGAAAAAACTGAAGAAAGTACTGCCGGAAACTAGCAAGCCGCGTCCGCGGTTCTTGCCTCCGACGACATGGGCGCGGACGTCGTCACGCCCGCCGGCATTCTCGCTTCGGCGAGAACCCATGACCTGAATGCCATCGCATCGGCTCTATCCGTCACTGTGCGCGGATAAACGAGCCAGTAACTGTAGTCGTTCGGTATGACGATATCGAACGGCTGCACCAGACGTCCGGCTTGCAGATCGCTGGCCGCCAGCGTGAGTCTGCCCAGCGCGACACCTTGTCCGTCCAGCGCTGCCTGCAGAACGAACGACGCATCGTCGAATTTCAATCCGTAATCGAGATCCGCACCGACCACACCCGCGTGTTCGAACCAGACCCGCCATGCGGCTTTGGGCTCATCGTGCAGCAGGCGCACGCCGAGAAGATCGGCGGGATGCTTGAGAGGCGGGGCGCTGCGCGCGAATGCCGGACTGCACAGCGGGCTCAGCGTCTCGCGCGCGATCAGATCCGATTTCACCCCGGGCCAGCGTCCGAGTCCCGAGCGGATCCCCATGTCGAAGTTGTCGCCCGAACCATCCCAGAGCGAGAAGGAACTGGTCAATCGCAAGTCGACTTCCGGGTGAAGTGCGAGAAAGCGTCCCAGTCTCGGCACGAGCCAGCGCGAAGCGAACGACGGCAGCACGGTAATGCGCAGCGGACCGTCGGTACGCCGGCGCACCCGCTCGGTCGCCGCCAGCATCAGATCCAGCGCGCTGCCCAGGTCGCGCACATACGCCTTTGCCTGCGCAGTCAATTTCAGCGAGTGGCCTTTGCGCTCGAATAATCGAATTCCGAGCCATTGCTCCAGCAACCGGACCTGGTGACTAATGGCCGCCTGCGTCACGCATAACTCTTCAGCGGCGTGAGTAAAGCTCAGATGACGTGCGGCTGCTTCAAATGCTCGCAGCGCACCGAGGGGAGGAAGACGGCGCATGTCTCGATTATCCCAGCTTATCGAGTCCGTGAGAACACTTTGCAATGCACCGCAATGGAATTAGATCTAATAGCTGCTCCAGAAAGAGGGGCCACTATCTATTTTGTTTTCATTTTGCTCGATTGAAATTTGGAGACCTGCGTGACTGCTATTTCAAGAATCGTTAACGATCGCAATTTCGTCAAAGTCGAGCACCTCGGTTTCGATGCGTTATACATGAAACTCGAGGCATTCAATGCGGCCGGGTCCATCAAGATGAAGACTGCTCTCGGGATGGTGGACGATCTCGAGACGCAAGGGCGCATCGGGCCGCAGACGGTCCTGATCGAATCGTCGTCGGGCAGTCTGGGCGTGGCGTTGAGTGTGATCTGCGCGGAACGTGGTTACCGCTTCGTCTGTGTCGTCGATCCGAATGCGTCGCCCAGCAATGTGAAGGTCATGAAGGCGCTGGGCGCGGAGGTCGTCGTGGTCGATCGGCGCGATGCCAACGGCGGCTTTCTCGGTACTCGGATCGCATATATTCACGACGCGATTTCGCGAAATGCTAATTATCTGTGGCTGAATCAATACGCGAATCCGCAGAATCCCCGCGCGCACTTTCACGCGACAGCTCCTGCTATAGCAGAGGCTTTTGAATCCATTGATTATTTATTTGTCGGCGCGGGTACGACGGGCACGCTGATGGGTTGTGTGGAGTATTTCACGCAGTATCGGCCCGCCACAAAAATCATTGCCGTCGATGCGGTGGGATCAGTCACGTTCGGCGGCAATTCGGGGCCGCGGCATATTCCCGGACTCGGAACCAGCCGCCGTCCGGAGATCTTCTGCGCGGACGGTATTCACGCGCTCGAAATGGTTCGCGAGATCGACACGATTGCGATGTGCCGGTTCCTCGCGCGCTCGAACGGCATTCTTGCCGGCGGATCGACCGGCACCGTGCTGGCCGGCGTAATCGCCTGGCAAGACCGTATCCCCGCCGACGCGGTCGTGGTCGCGATCTCGCCCGATATGGGCGAACGCTATCTCGACACCGTCTACGACGACGAATGGGTGGCCAGCCGTTTCGGCGCCATACCCCAATGGTCGCTGCCTCTGAACCATAGCGCGCCGAGTAGAGCGCTTGCATGAGTTCACCGAGGCCAATCTTTCACTGATATACGGGGTAGTCATGTTTGACTTCAAGGTCATTCCGGGAACCGCTGTCAAAGCGGTATTGGCGGAGCACGCCGCGGCGGCGCTCGACGATGTTCAGGCCGCCTATCTGGCGCATCACGATCGACAGACGGTCAATCCGGACAGCTATTTTCTGCGGTTCCCGGACGCGCCGCGCGATCGCATCATCGCGCTGCCGGCGTCGATCGGTGCGGATATTCGGGTGGCGGGCATCAAGTGGATCGCCAGCTTTCCGCAAAACGTCGACAGGGGATTGCCGCGCGCTTCCGCGGTATTGCTGCTGAACGATCCGGCAACCGGCTATCCGTTTGCCTGCATCGAGGGAGCAATAATCAGCGCGGTGCGTACCGCGGCCTCCGCGGTGCTGGGTGCGTACTGGCTCAACGGATGCCGGCGTACCGCTGGAACCGTTGCGTTCGTCGGGGCCGGCGTGATCGCACGCAATATCTATGACATGTTCGAGGCGGACGGGTGGACGTTCGACGAAGTCCTCGTCCACGATACGGACTCGGCTTCGGCTGTCGCGCTGGGCGCACACGTGAGGATGCGGGTGCGCAATACGAAGGTTGCGATTGCGGACAGCCTGGAGGACGCACTGAACGCGGACGTGGTTGTGTTCGCGACGAACGCGTCATCGCCGTATGTTCATAGGCCGCAGGGTTTCTCGCCGCGGCAGACGATTCTCAACATCTCGCTGCGCGATCTCGCACCGGAACTCATTCTTTCGGCCTTCAACGTGTTCGACGATGTCGATCATTGTCTGAAGGCGGAAACGTCGCCGCATCTCGCGGAAAAATTGTGCGGCGACCGCCGCTTCGTCGGCGGCACGCTTGCCGCACTGATACGAGGCGAGATCAAGCGCGATTCGACGAGGCCAGCGGTGTTTTCGCCGTTCGGAATGGGCATTCTCGATCTGGCGTTGGGCCGGCGCGTCTACGACAAGGCATGCGCGCGTGGTCTCGCGATCGACGTTCCGGGCTTTTTCGGGGAGACGTCGCGATGGTAGCTGTCGCTCAATTCGGCAAGCGGGTGCCGCGTTTGAACGTCGGCATTATCGGTCTCGGTTCGCGTGGTCTGAGCGTGCTCGAACGTCTGATTACGCTCTCGCGTCATCTGCGAGGGCGCGAGGTCCGGGTCTGCATTTTCGAGCCCGGCGAATTGGGCACAGGTGCGCACGGAACTTGCCAGCCCGACTATCTGCTGCTCAATACCATTGCGGGGCAATTGAGCATGTTCCCCGACACCGCCGCGATCAACGCGCCCGATGAGCGCACCGGCCCGAATCTGTATGAATGGTGCCGCGACCGCGGGCTTCGGATTGGCACGGATGGATTGCCATGCAGCGCTGGCGGCCGGCCGGTCGAGCCGACCGATTTTCTGCCGCGGCGAATTCTGGGCGAGTACTTGAGCTGGTTCTACAGCGAAATCGCGAAAGATCTGCCGTCGAATCTGACGCTGGTCTTTTATCGTCAGCCGGTGGTCAGCGTCACGCGTGACGCCGTAAACGACGGCTTCGTGCTGCGTACTTCCGCGGGCGCGACGGAGCACGCAGACCGTGTGTTTCTGACCGTCGGTCACGCAGCACGTTTGCGCGACCGCGACACCAGCGACCGGACAGTCGTCGATCCCTATCCGCTGCCGTCCGCACTAAAGAACGTTGGGCCGAACGAGACGGTCGGCGTGGAAGGTCTCGGGCTGGCGGCGATGGATGTCGTTGCGGCGCTCACGCAGGGGCGAGGCGGACGATTCGAGCGCGGCGCCGACAACGCGGTCCGTTATCAAGTCTCGGGCCGTGAGCCTCACGTTGTCCTCTTCTCCAGGAGCGGGATCCCGTTTCGCGTGCGTCCGGTCGCCGCAACCAACACGCGTCGGCATCGGCCGATATTCATCGGCGCGCAAACGCTGGGCGAACTCCGCGCCCACGCGCCCGCCGGTCAATTGGATTTCGAGCGCGATCTGCTGCCGTTGATGCGCGACGAGATGCGTGCGGCGTTTTATCTCGCCTGCGTGACGCGTGACGATGAGCGGCGAGCACAAGCCGTTGCCGATGCACTGGCCGTGGCGTATTCGCTCGGCACCGTTGAAGGCGCATTCGCCGCGCTCGCGGCACGCTACGGCGCGTACGACCCGGACGAATATCTGCTGACCGAGGTGCCGGAGTCGCTGTCCGGCGCGGACTATGTGCGTTGGGTTCGCGCGTTTATCGAGGCGGACCTTGAGGAAGGGCGGCTGGGTGTGCCGGCGAGCCCGCTGAAGGCGGCACTCGAAGTCTGGCGCGATTTGCGCGATGTGCTTCGCGCGGCTGTCGATCATGGCGGCCTGACGCGTTCATCCCGACAGGTCTTTTACGGCCGGTATGCGGCGCTCGTGAATCGCCTGGTCGCGGGACCGCAGAAAGAGCGTCATGAAGAACTTCTGGCGTTGATGGATGCCGGCATTGTGGAGATCGTGCGGGTCGACGGTAGCGGACCGGTATGGCGAGAGAACACCGAACGCTTCGAGCTGGCATCCGGTCAGCCGGGCGAGAAGCCGGTGTGGCTGGACCGGCACATCGTCGCGCGGATCGCCGCAAGCGGTCTCGACGAACCGGGCCGGCAACCCATTGCTTCGATGGCCGACGCGGGACTGCTGCAACCGGTCGATCCTGAAGCGGCGCTGTCCGGCATCGCGATCGACGCAGGCGGTCATCCACTCGATGCGCACGGCGCGCCCGTTGGCGGTCTCTGGATTCTGGGGCCGGCCGTGGAGGGCGCCACTTACTACAACCATTACGTGCCTTCGGGCGGCGCCTATTCGCGCGCGTTGTCTGACGCGCATCAGGCGGTGTGGGAATGCCTCGGTCTCGATCGGACGCAGGCCGCCGCGTGTGGCGAGGCGGCATGAGAGTGCGCCGATTGAAAGAACTGCTTGACGGGATACACGAGGCGGCGCGCTGACGTTTCCGCTGCACGGTATTTCGATACATCACACGACAAAACTTTTACGACGAGAGGCCAATAAGAAATGCTGATTCTTTCATTCAAGGGCGGTCACGACGGTACGCTCGCCGCAATCGATAACGGCAAACTCCTGTTTTCACTGGAGGCGGAAAAGGATTCTTTTCCACGCTACGACCGCATCACGCCCGAACTCGTCACGTTGGCGGCGCAGCGGCTCGACCGGATTCCGGACGCAATCGCGATCAGCGGCTGGGTGAAGGGCTTTCACTCGGTCGAGCGGCAGACCGAGGCCGGGTACTACGGATGGGACAAGTCCGGCGTTCGGCATCGAAGCCAGAACTTCATGGGCAAGGAGGTCACGGTATTTTCGTCGACTCACGAGCGCTCGCACATTCTCGGCGCATATGGGATGTCGCCCTATTCGCAGGGCGAACCGGTTTACTGCCTCGTGTGGGAAGGCAATATCGGCGATTTCTACGAGATCGATGCCGACGTCGTGGTTCATCACATTGGCCGGGTGCTGACCGATCCGGGCAATAAGTACTCGTCGCTATTCATGATCGGCGACCCGGGTTTTCCGCCTATCAAGGGGCATTTCCGCTACGAGGACGCCGGCAAGCTGATGGCGCTGGCCGCCTATTCCGACCGGGCGCCGGCGAGCGCGGACGAGAAGAAGCTGATCGACACGATCCTCGGCGCCGATGGTCTGCTGCTCGGGCGGCCGAAGGACTCTTATGACTGGAGTCCGTTCTATAACGTCGGGGTGGCATCGACCGCATTCAAGAATCTTGCGGGCAAGTTCAGCGACGAGTTGTTCGAGCGCTTTCATACCTTCGCGCGGCAACACCTGACCAAGGGATATCCGTTGCTGATTTCCGGCGGCTGCGGACTGAATTGCGACTGGAACACGAGTTGGGAGGAGTCGGGTCTGTTCGAGAGCGTATTCGTGCCGCCGTGTCCGAACGATTCGGGTTCGGCGATCGGCACGGCGATCGACGCACAGCACTTTCTGACCGGCGACGCGAAGATCGAATGGAGCGTCTATGCCGGAGACGAGTTTCAGGAAGACGTCGCCGGCGTTCCGGACGGCTTCTCCGAGTATCCGCTCGACCTGGGCGCGCTCGCGCAGTTTATCGAGTCCGGCAACGTCGTTGCATGGGTACAGGGGCGCTACGAAATCGGTCCGCGCGCGCTTGGGCACCGCTCGATTCTCGCCGCGCCGTTCAGCGTCGAGACGACAACGCGACTGAACCGGATCAAGAATCGCGAAGACTACCGTCCGATCGCACCGCTGTGCCTCGAAGAAGACGCGGCCGCGCTGTTCGGCCGCGAGCGTCCGTCCCCCTACATGCTGCATTTCAGCCGCGTGCGTGACGAGTCGCTGAAGGCGATTACTCATGTCGACGGCAGCGCGCGCGTGCAGACGGTTTCGCGTGGATCGACGCCGGAGCTTTACGACCTGCTGAAGGCATTCAAGCAGCAGACCGGTTATGGCGTGCTGTGCAATACGTCGCTGAACTTCAACGGGCGGGGATTCATCAATCGCACGAGCGATCTTGCGGAGTACTGCCGGGATCGTGAGCTGGATGGCTTCGTGGTCAATGACCGCTTCTATCTGGCGCAGGGGCGTGCGTTCGGTACGCTGCGCAGCACGGCGCTGGACGCGACTGCGGCGGTTGCGGCGTAGGTAGGGATCGGAGACATCGGACGCCACGGTTCGGGTTGAGATCGTGGTGTCCGGCGGCGCATATTTAAACACGCTTGATTAAACACGCGTGACACACAGAGAAAACAATGATAGCGCTTGAAGTGTGGATGCTCATTCTGGGCTTTTCCGTACCAATGATTATCAGCCCGGGACCGGGCAACACCGTACTTGCGACCGCGGGCGGGAAGTTCGGCGTACGCGGCACGCTGCCGTTTCTGGCCGGCTTCGAACTGGCGAATCTGTTCTGGTGCCTCGTATATGGCTTCGGGTTGAGCCGCGTACTGATCGAGTATCCGCATCTGCGCATGGTGCTGAAGTGGGCGGGCATTCTCTACACGCTGTACCTCGCGTACGGATTTTTCAGATCTTCGTCGCTGAAAGAGCAGCAGGACATCAGGAAACTGACCGCGCTGGATGGCTTCCTGTCGGTGTCGCTGAACCCGAAGATCCACTCGATGATCTTCGTGCTGTTCTCCCAGTTCCTGACGCCCACCGTGCCGCTTTATGTGCAGGTCTTACAGATATCGGTCGTATTCACGATCCTGTGCGTGCTGTGCCATCTGCCGTGGATTTATGGCGGGCAAGTCATTTTCGATCGCGTCAAAAGCGAGCAGTCGATGAAGATTCAGGGCATTGTCTTCGGCGTCTGCATGGTGCTGGTGGCGGTGCTGCTGGCGATTTCGGAGTAGCGCTGTTTCCGCTGGAGAAAGGGTAGCGAAACGCGGCTCGATGCCGCGTTTCGCTGACTCTTCAAACTTTCACGGCAACTTCCACATCTCCGGCGGGCAGAGTAACGCTGACCCCCAGTTCACTTTCTTCCACCGCCAACCTGCTCGCATCGCGCAAGCTCCGCCATTGCCGCAACACCAGCCGCAACGGACCCTGTATGCGCTCGCCGCTAATACGCAGAGTGCTACCTTGACGACTTACGCTCACTTGCGTAACGGCGGCTCCGCTCAAATCCCGCAACGTCGCCATAGCCGTTTCGCCGTCGCCGAGTTCGAACAGATGCAGTTCGCTGCCGGTCGTGTAGTCGTAATCCGGTCGCTGATTTTCAGTGCCGAGCGCCATTAGCGTATTAGGCCGCACATAGAGCGGCAGGCTCATGAAATCGTGCCGCTCGCGCAGCCAGCGTCCACCGTCGCGCACTTCACCGCTGAATAGATGCGTCCAGCGTCCCGGCGGCAGATAGAAATCCACCTCACCGATCGCATTGAACACCGGCGCGACCAGCAGCGCGTCGCCGAGCAGATACTGCCGGTCCAGATAATCGCAGGCGGGGTCGTCCGGAAACTCCAGCAGCATCGCGCGCAGCATCGGCGTACCGGATTCGGTCGCGTCGAACGCGGCGTCGAACAGATACGGCATCAGGCGCGATTTCCATTCGGTGAAGTGGCGCACCACGTCGACCGCTTCATCGTCGAACAGCCAGGGCACCCGATACGACTTGCTGCCATGCAGCCGGCTATGGCTCGACAACAGGCCGAACGCGCACCAGCGCTTATACACGTCCGCCGGCGCGGTATGTTCGAAGCCGCCGATATCGTGACTCCAGAAACCGAACCCGCTCAGCCCCAGCGATAGCCCGCCGCGCAGCGTCTCCGCCATCGATTCGTAAGTCGCGCTGCAATCGCCGCCCCAATGCACCGGCAACTGCTGGCTGCCGACCGTGCCGGAGCGCGCGAACACGACCGCTTCGCCTTCGCCGCGCGCTTCGCGCAACACGTCGAACACTACCTTGTTGTACTGGTAGCTGTAGAAGTTGTGCATCTTCTGCGGATCGGAGCCGTCGTGATAGACGACGTCGGTCGGAATCCGCTCGCCGAAATCGGTCTTGAAGCAGTCCACGCCCATGTCCAGCAGACGCCGTAAGTGCCCCGCGTACCATTGCGCGGCGGCCGGATTGGTGAAGTCGACGATCCCTTGCCCCGGTTGCCAGCGGTTCCATTGCCACACGTCGCCGTTCGGCTTGCGCAGCAGATAGCCTTTCTCCATCCCCTCGGCAAAGAGCGGCGACGGTTGCGCGATATACGGATTGATCCACAGACAGATCTTCAGGCCGCGCGCTTTCAGTCGCGCGAGCATCCCGCGTGGATCGGGAAAGGTCTCGCGGTTCCATTCGAAGTCGCACCAGTGGAAAGCCTTCATCCAGAAGCAGTCGAAATGGAAGACGTGCAACGGAATACCGCGCTCCGCCATCCCGTCGATGAAATGATTGACTGTCGCTTCGTCGTAACTGGTCGTGAACGACGTGGTCAGCCACAGACCGAACGACCACGCGGGCGGCAAAGCGGGGCGGCCGGTCAGACGCGTGAAGCGGTCGAGTACCTGTTTCGGCGTGGGGCCGTCGATCACGTAGTACTCGAGCTTTTCTCCGGCGACGCTGAATTGCACCTTCGCGACTTTCTCGCTCGCCACCTCGAACGAAACGTTCTCCGGGTGATTGACCAGCACGCCATAACCGCGATTGGTCAGATAGAACGGCACGTTCTTGTATGCCTGTTCGGTGCCGGTGCCGCCGTCGCGATTCCAGCTTTCGACCACCTGGCCGTTCTTGACGAACGCGGTGAAGCGCTCGCCGAGTCCATAAACGTTTTCGCCGACGCCGAGATCGAGCCGCTCGAACATGAACGGCGCGTCGCGCTGATTCGCATCGTTCAGATGACCGGCGGCGCGAAAACCGCTGCCGGTGATGCGTTGGCCGTCGCGCAGAAAATCGACCGCGAAGTCGCCGCTTCTGGCGATCCGCACGGTGAGCGAACCGCTGGTCAGGCTTGCTTCGTCGGCCGTGTTGCTGATCTGTACCTGCACGTTCTCGCGGGTCAGCGCGAAATGCGGGCCGATCTCGCGGGTGCCGCGAAAATGCTCGAGGGTCACGCCGATCACGCCGCTTTGCGGCGAAAAGAACCGCCATGTCAGCAGTCCCGTATCGAGCTGGCGTTCGCGGCTCGATACGTCGCGCGGCGCCGCATGCACGAGCAGTTCGTCGCCGCGCGCCTCGACGCTATGCAGGGCCGCCGAGTACAGCACGTCCAGGCCGTCGCGGATCAACCAGTTGCCGTCGCTGATTTTCATACCAGGGTTCTCATCGCGGGGTGGGTTCGCTTATCTCGAAGCGAACGACAAAGAAATCCCCGCACGCGGCACGCAGGATGCGCGGCGTGGTGCGGGTTCGGTTGCTGTTTGAAGCGCCGGGTAGGCCAGCGCCGTTCTAACGGTGCCTAACGTTACGAAATAGCTTCTATAGCGCTCGCTCGCTGGTGCGGTCGAACACGTGGACATGCTCGGCGGCGATCTCGACGCGCACCGCGTCGCCGCTGCGCAGATCGGACACGCCACCGTGCGAGACCAGCACCGTCGCATCGACGCCATCGAGCCGCAGCGACGCGAAGCTCATCGAACCCGTGGTCTCGACGCCGTCGACCAGCGCGCGCAAACCGCGTGCATCGTGCTCATCGCGTTGCAAACGCAGATGTTCGGGCCGCAGACCGAGCCACACCGCGGTGCCCGGCTGCAACGTGCGGCCCAGCGCGAGCGTTTGCTTCAGGGCGCCACCGAACTGCGCGCTGCACCCGTCGGCAGCAATCTCAGCTTCGATGAAATTCATCGACGGCGAGCCGATAAAGCCCGCGACGAACTTATTCGCAGGCCGGTGATACAGGCTCAGCGGCGCGCCCTGTTGTTCGACCTGGCCCGCGCGCAGCACGACGATGTGATCGGCCATCGTCATCGCCTCGATCTGATCGTGCGTCACGTACACCGAGGTCGCGTGGAGCCGCTCGTGCAGCTTGCGGATTTCGGAGCGCATATGCACGCGCAGCGCGGCATCGAGATTCGACAGCGGCTCGTCGAACAGAAACACCTTCGGATTGCGTACGATCGCGCGCCCCATCGCGACGCGCTGCCGCTGGCCGCCGGACAACTGCCGCGGCATCCGCTCCAGCAGATGCGCTAAGCCGAGCGTATGGGCGACGCCGTCGATGCATTCGCGGATCGCTTGCGGCGCACTGCGCCGCAGGCGCAACGAATACGACATGTTCTTCTCGATGTTCATATGCGGATACAGCGCATAGCTCTGGAACACCATCGCGACGTCGCGCTTGCGCGGCGGCACGTCGTTGACGACCTGGCCGTCGATGCGCAGCGTGCCGCCGGTGCTCCGTTCGAGACCGGCGATGGTGCGCAGCAAGGTCGACTTGCCGCAGCCCGACGGCCCGATCAGCGCGACGAACGCGCCTTCGGGCACGCGGATGTCGATGTCCTTCAACACCTGCACGGGTCCGTAACTCTTGCTCAGACGCTCGATCTGAATACGATCCACAGCGGTTCTCCGGCCGGCGTGCGCCGGCAAAAACGGTTGCGTTACTTGAGCGCGCCGGCGGTGAGACCGGCGACGATCCTGCGTTGCAGCAGCATGAAAGCGATCAGCACCGGCGTGACGAAGATCGCCGAGTAACTCATGATCCCGATCCAGTCGATCTTGGTTGCGCCGACGAACGCGGACAAACCGACGGTCGCGGTCTGATACTGGTCGTCGAGAATCAGCGAGCGGGCGTACACGTATTCGCCGAACGATTGCAGGAACACGAGGATCGCCGACACCAGAATGCCGTTGACCGCGAGCGGCAGAATCACGCTGAAAAAAGCCCGCATCGGCGACGCGCCATCGACGAGCGCCGCGTCGCGCAACTCGCGCGGCACCTGCACGAAGCTCGGCCGGCACAGCACGATATAGAACGGCAGCGTTTTGGTGATCTGCGCGATCACCACCGCGAGACGCGGCGTTTCGAGCAGGCCGAGGCTTTTGAACGCGGTGAAGATCGGCGTAACCATCAGGCTCGACGGCAATGCCTGCAAGATCAGCACCGCGAAGATCGCGCCGCTGGTCCAGCGGTTCTGCACGAACGCGAGCGCGTAGGCCGCGCCGGTGCCGACGAATACCGTGACCGCGACGGTGCCGCTCGCGGTCACCAGCGAATTCCACAGGAAGTTGCCCATCCCGCGTTCGGTGAATACCTGCCACAGCTGCGAGGCTGGATGCTGCGGCCAGAACGTCGGCGGATACTGGAACATCTCGCTCGCGCTCTTGAATACGGTGATGTACATCCAGTACAGCGGAAACATATAAAGCGCCGTCGCGCACAGCGCGATCACGAACAGCACGTAGCGCTTCATGTCAGACCATCCTTTCGTTGCGTGTGGAGCGCACGTAGATCACCGCGACGATCAGCACGAGGATCAGCATCAGCGTCGCGACCGCGGAGCCCGCCGACACCTCGAAGGTTTGCAGCGACAACTGCCACGACCAGAACTGCGCGACCTGCGATGAATTCGCGGGACCGCCCTGAGTCAATGCGGCGATCAGATCGAACTGCTGCATCGTCATGATCGCGCCGAGAGCGATCACCGCGCCGAGCGTCGCTTTCATCATCGGCAGGGTGATGCCGGTGAAGCGTTGCAGCGGATTCGCGCCGTCGAGTTCGGCCGCTTCATACAGGTCCTTCGGAATCGCCGCGAGTCCGACCGACAGCAACAGCATGTTGAACGGAACGCCGAGCCAGACGTTCGCGAGGATCACCGCATACAGCGACCACGCCGGGTCCGACAGCCAGAAAATCTTGTCGTGCAGCAGATGCAGCCGCATCAGCACATGATTGAGCACACCGTAATCGCCCGCGAAAATCAGCTTCCAGATCACGCCGACTACCAGCCCCGGCATGATCCAGCCGGCGAGAAACAGGCCGCGCATCACGCTCGCGAACGGAAAATCCTGCGCGAACAGCAGCGCGAGCAGAAAGCCGATCACCACCTGGAACGTCAGCGAAAGGCCGACGAACAACACCGTATTGACGAGTACCTGACGCGCTTCCGGCCGGCCGAATACATCGCGGTAATTGGCGAGCCCGACGAACGGCCGCAGCAATGTGGCCGGCGCCATCAGATCGACCTGCTGGAACGACAGCACGATGTTGTAGATCAGCGGCAAGCCCGCGAATACCAGCAGATACAGCAGCGCGAAGACGGCCAGCGAAACCTCGAAGGCATGCGCGCGCGGCAGGCGGCTCAGTAGTGTGTTCATGGCGTTTGATCCGGCGGGGACGACAGCGGCCGGCCGGACCCTCCGAGAGGCTCCGGCGCAGCCGCGCGCGGCGAGGTGCGTGCTGAAACGGTGGCTAGTGGGCGATGCCCTGCACGGTCTGACCGGCGGTGTTCATCGCCTGGGCCGGGGCGGCCTGATGCGTGAGCACCGATTGCATCGCGTCGGAAATGGCCTTCGAGACTTTCGGCCATTGCGGGTTCGGACCGCGTGCGCGCGCGTATTCCATCTGCTCGTTGAAGGCCTTATACGCTTGCGGCCATTTCGGATTCTGCGTGTCGGTGTCTTTCGACGGCGGCAGCATCCCGAACTCGTTCCAGTCGCGCCCGCGTTGCGAGTACATGTATTCGAGGAACTGGAATGCGGTATCCGGATTTTTCGCGCTGCGCAGAATCGCGTGGTTCTGCTCGCCGAGTGCGGACGCGCGTGCGCCGCCGGCCTTTTCGGTCGGCAGCAGCGCGACGCGCCACTTGAACTTCGCGCCTTTTTCGACCGCGTTCAGTTCCCACGGGCCGTCGATATTCATCGCCGCATTGCCGTTGACAAAAGTCGCCGCCGCTTCGGACTGGGTGTGCGTGAGCGTATCGGGCGACGCAACCTTCGCGTCCATCAGCTTCTGCCAGAACGCCGCCGCGCGCGCCGCGCCCGGATCGTTCAGACGATCCCAGTCGGCGCCGGTCGCCTGAATGAACGGCAGGAACTGGAACACGCCTTCTTCGTTATTGATCGCGGAAAACGCGAGACCGTAGACGTTGTGCTGCGCGTCGGTCAGCTTCTTCGCGTCCGCGTACAACTCGTCCCAGGTTTGCGGCGGACGGTTCGGATCGAGCCCGGCCGCCTTGAACATGTCCTCGTTGTAGTACAGCGCGAGCGTGTTGGTGCCGCGCGGAATCGCGTACACCTTGCCGTTCCAGCTCGCGTTCTTCAGCGGGCCGGGGAAGATCTGCTTCGTGTCGATTACTTTCGACTTCGCCAGGTACGGCGAAAGATCGAGCAGCGCGTTCTTCGATGCGAACATCGCGGTATTCGGGTTGTCGATCGGCACGACGTCCGGCGTGCTGCCGGACATGACCGCGCGCATCGTTTCGTCGTTGAGCGCCGCGAAGCCGACCTTGCGGATCTGCAGATGAACGTCCGGATGAAGTTTGGCGAACTCCTGCGCCATCTTCTCGGTGTAGTTGTCCGGCTCGTCGACGGCCCACACGGACAGCGTGGCCGCGTGCAATACGGTGCAGGAAAGCGACAGGGCCAGGCCGAATGCCGCGGACGCGGCGCGTAGCTTCTTCATGCTGTCTCCGTTTTCGCGCGATGCCGCCACGCTTGTCTCAGGTTTGTTCGGGTTATTTATCGGGCCGGCGTTGGAACTGTCGTTGAGCGTTTTTGCATCGGTGAACACCGTGCAGCGCAGTCATCCGGCGAGTTTCCGGAAACGTTTCCGGAACGGGGTGATATTTGCTTGCGGCGAATGGCGTGTCAAGGCGCCGGCAAATATCGCAATGCGTGTTGCCGGATTCCGCAATGGGGTTAATGCGGGGGGAGGGAGCTGGTCGTGTGTAGAGGACGGTGCGGGGCGTGACGCTCAGCCGTCGCCAGCCTCGAACACCGCGGCATCGCTGTCGCGCTCACGCAGCGTCAGCGGCCACAGCCCCGGTTCGAGCGCGGCGCGATAGGTGTCGGCCAGATCGGGGAATTGCGCGAGCAACGCTTTCGCGAGGTGCTGACCGAGTGCATAAGCATCGAACGTGAAGCCGGTCAGACGGGGCGCGAGGTATTCCGACAGTTCGCCGGCCAGCACGCCGCCCGAGATCGCCAGATCGCGCCCGGGCGTCTTGCCGAGTTCGTACAGCTTGCGGTACGCGCCGTTCGCCATGCAGTCGCTCTGGAACATCAGCGCGCTCGGCGCTTGCGCGAGTTGCAGCAGTTCTTCGGTGATCAGATAGCCGCCGCGCTCGGACAACTGGTTGCGCCGCACGTAGTCGTCGGGCGCGGCGAGGCCGTGGCGCGACATCGCCCGGCGCCATGCGCGCAGATAGACGTGCGCCTGCATCGCATCGTTATCGGGAATGCCGAGACCAATGCGCCGATGGCCGAGCGCCGCCAGCCGCGCGACGCCCGCTTCGGCGGCCGATTCGAAATCGAGGTCGAGCCACGGATGCTGGCCGCCCGATTCGCTGCGGCCCAACGCGACGAACGGGAAATTGCGGCTCGCCACATAGTAGAGCCGCTCGTCGTGATGGCGGGTGCCGGCGAGGATCACGCCGTCCACGTGACGCCGGTCGACGATGCGCCGCAAGCGCGCGAATTCGTCGTCCCATGACTCGCTCGCATACATGACGAGGTCCATCCCATGCTGCGCGAGCACCGATTGCAGGCCGTCGGCGAGCTTCATGAACACGCCGAGCGTGTACTTCTCCTCTTCGCGGCGCATCGGCAGCATCAGTCCGACGATGTCGAGCCGCCCCTTGCGCAGGCTCTCGGCCGATTTGCTCGGCGCGTAGCCGTGCCGCAACGCGGCGGCGCGCACCCGCTCGCGGGTTTCGGCGCTGACTTCGTCGCTGTCGTTCAGCGCGCGCGAGATGGTCGAGACGGAAAGATTGAGTTCGCTCGCGAGTTGTCGGATACCCATGCGCTGGTCTGGCCGGAAATGAAATCCGGCCAAGCTTATCAAACTGGCGCGCGGATGCTGGGGGTGATTGCGGATATTCGCGGCACCGATTTCACGACGGTCAATCCCGTGCGGCCGGGCGCGGTTGCCAGCCGGTCAGGATCGCGCGACCGGTGTTGCCGCTCAGTAGCCGGTTCGACGGTGCATGGATCTGGCTGCACAGCACGTTGCGATGGTGCCGCTCCAGCGCATTGGCCCGTGCGAGTCCATGATTGCCCGCTAGTTCCAGTGCAATATCGACCGCTTTGATTGCATTGTCGATCACCGTCTGCTTGACGGTGCCGGCAAGCGAATCCGGCGCGCTGCCGTGGTCCAGCGCGGCGCTCGAACTCTTCAGCAGCCAGTCGCTGGTTTGCAGCAGCAGTTCCAGCTCGCCGACGCTCTGCTGGATCGTCGGCAGACCGGCGAGCGGGACGCCGCCGAGCGAATTGGGCCGCCTCTCGTTGAGAAACCGTACCAGCCAGTCCCGCGCCGCGCGCGCGGCGCCATCGTAGACGCCGGCGATCAGCGTGAAATACCAGGCCGTGCTATGCGGATTGCGCTGCAAGCCGAGTGCCGCCGGCTTCAGCGCCACCACGTCGGCTAGCGGCACGGCGACGTCGCTCAATAGCACGTCGTGGCTGATGCTGGCGCGCATGCCGAGCGGATCCCATGTCTCGACGATGCGCACGCCGGGCGCATCTCGCGGAATCAGGAACTGGCCGAGGCGCGGTTCGGCTTCGTCGGTGCGGGCCAGCACGCTGATCCATGACAGCAGTGTCGAGCCGGTCACATACAGCTTGTGGCCCGACACGCGCCAGTAGTCGCCATCGCGCCGCGCGATCGTATCCGGCAGCCCGCCGTGCGACGGCGAGCCGAGCCCGGGTTCGACCTGCGCGGCGTTCAGGAGCGCCGGACCGGTCGCGGCGGAGCGGGAAAGCCGGCGCGCGAGATGCGACGGCCACTCGTCGCGCCCCTCGCGCTCGGCATGAACGATCGCCGCGTGCTGGCTGTAGTGCATTGCGAGGATCAGCGCCACAGACGGATCGCCATAGGCGATCTCGCGCACCACCGCGCTGGCGGCGGCGAGCCCGGCGCCGTGGCCGCCGTCCGCCGTCGCGACCACCAGCCTGAGCAGATCCGCGTTCTGCAATGCGTCGAACTGCGCGGCCGGCGCCTCGCCGGTGCGATCGTGATGTGGGGCGAGTTGCTCGAACTCGCGAGCGAGCGCGGCAGCCCGCTGGCTCCATGCGGTAATCCGCGACGCGTCGTGCGTCGCTTCGAATGTTTGAACTGTCGTCATCACGCGCTCACCGAGGCGGCAAAGGCCGGCGGCGCGACGAAGCCGCCATAGGCGGTTTCGAACGCATGCGCGAACGCGATCGTGGTGCGATCTTCCAGATACGCGCCGACCGCTTGCGCGCTGACCGGCAGACCGTCGTCGCCGAGGCCGAGCGGGAAGCTCGTCGCGGGCAGGCCAGGCAATACCGGCAGGCCGGCCCAATAAAACAGCTCGAAAAACGGTACGTCGCGCACACCGTCCGCATAAGCGACCGGATAGCTGCGTTCGTCTTTCGGTACCTGATGGCCATGTTCGAACGCGGGCGTCGGCGCGACCGGGGTCACCACCACGTCGAATTCGGCGAACAGCTTTTCCCACGCGTGACGCAGCACGTAGCGCTGTTCGTTGGCCTTGAGCCATTCGCGATGGGACAAGGCCGGCGCGCGCAGATGCGCGGCTCGCGCGCTGTGGTCGTCGGGATGCAGTGCGTCGAGCTGCTTGAGCGACCGCGGGCTCAACGGCGGCGGCTCCGCCAGCGAGGAGCCGGAGAGTGTTCTGAACAACGCGTGCGAGACGCTCAGGTCCGGCAACAGGCCCTCCGGCAAATCGGCTGCGCGGGTAACCCGGGTGCCCTGCGCGCGCAGCCGTTCGACCAGGCGTTCGACCACCCAGCGTTCCGACAGACTCGCTTCGGTGCCCGGCCATGCGTCGAGCACCAGTACGCGGAACGCTCGCAGCGCGGTTTGCCGCGCCGGCGGCAGCGTCAGACGCCACCCTTTGGCGGCGAGCGGTTCGCGATTGACGAGCAGATCCAGCGCGAGTTCGAGATCGAGCGCGCTGCGGGCGAGCGGCCCGGCGACGCTCAGGTCGCGGTCGGCGATCCGGCCGCCCGGTGCGCCGGTGCCGCGCATCGGGACGATTCCATAGCTCGGCTTGTGTCCGAATACGCCGGTGAAATGCGCAGGGATCCGAATCGATCCGCCGATGTCCGAGCCGAGTTCGAGTGCGACGTAGCCTGCCGCCAGCGCCGCGGCCGAACCGCCGGACGAGCCGCCCGGCGAGCGCGCCGGATCCCACGGATTGCGGGTCACGCCGTACACGTCGTTGTAGCTCTCCAGATCGGCGTTGGCGAGCGGCACGTTCGATTTGCCGACGATCACCGCGCCCGCCTCGCGTAACGCGGCGACCGCGAGTGCATCGCTGGTGGCGCGGTTCTGCGCGTGGCGCGGATCGCCGCCGCTCGTCACCAGTCCGGCGACATCGAACGATTCCTTGACCGTGATCGGTACGCCGAGCAGCGGCTTGCGCTGACCGCGCGCGAGCGCCGCGTCGGCCTCGCGCGCGGCGCGGCGTGCGCCCTCGACGTCGCGCACCGCGAGCGCGTTCAGCGCGCCATCGAAGTGATTTATCCGCGCCAGCAGATGTTCGAGCAGATCGACCGCCGAGACGCGGCCATTGGCGAGCGCGCGGGCTTGCTCCCGGGCGCTCGCGAACGTGAGCGTGTCGAGTAGGGCTGGCGCGTCTGTGGCAATCGCAGTGTCGGTGGCAGTGGCAGTGTCGGGAATGGCGGTCATAGGAGCGATAGCGAGGGAGTCAGGAAACGCCGGAGTTGTGGCGGCAATGCGCCGGCCGTCGGTCGATGCGCTGAGTCAGCTTGCACATGCCGTTGTGGAGATCGAGTAGATCACGGCGCTATCCGGATCGCCAACCAACGAATCATGCTAAGTAATTCGCTTCGAGCAGCCAGCTGCATGACGGTGCGAGCGCAAACGATTGAAATGGATTCCTGACTATTCGCGAATGCCCGCCGACGCGCATTTCAGAATCACGCATATAAATAGCTCGATTCACTGGTTTTGCGTGCGCGAGCCGGTCCCTATACTGATCCGTCACTTCGGCACGCGCGCTGCGCGCCTGCCGGTTCGATTTTCCGAACTGCCGGATCCGCGACGATCCGCGCGTATTTACAAGGACTCGATGCATGCAGGTCTCACAACACAATCCGGTGCGCGCACAACTGGACGCGGCGCTCGCCGCGCTGCCGGCGCTCGCGCAGGCCATCGGCGAAGACGCCGCGCAGCGTGAAGTGCGGCGCGAGTTGCCGTTCGACCGTTTTGGCCTGTTTCGCGAATCGCGCCTGAGCGTGCTGCGCTTTCCGCTCGAATGGGGAGGCCTTGGCGGTTCGCTCGAAGATCTGTTTCAGGTGATCGCCACGCTCGCCGCGCATGAATCGAATGTCGCGCACGCATTGCGGATTCACTACGACCTGACCGAGCAATTGTTGTTGTCGCCGCGTTCCGCGTTCAATGACCGGCAGATCGAACGGATTCGCGACGGCGCGATTTTCGGCGGCGCGTCGACCGAACTCGGTACGTCGCGCCCGGGCGAGATCGTCACGAAGCTGGTGCGCGACGGCGAGCACTTTCGCGTGACGGGCAGGAAATACTATTCGACCGGCACTGCGTTTTCCGACTATGCGCGCATCAACGTGCAGGACGAGAACGACGAAAAAGTGTCGATCGTGATTCCGGTGTCGCGCGCAGGCCTGAGCGTGCTCGACGACTGGGACGGGATGGGCCAGCGCATGACGGCGAGCGGCAGCCTCGTGCTGGAAAACGTCCAGGTGTTCGCCGACGAAGTCGCCACGCGCGGCTATACGAGCCTCGCCGGCCGCCATGGCAGCGCGGTGCGGCAATTGCATCTGGTGTCGGTGGCGGCGGGGATCGTGCGCAACATCGTCGCCGATGCGCGCCGCTACGTCACGCAATACGGCCGGCCGGTGCTGCACAGTCCCGCGCCGTCCGCGCGCGAAGACGGCTTCGTGCAGCAGGTGGTCGGCGAGCTGGCCGCGCACAGCCTCTCCATCGATGCGCTGATCGCCAGCAACGCGCGCACCCTCGACCGCTCGGCGCAGGCGATCCACAGCGGCGCGGCGGACGCCGAGAACCGCGTGCTCGAAGGCGCGCTGACAACGGCCAAGACGCAGCTGGTGGTCAGCAAGCTCGCGCTGCACGCGGGCGAGCGTCTGTTCGAGATCGGCGGCGCGTCGGCAACCGGGCGCGCGCATAACTTCGACCGTCACTGGCGCAATCTGCGCACGATCTTCAGCCACAATCCGTTGCTGCACAAAGCGCGGGTGATCGGCGATTACGAGTTGAACGGTGTGACCACGCATCTGACCGAAGGGCGCGTGTTCTGAACGGCGGGCGGCTGCTCTGAAGCGTCGTAGCGTGTGCGGCAAAAGACATCCCGATCCGTCGCCGGATCGGGATGTTTCGTTTTAGAACGTGTGCTTGATGCCCGCCGACACGGCGACCTGCCGGTTCGTCGCGGACGGCGTCAGGTAGCCGATCGCCGCGACCGCCGGACGCCCGAGTGAATCGGTGCCGCTCGCGTGCTGGAACGCGCCGGTCACATAAAGGTCGGTCGCTTTCGACAGCGAATACGCGGCGCCGAGATTGACCTGCTCGTACTTCGCGCCTTCCTTGCCGTTCACGCTGCCGCCCGACGTGTAGTCGAACGAAGTGCCGAAGCGCAGGAACGCCGTCGCCTGATAACGCAGGCTCGCGCTGATCGTGCCGAGCACCGCGGTGCCGCTGTAGTTCAGCGTATTGAGCGCCGGATTCGCGCCGAGCCCGCGGTATTGGGTATTCGAATACGCGAGGCCGAAGACCGCGCTGCCCGCCGTATAGGTGCCTGCGACCGACACGGTCTGCTGCGTATTGGCCGACGCGAAGCCCGCGATCGCCGGATTCGATTCGGCGGCGCTGGCCGAGCCGGCGGAGCCGAGGTTATTGCCGGTGCTGCTCGCATTCGGGTTGGTGCCGTACAGCGACGTATTCGGATTGCGCGCATTCAGAATCGATGCGGCGAGCGCGAACGATCCGCCGGTATAACTCGCGCCGAGTGACCAGTACTGGTTCTGCGTGACATTGCCGGCCACGCCGCCGAGGCTGTATAGGCCGGCGAAGCGCAAGCCCCCGTAGGTGTCGGACAGATACTTGAGCGAGTTGTTGATACGGTGCGTGAAGTTCAGATTGTTGTAGTCGGCGGGGTGGATCGACAGATTGCCCCAATACCATGCGTAGATCAGCGGCGACACGAGTTCTATCTGCGCGTCGCCCTGGCGGCCTAACGTGAAGGTGCCGTATCGCGGTGCGGTGACACCGACGTACGCCTGGCGGCCGAATAGCGCGCCGCCTTGCCCGAGCGAGCCATTGGCAATGCTGAAGCCGCCTTCGAGCGCGAAGATCGCGTTGACCTGATTGCCCAGATCCTCGGTGCCTTTCAGGCCCCATCGGCTCGACGAAAGCCCCGACGTGCCGTTGTCGAACACGCCCACCTGCGCGCCGCCGCGCGGCCGGCCGGATGCGGAGGTCGCAGCGGTTTGCGCATTGTTCACGTAAGTGACGTTGCCGGTCACGATCCCATACAGCGTGACGCTGCTTTGAGCGCTTGCCGTGCCGATCATCAGGGAAGAAATGCTGAAAGCGAAAAGCAGTTTTTTCATAGGTGTTCGAATCTTTGCCGGTATGAGTCCGGAGAAGTGACGGAGGGAATGGAGCGATATCTGTCGCAGCCGGCGTGAACGATAAGCAGATCCGAATGGCGAAACAAACAATCAAAACCGATATCGATTTCGGCGATTTATTGCGAAGAAACGCTGTCGCGCCAATCGATTGGCAATAGTGGCGAGTACCGGCAATACATTTTCAATCCTTAATTGATTCGTACTGGCGGTGCCGTCGGATCAGTCGTCGTGGTGGCTGTCACAACGCGTGAAATCGCGCTGTTCGTATGCATTGGTAAGGCGCTCGGCGTGCGCCGCGTGGGAAATGTCGTGCGTGTGCAACAGATGAAATACGCAACGGGCGTTTGCGTTGCGTGAAAAGAAATCGCCTTCGTCCGCCACATGCTTTGCATATGCCTAACCATTGGTTCTATTAGCGCAGTTGCGCCTTTATCGTAAGCGCTGCACGGGCGACGCCGCGTGCCCGACAACTCTTCTCGCAGGCCGCCGCGTTGCGGCCGAAGCACAGATACAAGGATCTGACTCACATGGCAGGGCTCAATCGCCGCGACTTTCTGCTTTCCTCCGGCGCCGCGCTTGCGGCCGCCGGCCTGCCGGCGCTCGCCTTCGCGCAAGGCAGCACCGGCACCCGCGCGGCGCCCAAGCGCGGCGGCACGCTGAATATGCTGATCAATCCCGAGCCGCCGGTGCTCGTGTCGATCTTTCAGACCACCGGGCCCGCGCTCGTCGCGAGTTCGAAGGTACTCGAAGGGCTGCTCGCGTACGACTTCGATCTGCGCCCGAAGCCGCAACTGGCGACAGCCTGGTCGACCAGCGCCGACGGGCTGCAATACCGCTTCACGTTGCGCGAGAACGTTCGCTGGCATGACGGCCAGCCGTTCACGTCCGCGGACGTCGCGTTCTCGATCGATTTGCTGAAGTCGATTCATCCGCGTGGCCGCAGCACCTTCGCGAACGTCACGCGGGTGTCGACGCCGGACGCTCGCACCGCGGTGATCGAATTGTCGAAGCCGGCGCCGTATCTGCTGAAGGCGCTATCGGCCGGCGAGTCGCCGATCGTGCCGAAGCATCTGTACGCATCGGGCGATCCGCTCAGCAATCCGCACAACAACGCGCCGGTCGGCACCGGGCCGTTTCGCTTCAAGTCGTGGACGCGCGGCGCGAATATCGTCTACGAACGCAATCCGGACTACTGGGACGCCGGCAAGCCGTATATCGACGCGCTGGTGCTGAAGGTGATTCCCGATGCCGCCGCGCGCTCCGCGGCATTCGAAACCGGCGCGCTCGATCTGGGCGGCGAAAATCCGGTGCCGCTCACCGATCTGCCGCGGCTCACGCAATTGCCGCAACTGACGGTCGAAACGCGCGGCTACCGCTTTCTCGAACCGCTGTCGGAGATCGACTTCAATTTGCAGCATCCGATCCTGAAAGACCTGCGGGTGCGTCAGGCGATCGCGCACGCGATCAATCCGCAGGTGGTGCTGCGCACGGTCGCATACGGCTATGCGGACCTGTCGCCGACGCCGATCACGCCGGGCTCGCCGTATCACGACGCGAAGCTCGCCCCGTACGCATTCGATACCGCCGCCGCCGAACAACTGCTCGACGCGGCCGGCTATCCGCGCAAGGCGGGCGGCGTGCGCTTCAGTCTCACGCACGACTTTCTGCCGTACGGCGACATGTATCGCCGCCAGGCGGACTACGTGAAATCGGCGCTCGCGCGCGTGGGCATCGACGTGACGGTGCGCTCGCAGGACTTGCCCGCGTTCCTCAAGCGCGTCTATGCGGACCGCCAGTTCGACTTCAGCAGCATCGGCGTGAATACGCTGTTCGATCCGAGCGTCGGCGTGCAGCGGCTGTACTGGTCGCGCAACATCCGCCCCGGCGTGCCGTTCTCGAACGCGCCGCATTACAGCAATGCCGAGGTGGACCGCCTGCTCGAAAGCGCCGCGATCGAAACCGATGAGAACAAACGCGTCGTGCTCTATCAGCAATTCCAGCAGATCGTCTATCGCGATCTGCCGATTCTGAATCTCGTCGCCCCGCGCATGGTCACGCTCGCGAACCGGCGGGTGCATGACCACACGGTGTCCGCGCAAGGCCTCGAAGGCAATCTGGCAGACGTTTATCTGAGCGCATGAGTGAGCGCATAACCGAGTGCATAACGGAGCGAGACGATGAGCCGAAGTTTGCGTTTTGCCGCGATTGCGCGGCGTACCGCGTGGCAGGCGTTGCCGACCGTAATCGGCATCGTGATCCTGAACTTCTTTCTGCTGAAGCTGATGCCGGGCGACGCGGCCGACGTGCTGGCCGGCGAGTCCGGTTCGGCGACCGTCGAAACGATGCAGGTGTTGCGCGCGAAGTTCGGTCTCGATCAGCCGGTGCTGCAGCAGTTGTGGTCGTATCTCGCGCATCTGACGCATTTCAGTCTCGGCTATTCGCCGCGCTACGACATGCCGGTAATGCAGCTGATTCTGTCGCGGCTGCCCAATACGTTGTTGCTGATGGGCGTCGCGCTGTCGTTCGCGATCGTCGCGGGCGTGGCGCTCGGCGCGGTGATGGCGCATTGGGCCGGCAAGTGGCCGGACCGCGTGCTGTCGGTGTTGGCGTTGCTGTTCTACTCGACGCCGGGCTTCTGGATCGGCCTGCTCGCGATCGTGCTGTTCTCGGTGCATCTGGGCTGGTTGCCGAGCGGCGGCAATCTCACGCTCGGCGTACAACTGCACGGCTTCGCGTACTTCGTCGACGCGCTCAGGCACGTGCTGCTGCCCGCCGCGACCCTGTCGACCTTCTTCGTCGCGATCTACGCGCGGCTCACGCGCGCGGCGATGCTCGAAGTGCAGCGCCAGGATTTCGTGCGCACCGCGCAGGCGAAGGGCCTGCATCCATGGCGCGTGACGGTGCGTCATGTGCTGCGTAACGCGTTGATCCCGCTGACGACGATCGTCGGCATTCATTTCGGCACGCTGCTGGGCGGCGCGGCCGTCACCGAAACGGTGTTCAGCTGGCCGGGGCTCGGCCGGCTCGCACTCGATGCGGTGATGGCGCGCGACTTCAGCGTGCTGCTCGGCGTGCTGCTGCTGTCGTCGATGCTGGTGATCGTCGCCAATCTGCTCGTCGATCTGGTGCAGGCGTGGCTCGATCCGCGCATCGCGTAGGCGGTATAGGTGGCGTAGCGGCATAGGTGGCATAGCGGCTGATCGAAGCGCGCATCGCGCGTCGCGCCACGCGTTTTTTCACAGAGAGATCACATGGCTTCCGACTCTTCGAATCTGATTTCGCCGCAGGGCGAGCCTCGCGCATCGAGCTGGCGCCGCCAGTTGGGCGGCACGCTGTTCGGCTCACGCTTCGGCACGCGCCGTGGCACAGCTGCGGGCGAGCCCGCACACCCGTCACAGCGGCCGGCCGGACGCGGCGTGTGGCGCGCACTGGTGCGCAATCCATCCGCGCTCGCGGGGCTGGTGTTGCTCGCGGCCTTCATCGTGCTGGCGCTCGCCGCCGGCCATCTGTTTCCGGACGACCCGCTCGACATGGTGGCGGCGCCGTTCGAATGGCCGGGCAGCGATCCGCAATACCGGCTCGGCACCGATTCGCTCGGGCGCGACGTGGCGGCGGGCATCGCGCACGGCACCCGCGTGTCGCTGCTGATCGGCGCGAGCGCGGCCGGCATCGGCCTCGTGATCGGCACGCTGGTCGGCGCGATTGGCGGCTTCTTCGGCGGCCTGGTCGATGATGTGCTGGTGCGGATCACCGAACTGTTCCAGACCGTACCGTCGTTTTTGCTGGTGATCGTGATCGTTGCGATCGGCCATCCGAGTGTGACGATCATCGCGCTCGCGATCGGCATCGCGTCATGGCCCACCGTCGCGCGAATCGTGCGGGCGGAATTTCGCAGCCTGCGCCGCTCGGACTTCGTGCTGGCCGCGCGCAGCCAGGGCTTCGGCAACACGCGGATCATCTTCGGCGAGATCCTGCCGAACGCATTGCCGCCGGTGATCGTCACCGCGTCGGTGATGGTTGCGAGCGCGATCCTGATCGAATCGTCGCTGTCGTTTCTCGGCATGGGCGACCCGAACGTGGTCAGTTGGGGCGCGATGATCGGCGCGGGCCGCGATTCGCTGCGCACTGCCTGGTATCTGACCGCGGTGCCCGGTGCTGCGATCGTGCTGGCGGTGCTCGCGCTGAACCTGCTCGGCGACGGTCTGAACGACGCGCTCAATCCGCGCCTGCGCGAACGAAGCTGACAGCAACCCGAAAGCGGCCGCGCTGCTCGCGCGGCCGGCAACGTAATCGAGGAGTCCCCTTTGGCCAATCTGCTTGAAGTACGCGATCTGCGCGTGAGTTTCGGCGCGCACGAAGCGGTGCGCGGCCTGAGTTTCGATATCGCGCAAGGCGAGACGCTCGCGCTCGTCGGCGAATCGGGGTGCGGTAAATCGGCGACCGCGCTCTCGCTGATGCGTCTCGTGCCGGCGCCGGGCCGCGTGAGCGGCAGCCTGCGCTTCGACGGCCGCGAACTGCTCGACCTGTCGCCGCGTGAGGTGCGTGAGATGCGCGGCCAGCACATCTCGATGATCTTTCAGGAGCCGATGACCTCGCTCAATCCGGTGTTGTCGATCGGCGCGCAGATCGTCGAGACGTTGCGCCAGCACGAGGGTCTGTCGAAAGCGGCGGCGTTCCAGCGCGCGGTCGAACTGCTCGATCTCGTGCAGATTCCGGAGCCGCACCGGCGCGTGCACGACTATCCGCACGAGTTGTCGGGCGGTCAGCGGCAGCGCGTGATGATTGCGATGGCGGTGGCCTGCCGCCCGCGTCTGTTGATCGCCGACGAGCCGACCACCGCGCTCGACGTGACGATCCAGGCGCGCATTCTGGAATTGCTCGACGGCTTGCGGCGCGAACTGTCGATGTCCTTACTGTTGATCACGCACGACCTCGGCGTGGTCGCGCAGCACGCCGACCGGGTCGCGGTGATGCTGGCGGGCGAGAAGGTCGAGGAGGCGCCGGTGGCGCGGCTCTTCACGCAGCCGCAGCATCCGTATACGCGCGGCTTGCTGGGCGCGTCGCTGAATCTGGCGGACGATCTGCACTATCGCGGCTGGAAGCTGCCGGAGATTCGCCATGGATTCGGGGCGGACGGCCGGCCGTCGTTTACCGTGCTGCCGCGCTCGGCGCGCACCGAGCCTCCAGTAGCGGCGGCCGTTCCCGCGGCGCCGGCGCACGCCGGCGCACCGTTGCTCGAATTGCGCGACCTGCGCGTCGAGTATCCGCGGCGGCGCGGCCACGCGGCGTTGCCGGCGGTCGAGCGCGTGTCGCTGAGCATCGCGCGCGGCGAGACGGTCGGCCTTGTCGGCGAATCGGGCTGCGGAAAATCGACGCTGTCGAAAGCGATCCTGCGGCTGGTGCCGGCGGCGGCCGGCGCAATCCGCCTGCGCGGCACCGATCTCGTAGCGCTCGGCGAACGCGAATTGCGGCCGTTGCGACGCCATGTGCAAATGGTCTTTCAGGATCCCTATGCGTCGCTCAATCCGCGCCGCACGGTGGCCGAGATTCTCGATACCGTGCTGGTGGTCAACCGGATCGGCAACGCGCAGCAGCGGCGCGCGCGGATCGCCGCGATGCTGGACCGCGTCGGCTTGCCGAACAGCGCGCTGGGCCGCTATCCGCACGAGTTCTCCGGCGGCCAGCGGCAGCGCATCGGGATTGCGCGGGCACTGGTGCTCGAACCGGATCTGCTGATCTGCGACGAACCGGTGTCCGCGCTCGACGTGTCGATCCAGGCGCAGATTCTGAATCTGCTGGTCGATCTGAAGCGCGACCTCGGGCTCGCGTATCTGTTCATCTCGCACGACCTGTCGGTGGTGCGCTATATCGCGGACCGCGTGCATGTGATGCAGGCGGGGCGGATCGTCGAGACCGGCGACCATCGCGAGATCTGGCGCGCGCCGCGGCATCCGTACACGCGCACGCTGCTCGACGCGATTCCGGGCCGCACGTTCGACGACGCACGGGCGGCGTGATCGCCCCAAGCCGGATGCGCTGCCGCCGGGCGTTCCCGGCGCAGCGCATCGAGCCGGGCACGCGCAGCTAGCGCGGTGTCATAGCGCGCGTTATAGACAAGCAAATCCAGAACAAGCGCCGCCCGATCCAACCGGCGGCGCTCGCCCAACAATCAGCCCTTCGGTTCGATCCAGGTGTCGGAGAAATCGCCGGCGGTCAGATCGATGCTGTTGTTCAGGTTATGCACGCGGCTGTGATACACCTGCAACGCCGGCACGGTGACGAGCGGCAGCACCGGCAGCTCGCGGCCGACGATCTGCTGAATCTGCCGGAACGCGGCCGCGCGGCGGGCCTCGTCGACGTCGATCGCGGCGGTGCGGAACAGCTCGTCGACTTGCGGATTCTGGTAATGCGATGCGTTGATCCAGATCAGCGGATGCTTGACGCCGTCGGACCAGTAGATGCGCTGCACGCCGACGGTCGGGTCGTACAGGCGCCCAAGGCCATTCAGATTCAGATCGAACTCGCGCGCCGTGTAAGCGCGGCGCAGATAGGTCGGCAGATCGCCGTCGAGGATCGTCGCCTTGATGCCGATGCGCGCCAACGCCGCGCGCAGATACTCGGCCGCGCGCCGGAAATCCGCGCCAGTGATGTAATTGATCTTCACTGCGAAGCGTTGGCCGTCGGCCTGCTTCGGATAGCCGGCGGCATCGAGCTGGCGATTCGCGGCGTCCACGTCGAACGGGTAGTGGAACGTGCTGTCGTCGTAATAGCTCGACAGCACCTTCGGCACCGGCGAGTCCACCAGGCTCGAGCGCCGGTAGAACACGTTGTCGCGGATGAAGTTGCGATCGATCGCCTGGGCGATCGCCTTGCGCACTTCGGCTTTCGCGAGCACCGGGTTGTCCAGGTTGAATTCGAGGAAGGCCGCGTTGTTCAGATACGCGTCGTAGCTGTCGTCGATCTTCAGGTGCGGCAGCTTCGCGAGGCGGCCGAGATCGGCGAGACCGATATTGGTGGCGGCATCGACCTCGCCGGTTTCCAGTGCGGCGGATATCGCGCCCTGGTCGGGAACGATCCGGTAGATCACCCGGTCCAGATACGGCGCGCCCGCGCGCCAGTAATTCGGATTCCTGCGCAGACTGACATGACTGCCGCGCACCCACTGATCGAACACGAACGGACCGGTGCCGACCGGCGCGCCCGGATTCGGGCTACTCAAAGGATCGCCGTCGCCGTAGCGATGCTGCGGCACGATCGGCAATTCCGCCGACGACAACGCTTTCAGGAAGTACGGCGTGGGCTTGCCGAGCACCACGACGGCGGTCAGCGGATCGGGCGTGTCGACCCGTTCGACGTTCGCGAGCGTGATGCGCCCGCGCGGGCCGAGGCGTTTTTGCGTGAGGATCGAGTAGCGCACGTCGGCGGACGTGAAAGCCTCGCCGTCGTGCCACTTCACGCCCGGCCTGAGCCGGAACGTGTATTGCAGGCCGTCGGCGCTGGTGCTCCACGCGATTGCCAGCAATGGCTGCGGATTGAACTGCGCGTCGTAGCGCAACAGTCCCTCGGTGATTTTGGCGCTGATGTTGCGGATCACCGTGTTGGTGTCGAGCAGCGACACCAGCGACGGCGGCTCCTGCTGCACCGCGTAGGTCAGCGTGCCGCCTCGCGTCGGCGTCGCTGCGCTGCCGGCCGATGGACTGGCCGATGCGCCGGTTGTTGCGCCGGCTGTTGCGCCGGCCGCGGCGGCATGCGCGAGCGGCCCCGCGGCGCCGAGCGTGCCGGCCGACAGCATCGCGAGCGAACGTTGAATGAAATCCCGCCGATCGACGCTCATCGCGACACCTGTGCCGGCCATGCGCGGCCATCCTGCTCCGTGCCATGCCGCGCGAGGCGCCCGAAGAACGGATGCCCCGGATCGTTGAAACCCGGCGTGGACGGATGCCCGCTCGTCACCAGCGAGTCGACGAAGGCCTCGTCTTCCGCGTTCAGCCGGTAGCCGAGCGCCGGCAGATAGTCCTGCCATTGCGCTTCGGTGCGCGGACCGGCAATCGTCGAGCTGATGTAGCGGCTATTGAGCACCCACGCGAGCGCGAACTGGCCGGCCGTCAGTCCGCGAGCCTGCGCATGTTCGTGCACCCGCCGCGCCAGTTCGATCGACTCGGGCCGCCACTCGGTCTGCTGCAGACGGCGATCGCTGCGACCCGCGCGGGTGTCCGCGCCCGGCGTCGCGCCCGGTTCGTATTTGCCGGTCAGCACGCCGCGCGCGAGCGGGCTGTACGAGATCACGCCGAGCCCGTAGCGGTGCGCCGCGGTGAGTTGTTCGGCTTCGGCCTGGCGGTTCGCGATGTTGTACAGCGGCTGGCTGACGATCGGCGCATCGAGCCCGAGCGCCTGCGCGGTATGGCTGAACTCGGCGATCCGCCACGCGCGGTGATTCGACAGCCCGTAGTAGCGCAGCTTGCCGGCGCGGATCAGATCGTTGAGCGCGCGCACGGTTTCTTCGACCGGGGTTTGATGATCCTCGCGATGCAGGTACAGCACGTCGAGGTGGTCGGTGCCCAGCCGCCGCAGGCTCGCCTCGACCGCGCGCTGGATATGTTTGCGCGATGCGCCTCGCGCGTTCACGTCGCGCTCGTCGAGCGGGTTCGCGAACTTGGTGGCGAGCACCCAGCGCTCGCGCTGCGCGGCGATCGCGCGGCCCACCACGCGCTCCGATTCGCCTTTGCCGTAGACGTCGGCGGTGTCGATCGAATTGACGCCTTGTTCGAGCGCCTGGTCGATGATGCGCGCGGCGGTGGCTTCGTCGGTCGGGCCGCCGAACATCATCGTGCCGAGCGTCAGTGTCGAGACCTTGATGCCGCTACGGCCGAGTTGTCTGTATTCCATGTGAGTGCAGTTCCGTCAGGGTGTGGGTTGAAATCGTTTTAGCGTTGCAGCCAGACGTCGGCGAAACTCGCCGATACGCCGTCGGGGCCGCTCGTATGGTTGTGGACCGCGCGTGAGTACACGGTCAGGTATTGCGGCGACACGAGGTTGAGATCGGGCAGGTCGCGCTCCAGAATCCGCTGGATCTGCGAGAACAGCTGTTTGCGTGTGGCCTCGTCGGTTTCCTCGGCCGCCTGCGCGAACAGTTGATCGATCCGCGGATTGCTATAGTGCGAACCGTTCGTGAACGGCACGCCGCGGCGGAAGTTGTCGCTCGTATACAGCCGCGCGACACCGACCACCGGATCGAACAGATTGCTCATCCCATTGATCGAGAAATCGAAATCGCGGTCGGTGTAGATCCGCTTCAGATACGCGGGCAAGTCCTGGCTGCGCACAGTGACCGCGATGCCGACTTTTGCGAGCGCCGATTTCACGTAAGCCGCGGTGCGGGTGGGCAGATCGCCGATCGGCAGCGGATCGACCGTCAGCGCGAAGCGGGTGCCGTCGGCCTTGCGCGGGTAACCGGCCGCGTCGAGCAGCGCGTTGGCCCGCTCCACATTGAACGGATACGGGTTGGGCGCCGGATCGTAGTACGGGTTCGACGCAATGATCGGACTCGCGAGTGGTGTCGCGTAGCCGTAGAAGATCACCTTGCGGATCACGTCGCGATCGATCGCCGACGCGATCGCCTGGCGGACCTGAAGATTTTTCAGGACCGGATTGTCGAGATTGAATTCGATGCGCGTGACGCCGGCCTGGAATTCATAGCCGCGCGAGTCGAGTGCGAGCTTCGGGTTGTTCTTCAGCCGCTCGAGGTCGGATAGCGGAACCGGCGTATCGCCGCTCAGATCGACGGAACCGTCTTCGAACGCGACCGTGCGCGCGGCCGGATCGGTGATGATCTTCACGACGATCCTGTCGAGAAAAGGCTTGCCTTTGTCCCAGTAGTCGTCGTTGCGCGTGTATTCGATGTAGCTGCCGCGCACCCATTTGACGAAGCGGAACGGCCCGGTGCCGATCGGTGCGTTATTGACCGGGTTGGTCAGCGGGTCGGTGCCTTCGTACAGATGCTTCGGCACGATCGGCGTTTCCGACGACGAGAACGCCTTGATCAGATACGGCGCCGGCTTCGACAGCGTGATGACGACCGTATACGGATCGGGCGTGGCGATGCCGGTGACGTTCGCGAAGGTGGTTTTGGCGCGCGGGTGAACCTGCCTGAGCGTTTGCAGCGAATAGGCGACGTCCGCGGACGTGAACGGCTGGCCGTCGTGCCACTTCACGCCGTGACGCAAGTGGAACACGTACTTGCGGCTGTCGTCGCCGATCTCCCATGAGGTCGCAAGCGATGGCTTCGGCTGGAATTTGAAGTCGTAATCGAGCAGTCCTTCGACGACTTTCGGGCTGACCTTCAGCACATTGGTCGCGGTGGTCGCGAGATCGACGAGCGCGGTTGGCTCCGGGGTGACGACGAAGTTCAGCGTGCCGCCGCGTTGCGGCGTCTGTGCAATTGCGTAAGAGCCGGACAGGGCGATCAGCAGCGCGGCGCCGAGCTCGAGCGCGCCGCGCAACAAGACGGCGCCGCGGCGGCGCGGCGCCGCCTGCGAGGTGACATGAGTCATCGTTCGGTTGGGTAGGAAGAGAGCGGGAAGAACTACGCGTCAGAGCGCGGCCGGCTCCGCTGCCTCACGGCGCGCTAGCGCGGCACGCAAAGGCGCGGGATCGATCCATGCGTCGAAATCGAAGTCGGCCGGAATGAAACCCGACTCGAACAGGAACTGCTTGAAACCGGCGAGCGCGGCCAACGCTTGCGGGTCGAGGCCGATCTGCAATTGCCGGTGCAGTCCGCCCGGATACGCGCGCTGTACCCAATGTTCGGCGCTGCGGGTTTCGCGGGCCACGTACTGCGCGACCTCGCCGGGGTGGCGTTGCACCCAGTCGCCGGTGTCGAGCGTGCGCGCAAGTACCCGTTCGACCAGATCCGGGCGCTCGCGCAGCAATTGCGCGTCGACCGTCAGCGGTCGCGGCGTGCCGTTGTTCGCGTGTAGCAGCCGGTTCGGCTGCGCGCCGATCTCCACGAGAATCTTTGCGTTCAGCAGGTTCGCGATATCGAGCCCGGTCGCGCCCTTCACGAACACGACGTCGGCTTCGCCGCGCAGCAGGGCCGCGGCTTCACGGGCGAATTCGTGCGAGCGCTGCGCGTCGAGCCAGCTCGCGAGCGGCGCATCGGCGGCGGATTTGGCGTCTTCGAGACCACGCGGCGTATGTGCCAGATCGACCAGTTCGACGTCCGCGAGCGCGCCGCCCAGCGCACCGAGCAACGAGCCGAAGCCGCGCAACGCGGTCGCCCGATGAAAATCGACCACGCTCGCGCGGGTATTGAGCGGCAGTCCGAAGCGTCGGCCGGTCAGTGCGTCGGCGCTCGCATCGAGTTGCCGGTCGAGCGTAATCAGCGCCTGGAATTCGTCGACCCAGCTCAGGCCGATCAGCCGCGTATCGCTGCCTTGCGAGCGCGCCCACAGCGCGGGAATATTGCCGCCCTGACGAAACGACCACGGCTGCGTGTGGGTGAAATGCGAGCGGCGGATCGCGACGTCGTCGGCGTCCTGTAGTGCCTTCACGTCGATGCCGTCGGCGGCGAATTCCTCGTCGAGCCAGCCTTTCTGCGCGGCGATGCCGAACGGAGTGGGGGCGGGGCAGCGGGTGTACCAGAGTCGGCTCATGCGTTTCACCATGAAGTGGAAAGAGAACGGGACTTCGAATGCACGCTCAAAGTCGCAGACCGGCTTCGCGCAACAGCGGCAACACGCGTGCGCCGAAGAAGTCGAGGTCCGGCTGGAAATCGAAAAAGCTCAATTGCACGCCGTCGATCCCGGCCCGATGCAGACGCACGATGTAGTCGGCCACCTGCTGTGGGGAGCCGACGATCGAGATGTTGCCGCCGACCGCGCGCGCGGCCGCCTGATTGCGCTGCTCGGCGTTGCCGCGCCATGCGTGCGCGTCGCTTTCGAAGCGTTGGAAGCTGCCTTCGTCGCCGTGCGCGACGATTGCGTCGCGATAGGCGAGCGCTTCCGCGGCCGTTTCGCGGCAGATCACCATCGGATTGATCAGCGTGCGGATCTTGCGGCCGTGCTTCGCGGCGGCGGCTTTCACGCGCGCGGTGTGGGCGGGTAACGCGGCGAGCGCGGCTTCGATTTCCGAGCCGGCAGGGCTGGTGATGAACACCACGTCCGAGTAACGCGCGGCGAACTCGATACCGGCGTCCGAGCCGGTCGCATTGACGAGCAGCGGGCGGCCGAATTGCGGCTTGGGCGTGACGAACGCCTTGTCGAGCTTCCAGCTCGACAGCAACGGCGCGAAGCTGAAGTTCTCCGGTTGCGCCCACAGCTGCTGGACTGCCTCGAGAAACTCGCCCGCCAGTTCATAGCGGCGGTCGTGTTCGATCCGGTGCCAGCCGAACATCTCGTGTTCGATCGCCCGATGGCCGGTCACCACGTTGATGCCCCAGCGGCCTTTCGAAATGTGATCGAGCGTCGCGCAGAACTTCGCGAAATGCAGCGGATGCCACGGGCCGTACAGCACATGGCTGGTGGCGACGAGGATGATTCGTTCGGTGCGCGCGGTCATCGCCGCGAGCGACATGAACGAGTCGAGCGCCTCGCCGTTGAACACGCCGCCATAGCCGCCTTTGGGCAGCCATTGCGACAGCGCGAATACCAGGTCGAAGCCGAGGCTCTCGGCTTTCTGCACGAGCGCGAGGTTGTAGTCGAAATTCCAGTCGGTGCTGCGCGGCAGCGTCGACGCGCTCCAGCCGCCGGCCTGAATCGGCAGGAACAGGCCGAGCAGCAGCGGCTGTTCGAGCGCGCGGGCTACCGGCGAGGCGGAAAAGTCGGCGGGCGAGCGTACTGGCACGAATGGGGTGGCGTCGGGAGACTGCGTCGACGCTTGCGGTTGGGCGGCGAAGAGGGTTTCGGTCACGATGAGGGTCGGTCGTTGGACGTAGAGGGATTGACGGCGGTGTTCCGCTGCGCGCCGAGCCTTGAAAACTTACCGGCAACTCAACCCATCGGACAACGAACAATAATTTCTATCGTTATCTGCTTGCGTGCGCGACATGCGGTGGAAATGACGCACACGTGTAAGCAAAGCAGAATCGCTTGGTTCGTGTGCGGACGGCGGCTGGCTATCCTGTGCGGCGTATCCGTATCGTTCAACTCACCGCTCAATCCGCTCAATCCGCTCAATCGAACCACCGACACATGACGACGCTAAACGAGTACCTCGTACAGAAGCGCGCGGCCTGGCTAGCCAAACGCGAAGCCGCGCGCAACGATCCGGATCTGAACGCCAACCGGCTCAAGGCCAATGTGCGCGCGTTAGGGCGCAGCGGCGTGCGCGAAATCCGCATTCGAGATTTTCAGGTGATCAGCGACAGTCCCGCCGATTTCGCCGGCTACAACCTCGGGCCCGCGTCGCCTGAATTGCAGCTCGGCGTGCTCGGCAGCTGCCTCACGCACATCACGCTGATCCAGGCCGCTGAGCGCGGCCTGCGAATCGATTCGATCGACGTGGAAGTCACCGGCGACCAGCATCCGCTCGCGCAGCAGCCGGGCTTCGAGCACATCCCGATCTTTCCGCACAACATCCGCTACACGCTCGACATCGTCTCGCCCGAGCCGGCCGCCGCGATTCGCGCGCTGCATGAAGCGGTGGAGGCGGTGTGCCCGATTTACAACCTGCTGAAGAACCCGCAGGTGATCGCCGGCGAATTGCGCCATGTCAGCGTGGCCCGCGCGCCCGGCGAGTCGGCGCGGCACCTGGTAACCGCTTCGGCAAAATAATAAGGATCCCGATGAGAACGACTTACGGCGTACGCGCGCGCCTGCTCGGCGCGCTACTGGTCAGTGCGTGGCTTGCCGGCGTGCCCGCCGGCGCGAGCGCCGCGCCCGCCAGCGGCGGCACGTTGACCTGGCTGGTGACCCCGGAACCTGCGTCGATCGTCCCGTTGACCACCACCGCCGGCGGCAATGCGGAGATCGGACCGAAGGTGGTTGAAGGCCTGCTGACCTATGACCCGAATCTGAACCCGAAACCGTTGCTGGCAACCTCATGGACGGTCAGCCCTGATGGGCTGCAATACCGTTTCAATCTGCGTCATGACGTGAAGTGGCATGACGGCAAGCCCTTTACTTCCGCCGACGTGGCGTTTTCGATTCTGACGCTCAAGCAGGTGCATCCGCGCGGCCGCAGTACCTTTGCGAATGTGACCGACGTGAAGACGCCGGACCCGTATACCGCGATCGTCGAGCTGTCGAGGCCCGCGCCGTTCCTGCTGACCGCGCTCGCGGGCAGCGAGTCGCCGATCATTCCGAAGCACCTGTACGAAGGCACCGATATCGCGACGAATCCGTACAACAGCGCGCCGGTCGGCACCGGACCGTTCGTGTTCAAGTCGTTCGCGCACGGCAGCGATATCGTGCTCGAACGTAATCCGGACTACTGGGACAAGCCCAAACCCTACGTCGACAAAATCATCGTGCGCTTTCTACCCGATGGCGCCGCCCGCGCCGCGGCGCTCGAGTCCGGCGCCGCGAATCTGGGCGATCAGGCGGTGCCGCTGTCGGACGTGAAGCGCTTCAGCTCGCTGCCGAACTTCAACGTGGATACGACCAACTGGGCGTACAACAGCAACCATCAGCAGCTGATCTTCAACCTCGATACACCGGTTCTGAAGGACAAGGCGGTTCGCAAGGCGATCTCGCAGGCGCTCGATGTCAACGCGCTGAATCGCGTGGTCTGGTACGGCTATGGCCAGGTGTCGGCGGCCGCGATCGGCACAGCGAACACGAAGTATCACAACGCCGCTATCCACTACTTCCCGTACGACGTCGCGCAGGCCAATGCCGCGCTCGATGCGGCCGGCTACAAACGCGGCGCGGACGGCAAGCGCTTCAAATTGCGACTGCTGTACAACCCGTTCCAGGACCCGCGCGCGGCGGATTTCGTGCGCCAGTCGCTCGCGCGCATCGGCATCGACGGCGAGATCGAAAGCTACGACTTCGCGACCTACGTGAAGAAGGCCTACACCGATCGCGCGTTCGACATCACGCTCGAAGCATTGTCGAACACGTTCGATCCGACCGTCGGCGTGCAGCGGGTGTTCTGGTCGAAGAACTTCAAGATCGGCCTGCCGTTCTCGAATGCCGCGCATTACTCGAACCCGGAAGTCGACCGTCTGCTGGAAGCGGCCTCGGTCGCTACCGACGATACCCAGCGCCGCCAGTTGTTCCTGCAGTTCCAGCAGATCGTGCACGACGATATTCCGTCGATCGAGTTCGGCGCGAATCCGAACATCACGATTGCGGCGAAGAAGGTGAAGAACTATGCGCCGGGCGGCGAGGGGATACGAGGCAACTTTGCCGACCTGTACATCGAGCGCTGAAGACAAAGGAAGCCTACCCAATGAGCCGAGATCTTCATTTGCACACACCATGAGCCAACGTAAAGGACATTTGCGCCTCGGCGCCTTTCTGTACCCGACCGGCCATCACATCGCCGCGTGGCGTCATCCGGACGCGCACGCGGCGGCGGGCCGCGATTTCCGTCACTACGCGCGGCTTGCCCAGGCTGCCGAAGCGGCGAAGTTCGATCTGATCTTTCTCGCCGACGGCTCGGGCACGCGCGGCGACAACGTCGACTTTCTGAGCCGCACCGCGCACAGTTACGTCGCCCAGTTCGAACCGCTCACGCTGCTGTCGGGGCTGGCCGCCGTGACCGAGCGCATCGGCCTCGTCGGCACCGCATCGACGACGTTCAACGAGCCTTATCACATCGCCCGCAAATTCGCGTCGCTCGATCACATCAGCGGCGGGCGGGCCGGCTGGAATCTGGTCACGTCGTCGAGCGCGCACGAGGCGAAGAACTTCGGTTTCGACGAACATCTCGCGCATGCGCGCCGCTACGAGCGCGCGACCGAATTCGCGGAAGTGGTCGAGGGACTGTGGGACAGCTGGGACGAGCACGCGTTCGTGCGCGACAAGACCGGCGGCCGCTATTTCGATCCGGACAAACGTCACGTGCTCGACCATCGCGGCGAATTTTTCAACGTGCGCGGCCCGCTGAACGTCGAGCGTTCGCCGCAAGGGCGGCCGGTGCTCGTGCAGGCGGGGTCGTCGGAAGCGGGCAAGGCGCTGGCGGCGCGCACCGCCGAGGTGATCTTCACCGCGCAGCAGACGCTCGAAGACGCGGTCGCGTTTTACGCGGACGTGAAGGGCCGCCTCGCGCAGTACGGCCGCGACGCGGATGATCTGAAGATCATGCCGGGCGTGATGCCGATCGTCGGCGCGACCGAGCGCGAGGCGCAGCAGAAATTCGCCGAGCTGCAGGCGCTGATCGATCCCGCGGTGGGTCTGTCGCTGGTGTCGGGCCTGACCGGCGGCTTCGATCTGTCCGGCTATCCGCTCGACGGACCGATTCCCGAACTGCCGGAAACCAATGCGAGCAAGAGCCGCCAGTCGCTGACGCTGGAACTCGCGCGGCGCGAGAACCTGACGATCCGCGAACTGTATCTGCGGGTAGCCGGCGCGCGCGGGCATTGGCAACTGGTCGGTACCCCGAAGCAGATCGCCGATGCGCTCGAAGAACGCTTCGTCAACTACGGCGCCGACGGCTACAACGTGATGCCGGCATTGCTGCCCAATAGTCTCGACGACTTCATCGAACTGGTGCTGCCGGAATTGCGGCGCCGAGGCCTGTTTCGCGACGAGTACGAAGGTCGGACGCTGCGCGAGAACCTCGGCTTGCGGCAGCCGGTGTCGCGCTACCAGCGCGAAGCTGTGACCGCCTGACCGATAGCCCCCCACGTATGTGATGCGGCGAGCGCCGCGAAGGAGATCAACGATGAGTGCAGTCGCTGTGACCGACCAGGCAGAACTCCAGATCAGCCCGCTGTCCGCGCATATCGGCGCGGAAATCGGCGGCGTGGATCTGACCCGGCCGCTCGACCCGAAGCAGATCGCGGCGATCCGCGCCGCGCTGCTGAAGTGGCGGGTAGTGTTTTTCCGCGAGCAGTTTCTGAGTCACGAGCAGCACGTGGCCTTTTCCGCGCAATTCGGTGAACTGACGGTCGGGCATCCGGTGTTCGGTCATGTCGAAGGGCATCCGCAGATCTATTCGATCGCGAAGTTCCGTCAGGCGACCCGCTTCGAGGGCCAGCCTCTGTTGCGGCCGTGGACCGGCTGGCACACCGACGTGACGGCCGCCGTCAATCCGCCGTTCGCGTCGATCCTGCGCGGCGTGACGATTCCGCCGTACGGCGGCGACACCCAATGGACCAATCTGGTGGCCGCCTACGACAAGCTGTCGGAGCCGCTGCGCAGGTTTGTCGACGGACTGCGCGGCGTGCATCGCTTCGCCGCGCCGCAAGGGGTGCAGGGCACCGCTTCGTTTGCATCGGCGGTCGAGCAGCACACGCTCGTCAGCGAGCATCCGCTCGTGCGCGTGCATCCGGAAACCGGCGAGCGCGCGCTGTATGTGAGCCCGGGATTCCTGAAGCAGATTTCCGGCGTGACGCCGCGCGAAAGCCAGTTGCTGCTCGAATTGCTGTGGGAGCACGTGACGCGGCCGGAATTCACGGTGCGCTTCAAATGGGAGCCGGGCAGCATCGCGTTCTGGGACAACCGCACGACCGCGCATCTCGCGCCGACCGATATTTTCGATCTGGAGTTCGACCGGCAGTTGTATCGCACGACGCTCGTCGGCGATGTGCCGGTCGGGCCGGACGGGCGCGCGTCGGTGTCGTTGCAGGGCTCGCCGGTCGGCGCGGCGGCCGCGGTCGCGCTGAATTGAATGGCAGGGATTGCGCCGGGGCTCGAACGGGCCCGGCGCGCGAGCGCGGCGCGGTATCGAATTGCGCGCGCCTCGGCGGATATCGCCGGCCGTCATATCGTTAGTCCGAATCGGCTTTGAAGCGCGCGCGGACACTGCCTATACTCGGACGCTCGTCATCGATCCAGCCGCCCGTCGGCCCCAGCATGTCGCGACAATCACCTCCATCACCCCAATCGCCTATCAGTCAGGACTCCCAACGCGAGCCGAACAGCGCGCCGTCCGGTAACCAGTCGAAGCAACCCGCTTCCCCGCGCCGGCGCATGCTCGGCGCGCTTGCATTAACCGCGCTGGCCGCCCGCAACGTGAAGGCCGCGACGCTATTGCAACCGCTCGCCGTCGATCCATGGACGCAAACGCCGGGCGCGCCAGTTCTCGACCACCCGTATGGACTGCCGTCGCCGCACGAGGCGAACGTAATCCGGCGCGCCGCGCGAGCGTGGCCGATGCCGGGCGCCGCGTCGTCGCTGACGCCGCTCGCCGATCTGCACGGTTCGATCACGCCGAATGGCCTCGTCTACGAACGCCATCACGCCGGCGTGCCCGACATCGATCCGGACGCGCACCGTCTGGCGATCCACGGTCTGGTGCGCGAGCCGAAAATCTTCACGATGGACGATTTGCTACGGCTGCCGTCGGAGTCGCGGATTCATTTTCTCGAATGCTCGGGCAATACCGCGAGCGAATGGAAAGGGCCCAGCGGTTTGCCGGTGCAGATCACGCACGGACTGCTGTCGTGCTGCGAATGGACCGGCGTCCGGCTATCGACGCTGCTCGAAGCGGTCGGCGGTGTCGCCGCGACCGGCGATGGCGCCGCGCCGCAATGGCTGCTCGCCGAGGGCGCGGACGCCGCGGCGATGACCCGCAGTTTGCCGCTCGAGCGGATTGTCGATCGCGCGCTGGTCGTCTATGCGCAGAACGGCGAACGGCTGCGGCCGGAGAATGGCTATCCGCTGCGTTTGCTGGTGCCGGGGTTCGAAGGCAATACCAACGTGAAGTGGCTGCGCCGGCTCAAGATCGTCGCCGCGCCGTTGCAGACGCGTGAGGAAACGTCGAAATATACGAGCTTGCTGCCCGATGGCCGGGCCCGTCAGTTCGCGTTCGAAATGGACGCGAAGTCGGTGATCACGCGGCCATCGGCGGGGCAGCGGCTTAGCGTGCACGGCTTTTATCCGATCGTCGGAATCGCGTGGTCCGGACGCGGCGCGATTCGTAAGGTCGAGGTCTCCACCGACGGCGGCGCGACGTGGCAGGCGGCACGGCTCGACGAACCGGCGCGCGATCGCGCGTTGACGCGCTTCGAGGCGGGCTTCGTGTGGAACGGCGCGCCGACCGCGATCCTGTCGCGCGCAACGGACTCGACCGGCTACGTGCAACCGACCCGCGAGGCGCTCGTCGCCGCGCGCGGACTGAACTCGAACTATCACTACAACGGCATTCAGCAGTGGCGCATCGAAGCCGATGGGAGCGTGAAAAATGCGTAAGCGTATGCGGTTCGTTTTGCCTGCGCCGTCGCGAAGGGTGACGAGACTATTCGCGGCGCTCGTGTTTGGCGGCCTGCTCGCCGGTTGCTCGTCGTCGTTGGATTCGACCCACGCGGCGCAGTCCGCCGCCGCGAATGCGCAGTGGCGCCAGTCGGTCGATGCGATCGGCACACCGGTCGGTGAGGCCGCGCTCAGTGCGTGGAATATCGATGTCGCGCCGGACGGCCACGGTTTGCCCGCCGGCAGCGGCGATGTCGCGACGGGCGCGCGCATTTTCGCGGCCAAATGCGCGGCGTGCCACGGCGCGAAAGGCGAGGGATTGATCGGCGATCAGTTGATCGGCGGCGCGGGCACGCTCGCGAGCGCGAATCCGAAGCGCACGGTAGGCAGTTACTGGCCGTACGCGACCACGCTGTTCGACTATATTCGCCGCGCGATGCCGTATAACGCGCCGCAGTCGCTGAGCGCGGACGAAGTGTATGCGGTGAGCGCGTGGATTCTGAACCGCAACGGCATCGTGCCGGATGATGCGCGGCTCGACGCGGCTTCGCTCACCGCAATCAGGATGCCGAACCATGCCGGATTCGTGCCGGACCCGCGGCCCGGGCGGCTGTGATCCGCGTAACGCGGCGGCCCGGCCGTGGCCGGCGCCGCCGCGCGTTGCGCGTTGCGCGATGCCGGCCGGCCTGCGCCGCGCTCCACGGCCACCGGCGCGCCGGGCTTCACGAAGCGGCCGCCGCCAGTTCGCCGCGCTCGCGCGCACTCTGCGTATAGCGATTGACCGGACGCGGCAAGCCGAGATGCTCGCGCAGCGTACGCCCCGTGTACTCGGTGCGAAACAGCCCGCGGCGCTGCAATTCCGGCACGACGGTATCGGCGAATTCGCCGAGCCCGCCCGGCAGCCACGGCGACATGATGTTGAAGCCGTCCGCGCCTTCTTCTTCGAACCATTGCTGCAACTGGTCCGCGATGCTCTGCGGCGTGCCGATCACCTGCTGATGTCCGCGCGCGCCCGCGATGCGCAGATACAGATCGCGGATCGTCAGGTTGTCGCGCCGCGCGAGATCGAGCAGCAGCCGTTGCCGGCTCTTGCCGCCATTGGTTTCGGGCAGCTCCGGCACCGGGCCGTCGAGCGGATACGACGACAGGTCGACGCCGCCCGACATGTTCGACAGCAACGCGAGGCCGACCACCGGATCGATCAGTTCCTGCAACGCGTCGAACTTGTCCTGCGCTTCCTGCTGGGTTCTGCCGATCACTGGAAAGATGCCGGGCATGATCTTCAGATGCTCGGGCCGGCGGCCATAGCGCGCAAGCCGGCCTTTGACGTCGCGATAGAACTGCTGCGCTTCGTCGAGCGTCTGGTGCGCGACGAAAATCACCTCCGCCGTTTGCGCGGCCAGTTCGCGGCCGGCTTCCGACGCCCCGGCCTGCACGACGACCGGCCAGCCTTGCGGCGAGCGCGCGACGTTCAGCGGTCCGCGCACGCTGAAGTGCTTGCCGCGATAGCCGAGCACGTGCAGCTTGTCGGCGTCGAAATAGATGCCGCTCGTCTTGTCGCGTAAGAATGCATCGTCCTCCCAACTATCCCACAGGCCCGCGACCACGTCGTAGAACTCCTTCGCGCGCTCGTAGCGCAGCGCGTGATCGAGGTGCTGGTCGCGGCTGAAGTTGTGCGCTTCGGTCTCGGTGCTCGACGTCACCAGATTCCAGCCGGAACGGCCGCCGCTCAGATGATCGAGCGATGCGAACTTGCGCGCGACGTTGTACGGCTCGTTAAAGCTGGTCGAAACGGTCGCGATCAGGCCGATGCGCTCGGTCACGACCGACAGCGCGGACAGCAGCGTCAACGGTTCGAAGTGATCGGCGCGCGCGGTGCGCGACAGCGACGGCAGGTTGGTGTCGCGCACGCTGACGCTGTCCGCGAAGAAGATCGTGTCGAATTTGGCCCGCTCGGCGATGCGCGCGAGTTCCGCGTAGTGCGCGAAGTCCAGACCGCCGGCCGCGTGCGTGTCCGGGTGACGCCATGCGGCGATGTGGTGGCCGGTTTCCATCAGGAACGCACCGAGACTCATCTGCCGTTTGTTGTGTGCTGCTGCGCTCACTGCTGGCTCCTTGCGATTGACGATTGACGTGGACGAAAGACGCACTTTCGGAAACACGCTAGGCGGCGTGATGCGCCGGTTCGGCGAAATCGGCGAGGATCCGCTCGCGCAATTGCACGAAGCGCGCATCGCCGCGCTCGCGCGGCCGCGGCAAGCCGACCTCGGTGATCCGCTTGATGCGGCCGGGGCGCGGCGCCATCGTGACGACCCGGTCGCCGAGCTGGATCGCTTCGTCGACATCGTGCGTGACCAGAATCATCGTGATCCGCTCGTGTTCCCAGATCCGTTGCAGCTCGGTTTGCAGGCGCGCGCGGGTGAGGGCGTCGAGTGCGCCGAACGGTTCGTCGAGCAACAGCACGCGCGGCCGGTTCACGAGTCCGCGTGCGATCGCCACGCGCTGCGCCATCCCGCCCGACAGCTCATGCGGGTACGCGCGCTCGAAGCCTTGCAGGCCGACCAGCGCGACGTGCTGCGCGACGGCCGCGCGCTTCTGCTGTAACGAAAGCGGCGCGTTGCGCAGCGCGGCCTCGATGTTCTGGGCCGCGGTCAGCCACGGGAACAGCCGGTGATCCTGAAACACGATCCCGCGTTCGAGCGACGTATCGCGCACGCGCTCGCCGTGCACGCTGATTTCGCCGCGATAGTCGGTGTCGAGCCCGGCCACCAGCCGCAGCAGCGTGGACTTGCCGCAGCCGCTCGCGCCGAGCACGCTGATGAATTCGCCGGGGGCGATGTCGAGCGAAACGTCGTCGAGCACGAGCAGGCCGTCGTCGTTGCCGGCCTGCTTCGGATAGCGCTTGGTGACGCCGCGAATGCGGATGCCTTCGGAAACCGGATGGGTCATGGGTTTGCTTCCTGTCGATACCTGGCTGTACGAATGAAGGATTTCAGGCGGGCGCGCGTTCGCGCGGCGCGCCGCTGCGCCGCGCCATCACGCGCCGCTCGACGCCGCGGGCCAGCGCATTGAGCGCCCAGCCCGTCAGCCCGACGACGATGACGCCGAACAGCACGAGGTCCATCCTGAACTGCTCGCTGCCGTCGATCAGCGTGTTGCCGATGCCGCTGCCGGCAACCAGCAGGTATTCGGCGCCGAGCGTCGCGAGCCACGAATAGATCAGCCCGAGATAGAGGCCGGTGAAAATCGTCGGCAATGCGGCGGGCAGGATCACGTAGCGGATCAGTTGAACGCGCGAATAGCGCAACGCGCGCGCGACCTCGATATAGCGGCGCGGCACCGAGTGGATGCCGTCGCAGGTGTGCGCGGCGACCGGCAGCAGCGCGGCCAGCGACAGGAACACCACTTTCGCGACATCGCCGAGGCCGAACCACACGGAGATCAGCGGGATCCATGCGAACAGCGAGATCTGTTTGAAGGTGTCGAACGACGGCCCGATCAGCCGGGTCGCGAGCGGCGACAGGCCGAGCATGCAGCCCAGCACCAGTCCGCTCGCGGCGCCGATGATGAAGCCGCTCGCTTCGCGCGCCAGCGAAGCCGACAGCGCGCGCAGCAACGCGCCGCTGGTGAGTTGCTGCCACGCGGTATGCGCGACGTCGGCGGGGCTGACCAGCAGGCCGCTTTTGACCAGATGCAGCGCCGACACGAGCCACCACAGCGCGAATAGCGCGAGCGGCAGCACGAGGCCGCGCCAGTTGAACGCGCGCACGCGCTGCGCGAACGCCGAGGTTCGCGCCGGCGTGACGGGTGCTTCGCAAGCGCAGCGCGGCGGCGCGCCGCGACGCGGCTGAAACAGGCGGCGCGGCGTCGAGGCGGATGAGAGCAGGGGCATCGCAGATTCCTCTTTCAGTTAAGCGCCTACGCGCGAAACGCCGAAGGTTGGCCGCGCCGCAGACGCGCTTCGAGCGCATCGAGCAGACGGTTGATCGCAAAGCCGATCGCGCCGACGATCACGACGGCCGCCATCACCAGATCGAGCTGAAACAGCTGGCGTCCGTAGACGATCAGATAGCCGAGTCCTTCCGACGACGCGACCAGTTCGACCACCACCAGCGCGAGCCACGACTTGGTGAACGCGAGCCGCACGCCGGTCGCGAGCGTCGGCACCGCGGCCGGCAGCACCACGTACACGATGCGCTGCCAGCGGCCGTAGCCGAACCCGCGCGCGACTTCATCGAGCGCGGCGGGCGTCTGCCGAAAGCCTTGCATCGTGCCCAGCGTGACCGGCACCAGCGCCGCGTGGGCGATCAGCAGGTACTTCAGCGGTTCGCCGACGCCGACCAGCAGCAACAGGAACGGCAGCCAGCCGAGCACCGGGATCTGCACGAGCGCGTTGAAACCGGGCAGCACGTACGCTTCGACACTGCGCGACAGACCGAGCGCCGCACCGATCAGCAAACCGGCCAGCGTGCCCGCGGCGAAACCGAGCAGCACCCGCTGCACGCTGATTAGCGTGTGGTGCGCGAGGTCGCCGTTGCGCGCGAGTTCGTACAACGTGTCGAACACCAGGCGCGGCGGCGGCAGGATTTGCGGCGCGATCCAGCCGCGTGCGCAGCCGATGCTCCACAGCGCGAACAGCGCGGCGGGCAGCAGCCACGGCGCGAGATGCCAGCCGATGGTGCACGCGCGGCGGCGTAGCTGCGCGGTTCGAGGGGCGGCCGTGTCGGCCGCGTTCGAGCCATGCGCGGCGGCCGGCGCGCCACGCGTATTGGCCGTGTTTGCTCCACGCGCGGCGGCGTGCGCCGCGCCGGGCGACCATTCACTAATCGCCTTGCTCATCGTCGATCTCCGGTTAGCCGAGCGGTTTGCCCTGCGGGTCGTAGCGGGTCCAGTAGTGTTCGAGTGACTGACTGTGCAACGCGTTGTCGAGATAGCGCGGCTCGAACCAGCCGTCGACCTGTACGGGTTGCCGGATCAGCTTGAGTTTCAGCGCGTCGCCGGCCACCGCCTTGTAGCGCGCGACGATGAACGGATCGATCAGCGGCGAGTTGCGCGACTTCAGCGGCTGGTTCGCGAACTCCGCTTGCCACGACGCGTAGCTGACGCCGCTGTTTGCCCACAGCTTGAACAGCGCGTCGCGGTTCGCTTCATCGGATGACCATTGCGCGCCCTTGACGAACGCATTGACGACCCGTTGCACGATGTCCGGATGCGCGCGCTCGAAATCGTCGAGCACCAGCAGATGCGATTGGCGCGTGAACTGCGGACCGGCCGTCTGCGATTCGAACACGATCTTCGCGAGCCCCTGATCGCGTAGCTTGTACACGTGATAGTCGTTGACCGATGCGTCGATCCCTTTGGACGACAGCGCCGCCAGCGAGCTTGCCGCATCGAGATTGATCACGCGCAGCTCGCGCTCGTCGAGCTGATTGGCCGCGAGCACGTTGTCGGCGACGAGTTGCAGATTGGTGCCGCGGAAAATCGACACCCGCTTGCCCTTCAGATCTTTCACGCTCTGGATCGGCGAGTCGGGCGGCACCGCGAACTTGATGCCCACGCGCACGCCCGATTCGAGCAGGATGCGTGTCTTCAGGCCGTTGGCCCGCCCGAGTACCGATGGCAGATCGCCCTGAAACGCGAAGTCGAGCGACTTGTCGGCGATCGCTTCGTTGACCGCGGGGCCGGCGCCCTTGAAAAACAGCCATTCGACCTTGATGCCGTCGGCGGCGAATTCCTTTTCGACCAGTTGTTGCTGTTGCACGGTGGCGGCGGGCGAGCCGCCGAACGTCGGCGGATCGCCGGCGCCTTGCTGCGCGACGCCGATGCGGATCACCGCGGGTTTGTCGGCATGCGCGTAGGGCACCGTAAACGCGAGCGCGGTGGCGAGCAACGCGGACTTCAGAGCGCGCAGCGAGCGCAAAAAGTTTCCGGCAAATCGATTGGCCATGGATCGGGACGCGGCGGCGCGGCGTGTTGGACGAATGGCCATTCTTGTCGACGGTTTTCGTCAGGACAAGAAAGCATTGCAGCTATGGATATGCGTGGCGGTGCTTTTGGGCGCACGGGAATCGGCCGTTGCTGCGATGGATTCGACGCGGTGGAGGGATCGAGGCGGCAGCGAGTTTCGCGGACGCTCGATTGTGCGGATCTTCGCTGGCGCGGAGGGTGTGAACGGGAGTGCTTCGGTGCTGCTATTTGTAGCGAGTGTGCGCGGCGGCGGCTCGCGAGCCGCGTGGCCGCCGCGCGATGGCGTGCGCAGACTACTTCAACCGCCCCGCCAGAAACTGCTGCAAGCGCTCGCTGCGCGGATTGGTCAGCACGTCATGCGGATGCCCCTGCTCCTCGATCTTGCCCTTGTGCAGAAACACCACATGATTCGACACGTTGCGCGCAAAACCCATCTCGTGCGTGACGACGATCATCGTGCGGCCTTCCTCGGCGAGCGCCTGCATCACGCGCAGTACTTCGCCGACCAGTTCCGGATCGAGCGCGGAGGTCGGTTCGTCGAACAGCATCACCTCGGGCTCCATCGCCAGCGCGCGGGCAATCGCGACGCGCTGCTGCTGGCCGCCCGACAGATGCGACGGATACTTCTGTTCGGTATTGGCCGGCAAGCCGACCTTGGTCAGATACTTGCGCGCGCGTTCCTCGGCTTGCGCGCGGCTCAGACCCAATACGCTGATCGGCGCCTCAATGATGTTCTCGAGCACCGTCATATGCGCCCATAGATTGAAATGCTGGAACACCATTGCGAGCCGGGTGCGCATCGTTTGTAGTTGCTTCGGATTGCTGACGCGCAGCGAGCCGTTGCGATCGACGCTCGTGTTGATCGCCTCGCCGTTCAGCGTAATGCGTCCGGAGCACGGCGATTCCAGAAAATTGATGCAGCGGAGAAAGGTGCTTTTGCCGGAACCGCTCGAGCCGATCAGGCTGATCACGTCGCCTGCCTTCGCCTTGAGCGAGACGCCTTTCAGTACTTCGTTATCGCCGAACTTCTTGTGCAGGTCGTCGACCGTCAGCTTGTACATGCTCGTATGCTCCATCGTCGCGCGATTGCGCGTTTAATGCCCTTGAGGTTTCAGATAAGCCAGCAAACGCAGTTCCATTTTGCGGAAGCCCCAGATCAGCGCGAATACGATCGCCGCATACAGCAGCGCCGCGATCGTGTACGCCTGGAACGTCGCGTAAGTCGCGGAGTTCACGTCGCGCGCGATCTTCAGAATGTCGGGGACGGTCGCGGTGAACGCGAGCGTGGTCGCGTGCAGCATCAGGATCACTTCGTTGCTGTACGACGGCAGCGAGCGGCGCAGCGCCGACGGCAGGATGATGCGGGTGTACAGCTTGTACTTCGACATTCCATACGCCTGCGCCGCCTCGATCTCGCCGTGCGAGGTTTCGCGGATCGCGCCGGCGAAGATTTCGGTGGCGTACGCGCACTCGTTCAGCGCGAACGCGAGCAGCGTGCAATTCATCGCGTTGCGAAAGAAGCTGTTCAGCAACTCGTGCGAATGAACGAAATGCAGGCTGTAGAGCCCGGTGTAGATCAGCAGCAATTGCACGTACAGCGGCGTGCCGCGAAAGATATACGTGTAGAGCCAGACCGGCCCGGAAATATAGCGATTGCGAGACGCGCGCGCGATTGCGAGCGGCACCGCCATCACGAAGCCGAAGCCGATCGACGCGACCAGCAGCCACAGCGTGATCGCCAGACCGGTGGTATTGAAGCCGTCCGTGAACAGGTAGTTCTGCCAGTATTGGCGAATCAGATCGATCACAGTACGGCCCTCCGCACGCCCGTCGAATAACGTTTCTCGAGGCGATTAAGAATCAGATTCGAAATGGTCGTGATGGCCAGATAGATCGCGCCGGTCATCAGCGTGAAGAAGAAAAACGATTGAGTACTTTTGCCGGCATCCTGCGAGGCCTTGACCACGTCCGCGAGACCGATGATCGACACCAGCGCGGTCGCCTTCACCAGCACCTGCCAGTTATTGCCGATGCCGGGCAGCGCGAAACGCATCATCTGCGGAAACAGGATGCGGGTGAATACGCGCCGCGCGCTCATCCCGTATGCGAAGCCCGCTTCGATCTGGCCGCGCGGCACCGCGAGGAACGCGCCGCGGAACGTTTCGGTGAAGTACGCGCCGTAAATGAAGCCGAGCGTGATCACGCCGGCGAGAAACGGATCGATGTCGATCTGGTCGACGTTGAACACGTCGGTCAGATCGTTGAGCCAGATCTGGATGCTGTAGAACAGCAGCAGCATCAGCACGAGATCGGGCACCGCACGGATCAGCGTCGTGTACGCGGTGCCGATGCGCGAGAGCACGCGATTGCTCGACAGCTTCGCCGCCGCGCCGAGCAGACCCAGCGCGAACGACGCCGCGAGCGACAGCACCGCGAGCTTGATGGTGACCCACGTGCCGGCGAGCAGGATCGGGCCGAAACCTTGGAAGAGCATGGGAGTGTCCCTCGGGTGTCCTGGTAAGAGGAGCGAGCCGCGCGCGAGCGCGGGCGTGGGTTTATCCGCCGTACACGTCGAACGAGAAATACTTCGACTCGATCTTCTTATAGGTGCCGTCCTGGATCATGTCGGCGATCGCCTTGTCGATCTTGCCCTTCAGTTCGACGTCGTCCTTGCGCATGCCGATTGCCGCGCCGCTGCTCGGAATTTCCGGGCCGGCGAAGCTAAAGCCCTTGCCGCGCGGCGTTTTCAGAAAGCCGAGGTCGGCCTGCACCGCGTCCTGCAGCGCGGCGTCGAGGCGGCCGGACTGCAGATCGGCGTAGACCTGATCCTGGTTCTGATAGGGCACCACGTTCACGCCCTTCGACGCCCAGTTCTCCTTCGCGTAGCTCTCCTGGGTCGTGCCCTGTTCGACACCGATCGTCTTGCCTTTCAGCGATTCGGCCGTCGGCTGCAGCGGCGAGCCGCTCTTCGCGATCAGGCGCGTCGGCGTTTTAAAGAGTCGCGACGAGAACATGATCTGCGCTTCGCGCTGCGGGGTGACCGTCATCGCCGAAAGCACGCCGTCGAATTTCTTTGCCTTCAGGCCCGGGATCATTCCGTCGAAGTCCTGTTCGACCCACACGCACTTCGCGTTCAGGCGACGGCAGATCTCATTGCCGAGGTCGACGTCGAAGCCGACCAGCTTGCCGTCGGCCGCCTTCGATTCGAACGGCGCATAGCTCGCGTCGACGCCGAAACGGATCGTCGACCACTCTTTGGCGAACGCGCCGCTGGCGGCAAGCGCGATGGCGACGGACAAGACGAGTTTCTTCATACAGTCTCCGGGATAAGTCTTCTGACGTGGATGGCGGGCAACGGCGGCCTGCTCGGTATTCAATGTTGTCTAGACAATTTAGCGCTCTGGAGCGAGGGCGGACAATCGGGGTTAGTGCGGATGGGGCGTCCAGGCGAGGCGATGTTTATTACAAAAAATCCATTTAAATACGGTGTGTTATCGATATTTTGTGGAGATGATGTGGTGGCTGGATTTTTCTGCTGGCCGGGGATTTATTTCGGCAGGCTATCTTGTCCATACAACTTCGTTGCGGCGGCGATCGGAAGGAGAAGGAGTTCGTTCGCGGCGCCCCAACGCGCGTGAACGCCTCGTGACGCGAATGGCACCCGGAGCGCGATGCTGTCGGCAAAATGTAAGCACCGCGAAGCAACGCAACTGCTGCAACCGTCGCAACCGTCGCAACGGTCGCAACCGGCACGATCAGGCCGAAATACCTTCTAGGTATCGACGCGATACCAAATCGGTGTTGGACCATGCGAACGGCGTGCCACTATTCTTCAGGTCCGGCTGGTGTCCCCGAGAAGCCGTACCTATCAGAAACAGATAAGCAGCAATGAGACATGCTGAAATCGACACCGTGACCGCTTTCATGCGTTCGCGCCTCGTCCCTCATCGCAATCGTTCGTGTGGCACGGCAAGCATCGGGCTTGCCGATAGGCGCGCCGGCGATTGTCCTGCATACTATCGGCCCACCATGATCCCGCTGCGCGCAGCGCGTGCCACGCGTTTCGCTGCGGACGGCGTGCCGTGCCTCGACCCACATCGACAATGAATCCCTCCAATAGTCAGACGCCGGCGACGCGCGCAATAGCCACCGACTGGTCCGTTTCCGCGATCGTCGCGGGCTTTCTGGCCGTGCTGATTTCGTACGCCGGTCCGCTCGTGATCTTCTTTCAGGCGGCGCAAGCCGCGCATATGCCCAACGAAATGGTCGCGTCGTGGGTATGGGGGATTTCGATCGGCGCGGCGGTGTCCGGCATCTACGCGAGCTGGAAACTGAAAGTGCCGGTCGTGACCGCGTGGTCCGCGCCGGGCACCGCGCTGCTGGTCACGCTGTTTCCCGCGTTGACGCTGAACCAGGCGGTCGGCGCATACCTCACCGCGGCGGTGATCATTCTGCTGATCGGCGTATCCGGCTATTTCGACCGGATGGTGCGCAGTATTCCTAAAGGCATCGCGTGCGGGATGATGGCCGGCATTCTGCTGCAGTTCGGCACGCATGCATTCGGCGCGGCCGCGTCGATGCCGGCGCTCGCGTTCGGGATGATCGCCGCGTATATCGTGTTCAAACGCTGCCTGCCGCGCTATTGCATCGTGCTGGTATTGCTGACCGGCACGCTGCTCGCGATCGCGCTCGGCGACGCGCATCTGAGCGCGTTGCCGCTGCACGTCACGCGGCCGATTTTCATCAAACCAGAGTGGACGCTGAGCTCGACATTGAGTCTCGCGCTGCCGCTCGTCGTCGTCAGTCTGACCGGACAGTTTCTGCCGGGGATGGCGATTCTGCGCGTATCCGGTTATCAAACGCCGGCGCGGCCGATCATTACCGCGACCAGCGTCGCGTCGATCGGCGTCGCGTTTTTCGGCGGCATCACGATCGTGATCGCCGCGATTACCGCGGCGCTGTGCACCGGCAAGGACGCGCACGACGATCCGGACAAGCGCTATATCGCCGGGATTGCGAACGGCGTGTTCTATCTGATCGGCGGCACTTTCGCCGGCGCGATCGTCGCGTTGTTCACGATGCTGCCGAAAGAGTTCGTCGCGATTCTCGCGGGCCTTGCGCTGATCGGCGCGATTACCGCGAACGTGATGGGCGCGATTCAGGACGAGGACCATCGCGAGGCATCGGTGATCACGTTTCTGGCGACCGCATCGGGGATGACGTTCCTCGGCCTCGGCTCCGCGTTCTGGGGGATCGTGATCGGCTCGTTCGCGTATCTGGTGTTGAACAAGGTGCGGCGTTAAGCGGTGCGCGTAGCGCGGCGCGGGCTCGATTCTCAGTCGAGCGTGCGCCGGTAGAACTTCACCGCGATGCCCATCACGACGCACAGGAAGATCAGCAGCGGCCACACGTGCGGCCACATATCGGCCCAGCCGACACCCTTGAGCAGAATGCCGCGCACCAGCCGGTTGAAATAGGTGAGCGGCAGTAGATTGCCGATCACCTGCGCCCACTTCGGCATTCCGGCGAACGGAAACATGAAGCCCGACAGCAGGATGTTGGGCAGGAAATAGAACATCGTCAGCTGCATCGCCTGCAACTGGTTCTGCGCGAGCGAGGACAACGTAATGCCGATCGTCAGATTGGCCGCGACGAACAATAACGCCGACAGATACAGCGCGATCAGGCTGCCTTCGAACGGCACGTCGAACACGAAGCGCGCGGCCACCAGAATGATACTCACCTGAATCAACCCGATCGCCACGTACGGGACGATCTTGCCGGTCATGACTTCGAGCGGCAGCACCGGCGTGGCGAGCAGGTTTTCCATCGTGCCGCGCTCGCGTTCGCGGGTGATCGCGAGGCCGGTCATCATCACCATCGTCATCGTCAGGATCACGCCCATCAGGCCCGGCACCACGTTGTACTGGGTCACGCTCTCGGGATTGTAGAGGCGGTGCAATTGCACGTCGAACGCGGCGGGGCCGACCGCGAGCGTCGCGAGCGGACCGGTCAGATCCTTCCGCAATACCGATTGCGTAATCGACGGCAGCGCGCCGAGCGCGGTGCCGACCGCGGTCGGATCGGTCGCGTCGGCCTCCATCAGCAGCGACGGATGCGCGCCTTTGGCCAGATCGCGCGTGAAACCGACGGGAATGTTCAGCACGAACAGCACCTTGCCTTGCGCGAGCGCGCGGCGGCCCGCTTCTTCGTCGGGCAATGTCGCGACGATGTCGAAGTAGTCGGAGTTGCGCATCGCGGCGACGAAACTGCGGGTGAACTCGCTGTGATCGGCGGCGATGATCGCGGTCGGCAGATGCTTCGGGTCGGTGTTGATCGCGAAGCCGAACAGCGCCATCTGCATGATCGGCAGACCGATCATCATCGCGAACGTGATGCGGTCGCGCTTCAGTTGCAGGAACTCCTTGCACACGATGCTCCACCAGCGTGTCAGCGAAAAACGCGGCAGCCGGCGGGCGGTACTCACGCTGCGCGCTCCGCGGCAGGGGGCGCGTAATTGTCGGTCGAGCGGTTCATCATGAAGATGAACACGTCTTCGAGGCCGGTTTCCTGAGGTTCGATGCGCAGCGCGGGACTCGTGTGCGCGAGCTGGTCGATCGTCGCGTGCAGCTCGGGCGTGTCCGGACCGCTCACATGCAGCGACGAACCGAATGCGACGGTCTGTTCGACGCCGGGCGAGCGCCGCAGCCGGTCGCCGAGTTCGACCAGATTCTCGCCATACACGGCCCACGTCACGAGTCCTTGCGAAGCGATCACCTGACTCGACGTGCCTTGCGCGAGCAGCTTGCCGTACGCGATATACGCGAGCTTGTGGCAACGCTCCGCCTCATCCATATAGTGCGTGCTGACCAGCACCGAGATGCCGCGCGCGGCGAGGCGGTGCAGCTCTTCCCAGAAGTCGCGTCGCGCGCTCGGGTCGACTCCGGCGGTCGGTTCGTCGAGCAACAGCAGTTCCGGCTCGTGCAGCATGCACGCGGCCAGCGCGAGACGCTGCTTCCAGCCGCCCGATAACGCGCCCGCCAATTGTTTCGCACGGCTTGCGAGTCCGAGTTGTTCGAGTGCGCGGTCCACGGCATCGCGGCGATTCTTCATCTCGTAGATACGCGCGACGAAGTCGAGATTCTCGCGAATCGTCAGGTCCTCCCAATAGGAGAAGCGCTGCGTCATATAGCCGGTGCGCCGTTTGATCTGCGCGCTGTCGTGCACGATGTCGTAGCCGAGACAGGTGCCGCTGCCGGAATCGGGCGTGAGCAGTCCGCACATCATGCGGATGCAGGTGGTCTTGCCGCTGCCGTTCGGACCGAGAAAGCCGAAGATTTCGCCGCGTTGCACGCGCAGCGATACGTCGTTGACGACGTGCTTGCTGCCGAAATGTTTGTTCAGCCCGTGTACGTCGATCGCGTAGACGGGGGCGGCCTCGGCTGTTTTCTCGGCGGTGGCGGATGTGCTCATTGCAGCGTCACCGTGACCGGTTGGCCGGGGCGCAGCTTCGGCGCGTCGGCGGTTTGCGGTTTCGCTTCGACCATGAACACGAGCTTCGAGCGGCTTTCGTTGCTGAAGATCACCGGCGGCGTGTATTCCGCCTGGTTCGAAATGAAGCTGAGCACCGCCGGCACGTCGGCCGCGCAACCGTCGCAACGGATCGTCACGCGGCGGCCCGGCGCGAGCGAACCGACCACCGCCTCGGGCACGAAGAAGCGCACCTTGACGTTTTCCGGCGGCAGCAGCCGGATCACCGGACTGCCGGCCGGCACCCATTCGCCGCTGCGATACATCGTGTCGAACACGAGGCCGCCATGCGGCGCGCGCATGCTTTTCTGGTCGAGTTTCCACTGGGCCTGGCCGAGCTGGGCCAGCGCCGCGTCGACCTGGGCCTGTTGCGCGCGGATCTGTTCGCTGCGGCCCGGCAGATGCGCGACCACGACCTGGCTTTGCAGCTCGCGCACTCGCGCGGCGCTCGACAGCGCGTTCGCGCGCGACTCGTCGAGCTGGCTTTGCGCGATGCCGCCCGCTCGCAACTGTTGTTCGTCGCGCCGGTACTGGGTGGCGGCGCGAGCCGCGTCCGCCTCGGCCTGAACGAGTTGCGCGCGGGTCACGTCGACTTCGGGCGGACGTTTGCCGGTCGCCAGATCGGCGAGTTGCGCGCGCGCCGCCTGCAATTGCTGATTCGCCTGGGCGACGGCCTCCGTTTCGTTGCGCGCTTCGAGCGCGAACAGCGGGGTGTCGTTCGCAACCGTCTGGCCGCGCGACACCGACAACTCTGTCAGTTGTCCTGCCTGCGATGACGCGAGGTACAGGAACTCGCCTTCTACATAGCCTTGCCAGCTATTGGTTGGTTCGCGCGAGCAACTCGCGCAGACGATGCAAAGCGCGAGGATGAACACGAGCGGGGATTGGCGCGCGAAGTACTTCATGGCGCGGGCCTTTTCGCGCGGCGTGACGCCGACACCGGCGTTGGCGTCGGGCCGCCGCTGATTCCATGCGTCAGCAGCGCGACCACATGGCGCTCGAGCGTCGCGCGCTCGAACGATGCGTGCGGATCCAGACGCTGCCAGATTTTCGCGGTGGCCTGCGGCAGCATCACCAGACCGAGCACCGAATTGAACAGCAGCAGCGGTTCGAGCTGCGCGTTCAACTGCCCCGACGCGCAGCCGCGCGCGATGTTCTGCGCGAAGCCCGCGAGCTTCGATGCCGGCAGATGCGCGAGCGCGCGTTCGCGCAGCAGGCCGCCTTCGTTGATCACTTCGCGCAGCCACAGCGAAGGCAGCCATGGCATCCGCGCGGTGACGTCGAACATGCGGGTGACGATACCTTGAGTGAGCGCGAGCGGATCGTCGTGGGCGGGATCGGCGGGCTGCCAGACCGAGTCGAATGCGACCAGCAGTTTTTCTTCGAACAGCGCGTCGAGCAGCTTTTCGCGGGTTTGAAACCAGTAGTGCACCATCGCAGACGTCACGCCGCTGGCGGCCGCGATCTGCGCGACCGTCGTATTGGCGATACCGCGCTCGGCGAACAGTCGCACCGCGACATCGAGCAGATGTTCGCGCGCGTCGAAGTCCTGCGGATGCGAACGGCGACCCATGCGGGAGCGGGCAGGCAAAGCCATGTTCCGGTCAACTAATTGATGAGTTAGTTAGTTTCTCGTCTTTGAGACTAGGATGTTTTCGGGCGGGTTGCAGGAGGGGAAACCCTGGCGGCCGGCGAACCGGTTACTACGTTTCGGATTTCGGATATTCGAAGTCGATTTTAAATGTCACAAAAGATTCATTCCAAACGAGTTTGAATTTCGACTCACGCGGCCAATAATTTTTACAGACTCTTTTCAACGGCATACCTCCTGTTCCTCTCCGATCTTCGCGCTGCTCGAATCGAGCTGCGCGAATGCTGGTTGTTTTCTTCGCTGGAAGCAGGACGGCAAAAGCGCTTTATGCGGGTACTGTAAAAGGAGAGACATCATGGTCGCAGAAAAGAAATCACGCTATACCGTAGTCAAAGGCAAGTACTGGATTCACAACGCGGAAAAGCCGCGCCAGGGACCGCAGCCCGACGGCGATACCGTCGCGTTTATCCCCGACTCTCCCGACGTTGTCCGCCAGCTACGAAAGATCTCCGGCCGGCCGGCGGATATCCACGGCGGACGGATCAACGTTCGCTACGAGGGTGTCGACGCGCTCGAAACGCACTTCGTTGGCGTACATCAGCAACTGGCATTGGCGCGCGCCGCGCGCGACCGCAATCTGCAACTGCTGGGATTTACCAACGTGCGCTTTTTCGAAGATTTGCCTAACGTCGTCGAATCCGTCGATCAGAGCCAGTTACCCGGCTTCGTATTGGCGAACGGGATTGAAGCGAATGGCCGTTTGCTGGGGCTCGTGTACGCGGGCGGGTCGGATCACGACGATGGTGAGGGCATGTTCGTCGAGACGGAGATGCTGGACCAGAGTGTCAACGCGAAGTTGGTCGTCGCAGGACTCGTCTATGTCGAGCCGTACGATTCGATGCCGATGTCGCTCGTCAGGCATCTGCGTGCGGCCGTTCACTGTGCACGAAAAACCGGCGCCGGGCTGTTTCCGCAGGAGAGCATCACGACTGAAAAAGCTGCTGTGGTGCAGAACCTTGGCGACGCTCAGGCACTGGTCATGTGGCCGAAACTATTTCGACGGCTCGCAACGTTTCTCGATGAAGGGCATGTGGGCCTCGACCGCTTTGATGAGTGGATTCGCGACGATCCCGTTCGTCGAGACGACACGCTGCGCTTGCCGGACGGCGAAAAAGGCAATATGCACGACACGTTCACTATCGTGAACAACGCATTGCAACTGCGATTTCGCCCTGAGGATCTGCTGATCACGCCGGACCCAACGCCTGTTCCGCACTAGCCGGTCCGCAGCGCCGCGTTCAACGACTTCCGTGCGCTTTGATGAACGCCATCAGCGCCGCAAAGGAGGGGGGAACGGCAGGGTCGGCGCAACTGAACTCCGTCGTGTCGTCGCCAGCGGTAATGCGGATGCGATAGGCCCGCCCGTCCGGCACGGCTTTTGTCGCCGCTGCTTTCATCCCGGCCGGCGCCATGCGGGCGGCCGATACGAGTTGCGCAAGCTCTTCGCGCTCCGCGGCCGGAAGCTGGTTTTCATCGAGCACGATCGGCCGCGCGAGTCCGGGAAAGAAGCCGACGCCTCCGTCGATGAACAATTCCGCATGCATCGGCAACTCCTTTTGAGCGGCGCCATCGGTCATACAGCCTGCCAATATCAGACAGAGGCAGACGGGCCCGGCCAGCACGCGGCCCCATCTGCCCGCTGCTCGACTCACAGCACGCCAACCGTCTTCCATGCTTTGCCGACCGCTTTTGCTTCGGCGCTGCCGGAGCCATATAGCCGATCGGCATTGGACACCGTGAGTGTAGCGAAGCTCTTGAAATTGGTGTTTGGCTTCAGGTGCGAGTCGTTGAGCGTCTCGTACCACACGCGTCCGACCTTTTCCCACGCATGCCCGCCGATCTCGAGTGCAGCCAGGCAGAACGCACGGTTCGGAATGCCCGAGTTGATGTGGACGCCGTGGTTGTCCTGCGCGGTGTTCACATACTGACTCATCTCGGCGGGCTGCGGATCCTTGCCGAGCACCGGATCGTCGTAAGCGGTGCCGGGCTCTTTCATCGAGCGCAGCGCGACGCCTTTGACGCCGCTCGCGAGCAGTCCCGCTCCGATCAGCCAGTCGGCCTTGTCCGCTGTCTGCTTCAGCGTGTACTGCTTGATCAGCGAGCCGAACACATCCGACACGGATTCATTGAGCGCGCCGGGCTGACCGGAGTAGAGCAGGCCTGCCGTATGCTCGGTGACCCCGTGCGCCAATTCGTGGCCGATTACATCGAGTGCGATCGTAAAGCGGTTGAACAACGTGCCGTCGCCATCGCCGAATACCATCTGCTGCGAATTCCAGAACGCATTGTCGTACTGCTGCCCGTAGTGCACCGAGCCAATCAGCGGCATGCCCGCATCGTCGATCGAATTGCGGTGGAAGATCTCCAGATAGAACTCGAATGTCGAACCGAGGCCGTCGTACGCTTCGTTCACACTGACATCGTTCGACTTCGGCCCGCCTTCGGATCTCACCAACGTACCGGGCAGCGTCTCGCTCTGATTCGCCGTGTAAATGGTGCGGTGCGCGGACGGCACGGCCGGAACCGGCGCGACGGAACTGCCGCGTTTCGGTGCGAGCAGCACCGACTGAACGGAGCGGATCTGGCGGAACGAGTGATCGGTCGCCAACGTGTCGATGGCGACCGAGCGCTGTGCCGGCGTGCCGTTCTTTGCTATTTCCTTGAGCATGTGCGGCGGCAGAATGCAATAGATCGAGGGAGCTCGCTGATGTCCGGCGTGATTGCACATGATTTCCTCCATGAAAGGACCAGGCGACAGGAATGACGGCTGGTGAGAACAACAAGTCCGGCGCAAGCTCGACGTGACAACGTGGCGCGAACAATACCCGCCACGTTACGCATGCTCAGGTCTGCGCGGACAACGGGGTTTCGCCGGCCGCAGCCGGACGCTCGCGCTTCGGCTCGGACGGCGGCTCGGGCTGCTCACGGTCCGATGGAAACAACGCGTGCACGAGCCGGTCGATGAACTGGAAGAACCTGTCTGACGCATAACCTGCGACGAACGCGACCGCCAGCGGCGACATGCTCTTACCCTCCTGGAGCATCTCGCTGAAAAGCCCGATCGAAATGCCGACGATCACTGCTGTTGTCACATGCGCACGATTGGCGACCTTCGAGTATTCGGGGTGAAAAAGACACGCGGCGGTATCGTCGCGTAACTTGCGAAGGATCGCGGCGGTCGCGCCCAGCCACGCGTAAAGAATCGGCAGGACGAAGCCGGTTGTCATGCCGACGAAGGTGAGGATATTGTCGCGGGCGTAGTTCGCCGTCGCGCGAATCTGCTGATAGAGCGCGATTTTCTGGAAGCCCTGATTCACTGTGTCTTTTGGAATCTGCTGGTTTTTCTGATCCGATGTCGTGCTGATATCGAAGAGCGGCACATCTATTTCCAGTGCATGGCGCAAGGAATTGGTCGAGCATTCCCAATCCGCGGTTGCTGGCGGCGTGTGCACAATTGGAGGGGAGCCGGGCGGCATGCCGTTGGAGAGCGCGAAATTCGGGTCCGGCACGCTCCCGGTATCCGCCGACGGGCAATTCTGCCCATACAGGCTCTTCACGATGCCCCAGTTTTCGCCCCACGGCTTGCCGAACAGCGCGTACAGGTGTTGGCCCAGCTGATTCGGCAGCCAGAAAAATAGTCGGCTTATCGTTCTCGTGCGCTCGATGTCCGAATACAACTGGCGATTATTGGCCGCGAACTTTTGCAGTGTGTCCTTGATCGCCACTGCTTCGGGAGAGTTCTGCATCTGTTCGAGCACATCCTCGGAACGACGCTGATTGACCTGCTCGTTCGCTCTCGACAGCGCGGAGGAGTAGGCCTGCAACTGGTTGTGCATCCTGAGCGCCATCGGATCGCTCTCCTTGATGCGATCTTCAACGTCGGCGGAGATCTGCTTGATAGCGAAAAGCAGGCACGACAACACCAGCACCAGAAGCGTGAGAAGCGCAGCCAGCAGCGAGTAGTTTCGAATGGCTTTGCGAGCGCCTTTGCGTGCTTCGGCGCCGACCGTATCGCCGGCCACCGGCGCGATCGATTCGGTCATGCGGCTCATTGCATCGTAAAACGGCACCTCGACCGCCGGCGACCAGTCGAACTCCCTCTGCGCATCGCGCGCCGCGGCGAGCGCATTGAGATCGGACGTTGCGAGTGCTCTGCCGGTGATCCCCGCATGCGATACGACATCTGCGCAACATCTCAGATCTTCCGCGATTTTCGCATTCGGATAAGGCGCGTGCGACGCGATGTGCGCCATCGCGCTGTAGAACGCGGCTTCCGTTTCCGGATCGACCCCGCCTGCATGGAGTTGCGCGCGTGCCAGCTTGACCGCGCGGATTATCGGTTCGGGAATAGTCACGCCCGCCCGCGCGGCCTGCGAAATGCACATTTCGCAATACCTGATGTCCTGTCTGAGTTTCTCCTGCAGCGATTCGTCGCCAATTCCATTTACTGAAGACGCAGCACTCATAGAAAACTCCACGAGGATTCGCGACACGAACCTCCTTGAGCGCCCTTCGAGATAATACGGCTTATGTTGGGATTAACGCGCGCTGAAAATGGCGGATTTCTACTCGTTGTCGTTATTATGGAATCCGGGTTGTATCAGCCGGTCAATGGTGATTCACTCGGTAAGAGTAGTTCGATTTTTCGAACTGTCCATCGAGTAATCGGCAAAGGTGTGAAATATAACGGCGTATGCCTTGTCTTGTCGCTTTCTCGCTAGGCTTTGTCGGCACGATGCGCGCGCAACGCGAGGAAGCGTTGAAATAGGGCCGGCCGCCGGATGCTACTCGCCCGGCGGCCCATTTGCCTGCAACGCGTTACAGATATTCGACGTTCCCGTCGACACTGATCGCCTGCCCCGACACGTTGCGGCCGGCCGGCGACGCGAGGAACAGCGTCATCGCCGCGATATCGTCGACAGTGACCATGCGGCGCAGCGAGATCTTCTCGAGGTATTCGTTCTTCATCTGCTCGAAACCGATCCCGAGCGCTTCGGCGCGCGCGGAAATCACCCGGTCCATCCGCTCGCCTTCGACAACCCCCGGCAAAATCGCATTGACACGGATATTGCTCGGCCCGAGTTCGACCGCGAGCGACTTGACCATGCCGACGATCGCCCACTTGCTCGCCGCATATGGCGTGCGAAATGCGTAGCCCAGGCGCCCCGCGACCGACGCCATCGAGATGATGCACGGCTGCGTCGAGGTCTCTTTCAGCAGCGGCACCGCGCGATGCAGGAAGTAGTACTGGCTGTTCAGGTTGGTCGCAATCGTGCGGTCCCACTGCTGCGGATCGATCTCGTCGATGCCGCCGGTCGGCCCGGCAATGCCCGCGTTGTTGACCAGAACGTCGAGTCCGCCGAGCTTGTTGCCGGCGTCGTCGATTACGCGGTCTACCTGCTCGCGATCCGACACGTCGGCAACGCCGACATGCAGCCGCGGATTCGCGCTCTTCGCTTTCTCGATAGCGGCCGGATCGACGTCGCACACATACACATTCGCGTCGACGTCGAGAAACGCTTGCGCGATCGCCGCGCCGATGCCGGCGGCGGCGCCCGAGATCAGCACGCGCAAACCGGGGGTGGGTTTCAGAAGCTCGATGGTTTTCATATCAGTGTTCAGGAAGCTTGTGACGGGTAAATGGCGTCGCTCGTTGCGTCAGCGCCGAGATTCTGCGATTGAATCGCTTTCGCGAGAAGGGGCACCAGCAGCAGGCCGAGAATCGATGCGCCGATCACGACCGAGAAACCCGCCGAACTTTTGCCCGTCGCGCTTTCGGCGAGACCGAACAGATAAGGGCCGACGAAGCCGCCGATCAGCCCGATCGTATTGATGAACGCGAGTCCGGCGGCAGCCTGGATGCCGTGCAGCCACTTCATCGAGATCGCCCAGTACAGCGGCAGCACGCCGCCGGCGAAGAACGCGGTCGCGACGAACAGCAGCAACTGTGCCGGCAACCAGTTCGACCACGTGAACAGCATTGCGCTGACCACGAGGCCGGCGGTCAGCACGCCGAGATAGCGGCAATCGTTGGTGAGGCGTCGATGAATGCGCGGCACGACCAGCACGCCCAGCAGAAAGCCGAAGCCGACGCTGGTCGACAGCAGCCCGATCATCAGCGACGAATCGACATGCATCTGCTGGATCATTGCCGGGGTGAAGAACACGAGTCCGACCAGCGCGACCTGGTTGAGGAAATAGATCAGGCCGATCAGCACGGTCGCGGGGCGCTTCAACGCGGCGACCCAGTCCGGCGAGAACAGGCCCTTATGCGCGGCTTCGGGCACCGCGCGCGCTTCGAGCACCTGCGCTTCTTCACGCGAGAGCCAGCGCGCGTCGGACGGCTTTTCCGGCAATTTGAACCACAGCACCGCGCCGACCACGATGGTTGGCAGTCCTTCGAGCAGGAACAGCCATTGCCAGCCGTGCAAGCCGCCGATGCCGTCCATCTGCATCAGCAGGCCGCCGATCGGATTGCCGATGATCAAGGCCAGCGCGGGCGCGGTATAGATCCAGCCGATCACCAGCGAACGGTCCTTCGGCGCGAACCACAGCGTGACCATATACATCAGCGCCGGAAACAGGCCCGCCTCCGCGATGCCGAGCAATACGCGAATTGTGTAGAACGACGCTTCGCCCTGCACGAACATCATCGCCGCCGACAGCGCGCCCCACGTGAGCGCGATACGCGCGATCCAGCGCCGCGGCCCGACCCGGTGCGCGATCAGGTTGCTCGGCACTTCGAGCAGCGCATAGCCGATAAAGAAAATGCCCGCGCCGAGCCCGTAAGCCGCCGCGCTGATGCCGAGATCGGTTGCGAGTCGCGCCTTCGCTAGCGACACGTTGGTGCGATCCAGATACGACATGAAATAGATCGCGCACATCAGCGGGATGATCCGCCACATTGCCTTGTGCGTCGCGAGGCGATGCAGCAGATCGCTGTCGCCGTTCAGCTGGTTTGCCATGTTGTCTCCACCAAAGTTTGCGCGTTGTTGTTGTCGAATCGCGTTTGCGTTGCGTTGTATTGCGCTTAAAAGTTGACCTTGCTCGCGCCTTTCAGGCCGAGCATTTGCCGCGCTTCGGCCGGCGTCGCGATCTCGAACGACAGCTCTTCGAGAATGTGGCGAATCTTGCGCACCTGCTGCGCATTGGTTTCGGCCTTCACGCCCTTCGCCAGATACACGCTGTCTTCGAGGCCGACGCGCACGTTGCCGCCCATGATCGCGCCCATCGTCACGAACGCCATCTGGTGACGGCCCGCGCCGAGAATCGAGAAGTGATAGTTCTCGCGGCCGAACAGGCGGTCCGCGGTCGCGCGCATCACTGACATGTTCTCGGGCTCCGCGCCGAGTCCGCCGAGAATGCCGAATACCGACTGAATGAAGAACGGCGGCTTGATCAATCCCGCGTCGACAAAATGCGCGAGATTGTAAAGGTGGCCGACGTCGTAGCATTCGAATTCGAAACGCGTGCCGTATTCGCCGAGTTCGAGCAGGATGTGTTTGATGTCGCGGAAGGTATTGCGGAAGATCGTGTCTTCCATTCCTTCCAGATAGTCCTTCTCCCAGTCGTAGCGCCACGACGAAATGCGCTGGGCGATCGGATGAATCGAGAAGTTCATCGAGCCCATATTGAGCGAACACATTTCCGGCTTCGCAATGCGCGGATAGGCGAGGCGCTCGGCGAGCGTCATCCGGGTACTGCCGCCGGTCGTGATGTTGATCACCGCATCGGTCGCGGCGACGATCTGCGGGACGAATTGCCGGAACACCTCGGGCGACGGCGTGGGCCGGCCGTCGACCGGATCGCGCGCATGCAGATGCAGGATCGCGGCGCCGGCTTCGGCTGCTTCGATCGATTGCGCGGCGATTTGCGCGGGCGTCAGCGGCAGATGTTCGGACATCGACGGCGTATGCGTCGCGCCGGTGACCGCGCATGAAATGATGACTTTACGGTTGAGCAAGCGTGTCTCCTGTCGCCCGGAACCCGTGCTGAAGCGAGTGTTCCGGACTCGTGCAAGTTGATGGCGAGGTTATTGGCGATGACGGGTTGGCCAACGGACCCGTCTGTTGTGCTAGCGATACTAGTCAGATACGATTGCGCCGAAAAGGTCATTTCCGGACAACGCGATGTTGTTGCGGGACATTCTGGGAGGAAGCGGTGTCGTCGAAATTGCCGTTGCAGAACGAGCGCATTTACGCGCCGTACAAGATCGCCGCGCTGGTCGAAGTGCTCGGCGAGCAGGGCATCGCGCCGGAGGACATCCTGAAGGGCAGCGGTGTGGAGGTGGACAGCATTTACGACGCATCCGCGCTGACCTCGGTCCGGCAGTACGCGGCCGTGTGCCGTAATGCGATTTCGCTGTCGTGCAATCCGGCCACGCCGTTTATCGTCGGCTCGCGGCTGCATCTGTCCGCGTATGGAATGTACGGTTATGCGCTGATGTCGTGCCTGTCGCTGCGCGACTATTTCCGCCTCGGCGTCAAATATCACCGACTCGCTACTCCAACGCTGACGATCGAATGGACCGAGTATCCCGATGAAGGAATCTGGACGTTTCCCGATGCGTTCACGTCGAGTACTTCGAGGGAATTGAACGAGTTTCTGATCGAACAGCAATTCACGCAGCACGTGACTCATCTTCAGGATGTGGCCGGCAGAAGCTGTCCGCCGACCAAGGCGTGCTTTTCATACCCGGCGCCCGCGCATGCGGAGCTTTATTCGCAATACCTCGGTTGTCCGTGCTATTTCGATCAGCCGCAATGCGAGTTGCACTACGACAGCGGCATTCTCGAACAGCGGCCGCAACTCGCGCACCGGCTCACCGCGACGCTATTGCAGGAGACTTGCGACCGGCTGATCGGTCAGGCGAAGACGTCGGTGGGCGTGTCGGGCGAGGTGTATCAGTTGATGATGCGCACGCCCGGCGAGTTTCCCGATATGGAGTCCGCGGCGGCGATGCTGAAGATGACGAGCCGCACGCTGCGGCGGCGGCTCGAGGCGGAAGGCACGTCGTTCGTCGCGATCGTCGACGACGTGCGCTGTTCGCTGGCCACCGAGTACCTGAAGACGACCCGCATGAGTACCGACGATATCGCGATGCTGCTCGGTTTTAGCGACGGCGCGAATTTCCGGCGCGCGTTGAAGCGGTGGACGGGGAAGGGGCCGAACGAGTTGCGGGGGTGAGAGCAAGGCGCCGGACCTTCCGGGTGAGCGGAGGTCCGGGCTGCGAGCATTATTCGCCGGAAGCCGCCGGCATTTCGTTAGCCGCGTTCTTCGCGGCGGCGCCTTCGAGACCCGGCACCAGACCTTGCAGCGTGCCGCCCGACAAACCGATTTCATTGAGCAGCGAATCGAGCAACGGCGCATGCGCGCGGTAGGTTAGCGCCGCGGACATCGCCTGCTCGGCGAGATTGCTGCCGTTGTGCCCGCCCGGCTGGCCGGCCGCGCCGTCTGCTCCGCCCTGGCCGCCCGCGCGATTCAAGCCGTCCACCTGAATGATCTTGATGCCGTCGATCGACTTCATCGGTTCGACCGTCTGCTGGATCACGCCCGGCAGCGCCTGCAGCAACGCAAGCTTGAACTTCAGGCTGGTCTGATCGGACGACAGCGCGTTGATCGCGTCATTGAGCGCGCGTTGCGCCTCGGCTTCCGCGAGCCCTTTCTTGCGGGCCGCTTCCGCCAGTTCGACGATCGCCGTGGCCCGCATCTGCGCGGCCTCGCGCTCGGCGCGCGCGCCGGTCGTGATGTGTACCGCGCTCGTCTCCGCTTCCTGGGCAGCTTCGATCAGCGCAACCTGCTTCGCGCGGTCGGCCTCGGCGGTGCGCCGGGTGGTTTCGACGAGCTGTTCGGCCTTGACCGCTTCCGCGAGCGCCTCGTTGGCGCGTGCCTGCGCCTGCGATTGCGCTTCCGACTTGGCCGCGATCACGATCGCCTTGTCCTGCGCGGCGATCTCGGTGACCTTCGCCTGTTCGATCGCCGCCATCTGCGTGACCTTGGTCTGCTCGATTTCCTTCACGCGAACCTCGCGCTCGGCTTCGACCTTGCGCGTGCGCACCGCCTGCTCGCGCTGAATCTCCGACTCCTGCACCTGACGCTCGGCGACGATCCGGCTCTGCTCCGCCTCCTGATGCCGCTCGGCTTCATAGGCGGCGATTCGCGCGCTCTGTTCCGCGGTACGCGTCTTCACCTGCTGTTCCTGTTCGAGCTTCATGAAGGATTCCTGCTGCTCGATTGCCAGCTTTTTCGCGAGTGCATCACGGTTCTTCTCGCGCACGGACACTTCGGTATCCTGTTCGACTTCGTTGCGCTCCTTGCGGCGGCGCTCGGTTTCCTGAGTCAGCTTGGTCAGCCCTTCGGCGTCGAACGCGTTGTTCGGATCGAAGAATTCTTTCGAAGTCTGGTTGAAGTTGGTCAGCGAAACGCTTTCGAGTTCGAGGCCGTTCTTGGTCAGATCTTCGGCGACGGTGTTCTGCACACCCTGCACGAATTTCTCGCGGGCGTCCTGCAGATCCTGCATCGTCATCTGCGCCGCGGTGGAGCGCAGCGCGTCGACGAACTTGTCGTCGACCAGCGCGCGCAGGTTTTCCGGCGCGAGCGTGCGCTGGCCCAGCGTCTGCGCGGCGGTCGACACACCCTCGGCGGTCGGTTTGACCCGCACGAAGAACGCGACCACCACGTCGACGCGCATCCGGTCCTTGGTGATCAGGCTATCGCGCATCGCGCGGCTGACCTCGAGCTTCAGCGTGTTCATGTTGATCGGAATGACTTCGTGAAACACGGGCAGCACGACCGCGCCGCCGCTCATGATCACTTTTTGGCCGCCGAGGCCGGTGCGCACGAAGGCCCGTTCAGCCGACGCCCGCACATACAGCCGGGCAAAGATCAGGCCGATGACGCTCAGGCCGACGAGCACGGCAAGGCCGATGGCCCCCCAGAAGATGATTGCATCCATGTTGGTGGTTGAACTCCGTTGAAAGAACGACTTGGAAAACAGTGGGAAATGCAGGCAGGCGGCGTGTTTCGCACGCCAGCTATTGCGGGTCCGGCACGGCAATGGCGACCGCGCGATACAGCGACCCCGACACGCGCGACACGATCGCCACGGTCGTGCCTCGTGCAAGGATCTGATCGGCGCGGTCAGGCTCGACACGGATGTAATGGGTGCGGCCGAAGCGGTCGCGCAGGCGGGCTTCCGCGGGATTGCCGACCGATGCTTCGCCGGTCACGATTTGCGCGGGCAGGCCGACAAAATCGGTTTCGGACACGGCGAATGATTCGATCGGCGGTAGATAACGCGCGATAACGCCGCCGCTGAAGCGGATGAACGGCAGCGACCCGAAGGTAGCCGCGATGATGGCGAGCGCTGCCGGCAACTGGATACCTGCGAGCAGATACAGCAGCGATTGCAGCAGCAGTCCAACGACGGAAAATCCGAGCAGAAAAAGAATCAGGAGAATTAGTAACGGCACCCGGCCGAGATGCAGCCAGCTAAGAAACTGGCCGACGACATTGAGATCGGCGTTGACTTCGGCATGGTCGATGCCGAAATGGCTGACGAGAAGATTGCCCGCATGTTCGGTAATGCTCAGTCCGAACAGCAATGCGACAACCTCGACGATACCGATCATGATCATCAGCCCGAGTGCGGCCACGAAGGGCGCCTGACCAGGCAGGAGCAGGAGACTCACGGTGATGGTGTCCCGTTATGAATATTGAATGAAATTTGCCGGCGCTCTTGTAGTTCGTGATTTCTTTAAGGTGCCGGCGGGAGAGCGGGGCGGCTGTTTGCGGAGTCGCGCATGGCGTTGAGAAAACCCATTCATACCTGTCATCGCGGAAAATTATCTGGAAAAGTAATCCTTGATATATAAGGCATGAGAATACGTCAATCGGAAGAGTCCGAAATCAAAATATACTCGCATTCAAATGGTTTTTGAGGCAATTGAGATGCCAGTTTTTTGAATATATTTGACGAATAAAGCTGCGATACGGAGAAAAGGAGAAAAGCAAAAAGCCGTATTGCCGCTGCTGCTTTCACGCAGCGACGGCGAACCGCAAGGTATGCGAATGGAGATACCGCTTGCTACGAATCTCTAAGCAGTCCGCTGCCCACCAGTAATCACCCGTTCCAGCGACAGCTTCAGATGGCGCAGCATCGCTGCCTGCGCCTGAATCGGATCGTGCGCTTCGAGTGCTTCCAGAATCACGCGATGCTCGTCGGGCACCGCGCCCCACGTCGTTTCGTTCTCGAAGTGGCCGCGCAGCTTTTCCGACAGCGGGCTATGGCGCGCATCGAACAACGAACTCACGGTTCTCACCAGCACTTCGTTGCCGGACATCTGTGCGATCGCGAGATGGAACGCGCGGTCGGCCGCGACCGGAATTCTGCCGGCCGCCACTTCGCGCTCCATCTCCTGAAAGATCGCGCGCAACGCCTTCAGGTCCTTCGGTTTGCACAGCGGCGCGACGTTCGCAACGATCGCGCCTTCGATCACGCAGCGCGCGCCCATGATGTCGAGCAGGCTGTCGCCGAGTTCGGCCGGTGCGGTCGCGCCGTTTTGCGCGGGCGGCGTCGCGCACAGATAGACGCCGGAGCCCATGCGGATTTCGACCAGCCCTTCCAGTTCGAGCGCGACCAGCGCTTCGCGCACCGACGGCCGCGACACGCCGAGCGTTTCCGCCAGCGCGCGCTCGGGCGGCAGGCGGCCGTGCGGCGCGAACTCCGGCTGCGCGATCAGCTCGCGCAGTTTGTCGGCGATCTGGAGATAGAGACGGCGAGTGTCGGCAGGTTTGGCGGTCACGAGATGTTTCCTGGCGCGAGGGCTTCAGCAAGCCCATTCAGCGGGCCAATTCAACAGGCCGGTCGGACGGCCCAATCAGACGAGCCCGAAGGCGAGCGGCGATTGTAGATCGAAGCGCCCGCCGCGCAAACCGGCGCCGCACGCGCGTCTCGGGGTTTCCCCCGGGTTCGGATAAATTGGCTTGACCAGTATCGCATGCGCCGTTATTTTTGCAAATTGGTAAGGCCAATACGATCATTCCGATGAAGACAGTCATTTGCGAACAGCCCGGCCAGCTTGCGCTGACCGAACAACCGGTCCCGCACGCCGGCCCCGACGACGTACTGATCCGGATCCGCCGGGTCGGCATCTGTGGGACCGACTTTCATATCTTTACCGGCAAGCAGCCGTATCTGTCGTATCCGCGCGTGATGGGTCACGAACTGGCCGGCATCGTCGAAGCGGCGCCGGCCGGCGCGCGCGTCGCGCGAGGCGATCAGGTGTACGTGATGCCGTATCTGTCGTGCGGGCGCTGTGTTGCGTGCCGCGCGGGCAAGGGCAACTGCTGCGTGAACATCCGCGTGCTCGGCGTGCATGCCGACGGCGGTATGACCGAATATCTCGCGGTGCCGCAGGCCTTCGTGTTCAAAGCCGACGGCGTCACGCTCGACGAAGCCGCGATGCTCGAATTCCTCGCGATCGGCGCACATGCGGTCGCGCGCGCGGACGTGCAGGCCGGGCAGCGCGTACTGGTGGTCGGCGCCGGACCGATCGGGATGGCGGTGACGATCTTCGCGAAGCTGCGCGGCGCCGAGGTCAGCGTGCTCGACGGCCGCGCGGACCGGCTGGCGGTGTGCGCGGACGCGTTGGGCGCGGCTCACACCGTGCAGCTCGACACCAGCGAGGCCGCGACCGATGCCGCCGCGCTCGCCGAGCTGACCGACAACGAATTCTTCGACGTGGTGTTCGACGCGACCGGCAACATCAAGGCGATGGAGCGCGGGCTGCAGTTCGTCGCGCACGGCGGCAAGTATGTGCTGGTATCGATCGTCAGCGAGCGGATTTCGTTTGCCGACCCCGAGTTTCACAAGCGCGAGACGACGCTGCTCGCAAGCCGCAATGCGACCGTCGCCGACTTCGAAACGGTGCTCGCCGCGATGCGCGCGAAGCAGATTCCGACCGCTGCACTCAATACGCATGTAGTCGAACTCGCCGCTCTGCCGGACGAATTCCCGCGCCTGCTGAAACCGGAGGCCGGCGTGATCAAGGCGCTGGTCGCGTGCTGAGCCCAGGGCCGAAAACGATGAGTAATCCGATCCTTCAATTCGGCACGAGCCGTTTTTTGCAGGCGCACGCGGATCTGTTCGTGTCGGAAGCGCTCGATGCGGGCCGTGCCCTGGGTCACGTCACGGTCGTGCAGACCACCGCGAATCCCGACAGCCTCGCGCGGATCGACGCATTGCGCGCGCGGCGCGAATACGACGTGCGGATTCGTGGCGTGCGCCACGGCGCGGTGATCGATACGACGACCCGTTGCCACGCGATCAATGAAGCGTTGAACGCGAACACGGACTGGCCGACGGTCGTCGAACGCTTCGCAAACGATGCACGTGTGGTGATCTCGAACACCGGCGATCGCGGCTACGAAGGTTTTGCCGAAGACACCGCCGACCTGCTGCGCAACGAGTCGAGCGTGCCACGCGGTTTCGTCGCGAAGCTGGTGGTGCTGCTGCACGCGCGCTTCAACGCGGGCGCCGCGCCGCTGACGCTGCTGCCTTGCGAACTGGTGTCACATAACGGCGATACGTTGCGCGGCCTCGTCGCGGACCTCGCACGCGCGTGGGGCGCCAAGCCTGAATTGGTCCGCTATATCGAGCACGGTTGCGTGTGGGTGAACTCGCTGGTCGACCGGATCGTCTCCGAACCGATCCTGCCGGTCGGCGCGGTGGCCGAACCGTACGCGCTGTGGGCGATCGAGCGACGCGCCGGCATGGTGCTGCCGTGCGAACACGAGGCGATCGTCGTCACCGACGACCTGCCGCACTACGAACGCCTGAAGCTGCTATTACTCAATCTTGGCCACACGTGGCTCGCCGAGCGCTGGCAGACCGACGCGCGCGATCCACACGAAAACACGCTGCACGCGATGCGCGATCCGGCGTTGCGAGCCGATCTCGAATCGCTGTGGCACGACGAAGTACTGCCGGTATTCGACGCGCTCGGCCAAGGCAGCAACGCGCGCGCGTATCTCGACGAAGTGCGCGAGCGCTTCGAAAACCCGTTCCTCGACCACCGTCTCGCCGACATCGCGCGTAATCACGAACAGAAGAAACAGCGCCGCTTCGGACCGGTGATCGAACTCGCGCGCGAGCTTGGCGTGCAAGTCGAACAGCCGCGACTGCGCGCGGCGTTGGGGGCGTCGCCCGCAAGCCGTTGACGCCGCACCGCTTCGCACTCCCACACACCTGAAAACCCTAACCCGGCCCAGAGCCAGGAGGAGACAGTTTCATGAAAAAAATGCGTTGGGTCGTGATTTTTCTGTGCTTTCTGGCCATCGCGGTGAACTACATCGACCGTGCGAACCTCGCGGTCGCCGCGCCTCAGATCGAAAAGGCGCTCGGCATCGGCCCCGCCGAGATGGGCTTTATCCTGAGCGGCTTTTTCTGGACTTATGCGTTGATGCAGATGCCGTTCGGCTGGTTCGTCGATCGGGTCGGCGCGCGCATCGCGTTGCCGCTCGCGGTCGGCTGGTGGTCGGTATTCACGGCGGCCACCGCGGTGACCAGCAGCGTCGCCGGGATGTTCGGCTGCCGGCTGCTGCTCGGCGTCGGCGAGGCGGGCGCGTATCCGTCGTGCACCAAGCTCGTCAGCCAGTGGTTCCAGCCGCGCGAGCGCGCGATTGCGACCAGCATCTTCGATAGCGGCTCGCGAGTCGGCTCCGCGCTGTCGATCCCGGTCGTCGCGCTGATCATCGGTACGCTCGGCTGGAAAGCGGCCTTCATTCTGACCGGCGCGCTCGGCGCGGTGTGGATCGTCGGCTGGTTCGTGATCTATCGGAATCCTACACACGACGTGCTCGGCGACGCGCAGGACGCGACACCGGCGCCGTCCGCCGGTGTCGATCAGGAACAGGTCACGTGGGCTTCGCTGTTTCGTCACCGCACGCTGTGGGGGATGATGCTCGGCTTCTTCTGCCTGAACTTCGTGATCTATTTCTTTATCACGTGGTTTCCGAGCTACCTCGTGCAGACGCGCGGCTTTTCGCTGAAATCGCTCGGCACGCTCGGGATGATTCCGGCGCTGATCGCAATTCCCGGCGGCTGGCTCGGCGGCTATGTGTCCGACACGCTGTTCCGACGCGGCTGGAGTCTGACCGCGGCGCGCAAGACCTGCATGGTCGGCGGGATGCTGTTGTCGTCGGTGATCACGCTGTCGGCATTTACCGAGAACACCTATCTGATGCTCGCGTTCTTCGGCATCGCGTACGGCAGCCTCGCGTTCGCCGCCGCGAGCATCTGGTCGCTGCCGTGCGATGTCGCGCCGACGCCGCGCCATGTCGCATCGATCGGCGGGATCCAGAACTTCGCGTCGAACCTGGCGGGGATCGTGATTACGACTTTCACCGGCGTGATGGTCGCGATGACCAAGGGCTCGTTCACGATTCCGCTGGTCGTCGCGGGCGGTTTTTGTTTTCTCGGTGCGTTCAGCTATCTTGTGATCGTGGGCCGCATCGAGCCGCTGTCGATCGAGCCGGCCAACCGCGCCGAACCGGAAGGCGCGGGCTCGACGGTCTGACGCGTTGCGCTTTCACGTATCGGCTCATTACGTATCCGACTCATTTCGCTTTCGAGGCTTTTCATGTCGACTCAAGCCAGCGTCGCGTCCGCGATCATCCGCCTGCATCCGGCCGACGACGTCATCATCTCCACCCGTCAGCTATTGCCCGGCACCCGCATCGACGCGGAACAGTTGGTGGTGACCGGGCTGATTCCGCCCGGCCACAAGATCGCCACGCGCGCTATCGCGAAGGGCGAGCCGGTCAAGCGCTACAACCAGATCATCGGCGTCGCGCGTGAAGCGATTGCGCGCGGCCAGCACGTGCATGTACACAACCTCGGGATGTCCGAGTTCGAGCGCGAGCATCGCTTCGGCATCGATGCGCAGCCGACCGCCTATGTGGACGAACCCGCGCAGTTCATGGGGATTCGCCGCGCCGATGGGCGCATCGCGACGCGCAATTACATCGGGATCCTGACCAGTGTGAACTGCTCGGCGACGGTCGCGCGCGCGATCGCCGATTACTTCCGGCCCGATGTGCGTCCGGAAGCGCTCGCCGACTATCCGAATGTCGACGGCGTGATCGCACTCACGCATGGTCTCGGCTGCGGGATCGACATGCAGGGCGAGGGGATCGGCATTCTGCGCCGCACGCTCGCCGGCTACGCGGTGCATCCGAACTTCGCGTCGGTGCTATTCGTCGGGCTCGGCTGCGAGACCAATCAGATCGACGGCGTGCTCGAAGCCGGTGGACTTTCCAATAGCGATCTGAAGCTGCGCAGCTTCACGATCCAGGACAGCGGCGGCACCCGCAAGACGATCGAACGCGGGATCGCGATGGTGCGCGAGATGCTCGCCGACGCGAATCGCGTGGAGCGCGTGCCGGTGCCGGCCGCGCATCTGTGCGTCGGCTTGCAGTGCGGCGGCTCGGACGGTTATTCCGGCATCTCCGCGAATCCGGCGCTCGGCGCGGCGGTCGACCGATTGGTACGGCATGGCGGCACCGCGATCCTGTCGGAGACACCGGAGATTTACGGCGCCGAACATCTGCTGACGCGCCGCGCGGTCAGCCCCGAAGTCGGCGCGAAGTTGCTCGCGCGGATCGCATGGTGGCAGGACTACTGCGCGCGCAACGGCGGCGCGATGGACAACAATCCGTCGGCCGGCAACAAGGCGGGCGGGCTGACCACAATCCTCGAAAAATCGCTCGGCGCGGTCGCGAAGGGCGGCACGACGAATCTGGTCGACGTCTACGAATACGCGCAGCCGATCGCCGCGAAGGGCTTCGTGTTCATGGATTCGCCGGGCTACGACCCGGTGTCGGCGACGGGCCAGGTCGCGGCGGGCGCGAACCTGATCTGTTTCACGACCGGGCGCGGCTCGGCGTATGGTTGCGCGCCGTCGCCGTCGCTGAAGCTCGCGACCAATAGCGCACTGTGGGAACGCCAGGAAGACGACATCGACCTCAATTGCGGCGGCGTGATAGACGGCAGCGCGAGCATCGACGAACTCGGCGAAGCGATCTTCCGGATGATGCTCGACTGCGCGTCCGGAGTCCGCACGAAAAGCGAATTGCACGGCTACGGGCAGAGCGAATTCGTGCCGTGGCAGGTCGGCGTGGTGACCTGAGTCACTGCTATTTGCAAGACCAAATGGCACCGCATAAAAGACTTTGCACACAGGAGGATCGAATTGGAACGCCGCCTTTATTCGGGCCGCGATGTGAAGCGGGCGCACAGCATCGACGATCTGCGCGCGATGGCGCGCCGGCGCTTGCCGAATTTCTGTTTCGAGTATGTGGAGGGCGGCGCCGAGGACGAGGCAACGCTGCGCCGCAATCGCGACGTGTTCGGCGAAATCGCGTTTCTGCCGCGCACGCTGGTGAACGTCGAGAAACGCAATCAGAGCGTGACGCTGTTCGGCACGCGCAGCGCATCGCCGTTCATGATCGGGCCGACCGGTTATAGCGGTTTGATGTTTCGCGAGGGCGACGTCAAGCTCGCGAGCGCGGCGGCGGCGGCCGGGATTCCGTTCGTGTTGAGCAACGTGTCGACCGTCGCGCTCGAAGAGGTCGTGCGGCGCGCGGGCGGACGCGTGTGGATGCAGGTTTATATGTACCGTACGCGCGAATTTCTCGCGAAGCTCGCGCGGCGCGCGCAAGCCGCCGGCATCGAGGCGCTGGTCGTGACGACCGACAGCGCGGTATTCGGCAAACGCGAATGGGACCTGCGCAATTACATCGCGCCGCTCAAGCTCGACTGGCGCAACAAGTTCGACGTGCTGCGCCATCCGCGCTGGGCCGCCAACGTGCTATGGCCGCACGGGATGCCGCGCTTCGCGAATCTCGGTGATCTGTTGCCGCCGGGGCAGGACAGCGTGAAGGGCGCGACGATCACGCTCGGTCAGCAGCTGGACCCGTCGCTGTCGTGGGACGATATCCGCTGGCTGCGCGATCTGTGGCCGCATCGGCTGATCGTCAAAGGCGTGCTCGGCGCGCCGGATGCGTTGCGGGCGGTGCAGGCCGGTGTGGATGGGATCGTGCTGTCGAATCACGGCGGCCGCCAGCTCGACAGCGCGGTGTCGCCGATGGACGTATTGCCCGAGGTCGTCGAGCAGGTCGGCGGCAAACTCAGCGTGATGCTCGACGGCGGTTTCCGGCGCGGCTCGGAAATTCTCAAGGCGATCGCGCTGGGCGCGGACGCGGTGCTGCTCGGCCGCGCGACCACGTACGGTCTCAGCGCGGGCGGCCAACCCGGCGCCGAACGCGCAATCGAAATTTTGCAGACGGAGATCGATCGAACGCTGGGCCTGTTGGGTTGCCCCGATATCGCGGGGCTCGATCCCGGCTATCTGCGCTGTGTTCGCGACGCGTCACCGCTCACACACACAAGGACTGAAGCGCCGCACACCGACGATGAGGCGCTGCTCGCGTGACGAACAGGAGACATCCGATGCAGGACCCAAAGACCCCGGCTAACGACAGCAACGACGCGCTCGCCGAATTGCGCGCGACGCTCGGCGCCGACGTCGTGAGCCTGCCGGCCGAATTCGACGGCCGGCAGTTCGCGGACTGGAGCGGTACGCCGAGCACCACGCCGCTTGCATTGATCCGCCCGCGCACGACCGAAGAAGTCGCGACCGCGCTGCGGATTTGCCATCGGCACAGCCAGCCGGTCGTCACGCAGGGCGGCATGACCGGCCACGCGGGCGGCGCATGTGTGCTCGGCGGCGAGGTTGCGCTGAGCGTCGAGCGGATGAACGGCGTGCTCGAGATCGACCCGGTCAGCGCGACGCTGACCGTGCTCGCCGGCACGCCGTTGCAGGTCGTGCAGGAAGCGGCCGAGCGCGCCGGTTTCATGTTCGCGCTCGATCTCGGCGCGCGCGGCAGCTGCACGATCGGCGGCAATATCGCGACCAATGCGGGCGGCAATCGCGTGATCCGCTACGGGATGATGCGCGACCAGTTGCTCGACGTCGAAGCGGTGCTCGCGGACGGCAGCGTGATCGGCGGGCGGCGCAAGATGATCAAGAACAACACCGGCTACGATCTGCGCAATCTGCTGGCGGGCAGCGAAGGCACGTTGGCGGTCATCACCAGCGCGGTGCTGCGTTTGCGCGCGAAGCCGACGGCGGTGTCGACCGCATGGTGCGCGATGCCGAACTACGACGCGGTCACCGCGCTGCTCGGCCGCGCGCAGGCGCAACTGCCGGCCGGCGTGTCCGCGTTCGAGGTGATGTGGCCGAGCTATTGCGACTTCATCCGCGAGCGGCTGCCCGAGTTGCGCGTGCCGCTCGGCAGCGAGCACGCTTACTACGTACTACTGGAAACTTGCGGCGCGGACCCGGAACGGCAGTCGGCGGCGTTCGAGGATTTTCTCGCCGACATGCTCGATGACGGTGTGATCGCCGATGCGGCACTCGCGCAGTCGGAAGCGGACGCCGCCGCGTTCTGGGCGATTCGCGATGCGCCGGCCGAGTATCCGCGCCTGATTCCAGGGCGCGTGTCGTTCGACATCAGCTTCTCGGTCGCGCAGGCGGGCGAGGCCGCGCGGCGTTGCGACGAACGGCTGCGCGAGCGCTGGCCGCACGCGACCATCCTCGTGTACGGCCATCTCGGCGACGGCAATCTGCACGTGGTGGTGCAGGAACCCGGCTGGAGCGACGACGCGATCGACGCGGTCAAGCAGGTTGTTTATGACGTGACCGGCGAGCTGGGCGGGTCGGTGTCGGCCGAACATGGGATCGGCGAGGAGAAGTTGAAGGTGCTCGGGCTGTCGCGCTCGCCGGCCGAGCTCGCGGCGATGAAGGCGATCAAGCTGGCGCTCGATCCGCGCAATATTCTGAATCCTGGCAAGGTGATCGCGATGTAGTCGTGCGATCACGGAACGCGTTACGCGTGGGCGCCGACAGCGAACACCGCGTGTTCGGGCCTGGTTGTTTCGGTGTCCACGCATTGCACGCGCCAGTGGCCGCTCAGCAGTTCGCGGCCTCGCTCCGCGCACCAGTGCACGCAGCCGGTCTCGCCTTCGAACGGTCCGCCCGGATTGTTCAGATCGAATCCTTCCAGTACGCACACCGGCGCTCCGCCAGTGGCGCCGCATACGAGCACATTCGCGCCGTCCTGATACAACGCGCCCCAACTGGGTAGATCGAGCCCGAAATGGCCTTCGCGCGACCAGCGCAGCGTGTCTTTGTCGAGCCAGAGGATGGCGAAAGCCATCGGATTGACACGGTTGAACGTGTCGAGATGAACGGTGAGGCGCATGATGTGTCTCCGGGGCGTGAGGAAAGCTGGTGTGGTGAGGGGGCCGGCGCGGCGCGCGCTTGTCGCGGCCGGCATAAGATCAGTGTAGGAGCCGGCATGCGGCTGGGGGTGTGGCCGGATGTCGCTCTATCTCAAAAAAGCGGCCGCCGCGGCCGTCGTCGCGACGCACGGTAGCCGCCCAAGCACCGCAAGGAGGAACGCGATGCGAGCGATGCTATTCGACGGCACTTCCGCGACGCTGCACGAGCGCGATCTGCCCGACCCGCAGCCCGGTCCCGGGCAGATTCTGCTCGACGTTCACGCGTGCGGTGTGTGCCGCACCGATCTTCATCTGGTCGATCGCGAGTTGACGGAGCCGAAACGGCCGGTGATTCCGGGGCATGAGATCGTCGGCGTGGTGGCCGAACTCGGCGCGGGCGTAACGGGCTTCGCACCCGGCGAACGGGTCGGCGTGCCGTGGCTCGGGCGCACTTGCGGGCAGTGCCGCTACTGCCGGTCCGCGCGCGAAAACCTCTGCGACGACGCGGGCTTTACCGGTTACACGATCGACGGCGGTTATGCGGAGCGTACCGTCGCCGACAGCCGCTACTGTTTCCACCTGCCGTTTCACTACACCGATATCGAGGCCGCGCCGCTGCTGTGCGCGGGGCTGATCGGCTATCGCACGCTCGGCATGGCGGGCGATGCGCGACGGCTCGGCATCTACGGTTTCGGCGCGGCCGCGCATATCGTCGCGCAGGTCGCGCGTCATCAGCAGCGCGAGGTCTATGCGTTCACGCGCCCCGGCGATCACGCCGCGCAGCAGCTCGCGCTGCGGCTGGGCGCGGCGTGGGCCGGCGGCAGCGACGAGGCGCCGCCCGTCGAACTCGACGCGGCGCTGCTGTTCGCGCCGGTCGGCGCGTTGGTGCCGCAGGCGTTGCGGGCGGTCGCGAAGGGTGGGGTGGTCGTCTGCGGCGGGATTCATATGAGCGATATTCCGGCGTTCCCGTACGCATTTTTGTGGGGCGAACGGCGGGTGGTGTCGGTCGCGAATCTGACGCGCGACGATGGCGTTACGTTTATGAAGATCGCGGACGCGACGCGGTTGTCGATCGAGACGACAAGCTACGCATTAAGCGACGCGAATCGCGCGCTCGACGATTTGCGAAGCGGCAAGTTGACGGGCGCGGCGGTGTTGACGATGGGGTGAGATTCGGCCGGGTTAGACGCCTGGCTTCGCGTAGCCGTAGCTGTTGATTCGGAATCCTGCTGATGGTGTGCCGGCGGCCAATGCCCGGCTCAATCCGCGCGCGTGGCGCCGATCAGCGCATCGGCGTCCCGTTCTTCGTTTGCTCGGTATTTGCTGGCTGCTGCGGAGTTTCAGCCGGAGCCGGGGTGGTGGCCGCAGTATCCGGCGCTGCCGCATCAACCGACGACTGTTCCTGATTAGTCGCGTCGGCCGCTGCCGCTACCTGCGGATCATGTCCGACCAGCGGCGGCTGCACATCGCGCCGTCGCGCGTAGCGTCCCGCATACGCGCAGCATGCGCCGACCGCAAAAGCGCCGAGCGCCGGCAAGGGCAGCGACACTGCGAGAAACACCGAGCCGGTGCCGATGGCCACCCATGCGACGAAAGAGAAATTTTTTCGTCTGAAGAGTGCGCGTCGGATCATGGTCGTGTCGCGTGGCATGCGCGAGAACTCAGTGCGCGAGTGCGGTTCAGAACCGCTGTGGCTGATCGACGCGAGTGGCGCGCTCGCTTGCAGCGATCACGCGTGTTGCTGATAAAGACCGTTGGCGTTGAGACAACGGCTGCATTGCGATGACGGGATTATGCGTTTCCATGATGAGCCTCCGTGAGGTCGATCGGATACCTTAGTCAACGCAATTGCCGTGCCCAATCGTCAGCTCGCTGTAAACGCGTGTGAATCGGGGCATTTCTACGCACTCCAACGGGTGTCGTTCCCAGCTAGCGGCAACTCTGACCTGGAAATTTTTCCGCGCGTTCAATCAAACGAATCGGGGAAGAGCGCCGCACTGTTGTCGAGATTGCCGGTCTGCGCATAGATCAGCGGCGGCCCATCGGCGGCGAGCAGCGCGCCATCGACAACCCGACCAATCATCAACCTGTGATCGCCCGCCGCGACTTCATGGAGCACGCGGCAGTCGAAATGCGCGAGCGCATCGAGCAACAGCGGCGCGCCGGTGATGCCCGCGCGCCAGCGGACCGACGCGAGCTTGTCGACGGTGCGCCCCGACTGTGTGCCGAAATGCGCGGCAAGCGGCTGCTGGTCCGCGCGCAATACGCTGATCCCGAACACCGCGCCGCGCCGCAGCAGTTCGTATGACTCGTGATCGGGACCGATCGTGAGCGCGACCAGCAACGGCGCAAACGACACCTGCATCACCGAGCTGGCGGTGAACGCATTGCGGCGCTCGCCGTCCGCGACGCCGATCACGTACACACCCGAAGTCAGCTGTCTGAACAGCTTCGCGATGTCATTGCTCATGGCGACTCCTAACGGTTTGCGCGTTGCGGGCGGCGCGGATCGCCGGGCACCGGGCAGCTAGTTTGAATCCGCCGCGCTGAAGCGAAGCGCAAGAGTCGCGCCCGGCACCTCGCGCAGTGCGGCCTCGCATCGTTGCGAAGGACGCACAGCAAATCTCCAGTGAACGCTTAAGGGCCTCTTAATGCCCGATCCCCGATCCTGTCGCCCTGACTCCGCTCGCATTCGACAAGGGAAAAACATGGACGGCAGCATAGGTAGGACTCTCAAACATTCGGCCAGCAAGGTTCCGCAGGTCACGCTGGGTTTCTGGATCGTCAAGATCGTCGCGACCACGCTCGGCGAAACCGGCGGCGACTGGGTCACGATGTCGTTGAAGCTCGGCTATCTGATCGGCTCGGCGATTTTCGCGGTGTTCTTCATTGCGCTCGTCGCCGGACAGATCAACGCGCGGCGCTTTCAGCCGGCGCTGTTCTGGGCCACGATCGTCGCGACGACGACGCTCGGCACGACGCTCGCGGACTTCTTCGATCGCTCGCTCGGCGTCGGTTATCCCGGCGGCGTCGCGATCATCTTCACGCTGCCGCTGCTCAGTCTGCTGCTCTGGTACCGGAGCGAGGGCACGGTGTCGGTGCAGAGCATCACGACCGCGCGCGCCGAATGGTTCTACTGGATCACCGTGCTGTTTTCGCAAACGCTCGGCACCGCGTTGGGCGATTGGGTCGCCGGCACCGACCGCGGCGGGCTCGGGCTCGGCTACGGCGATGGCGCGATGCTGTTCGGCGCCGGGCTGGCGGTCGTCGGCGGGTTGTATTTGTGGCCGCGCGTGTCGCGCACACTGGTGTTCTGGGCCGCGTTCGTGCTGACTCGTCCGCTCGGCGCGACGCTCGGCGACTTTTTCGACAAGCCGGTCGCGGACGGCGGCCTCGAACTGAGCCGCCTGTATGCGTCGCTGATCCTGCTCGGGTTTATCGTCGTGTGGGTCGAGGTGGTGCCGCAGCGCGCGGCCAGTAAGGCCACTCATTGACGCGTGGCGGAATCGATCGTTTCAGGTCGATTCCGCATTATTGATATAACGCTGGTTTGTAAATTTTAATAATGAGATAAGCGAATAGATTGCGGATTATTTGCGCTTTCTCAATCCAGCTTACGATAAATCGGAAGAGTTGCGGCTTTGCAACGGTATATCCTCGGAAGCGGCGCTATATTTCCAGTCCTGGAAAGAGGCAGCCGTGCCTTATTCATTCGTTTTAACGATTGAATATGTATCCCGGAAAAGGAGTTATCGTGAAAAGAAAAAGCATCAGCAAGACTTTGATCGCCTTCGCCGCGCTCGGCGCATTCAGCGTCGCCGCGCACGCGCAGAGCAGCGTGACCCTGTACGGTTCGCTCGACGCGGGCCTCGCGTACGTGAACAACGTCGGCGGCGACAGCGCGTGGCTGCAGTCGAACAATCTGCTGTCTTACAGCTACTTCGGCCTGCGCGGCGCGGAAGACCTCGGCGGCGGCCTGAAGGCGATCTTCAAGATCGAGTCGGGCTTCAATCTGTCGAACGGCGGCTTCAGCGACAACGGCATGTTCAACCGTCAGGCCTACGTCGGTATCGCGAGCCGCGACTTCGGCACGTTGACGCTCGGCCGGCAGTTCGACTCGGTGGTCGACTACCTGTCGCCGCTGTCGCTGGCAGGCCAGGCGGGCACGGTCAATCTCGCCGCGCACCCGCTGAACAACGACAACATCGGCGCCCAGTACGCAATCAACAACGCGGTCAAGTACGAGAGCGCGGACTACGGGGGCTTCCATTTCGGCGGCCTGTACGGCTTCAGCAACGCGGCCGGCCAGTTCGCGAACGGCCGCGCGTGGAGCGTCGGCGCCGGCTATGCGAACGGGCCGCTGAAGGTTGCCGCCGCCTATGACCAGACCAACACCGACAGCCGTTCGTCGAACCCGAACGCCGCGGCGACGGTGCCGTTCGGCGGCGACCTGAAGCGCACGTTCGGCGTCGGCGCGAACTACGGGTTCGGCCCGGCGACCGCCGGCGTGCTGTGGACGCGGACCCGCGTGCAGGGTTCGGCGTTCGGTTTCGAAGGGCTGAATGCGCGCTTCGACAACATCGAAGTCAACGGCACCTATAGCCTGACGCCGTCGCTCGCGCTGGTCGGCAACTACACGTACACGTACGGCAAGACCAACGGCGGCGGCACCGACGGTTCGTCGCCGAAGTGGCACTCGGCCACGCTGGCGGTCGACTACTCACTCAGCAAGCGCACCGACGTGTACATCGCCGGCGCCTACCAGCATGCGTCGGGCGACATCTACAACAACGGGTCGTTCGTGGTGGGCAATGCGCCGAATATCGCCGGTCTGCTAGGCGAATCGTCGACGCAAAACCAGGTGGCCGCGACGATCGGGTTGCGCCACCGCTTCTGAATCGATGCGTAATTGCTGAATTATTCGTCAGCAGGATTCATGACTCATGACGCGCTATTCGAGATGGCGCGTCATTTTTATTTTTGTCTCAATAAGAGCTAAATCGCATTTAATTGATTTAGATTAAATCCATATCAGTGGTGCGCTGCTAATATCGATCTCTGAGGAGTTCGATTTCCTCAGTTGTCGTTCAGGTATTACTCTCGGGAACTTCGCCGCCCTTTCTCCAAGGGGCGGCATTTTTTTTGGGCGCACGTTTCGCCCGACGTTCGTCCGACGCGTCGCGGCCCGACCGGCGGCAGCGCAACCGGCATGCCGCGAACCAGCTAACTGCTCGCTTGCAATTGAAAGGTCATCTTCGTCACGCAGAATCTGGGGCCACAAAACCACACGAGGGGAGTTCCGGATGTCCGCATCACATTGCCGCTTGCCGTTGCATATCGCGCTGCTGTCGAGCATCGCCGTTCTGACCGCATGCGGGGGCGGCAACAAGAATGATTCCGCCGCGACCGCCAGCAGTGCCGCCAACATTGCGATCCCGGCCGCGCCGGCAGACCCGGGTTATGTCGACAGCGCACCGGTGCCGGCTGTGCCGGCCTTCGTCGATACGATCGCGACCAACCAGCGCGGCGACGCCCGCTACGCGACGCTCGATACCAACGCGGGGGTCCGCGTGGTCGAGCGCTTTCTCGACCTGTGGCAGCCGGCCACGCTGCTGGTCGACGCGGGCGTCAGCGCGACCGCGAACGGCTCGTTCCCGGCGGTCACCGCGTCGACCTGCTCGGGCTTGCCGGCGAGCGGCGTGGCCTGCGGCGCGACTCTGAACAGCACCGTGCTGTCGGCCAACGTTCAGTACGTGGTCAACGCCACCACCAGCCGCACCCAGGCGCAAGCCGACGCCGCTTACTACGACGACCGCCGCAACAAGGGCTACAGCGTGACCGACGGCATGGGCCCGCTCACCGACGCATGGCGCAGCGCGGCCCAGCAGACCACCACGATCACGAGCATCCCGGCCGACGCGACGACGGTCGTCTATAACGACGGCGGCAACAACGTCGGGGTCGGCAGCGCCGCCGGCAACTCGGGTTTCGGCGCGGTCGTCGATCTGCTGACGGAGATGGGCAATAACGCGTCGACCGAGCCGGCCAAGCGCTTCTACAAGTACGCGCGTCCGTATCGCTGGAGCTCGAGCGTGGTCGTCGACCCGACGCTGGTGCCGGCGGAAAGCGCGACGCCGGCAACCGACGGCGGCTTCATCAGCGGCCACACGGCCGAAGCGGTGCGCGACGCGATGACGATGGCGTGGCTCGTGCCGGAGCGCTATCAGGAGATGCTGAGCCGGGGTCTCGAACTCGGCGAGAACCGGATTCTGGCCGGCATGCACGCGCCGCTCGACGTGATCGGCGGCCGCATGTTCGCGCTGGCGGTCAGCGCGGCCAATCTCACCGCCTACAGCGCCGATGCGCAAACCGCCTACACGCAGGCGCATCAGACGCTGCAACAGCTGACCGGCACCACCGACGCGAACTTCGCCGCGCTCGCCCATTCGGGCAGCGCGAGCACCGATCGCTTCGCGGACCATGCGGCCAACAAGGCCGAGTTCACGCGCCGCATGACGTTCGGCTTCAGCCAGATCGAATCGACCGACGCGCCGCCGGTCGTGCCGAAGGGCGCCGAGATCCTGCTGCAAACCCGCTTCCCGTATCTGAGCGCGGACCAGCGCCGGGTCGTGCTGAAGACTACTGAAATGGTGTCCGGCTATCCGGTGATGGACGATGCGGAAGGCTGGGGGCGCCTGAACATGTTCGCCGCCGCGGACGGTTACGGCGCCTTCAACGGCGGCGTGACCGTGTCGATGGATGCGTCGCGCGGCGGGCTCAATGCGGCCGATACGTGGCGCAACGACATCGCCGGCACCGGCAAGCTCACGTTGCAGGGCAGCGGCACGCTGACGCTGGCGGGCAACAACAGCTACAGCGGCGGCACCCAGGTGAGCGGCGGCGTGCTCGCGGCCGGTTCGAGCGCGGCGTTCGGCGGCGGCGACGTGTATGTCGGCGCTGGCGGCGGCGTCAGGATCGCGGCGGCCGCGCCGGTGACGATCAACGGTAAGTACACCGAACTCGCCGACACCACGCTCGAACTCGACATCGACGGCAATGGCGGCGGACGTCTGCGCGTCGGCGGCCAGTTCACCGTGGTCGGCGGCACGCTGCACGTGAAGTTCGTCAACGGCTATGCGCCGAAGGCCGGCGACGTCGTCGATCTGATCGACGGCGCGGCGGGGGCGGCGAAGTTCTCGACGGTGGTTGTCGATGGCTTCAAGGCGACGCCGGTTTATTCGGCTACCGGTGTCTCGGTGAAGCTGTCGGCGTCGTAATGGGGTGACGTGCGCGCGGCGCCTGGCCGTGCGCACGTTCGTGCTCCCTTTCGTCGTTACTCCGCGAAGTAACTCAGACCCAGCGCGCCCTTCACGCCGGACAACGTGGCGGCCGCCACCTCGCGCGCATGCTCGGTGCCGCGCTTCAGGATTGCCAGCACTTCAGCGCGGTCCGCCTCGTACTCGCTTCGGCGCGCGCGGATCGGTTCGATCAGCGTTTGCAGCCGCTCGTTCAGCACGCGTTTGACGACGCTGTCGCCGAGCCCGCCGCGCCGATAGTGGGCTTTCAGTTCGTCGACCTTCGCGACGTCCGGTTCGAACGCATCGAGAAACGCGAACACCAAATTACCCTCGACCCGGCCCGGATCGCTGACGCGCAGATGCTGCGGATCGGTGTACATGTTGTTGACCGCGCGGGTGATCTCGTCGGGCGTTGCGCCGAGCGTGATCGCGTTGCCGAGCGACTTGCTCATCTTCGCCTTGCCGTCGATGCCGGGCAGCCGCGTAACCGACGACAGCACCGCTTCGCATTCGACCAGCACTTCGCGCTCGACCGTGTTGTTGAACTTGCGCACCAGTTCGTTGGTTTGCTCGATCATCGGCAACTGGTCGTCGCCGACCGGCACGTGAGTGGCCTTGAACGCGGTGATGTCGGCCGCCTGGCTGACCGGATAGGTCAGAAAGCCGGCGGGGATGTCGCGCTCGAAACCGCGCAGGCGGATCTCTTCCTTGATGGTCGGATTGCGTTCGAGACGCGCGACGGTCACGAGGTTCAGCAGGTATTGCGACAGCTCGGCCAGTTCCGGCACCTGCGACTGGATCAGGATCGTCGTCAGTTGCGGGTCGATGCCGACCGCGAGGTAGTCGAGCGCGACTTCCAGCACGTTTTCGGTGACTTTCTGGTGGCGGCCGACGTTGTCGGTCAGCGCCTGGGTATCGGCGAGCAGCAGAAACTGCGTGGCGTCGTGCTGCATTTGCACGCGGGTACGCAACGAGCCGATGTAGTGGCCGAGATGAAGCGGGCCGGTGGTCCGGTCGCCGGTGAGGATGGTAGGTCGATTCGCGAGCGTCATGGTTCGAGGTTCCGCAGGTTCGACACCACCAGCCGCGAGCGCAAAAACAAAAATGCCGCCCTGACTGGCGGCATCACGTTTGTTGAAAATGCGTGGAGAAACGGGCCGCCTGGGTTAGGCGCGCCACCAACGATGGGTGTTCAGCAGGGCCGGTTTCGTGTTCATGGCGGGGAGTATAGCGCAGCGGCCGACGGGTGGCATCGGCTTTGAGGGCGCGCGACTCGTTGCGGTATGCAATATCGCAACTGTGGCTCACCGTCATGGTGACCGGTTCGAGCGATACCTATCCGGTATTGGCTTGACGGAAATCGGTATTGGACGACCCTGGCTGCTGGCAAGCACTATTCGATGCAAACCGGACCGCGGCGCCGGATACAGTTCGATCGCTCGCCCGCTTGGAAATGGCGGGCACGGCGCCGCGCATCATCGATAGGGGGCACACATATGATCATCGGTAGTCAGCAGGACGTTACGCGCGCGGTACTGGCGGAAATCGAACGGGCACCCAGTCCGCGATTCCGCGAGATCATGTCCGCGGCGGTGCGGCATCTTCACGATTTCGCGCGCGACGCGAAATTGACCGAAGCCGAGTTTCACCAGGTGTGCGCGTACATCGCGAAGCTGGGCCAGTTGTCGAATGCATCGCATAACGAAGTGGTGCTCGCGAGCGGTTCGGTCGGTCTGTCGTCGCTGGTTTGTTTATTGAACAACGGCGACGGCGGCCAGACCGAAACGACCGCGAATCTGATGGGACCGTTCTGGCGGATGGATTCACCGGCGACACCCAATGGCGGGTCGATCGTGCGCTCCGAATCGCCAGGCGTGCCGATTTTCGTGAATGCGTGGGTGCGCGATACAGCGGGTCAACCGGTCGCCGGCGCGGAAGTCGATGTCTGGCACACGTCGGCGGAAGGCTTTTACGAGAACCAGGACCCGGACCAGGCCGAGATGAATTTTCGCGGCAAATTCACGACCGACGCCGATGGTCATATCTCTTTTCGCAGCATCAAACCCGCCGGTTATCCGATTCCGTTGTCGGGTCCGGTCGGTGAATTGCTGCGCGCTCAGGGACGCCACAACATGCGGCCGGCGCATATCCATTTCATGATCTACAAGCCGGGCTTCAAGACGCAGTTCTCGCAGGTGTATTCGAGCGACGATCCGAATCTCGAGACCGACGTGCAGTTCGGCGTGACGAAGGCGCTGATCGGCAATTATGTGCTGCACGAGAACGAAGCGGCGCCCGACGCCGATGTTGAAGGCCCGTGGTATTCGCTCGATCATCAGTTCCGGATCGAAGCGGGCGAGGCAAAGCTGCCGAAGCCGCCGATTAGCGGTAAGGCGGATGGGCCTCGGCCGGTGTGGACTGTGTTGGAGCGGGTGGGGTGAAAGGGGGGGGGTTGGAGGCTGGCGACGGGTTTTCAGGTTCAAACCCGTCGCGGCGACAGTTGGTTTGACCTGCTATCTCGTTGTGTAATGAATGCGCTGATTGAAACAGGTAGCTTCATCGAAACAAACAATTTCTTCAGGCTTTCCGTCATTTAAAACCTCAGTTTAAATCGTTCATTGGTTAATGGATTATTCTCGCGTCTATCTAGTGAGAAGGCGTGGGGTTGATCTAATCCGGATTAAATTTGGCACGAAGCGGGCCTGCATTATGAATTGACGCGAACGCGCTGTTTTGCCCGGCTAGCGCTGCATTTTGCCGAAATTGCCCTGCCATAAAAATAATTATTAAATTTATGCGTATGGAATTCACAGTTCCTCTGTCTTGTATAAAATTCGGTGAATTATTGTTAATTCCTGTGCGTCGATATTTATCTTGGCGACAATGCCATGCTATTTTTCGCCTCACGATGATTCGGTGAGCTGTGAAAGGGAGTGCGGCGCCGTAATCAAAAAATAAACACGATGACGAATTAGAAAGAAACGGGTATGGGGTTCAAGTCGCACCTTCTCGCAGCACGCCTCTTGCAACGCGATCTCGCGCGCTTCAGTGCATGGACTCGGCGACGCTTCGCTGCGCCATCCTGCGACGACGGTGCGCGTCGGCCCCAATGGATGCGTGCAACGGCGTGGATCATGGTGGTCGTGATGTATTTCACGCCGGCCGTGCTGCTGGCAGAGGCGACCGCGCAGGCCGCACCGATCGTCGATCCACGCGCGCCAATCTCATTTCAACCGACCATCACGCAGACCAGCACCGGCGTGGCAGCGGTCAATATCGCCGCGCCTAACACGAACGGCCTGAGCGCGAACCAGTACAGCTCGTTCAACGTCGACAGTTCTGGCCTCGTGCTCAATAACAGCCTGGTTCCGGGTACGCCGCTACTCGGCGGCACGCTCGGCGCGAATCCGAACCTCAACGGACGCGCGGCCACCACGATCCTGAATCAGGTCACATCTACTGCGCCGTCGACACTGGCAGGTCCGCTCGAAGTGTTCGGGTCGCCTGCCTCAATCATCATCAGCAATCCCAACGGTCTGTCGGTCAACGGACTTTCGCTGACGAACGCTCCGGGTCTCGTCCTGACTACCGGGACGCCGCAGTTCATCACCGGACCCGGTGGCGGCCTCACCAGCTTCGCGAGTGCGGGTGCCGTGGCGTACAACGTTGCGTCGGGCAACATCACCGTCAATGGCCCCGCAGGTGTGAATGGTCCCGGCGCAGGTGTCGAAGGGACGGTAGGCAATATCGACCTTATTGGTCAGTCGGTAACGCTGAACGCACCGCTCCATGCGAACCAGACTGTCAACGTGATCACGGGCAACCAGACGGTCATTCCGGGCGCGACGGGCAGCTCGGGCACGAGCTACGCCACCTCGAACATCGCCGCGGGTACGGTCGGCGCGATCGCGGTCGATGCCAGTCAATATGGTTCGGTCACCGCCGGGCAGATCTATATCGTCTCAACTGTGGCGGGCGACGGCGTGAACATGCAGGGGCCGCTGGCGGCGACCGCCGGCAACCTGAGCGTGAATGCGAACGGCGACATCACGGTCGGGCAGACGTTCGCGAACCAGAACGTGAGCCTCACCAGCGCTGGCAAGGTCGCGATCAGCGACACGGGTCTCGCGAACCAGAACTACACCGTCAATGCCGGGCGACGTCAATGCGACCGGCAGTGTCTCGGCGGGGCGGGATGTTGCGCTTACCGCAGGCAACAACCTGAATGCGGCGACGGTGGCCGCGAACGGGCAGGCCAGCCTTGTGGCAGGCAATTCGATGGCGCTGGGCTCGCTCTCCGCAAACGCGATCAGCCTGCAGACGGGAACCGGCGACCTGACCGTCAATTCGGCGCTGACCGCTCCCGACACCATTGCGGCGACCGCCGGACGTGATCTGACGATCAACGGGGCGGTGCAGGGCGGCAGCACGGTGGCACTCTCGGGCGCGCGTCACGCGACGGTCAACGGCTCGGTGGCGGCGGTCGGTGATACGACGATTACGGCGCAGACCGGTTCCGCAGCCGTTTCAGGCAACGTGCAGAGCAGCGGGGCGATCACGACGGCCGCTGCGCAGGACGTCGCACTCGGCGGTACCGTGCAGGCCCAGGGACCGGTTACGGTTACCGCGGCGAATGGTTCGATCACCGGGCAGGGCGAGGTCGCTTCGTCGAACGGGACGGTGTCGCTTGCAGCAGGCCAGAATGTGCAGATGGGCGGCAATCTGCAGGCGGGCACGAACCTGAGCGTGCGCGCAGGCGCCGACGCCACACTCGACGGTACGCTGACGGCGCCGGGCTCGGTCAGCGTGACGAGCGGACGGGATGCCACGCTCGCCGGTGCGGCGACCGCGGGCACGACGCTCGCCGTCGACGCAGCCCGCCATGCTTCGATCGAGGGCGTGGCGGCGTCGCTGGGCAACATGTCGTTGTCGGCTTCGGCAGGCACACTTGCCACGACTGGCGATGTCATCAGCCTCGGCACGTTCAACGCAAGCGGCCAACAGGGCGTGAGCCTCGGCGGCACTGTGTACAGCCAGGGTGACGCGTCGATCGGTTCGGGCGCGGGCGCCGTGACGGTGGGAGGGACCCTGTCGAGCCCCGGCGCGATCACGGTGAACGCGGCGCAGGACGCAACGGTTGCGGGCACGCTCCACAGTGGCGGCGACACGACCGTCAACGCCAGCGGTAACGTGGCCCTTAACGGTGGGCTCGAAGCTGACGGCAACGGCAATGCTGCGGTGAACGCCGGCGGCAACCTCACCGGCAACGGTGCGATCAATGTCGCGAACAACACCACGCTGACTGCTGGCAACAGCATCGCACTGACCGGCGCGCTCCAGACAGGCAACGACCTGAGCGTGACCGCGGCCCGGGACCTGACAACGGGCGCTGTGACCGCGGTTGGCAACGCGAACGTGACTGCCACGAACGGCAGCGCCATGCTCGGCGGGGATGTACTGACAGGCGGCAACCTGAGCGTGAGCGCCGGCACGGATGTGAATGCGCTGACCAACGTCACGGCGCTGGGCGATCTGAACCTGAATGCACGAGGCGGCAATCTCACGGCCGGTGGCGCAGTGTCGACAGCCGGCAACGCGACACTGAATGCCGGGCAGGTGTTGGCGCTCAACGGCCAGACCAGCGTGTCGGGCAATGCGACGCTCACCGGCGCGAACATCACGACGCACGATGTCGGGGTGGGCGGCAACCTGACGGCGACCGCGGCGCAGAACCTCGACACATCGGCGGGGACGGTCAGCGCGAACGGCACAGCGACGCTCACGGGGGCGACGGTGACGACCGGCAATCTGCTGGTCGGCGGCACCTACAGCGCGACGGGCTCACAAAGCCTTACGACGACCGGCACGGGCGCGTACCTCGGCGACGCGACGCTCGCGGGTGGCACCGTGACGACCGCCGGCACGCAGATGGCCGCGGGTACGCTGACCGTCTCGGGTTCGACCGTGACGAACACCGGCGCGCTCTCAGGGCTGACCGCGGCGAACATCGATGCGACGAACCTCGTCAACAGCGGCACCGTGTATGGACCGGCAGTGAACGTGTCGGTCGCGAACGGCACGACCAACAACGGCGCGCTGATGGCAACCAATGCGCTCACGCTGACGAGCGCTGCGCTCGACAACAGCAACGGTGTCATTTTCGCGGGCGATGTGAACAACCCGACCGCTGCCACGGGAGACGTGACGGTCAACGTGACGGGTGCTAACGGCAGCTTCGTCAACACGAATGGGCAGATCCTCGGACAAAACAGCGTGACGTTGAACCTGCCGCAGCAGAGCGTCGATCCATCGTCGGCCACCTTCGGCACGGTGAATGGCGGTAATGCGCTGAACCTCGCAGTGGCGGCGATCGACAACGGCGGAAGCTGGACACTTCCGGGTACGAAGGTGACTGTTTCGGCTTCCCAGGGAATAACCAATACCGGAACGATCGGGCAGGCGGCAGGCTCGCTCGCGCTCAATGGCGCCGTCGCCAATAGCGGCACGATTGCCGCGCAGGATCTGACGATCAATGGCAGCCTCGCCAATCAGGCTGGCGCGACCGTACAGGCGGGTGACGCGTTCACCCTGAACGGTTCAGGCACGAACGCGGGCGTCGTCGAGGCGCTGAACAACCTCACCATCAGCGGCGCGAGTTACGACAATTCGAACGGCACGACGAAGGCCGGTACCGGCTCGGCGGGCAGCGGCAACATGGTGATCGGCCTGTCGGGCGACCTCGCCAATGGCGGCGGTTCGATCACGGCGACCAACGATCTGACGCTGACGGCGGCAAACGTGATCAATTCGGGCGCGTCGGGTTCCGGCGCGACCACGACTACGACGACGGTCATCGAAAATCCGGCGCTGCTCATGGCGCTCGTGGTCGGCTCCGACACGCTTGACGAGGCTACGATCTACGGTGCCGAGAACGGCTTCTGCTGCGATATCACCTCGACGCCGCAGAAGGTGACACTCGCGGACGCGCTCTCGGCTGACGGCACGGCGACAGGTGTCACGGAAGGCGTTCTTACGCTGCTGCCGGGCAGCCCGCCGGTGACGACCTCGGGCATGGTGACGTTTGTCCAGGTTGCGGTTCCGACGGCATCCGGTGGCACGCAGAATCTGTGGTTTGTGGAAACGCCGGATAACGCGGGTCTGGCGATCGCCAGGAAAACGATCGCCTTGCCAACGGTGACCGAAACGACGACCACGACCGGCGGCGCACCGAGTGCCAGTTCGGTGATCGCCGCAGGCCATGACCTCAATCTGAGCGCGGGCAGCCTGAACAATAAAGGTGGGACAGTCAGCGCGGGCAACGACGCAAACATCAACGTGCAGTCGCTCGATAACAGCGGCTCGACGTACAGCTCGACGGTGACCGACGGCGTCGATCTCGCCTCGCTGAATTCATTCCTCGCGGCTGCGCCATCCACGATTTCGATCTGGAACAACTACTTCGGCGATATGGCGGTTGGGCCCTACACGGTGGGCTACTACATCGCGCCGCCGGGCATCACGCTTGATTCGCCCGGAGCCGTCACACCGGTGTCGACCTCGTCGTCGGTCACGGTGCAGGGCGCGACCGGTCAGATCGTGGCCGGTCACAATGTGAATCTCGCGGGCGGCGACCTCACGAACGCGGGCACGATCGCTGCCGCGAACGACGTGAACATCACCGCGAACAGCTTCACGAACCTGGGCACCAACACCGGGACGATGACGACCACGGCGGGCTGTGCGGCCGGCTATAGCGGCTGCACAGCGGGCGCGACGACCAACAACGCTTCGCAGACCTACAGCTACCAGCAGATCAACGCGAACGTCACGGCGGGCAACGATATCGTCATCGCCGCAAACGCGGTCGGCAATACCTACGGCAACCTCGTCGCCGGACGAAACGTCGTGATCGGCGGTGCGGGTACAAGCGCAAGCGACGGCTCGGGTACCCCGACGAATTTGACGCAGGCTGCGAGCGTGACAAACACGTCGGGAGCGATCGCGGCAGGCAACGACGTCGATATCAATGCAGCGAGTCTGGTGAATACAATCGCGGCGCCGGTGCAGGTCCACGAAAACTACGGCAGCGCGAAGCCGTACACGGGCTGCTCGTCGAACTGCGAGGCGTATGTCGATGTGCAGTCGGCCAGTCCCGCGACGATCACCGCGAATCATGACGTCAATCTGGGCGCCGGTACGTTCGCGAATACGGGCAGCCTCGTGACGGGCCTGAACAATGTCACGATCAATGCGACGACGGCCGCGTCGAGCGATAACCAATATCTCAACGCGTACTGGCACGCGAACCTGTCGTACTACGATGCGAACTTCGCGGCCTGGGGCTGCGCGGGCAACACCGCGCTGTGCGGGTCGCTTTACGGCGGCGTTTACCAGAGCGCGCAGGCGCAGGATCCCGCGGGGCTGCCGGGTGCGGCTGGTCTGCCGAACTTCGTGCCGGGGACGATCCAGGCTGGCAACACGCTCGCAGTGAACTCGCCGACGCTGACCAATACGGGCAACGTGATCGGTCAGACGGTGAGTCTGACGGGCTCCACGCTCGTCAATGGCCTGACGAACCCGAATGCCTACACCCCACCGCCAGCGGTGGCCGGTCAGGTCATTACGCTCGGACCGCCCGCGGTGCCGTCTACGGCGACAACGACCGTCAACGCAGCGGGTCTGGTGACGAACCTCGCGGGTCAGCCGGTCTCCGTGACGGGGGCCGCGGGTCTGCCGTCCAACTCGCCGATTGGCGTGACGACCGTGGGCAAGCCGGTCGCACCAGCCGTTGGCAGCACAAGCGCTCCGACGGGCACGACCGTGACGACGGTGGGAGGGCAGACGTTGAACGTGACGTATCTGCTCAATAGCCCGGCGTCGGCCGTAACGGGCGATCTGTCGCCCGCCGCGTTGCTCGCGGCACTCCCCGCGAGTCTGCAGCCGGATACGACGCAGTTCTACTACGACCCGTACACGCAGGCACAGCAGGTGGAGCAGGCGGCGCTTCAGGCAACGGGCAAGTCGAGCTTCTACGCGCTGCCGTCGCAGACCGACAGCCAGACGCAACACACGGTCAACAACCTCGACACGGCGGCGCTGTATGGCGCGGCGCTGCAGTATGCGGAGCAGAACAACGTCGCGCTCGGCACGCAGCTGAGCCAGGCGCAGCTCGCACTGATCGATGCGCCGATGCTCTGGTACGTCGAGGAGACGGTGCCCGAGCCGGGTTGTACCGCAACGGGTAACGGCGCATGCCCGACCGTGCAGGCGCTGATGCCCGAAGTGTTGCTGCCGCAGAATTTCGCGACTGTGAATGCGGACGGCACGATTAGCGGCACGAATGTCGCGTTGAACTACGCGAACAGTATTCTCAACACCGGCTCTGTCAGCGCGGAGAACCTGAGCATCAGCACCGGCTCGCTGACCAATGAGCAGAGGTCGACCAACGTCGGTGCCATCTACGAAAAACTGGCCGGCGGCGCGGGCGTGACGGAGACGACGGGAACAGTAGTGCAGCAGGGCGGCCTGATGACCGCGGCGAACTACCAGCTCAACGTCGATACGCTGAACCAGATAGGCGGAGCACTGCAGCAGGTCAACGCCGACGGCAGCGCGAACGATGCGGCGAGCGCGCAACTGCTGGCGAACCTGAAGGCGCAGCTCGCGGGCAACTTCACGCAGTCTTCCGTGAGCGACAACCTGCAGACGTCGGTCGTGGCCGACCAGGGCATGAGCGTGCTCGGCACCGTTTTCATGATGACGGTGATGACCGTGATCTCAATCGGCGCGGCTGGAGCAGCCTCCGCCGCGATCGGTGCGATGGCGAGCGCCGCGGGCGAAGCGGCGGGCTCGGGGGCGACGTTTGCGGCTGCCGGTTCGGGAGCGGGTGCATTGGGCGCGGGTGTCGGCAACGTGGCGGTGTCGGCGGCCGTGGGCGGCATGGTGAACAGTTCGATGGGCCAGTCGCTGGGCGGTGACGGGTTCAGCCTGGGCAAGATGTTCGAGGCGGGCGCGACGGCGTTCGTGACGGCGGGGCTGACGAACGGCATTACCTATGCGAACGGTGCACTGGGCTTCACCACGCAGGCATCGTCGAACAGTCTGGCTGCGCTGGCTGGTGTGCAGGCTGTAGGCGGTGTGATGGTGCCGACCGCGGCTGCTGGCGCCGGCGATCCGCTTGTTGCGGGTCTTGCACTGGCAGCCGTGACGGGGATTCAGGCGGGGGCGCAGACGGCCATCGAGGGCGGCAGCTTCCTGACCAATCTGCGCAACGATGCGGCTAGTAACGTGGCGGCTTCGGTGAACTACGCGATCGGCAATCTGTTCGGGCCGACCGGAGCTGATCCGAACATGCTGGCGAGTATCGCGAGCCATGCGGCACTCGGCTGTGCGGCGGGTGCGGCCTCCGGACAGGGATGCGGTGGCGGTGCTGTGGGTGGTGCCGTGAGCGCGGCGCTCTCCCCGGGCTTCGTGAGCGCGATGGATCCGAGTGGGGCTCCTCTGAATCAGGCTCAGCAGGCAGTACTAGCGGGATTCGCTACCGCGATGGGAGGCAGTGCGGCGGTGCTGACGGGCACGAACGTGCAGGGTGCGATCAGTGCGGCACAGAGTGAAGCGCTGAATAACTCGGGTGGGCCGGGACACACCAAGGTTCTTGGCGACCTTGGAACGAATGGCGGCGAGCCGGGCATGGAGATCGAGGTCGAGAAGGATACGGTATCGATCCTGCCATCGAATCAGGCTGGCAATACCGGAGGTGGCCTTGGCGGGGCGAAAGCGGAAGCTGAAACAGCCGGGGACGGTGCGTTGGTTGCTGGGGCTGCGGCTGGTGCCACAAACATGGCGAACAAGCTTGCGTTCGGTGATAACGGGCGCAAATTGGATTTCCTGTTCAACAACAACATCGATTCGTCGAACGCGTACAACGCATCAAGGGCGGCTGGGAATGCAAGCAGAATTGCGATCGCAGATACTCCTGCAAATCGTGCTGAAGTGACGCAGTTGTTCAACCAAGCCTACAATAATCCATCGTCCATCGTCGGTCCGGGAACGGTCCCAGGCAGCAACCTTCGGGAATTCTATTTACCTGGGATAACTGGTACAGGCTCCATGATTCAGTTCGTTGAATTGAACGGGAAGGTGCTTACAATTATCGCCAAGTGATTATGATTAAATTTGACATGCTGAAGTGGGTCCCGTGCGATTCCCGTGGCGACATGGAAGCGCGTGCCTCCGGAGAGAAAATCGTCGGAACGCTGCTGACTACTGATGCGAATACCTGGGGATACATTCAAACGCCAGACGACTGGCGTTTGAACGTTGGCTACGCGAACATAGGACTAACACCGCAGGCTGTGCTCCTAGGTCATCGTATGCTTGTCGGCATCAACGAATGTTTGGTCGGATATGACTTGTTCGTTGGTACGGCGCAGTTCTCCTATCGGATGCCTTTGGTGTTTCACGAATTTGTCGAGGTCGGTGATGCAATTATTGTTCGAGACGAGATGGGGTTTGTCGGCATTGCACCGGATGGGCGCGAGCTTTGGAAGTTTTGTACAGAAGGTGTCGTGAACAGCTATACGGTTTCTTCGTCGAGAATTAGCGGAAGTACGACAGAGGGTTCGGATTTCTCGTTTGAAATACCCGTGACAGAACCGAAGACTTAACGGTCCCGTGCGCCGAGTGACGCCCTACATCTTCCGTGACGATGTGGACCATCTGACGGATACTCCAAAGAATCTGGCGCTTTCCTGTCTCCGCGAACTGCGAGGATGTATGGAAGGACCCACAGTTGGTACTTTGACTTACGCTGGTTTTCTGCATCGAACGGTTAGCTCGCTCTCCTGTTCGAGTTTTTTTGGTCAAAAAGCGAACCTCAAGAAGCCGATAGATTTCGATAACTTGCTGTTCGATTGCAGCGTGAGCAGAAAATGGAACAGAGCAAACTTAAGGCGATTATAGGGCGCGAAGTTGTGGCTGTTGATCTATCACCCCAAGATGCGGGTTTGCTGTTCGAAGGGGAAATAACGCTGAATATTTACAATCGCTACGCGGTGCTCGGCATCGATGGAGATTATGAAAAGGCGCTAGTTGGGGCAAAGGTAACGGGGGTCGATGAGACAAAAAATAGTGCAATCTTTGACTTCGACTCAAATGCTCGTATAGAGGTTGATTTAACAGATGACGCGTACACGTCGCCAGAAGCGATGCAACTGCGGATCCCCGGGGAGCCGATCCTGGTTTGGAACTAAATTCAACGGGAACTCGTGATGTTGAGTCACGAGGTGACCAATGCTTCACCAAAATGGTTCCGCTCTGGAGTGGTATCGGCTTTGCCGAAAAATGCTTGGTGCTAGATCGGGATGGTAGTCCTTCTGCAGTCATTGGCACGGCGTCGTGCGTTGCGTTTGGTCGGTGCGCTGGATAGAGATCATACGGATATCTGAACGGGATACACGCTGACCATCGGTCCAGCCGCCCGCAGCATCGGCGCGAACGACTTACAAGGCATCAATCGAATTTGCATTGCTTAATATTATTGAGTCGAAAACGGAAAAAATCGTGTGCATCACTGTGTGAGATCGAGGACGATTTGGGTGCTGGCAATTGGGCCTGAGGACGATGCAGTTTTACTGGAAGTTTAACGGTGAAGAAAATCTCACGATCATGGACGATCACGGGTCTTTGCTGCCTCGCAGCTTCTGCGATATCTGCTTACGCTAACCTCGTGATTTTTAGAACCTACGACGGGGTTAATCAGCCAGCTTTGGTTGGCTATGTGCATATCGCGGCGGCATTTGTTGGCGGTGGTCTGCTTGCACGATTTATTCAAGGGAGCAAGTACGCGATAAACGAGCCTACTCCAGGTACGGTGATCGGTACCTACTTCATCGCCCGGGCGGGTGAATACTCGCGGCGCGTCCAGGTGAAAAGTGCCTTCTTCTCAACTAAGCGAACAGCAATGTTGCTCGGCTTCCTACTCTGTCTTATGTCGCAGTTTGTGTTCGTTGCCGCGCCTGATGAACTTCGAAGCCCGGATAGCAACGTAGGCCGATCTGCTATCCGCTCAATACCCGCATGACCACGCGTTTTCAACCCCGTGTACTCGAATGAAATTTAGTCAATTATGGTGCGTTGCTTCAATCAATGCGGGCAATGCCTTTTTCGCAATTGGAATGCTGGGTCTGGGCAAAGCATTCGAGGTATTTGACATTAATTTGTATTTTTGGATCGCGTTTGGGATTGGAGTGGGGGCGTTCGCTACGGGACTTTTTTGCTTTCATTTTGGAACGCGACAGCTCGGGTTGCACCCGATACATGGCGTTCCCGCTCGGCTGTCCGATCGAAATGTCGGAGAACGAGCCCGATGAAGTCTGTATTGCGATCAATCGTGATTGCCGTAGTGGTTGCGTTGCTGACCACTGCGTGCGGAGCGCTCAGTTGCGCCGGCTCCGCAAGTAACGGAGGCGGTTTGGGCGGATGCGGTGTTGGTACTCGGTTTTGATGGAAAAATGAGAAAAACGAAGAAAAGAAAATCACGATTCGGCTTGAATGGCTCAATGATGTTGAAGCCGTTATGCGTCGGGCTCGTGCTCGCGCTGACGCACATGGATTCAAATGCCGCGGGGATCGTCCCAGACGGCGCCACAGCGACAGGCGTCTCGACATCAGCGAACGGTCATCAGACCGTGTCCATCGCGCCGGCGATAGGCGGCGTGTCGAACAACACGTACCACTCGTTCAACGTGTCATCAGCGGGCGCGGACCTGAACAACGCGGGCATCAACGCCCGTACCATCGTCAATCAGGTAACCAGCACGAATCCCTCGCTGATCCAGGGGGCGGTCAACGTGCTGGGACAGCGCGCCAACGTGATCCTGGCGAACCCCAACGGCATCACGGTCGACGGCGGGTCGTTCGTGAATGCTGGCCACGTGGTGCTCTCCACCGGTCAGGTCAGCTTCAACGACATCACACTTGCGCCGGGACAGATCCAGCGCAACGTCGTGCTGACAACGAACGGTGGTGCGATCATGATCGGTGCAGGTGGACTCTCGGGCACGCTCATCAACCTTGACCTCGTCTCGAAGCAACTCGCTATCAATGGTCCGGTCACGAACGACTATTCCAGTTCGACCGGCGGCGTCCGAACGATTACCGGCAGCAGCACGACAACTTGGGACACCGGGCTTTCGCCGTCCGACAACGGCCACGACTGGCTTGTCGAGTTGAATTCGCCTGGTGTGCAGGGGGCGGCCTATGCGGTCGATATCACGCAGGCTGGCGGCCTCACCGCGGGCCGCGTGCAGCTCATCGTCACGGATCAGGGCGCGGGCGTGCGCAGTGCCGGAACGCTTAACGCGACGGCGGGCGATGTGGCGGTACTGGCCAACGGCGACATCACGGTCGCCGGCGGCTCAATCCTTGCGGCCAATGACGTGGCGCTGACGACTTCCGGCGCGGCGTCAGTGCAGGGCGCGAACATCGCAGCGAACCACGACATCGGCATCAGCGCGGGCAGTATCGCGATCTCGGACAGCGTCTCGGGTTCCTCGATGGTCACCGCAGGCAATGCTGTCACGCTGACTGCCGCAGGGGAGATTACCAACACCGGCAGCCTGGTTCAGGCGGGTCTCGTAAAGTCCGACGGCACGCTCACGGGCGGCGACCTGACGTTGAACGCAGGCGGCGGCATCACGAACCGCTCGGATGCCGCAAATCTCGGCATCCTGTTTTCAGCGAATGGCCAGGCACTCCTTAACGCGCAAGGCGATATCACCAACGACAACGCACGCCTTCTCGCCAACGGCAACGTGATACTCGCTGCACAGGGCGACGTGAGCAACATGATCGACCATGCCGGCGGCGTCAACGGTGGCACCCCAGTGGCGTACGCCGATGCGGCGGGCCGCTTCCTGTTCTTCCGCCATACGTCGAGCGGTTTCAACGTCGACTACGGTACGGTCACCGAGCCTGAGCAACTTTCAACGATTGCGTCGAGTGGCGGCAACGTGCTGATCTCCGGGCGCAACGTCACTAATTCGGGAGGCGTCATTCAGTCGAACGATGGCGATGTGAGCGTCATCGCACAGGACGCCTTCACCAACGCGGCGGTGTTTTCCGGGCAGGCCAGCTACTCGCAGAGTTGCTTCATCTTCTGCCATGGCAGTGCGTCGAGCAACGTGACGCCATGGGGCGGCACCATCCAGGCGGGCGGCGACGTCGCAATCAAGGCGGGCTCCAGCGCGGCGAACCTTGGCGGGAATGTCTACGCGCACGGCGACCTCACGGTCGACGCGCCGCTCACCTACGCGACGGGCGTGACAGGCTATTCGTCGATCAACCAGGATCGCGGCTTCAAGGCGTTCTTCGGCTCGACGTGGGCGCAATTGATCGCGATGGACATCGGCGGCGGCTTCACCGCGGATGGACTCGTGAGACTTACCGGCGACGCGATCATCAACGGCGGCTATATCTCGGGCGGGCACGGCGTCAACGGCCGGCTCACGACGCTGCGCGCGCCCTCGAGAACGCCAGTGCAGATCGGTCAGCACCTGGGCCTGGTAACGTGGTTGTGGTTCTGACGATGCAGATGAAGAAGACCTGGCGGCACGCCGCACTTCCCGCGGCGCTTGCCGTCGCAACGAACGTTTGCGCGCAGACGCCCCCGCCGATCGCGCCGCGCCCTGTGCAGGATCCGGCGCAGCAACTGATCGACCAGCAGCGCGAGAATGCGCGTCAGAGACAACTGGCCGAGCCGCCGGCACAGATCAGCGTTGCGCCGTCTGGCAACGATATCTCGCTGAATATCCCATTGGACACCCCGGTCGACCAGATTCCCGAACCCGGCCCGACATTCCCGGTCAGGCAGATCGTATTGACCGGACCGGACGGCCGGCAAGTCGCACAGACCACGGTAGCGCGGTCGACCCTCGATGCGATCACGGCGGCGTTTGCCGGTCACGAGATCGGCTCGCACCGTCTGAACGTGTTGCTGCGGCGTCTCACCAACGCGTATGTATCCGCGGGATACGTGACGACCCGGGCGGTACTCGGGCCTCAGAACATCGGCTCGGGAACGCTGACGGTCGTGATCCAGACGGGCGTGATCGAAGCCTTCACCGTCAATGGCCAGCCTATCCGCCGTTTGGCGACGAACCAAACCTCCGCCGGCGGTGGATGGCTGACCGACGCGGGCTACCAGAACGCATTCCCGACGAGCCCAGGCGATCCTCTGCGGCTCGCCGACATCGACCAGGGCGTCGCGCAGATCAACCGGCTGCGCCGCAACCAGGCGAGCGTGCAGGTGCTGCCAGGACAGGCCGTTGGCGAATCGGTGATCGCGATCAACAACACGCCTGGCGACCGCACGTACTACACGCTCGGCGTGGACAACTACGGTGCTGCATCGACGGGTGTGACGCGCTACCGCGCGGGCGTCGAGGCCGATAACCTGATCGGCCTGCAGGAGTCGCTGAGCCTGAACTATATCGACAGTATCGAGAGCAATGCGCTCGTCGGTTCGTTCGCGATTCCGTGGGGCCGCAATACGTTCAGCTACACGCTGTCGGATTCCGAATACCAGCAGCTCGTCGGCACCACGGCGCTCGAATATGGACGCACGCTCAGTCACATCTTTGGCTGGAACTATCAGCTTGGACGTACCGCATCCGACCTCACCGCGCTCGACGCAACGCTCTCGTGGCGGCGCACCGATCGCGAGATTAACAACAACGATCTCGATCCGCAGCGCGTGGCCGTGCTGCGCGTGGGAGGCAACTGGCTGCATCGCTTCGTGCTGAACGATGCGCAGGGCAACGTCACGGTCGACGCGGGTCTCTCGCAAGGCCTGCCGTGGTTCGGCGCGAATCATGATGGAGCGGATGCGCCGCGCACCGACGCGCATGCGCAGTTCACGAAGTTCGACGCGACGGCGATCTGGACCGTGCCGCTGCCGAAGCTGGGGCGCGCCGCGTTGGCGTATCGAGGCGCGCTCGGAGGGCAGTACACCAACGTAGCGCTCTATGGCACCGACCAGCTGTACTTGGGCGGCATGGACACGATCAGGGGATTCCGGTCGGGTGACATTGCGGGCGACCGGGGCGTCTATTCGCGCAACGAACTGGCGTGGGTGAACGTGCCGGTCTGGCATGACGGCCGCATTGAACCCTACGTATTCCTCGACGCGGGCAAAGCCGATCTCATTGCGGTGCCAGGATTCTCGACGTTAGCAGGCGCCGGGGTGGGCCTGCGTGCGCAATGGCAGTGGCACCGTCAGCAATTCTCGGCCGAGGGGCTGATCGGACGGCAGCTTTGCCGGCCCGCGGCCATTGGCCCGAAGTCGACGCTCGCGCTCGGCACGATCAACTGGTCTTTCTAACGATTTTTCGAAAAAGGCGTACCCGATGTTCCGACTCGACAGCATGATCCGCACCGTTTGTGTGACCGCATTTACTTCGGTCTCACTGAGCACCTTCGCACCGTCGTTTGCGCACGCCGCCGATGCAGCATCGAGCCTGCCCGTCGGCAGCGTGGCCGTCGTCAATGGCGTGGCCGTGCCGAAGAGCGGACTCGACGATGCCGTGCGGATAGTCACGGCCAGGACTGGGCAAGCCGATACGCCGCAGTTGCGCCAGATGCTCAAAAGCGGGCTGATTACGCGTGAGGTGCTGTGGCAGAACGCGGAAAAGGCGCACTACGATCAGAAGCCGGAAGTGCTGCAGGCACCTGCCGCTGCGAAGGTCGGTACCGCAATCCAGTTGTATCTGAAAGACAGCATTCATCCTGAGCCGGTGACGGACGCGCAGGTGAAGGCGCGTTATGACCAAATCGCCGCTTCGCTCGGCAAGGACGAGTTCAAGCCTCGCATCATCACGGTCGGCGATGAAGTGACCGCGAAAAAGGTTCTCGACAAGATGAAGTCCGGCCAGCCGTTCGAGACGCTGGCAAAGGATTACAGCGTGGCGCCGACCAAGGCGAACGGTGGCGAAATGCCATGGCTGAGTTTTCCGGTGCCGGTGACCGAGGGCCGGACGCAGGGGTTGCCACTGGCGCTCGCGCAGACGATCTCGAAGTTGCCCGTGGGCGGAACGACGGCTCAGCCGGTTCAGGTCGGCAACGTGTGGTTGATCGTGAAGCTGGACGCAAAGCGTCCAACGCAGGTGCCGGCATTCGACCAGACGAAGGATGCGATGCGCAAACAGCTGGAAACGCTCGCTATTGAAAAGGCTGCGGCGCAGTTTACGGGAAACCAGATAAAGGGCGCGTCGATCCAGCAATAAGGTCTCGGCGCCGATAGCTCAGCGAACCGAGGACGACAGCGCGTTCACTGAGCGCGCGTCGGCATTCTTCCCACCCCAACCTCCAATATCGGCAAACCGTTCACCCGAGGAATAGCCACACCCGCCGTTTTCGCGCGATGATCCAACCGCAACCCGATCGCGCGACCACCCGCTATTCACCATCCATGGACAACGGTTTTCTCCTCTTCCCGGTCGCGGCCTTACACGTCGAGGCGACCGATAAGCCGCTCTGGTTCCGGCGCGCGCCCGACTCGCACGCGGCGATCATTTCCGAGTTCGGCGACGTCACCGACATGCTGGTGCGGCTTCCCGAATGCTGGTGCGTGGTCCCCGGTGCGCAACTCGAAGGTCTGCACGACGACGAGGACATCACGCGCGCCGATCCGCGTTTCAATGGCGAATTGCCGGGCCACAGCTTCGCGGTGATTCGCCATACGGACCGGCGTGTGAACGTCGCGCTGCTAGTGATCAACGCGGCCGAAGCGGTGTTGCTGCCAAGACGCCTGCTAGGCACGCGTGCCCACTTCGAAGCGTGCGTACCCGGCCTCGAACACTCCAGCGGCTCACCAATCCGGCAACCCGTTTAAACGCTGCCGCGCGCCGCGCTCGCATCCGGATGCGTCGTATGCGTCGCATGCACCGCGTGTGCCGTATGCGTATCCATCTCAGGGTCAACCCCGCTATTCATCGCAATCGAAAAATGCGTCGCATCGTGCTGTAAGCGCATTCTTCGTTTCGTAAGGAAGACGTAAAAAAACTCCCGATCGTTTGCCGATTTGGGAGCTGTTTCCCGGTTTCTGTACGGTTAATTTTTCGCAAGGCCACAACGAATGTTCTTGCGGAGAAGAGATGTCAAGAAAATGGAAATGGGCGCTGCTGATGGCGGGCAGTGCCGCGATATCGGCCCAGGTGCTTGCAGTCGAAAAAGCCGAGGACCTGACGATCGCGAAGATGCCGCCGTTCAGCCCGCACCACCTGTATGTGGTGGACGTGAACTTCAGTTCGATGACGGATGCGCGTACCTACGTGCTCGACGCGAACCGCGAAGGAATCCTCGGGCAGATCAACGCGGGCTTCGCGCCGGGACTTGCGATCAGCCCCGATCACAAAACGAGCTACGTCGCGACCAGCTACTTCGCGCGCGGCTCGCACGGCACGCGGACCGATGTCGTCGAGATGACCGACAACACGACGCTGCAAATCACCGGCGAAATCGTGATTCCGGCCAAGCACGCGCAAAGCGTGCCGTCGCCGTACAACACGTCGCTCTCTAAAGACGGCAAGTGGCTGTACGTGTCGAACATCACGCCCGCGACCTCGGTCACCGTCGTCGATACGGCCACCCATAAAGTGGCCGGCGAAATCGATACCGACGGCTGCGTGCTCGCCTATCCGTCCGGTAACGATCGCTTCACGGCCCTGTGCGAAAGCGGCAAGGCGTTGACGGTCGTGCTCGGCGCGAACGGCAAGGAGAAAAGCCGCAAGCTCTCCGAACCATTCATCGACGTCGCGAAAGATCCGGCCTTCGTCAACGCGTCGCGCAGCGGCAATACCTACTGGTTCACGACCTTCAACGGCAACGTGCGCAGCGCCGATTTCAGCGGCGCGGCTCCGGTGTTCGGCGCGTCGTGGCCGCTGGTGACGGCCGACGAGGCGAAGGCCGGCTGGCGTCCCGGCGGTCTGCAGCAGACCGCGTTGCATGTGCCGACCCAGCGTTTGTACGTCGCGATGCACGAGGGTGGTCCGGACACTCACAAGGACCCCGCCAGCGAGGTGTGGGTATTCGATCTGAAGACCCACAAGCGCATCGCGCGCTGGAAACTCGCGGACCAGAAGATCGATCCGCTGCTGTCGATCCAGGTCAGCGAAGACGCGCATCCGCTCTTTTACGGCATCACGACGACCTCGGACGTGATCGTCGCCGACGCGGCGACGGGCAAGCTTCAGCGCGTGCACAAGCAGATCGGCTCGACCGCGTCGCTGCTGATGAATCCGTGACGGAGCCCAAACGATGAATCCAACTTTCGCCATCGATCCGGTCGTCTCGACCGCCGCGCTCGCGATCACATCGATCGTCACGCTGACGCTCGCGCTGCCGAAGCTCGCGCGCCAGGCCGAACTGCGCGAAGCGGTCGCCGGCTTCGCGCTGCTGCCGCAGGTGCTGGTCGCACCGGTCGCTTTCATGCTGCCGCTCGCCGAAATCGGCGCGGTGCTCGCGGCCCTCGTGCCGGCCACCCGCGTGTTCGGCGCCACCGCGCTCGCCGCGCTGTTCGTGTTGTTCGCACTCGCGCTCGGAATCAACGTGGCGCGCGGACGTACCGATATCGACTGCGGCTGCAACGGCTTTCGCCAGTCCGGCACTCACGTATCGCACTCGATCGGCTGGGCGCATGTCGCGCGCTCCCTGCTGCTCGCCGCACTCGCGGTCCTCGTGTGCGTGCCGCAAAGCACTCGCGCGGTCGTCTGGTTCGACTATCTGAGCGTGCTCGGCGCGACGCTCGTCGCCGTGGCTGCCTTCTTTACCGTGGACGTGCTGCTCGTCAACCGTCCGAAGCTGAATCACCTGAGGAACTCGTAATGGAAAACGCACTGTTGGTCTCGAATGTCTTGCTGTGGATCGGTCTGCTCGCGCTCGGCGCAATCGCACTCGCGCTGGTGCGTCAGATCGGCATTCTGTACGAACGCATGATGCCGGTCGGCGCGCTGATGATCGATAAAGGTCCGGCCGTCGGCACGGTCGGTCCGTCGTTCGAACTGGGCGCGCTCGACGGCCGCCAGGTGAAGGTCGGCGGCATCTCGCCGAAAGGCCGCAGCACGCTGGTGTTTTTCCTGTCGCCGAGCTGCCCGGTGTGCAAGAAGCTGCTGCCGCTGCTGCCATCGATCCAGGCGCGCGAAACCGCGACCGACATCGTGCTCGCCAGCGACGGCGACACCACCGAACACGCGGCCTTCTACAAGAAGCTCGGCCTCGGCCAGTTCCCGTACGTGCTGTCGCAAGAACTCGGGATGGCCTATCAGATCGGCAAGCTTCCGTACGCACTCCTGCTCGATGAAACCGGCAAGGTCCGCGCAAAGGGTCTGGTGAATTCGCGCGAACACCTGGAAAGCCTGTTCGAGGCGAAGGAGCGCGGCGTTGCTTCGCTGCAGGAGTTCGTCCACGCGGAGAACCACAACCACGCCGCGCACGCATCGCACGCGGAGCAGCACGCCTGAGCACGTCAATACGAATCAGAACGACAGGACGACAAGCATGAAATGGTTCGACTCATTCTTCGAGCTGAAGGCGCGCAACGTCGCGCAGCGCAGCTCGCGGCGCGGCGCGATGGCCACGCTCGGCCGCGCGCTGGTCGGCTCGGCGCTGGTGCCGCTGCTGCCGGTGGACCGCACGTTCGCGGCGAACAACGCGGCGCCCGCGAGTGCGCCGGGTGCGGCGAGCGCGCCGGGCGCCGGCAAAAGCGACGACCCGTATAGCTGCGATTACTGGCGCTACTGCGCGATCGACGGCTGGTTGTGCAGTTGCTGCGGCGGCACGTCGAGCAGTTGCCCGCCGGGCACCTCGCCGTCGCCGATCACGTGGATCGGCACCTGCCGCAATCCGCACGACGGCACCGATTACATCGTGTCGTACAACGACTGCTGCGGCAAAACTTCGTGTGGCCGCTGCTTCTGCAACCGCAACGAACGCGAAAAGCCGCTGTACAAGCTCTCGCTGAATAACGACATCAACTGGTGCATGGCGAGCGGCAACGCGAACTATCACTGCTCGGTATCCGTCCTGCTTGGAGTGGCGCAGCAATGACCTCGACAGTTTTTAGCCGCCGCTTCGCGAAGTTGGCGACGACGTTGTGCGCGACGCTGGCGGCGCTCGGCGCGGCCGACGCGTTCGCACAGAACGTCCAGCACGCAGCGGGCAAAGCGTTCTTCGACAGCAAATGCGCGGTCTGCCACCAGGCCGGCGGCAAGGGCCAGGACGGTCTCGCGCCGGCGCTCACCGAGCTGCCCGGCCGCTACGCGGCGACCCCGCAAGGTCGCACGCAACTTGGCCTGACCGTGCTCAACGGGATGTTCGGCACGATCACGATCAAGGACAAGACCTACAACTTCAAGATGCCGAGCTTCAAGACCGAGTCCGACGAGGACCTCGCGAGCGTGCTCAATTACGTGGTGTTCGACACGAATCCGAAGCATGCGGGCGCGAAGCCGTTCACCGCGGCGGAGGTAAAGGCGATGCGCGCGACGCAGATGGACGGCGCGCAGGTGCGCGAGCATCGCGACGCCGCGTTGAAGAGCATCGGGCTATGACGACCGGACGTGCGCGCGCGCTACTCGCGCTGTTGTTGTGCGCGCCGTTCGCCGCGTACGTCGACGTGTATGCGGCCGGGCCCGGCAACGGGCCCGAAGCCGCGGCACCGACCGCCACACAAACCACGTCGCGCGGCTACGACGCGGCCAGCGCGCGCGAGGCGTGGACGCTCAATTGCATGGGCTGCCACACCGGCGACGCGCACGGCATTCCCGGCAAGGTGCCGCCGCTGACGGGCGCGATGGGCCATTTCGTGCGCGTGGCCGAGGGCCGCGAGTTCGTGATGCGGGTGCCGGGCGCATCGAATTCCGCGCTCAGCGATGCCGAGCTGGCGAATGTTTTGAACTGGCTGATCGACACGAAGAATGCCGACACCCGGCCCGCGGATTTCAAGCCTTATACCGCGCAGGAAGTGGCCGCGAAGCGGCGCCCCGCGCTCACCGATGTCGCGAAACATCGCGCGGCATTGATCGACATGCTGCACAAGAACGGCGATACGGCGGTCGCGCAGCAGTACTAAAGCTCGACCTCGCTTCAGACAAATCAGGAGTAGACATGAATCTCGACACCTTGCTTGCGAACCTCCCGACCCGCATGATCGTCGGCGGCGAGGCCACCGCCGCGCGCAGCGGCAAGACCTTCGCGGTCTACGACCCGGCCAGCGGCCGCGAGATCGCCCAGGTCCCCGACGGCGACGCCGAGGACGTCGCCGCCGCGGTGGCGGCCGCGAAAAGCGCGTTCGCATCGAACGAATGGCGTCGGATGCCGCCGGCCGCGTGCGAACGCCTGCTGCTGAAACTGGCCGATCTGGTCGAGCAGCACGGCGACGAACTCGCCGCGCTGGAGACCCTGAACCAGGGCAAGCTGCTCGGCTTTTCGCGCATGCTCGAAGTGGGCGGCAGCGCGCAATGGCTGCGCTATATGGCCGGCTGGGCGACCAAGATCGAAGGCAGCACGGTCGACCTGTCGCTGAGTTTTCCGCCGGGCGTGCAGTACCGCGCGTCGACGCAGCGCGTGCCGGCCGGCGTGGTCGCGGCGATCGTGCCGTGGAATTTCCCGCTTCTGATGGCGGTGTGGAAGATCGCGCCGGCGCTCGCGTGCGGCTGCACGGTGGTGCTCAAGCCCGCCGAGGAAACCCCGCTCACCGCGATCCGGCTCGCGGAACTCGCGCTCGAAGCCGGTTTTCCGCCCGGCGTGCTGAACGTCGTCACCGGTCGCGGCGAGACCGCGGGCGCGGCATTGGTTCGTCATCCTGACGTCGACAAGGTCACCTTCACCGGTTCGACCGAAGTGGGGCGCCTGATCGGCGCCCAGTGTGGCCGCGATATCCGCCGCGTGTCGCTGGAACTGGGCGGCAAGAGCCCGGTGATCGTGCTCGACGACTGCGATCCGCGCAAGGCGATCGAGGGCGCGGCCAACGCGATCTTCTTCAATCACGGCCAGGTGTGCACGGCCGGCTCGCGCCTGTACGTGCCGCGTGCAATGTACGCGCAGATCGTCGACGGCGTCGCGCAGGTCGCCAACAGCCTCGTGCTCGGTTCCGGCTTCGACGAAAAGACCCAGATGGGGCCGCTGGTGTCCGCGCGCCATCGCGACAAGGTGGTCGGGATGATCGCCGAGGGCCGCGCGCAGGGCGGCGAGGTGATCGCCGGCGGCGGCGCGCGTGACGGCGACGGCTACTTCGTGCGTCCGACCGTGGTCGCCAACGAAGCGCGCAAGCCGTTGTCGCTCGTCAACGAGGAAGTGTTCGGCCCGGTGCTGGTCGCGATGCCGTACGACGACCTGGAGGAAGCGATCAGCGCAGCCAATTCGAGCGAGTACGGCCTCGGCGCCAGCGTGTGGACCAACCAGCTCGACAAGGCGCTGCGCGTGGTCGACCGGATGGAAGCCGGCACGGTGTGGGTCAACTCGCACAACATGGTCGATCCGGCGTTGCCGTTCGGCGGCTTCAAGTCGTCGGGCGTCGGGCGCGAGCATGGCCGCGCGATCATCGATTCGTATACCGAAACGAAATCGGTCTGCTTCGCGTATTGATCGGCGACAGAAGCAAAAAGCCGGGACATGTCCCGGCGTTTTGCGTTAACGCTGTCAAGTTGCGGCGCCTATTGAGGCCGATTGTCCGACGGCATCGCGTCGAATAGCTCGCGATAGTGCTGCGTAAAGTGGCCCGAGTGAAAAAAGCCCCAGTGTTGCGCCGCGTCGCGCACGGTCAGTTCGGCGGCCGACGTGGTGCGCAGCAACTGGCGCACATGGTTCAGACGAATCGCGCGCATGTACTCGACCGGCGATTTACCGGTCACCAGACGAAAGCTCGTCTGCACCGTGCGCCGGCTGAGCCGCAGCGCTTCGCACAACTCCAGTACGGTCACCGCTTCGAGCGGCCGCGCGACGATCATCTCGTGCGCGCGGGCGACCACCGTGCTATGCGACATCCACGTGATATCCGCCTTTTCGTCGGCAAAGCCGTTTTCGACCAGCGAATCGAGCATGTCGAGGATCCGCGCCGACACCTGGCGTTGCCCGAGTTCGGGCTGCGCGAACGCGTTCAGCGCGAGCGCTTCGCCGGTGATGTCGCGCCACAACGCGGTGAACTGCTCACGCGCCGCTTGCGCGAGCGGCAGCACCGGACTCTTGCCGGCGATCAACCGTTCGAGACGCTGCGCCAACCGCGGGTGTTCGTCGAGAAGCGGCAGCCTCACGCCGACGCCGAGCAGCGCGGTTTCACTCGGAAAATGCAGCACGAAATCGCGATTCGCGCGCGCGCAGATCATCGATTCCGCGGTGACGGAGCGGTCCGCGAACGTCACCGGCGCGTTGCCGTCGAGCACGACGCCGAACACCAGCATGTCGCTCGGCGTGCTGCCGCGTTGCACGACCCGCACGTTTGCGGACTCGTGGAACACGTGGACGCCATGCGTGCCGATCTGCTGGAGCCGGCTGTGAAAGGGCCCGCAATCGAGCTGGAAATACTGCTGCTCCCAGCCGGACAGCAGCGCCGCGTGTTCGCCGGCGTCGGTAAAGGTGTGGTTCTCGAGCTGCATGCTGATTGCGGATAACTCGCGGGGACGGAACGATGGACGGCGGGCCAGTGGCTCTTTCGCCGACCGTTTGGTCGGTTAATGAGATTGCGAGGATGCAGGGACGGCAGCGTCTTCGCAAGCCCGGGATGGCCCTGGCTTGCCGGCGCCCTTGCGTTTGGCGCTCGCGATATTCGCGGCCGCATAGTCTTCGGAGAAGGCCCGTTTCGCGAAGCAGGGCGCCGAGGCGGCGAGCAGCGCGTCGACGGTGGCGAACTGTTTGTCGAAGACCCACGGCCGGCGCGCGAGCGTGCGGTCGTTGAGCCAGTACGAACTCCAGTCGCGGGTCGTCGCGATGATTTCGCGCGCGAATTCCGGCCCGTATTCGAGCCCGCCTTCAATCACGACATCGATATACGACTGCACCAGCGGATGATTCGCGTCCGGCACCGGCAGACCTTCGCCGGGCGCGTTGCCGTCGGCTTTCGGCACGTAGACCCATACGGTGCCCGCGGCCGGCAGTTGTTGCCACGACACGGCCTCGATCAGCGCGCGCGGCACCTCGATGCGCACGTAGCCCTTTTCGCGTGCGTCGAACGCGGACATGTCGTTGCCGGCGACCGGATAGATCACACCATTGATTGTCATCGGCGCTTCGCCGTCGAACGGGCGTCGCAGGCCGAGCGCGGTAAAGCCGCTACGCGCGCGGTCGCTCCAGCTGCGCACATAGCCGAATGCCGCCGACACCCGCACCGGAATCGCCGCCACCGGCTTGCCGGCGGTGGCCTCGCGCGACGGCGAATTGATCAGAGAGCCGTAGCCGAAGATGAACTGGGTAGGCGGGTCGGGAAGACGGCTGCCCCAGAAGTCGGCAGGTTGCGCATGCGCGGTCGCGCCGACGAACGCGGTGACCACCAGTAACGCTCGAAACAGCTTCGCAATTTGCGACATCGTCGGGTCTCCGGCCAGTGCGGTATCGCAGATGATCGTCGCAGTCGGGGCGGCGAGCAACCCGCAGCCAAGGCCGCGCTGAGCGCTTCCGCTGCTCGCCGCCGGCAATCTCGCCGGCGCGTCGCCCGGCCCGCGGCGAACAGAATGAATGACCGGCGCGCGTTCAGGCCATCACGTTGCCGGGGTGTTACCTATGCCGCCGAGGAAAAGATCGACCAGGTGACCCACGCGCGATCTTGCCGTGCCGCCCTGTTCGAGCGCGAGTGAAATCGCGGTGACGATACACACGAGATCGTCGAGGCTGACGTCCTTGCGAACAGTCCCCGCCTTCTGGGCACGCTGAAGCAGCCTGCGTCCTTCTTCAAGCCCGGCGTGACAACCGGGCGTGTCGCTCTGAAGTACCGTCCCCAGCAACGCGGCCAGCCCACGATAGTGGCTCGCGTGAGTCACGAGCTCCTTGACGAAGACGCGTATCGAAGCGTCCGGTTCGAGTCTGTCGTCTCGTGCACGGCTCGCCCTGGCGAGTGACAGGAGGCGTTCATCGCTCGTCGCGGCAAGGAGCGCGTCACGCGTCGGGAAGCGACGGTAGAGCGTACCAATGCCGACCCCCGCACGCCTGGCTATATCGTCGAGCGAAACATCGGCGCCGCGTTCGATAAACATCTGTTCCGCCGCTTCCAGAATTCGTTCCCGGTTTCGGATTGCATCGGCACGCAGCGGTGTTTCGTCGGTTGCGGAAGGCTTGTTCTTCATCTTCGTTTCGATTCGTCTTGATAAGCGGATGATGCCTCCATATAATAAATGGAGCAACACTCCACTTAATCGAGGATCCTATGGCAAAGCGATTTGAGAACAAGATTGTGGCTATTACCGGCGGTAGTGAAGGAATCGGACTGGCGACCGCCAGACTCTTCGCCGCCGAAGGCGCGCGGGTCTATATCACCGGCCGCAGGCAGGAGCGGCTCGACGAGGCGGTAGAAGAAATCGGCAACGGTGCGGTCGGCGTACGGGGAGACGCCGCGAACCTTGCCGATCTCGATCGACTCTATGAGCGCATCCAGCGCGACCACGGCAGGCTCGATATTGTTTTTGCCAACGCCGGCCTCTCCGAGAGCGAGCCGCGACCGCTGGGAACGATCGACGCGGACAGCTTCGACCGCCTGTTCGGCCTGAATGTGCGCGGCCTGCTTTTTACCGTGCAAAAAGCTCTGCCGCTGCTATCCGCAGGTAGCGTAGTCATCCTTAACGGTTCCGTTGCCGGCAGCAAAGGCTTTCCCGGCCAGTCGCTTTACAACGCTAGCAAAGCGGCGGTGCGCTCGTTCGCACGAAGCTGGACGAGCGACCTGAAAGCGCAAGGCATTCGCGTCAACGTAGTCTCGCCGAGTGGCACCGAGACCCGCCCGATGCGCAGCTACCTCGACGCGCGACCGGGAGTCGAGGATTTTCTGAAGCAGATCGTGCCGCTGGGGCGCCTGGGGCAACCCGATGAGATCGCCCGCGCCGTACTCTTCCTCGCTTCTGAAGAGAGCAGCTATGTCGCGGGCGTCGAGTTGCTGGTGGACGGTGGCTCACTCGCGGTGTGAAATTTCGATGCCGCTGTTGCCGGCGGCACGATCAACCTGCTTTGCGCTGTCTAGTGAGTACGCGCGTTGTACCACTCGACAGCGTCTTCACCCGCGGGAATGCTGAATGGGCTCGATGAATCGGTGGCGGCCAGCCAGACTGCTTCGGCGACATCGGCGGCGTGCGTGACGGAGCTCTCTTGCTGCCAACGCGCGAAGACCTGTTGCACGAGTGCGTCGTACGGTTCGGGAAAGCCGTTTTGCATGCGCGACTGCGCGTTCTCGCCGAAGCGGGTGGACGGCGCGCGTCCCGGCAGCACGACGCGCACGCGCACGTTGAACTGCTCCAGTTCGAGCGCGAGCGATTCGCTGAATGCGTTGATCGCGGACTTGCTCGCGGTATAGACCGACAGTAAATGCAACGGCCTGCACGTGACCGTCGACGTGACATTGATGATCGTCCCCGCGCGGCGCTCGCGTAATTGCGGCAACACAGCCTGCGTCATTGCAATGGTGCCGAGCGTATTGGTTTCGAAGATCTTGCGCACCGTGTCCATCGGTGTACCTTCGAGGGCGTTCAGAAAGCCGATGCCCGCGTTGTTGACGAGCACGTCGATCGGACCGGCCGCGTCGATGGCCGCACGAATGCTTTGCGGGTCTTTCACATCGAGCGCGACGATCGAAAGACGATCTGAACTGGGCAATACGTCGGCGCGCGGCGTGCGCATCGTGGCGATCACGCGCCAGTCACGCTCCAGAAAATAGCGCGCGATTTCAAGGCCAAACCCGGACGAGCAACCGGTGATCAATACAGATTTCATGTCGACTCCTATGGTCGGTGACGATCCAGAGACGATACTTCGTGACCGGCCGGATTAGCTACAATCGACCGTCCACGTTTCATTCGAGATCGTCCGATCATGACCGACCCTCTAGCCGAAGTCGTCACGTTGCTCCAGCCGATGCCCACGTTCTCGAAAGTGGTCAGTGGCGCCGGCCGCTGGTGCGCGAGCCGCGCCGAAGCCGGGCAGCCGTTCTATTGCGTGGTGCTGGAAGGATCGCTTCGTCTGTCCGTGAACGGCGGCGAGCCGCATATCCTCCAGGCCGACGATTTTGTGCTCGTGCCGCGCGTTTTCAACTTCGCGATGTCGAGCGTCGATCCGCCCGACGACGACGAGTTTCCCAATCTCGCGCCCACGGCGCTGCCCGACGGCAGTTTTCGTTTCGGCGATGCGTCGGTCGCGCCGGAAGCGCAATGGCTCGCGGGCCTCTGCGCATTCGGTTCGGCGGATGCGGCGTTGCTCGTTTCGCTTCTGCCCGAACTCGTGCTGGTGCGCGGCGATAGCAGACTGGCGACGCTCGTCAAACTGTTGCGCGACGAATTGCGCGCGCAGCGGCCGGCGCGCGAGGTCGTGCTCGCGCGCCTGCTCGAAGTGCTGTTCATCGAAGCGTTGCGATCGACGCAAACAGGTGCGTCGCCCGGGCTCGTCCGCGGTCTCGCCGACGCCCGTCTCGCGCTCGCGATCCGGTACATGCACGAAAGCCCGGAAAAACCGTGGACGGTTGCGCAACTCGCGAAGGCCGCCGCGCTTTCGCGTTCGTCTTTTTTCGAGCGCTTCAGTCGCGCCGTGGGCATCGCGCCGATGGAATATCTGCTGTCGTGGCGCATGGCCATCGCCAAAAGCCTGCTGCGCCGGAATGAAGTCGGCGTCGCGACGATTGCGGCCCGCGTGGGCTATCGCTCGGCGAGTGCCTTCAGCGTCGCGTTCACCCGCCATGTCGGCGTGGCGCCGACGCGGTATGCACAGGATGCAGCGGACGCCGTCGCCGGCTAGCGAGCGTCTTGAATACCCCCGGGCGAGAAAAAGTGGCGATGCACGTTTTGTCCGGTCGAACGTGATCTCTGTCCATTGAGGGGGGCGCGGCTCACGCTCTAAATTGGTGTCACCAAAGAGGAGACACCGCGATGAGCCATCAGATCACCCTCCGTTTCGAGGACGGAGTAACCCGCTTTATCGACTGCGAGGAGGGCGAGCGCGTCACCGATGCCGCCATTCGCGCCAGAATCAATATCCCGCTCGACTGCCGCGACGGTGTGTGCGGTACCTGCAAAGCGGTCTGCGAGTCCGGCGAGTACATGCTGGGCGATTGCGTCGACGATGCGCTGAGCCCGGAAGAAGCGAGCGAGCGCAAGGTGCTCACCTGCCAGATGAGCCCGCGCTCCGATTGCGTGATCCAGCTCGCGACGAATTCCGATGTCTCCGGCACCGGCCCGTCCTCCCACCACGGCCGTATCGCCGCCTGCCAGCGCCTGTCGGACAGCACGATCGCGTTCTCGGTCGAACTCGAGAAGCGCGCGGAACTCAGCTTCCTCGCCGGGCAGTATGTGAACATCCGCGTGCCCGGCACCGATCAGACCCGCTCGTATTCGTTCAGCTCGGGGCCGTCCGGGTCGCGCCTGTCGTTCCTCGTGCGCAATGTGCGCCAGGGGGCGATGTCGAGCTGGCTGTGCGATAGCGCGAAGGTAGGAGACCTGATCGAATTTCGCGGCCCGCTGGGAAGCTTCTACCTGCGCCCGATCGAGCGGCCGGTGCTGTTTCTCGCGGGCGGCACGGGCCTCGCGCCGTTCCTGTCGATGCTGGAGAAGATCGTCGAGGACGGCGGCAGTCCTTATCCGATCCACCTGATTCTCGGCGTGAATACCGACGAGGATCTGGTCGGGATCGATCGCCTCGAAAGCCATGCGCAACGTCTGCCGAACTTCACCTATGCGTGCACGGTCGCGAGTCCCGATAGCGCGTATCCGAACAAGGGCTATGTGACCCAGCACATCAGCGCCGCGCAGCTCAACGACGGCGACGCGGATGTCTACCTGTGCGGTCCGCCGCCGATGGTGGATGCGGTGCGCGGTTTTCTGTCGTCCGAAGGGCTGACGCCGCGTAACTTCTACTACGAGAAGTTCGCCGGCACCGGCCTCGTGGTTCAGACCGGCGAAGAGCACCTCGCACCGGTCGACGTCGATGAAGCATTCGACCTGCGTATGGCGCTCGAACTGGGGGCCGCTCAGCTGACGATGGGCCGGCTGTCGAGCGAGCAATTGATCCGCTTCCGCCAGCTCGCCGAGGCGACCGCGCAGTTCGTGGCGGGACGGCGCTTTACCGATGTGCCGCGCTATATCGAAGCGAATCACGCGTTCCACCTGTTCACGATCGAAGCGTCGGGCAACGCGCAGCTGATCGCGCTGTACCGGCAACTGGCGGTGCAGGACTATATCGTTCGCGCGCTGACCGACCAGATCGAGATTGTCGGCGATCTGGTTCAGCAGCACCGCGACATCGTCGCCGCGTTCGAGCTGGGCGACCTGAACGCGGCCCGCGACGTGATTGCGCTGCACGCGCGTCATTCCAAGGCAACGATGAGCCGGGCGCTGGAGCGGATGGCGCTGGGCAAGGCGGCCCCCGCGGCTGCGGTGCTGGCAGCCGCTCCAGCTACCGCGCCTGTGCCAGTGCCAGCGCCAGCGCCAGCGCCAGCGCCAGCGCCGTCCGCGCCGATTGTCGTGCCGCAAAGCATGTCCCAAAGCATGTCCCAAAGCGCGCCGCAGATTTGCCCGTTCATGGCGAACACGCTGCCGGACTATTCGCACGAACTGAACTGGCCCGCGGGCATGGAACCGTTCAAGGTGGTCGACGACGGCTCGCAAGCCGATCCGTACGAGCATTACCGCTGGATGCGCGAGCATGCGCCGGTGCTGCGCTGCCAGTCGGCGACCTCGGACGTGTGGTTCCTGTCGCGCTACGACGATGTCTATCAGGCGATTCGCAATCCGAAGCTGTTTTCGTCCGAGGTGGTCAGCCCGCCGCCGCTGACGTTCCTCACGCTGTTCGACGCGCCCGACCATTCGCGCTTGCGCAAAGTCGTGCAGCCGTCGTTCCTGCCGCTCGCGCTCGATCCTTTTAACGAGCAGATCGCGCAACGCGCGGAAGAACTGCTCGACGCGATGATCGCCAAAGGCGGCGGCGACGTCGTCAATGACTTCGCGATCCCGCTCAGCATCTCGACCATCTCGACGATGATCGACGTGCCGAACGAGGACGAGGAGAAGATGAAGTTCTGGTCGGACGAGACCTTCAGCTATTTCGGCCGGCTCGCCCGCAATGCGCCGGGCACCGGCACCGACGAACAGAGCGCGCACGCATTCTTCGCGTACCTGAAGGAGGCGATGGAGCGGCTCGCGGTCAACGGCAGCCAGTCGATCGGCGGGCATATCGCGCGGATGTGGAAGGACGGCCTGCTGTCGGAGAAGGAAGCGAAGGAGTTGTGCGCGTTCGTCTTTATCGCCGGACACGACACGACGACGATCCTCGTCGCCAACGCATTCCGGATGTTCGCCGAACAGCCGCAACTGCTGGGACGGATTCGCCGGAATCCCGCCGACGCGGACCGTTTCGTCGAGGAAGTCGCGCGTTATCGGGGCACCGTGCAGCGCGTGAGCCGCATCACCACCGAGGCGACGACGGTGTCGGGCGTCGACCTGCCGAAGGGCGCGGTGGTGCGTTTGCTGCTGTCGGCCGCGAACCGCGATAGCCGCAAGTTCGCCGACGGCGAAACGTTCGACATCGACCGCGATTCGAGCGGCCACCTGGGTTTCGGCAACGGCATGCACAAATGTCTCGGTGCGCCGCTCGCCAAGCTGGAGACGCTGATCGCGACAAAGGCGCTGGCCCGCAAGATCGGCGAGATCGCGCTCGATCCGGCGCGGCCGATCCAGTACGTACGCGGCAACAACCTGACCAATTCCGGACCGGAGCACCTGTTCGTGAAGCTCGGCGGCTTGCCGGCCTGAAGCGGCTGATGGACGATGGACGACGGACGACGGCAAGCGGGCGTGGTTTAGCCCGCTTGCCCGTGGTCCGGCGGCAACGAGCGGTCGTGCGCGGCGGCGCGGTATTCGGTCGGCCGCAGTCCCGTTTGTTTGCGGAAAAAGCGGCCGAAATACGCTTCGTCCTGAAAGCCCAGTTCGCTGGCGATCTGCTTCACGCTGTACGTCGAATAGCCGAGCAGCCGCTTCGCTTCATGGATCGAGCGTGCATCGATCGCCTCGATCGCCGAGACCCCGAACGCGGCGCGGCAGATGCGCGATAGCTGGCCGGTGCTCACGCCCATTGCGTCGGCGTAGCTGGCGACCGGGCGCCGCTCGCGGCAATGGCGGTCGAGTAGCGCGCGGAATCGTTCGATGCGCGCGGCCATCGTGCGCTGCTCGGAGCCCGCGGACAGCCGCGCGCTTTCGCTGAGGCGACCGATCTTGACGAACAGCGCGATCGCCAGCGCCGCGCCCGCGGTGAACTGCCAGCGCTCGTGACTCTCGGCCTCGTGACCGATCGATTGAAACAGCGTGTCCAGCGAGGTGCCGCGCTCGAGGTCGGGATCGATCGACAGCACCGTCGGCGTGCGAATGAATTCCAGCAGTTCGGGCGCGGCCGTCATGGCCAGCGATTCCAGCGCGGATTGCGCGGCGGTGATCACGTGTCCGTCGATATCGCTGCGGAAGCGAAAGCCATGCACTGAATGCGCGGGCACGACGATCAGGCAAGGCGCGTCGACCGCCCAGTTCTTGCCGTCGATAAAAGTCTCGCCGCCGCCGGCGGTGATGTAGAGCACCTGAATCAGCGCATCGTGGACGTGCGGCTTGATGTCGAAGTCGAAACGGCCGGCCCGCATCGGAATGCGTTCGTAATGCACCATGTCGACCCAGGGCTGTTCCGCTTCCGCGCCATAGAGCGCGAAATGCAGAACGGTCCGGCGGCGCTGCGGTTCAGGGGCCATGATGCACGTTATGTCCTGCTCAATAGGGGTTCTGTGCATTGTTCCATACGCGCCGGACGTGTTCAATGGCGATCCGGACGCCTGTCGGCAGCGTGCTTTCGCTCGCCGTCGCGCGGTACTAGGCTAGAAGCCGGAGCGACGACGACCGGCCGATGCGCGAACCACAGCCGCACTGGCATCGGCCCGCCGTCGCCGTGTGTTACCGGCGTTTCGCCGCAATGCAGCGAGGTCCACCATGCAACTGTCCGCCGTCAAGGTCGTCAAGCCCGAAGCGACCAACTTCATTCTCGGGCAAAGCCACTTCATCAAATCCGTCGAGGATATTCACGAGGCGCTGGTCGGCGCGGTGCCCGGCATCAAGTTCGGGCTCGCGTTTTGCGAAGCATCCGGCAAGCGTCTCGTGCGGCGCTCCGGCACCGACGAGAGCCTCGTCGGAATGGCCTGCGAGAACGCGACCAGCGTCGGCGCGGGACATAGCTTTTTCGTGTTTCTCGGCGACGGCTTTTTCCCGGTCAACGTGCTGAACACGATCAAGGCTGTGCCCGAGGTGTGCCGCATCTTCTGCGCGACCGCGAATCCGGTCGAAGTGCTGATCGCCGAAACGGATCAGGGCCGGGGCATTGTCGGCGTGGTCGATGGGTTTGCGCCTGTCGGTGTGGAAACCGCGGAAGACGTTCAGTGGCGCAAGGATCTTCTGCGCACGATCGGGTACAAACTGTAGCGACCGCGCTCTCGCTCACTTCAGGCGCTTCGTCACGCCGGCTCAGATCATATGGAACCACCACCACGCCTCGTGCCGGGCACGCTGTGGCCCGCAATCCTGCGACAGACCGCGCACGCGCTGGCTTGCGGCGCGCTGCAGCCGATCGATACCCAACAGTCGGTGCTCGATAGCGGCGGTATCCGCTTTCTCGTGCGTCAGGTTTCGAGCCTGGCGCGCAAGGAGCAGCAGCGCGAGCAGGCGCGCAAGCTGCAAACGGTGCAAACGCGACAAACGCAGAGGATCCCTAAAGCAAACCCGTTCCTGCCGTACGAAGCGGATCTGTTCGTCGCCGATATCTCCGCCACGCATCTGGCGTTGCTGAACAAGTTCAACGTGATCGAGCATCATCTGCTGATCGTCACGCGCGAGTTCGAACGCCAGGAAGCGCTGCTCGATCTGGCCGATTTCGACGCGCTGATTGCGTGCATGGCCGAGTTCGACGGTATCGGTTTTTACAACGCGGGCGAGGAAGCGGGCGCGAGCCAGCCGCATAAGCATCTGCAGATCGTGCCGCTGCCGCTTGGCGATAGCGGGCCGCCGGTGCCTGTCGAGCCTTTGCTGGGCGTGGCGGGACGCTCGCCGGTTCTGCCGTTTCGGCATGCGTTCGCACGCCTCGACGTGGCTGGGTCGACTCACGCCGCTGCGGCGAAGCTGGCGCTGTCGCGCTACCACGCGCTGCTCGACGCGGCGCGTGTCGGCACGGTCGAGCGCGACGGTGCAACCTGTCATGCGACGCCGTATAACCTGCTCGTCACGCGGCGCTGGATGTTGCTGGTGCCGAGGGCGGCGGAGCGGGTCGAAGGCGTGTCGGTGAACGCGCTCGGATTTGCGGGGTCGCTGTTCGTGCGCGACGCCGCGCAACTGGCGGTAATCGAACGGCTCGGCCCGATCACGGCATTGCAGCGCGTCGCGCTGCCCGCGAATACTTAGCGAGAGGCGCGATTGGGCGAGCGGTTCATGCAACGGGGTTCGTCCCGCGGCTACTGTCGCCTTTTATTCATCGCGGCATCCAGCGATTCGCCGTCGGCGCAGCTTTCCAGCGCCGCTATCGCCTTTTCCGCGGCGGCGACAATTTCTTCGCACTCCGCATGACGTGGGCTGTTCGGCACGCTGGTGCAGCCGCCGTAGTGGCGTATCTGCCCCAGGTCGGTACGAACTCTGGCGAGTGCCCGCGCCGCCGAACCACTGTCGGCGATCATCTTCGCGACATCGAAGACGGTGCCGGACGGTAGGACAACGTAGGTCGGACAGACATCGTCCGCGTGGCCCTTCGCTACAGGCAGACACGCAAAGCCCGCGAGGGCGACGAGTCGCGCGGTGCGACTCAGGTGCTTGCTCATTGCCATCTCCCTTCTGTCGCGTGCCCCGGTGAACCGGCATTGGGTTGTTTTTGTCAGGAGGTAAGTTCGGCAACCCGGGCGACGCTGAGCGAACGCTGAGAGCGTTTTCACACCACGCATTAAGCGATGGTACTGGCTCGCGACCGCATTACAAGGCGATGGCGGACGGATATTCTCGAATGGCGAATGGATGCAAGCCGTCGGCGGGCGGGACGCGGGTGAGGGCGCGATGAGCGCGGCAGAGGTGGCGAAGACTGTGAGCAGGGGTAAAACGCCTTCTCATCGGGATGCGAGCGACGCACGGTATCAATAATGTTATGTATATATAACTTTAATAGACGATTTAATTTAAAGTTATGTATATGTAACGTTATGAGCGGACGCTTATTGTTTCGTATATGATGCGTTATGTGAAAGTCATTAGTTATTGTTACGTATACGGAACATGAACCTTACCGAACTAGGCGCAGCATTCCGCGACGCCCGTATCGCCGGAAATCTCACGCAACAGCAGGTCGCCGAACTGAGCGGGGTGCCGCGTTCGCGCATCAGCCTGTTCGAGTCCGGCATGCTCGCGGAACTGGGCGCGGTCAAGATGCTGAGCCTGTTCGACGCGGTCGGGCTCGAACTGCTCGCGCGGCGCCGCGGCCACCAGCGCACCCTCGACGACGTCCTGCACGAGCGTGAAGAATCCGCCGGCGCGGCAACCGGCCGGCGGCGCGTGCGGTCGCGCCGGAATACTTCGGAAGGCCAACCATGAGTCGCGATAGTCTCGATGTCTACGTCGGCGGACAGTTGGTCGGCACGCTCGCCGAAGAGGCGGGCCGCTACGTTTTTACGTATCTGCCGGAGGCCGAGGAAGCGCATCAGGTGTCGCTGCTGATGCCGGTGCGCGCGCAGTCGTATGTGTGGCCGCGTCTGCACCCGTTCTTCCAGATGAATCTGCCCGAGGGCGCGAAGAAGGAGATTCTGATCCGCCAGCTAGGGCCCCACGCGGATGTCAGCGATTTCGGCCTGCTTGCGCTCACCGGCGCGAACACGATCGGGCGCGTGCAGGTGGTGCCGCGCGGCGCCACGCCCGCAACCGCTGCGAGCCAGGCCAACATGGCGGAGTTGCTGGCCTCCACCGACTCGCGTGAGAACTTGCTGCGTCTTCTCGAAACCGGCGTGACCGAAGGCGTGTCGGGGGTGATGCCCAAGGCTCTGCTGCAGTCGTTCGACAGAGCCACTACCTGGACCGACGAGTTCATTCTGAAAACCGGCTTCGACGATCTCCCGGGACTCGCGATTAACGAATACCTGTGTCTGGAGGTTGCGCGCCACGCCGGTCTCGAAGTGCCGGACGCGCGCTTGTCCGGCGACGGCCAGGTCCTGGCGGTACGACGCTTCGACCGCATGGCCGATGGCCGCAAGCTGGCGATGGAGGATTACTGCGCGCTGAAGGGCCTCGATCCCGTCGATAAATACAAAGGCACGCTCGAAGTTCTCGAGACACTGACCAAGGCCTACGTTCCGCGCGAGCAATTGAAAGACAACTCGCGGCGTCTGTTCACGCTGCTGTTGCTCAACTATGCGGTCCACAACCAGGATGCGCATCTGAAGAACTTCGCGCTCGTGTACACCGGCCGCGACGACGTGCGGCTCGCACCGGTCTACGACGTTCTCAGCGGCACCGCCTACCGGCAATACGCGACCGCGATTCCCGCGCTGCCTTTGAAGGGCAAGCGGGTGTGGGCGTCGGGCGCGCTGCTTCAGACGTACGGCGGCGCGCGGCTCGGCCTGAGCAGGACCGACATGAACGACGCGGTGGAGCGGGTCACGGCGGCGATCCATCGGGTCACGCCAATGGTGTCGGAATTGGCCGACCAGTACCCGGGTTTCCGCGAGGTCGCCAAGCGCATGCTGGACGCGTGGGCGAGCGGTCTTGACGATATCAGGCCCGACTCGCGGCCGGGCAAATACCAGCCGGCGCCGCTGCGCGAGCAGATGGGGATGTCGGATGGAAGTCCGGATCGCGCGCGCAAGGAGGCGAATCCCTATGCCAATCCTGACGGCGCGTTCAGTCATAAATCCAGATAAGCGTTTGCTTCGTTCCTGCGCTTCGCCGCGCGCACGCATTGCTCCGGTGCAGGCCCGGCTTTTGCGCGGCATCCGCGGGAGGGCGCTCCGATCGAGCGGCCGATGGACGAAACGACTGGATCAGACGTTTCGCACGAGCGGATCGTCAGGAGGACAGAATGTCAATCCATGCGAAGGTAACCCGGTGGCGCAATGTCGGCCGCTTTTGCGTCGAACGGGTGGGCGACTATAGCGAACTGCTGGCGCTGGAAATCGACGAGACACGCCGGCGGCTGGTCCGCGAGTTGAGCGCACTCGTCGCGCTGGCGGTCGGAGGCCTGTTCACGCTGTCGTTTCTTTGCATCGCCATCATTGCCACCGCCTGGCAGACCCGCTACTTCCTGGTGGTGGTGTGGGCGGTGGCCGCCGTGTGGTTCGTGGTCTGCATCGTTGCGCTGCTGGTGATGCGCGCGCAGAAGCCGACCCAATCGCTTCATGTTCTCAAGGGCGAGATTCACAGCGATCTCGACACGCTCAGGGAGGCGCTCAAATGAGTTCCAGACAGATGCATGAAGTCGCTCGCGTGGCGGTCCTCGAACGGATGGAAGCATCGCGGCACGCGTTGTTGCTGGCCAATCGCAGGCTCGCGTTGCCAGCGCCAGGCTCGCCCGTGCGCACGTCGGCTGTCAATGTGATTACTTCGCTCGCCGAAGTACCGCATGTGACGACAGTCCTCGCGGTGCTGCTCGGCGCGCTCGTACTCGGGCCGCGTCGCGCGCTGTCGATCGCGAGCCGCACCGGTTTGTCCGCATTGATCGCGAGGAGCGTGCGGCGGTCGGTGCCGGGTTGAAAGGAGGGCGGCGCCGGCGGAGCCTTCCGGCGCGATCGATGTAGCGATGCGTTATGCGGTCGGCGCGGCGCGCGTTTTCGGCGCCGTGCCGTTCGGCTCCGTTTCGTTTCTTACGCGCTGCGCGCGAGTTCGCCGGTACCCGTATTGAAGATGGCTTCGCCGCGCGCCTGCCGCCCGTTGGCCGACGCCCCGGTTCTCGTGCGCGTTGGTGCTTTGCGCTCGCGCAGGTCGCGAGGCGCGGGACGTGCGTCGACGAGTTCCGCGTACAAAGCCAGATAGTTCGACGTCGACAGTTCCCACCCCGAGTCGCGGCTCATTGCGTTTCGCTGCAATGCGTGCCAGGCCGCCGGCCGGACGAATGCGGCCAGCGCGCGACTCATCGCGTGCACGACGTCGTGCGGCTGGTCGCCGTCGAACAGGAAGCCGGTCGCACAGGTCTCGTCGCGCGCTTCGTGCGGCGCGTAATCGACGATCGTATCGGCAAGGCCGCCGACGCGCGACGCAACCGGAATCGTGCCGTAGCGCATCGCATAGAGCTGCGTGAGTCCGCACGGCTCGAAGCGGCTGCCATGCAGCAGGATGTCCGCGCCCGCGTGCAGCTCGTGTGCACGGCGCTCGTCGTAGCCGATCTGTACACCGACGCGGCCGGGCCACGCGGCGGCGAGTTCCTGCATCGCGTGTTCGAGGCCGCGCTCACCCTGGCCGAGGATCGCGAACTGCAGGCGCGGATGCTGTTGCAGCAGAGCGGGCAGCGCGCGTACCACCACGTCGGCCATTTTCTGTTCGGTTAGACGGCTGCCGATCGCGACGAGCGGCGCAAACGGATCGCGCGTCAAACCGAACGCTTGTTGCAACTCGCGTTTGCACGCATGCTTGCCGGCCGTGTCATCGACGCAATACGGGCGCGCGATCAGCGGGTCCGTGGCCGGATTCCACACCGACGTATCGATTCCATTGACGATGCCGCTCAGCTTCGTCCGCTGCGCTTGCAGCACGCCCTCCATGCCGTGGCCGAAGTGCGGCGTGACGATTTCGTGCGCGTAGCGCTGGCTGACGGTCGTCACGCGATGCGCGTGAACGATGCCGGCTTTCATCATGCTTAGCAGACCGTAGAACTCGATGCTGCGTTCGTCGGTCAACGCGGGGACCAGCAGTTCGGGCGGCACGCCGATCCAGCTGCCCATCGCGAGCGGATGGTTGCCCTGGAACGCGAGGTTGTGAATCGTGAAGACGCTTTTCGCAGCGACGCCCGCGACGCGCAGATACAACGGCGTGAGGCCCGCATGCCAATCGTGCGCGTGCACGATGTCGGGGCGCTTCAGGTTGCGCACGCCGCGCGCGATGCGCGTGGCCGCCGCCGCGAGCGACGCGAACCGCGTCAGGTTATCGAGGTAATCGCGTCCGTGCGGATCGCGGTACAGGCCTTCGCGCGCGAACAGGTGATCCATTTGCAGCAGCAGGACGGTGACGCCGCTGTCGGGCATCTGTCCGCGCAGCAGCCGCGCGTCGCCGCCGGGCAGGCCGGTCATGCGCGCAACGGGGGCGATGTCGACGGCGCCCTCGAGCGCGGCCGGGTACGCGGGCATCAGTATCGACACCTCCACGCCCGCATCGCGCAACGCGGCGGCGTAGGCGCTGACCATATCGCCAAGGCCGCCCGTTTTGGCCAGTGGGAAGGCTTCTGAAGCGACAAGCAGGACGTTAAGCGGCAAGGTGGCCCCCAGGGAAGACGCGGTTTGCACTTGTGCGGTGCGGCGAAAGGACAGGGCAAGTTGAGAGCAAGCGATGTGCCTGGAGGCGGTGGGTTGGGGCGAGCGAGGTTGGTTGAATGGGTTGTGGCGGTGGGCCTGGCTAGCGCGGCGTCGGACTCGCTAATCAGAGGGAAAGGGCGGCGGTTGCCGAACGTTCGGCTTGTTGTGAAGAGGCTTTTGCGCAAGAGCGAGTGGACCCCGGCTTTGTGAAAAATTTGCCAGGGGCAGGGGACGATTTGCGCATCGGGGCGGTCCCCATCTCCTTTCCGAACCGTCGATTGCCGTCGCCGTCGATCCAGTAAGGCCCCAACACCACAAAAAAAAGCGCCGCAGGCAAAGCCTGCGGCGCCATCGCTATCGCACTACGACGAGAACCCTACAACAACCTCATCCCGTCATAGCCCAACAGCACGCGAATTACATCGCGACGGTATCGGCCACTTCCTTGAAGTCCTGGATCTGGTCGAAGTTCATGTACTGATAAATCTTGTCGCCATTGGCGTTCAGCACGCCCATGTCGGCCATGTACTCTTCCTTGGTCGGGATCTTGCCCAGACGCGAGCAGATCGCCGCCAGTTCCGCCGAGCCGAGGTACACGTTCGTGTTCTTGCCCAGACGGTTCGGGAAGTTACGGGTCGACGTCGACATCACCGTCGCGCCTTCGCGCACCTGTGCCTGGTTACCCATGCACAGCGAGCAGCCCGGCATTTCGGTACGCGCACCAGCCGTGCCGAACACGCCATAGTGACCTTCTTCGGTCAGCTGCTTCTGGTCCATCTTGGTCGGCGGCGCGACCCACAGCTTGACCGGAATGTCGCGCTTGCCTTCGAGCAGCTTCGACGCCGCACGGAAGTGACCGATGTTGGTCATGCACGAACCGATGAACACTTCGTCGATCTTCGCGCCGGCCACGTCCGACAGCGTCTTCACGTCGTCCGGATCGTTCGGGCAGGCAACGATCGGCTCATGCACGTCGGCCAGATCGATTTCGATCACGGCAGCGTACTCGGCGTCCGCATCCGGTTGCAGCAGTTGCGGATCGGCCAGCCATGCTTCCATTGCCTTGATACGGCGCTGCAGGCTGCGCGGGTCCTGGTAGCCTTGCGCGATCATCCACTTCAGCAGCGTGACGTTGCTGTTCAGGTACTCGATGATCGGTTCCTTGTTCAGGTGCACCGTGCAACCGGCGGCCGAACGCTCTGCCGACGCATCCGACAGTTCGAACGCTTGCTCGACCTTCAGATCGGGCAGGCCTTCGATTTCCAGAACACGGCCGGAGAAGATGTTCTTCTTGCCTTGCTTGGCGACCGTCAGCGTGCCTTGCTTGATCGCGTACAGCGGGATCGCGTTGACGAGGTCACGCAGCGTGACGCCCGGCTGCATCTTGCCCTTGAAGCGGACCAGCACCGATTCCGGCATGTCCAGCGGCATCGTGCCGGTAGCAGCCGCGAACGCGACCAGACCCGAACCAGCCGGGAAGCTGATACCGATCGGGAAGCGGGTGTGCGAGTCGCCGCCGGTGCCGACGGTGTCGGGCAGCAGCATGCGGTTCAGCCACGAGTGGATCACGCCGTCGCCCGGACGCAGCGCGATACCGCCACGGGTGCTGATGAAGTTCGGCAGCGTGTGGTGGGTCTTCACGTCGACCGGCTTCGGATAAGCGGCGGTGTGGCAGAACGACTGCATCACGAGGTCGGCCGAGAAGCCGAGGCACGCGAGGTCCTTCAGTTCGTCGCGGGTCATCGGGCCGGTGGTGTCCTGCGAGCCGACCGAGGTCATCTTCGGTTCGCAGTACGTGCCCGGGCGCACGCCCTGGCCTTCCGGCAGACCGCATGCGCGACCGACCATCTTCTGCGCGAGCGAGAAGCCCTTGCCGCTGTCGACCGGCTGCTGCGGCAGACGGAACAGCGTCGACGGTGCCAGACCCAGCGCTTCACGCGCCTTCGAGGTCAGGCCGCGGCCGATGATCAGCGGAATGCGGCCGCCAGCGCGCACTTCGTCGAACAGCACGTCCGACTTGACCTGGAATTCGGCGATCACTGCGCCGTTCTTCAGCGCCTTGCCTTCGTACGGACGCAGTTCGACCACGTCGCCCATTTCCATCTGCGACACGTCGAGTTCGATCGGCAGTGCGCCGGCGTCTTCCATCGTGTTGTAGAAGATCGGAGCGATCTTGCCGCCGAGGCACACGCCGCCGAAGCGCTTGTTCGGGATGAAGGGGATGTCTTCACCGGTGAACCACAGCACCGAGTTGGTCGCCGACTTGCGCGAGGAGCCGGTGCCGACCACGTCGCCGACGTAGGCGACCAGGTGACCCTTTTCCTTCAGCGATTCGATGAACTTGACCGGGCCGCGCTTGCCGTCTTCTTCCGGCGTGATGCCGGGACGTGCGTTCTTCAGCATCGCCAGCGCGTGCAGCGGGATGTCCGGGCGGGTGGTCGCGTCCGGTGCCGGCGACAGGTCGTCGGTATTGGTTTCGCCGGTCACCTTGAAGACGGTGATGGTCAGGCTTTGCGGGACTTCCGGACGGCTCGTGAACCATTCGGCGTCGGCCCAGCTCTGCAGCACGGCCTTCGCGTTCGCGTTGCCCTGGTCGGCCAGTTCCTTGACGTCGTGGAACTGATCGAACATCAGCAGGGTTTTCTTCAGCGCGTCAGCGGCGACGGTGCCCACGGCGGCGTCGGCCAGCAGTTCGATCAGCGGCTGAATGTTGTAGCCGCCCAGCATCGTGCCGAGCAGTTCGGTGGCGCGTTCGCGCGAGATCAGCGCGCAGGCGGTCTGACCTTTGGCGACCGCGGCGAGGAAACCGGCCTTCACGCGGGCGGCTTCGTCGACGCCGGCGGGAACGCGGTTGGTGATCAGGTCGAGCAGGGTCTGCTCTTCGCCGGCCGGCGGATTCGCCAGCAGTTCCACCAGCTCGGCGGTTTGCTGGGCGGTCAGCGGCAGGGGGGGGATGCCGAGCGCAGCGCGTGCGGCAACGTGAGCACGAAAGTTTTCAAGCATGGGGGACCTGCTGTATTGCGTTTTAAGGGGAAGGCCTTTCAGGCACTTCGCGACGGTATTCCAGGTGCAGCTTTGGCCGCGATTTTAAGTGCAATACCCCTATTCGGTCAAATGTCTTATGTCTTATATAAGAGTTGAAAAGTAAAAGCCTTTGAAAATCATGGGGATGGGCGGTTGGCGAGACCAATCAGAAAGGCCGCGCCCGCTTTCCGAAGGCCGCTGCGTCATCCATCGTTACCGCTGAGAATGAGAACGATAACCAACGTCAAGCCGTAATTATTACGGTCCCGTCCGCGATTTCCGCAGTTTCTGGCGCGTTCCTCCCTCCCGACTCGAGTCCTGCGCAAAAGTCACCTTCGGCCGCCTTTTTGTCGGAAGAATGCGCTTATTTTCGGTCGCGCTCTAACGTCGCCGACCCCGCTGCCGACATCCAGGTATGTGTTACTCATCGAGGTCAGGATACCTGGCATAACTTACCGAAGCGACGTTTTCCTGTTCCTTTCCGAATGCGCGCGGCTCACTGCTTCCACGCAGTTCAGTCGCCAGCCGCCCCGAGCGATCCAGATCCTTCGACGTCAGCAGTTCGCTGAATAACCCGGCGTGCCGGTAACGCCGTGGACTCGCTGCCGGATCGCGGAGTCGGCCATTCAATCAGGATCACGAATTAAAAATTGGACGCGCATTTTGTCGCCCGGTCGAGCCGCGTGACGCGGGCGCGGACGGACTGAATTTTGCCGGTTCTCCGGCGGCGGATTATCTCTGTGATCAATCGACGACAATTTCTCGGCTACCTGACGGCAGCCGCAAGCAGCTCTGTACTGATGGCATGTGGCGGCGGGGGCGAAAACGATAGCGATGCGCTCGCGCCCGGCGCACAAAGCAATGCGGCAAAAGCCAAAACGGCCGTGTCCGCCTCGGCGAACGGCACGATGACGCCGCCGGCGACATCGATCGTCGACACCGGCGGCAACGTGTGGAAGACCTCCAGCGGTTTTATCTACAGGAATGGCACCAGGGATGCGGGCTCGTACAACGTGACGCTGCTGCTGTGGTACGGCGGCAGCGTCTACCAGGAAAACACCGGCGGCGACTTTTACCGGTACACCGGGTCGGGCTGGGAGTATTCGCTCGATCCGCGCCTGGGCGGCGTTTCCGCGGACGGTACGACGCTGCCGTCTGCGTCGTACATCATCGACAAGTCCAACAACATCTGGACGTTGTCCGCCGGCTATATCTACAGGAACAGCGTGAAGGATCCGTATTCCTATAACGTGAGCCTGTTGTTGTGGTACGGCGGCCTGATCTATCAGTCGGGCACCGGCGGCCAGTTCTATGTGCTGACCTTCAACGGCAACTGGTTGCCGTGCGCGGACCCGCGGATCGCCGCGGTCGCGACGGCGGGTGCGTTCTACGGCATCAACGGCCATCACGACTATCCGTTCACGCCGTCGCAGGTCGTCGCTGCGCTGCGCGGGCTCGGCTGCACCACGTATCGCGTCGGATGCGTGAACGTTCCGGCGATGATGAACCCGGTCGTCGCGCTCGCCAGCGCGTTCCAGTCGGCGGGACTGAAGCTGTTTACGCTCGTCGATTACGGACTGCGCGATGACCACGGCGTGCTGTACACCAGCGAATCGGCCGCGTACTACGCGTCGTTCGCCGGCGCCGCCGCGGTTGCGACCGCGCTCGCGCCGTATGGCGTGACGATGTACGAATGCGGCAACGAATTGACGCGCGACCCGGCGATCATTCTGAATTCGGCGACCGCGGGCAACGGGCGCGGCGACTTCGACAACGCGAACTGGCCGATCATGCGCGGCGCGATGCTCGGCATGATCGATGGGATCAAGTCGGTGCAGCCGAACGCGAAGTGCGGGATCAACTTCTGTGTCGCGGACATCGCCGCCGCCGACATGCTGTGGGACGGCATGCAGCCGGATGGCTCGGGCGGCTATCCGAAAGTGCGCTGGGACATCACGACGTGGCACAACTACGAGGTGTACGGCGATATCTTCGACGTGGGTACCGACGGCGCCGGTCCGGGCTTTAACCTGCCGGTTTATTGCAAGGCGCGCTATGGGGTGCCGTTCATGATCACCGAATGGAATGCGAGTCCTGAGCAGACCGAAACGTTCCGCTCGACCTACGTCAAGCAGCAACTCGGTGAATTCTATGCGGCGCGCAAGACGAGTGCGATCCAGTCGGTGATGTACTACGAGTTGACGAGCGGCGACGAGACGTACGGGATCGTCACCGATAGCCTGGTGCCGATCCAGCCGACTTATGGCACGTTCAAGACCTTCGTCGCGGCGCACCCGGACAGCTGACTTGTATTGCGGACAGCGAGTGAAGTAATGCGCTGATACCGCGGACCCGAACGCCCGGCATGCGTGCGGGTCCGCTCACGAAATGGGACGAACCGCTTTAAACGATACTGTCCAGCGCCTTCTCGAACCGGGCGACCGCGGCGTCGACGTCATGCAGTTTGTCGAGGCCGAATAGTCCGATCCGGAAGGTCTTGAAGTCGTCCGGCTCGTCGCATTGCAGCGGCACGCCCGGCGCAATCTGCAAACCGGCATCGGCGAATTTCTGGCCGGAGCGGATGCCGTCGTCGTCCGTGTAGCTGACTACTACGCCCGGCGCCTCGAAGCCCGCGGCCGCCACGCTTCTGAGACCTTTGCTGGCCAACAGCGCGCGAATCCGCGCGCCGAGTTCGAGCTGCTCGTCTTTCACCTTGTCGAAACCATATGCTTCGGTTTCCTTGATAACGTCGCGCAGCGTGGCGAGGCTGTCGGTGGGCATCGTCGCGTGGTACGCGAAGCCGCCGCCCTCGTAGGCTTCCATAATCTGCAGCCATTTGCGCAGATCGCACGCGAAGCTGGTGCTGGTGGTCGCGTCGATTCGCTCGCGCGCGAGCGGGCTCAGCATCACCAACCCGCAGCAGGGCGATGCGCTCCAGCCTTTTTGCGGCGCGCTGATCAGGATATCGACGCCGCTCGCCTGCATATCGACCCACACCGTGCCGGACGCGATGCAATCGAGCACGAACATTCCGCCGACCGCATGCACGGCGTCGGCCACCGCGCGCAGATAGTCGTCGGGCAGCATCATCCCGGAGGCGGTTTCGACGTGCGGCGCGAACACCAGATCCGGCTTGTGCTCGCGGATCGCGGCGACTACTTCCTCGATTGGCGCCGGTGCGTACGCTGCCTGCCGTCCGGCCTCGACCGGACGCGCCTTCAACACGACCGATTCGGACGCGATGCCGCCCATGTCGAAAATCTGCGACCAGCGGAAACTGAACCAGCCGTTGCGAATGACCAGGCACTTGCGGTTCGTCGCGAACTGGCGGGCCACCGCTTCCATGCCGAAAGTCCCGCTGCCCGGAACGACGACGACCGACTTCGCGTTATAGACTTTTTTCAGGCTGGCGGAAATATCGCGCATCACGCCCTGAAAGAGCCGCGACATATGATTGATCGACCGGTCGGTGTAGACGACGGAATATTCGAGAAGCCCATCGCGATCGACATCGGGAAGTAAGCCTGGCACGTTCGCCTCCGTTAAATGGACGAATAAAAGAATCGAAAAGAGATTCTAACGAAAGCCGGCTGCAATGGAGGCAAAAAGCCCGGGTGGATGGGGAGGCGGGAGCGAATCCCACATGCTGCCGGTTATGCCGGGTAAGTAAGGTGTTGGGCCGTAGGTAGAGCCGCGCGCGTGGGGTTGCGCGGCCACCGGCCGTGGCGGGACGATGGCCGCGAATCGAAAAGCGAAAAGTAAGGTATTCGTAATATCTAGCCGACGTCCATCCAGTTACGCGCAAAAGCCCGCGCGCCCCGGCCGAACTCCCGCCTCAACCGTCTCAATGATGAACGGGCCGAGCCGGCGAACCCATCGGCGACCCCATCGGCCGGATCACCGCGGCCTCTCGCGCCTCGATTCTTTGCGCGGACGAAGTCGTTTCACGCGGATGGTTGGCGCGATCGTAGCCGTTTATTTCTTCATCGATGACAAAGTTCGCGGCTTTCAAAGGGTCCATCGCGTTGCCGTCCACGTCGTACCACTCGCGGATCGCGCGATTGACCTTGGTGAGGGAAGAGACGGCCAGCAGCACGGCGTCGGTCTCGGTGATCTTGCCTTCCAGATCGTCTGCCAGGTAGTCTGCGACACGCAGGGACGCGCCGATCAGATTGGCGTCGTCGAGCATGTCCGACAAAACTGCGTGAACCACGGCGAGACAAGCATCTTTGCGTGCAAGTGCGATATCTGTCATGAGGTTCTCCAGAATCGGGGTTACGGATTAGCGTACGTTGGCGGCCGCGTAAGACCCGGGTAGAACAAGGGAACGCAATTGCGCCGATCACGGCGACGGCCACGGCTACAACGACGGCAACGGCGATACGGACGAAAACACAATTTACTCCGGGTTCGCGTCCGCTGCCTGCGGCGGCCGGCACTCGTCGAACTGGTTCGGCCCAGCACGTCGCCGGCCCACGACCGGCACGAGCCTAGAACGCGCTCTTGATCACGCCGCCGTCGGCGCGCAACGCGGCGCCCGTCGTGGCCGACGCCAGCGGACTGGCGATATAGGCGACCAGCGACGCGACTTCCTGCGGCAAGCCGAACCGCTTGATCAGCGAGGTAGGGCGCACCTTCTCGAAGAACTCTTTTTCGAACGCTTCGAACGATTTGCCGTCGGCCTTGGCAAGGCTCTCCACGAAATCGCCGACGCCGCGCGATCTGGTCGGCCCCGGCAGCACGCTATTGACCGTGATGCCGGTGCCCGCAACCGCTTCGGCGAGCCCGCGCGCGACGGCCAGTTGTGCGGTTTTCGTCATCCCGTAGTGGATCATTTCGGCCGGAATCTGCACGCCGCTTTCGCTCGAAATGAAAATAATGCGCCCCCAGTTGGCCCGTTTCATCGCGGGTAAAAACAGCCGGGCGAGGCGCACGCCGCTCAACACATTGACGTCGAAAAAGCGCTGCCAGTCCGCGTCGGGGATCTCTTCGAACGGCTTCGGCTCGAAGATGCCCAGGTTGTTGACCAGAATTTCGACGTCCGGATAGCGTCGCGCGAGTTCTTCCGCCGAGGCGGCGCTACTGAGATCGCCCGCGAATCCGAGCACGTCGGCGCCCGTCTGCGCTTTCAGTTGCGCGACCACCTCATCCACCGACGGCTGCGAGCGGCCGTTCACGATCACGCGCGCGCCTTCCTGCGCGAGCGTGCCGGCGATAGCGAGGCCGATGCCGGCCGTGCTGCCGCTCACCAGCGCGAGTTTGCCTGTCAGATTCAGGTCCATGAATAGTGTCCTTTAAGTGAGTGAAGCGGGAGTGACGGGAGTGCTTCAGGTACGGGTAATCGATGCGCCGCCGTCGACCAGCGACGCGGTGCCGGTCACGAACGACGAATCGTCGGATGCGAGATACAGCACCGAACGCGCCAGTTCTTCCGGTTTTGCGACGCGCTTGAGCGCGTGCAGCCCGGTCACGAACGCCTGCGATTCGTGGCTGTCGTTCATGCCGCGATACATCTCGGTGTCGACCGCGCCGGGCAGCACCGCGTTCACGCGGATACCTTGCGCGCCGTACTCGGCGGCGAGTGCCTGGGTCAAACCGATCAGGCCGGCCTTGCTCGCCGCGTAGGCCGCGGTGCCGGGAAACGCGAACGAGTAACCGACGAACGTCGACGTGAAGATGATCGAGCCGCCGCCTTGCTTCAGCATTTCGGGAATCTGGTGCTTCGCGCCGAGGAACGCACTTGTCAGATTGGTGGCCAGCGCGGCGTTCCAGCCTTCCGCGGAAATGCCGGTGCTCGGGCCCATCTCGCCGAGCGTGCCGGCGTTGTTGTAGGCGATGTCCAGACGGCCGAAGCGGCTCACCGCGAGCTCGACCAGCGCCTTCGCGAAGTCCTCCGTCTGCACGTCGCCGGCCAGATATGCGGCTTCGCCGCCTTCGCTGACGATCTGTCCGACCAGCGTTTCGAGTTCCGCCGCGCGGCGCGCCGCCACGACCACTTTGGCGCCTTCCTTCGCGAACAGCGTCGCGGTCGCGCGGCCGATGCCCGCGCTGGCACCCGTCACGATCGCGACTTTTCCCGTCAAACGTTGCATGTTCTCTCTCCTGATCCGTTCGATTCGTGTGGCCGGTCAGTGCCCGATGCGCTGGCCGTCAAACGACTATAGGAGTCAGTCCCGCGAGCGGAAAGGTCGAAAAGCATCGCGTGTGCCGGCGCGGCTGGGCACCGATCGGCGCCGGCGCCACCGGGTACTGCCGATCCCGGTATCGCGCCTCACCTTGCTCCGGCGCCGCAGAGTTGCAACAATTCAGCCCGACGACGTCCGCGCGCTGTACGCCGCGCGCGGTTACCCGCGGTTGCCCATGCACTCCCATACGACTCCCTAGCCCATGACGGACGGTCTGCCCAATCCCCAGCGCGCGCTTGCCTACGTGGCGATCGCCATCGCAACGATGATGTCGGTGCTCGACACATCGATCGTCAATGTCGCGTTACCCACTATTTGCAACGACCTGTCGATTGCGCCGGCGGACGCGATCTGGGTGGTCAACGCGTATCAGCTGGCGATCACGGTGTCGCTGCTGCCGCTCGCGGTGCTCGGCGACAGCCTCGGCTACAAGCGGGTCTACTGCTACGGACTCGCGCTCTTCACGGTCGCGTCGTTCGCCTGCGCGAACGCGCATACGCTGACCTTCCTCGCGGTCGCGCGGGTGTTTCAGGGGCTCGGCGCGGCCGGCATCATGAGCGTCAATATCGCGCTGGTGCGCTTCATCTTTCCGCGCGCGAAACTCGGCATTGGCGTCGGTTATACGTCGCTGGTGGTCGCGGTATCGTCGGCGGCGGGGCCCAGCATCGCGTCGGCGATTCTGTCGGTCGCGCACTGGCAGTGGCTGTTTCTGGTCAACGTGCCGCTCGGCGTGCTGGCCCTGCTGATCGGGATCCGCACGTTGCCCGCGACGCCGACTTCCGACGCGCGTCTGAACCTCGTCAGCGTGGTGCTCAACGCGCTGACGTTCGGTCTCCTGATTTCCGGTCTCGCCGCGTTCGGCGAAGCCGGCGCGACTCAACGCGGGATCGTGATGGTCGCGGTCGCGCTGGTTGCCGGCGCGCTGTTCGTGCGCCGCGAAAGCCGTCTCGCGACCCCGATCCTGCCGCTCGACCTGCTGCGCATGCCGGTGTTCTCGCTGTCGATGGCGACGTCGATCTGCTCGTTCGCCGCGCAAACGATGGCGTATATCGTGTTGCCGTTCTATTTCGAGCAGTCGCTGAAGCTGTCGGAAACGCAGACCGGCCTGCTGATGACACCGTGGCCGCTGATGACCGCGTTGATCGCGCCGATCGCGGGGCGGCTGTCGGACCGCGTGTCGCCGGGGCTCATCAGCAGCATCGGGCTGTTCGTGCTGGGCTGCGGGCTCGCGCTGCTGTGCCTGCTCGGCGATACCGCGACACAGTTCGACATTGTTTGGCGGCTCGCGATTTGCGGGCTCGGCTTCGGCCTGTTCCAGTCGCCGAACAATCGCGTGATCATCGGCAGCGCGCCGAGAAATCGCAGCGGCGGCGCGTCGGGCCTGCAATCGATGGGTCGTCTGCTCGGCCAGTCGAGCGGCGCGGTGGTGGTCGCGATCGTGTTCGGACTCGTGCAAGGCCGGCATCTGACGCTGATCGCCGGGATTGCCGCGACGTTGGCCGTGATCGCCGCGTGCGCGAGTTCGATGCGGCGCATGAATACCGAGCAGGTCGACGCGCCGCAGCAGCGCGGCGCCGCTTCGAGCGAGCGGCCGGTTTCCGACCGGTAGCCACTAGTCAGTAGCGGTTTGAAGCCGCTACGCGTTACGCGAGATTCGACGGCGCGGCCCGCAGCACGTCGACGTGTTTCGGAATCAGCCCCAGGTCGAGGAACGTGTCGGCGATCTGTTGCTGCTCGCCGAGAATCGCGCGCGTGATCGGCACCGTGCCGAACTGCTGCCGCTGCACCACCACATCGACGAACGGCTTCGGCACACCCCATAGCTGCGCGAGTTCGCTCGCGAGCTGATCCCTGTTCTGCTGACCCCACTGATCGATCTTCTCGAGTTCCTCGATCAGGATGCGAATCACGTCGGAATTATTCGCCGCAAAGTTCTGCGACGAGAAATAGAACGCGCGATTGCCGACCACGCCGCTTGCGTCCGCCAGCACGCGCGCGCCGAGCGACTTCTCCGCCGCCGCGAAGAACGGATCCCAGATCACCCATGCGTCGATCGACGCGCGCTCGAACGCGGCGCGCGCATCGGCGGGGGCGAGAAACACGGGTTTCACGTCGCTGTATTGCAGCCCGTGCTGGCGCAGCAGTTTGACGAGAAAGTAGTGGACGTTGCTGCCTTTGTTGAGCGCGATTCGTTTGCCCTTCAGGTCCGCGACCGAGCGGATCGTCGATTGCGGCGGCACCAGCACCGCTTCCGATTGCGGCCGCTTTACCGTCGCCGCCACATAGACGAGCGGCGCGCCGGCCGCCTGCGCGAAGATCGGCGGTGCTTCGCCGACGTCGCCGAAATCGATCGAGCCGACGTTCAGCGCTTCCAGCTGCACCGGTCCGGCGTTGAACTCGGTCCACGTGACCGCGACGTTCAGCGGCGCGAGCCGTTTTTCGAGCGTGCCGCGCGCCTTCAGCAGATTCAGATAACCCTTCTGATTACCGATGCGCAGCGTACGCGGCGTGCCTTGCGCGAACGACAGCGCCGAGCCCGCCATCGACGCGGCGGCCGCCGCTGCGCCCAGCGAAAGTTTCAGGAACGAGCGGCGCTCGTACGAATGACGTGTGAACTTGGACATGACAGGCAGGGCGATAAAAGAGAGCGGATGGGCGGCGGCCGGAATGCCGCCGCTGACGTGATACGCGCGATCAGTGCTGCGGTGCGCCGTCCCAGGCCGGCAGCGTGGCGCCGTGATAGACGGTCAGGATCGAAGACGCGACGTTGGCCTGCTGGTAGCTGTCGACGATCGTCTTCACCCACGGCGCGCTCGCGTCCTTCGCGTTGACCGCGATGAAGTTGCGATACGGATTGCCGGGCACCTGCTCCTGCGCGATGCGTTCCTGAGGAATCCTGATGCCGGCCTTGATCGCCCAGTCGGTATTGACGACGGCCGCGTCGAGGTCGCCGATCGCGCGGCCGACGATACCCGCGTCCAGTTCCTTGATCTGCACATGCTTCGGGTTTTCGGCGATGTCGCGCGCGGTCGGCAACAGACCGACGTCGGGGCGCAGCTTGATCAGTCCATTTGCCTGCAGCAGAAGCAGCGCGCGGCCTTCGTTGCTGGGGTCGTTCGGCACGCCGATCGTCGCGTTCTGCGGCAGCGCCGCGACCGACTTCACCTTGCGCGAATACAGACCGATCGGCTGCACGTAGGTGAAGCCGACCGGCACGATGTCGTAGTGGCGCGCGGCGATCTGCGCATCCAGATAGGGCTTGTGCTGGAACGAGTTCGCGTCGAGGTCGTGTTGCGCGAGCGCTTCGTTCGGCTGCGTGTAATCGGCGAACGTCGTGATCTTGACGGTGATGCCCTGCTTCGCGGCATTGGCGGCGACCGCGCGCCACACGTCCTCGTCCTCGCCGGACATGATGCCGACCCGCACCGTTTGTCCCGCCGCGAGCGCCGGTTGCGCGCTGACGAGCCCGCATGCGAGCAGAACGGAAAAGAGGGTGGCCTTGAGTACTTTGGTCGTTGTCATGGTCTCGACGCTATAGAAGTGAAGGTGTCGAGATCGTAGAGAGCCGGCCGTTAGCGCACAAATAATATCGAGCGCTATCGTTATCGCGATTCGATGCAAGCCGTTTCTGTATTACGTCATTCCATTGCGCGTTCTAAACAAATGAAATTTGATTGGTTCTGCCGCGCGCATCGTTTGGCCGATGATCGTTACTGATGGCTATAGACGGTATGCCGCGCGCTTGCGGCACGCTCCATCGACCAGGGAGGCGACATGACAGCAGTACTCGAAGAACGACCGCTTAACGCAGTGCTCGAGACGGCACGCGAGGAGGCGGAAACGGCACGGCTCGCGTATGCCGGCGGCGTGACGCCGCGCGACGCGTGGGCCCTCGTTTCCAGCGGCAATGCGCTGCTGGTGGACGTGCGAACCGCGGAGGAGCGCAAGTTCGTCGGCTATGTGCCCGGCTCCGTGCATGTGCCGTGGGCGACCGGCACGAGCCTGACGCGCAATCCGCGTTTCGTGCGCGAACTCGAAGCGAAAACCGGCAAGGACGCAGTCGTGCTGCTGCTGTGCCGCAGCGGCAATCGTTCGGCGCAAGCCGCGGACGCGGCGGCGAAAGCCGGCTTTACCCAGGTGTTCAACGTGCGGGAAGGTTTCGAAGGAGACCTGAACGATGGACAGCATCGCGGTGCGCTGAATGGCTGGCGTTTCCACGATCTGCCGTGGGTGCAGGACTAGCGCGAACCCGGCGCGTTCGTGAAATGCCGCTTGCCGGTGTTCAACATTCCAGGAGTCAGCACAGTGGCGGCATTCGATATCGATGAGATCGCCGGATCGCTTCAGACGGTCCGGCAGCAATGGCGTGACGTGCAGCGTCGCGCGCTGGAGCCGGGCGGCAGGGATCTGCCGTCGCGCGACGCGCTCGCGGCCGTTATCGACGCGCTGAAAGGCGCGTTGTTTCCGATGCGGCTCGGGCCGCCCGATCTGCGTCAGGAAAGCGAAAACCTCTACGTCGCGCATGCGCTCGACGCGGCGCTGCACGGTCTGCTCGCGCAGGCGCGGCTCGAATTGCAGTACGCGGCGCGCCGCGATAAAGCGCCGGCGGACGGGAGCGAAAACCGCGCAATCGAAACCCGCGCGCTCGACGCAATCCGCGCGTTCTCGCGGCGTTTGCCGGCGATCCGCTCGCTGCTCGACAGCGACGTGATCGCCGCCTATCACGGCGATCCGGCGGCGGGCAGCGTCGACGAGGTGCTGCTGTGCTATCCCGGCGTGCTCGCGATGATCCATCACCGGCTCGCGCACGAACTCTATGGTCTGGGCCTGCCGCTGCTCGCGCGGATCGTCGCCGAACTCGCGCATGCGCAGACCGGTATCGATGTTCATCCGGGCGCGCAAATCGGTTCGGGCTTTTTTATCGATCACGGCACCGGCGTCGTGATCGGCGAGACCGCGGTGATCGGCGAGCGGGTGCGCGTGTATCAGGCGGTGACGCTCGGCGCGAAGCGCTTTCCGCTCAACGAGAACGGCCATTTGCAGAAAGGGTTGGCGCGCCATCCGATCGTCGAGGACGACGTCGTGATCTATGCGGGCGCGACGATTCTCGGCCGCGTGACGATCGGGCGCGGCGCGACGATCGGCGGCAACGTGTGGATCACGCACGATGTCGCGCCCGGCTCGCACGTAACCCAGGCGGTGCTGCGCAGCGAATCGGCCCGGGCCGTCGCGCCGGCGGCCGACGCGATAGCAGCGGAGGTGCCGGGATGACAGCACTCGTGCGCGAGTTCGGCGCGACGGTGCGTGCAGCGCGCGAGGCACTGTCGTGGTCGCAGGAGCAGCTTGCCGAATACGCGGGGCTGAATCGCTCGTATGTCGGCGAGATCGAGCGGGGCAGCGCGATTGCGTCGATCGTCACCGCCGACAAACTCGCGCGTGCGCTCAACGTGCCGGTCGGCACGCTGCTGTGCGCGCCGTTGACAGCGGACGCGCCGGCCTGATTCGCCCTTCGTTCTTGCCGAGCGAGGTTCATCCAAACAGAGCAACACTGCGCGCGTTAGCGGCAGCAGGGCCCGCGACGCGCGTGATGATGGCTATAGCATGTTGAGCCATTTTTCGAGTCTTCCGATAATTCCCTGCCGTAATAAGCATTCCCGATTTTCTTCTAAAACCTGGAGCCTTCGAATGTCGACGTCAGCGAGCGGCCAGACCGCGCTCGGCGATAACGCAGCACGGCAACTAGCCAACGCCACCAAAACAGTCCCGCAGCTTTCCACGATCACGCCGCGCTGGCTGACCCATCTGTTGCAATGGGTGCCCGTCGAAGCGGGTATTTATCGACTGAATCGCGTGAAGGATCCTGAAGCGGTGCAGGCCGCCTGCACCGCGCGCGAAGACGTGAGCACGCTGCCGACCACCTACGTGCCGTACGAGGAGAACCCGCGCGAGTACTTTCTGAATGCGGTCAGCACGGTGCTCGATGTGCACACCCGTATCTCCGATCTGTATAGCAGCCCGCACGATCAGATCAAGGAACAGCTGCGCCTGACCATCGAGACGATCAAGGAAGTTCAGGAAAGCCAACTGATCAACAATCCGGACTACGGTCTGCTCGCCAATGTCGACGACGCGCAGCGCGTGTTTCCGCTGACCGGCGCGCCGACGCCGGACGATATGGACGAGTTGCTGACGAAGGTCTGGAAGGAGCCGGCCTTCTTCCTCACGCATCCGCTCGCGATCGCCGCGTTCGGCCGCGAATGCACGCGCCGCGGGGTGCCGCCGCCGACGGTCAGCCTGTTCGGTTCGCAGTTCCTGACGTGGCGCGGCATTCCGCTGATTCCGTCGGACAAGGTGCCGGTCGCCGACGGCAAGACCAAGATTCTGTTGCTGCGGGTCGGCGACAAGCGGCAGGGCGTCGTCGGTCTGTATCAGCCCGGCGTCGCGGGCGAACAGGGACCGGGGCTGTCGGTGCGTTTCATGGGCATCAACAATCAGGCGATCGCGTCGTATCTGATCTCGTTGTATTGCTCGCTCGCGGTTCATTCACCCGATGCGCTCGCAGTGCTCGATGACGTGGAAATCGGCAAATACCATGACTATCCAGAGACCTACCGGTAGTCCGCCGCGCGCGGAAGCGTTGTCCGCCGCACCGCCGCCGGGGTTGCCCGCGGGCTTGCCCAATCCCGCGCAACTCGCGCGTCTTGCAACCGGGTTCTTCAGCGCATTGCCCGGTGGCGCGCCGTCGCCTGGCGTGTCCGCGGGCAGCGGTGCGGTAGGCGGCGTCGCGTCGGCATTGCCGGCCGCCGCGCCGATCCTCGCGTCGCTCGGCAATCCGGCACCGGCGGGCTCGCCGCTGGCCGGCCCGGGCGGTAGCGGGACCGGGGTGCCGGGCCTCGCGGTGCCGCAGGGCAAAGCGGCGGGCGCGAACCTGCTGCCGTCGGCGCCGACCCATGTGCTCGCGCTCGGCAATCGCGCGCCGGCGCTCGTGCCGCATGCAGCGGCGCAGAACGGCTTGCCCGACAACGCGGCGACGATTGCGCCGGCGCTCGAACCGCGCGCCGGCGGTGCCGCGCTCGGCGTCGCGCCGTTCTACTTCCTCGATACGCCCGGACACGGCTGGCAGCGGCCCGAGCAGCCGATCGCGCTGCCGGCGAGCGGCATTGCCGCGCCGGCTTCGTTCGGTCTCCCAGGCGAAGACGAACTGCGCGAGCTGCTGTCGATCCATCGCTATGCACCGCTCGACGATCAGCACGGTTTGCCGCGCGGCGGCGCGCCGTACTTCGTCGAAGGCACGCGCGCGCAGGATGCAACGCTCGCGCTCGCGCCGAGTGCGCCGGCAGCCCGACCGCCGTTCGACGTCAACGCGATTCGCCGCGATTTCCCGATCCTGCAGGAGCGCGTGAACGGCAAGCAGCTGATCTGGTTCGACAACGCGGCGACCACGCACAAGCCGCAGTCGGTGATCGACCGTCTCGCGTATTTCTATGCGCACGAGAACTCGAACATCCACCGCGCCGCGCATACGCTGGCGGGCCGCGCGACCGATGCATACGAGGGGGCCCGCGCCAGGGTGCAGCGCTTTATCGGCGCGTCGTCGCCGGACGAGATCGTGTTCGTGCGCGGCACGACCGAAGCGATCAACCTGATCGCGAAGACGTGGGGCGTGCAGAACGTCGGCGCCGGCGACGAAATCATCGTGTCGCATCTCGAACATCACGCGAACATCGTGCCGTGGCAGCAGCTCGCCGCGCAAACGGGCGCGACACTGCGCGTGATTCCGGTCGACGATTCGGGTCAGGTGCTGCTCGACGAGTACCGCAAGCTACTGAACGATCGCACGAAAATCGTTTCGGTAACCCAGGTATCGAACGCGCTCGGCACGGTCGTGCCGGTGCGCGAGATCGTCGAGCTAGCGCATCGCGCGGGGGCGAAGGCGTTGGTGGACGGCGCGCAGTCGGTGTCGCATATGCGGGTCGACGTGCAGGCGCTGGACGCGGATTTCTTCGTGTTCTCGGGGCACAAGATTTTCGGTCCGACCGGGATCGGCGTGGTCTACGGCAAGCGCGCGGTGCTCGACGATATGCCGCCCTGGCAGGGCGGCGGCAACATGATCGCCGACGTCACGTTCGAACGCACGGTGTTCCAGCCGCCGCCGAACCGCTTCGAAGCCGGTACCGGCAATATCGCCGATGCGGTCGGTCTCGGCGCGGCGCTCGATTATGTCGAGCGTGTCGGCATCGAGAATATCGCGCGCTACGAGCATGATCTGCTCGAATACGCGACTGATGCGCTGGCGCCGGTGCCGGGCGTGCGGCTCGTCGGCACCGCGCGCGACAAGGCGAGCGTGCTGTCGTTCGTGCTGCAGGGCTACGCGACCGAAGAAGTCGGGCGGGCGCTGTCGCAGGAGGGCATCGCGGTGCGCTCCGGGCATCACTGCGCGCAACCGATTCTGCGTCGCTTCGGGCTCGAGGCGACGGTGCGTCCGTCGCTCGCGTTCTACAACACGTGCGATGAAGTGGATGCGATGGTGTCGGTGGTTCGTCGACTGGCAGCAAGGCGAACCTGAGCGGCGACGCAGCGCATTGTCGTTGGCCGCGTGACGCAGAAAAAGCAAAAAGCAAAAAACAAAGGCATGGTGCCGGAAGACACCATGCCTTTTTCATGTATGTGGCCCGCGCGCCGCGCGTGTCAGCAGAGCGTCGTGCTCGTCACCCACGACATATCGTTAAAGCGCGTGACGATATGATCGAGCGATTCCCGCGGCGTGTGACGCAGTGCGATCGTCGCCTGGTCGAAGCCGTCGGCCGGCAGCGTCTTGATGTCGACCTTTTCGACATTGCCCGAAAACGGCAGCAACACCTGCCAGATCGCCGCGATGCGGATCCGTTGTGTCCCTGCGCGAACGATCAACCGATGGTGATCCGCGGATTGCAATGGTGTCATCGGCAATCCCGTTTCCACGTGCGTACTGCTCATTGTGTTTCTCCTGAGTGTGTGTCGCGGCGCCCTGTGAGCGCCGCATTATTTTTCGATCTCTCGTTTTTCCGGTCCTGCATCGGCGATGCGATGCAGTCGATCCATGACGGCCTGTGCATGTTTTCGATCTGCTCCGGAGATATCCTGACGGCCCAACAATCCTTCGATGCGGCAGCGCCAGTAGTCCGGCACGTTGATCAACGATGTCGGTGCGATCTCGTCGCCGCTCTCTGCAATTCGTTCGAGCTGGGCGACGATCGCCTCGATGTGCAACAGGTCGCTTTTGTAAGAAGCGTCGAGTGCCATCCCATTCCTTATCGGTTCGTTTTGCTAAATGCCCTCGTTGCGGTCACGCCGGTGCGGGCCTGATACCACCATTCCTCGTGATTGAGATTGCGGAGCAGCTGACCGCGGCGTCGCTCGCGGCGGTAGTGGCTACAAATCAGCGGCATTGCAATCAGCAATGCGACGCCGGCGATCGTCAGTCCCATCCATGTTTCGCTCATCGTGACCTCGCTGACAGGAAAACCACGCTAGCGGGCGGGTCGAGCTTCGCTGGAAGCGCGTTCGGATGCGCGACCCGCCCATCTGGAATCATCCGATTCCGACTACCCTGGTCGAAACGGCTGAACGACCCAGCGACACTCAACCGGGTTGACCGGCGGAGCGAACGGCAGCCTGACCCTGCTGCGCCATCGCGATCGCCTGGGCGGCGCTCTTGCGGATCGTGTCGATCCCGACGCTGCCGAACGACACCGCCGACTTCATCACGGACACCGCGGCTTCGGAACCGGCGGGCGCGTTTCTCGCGAAGCCTTCCACGACCTCACGCAATTTCGCTTGCTGTTGCTGGAAGCCGGCGTCGAAGATTTCGAGAATCGCGGCATAGGTACGAGCCGAGATGTCGGACGTCTGGCGGTTGTATTCGAGCAGCTTCTCGGCGAACGGCTGTACGTTGCCCGCCTGGTCGATCCACAGATCGAGCGGCGTTTTATCCGCGAGACGTTGCGCGTCCTCGCTGCCGGGCAGTGCCTGCTTCGCCACGCGCAGGTTCAATCGAACGAGCTCTTCAAAACCTTGGAACGCGTGTTGCGCCACCGAAAAGCCTGTGAAAACGGTACCACTGTGCAGCCGGTCGAACTGTTCAGTCATCGGGACGGACACCTGAAAACTCCTTTAGTGATACGAATTAAATAAGCAATAAGTCGGCGGTAAAAAACCCGTCTCATCAGACAACACACAACGTGCTGATAACTTGTCACGATGCGGATTTTCCTTCCGCATTGCAACATTAGATGGTTGATTCTAACTTTGTTAAATATACCTTTGGAAGGCCCTTTTATAAGGGCTTACCCGTAGTTATTTCGGCATATTTGCCGCCCCTTTTGTCTGATGCAACCGGCTTCCCTTACCAGGTCTGGCGGAGCGGGGAGTTGCGACAGAACGTCACCCGTGCTGATTGCGAGTATTCGGCTTTCCGATGACAAAAAGACGCGTTTCAATCGCGATGTTGCGTTGCGATAGTTCGCGTTAGGCGGTGCGGAAGTTTCGCGGGTCGCGGATTGAAGTGGCAGGGAAATCGGCCCGCATAAACAGGAACGAACGTGCGTGCGTCGAGACTCGACAGTCCGCAGACGAGCGTGAAGAGATAGAGAAAGAAAGAGAGAGGCGCGTCGCGCGAGGAAGCGCGAACGGCGGCGCGTGCGAATCAGCACGCGCCGCCGTTCGAGGTTTAATCGATCAAGCCTGCGGCAGCAGCAATGCCGCGAGCAAGCGGCGCAATTGCGCGGACTCGCCGGCCGTCAGCTTCGCGGTGAGAATCCGCTCGACCTGCTCGACGCGCGGCCGCAACGCGATCAGGCGCTTCTTGCCGGCGGCGCTGAGAAACAGCACATAGCTGCGCTTGTCGACCGGATCGTCGGCGCGCTCGACCAGGCCATTGCGAACCATCCGGGCGACGAGATCCGCGATCGTCGAGCGGTCGACGTCGAGCTGGTCTCCGAGTTGCCGCTGACTGACGCCGGGCGTTTCCTGCAGGATCTCGAGCGCCGCGTACTGCACGCTCGTGATCTCCGCGGAAACCTCGCTGAGCCACACTGCCGCGTGGCGTTGTTGGGCACGGCGCACCAGACTGCCAGTGAATCTGGGTAGCGTGCCGGTGTCTTCAGGTTCGATCGGCAATTTCGGAGTGTCGGATTTCAGGGTGATTTAACGCGCGCGGAAGATCGGCTTGAAGAACGCGGTCAACTCGGCGTATGCATTCAACGGCAGCACGTGGGCCACGTATTGATCCGGACGCACCACGACGAGCGCGCCGCGTTCGCGATCGATACCGCGCTCGTCGAAGATATCAGCGCTCGCGTCGCTCGTAAATGCCTTTTCATAGTCGACCAGGCCGTAGCGGCCCTTGCGCGGCAGCAGCAGCGCGGGCAACGAGTCGAGACTGACTTCGCGATGCGGTTGCTGCAACACCGCGCGCAGATCGAACACGCTGTCGATGTCCGCGCCTTCCGGCGTGAACAGTCGCACGATCGAATCGGCCGACGTATTCAGATGCTCGCACAGCGCATTGAGCTCACGGCGCGATGCATCGCCGAATGCGTACAGACGCCAGCGGCCGTCCGCGCGCGCGGCGTGGCCGAGATGGAACGGCTTCGCATCCGCGACGCGCACGACCGGCGCCGAATGAAAACGCGTGCCGATCGTAAAGCCCTTCGCGAGCGCCTGATGCGTGGCTTCGCCGGTCAGCATGGCCGGCTTGTAACGCGTTGCGATACCCGCGGTGTAGCGGCCGGCGCGCACGAAATAAGCCTGCAATTCCGCCGGATCGACGCCGCCCGCTTCGGGGCGGTTCGGATCTTTCGGCGGCGCGGCCATCATCGCCGACCATTCCTTGTCGAAATCGATCAGTTCCTGCGCGATCGGCTGGCGCTCGTCCGAATACGTGCGCAGCAGGCTGACGTCGCTGCGCCCTTCGAGAACCGCACCGAGTTTCCAGCCGAGATTGAAGCCGTCCTGCATCGACACGTTCATCCCCTGGCCGGCCTTCGCGCTATGCGTGTGGCACGCATCGCCGGCGATGAACACGCGCGGTTCGCGCGAACTGCCGTCGGTTGCGATTGCGTCGTCGAAGCGGTCGGTCAGACGCTGGCCGACTTCGTACACCGAGAACCACGCGACTTCCTTTACGTCGAGCGAATACGGATGGAGGATGTTCTGCGCGGTTTCGATAATGCGATCGACCTTGATCTGCTTGAGGCCGTCGCGGTTCTCCGCGGTGACGTCGCCGAGGTCCACATAGAAACGCACCAGATAGCCGCCTTCGCGCGGAATGATCAGCAGGTTGCCCTTGCTCGCGGATTGAATCGCCACTTTCAGACGGATGTCCGGGAAGTCGCTGACCGCCAGCGCGTCCATCACGCCCCACGCATGGTTGGCCGCGTCGCCGCGCAGCGTCTGGCCGATCGCGGTGCGCACCTTGCTGCGCGAGCCGTCGCAACCGACCACATAACGCGCGCGCACGGTCACGAGTTCGTCGAGCCGCGCCGGATCGGTGCGCTTGAGCGTGACCAGTACCGGATATTCGTGGCTGTCGTCGCGCTGCAGTTCGACGAATTCGAGGCCGTAGTCCGGTTCGAAGCGGCGCGCGGAGCGGCGCATCACGTCGAGCAGATATTCCTGGATGCGCGCCTGATTGACGATCACGTGCGGAAATTCCGACAGACCTGGTTCGGTATCCTGAACACGGCCGGTACGATGAATCGCGTTGCGATTGTCTGGAGCGGGACGCCAGAAGGCCGTTTCATTGACCCAGTAAGCTTCGTCCAGCAGACGATCGCCGAGGCCGAACGCATTGAACATTTCGACGGTCCGGCACGCGACGCCGTCGGCCTGACCCATCTGCAACGGGCCGTCGCGACGTTCGACAATGCGCGTGCGGATCGACGGGAATTGCGACAGTTGCGCGGCGAGCACGAGTCCGGCCGGGCCGCTGCCGACGATCAGCACGTCGACGGTGTCGGGCATTTCCGCGCTATGGGCGTTTTCGATAGCGGGTTCGATGGTCGGGTCGCCGACCCGAAAGCCGTTCAGATGAAACTGCATGACGTGCTCCTCCGGATATGTGTGAAAGACTGTGACCGGAAATATACTCCGTACACCAACCATTTTGAAGCACTTCTTGTGTGGATGGATGTTTACCCTGGCGTCGGGCGTGTTCGACGTTTTAGGGGGCGCGCTTTTTCGCCACCGGATCGACAGAACCCGTTCGTCGGCGGCGAAGTAAAGCGGAAGTGTGGGGGGATAGGCGAGGTGTTGCGGTACGCGATGCGGTGTGCCGCCGAATATCAGTGCGGAATCGCGTGGTAGCCGTGCATCGGCACGCGCTGGAGCGCGTGAGTCGCGCGAGCGGTTGCTCGCGGGTTTGTGCGCCGAGCACGAGGCGCACGGTCGTCATGTCGAAGTCGAATGCGTCGAATGCGTCGATGTGTCGATGCGTCGTGTAATCAGCGCGAAATCGGCGGTCCGAAAGCGCACCGTAATGCCGAGCTTTTGCCGATCGCGCACTTCAGCCCGGCTGCGCATCGCTCAGCTTCCCGCAGCCGTCACCCGCCAGATTGTGTTGCCGACATCGTCGGCAATCAGCAGCGCGCCGTCGCGATCCTGCGCGACGCCGACCGGCGCTCCATAGGATTCCTTCTGGTCCGCCGACGTGAAGCCGGTCACGACATCCTGCGGTGCGCCAGCCGGTTTGCCGTTCGCGAACGGCACGTAGGCGACCACGTAACCGCTCAACGGCGAGCGGTCCCAACTGCCGTGCTCGCCGACGAACGCGCCGCCGCGATAGCGCGCGGGCAGGCTGTTGCCGGTATAGAACAGCAAACCGAGCGCCGCGACGTGCGAACCGAGCGCAAAGTCCGGCGGAATTGCTTTGGCGACGAGGTCGGGACGCTGCGGTTGTGCGCGCGGATCGACGTGCTGGCCGTAATAGCTATATGGCCAGCCGTAGAACGCGTTCTCTTTCACCGAAGTCAGATAGTCGGGCACGAGGTCCGGGCCGATCTCATCGCGCTCGTTCGCGATCGCCCACAGCTGTCCGGTTTGCGGCTCCCATTGCAGGCCGGTCGGATTGCGGATGCCCGCCGCGTAAATGCGGCTCGCGCCGGTCGCGGTGTCGACTTCGAGCACGTCCGCGCGCCGGTACTCGACGTCCAGACCGTTCTCGCCGACATTGCTGTTCGAGCCGACGCCGACATACAGTTTTTTGCCGTCGAGACTGGCCAGCAGCGCTTTGGTCCAGTGATGGTTGATCGTATCGGGCAGGTCGGCGAGTTCGACGCCGCGTTGGCTGATGCTGGTCGCGCCGCTCTGGTACGGAAACTTCAGGATCGCATCGGTATCGGCGACATAGAGCGTATTGCCGATCAGCTGCATGCCGAACGGCGAGTGCAGATGGTCGATGAACACGAAGCGCTGCCATGCGCCGCCGCCGTTCGCGGGCTTTCTGAGCAGCGTGATGCGATTCGCGCCTTCGGCCTTCTTGCCCGACTTGCTTTCGATCAATCCGGCAATTACCTGCTTCGGCGTGGTCACCGCTTCTTCGTTCGGGCTGTTCGACTCGGCCACCAGTACGTCGCCGTTGGGCAGCGTGTAAAGCTGGCGCGGATGCACGAGTCCCGACGCGATCTTCTCGATCTTCAGCCCGTCCGCCACCTTCGGCGTTGCACCGTTGCGCCAGCCGACGTATTTCGGCACCTGCATCGGCGGCGCGAAGAAGTTGCGCGCATGCGGCAGCGATGGATCGGTGCCCGCCTGTTGGGTCGCGCTGTATTGCGCGTCTTCGTGGCAGCCGCCGAGTAGCGCCGCGATGGCGACGACGAACACGCTGGTCGTGTGGCGCTTATTCATAAACCACCTCCGCGCGAGCCAGCCGGTTCATTGCCATTACGACGTGGGCAATGCTTAGCAGTACGACGGTGATTACCGACAGAATCACGTTGTCCGGCACCATCGCATAGGCATCGCGACTATGCACGAACGCATTGACGGTTGCCGCGGCGATCGCGAGCAGATTGAGCCAGAAGTCGACTCGTTCGAGGCGCGAGACCGGCCGGCGTCGCTGGAACCACACGTGGCCGAGGTTCAGCAGCCGCGGAATGATCGCGATGATCAGGCCGACCGTGACGAGCCACGCGGCGCCTTTGCCCCAGAACACGTTGCGTGTGTTCAGGTAGGTGATGTCGAAGATCAGCGTGGCGACGAACATCCCGTACGGGATCGGATTGAGCCATTCGAACAGCGCGGCGGCGAGCTTCGCTGATGCGCGGGCGGGGTGGCGGGCGGGATGGTGAGGTGAAGCGCGGGTGGCGGACGGCGCGGTGGACATGACTTTCCTTCCTTTTTTCGGAACCGGTCGCCAGTTAATGCGCATTAGGCATGCCTGAGGTTTTCGTTTGTCTGTCGGTGGTCTGTTCGTGCAGGCCCGCGAAGCTGGGCATGCGCGCTGCTGTCTTACCAGGCGACCCGGCGCAGTGTCACCAAACCGCGGGCGAGGAGGAAAGATGAAACGATGGATAGGCGTGGCGTTACTGCTCGTGCCGATGGCCTTGAGCGTGACGGCTTGCAGCAAAGCGCACAAGGCGGGCAACGACAGCATGAGCGTGCACGGCGGCAGGATCGTGGCCGCGGCGTCGTTACCGGTGATCGGTGGAGTGGCGGGGTGGCGTTACAAGGTGGCGTTCGGTACAGACGCCGCTCAGTGCTAATCCGCGCTTTTCGGCCCTTCCGCAGCCTGCCCCGCGGCACCGAGAATCGCCTCGGCATCCGCGCGCGCATTGTCGAGCTGCACCCGGCTCGCCTCGCTGGCCGCGCGCGCGTCGCGGTTCTCGATCGCGCGCAGAATCGCCTCGTGGCGCGGCAGCGAAAGCGCGTGCGTATTCGGATGGCGGCTCGTCAGCTTGATCGACTCGCTGAGCGCGAGCGACAGCATGTTGCCGATATACGCGAGCATGTCGTTGTGCGTCGCGGCCATGATCGCGCGATGAAACTCCAGGTCCGGTTCGAGCAGATCCGCCGCCGTTTCGGCCTGCTCCATGCGCGCGTAGGCGGCCGCGATGCGCGCGCGGTCGGCATCGCTCGCGCAGGTGGCGGCCAGCGCGGCCGCCGCGGGCTCGATGATCTGCCGCACCATCATCAGCGAGTGGAAGAATTCCCCTTCGGCGACGCTGTTGACGGTCCAGTACAGCACGTCCGGGTCGAGCAGGTGCCACTCTTCGCGCGGCCGCACCACGCTGCCCACGCGCGGCTTGGACAGCACCAGCCCTTTGGCCACCAGCACGCGGGTCGCCTCACGCAGCACCGGACGGCTCACGCCGTAGGTTTCGCACAACGACGGTTCGGCGGGCAAGCGCTGGCCCGGCGCGAGCGCGCCGCTGACGATCCGCATGCCGAGCTCCTGCACGATGCGCCCGTGCATGCTCTTGCGTTTCTCCAGATTTCGGTAGTCCATAGTATTTCTGAAGAGGCGGCGGCGCGCAGCCCGTGTGGGCCGATCAACTCAATGCGAGCCGGCCGCGCGCATCGCCCGGTATTCCCGCCGCACGATATCCATCAGTTCGGCGACCGAAGTAAGTGCGCTCTGCTGCTCATAGGTCACGCGGCCGCGCTGCATCAGCATGATGCGATCGGCGATGTCGAGCGTCTGCGCATAGTTGTGCATGATCATGATGATCGACAGGCCGCCTTTTTCCTTCAGGCGCATCAAAAGATCGATGATCAGTCCCGCCTCGCGCGCGCCCATTGCCGCGAGCGGCTCGTCGAGCAACAGGATTTTCGCGTTCGAATGCACGGCGCGCGCAACCGCGATCGCCTGGCGCTGGCCGCCCGACAAACGCTCCACCGGCAGATCGACCGACGGCACGTGCACGCCGATATCGTCGAGACACTGCGCGGCGCGCTCGCGCATCTGTTTATGGTCGAGTAGCCGGAACGGCCCGCGCCGCACGATCTCGCGGTTCAGGAACATGTTGTGATAGATGCTCAGCGAATTGGCGAGCGCGAGATCCTGGTACACGCATTCGATGCCGAGCGAGCGCGCATGGTCGACCGAGCGCAGCAGCGTCTCGTTGCCGTCGATATAAAGCGTGCCGCCGGTTTGCTGATGAAAGCCGGTGAGGATCTTGACCAGCGTGGATTTGCCCGCGCCGTTGTCGCCGAGAATGCCGAGAATTTCGCCCTTGCCGAGCGCGAGCGACACGCCGTCGAGCGCGGTCACCGCGCCGAAGCGTTTGACGAGGCTGTCGCCGCGCAGCGCGAGCGGCGCATCGGCTGTGTGATGAGGCGCCGGGGCGGCGGGCGGGTGAGGCGATGGGTTCGGCGCTTCGTCCATCAGTGGCCTCCCTTGCGGCGAATGCGCCCGACGTGAACATTGAAGATCATCGCCGCGAGAATCGCCGCGCCGAGAATGATGTTGAACGTGAACGCGTTGATCCCGATCAGCGTGAAGCCGTCGCTCAGAATGCCGAGCACCGCCGCGCCGATCAATCCGCCGACGATCGTGCCCGAGCCGCCGGTAAGCGGCGTGCCGCCGATCACCGCGGCGGCCACCGCGAGAAACATGATCTGGTTGCCGCCGGCCTGCGGATCGATCGACGTAATCCGGAACGCTTCGAGGATGCCGGTGAAACCCGCGAGCACCGCGGCGATGATGAAGTTGCCCAGACGCAGCCGGTTCACGTGAATACCGGCTTCGCTCGCGCCGATCGGATTCGCGCCCGCCGCCTGGGTATGCAGGCCCCAGCGCGTGTGCCGCAACAGCACATGCATCGCGAACGCGATCGCGAAGGTCCAGAGAATTTCGCTGTAGCCCCACGCGCCCATCACCGCCGCGAACAGCGGCGAGCCGGGCGTGGGGGCGGGCGTGCCGCGCGACACGGTGAGCGTGATGCCGTTGATCAGAAACAGCGTGCCGAGCGTGGTGACGAACGACGGCAATCGCAGCCACACGGTCACCGCGCCGTTCACGAAACCGATCAGCGCCGCGGCGATCAGTCCCGCGATCAGCGCGAGCCACATCGGCGCGCCCGCGTCGTTCGCGAACACCATCATGAACGGCGCGAACGCGAACACCATGCCCGCGGACAGATCGATGTCGCCGCCGATCATCAGCATGATTTCGCCGAACGCGATGATCGCGACCGGCGCGATGTACTGCGACAGGTTGACGAGGCTCGCGTTGCTGAGCAGAAAATCGTGATTCGCGAACTGGAAATAGGCGGCCAGCAGCACCGCCACCAGCAGAATGCGCAGTTCGGCCCCCCAATGCGATGCAAACGAGACGCCCGCGCGCCGGGGCACGCGGGACGTTTCGATTTTGCCGGTCTCGTCCACTGTGTTCATCACGACTTGATCGCGCCGCGCATCGGCACGATTTGCGGCTTGGTGGTCTTGCCTTCATAACGCGTCGACGTGTTCAGGTACGGCTCGACGGTGTCCTTCGTCACGAATTTAAGGCCGGTGTTGGTATCGGCCGGGCCGACGAGGCCGCCGGACGCGAGCGTGACGAACGCCTGCATCACCGTATAAAAACCCTGCACGTACGGTTGCTGATCGATCGTGAAGTCGAGGAAGCCTTCGTGGATCAGCTGCACGGTGGTGGGCAGCAGGTCGAAGCCGCCGCCGTGCACGCCCTTGGCGGGCAGGTTCGCTTCCTTCATCACCTGCGCGACGCCCTGGGTGCTGCCCGCGTCCACCGCGAACATGCCTTTCACGTCCTGGTGGCCGAGGTAGAACGATTTGATTTTCGACAGCTCCTCGTTGACGGTCGCGCCGGTCGCGATGGTCTGGATATCGATCTTCTTGCCGGACTTCTTGATCGCGTCGCTCGCGCCGTCGAGGCGCGGCTGGATGTTGAGCTGGCCCGGCGTCGCGATGAAGAGGGCCACCATCCCGCTGTCGATCAGACTGACGATCCGCTCGCCCATCTGGTAGCCGGATAGATAGAGATCCTGACCGATATACGCGAGACGCGGATTTTTCTTGCCGCGCGGCGCGTCGGCGTTGTATGCGAATACCGGAATGCCGGCGTCGAGCGCGGCCTGGATCGGTTTATCGAATGCGCTCGGATCGACGATCGGCACCGCGATCGCGTCGGCCTTGGCGGCGATTGCCGAATTGACCGCGCGGACCATTTCGCCGGCGTCCGAGGTGGCCGAGCCGGTCCACTGATAGTCCATGCCGAGCAATGAGCAGGCATCCTGAATACCGTACTGGGTCGGCACGAAGAACGGGTTGGTGGTGACGTGATTGACGAACACGATCTTCCACTTCTTGTGCGCGGGAAAAGCGGCTTCAGCCGCCTGCGCGGTGCCGATCAGTCCGCCGCTGCCGCCTAGCGCACCGAGTAGAGAAAGCGCGGCGCCGAAGCCCGCGCCCTGCATCAGCCCGCGCCGCTGCGCGCTGAAACCATTGCCGCCATTCGCCTCTTCGTCATCCCGTTGCTGTGCCATTTTTTCCTCCGGTTCACTTCTGCGTTGGTCGATGCGGTCGACGTCGAGTCGATCGTGTGCAGATGCAGGATGGCACCGGGAGTGCGCTGCTCAAGCGCAGCGCAGGGTGGTGGCGTGAATTCGGGCAGCCCGGATTCGGAAGCGCTCGTTACGCGCCGTGCGGTACCGCAAAAATGTTAGTTCAGTGCGGTTGCGGCGGCTAATACTTGTATACCCGTAACTAGTAAGACTATTTGGGGCACACCACCCCTCACCCCGGCACAAACA
>NZ_MSDV01000018.1 GCF_001931485.1 Burkholderia sp. SRS-W-2-2016 | reverse complement strand
CATTTTTCCGGCTCCAGTTCCAGACGGAAACGCCGGTCGGCGGGGATCGCCCTGAATGAGTTTGAATAGGGCTTGTCACGCGCGCCGCTGCGCGTGATGTCGATAATAACCATGCCTTTCGGCGCATCGGGCAATACCTCGTCCATCTCCAGCACGCGTGCGCACTGCAACGCGAGCACGTTGCTCTCGCCTTCAAAGACCACCTGCCGCGCAATTGCCGCTTCATGCCTGAGTTGCGCCTCCCATCCAGCGCCAGCCTGGTCGAGATGATGTGTACCGAACACATCTACCTGGCCATAGGTCGTTTCGTCCTGTGGTGCAACATTGGCTTCGTCACGCAGCCGTTCCCAGGCCGCGTCCGGGTTGTAATCGGCCACCATGAACGACTGCGGGACGATCTTCGTGTGTGTCTTCAGTGACGTGATTGCCTCGATGCCGCGAGCTTCAAGCCCTGCCGCCTCGCGGTAGGGCACGACAAGCTGCGGGTCATAGATGTAGTGGTCAATATCGTCGCCGTAGACCTTCTCGTCGCCGTACTCGGTTTCGAGGATGTAGCTGTAAATCCCAGCCTTCTCCTGGAGCATGTGGGCATAGGCCGCGTCGGTCATCCCGTACTGCATACGAAATGCGTGCTGGGGATACTGCCTGCGCAGCCGGAACAGGAATTGATGGTCGCGCAGGCCATGGGTGCGCAAACCCTCCGCCAGAATGTCGGGCGTGGTGGCGTGCTGGAAAATCCTGTTGCGTGTCACCGCTTCCAGGCGGCCAGAGTGCGACTTCAGGACAACCTCGTACTTCGTGAAATCCTGCGTGGTCTGCACCGTCGAGAAGCGCGCAATGAAGCCGGAAAACTTCCGCACGGTCCCATCGTCGGCCACGATGGAAAACACCGCGTCGCGGTTCAGAAAATCGGTGCGCGGTAATTGCTGCGGGTGGGTCAGTTCGATATGGACGACGTTGGGTTCGCCCATTTTCTCGGTCGCTGTGAACGACACGACCGAGAGTGCCGATGCGGCATCTGTGCCCGGCACGCTGAGGTAATACGCCTGCCGCCCGGGTATGGCTTGCAGCGCGCCTTGCAGGTCCGCCATGGGCAGGCCTCCTTGCTGATTATTTTTAGAGGCGCGGCCAGGTACATCAGAACTGCGTAGGTAGAGGGGGCCGCGGCGCGAGGCAAACTTTGCCTCTCAAGGCTTGTACCCCCGCGGGTTATCTCGGTTCAATCCAGAAAGGTCTGAAAATACATCATCTATTGTCAGAAAAGACCGACTCTGGTGGCCTGCCCGAGTGCACAGACTCCCCCCAAAGCCTGGACGAGTGCGATGCGCGCCTCCGCCGCGCGGTCACGGGCATCTGTCAATCCGACATCAGGCCTGCGGCCTAGTCCCAGTTCACGGCTGCGATTGTGAAGCTGATACTTCAAAACCCAGCTTGCCGAACCGGTCGGCCTCACCTGTAGATGTAGCCCCGCCATCGGGATAATATCGGGGGCTTCGGCGGCGGATCGCTGATAAGCTTCCTGATAGCTGCTACTGTCAGGCGGTTAATCGTTCGCATTGCGGTAGGCTCCAGGCCTTCAATCCAATCCCCGGTTTAACCCCCAATTTCAGGCGCGACACCTTGAGTTAGATTGAACTGATTTAGACCAAAAAATTACATCAAATCCCTTTGTATACAAGGATTTGCAGGTGCTCAAAACCGATCGTTACGACTCAAGAAATACCGCACTTTTCTATTCGGTCGAAATCAGAAAATTCTTATATAGCCAGTACTTTTATGGCGGCCTGCGCATCGCGGTCGGCGTGTCCTTACCGGTGCTCCTGTGTCTGATCGTGTTCCACAATCGCGAACTCGGCTTCACGATCGCGACCGGCGCGCTCGGCGCGTGCGTGGTCGATATGCCCGGGCCGCTGAAGTACAAGCACAACGAAATGCTGGCCTGCACGGTGATCGGTTTTCTGTCCGCGCTCGCCACCGGGCTGGCGACCGTCAATCCGGTCGCGCTATGGGCCACCGTGGTGCCGCTCACGTTCCTGCTGTCGCTGATCGTCGTGTACGGCAACCGCTGGCCGCAGATCAGCTTTGCGACGCTGTTCATGATGATCATGACGCTGGAGGATCACTTCACGCCGCTGCAGGCGCTGACCAACGCGTCGTGGATCCTGCTCGGCGGCCTCTGGTACACGTACTGGTCGACCTTCGTGAGCCGCTGGATGATGAACCGGATCGAGCAGCAGGCGCTCGCCGAAAGCGTGTTCGCGTGCGCCGATTATCTGCTCGCGCGCGCCGCGTTCTACGACCTGAGCAACGATCTCGACGAGTGCTACCGCAATCTGGTCGACAAGCAGATTGCCGCCGTGGACCGCCAGGAGGCGGCGCGCGACATCGTGCTGCGCAACCTGCCGCGACTCAGGCGCGGCAAGCTCGAGCCGCACCGCGCGATGCTCTACAACCTGTTCATCAATACCGTCGATCTGCACGAGCTGTTCGTCGGCGCGCAAACCGATTACACGCTGGTGCGCAGCACGTTCGGCGGCTCCGATCTGCTGGTGTTCTATCGCGACCTGATCCGCAAGGCGGCCGCCGATCTCGAGGAGATCGGCCTCGCGGTGCTGCAGAATCAGGCGCCGCGCAAGCGCGTGAACGTGAAGGCGGAACTGCGCGCGATCGAGTACGAGATCGAACTGATGCGCAAGAAGGAGCTGCCCACCCACAACCCGGAAGCGTATTCGGCGGTGTCGGCCAATTTCCGCCGTATCTGGAGCGCGACGCGGCTGATCGACAAGATGCACCGCAGCCTCACCAGCGAGCCGAGCGCGACCGAAACCGAACTGCGCATCGACCAGGCGTTGAGCCGCTTCGTGTCGAGCCGACGCGTGCCGTTCGGGCAGATCTTCTCGAATCTGACGATGGCCTCGCCGAGCTTTCGCCACGCGCTGCGCGTGACGATCGCGGTCGCGGTCGGCTTCTGGCTCGGCCGCCTGCTGCCGCTCACCAACGCGTACTGGATCGTGATGACCACGGTCATCATTCTGAAGCCCGGTTACTCGCTGACCAAACAGCGCAACGGCCAGCGGATTATCGGCACGCTGATCGGCTGCGCGGCGAGCATCGCGCTGATCATGTTCGTCAAGCAGCCGCATCTGCTGATGGTGGTGATGTTCGCGTCGATGGTGATGAGCTACAGCCTGCTGCTGTTCAACTACACGGCGAGCGTGGTGTTCACGTCGTCGTATGTGCTGCTGCTGTTTCATCTGCTTGCGCCGGGCAGCATGCGCATCATCGGCGAACGCGCGATCGACACGGTGGTCGGCTGCGCGATCGCGATCGCGGCGAGCCACCTGTTCCCGTACTGGGAATACCGGCTGATGGGCAAGCTGGTCAACAACGTGATCAGCGCGACCCGGCAGTATCTGGAAGCGAGCTGGTGGTGGAGCGGCAAGCCGGCCGCGGCGGTCGTCGCGACCGTCACCGAAGGCGGCGCGCGCGCGCCGGCCGCGGCGATGGCGGATGCGGGGCTCGGCTTTGGGGGGGCGGCGCTGGCGGGCGCTGGCGTGGCGACCGGCGGTACGGTGAGCGTGGGAGCCGGTTTCGGGGCGGGCACGGAGAGCGGCTCGAATCCGGCCGCGGCTACCGGTGCGAAGGCCACCGCGACCGAAGCCGCTGCAGGCAGCACCACGACCAGCAACCCGGCCGCGCGCGCCGCGAACAGCGGCACCTCGGCGGCGGCCACCGCCGCGGCGACCGCGCTCGATCGCGACTACCGTTACCGGCTCGCGCGCAAGAACGTACACGTCGCGTTCGCGAATCTCGGTCAGGCGTTCCAGCGGATGATGCTCGAACCGAAGTCCGCGCAGAAGTTCGTGCCGGAGCTCAATGGCCTGCTGGTGCGCAGCCACGTGCTCGCGTCGCAGATCGCCGCGGCCGCGCCGCTGCTACGCACGTCCGCGCAACAGCAGCAACAGGTCGAGGACATCTCGCTACAGCCGCTGCAACGCGCGCTGAGCCTCGTGCGCGACAACCTGAGCGCGGCCGAAGCCGGCACCGCGCTGCCCGCCGAACAGGGCGAGCAGATCAAGCTGATGACGCGCGAACTCGATGCGATGGTGGTCGAAACGGAGAAGTCGCCGGACTACACCGCCGACGCGGTGCACGACATGAAACTGCTCGCGCATCAATGCAAGCAGATGCTCGCGGCGTCCGCGCAGATTCGCAAGGACGCAAGCATGATCCGGCTGCCGGACGAATAGGACGCGCGGCCGCGTCGCGATGGCCCGCTTACTGCGCGGGGCCGCTCGCCGGCTTCAGCGCATTGGCCGCCGCGGCCGCCTGCGAGGTCACCGACGGCGGGGTCGCGTTCTGGCTGTCGAACTCTTCCTTTTCGCGGATCGCGTTATAGAACAGCGTGGCGATCACCAGCAGGATCGCCACCACGATAAAGACGGCGATGCCGAAGGTCGGGTTCTTCTTGCGCGGCGGTTTGTTCATTGAAGCGGGCTCGGTTCGCGAAGCAGTCGCGGGGTGTCAGGGAAGGCGGAATTCTACGCCCACTGAGCTTGCACGCGGCTTGCAGTCCAACGAACGGATCGCCTCGGGATTCGCGCGCGCGGCGATGACTTCGATCGAGCTTGCAGCAAGCGGCGCACCTGCCGGCGCGCGCACGGCAATGCGATCGCACAGCGCCCACTCAACGACTACCCAGCGACCCCGGCAGCGCCTTGCGCGCCGCTCAGGTCACCGCGAAAGAGCGCACCGGCAACGCGGTCGAATACTTGATCTGCTCCATCGCGAAACTGGAACTCACGTCGTAAAGCGGCACGCTGGTGATCAGCTGCTTGTAGATCCGGTCGTAATCGTCGATATCGGAGACCACCACGCGCAGCAGGTAATCGGTCTCGCCGCTCATCCGGTAGACCTCGACCACTTCCGGAATATCGCGCACCGCCTGGGTGAACGCGGCGGCCCACGCCTCGGTGTGCTGGTTGGTGCGCACCGCGACGAACACCGTGGTGCCGACCCCGAGCTTGCGCGCATCGCACAGCGCGACCTGCGCGCGGATCACCCCGGCCTCCTTCAGACGCTGCAGCCGCTTCCAGCAAGGCGTCTGCGACAGGTTCACGCGCTGCGCGAGTTCGGCGATCGGCATGGTCGCGTCTTCCTGCAGTAATTCGAGCAGCTTCCGATCGATGATATCCATGCCCATGCGACACCCCTTATAGGAAATTATTCTACTTTTCTAACCCGTGGGGGAATTATATGGAAACTCTTTCTCCGGTCAAACGGGTACAAATATCGATACCCAAAATAGCCGATCAGCAGCGCAGCCGCTGCACCACGACCATGAGCGACGACTTCCGCGCCCCCTCTTTCGAGCGCCTTGCCGACTATCCGATGCCGTCGCACGAGGCGGCTTTTCATGCGGCCACGTCGGCGGCCCGCGAGTTGCCGCGCCCCCCCCTCGAGCGTCTGTGCGACACGCTCGACGCAATGTTCGAGGCCTGCGCGCATTTCCCCGAGCCGTCGCATTCGCGCTTCTTCGCGCGCAGCATGCGGCTCGCGCTCGCCGAGGCGGCCGCCGATCCGGCGCTGCTCGCGCCGGCGCAACGCGAAGGCTCGGCCGACTGCTACCGGCGCCACCTGCTCGCCGCCGATCCTCACGGCCGCTACGCGATTGCCGCGCTGGTCTGGCAGCCGGGTCAGGCGAGCCCGGTGCACGCGCATCACACGTGGTGCGGCTACGCGGTGGTCGACGGCAAGTTAAACGAAACGATTTTCGAGTGGGACGAGACGCAACATTGCGCGAGCGCGCTGCGCTCGCAGGCGCGCAAGCCCGGTGCGGTGTCGTATGTGCGCAGCGGCCGCGGCGCGATTCACCGGCTCGGCAACCTGAGCGATACGGCGGCGGTGTCGCTGCATGTGTACGGCGTCGAAGCCGCGCGGATGAGCACGCATGTGAACGACGTCGTGCGGGTTACCGACGCGGCGGCGCTGGTTTGAACTGAGCGTTCGATTCGACTTCAGGTCTTTCCGCCCCCATCGCCCGCGGTTGGAATCTGCGGCGGAGTCGACGCGCTCTGTCCGGTCGGCGGCGGCGCCGGCCGCGGTTCATGCGATACGTCGCGCACCGGCGCGAGCGGCACCGGCGGCGCGGCGTGCGCCGACGGCCCGATGCCGGCCGCTTTGTGCGTCACTTCGTGCGCCGCCTCATACGTCCCCTCGGGCACGGCTTCGCGCACATGTTCGCGCTCCTGTTCCCGCGAGCGCTCCCGTGCATGCTCGTGCGTCCTTCCGTGAGCCCCTTCGCGCAGCCCCTCCGCTTCGCGCCCGTACGCGCCGTCATACCCGCGCGCCGCGGCCCGCTCCCCATCCACCGGCGCCACGAAGCCGGTCATCTCGTCGTCGCGCAACGGCTCGCCCTCGCTATCCTTCGACGACGTGTACACCCGCATCTGCGCGACCGGAATCTCGATCCCCACCTCGTCCATCTTGCGCTTCAGCTGCAGATTGAACGCCCGCGCGACGCTCCATTGCTGCAGCGGCCGCGTCTTGATCTGGCCTTTGACGACCATCCAGTTCGGATCGAAACGGTCGAGCCCCCACACCTCGATCGGCCCGAGCATCTCGCGCCGGTAGCGGAAGTCGGCCATCAGATCGGCGCCGACTTCGCGGATCAACTGCATGATCTGATCGACGTCGGTCGAGAACGCGAGACGCACTTCGAACACCGCATACGCGAAATCGCGCGACAGGTTCTTGACGATCTTGATCTGCGAGAACGGGATCGCGTGGATCGCGCCCTGGCCGTCGCGCAGCCGCACGGTGCGAATCGACAGATGCTCGACGGTGCCCGCGTGGCCGCCGTCGACGTCGATCCAGTCGCCGACCGAAATGGTGTCCTCGATGATGATGAACAGGCCCGTGATCAGATCGGTCACCAGCGACTGCGCGCCGAAGCCGATCGCCAGACCGATCACGCCGGCGCCCGCGAGCAGCGGCGTCACGTTGATGCCGAGATTCGCCGCGGTGACGATGCCGGCGATCGTCATGATCGTCACCAGCAACACGTTGCGCACCAGCGGCAGCATCGTGCGGGCCCGCATGCTCGGGCTGCGCGCCTTGTTGCGCGGACTGCCCGGATTGAGCTGCTCGGTGATCGCGGTGTCGACCAGAATCCACAGCAGCCACGCGATGAACACGGTCGCGACGATCGCCGTCACCGCATGCGCGATCCCGCGCGCGGCGACGTTCTGTTCGACCACCGCGGCCAGCGACACGCCCCACAACCGCGCGGCTAATTCAAAGAAGAACAGCCAGATGAACAGCGTCAGCAGCGTGCCGCAAAAGCGCAGCAGGCGCGTCAGATACGGCGAGCGACGGCGCGCGCGGGCGCTGCGCGGACGCGTCATGCGCAGCACGATCGCCGACAGGAAGAACGCCAGCACCAGCAGCAGCGCGGTGACGATCGAAATCTGCAGCACGTTCTCGCTCGACCCCGAACCGCCCAGCGTCGCGACCACCGACGCGGCGGCGAGCACCAGCACCGGCACGTGCCACAGCGCGGCGAGCACGTCGAACGCATCGGTCGCGGCCTGGTGGTCGTTGCGCAGTTCGTACGAGCGGTTGCGGATCAGATGCGCGACCGGGCGCCGGAACGCGAGCGCGAAATAGCCGGTCAGCACCGCGGCCGTCATGTTGGCCGCGGTCGAAATCAGCGCGGCGAGATTCGAGCCGAGCTGATGCGCGACGTCGTAGTTGACCGCCGCGTCGCCGAGCGCGCCGCATACGCCGATCACGAACAGCACGCGGCGCGCGTGATCGATCAGCAGCCGCACCGCGACGCGCCGGTGGCCCGAGCCGAACAGCGAGAACATGATCAGGCAGATCGCCGAGAACACCGCGCCCGCGACGATCGCATACGCGACCACCATGCCGAGCGTGCGGCCGAGCGCATCGGGCATCGCGCGCACGAACAGCAGCGCGGCGACGAACGCGATGATCCATGGACCGACCCGGCGCAGCGCGAAGATCAGCAGCTCGCGGGTGGTCGGATTCGGGCGCAGGCCGATCTGGATGCCGAACCGCCGGTACAGCCGCTGCTGCAAATAGATCAGCGCGCCGGCGCAGGCGCCCCAGCCGGCCAGCATCGCGAGCATCGCGAGCAGGATGCTGCCGACGCTCTCGCGGCTCTGCCCCGAGACGATCGTGTAAAGCTCGTTGCCGGCCGCGGTCAGGCGGCCGCTCCAGTAGCGCACCGGCGTGCGGCCCTGGTGCACGTCGGATTCGAACGACGCGATCCCCGACGCGATCGCGCCGAGCAGCCCCGGGCTCGGCTGCGCGGGCGCGGCCGGGCCGACCGTTTGCGCGGCGTTCTGCGAGACCTGGCGCAGTTTCTTCAGCTGGTTGACGAGCGCGGTGCGCTGCCGATCGTTGTCGAGCGTCGCGATCACGCTGTCGAGCGAACGCGCAAGTTCCGCCTGGCTCGCGGCCGACGGCGCCGACGCCGCATCGGCCGCCGATGCGCCGGAAGCCGGCGCGGCAGGCGCCGCGTTGACGGTCGCGCTATTGATCAGACTTTGCAGCGCCGGGATCATCGGCGTGGCAGGCGCAGGCGCGGGTGCGGGCGCCGGGGCGCTCGCGGCGGCCGCGCTCGCACCGGCGGCGCTGGCGATGCGCGGCGCGAGGCCGATGCACGCGAGCAGCGTCGCGCAGAACAGCGCGGCGAACCAGCCGCGCCAGCCGCTTACGGGATCGACAACGCGCGACCGCGCGCGGCGAGCGGCTGGCTCGCGGGCGATGGGGTCGGAGGAAAAATGGGGAACGGCGCGGGTCGCCGGCTGCTGCCCGCCGACGGACGGCGCAGCCTCGGACTCACGCCGCGACGGGCATGACTGCATGGCAATCCGTAAGAAAAACGGGAGACGCCAAGTGTAGCCGCAGTTTTGCCCGCCGCGCCCGCGCATGCGTAACCGAATGTTAGGGAGCTTGCGCGAACGGCGACGCTCGGTAAGACACTCAGTAAGCGACGGTCGCGATCTGCCGCACGAAGCGGCCCTGCTCCAGTTCGTCGACGAACGCGATCGCGTAGTCTTCCGCCGAAATGCGGCTGTTGCCGTCGGCATCGGCGATCAGCGTGGCCGCGCCGGTGCGGAACGTGCCGGTGCGCTCGCCCGGCGCGATCAGCGCGGCCGGCGCGAAGAAGGTCCAGTCGAGATCGGTGATGCCGCGGTAGTAATCGAACGCGTCGCGATGCGCGAGCGCGATGCCCTTGTGGGCATCCGGGAAACCGTCGGTGTCGACCAGCTGCTTGCCCGGCGCGACTTCGAGCGAACCCGCGCCGCCCACCACCACGAGACGCTTCAGGCCCGCCGCGCGCACGCCTTCCACCAGTGCGTGGGTGGCGCGCGTGAGCGTCGCGAGATCGCCTTGCGGCGGCGCATACGCGCTCGCGACCACATCGTGTCCGCGCACCGCCGCGCCGACGCTCGCGGCATCGAGCAGATCGGCGCGCGCCGCCTGCAGATTCGCGACGCCGGCCGGCACGCGCGCCGGATCGCGCACCAGCGCGGTGACCTGATGGCCGCGTCGCGCCGCTTCGGCCGCGATCCGCGAACCGACCATGCCGGTTGCGCCGAACAGTGCGATTTTCAGTTGCTTGCTCATTTCATCGTGCTCCTGACGGTTAAATATGTAACTATATCGATTACATATAAAGAGAAAAAAAGCGGGGCTTTCACCCCGTTTGCTTCGTTTGGCTACTGCGCCAGCGGCTTCATGCGCGCCGCTTGCGCTCGCGCTGCTTCTCGAGACGCACCACGTCGGCGGTCGCGTCGGCGAGCGTGCGCGCCGCCAGCGACGCTTCCAGCGCCTGCTGCGCTTCGTCGATCACGCCGCGCAGCACGCCCTGAATATTGCGCCCCACCATACAGGCCGGATTCGGCTCCTCGCGATGCAGCGCGAACAACTGCGCATCGTCGACCGCGCGATACACGTCGAGCAGGCTGATCTGCGCGGGCGAACGCGCCAGCAGCGCGCCGCCGCCCGCGCCCAGCTGCGAGGTGGTGAGGCCCGCTTCCGCGAGCATCGCCAGCAGCCGGCGAATCAGCGCGGGATTGGTGTTCACGCTGCCCGCGATCATCTCCGACGACAACGGCACCCCGCTCTGCAACGACAGCAGCGCGAGCACATGCACGGCAAACGCAAAGCGGCTACTGGTGTTCACAGCGCACCCGCCTGAGACCGACGAAGTGCAACCATCATAGTTACATTTAACGACAGCGTCAAACCGGCTGCTGCGAATCGACTGACGCGCATGTCATTTGTCCATCTGTTTCTGCGCATCGGCGGAATCGCTCGACGCGTTCGACGACGTCGACGCCGACGCCGACGCGCCCGAGTTCTGCGCCGACCATGCCTGCAGCTTGCGCCCCGCCGTTTCGAGGCCCTGGCCGGTCAGCGCCGCGGCCTTGCCGAACTGCGCGTTGGCCGCGCTCGCGGCGTTCTGCAGATTGGCCTGCGCGCTCGATGCGAGCGCCGATGGATCGATCTTGATGGACGGCGCGGAGGCCGACTGGAGGTTCTGCTGCGCGGCGGATTTGGTCGCGTCGACCTGCTGGCCGACGTAGCTCGCCGCCTGGTCGAGCTTCTGACCGGCGAGCTGGGCGGCGTCGTTGAGCTTGCCCGCGACCTGGCCGGCCGACGCATCGTTTTTCTGGCACGCGGCCAGCGCGCCGAAACCGAACACCACACACGCCACGCGGCGCAGCAACGAAGAGGAAACAGAAGAAATCATGATCAGTAGGAGCCGCGCCGGGCGGCTCACGCTAGCAAAGACGCGCCAATGATACCGCCGGCGCCGCGATCCGGGGATGGTCGGCGCGCAGTGCGGCCGCCGCCGGAGCGCGGTACGAGCGCACCCGAACGCAGCGCAACCGCGGTCGCGCTTCTGTCAAACATCATGGGGTAGACTGGTCGAGCACGTCACTGAGCTCGTCACTAAGCACGTCACTGAACACCTCAGCATCGACCCCGAGCATCTGTCAGCATCCCAACGTTGCATCGATCAACCGGAGATATACGATGGCGGCAAAGAAGATCCTGTTCCTGACCGGCGACTTCGCCGAGGATTACGAAACGATGGTGCCATTTCAGGCACTGCAGGCAGTCGGCCATATCGTCGACGCGGTGTGCCCGAACAAGAAGGCCGGCGAGCGCGTGAAGACCGCGATCCATGATTTCGAGGGCGACCAGACCTACACCGAAAAGCCCGGCCACCAGTTCACGCTGAACGCCAGCTTCGACGACGTCGATCCGCAGCAGTACGACGCGCTCGGCATCGCCGGCGGTCGCGCGCCCGAATATCTGCGGCTCAATCCGAAAGTGATCGAACTGGTGCGCCAGTTCGCCGAGGCCGGCAAGCCGATCGCCGCGATCTGCCATGCCGCGCAACTGCTCGCCGCCGCCGACGTGATTCGCGGCAAGCGTATTTCCGCTTACCCCGCCTGCGCGCCCGAAGTGAAGCTGGCCGGCGGCGAATACGCGGACATCCCGGTCGACGCCGCGATCACCGACGGCAACTTCGTCACCGCGCCCGCGTGGCCCGCGCATCCGGAATGGCTGCGGCAATTTCTCGTGCTGCTCGGCACCCGCATCGAGCATTGAACGGCATCACTGCGTCAGGCAGCGAGCGCGGGGACAGTCCCCGCGCTCGAACTCCTCCCCGGCGGCGACCGCCGCCTGCCGAAAATCCGATCCAATATTTGAGAATCGTCCGATAGTTTCTGGCTCGGCACTTCCCTATAGTCGCGGCAGCTTTAGGGAGTGCTGTTTCGATGAAACTGATCGACTGGATCGTGACTCTCGTCATCATGCTGATGGCGATCGCTTTTTTCTGTGCCCGCCGGCCGGCCGCCTGGTCGTGCCATAACCGCGCGCGACATCTGACCGGCACGCGTCTGCTATTGCAGGCCGCGTGCGCGCTGTGGGCGGCGCTGCTGATCGCCGCCAACGGGCTGTTCAGTATCGATGGTCTGCACGGCGTGCGGCCGAGCCCCGTCGCAGCGCTGGCGGGTGTCGCGCTGCTGCTGGTCTGCGGCTGCTACTGGTCGGTGCGCGGGCGCCGGCTATTGAAGCCGCGGCCCGTGTTCGCGCGTTGCTAGCGAGTCGTCATAGCGGACGCTCCGGCTCGGTCGACTGAGCGACTGACTGATCGGCCGACTGAGCGGCCGACTTGCCGACCGCGGCCACGCCCGCGCCGAACACCGTCGCCGCCACCACCGTAGGAGCCGTAGGAGCCGTAGGAGCTGCAGTGGCTGCAGTAGCCGCCCCCGCCCGCTCCCGCGCATCAAGCTGCGCCTGCGGACCGCCCCGCGCATCGCGCGACGGCTGCCCGGCGGCCGCCTCGGCAAGCGCCAGCGCGCTCGCGGCGGCCGGCGGGTTGCGCCGCGCGCCCGCCGCGGCCCACGCGCCCGCCTCGGGCAGCGACAGATAAAACGTCGTCCCCGTCCCTTCCTTCGATTCCGCCCACACGCGTCCGCCGTGCCGCTCGACCATCCGCCGCACCAGCGCGAGGCCGATCCCCTCGCCCGCGGTCGCGGTGCCGTGCAGGCGCTGGAACGCATTGAACAGCCGCGGCAGCGCGACCTCCGGAATGCCGAGGCCGTTGTCGCGCACGTAAAAGATCCGCAGCGAATGCACGCCGGGCGGCGCCGGCGTCGTGCCGATCTCGATGCGGCTCGCGCGCTTCGGATCCTGATAATTGACCGCGTTGCCGACGAGGTTCGCGAAGATCTGTTCGAGCGCGGTCGGGTCGCCCCACACCGCGGGCAAATCGCCGACCGTCACGCGCGCGCGCCGCGCGCGAATCGAGCCCTGCATCGCATCGACCACGCGTTGCACGATGTCGCGCATATCGACCCGCTGGCGCCGGTACTCGACCCGGCCGACCCGCGACAGCCGCAGCAGCGCATCGATGATGTGCGACGCGCGCAGCACCGCGGTCTGCAGATAATGCAGCGCCTCGCCGATGTCCTCGTCGACGATCCGCTCGATCCGCTGACGCGTGGTCGCCGCCAGCGACGAGCCGCGCACCGTCGCGCGCAGTTCGTCGCCGGCGCGGATCAGCTCTTTCGAAAAGCCCTGCAGGTTCACCAGCGGCGCGCGCAGATCGTGCGACACGCTATAGATGAACATTTCGTTTTCCTGAGTCTGCTGCCGCAGCGTCTCGTTGATGCGCGCGAGTTCGACCGTGCGGCGCTCCAGGTCCGCGTGAAAGCGCGCCTCGATGCGCTCCGCTTCGAGCAGCCGGCGGCTGGTCTCGTGCAAGGTCAGATCGAGCCGGGCGATTTCGTCGCGGCCCGCGCCGAGCGGCGCGAGCGGCTCGTTGCCGGCGAGCCGGCCGGCGTTGTCGGACAGCAGCGCGAGCCGGCCGCGCACGCCGCGCGTGAACAGCCACACGGCCAGCGCGACGAACAGCAGCGAGCCGAGCGCGGCGGCAACGATCAGCGTCTGCTGGCGCTCGCGCGCGGCGGCCGCCGCGTTCGAGCGCTGCGCGTCGATACGCCGTTCCTCGGCCTGAAACGCGCTCACGTGCAAACGGAAGCGGTCGAGCACGTCGGCCTGCGCAAGATCGCGAAAGCGCGCGGCGATATCGCCGCGTCGCCCCGCGTGCAGCAGGTCCTGCACCCGGTCCGACCATTGCCGGTAGGCCTGCACCGCCTGGCGCACCTCGACCACGCGCTCGACCTGGGCGGGATTGTCGGCGACCAGTTCGGCCAGTTGATCGATGCGCCGGTCGACGTCGATCCACAGCCCGACCGGCGTCGTGAAGCGCGCGTCGTTGGCGAGCACCGCGCCGCGCAGCGCGACCGACTCCGACAGCACCGGATCGAGAATCGCGGTGCTCTGGCGCAGCACGCTCTCGCTATGCAATGCCAGGCGCTCGGCCTGGGCCGTGTCGGCCTGCGCCTTCACGAGGCCGGACAGCAGCGCGAGTTCGAAGACGGCCGGGATCGCGATCAGCAACAGGCCTTTGGTGGTCAGTCTCATGCGTGCGCATTGGAGGGGTGGTCCGCCGAGCCGGCGCGGAGTCGGCACATTATGTCGGCTTTGCGCGCGAAGACAAAGCCGCGCGCAGCGAGCCACGCGGCAGCCCGAAGCGGCCCGCACGCACTGCGCCGCGGACGGGCCTCGGCGTTTTCGGCGGCGTACGCCAACGCACATCAACGTGCATCGATCCGTCAGGATTTCGAATCAAACCGTAATTAAAATCGAATAATTCGCCCTGAATTGGGTCGCCCCTGCCGGGCCCGACTGAACATGCACTGATGTTGTGCCCATCGTCGCCGTTCCGGTGCATCGCCCGCGTGCATCCTGCTGCGCCGAATCGGCACCGAATCCATCCCGGTGCCCGTTTGCACCGCGCCGACGCGGCCGGCACAAGTTTGGCCCGCTTCTTGCTCCCATAGCACACTTTTTTGGCATAAGCGGGACACATCGATGGAAAGTCTGAAAAGCGGCGCCGATACCGAGTTTCTTCTGCTCGGAGCCGCGATGGTGCTGGCGATGCACGCGGGGTTTGCGTTCCTCGAGCTCGGCACGGTGCGCAAGAAGAATCAGGTCAATGCACTCGTCAAGATTCTGGTGGACTTCGCGGTCTCGACGATCGCGTACTTCTTCATCGGCTACACGATCGCGTATGGGGTGCAGTTTTTCGGCAGCGCCGCGTCGCTCGCCGAGCACAACGGCTACGCGCTCGTGCGCTTCTTCTTCCTGCTGACCTTCGCCGCGGCGATTCCGGCGATCGTGTCGGGCGGTATCGCCGAACGCTCGAAATTCAACCCGCAGCTGTTCGCGACCTTCGTGCTGGTCGGCTTCATCTACCCGTTCTTCGAAGGGATCGCGTGGAATAACCGCTTCGGCATCCAGGGCTGGCTCACGCAGGTGTTCGGCGCGCCGTTTCACGACTTCGCCGGTTCGGTGGTGGTGCACGCGTTCGGCGGCTGGGTCGCGCTGCCGGCCGTGCTGCTGCTCGGCGCGCGCCACGGCCGCTACCATCGCGACGGCGGGATTGCCGCGCATCCGCCGTCGAACATTCCGTTTCTGGCGCTCGGCGCATGGGTGCTGACGGTCGGCTGGTTCGGCTTCAACGTGATGAGCGCGCAGACGCTCGAGAAGATCAGCGGACTCGTCGCGGTCAATTCGCTGATGGCGATGGTCGGCGGCACGCTGACCGCGTGGTTCGCGGGCCGCAACGACCCGGGCTTCACGTACAACGGCCCGCTCGCCGGGCTGGTCGCGGTATGCGCGGGCTCGGACATCATGCATCCGCTCGGTGCGCTGGTGACGGGCGGCATCGCCGGTGTGCTGTTCGTCTATATGTTCACCTGCGTGCAAAACCGCTGGCGCATCGACGACGTGCTCGGCGTGTGGCCGCTGCACGGGCTGTGCGGCGCGTGGGGCGGGCTGGCGGCCGGCATCTTCGGCACGCATGCGCTCGGCGGGCTGGGTGGCGTCGCGTTCGGCTCGCAGGTACTCGGCACGCTCGGCGGAATCGCGGTGGCGGGGCTCGGCGGGACGCTCGTGTATGGGGTGATCCGCAAGACGGCCGGACTGCGGCTCGACCAGGAAGAGGAATACAACGGCGCCGATCTGTCGATCCACAAGATTTCGGCGACCCCGGAGTAAAACAACGCGGGCGGCGCGACGCGATTGGGGCCGCCGTTGCCCCGCCCCGCGCCGCCTTGCGCCTGTCCCCAAAAGCCGCGCGCCGGTGTTAGACTGCGCGGCTGGAGATGGCATTCTCCATTAACCGCCCTTGGGGCTGATGATGCCTGCTACGCCCGGTTATGCGGACGCGGCATCGGCTCGCCCCGCATCAACCGGTTTGTCGACCTTCCGGTTTCGATTCCTCTCCCATGTATTGGTCTTTTCTCGCGGTCGCTATCGGCGGCGCACTCGGTTCGCTGTTTCGCTGGTTCCTCGGCATTCGCATGAACGGCATCTTTAGCGGGCTGCCGCTCGGCACGCTCGCCGCCAACGTGATCGCCGGCTACATCATCGGCGTGGCGGTCGCGGGCTTCGCGCGGGTGCCACAGCTCGCGCCGGAATGGCGCCTGTTCGTGATCACCGGCCTGATGGGCGGCCTGTCCACCTTCTCGACCTTCTCCGCGGAAGTCGTGCAGCGCCTGCAGGATGGCCGGCTCGGCTGGGCGGCCGGCGAAGTGGTGATTCACGTGAGCGCGTCGCTCGTGATGACGATTCTCGGAATCGCGACCGTTTCGGTGCTCGCGCGCTAACGCCCGTTAAGGCCCGTTAAGGCGCGCCAAGGCTGTCGGCCGCAGGCAAAAAAAAAGCGTCACGTTGCCGTGACGCTTTAAAAAAGTTCTAGCCATTCCGAGGGCCGTGCTAGAACCTGAGAGACGGTTTTTCGAAAGCGCTGACTCGAAGCGGCCGAAAATCCGGGGGCCGGTCAGGCGCTACCGATCAGCACGGCTTCAGTCTGGTAAATTCGACCGAACACCCAAAATGTGGGCAAAAGCGTGCGATTGACTCGGTGTTTCGAAACAAGATTCCATTTTTTATGGTTATGCTGACTAAGTCAAGCAAAATGATAAAAACGTTTCCGAGGCTCCCGGTAATTAGTTCCTATACAATGAATTTCTTAAAAATTCATTACGCCGGCGCGTCGCCGTGACGCCTGCCGGCCGGTTCCCGGCGCGGACAGCACAAGCTGACAAACAGAAAAATTCGAAATAGCGTTCCAAAAAAAGCGTATGAACCGACCTCTGCCTCCCCCCCTATCAGCGGCTGCCGTCAAGGACAACAAGGACGGCGCCGCCGATGAAGTCACCGCGCTCGCGCGCGGCCTGACCGTGCTGCGCTCGGTCGCCGCCGCCGACGCGCCGCTCAGCAATCGCGAGCTCGCCGAACTGACCGGCATTCCGAAGCCGACGGTGTCGCGCATCAGCGCAACGCTGGTCAGCGCGGGCTTTCTGCTGCGGCTGCCGGACAGCGAGCGCTTCGTGCTGACGTCTTCGGTGCTGGAACTGAGCAACGGCTTCCTGCGCAATTTCGACATTCGCGCCCGCGCGCGGCCGTACCTGATCGCACTGGCCGAACGCACCGCGCTGTCGGTGCACCTCGCGGTGCGCGACCGCTACGACATGGTCGTGATCGATACGATCCGGCCGCGTTCGGCGGTGCTCGTGTCGCGCCTCGAGATCGGCTCGCGGATGAGTCTCACCCGCACCGCGGTGGGCCGCGCGTATCTGGCCGCGCTCGCGCCGGCCGAACGCGATACGCTGCTGAGCGGCCTGCAGACCGCCGAGGGCGACGAGTGGGCCAACATCGGCAGCCGCCTCGAAAACGCGATCGCCGATACGCTCGAACGCGGCTACGCGATCGCCACCGGCGAGTGGTACGACGGTCTGAACGCGATCGCGCTCGGCTTCGTCGGGCCGTCGGGGGAACGCTACGCGGTCAACTGCGGCGGCTCGGCCGACCAGTGTCCGCGCGACTGGCTGATCGCCAACGCCGCGCCCGCGCTGCTCGAATGCATCGACAAAATCGTGCTGGAAATCGGCGGCACGCCGGGACGCCGGCTCGACCTGTAAGCGCGCATCGAACCAGTCTGCCGCCGCGGCTGCGGCGCACCTGCGCAACCCGCGGCCCGGCGTAACGCGCCGGCCGCCGCCAGCCGACAATTCGCCTACGCTCTGTAACCTTCGTAATCAACCGAAAAAAAGCTTGGCTGGACTGTTACAGAGGCCGCAACGTACGATCACGCATCCCGGTTGCGGGACCGCGCGCCACCAGCCATCAGCACCTTCGCCAACGGCGCCGCGCCGCCTCGATGATTTCGCATTGCGTTAACATCTCTGTCCCGCACGCCGGGTAGCATCGCGCCGAAACGTTGCGCGCCGCGCCCGCTGTCGAATCCGCCTGCCCCGCCACTCGCACCCCCGGTGCGCCGCTTTCTTTTTTAGCGGCGCCCGCGCGAGCGGCTCACATCACCAGCCAGCCACCAGACCGAACCGATGGACGAACAACAAAAGCACCCGGAAACTCAACGCCCCGCCACTCCGAAGCCGTCCGCGGATGGCGCGCAAGCGGGCGCGCCCGGCATGGTGAAGCGGCGTCGCGGCCGCACCATCGCGATCATCGTCGCGGTGCTGCTGGTACTCGGCGTGGTGCTGTGGCGCTGGCATCCGTGGGGCGGCCCCGGTGCCGGCGCGAGCGCGCCCGGCGCCGCCAGCGGCGCGCGCGCGGGCCGCTTCGGCCGCGGCGGTCCCGGCGGACCGGGCAACATGCCGCAACCGGTGCACGTCGCGACCGCGACCCAGGGCGAAATGCCGGTCGTGCTGACCGCGCTCGGCACCGTCACGCCGCTCGCCACCGTCACCGTGCTGCCGCAATTGAGCGGCGTGCTGCAGGACGTCTATTTCAAGGAAGGCCAGATGGTCAAGAAAGGCGACGTGCTGGCCCAGATCGACCCGCGCCCGTATGAGATTTCGCTGCGCAACGCCCAGGGCACGCTGATCCGCGACCAGGCGCTGCTGGAAACCGCGCGCCTCGACCTGAAGCGTTATCAGACGCTGCTCGAGCAGGACTCGATCGCGCGCCAGCAGGTCGACACCCAGGCGTCGCTGGTGCGCCAGTACGAGGGCACGGTGAAGTCCGACCAGGCGAACATCGATACCTTCAAGCTCGACCTGATCTATGCGCGCATCACCGCGCCGGTGTCGGGCCGCGTCGGCCTGCGCCAGGTCGATCCGGGCAACTACGTGACCTCGGGCCTCGCGAACGGTATCGCGGTGATCACGCAGTTGCAGCCGATCAGCGTGCTGTTCACGACCTCCGAAGACAACCTGCAGCAGATCATCAAGCACACCGCGAACGGCGAGCAGCTGTCGGCGACCGCGTACGACCGCAGCAACACCCACCCGCTCGAAGTCGGCTCGCTGAAGACGATGGACAACCAGATCGACACGACCACCGGCACGGTCAAGCTGCGCGCGATCTTCGAGAACAAGGACAACGGCCTGTTCCCGAATCAGTTCGTCAACACGCGCCTGCTGGTCGATACGATCAAGGACGCGGTGATCGTGCCGACCTCGGCGGTGCTCAATGGCTCGATGGGCCGCTTCGTGTACGTCGTCAAGGCGGACAACACGGTCACCGTGCGCCAGGTCAAGATCGGCCCGGTCGACGGCGAACGCTCCAGCATCCAGTCCGGCCTCGCGGTCGGCGAGCGGGTCGTGACCGACGGTTCGGACCGGCTGCGCGAAGGCGCGAAGATCACGATTCCGGCCGCGCGCGCCGCCGGAGCGTCGGGTGCTTCGGGTCCGCGCGGCGCGAGCGCGCCGGCTGGCGCATCGGCCGCCTCGGGTGCGCACGCGCATCGCGGCCGCCACGCGTCGCAGGCAGCGCAATAAAGTAAAGGCACGGCACTTACCGCATGAATCCATCCCGCGCCTTTATTCTTCGTCCCGTCGGCACCGCGCTGCTGATGGCGGCGATCATGCTGGTCGGCCTCGTCGCGCTGCGGTTTTTGCCGCTGTCGGCGCTGCCCGAAGTCGACTATCCGACCATCCAGGTGCAGACCTTCTATCCGGGCGCGAGCCCGGACGTGATGACCTCGTCGGTGACCGCGCCGCTCGAACGCCAGTTCGGGCAGATGCCGTCGCTGAACCAGATGTCGTCGCAAAGCTCGGCCGGCTCGTCGATCATCACGCTGCAGTTCAACCTCGACCTGCCGCTCGACATCGCCGAGCAGGAAGTGCAGGCCGCGATCAACGCGGCCGGCAACCTGCTGCCGTCGGACCTGCCCGCGCCGCCGATCTACGCGAAGGTCAACCCGGCCGACGCGCCGATCCTGACGCTCGCGATCACGTCGAAAACGATGCCGCTCACCGAGGTGCAGGACCTCGCGGACACGCGCCTCGCGCAGAAAATTTCGCAGGTCGCGGGCGTGGGTCTGGTGAGCCTGTCGGGCGGCCAGCGCCCGGCGATCCGGATTCAGGCGAACCCGCGCGCGCTCGCCGCGTACGGGCTGAATCTCGACGATCTGCGCACCACGATCTCGAACCTGAACGTCAATACGCCGAAGGGCAACTTCGACGGCCCGACCCGCAACTACACGATCAACTCGAACGACCAGCTGCAAAGCGCCGACGAGTACAAGAGCGCGGTGGTCGCGTACAAGAGCGGCCGTCCGGTGATGCTGACCGACGTCGCGAACATCGTGTCGGGCCCGGAGAACACCAAGCTCGGCGCGTGGGTCGACAACACCCCGGCGATCATCCTGAACGTGCAGCGCCAGCCGGGCGCGAACGTGATCCAGGTGGTCGACAGCATCAAGAAGCTGCTGCCGCAGTTGCAGCAGTCGCTGCCGGCCGCGCTCGACGTGCAGGTCGTCACCGACCGCACCACCACGATCCGCGCGTCGGTGCGCGACGTGCAGTTCGAACTGGCGATGTCGGTCGTGCTGGTCGTGCTGGTGATGTACCTGTTCCTCGCCAACGTCTACGCGACGATCATTCCGAGTTTGTCGGTGCCGCTGTCGCTGATCGGCACGCTCGCGGTGATGTATCTGTGCGGCTTTTCGCTGGACAACTTATCGCTGATGGCGTTGACGATTGCGACCGGCTTCGTCGTCGACGATGCGATCGTGATGATCGAGAACATCGCGCGCTATGTGGAAGAAGGCGAGCCGCCGCTCGAAGCCGCGCTGAAGGGCTCCAAGCAGATCGGCTTCACGATCATCTCGCTGACGGTGTCGCTGATCGCGGTGCTGATTCCGCTCTTGTTCATGGGCGACGTGGTCGGCCGCCTGTTCCATGAATTCGCGATCACGCTCGCGGTGACGATCGTGATTTCGGCGGTCGTGTCGCTGACACTCGTGCCGATGATGTGCGCGAAGCTGCTGCGCCACACGCCGCCGCATGAGAGCCACCGCTTCGAGGCGAAGGCGCACCGCTTCATCGACTGGGTGATCGCGCGCTACGCGGTCGCGCTCACGTGGGTGCTGGGGCGGCAACGCGCGACGCTGGTCGTCGCGGTGCTCACGCTGGTGCTGACCGGCCTGCTGTATGTGTTCGTGCCGAAGGGCTTCTTCCCGGTGCAGGACACCGGCGTGATCCAGGCGATCACGCAGATGCCGCAGTCGGTGTCGTTCGCGGCGATGGCCGAGCGTCAGCAGGCGCTCGCCGACCAGATCCTGAAAAATCCGGATGTGGAGAGCCTGACTTCGTTCATCGGCGTGGACGGCAGCAACATCACGCTGAACAGCGGCCGCATGCTGATCAACCTGAAGCCGCGCGACGACCGCAGCAACAACGCGAGCGCGGTGATCCGCCAGTTGCAGAAGGACGTCGCGCATATTCCGGGCGCGACGCTGTACATGCAGCCGGTGCAGGACCTGACGATCGACTCGACGGTCAGCCCGACGCAGTACCAGTTCATGCTGACCGATCCGAACATCGGCGAATTCACCACGTGGGTGCCGAAGCTGGTCGATCGCCTGAAGCAGGCGCCCGAACTCGCCGACGTCGCGACCGATCTGCAGGACAACGGCCGCTCGGTGTTCATCGAGATCGACCGCGCGACCGCCGCGCGCTTCGGCATCACGCCGGCCACGATCGACAGCGCGCTGTACGACGCGTTCGGCCAGCGCATCATCTCGACGATCTTCACGCAGTCGAACCAGTACCGCGTGATCCTCGAAGTGCAGCCGGAGATGCAGCATTACACCGAGTCGCTGAACTCGATCTACCTGCCCTCGGCGACGTCGAGCGGCGGCCAGGTGCCGCTGTCGTCGATCGCGAAGTTCATCGAGCGCCCCGCCCCGCTGCTGGTCACGCACCTGAGCCAGTTCCCGGCCACCACGGTGTCGTTCAACCTCGCGCAGGGTTCGTCGCTCGGCGCGGCGGTCAAGGCGATCGAGCAGGCGCAGAAGGACATCGGCCTGCCCGCGTCGTTCCAGACCCGCTACCAGGGCGCGGCGCTCGCGTTCCAGGCGTCGCTCGCCAACGAGCTGTTCCTGATCCTCGCGGCGATCGTCACGATGTACATCGTGCTCGGCGTGCTGTACGAGAGCTTCATCCATCCGATCACGATCCTCTCCACGTTGCCGTCGGCCGGCGTCGGCGCGCTGCTCGCGCTGCTGATCACCGGTCACGACCTCGACATCATCGGCATCATCGGCATCGTGCTGCTGATCGGTATCGTCAAGAAGAACGCGATCATGATGATCGACTTCGCGCTGTACGCGGAGCGCGAGGAAGGCAAGCCGCCGCACGAGGCGATCTATCAGGCCTGCCTGCTGCGCTTCCGGCCGATCCTGATGACCACGCTGGCCGCGCTGCTCGGCGCGCTGCCGCTGATGCTCGGCACCGGCGCGGGCTCGGAGCTGCGCCGCCCGCTCGGCATCGCGATCGCCGGCGGTCTGATCGTCAGCCAGCTGCTCACGCTGTTCACCACGCCGGTGATCTACCTCGCGTTCGATTCGCTCGGCCGCCGGCTGCGCGAGCGCTTCAACCGGGGCGATTCGTCCGGTAGCGCCACACCGCCCGCCACCGATGCGGGGAACTAAGCGATGAACCTGTCGCGTCCGTTTATTTCCCGTCCGGTCGCCACCACGCTGCTGGCGATCGGCATCGCGCTGTCGGGGGTGTTCGCGTTCACCAAACTGCCGGTCGCGCCGCTGCCGCAGGTCGACTTCCCGACCATCTCGGTGCAGGCGTCGCTGCCGGGCGGCAGCCCGGAGACCGTCGCGACCAGCGTCGCGAGTCCGCTGGAGCGGCATCTGGGCTCGATCGCCGACGTCACCGAGATGACCTCGCAAAGCTCGGTCGGCTCGACCCGCATCACGCTGCAGTTCGGCCTGAATCGCGACATCGACGGCGCCGCGCGCGACGTCCAGGCGGCGATCAACGCGGCGCGCGCCGACCTGCCCGCGAGCCTGCGCAGCAACCCGACCTACCACAAGGTCAACCCGGCCGACGCGCCGATCCTGATTCTCGCGCTCACGTCGAACACGCTGACCCCGGGCCAGCTGTACGACTCGGCGGCCACCGTGTTGCAGCAGTCGCTGTCGCAGGTGCAAGGGGTCGGCGAAGTCGACGTGAGCGGCTCGGCGAACCCGGCGGTGCGCGTCGAACTGGAACCGCATGCGCTGTCGCACTACGGGATCGGTCTCGAAGACGTGCGCGCGGCGCTCGCCGCGGCCAACGCGAACAGCCCGAAAGGCGCGATCGAGTTCGGCGAGAACCGCGTGCAGCTGTACACCAACGACCAGGCGACCAAGGCCTCGCAGTACAAGGACCTGATCATCGCGTATCGCAACGGCGCGCCGGTCAAGCTATCGGACATGGGCGAAGTGGTCGACTCGGTCGAGGATCTGCGCAATCTCGGCCTCGCGAACGGCAAGCACTCGGTGCTGGTGATCCTGTACCGGCAGCCCGGCGCGAACATCATCGAAACCGTCGACCGCGTGAAGGCGATGCTGCCGCAATTGCACGCGTCGCTGCCCGCCGACGTCGACATCCTGCCCACCTCGGACCGCTCGACCACGATCCGCGCGTCGCTGAAGGACACCCAGCACACGCTGGTGATCGCGGTCGCGCTGGTCGTGATGGTGGTGTTCCTGTTCCTGCGCAACTGGCGCGCGACGCTGATTCCGAGCGTCGCGGTGCCGATCTCGATCATCGGCACGTTCGGCGCGATGTACCTGATGGGCTTCTCGCTCGATAACCTGTCGCTGATGGCGCTGACCATCGCGACCGGCTTCGTGGTCGACGACGCGATCGTGGTGCTGGAGAACATCTCGCGGCACATCGAGGACGGCATGCCGCGCATGAAGGCCGCGTTCGTCGGCGCGCGCGAGGTCGGCTTCACGGTGCTGTCGATCAGCCTGTCGCTGGTCGCGGTGTTCCTGCCGATCCTGCTGATGGGCGGGATCGTCGGCCGGCTGTTCCGCGAGTTCGCGCTGACGCTGTCGCTGGCGATCGCGGTGTCGCTGCTGGTGTCGCTGACGCTCACACCGATGATGTGCTCGCGCCTGTTGCGCGAGAAACACGAGAAGCGCGAGGAAAACCGCTTCGGCCGCGGGCTCGAGAGCGGCTTCATGGCGCTGCAGAACGGCTACGAACGCTCGCTCGGCTGGGCGCTCGAGCATCCGCGCCTGATCGTGGCCGTGCTGCTGCTGACCATCGGGCTGAACGTCGCGCTGTACATCATCGTGCCGAAGGGCTTTTTCCCGCAGCAGGACACCGGCCGGCTGGTCGGCGGCATTCAGGCCGACCAGAGCACGTCGTTCCAGGCGATGAAGGGCAAGTTCACGCAGATGATGGAGATCGTCAGCAAGAACCCGGCGGTCGAGAGCGTGGCCGGCTTCACCGGCGGGCGCCAGACCAACTCGGGCTTCATGTTCGTGTCGCTGAAGCCGAAGAGCGAGCGCAAGCTGTCCGCCGATCAGGTGATCCAGCAACTGCGCGGGCCGCTCGGCGACGTCGCCGGCGCGCGCACGTTCCTGCAGGCGGTGCAGGACATCCGGGTGGGCGGGCGGCAATCGAACGCGCAATATCAGTTCACGCTGCTGGCCGACTCGACGCCCGATCTGTACAAGTGGGGGCCGAAACTCACCGAGGCGCTGCAGGCGCGCAAGGAGCTCACCGACGTGAACTCCGACCAGCAGCAAGGCGGCCTCGAAGCGATGGTGACGATCGACCGCGCGACCGCCGCGCGCATGAACATCAAGCCCGCGCAGATCGACAACACGCTGTACGACGCGTTCGGCCAGCGTCAGGTGTCGACGATCTACAACCCGCTGAACCAGTACCACGTGGTGATGGAAGTCGCGCCGCGCTTCTGGCAGAGCCCGGACATCCTGCACGACCTGTACATCAGTACGTCGGGCGGCACCGCGAGCGGCGCGCAGACCACCAACGCGCCGGCCGGCACGGTCACGTCGAACGCCGCGACCAGCACGACCAGCGCGGCGACCGGCGGCACCGCGGCGACCACCGCCGGCAGCGCGGCCAGCATCGCCGCCGACTCCGCGCGCAACCAGGCGATCAACTCGATCGCGGCGAGCGGCAAGTCGAGCGCGTCGTCGGGCTCGGCGGTGTCCACTTCGAAGGAAACGATGGTGCCGCTGTCCGCGATCGCGAGCTTCGGGCCGGGCACCACGCCGCTGTCGGTCAATCACCAGAGCCAGTTCGTCGCGTCGACGATCTCGTTCAACCTGCCGCCCGGCGTGTCGCTCTCAACCGCGACCCAGGCGATCTACGACACGATGGCCGAGATCGGCATGCCGGCCACCATTCACGGCAGCTTCCAGGGCACCGCGCAGGCGTTCCAGCAGTCGATGTCCGACCAGCCGATCCTGATCCTCGCGGCGCTCGCGGCGGTCTATATCGTGCTCGGGATTCTGTACGAGAGCTACATCCACCCGCTGACGATCCTGTCGACGCTGCCGTCCGCGGGCGTCGGCGCGCTGCTCGCGCTGCTGCTGTTCAAGACCGAGTTCAGCATCATCGCGCTGATCGGCGTGATCCTGCTGATCGGCATCGTGAAGAAGAACGCGATCATGATGGTGGACTTCGCGATCGACGCGTCGCGCAAGGGGCTGTCCTCGCGCGATGCGATCTATCAGGCCTGTCTGCTGCGCTTCCGGCCGATCATGATGACCACCTTCGCGGCGCTGCTCGGCGCGCTGCCGCTCGCGTTCGGCGGCGGCGAAGGCGCGGAGATGCGCGCGCCGCTCGGTATCTCGATCGTCGGCGGGCTGATCGTCAGCCAGATGCTGACGCTCTATACGACGCCGGTGGTCTACCTGTATATGGATCGCCTGCGAGTGCGCTGGGAAGCGCGCAAGGCGCGCCGCCGCGGGGAGGCGGCGACGGGTTCGGTTTGATGAAGTAAGGGCGGCGGGCGTTACAGCTTCTGCTCGATGGCCAGCGAGAAAATCCGCTGCCATTGACGCGCCTGCCGCTCGCCCGTCATCGGCACCAGCCATTCGCCGTGCCGCGGGTCTTTCACCTTCAGCGCGACGCGCGCCTGCGCATCGCGGCCCTGCGCTTCGGCACCGAGCAGATCGGCAAAGATATACGCGCCCTGCGCATCGCCGACGCGAATCTCGCACAGCCGCTTGGCCGCCGCGAGCCGCACCGAGCCCCAACTGCCCTTCAGTTCATGCGTCCAGTCGCCGTCGCGCAGATTCGGCGCGACTTCGCGGCGGCGTTGCCACCAGTACGCGAGCGCGGCGACGATCAGCGCGCCAACCACGATCGCAACGCCGACCGCCACCGCCAGACCGAACGCGGCTTCGAGACCGTAGAACGCGCGGACCGCGCCGTACACCAGCGCGATCAGCGCAAACAATGCAACCAGAATCGGCATCGCAGGGTCACCCGAAAAAAGGGCCTAGCCTAGCACGGGGGCTGCGCGAAGCCGCGTGAACCGGGCAGCGGGTGGGCGCGGGCCGGGTACGGGCCGGGTTCGGTCGGGCACGCGGCGCGCGCCGAAGTCGGCAAGCGCCGCCTGCCGCTCACTGCCCTACTGCCTGTTGCCCTGCCGCTCACTGCCCCTTATGCGCGGCCGCCCACTGCTTGACCGCGTTCAGCGTGTTCTCGACATGCTTCTCCGGCGACAGGCTCGTGTATTCGTAAATGATCTTGCCGTCCGGCGCGATCACATACGAGACCCGGTTGGCCATCCCCGCCTTCAGCGGCATACCGGCGTCGTACGCGCCGATCACCTTCGAGTCGGCATCGGCGGCGACCGGGAATTTGCTGCGGCATTCGCTGACCGAGAACTTCGTCAGCGTATCGATGTTGTCGTGCGACACGCCGATCACCGTCGCGCCGTATTTCTTGTATTCGTCGACCGCATCGGCAAACTCGTGCGCCTCGATCGTGCAGCCCTTCGTGAACGCGGCCGGATAGAAGTACAGCACGACCGGCCCTTTCTTCAATTCGTCGGCGAGCGAATAGGTGTAGGTCTTGCCGCCGAGCGACGCGTCGGCGGTGAACGCCGGCGCGGCATCGCCGGGCTTGAGCGTCGCCGACGCGAGCGGCGCATGCATCGCGAAGCCGAGCGCCATTACGGCGGCGGCCAGCGATACGGGTAACTGTTTTATCTTCAGCTGCATCTGCTCCTCCATGCGTGCGGGCACGCGTTCGATCCGTTGCATCGCCAAGAGCGTCGACCGGCATTACGCCGGGCGTCGCCGAATGGTCTATTGGATCACGGATACGCAACGCGTGTCGGCTGTCTCGGCGACCACAAGCCGATCGAAAGCATCCGCCGCGCAGCCGCACGGCAACGCAGCAGCGCAGTAGCGCAGCGGCACAGCGGCCCAGCAACGACGCCAATCAGCGATGCGACTCCGCCACATGCGCGCCGAACCACGCGGCCGCCGACAGATTCAGCTCCGACAGCACATCGGGCGTGAGCGCCGCGAAGCCCGCCGCCGCCGCGACCGGCGCCGCGTCGCCGCCCTCGCCGGCCACTTCGGCGATCAGCAGCAGCGCGCCGAGCTCGCCCTTGCGCGCGACGATCGCATCGCGGATCTGCGCGGCAAGGCCGAGCTTTTCGAGCACCGCTTCCGGCGTGCTGTCGAGCACCACGTGCACCAGTGAAAAGATCCCGGTCATGAACGCGGCATCGGCGAATTCGCCGTCGGACGGATGCAGCCAGTTCGCGGCCAGCTCCATGAAACGCGAGCGCGTCGCGGCCAGTTGCACGAGCGGATCGGCGCGCCACGGCAGGTCGCCGGTATCCGCGTACAGCAGCAGCTGCGCCCAGCGCGAGATCTGCCGGGTGCCGGTCGCGATGATCGCCTCGCGCAGCGACGCGATATTGCGGCCGAGCCCGAACGCGCTCGAATTGACCAGCCGCAGCAGCTGCACGACCACGCTCGGATTGAGCTTGAGCTCCGCCTCGAGCTCGACGATGCCGGCATCGCGCGACAGCAGCGCAAGCAGGCGCAGCAGCCCCGGGCGCAGCGAGCGGTTGCGCGGCGCGGCCAGCACCTGCGGACGCGCGAAGAAATACCCCTGGAACAGATCGAAGCCGAGTTCGTGCGCGAGCGCGAAGTCCTCGCGCGTCTCGACCTTCTCGGCGATCAGCGTCTTGCCGTGGCCGCGCAGCATCGACGCGAGCTTCGCGACCAGCGCGGGCGGCGTCTGCAGAAAGTCAATCTTGACGATATCGGCGTACGGCAGCTTCGCGAGCAGCTCGTCGGTGATCTCGCCGACGTCGTCGAGCGCGACCTGAAAGCCCGCGCCGCGCAACTCGTCGAGCCGGCGCGCGAGCGTGTCGTCGAAACGCACGGTCTCGAGAATTTCAAGCACGAAGCGCTCCGGCGGCATCAGATGAACGATGTCGCTGAACAGCAGCGTGCGGTCGATATTGACGAAGCCGCGGTGCGCGCCGAGCACGGCCGGCACGCCGATCCCGCCGATCGTGCGGGCGACCACCTGGGCGGTCGCCTGGGCGTCGTCGCTGATTTCGGCGTAGTTGTGGGCGCCCGCGCGGAACAGCAGCTCGTACGCGTTGAGCGCGCCGTCGCGGTCGAGAATCGGCTGCCGTCCCACGTACACGTACTGCGGGAAGTACGGCGCGGGCTCGCCGCGCGCGGCGGCGGCGTCGGCGTACGGATCACGCACCGCGCCGTCCTCCGCAACGGGCGATGCGGGCCGGGCGGACCGGACGGGCGGAGGCGGCGCGGTGGACCTGGCGACGGAGCATTCGGACTTGGATCATCGTTGCAAGGTTCGGAAAGGCGGCGCGGTCGCGGCTTCGCGGCCGGCGCAGCACAATGGGGTTCGCCGTATCAATGGACTTCGCCGTATTAACGGTCGCGATGCGGCGCCACTTTAGCCCAATCGCGATAACCGCGGCATCCGGCGATTCCTTACCGGATGTTTTTCTGCGCGGCAGGCTAAAGAAATTCACACGCGCGTCGTTATCCTGTTCTGATAGGGCGGCCTGCTAGCTCCCGGCCGCCCCCGCCGGGGAACCAGCAGCCCCGCCGCCAGCGGACGAACTCAGGTTGCCAGCGACAAACATGGAAGCGAACAGGATCACCGCGCCCCGCCGGGGCTCCTTGCGCACGGTCATCGACCGGCTGCGCGCGTTCGGCCGTCGCAGCGACGAGATCCGCCCGGCCGTCAGCCCGAACCGCGCGCCGCAACTGGAACAGGTGGTCGGCGCGGTCGACCTGCTCGCGCACGTCGACGATGCGCTGCGCTTCCTCTACGTGTCCGACGCGAGCCTGCGCTTCATCGGCTATCACCGCGAGTATCTGGAAACCGCGACGCTGCACGACCTCGTCGCGTCGGCCGACGCGCCGCGTCTCGACGCGCTGCTCAAGCGCGCGGCGGTGTCGGGCAACGTCGAGAAAGCGACGCTCGAACTGGTCAAGTCGCTGACCTATCCGATCACGGTCGAACTGCGGGTGGTGCGCAGCAGCCACGACGGCGTCGACGGCTATGCGATCGCCGGCTTCGACGTGTCGTCGTGGCGCGCGACCGAGGAACGGCTGACCCAGGCGCTGCATCTGGATCGCCTGACCGGCCTGCCGAATCTGCCGGGCCTCGTGCAGACGCTGCTCGACGCGCAGCACAAGGCCGACGCGCACGGCACGCCGGTCGCGCTGCTGCTGCTCGATCTCGACGACTATCAGCGGGTGAACCGCGCGCTCGGCTACGACGCCGGCGACGAGATGCTGCGCGATACGTCGCGGCGCCTGCTCAACATGACGAGCCCGAACGAAACGGTCGCGCGCATCGCCAGCGACGAGTTCGCGATCCTCGTCAAGCCGGCCGCGAACCGCACCGACGCGGCCGCGACCGCCGAGGCGCTGGCGCGCCGGCTGCTGACCGCGATCCAGCAGCCGTACGTGTTCCGCGGCCAGCAGGTGCACCTGTCGGCGAGCATCGGCATCGCGCTGTATCCGGACGTGCGGCACGCGAACGACACCGGCGGCCACGACACTCACCTGTTGCGCTGGGCCGATCACGCGCTGCTGCAGGCCAAGGCGGCCGGCGGCAACACGCTCGCGTTCTACGTGCCCGACGACGACCCCGCCGACGCCGAACGCCTGAAACTCGAGGCCGACCTCTACGACGGAGTCCGCAACGGCGAGTTCTCGCTACACTTCCAGCCGATCACGAGCAGCCGCACGCACGGCGTGGTGGGGGTCGAGGCGTTGATCCGCTGGTCGCATCCGGTGCATGGGCTCGTGCCGCCGTCGATGTTCATTCCGCTCGCGGAGTCGATCGGGCTGATCAACTTTCTCGGCAACTGGGTGTTGAAGGTCGCTTGCATGCAGCTGATTCAGTGGGACGCGAAAGGCATCCCGCTGCAGTACGTGGCGGTCAACGTGTCGCCGCAGCAGTTTCGCGACCCGCGCTTCAAGGACTCGGTGCGCGAGGCGTTGCAGCTGACCGGCATCGATCCGCGCCGGCTCGTGTTCGAAATCACCGAGAGCCTGCTGATGCACGACCCCGCGCACGCGAAGGGACTGCTCGAGGATCTGACCGCGATGGGCATCCGTTTCGCGGTCGACGATTTCGGCACCGGCTATTCGAGCCTCGCGTATCTGCAACGCTTCCCGCTCGCGAAGCTGAAGATCGACCGGAGCTTCGTCGAGAATCTGCTAACCTCGCGCAACGATCAGGCCATCGTCAGCGCGGTGGTCGGTCTCGCGCAAACGCTCGATCTCGAACTGGTGGCCGAGGGCGTCGAAACGGAAGCACAACGCGCGCTGCTCACCGAGATGGGCTGCGATCATATTCAGGGCTGGCTGGTCTGCAAGGCGCTGCCGTCCGAGGAACTCGCACAGCGCTTCCAGGCGCGCGAGCTACAGTTGCACCACGCGTAACGGGCATGCACGCACGGCGCCCACGCAGCGGAACAAGCCGGCTCACCCCCGGCGTGGCATTCACTGGAACACGTATGGTTTTGGCGGGACTCACATGGTAAAGGCGGCAGTGCTCGACCGGCTCTGGACGCGCATGAGCGAGCGCGGCGATTTCCCGATGCTGTCGCAATCGCTGCGCACCACCATGACGGCGGTGAACAACGACGACCTCGACTTCACCGGCCTCGTGCAGGTGGTGCTGTCGGACTTCGCGCTCACGCAGAAGGTGCTGCGGCTCGCGAACTCGGCGATGTACATGGCGTTCGGCGGCAACATCACGACCGTGTCGCGCGCGCTGATGGTGCTCGGCATGGATGCGGTCGGCCATCTGGTGGTCGGGCTGAAGATCGTCGATCACTTTCATCACAGCGCGCCGCGCCGCATCGACGCGAAACTGGAACTGAACCGCACGCTGCTGTCGGGCTGCGTCGCGCGCAAGCTGACCGAGCGCGGCGATCTGCGCGCCGGCGAGGAAGCGGTGGTCTGCACGCTGATGCGGCAGATCGGCAAGCTACTGGTGGTGTTCTATCTGGACGCCGAATGGGACCAGATTCGCCGCCATATCGACGGCGGCGCGCTCGAGGCCGACGCATGCGTGCTGGTGCTCGGCGTCACGTTCGACGAAATCGGCGCGGAGGCCGCGGTGCGCTGGCGCCTGCCCGACACGATCCGTCACGGGATGGGCGAGTTCGATCCGGAGGACGTCACGCAGCCGCGCCAGGTGCAGTGGCTGCGCGCGATCACCAATTACTCGACCGCGGTCGCCGACGTGCTGACCCAGCAGAACATGCCCGAATGGGAGCGCGAGGCGCGCATCGGCGAACTCGCGCAGGAATACAGCGGCGCGCTGAACACCGACCCGGACGTGCTGCTGCAGATGAGCGTCGCGCTCGCGCGCGAGGAAGGCGGCGACGGCGTGATGGCGGAAATCTCCGAGCTGCGCGCGAATGCCGACGCGATTGCGCGCGAGGCGTTGTCGCCCGAGGCGCGCATCGCGGTCGGCGTGAAGGATCTGCGCGGGCTGCCCGAAGCGAGTCCGCTCGCGCCCGCGCTCGCGATGGCCGCGGAAACCGTGCTCGCCGGCCTCGGCTTCGCGCGCGTGGTGGTGTTCGTCAAACACAGCAACGGCACCTTCAAGGCGCGTCTGGGTCTCGGGCCGAAGATCGACGCGGCGCTGCCGCGGCTCACCTTCAGCACCGCGTTCGAGCCCGACGTGTTTCATCTGGCGATCGCGAACTCGGTCGGCATCTTCATCGAGAATGCGCGCGACCCGAAGATGGTCGCGCGGCTGCCGGAATGGTTCCGCCGCTCGTTCGACGACGCCCGCGCGTTCGTGCTGCTGCCGGTGATCGACGAAACCGATCAGACTGTCGCGCTGCTCTACGGCGACTGGTCACATACCCAGGAGGCGCGGCGTATCTCGCAAAAGGAGATGAGCGTGCTCAACGAACTGGCCAGGGAGCTAGGACGTTTTTTCGGCCAGGGGCAGATGCGGGAAATGGAGATGATGTGAAGACCTGGCGCGATCGTTGATCGGCTGCTTCACTTTGTTTCGTTCCTGTGTTTGCCCGGAAAAAAATCGTTCCCCCTGGAGTCGGGTTGCCGGTTCCGCCACCGGCCCCGCCCCGGCTTCAATCCTCGATCCGTTCGAGCCCTTCCGCGCTGCGATCCGCGACGCCGGCCCATGCGCCGGCCGCGAGTCCCAGCTGCGCGAGTTCCTCCAGCGTCAACGGCTGCAACTGCTCACCCAGTTCGCCGAGCCTGTCCCACGCGCCGGTTTCGAGTGCCTCGACCGCGCTCAGCAGCAGCCCCAACCTGCCCTCGCGATGCAGGATCGCGGCCTGGATCGGCCGCGACAATGTCAGCACGTTCAGCGTCTTCTCGAGCGAGCCGCCGAACACCGCGTCGACGAATGAAAACACCCCGGTCAGGAACGCCGCGTCCGCTTCGTCGCGGCCGGCTTCCGGCATCCGCTCGATCGCCAGTTCCATGAAGCGCGCGCGGCTTGCCGCCAGTTGCAGCAGCGGATCGTCTTCGAGCGCGACCTTGCGGCCGTCCGCGTAGAGCAGCAACTGGGTCCAGCGCGCGATGCGGTCGGTGCCGGTCGCGTTGATCGCGTCGCGCAGCGTCGTCACCCGATGGCCGAGCGCGAGGCCGCTCGAATTCGCGAGCTTCATCAGATGCATGACCAGCACCGGGTTCAGCTTCAGCTCCGCTTCGAGTTGCGCGACGGTCGGATCGCCCGCCAGCAGTTGCAGCAGATTGAGCAGCGCGTGGCGCGGCGCGCTGACCCGGCGCGTCGCCGCGCTCTGCGCGCGCGCGAAGTAATAACCCTGGAAGCAGTCGAAGCCGAGCCCGTGCGCGGTCTCAAAATCGTCCTGCGCGTCGACGCGCAGCGCGAGCAGCAGCTTGCCCGCCGACTTCAGCACGCTCGCGAGCTTCGCGAGCAGCGTGCGCGGCACCCGCGTGACGTCGATCTTGATGATTTCCGCGTACGGCAGCAGTTTCGCGAAGCTGTCGGTGGGCTGGGTGACGTCGTCGAGTGCGAAGCGATAGCGGCGGCCGTGCAGATAGACGATGCGTTCGATCAGCGTGTCGTCGACTTCGAGCGACGGCGGCAGTTCGAGGATGAAGCGCTCGCGCGGCAGGCGCAGGATCGCGTCGTCGAGCAGCAGGTCGCGAGTCACGTCGACATAGGCCGGGTGACCGGTCAACGCGCTGCGTACGTCGGCTTGCACGAGAGCGCGAACGATCGCGCGCGCGATGATTTGCGCAGGCGTTGGCGCGCGGCCTGGCAGGCTGTCGGGGGTGGTGTCGGTGTCAGCTTGTGCAGCGGATTGTGCAGCGGCCGTGTCTGGCGGTTCGCTGCCGCCCGCCGGCACCTCGGGCGCGAGCACCTTCAGCTCGTAACCGCACAGCATCCCTTCACGGTTCAGGATCGGTTGCCGCGCGAAGCTGGCGACGGGCGACGCGTCGTCGGTCGCGACGCTCCCGCCCGGAGTCTCGATTGCGATGCTGGTCATGTCTGTCCCCGCTCGGCGCCGCCGGCGCCTGGCCGCTATGTTCTGTTTTTGTCGCAGCGTCGCGCGGTTTTGCGATGGCGTGAGCGTCATCGCGCGTCGACGTGCGCGACGATTTTATCGCAGCACTTCAGACACTGACATCCTTACCCAAGGAATATCTCGAAATAATTGGTGAGTTGCGGCGCGCGGGGGGCGGCGTTTGATTCAATACACATCGCGCCGGTAGCGGCCCGCTGAAATCAACTCGTCGAGACGGTGCTGGCCGACGATCGCGAGCAACGCGCGATGCACGTCCGGCGCCATCCCGTCGAGGCTGCCGCACACGTAGATCGCGGCGCCCGCGTCGAGCCATTCGCGCAGCGTGTCGGCCGCCGCGCTCAGCGCGTGCTGCACGTAACGCAGCTCGCCGCCGTCGCGCGACCACACGAGGTCGGTGCGCTCGAGTACCCGGTCGTTCTGCCACGCGGCGATTTCATCGCGATAGAAGCGGTCGTGCGCGGCGCTGCGTTCGCCGAAGATCAGCCAGTTGCGGCGCTGTCCGTCGCGCGCGCGTTGCTTCAGATGCGCGCGCAGTCCCGCGAGGCCGGTGCCGTTGCCGATCAGGATCAGCGGACGCGCGTCAGGCGGTGCATGAAACGCGCGGTTGGTGCGCACGCGCAGCGTGATCTCGTCGCCGGGCTCGGCGTGCGCGGTCAGCCAGCCGGAGGCCAGACCGAGCCGGTAGCCGTCGGCCGCGCTCGCATCGTCCGAGCGCGCCTGGCGGATCAGCAGTTCGAGCCGGCCGTCGGCGGGCAGCGACGCGATCGAATAGCTGCGCCGTGCGTGCGGCGCGAGCGTGTCGATCCAGTCTTGCGGTGACAGACCGAGGTGATCGTCTTCGCTCGGCAGTTGGCGGGTGGCCAGCGCGTGCTCGAAGCTCATCGCACTGCCCTCGCATTGCACGGGTGCCGTGCCGTCCAGCCCATGCCGCGCGAGCCAGCGCTGCACGTGATGCGCCGGCTGACGCGGCTGGATTTCGGCGATGTCGCCGGCCTGCCAGTCGAGCGCCGCGGCATCGCGCGGACTCAGGCCGAAGTGATACGCGGGCGCGCCGGCGCTGCCGGGGTTCAGCAATACGCGCTCGTCGAGCGTCCAGACGCTGTCGCTGAGCGGCATCCATGATGTATCGACGTCGCTGCCGAGCAGCGTCGACAGTTGCGTTTGCCAGCGGCGCAGCGCAAGCGCGTCGCCGTTATCGACCTCGATCGTGTCGAACAGCGGCTGCGCGCCGCGATGATTGAGCCAGCCGGCGAGGCGGTGTCCGAACGCGCAATAGTTCGCGTACGTGCGGTCGCCGAGCGCGAGCACCGCGTAGCGCAGCGTCGCGAGCTGGGTCGCGTGGCCGTCGTGCGGGTCGGGCTGCATCGCCCGCCGGACGAACGGCGCGACGTGATCGGGCGGCTCGCCTTCGCCGGTCGTGCTGACGAGGAAGAATGCGCGCGCATGTGCGAGCAGGTCGTCGCTTTTCAACAGGCCGAGCGGCGCGAGTCGCACGCGCGAGCCGGCCGCTTCGAGCACGCGGCGCGTCTGGGTCGCGAGTTGCTCGGCGCTGCCGGTCTGACTCGCGTACGCGACGAGGATCACGTCGTCGTGCTCCGGCGTATCGGCGCCGGTTGCCGGGGCCGCCTGCCCGCGCGCCCGATGCGCGGCGACGATCGCGACACACGCGCACAAATACGCCAAGCCGACGCCCGCCGCGCTGCCGGCCCGCACTGGACTGGCCCACGCGAGCAGCGCACCGGCGGCGGCGAGCAACCACGCGAGCCGCGCGGGGCTCAGCCAACGACTAAGCCGACGATTGGATTGACGCGCGCCGCTCATTCGAGCAACGCCTTGTACGCGGGACTCGCGAGTTCGCGAAATCCCGTCGACGTACGCACGATAAAGCGCGCGGCCAGCCGCTTGCGCTGCGCGAGCGCGAGGCCGGCGTCGGGGCCCAGCACGCTCAGCGCGGTCGACCATGCATCGGCCAGCATGCAGCTCGGGTGCAGCACCGTCACGCTGGCGAGCGCGTGATTCGCCGGATAGCCGGTGCGCGGATCGAGCGTATGCGCGCGACGCACGCCCGCGTCGAAGTAGTAGCGGCGATAGTCGCCGGAGGTCGCGACCGCGAGCCCGTGCAACGCGATCAGATCGATGGTGGGCGGCGGCGCTTCGGGCGCCGTGATGGTTGTGTCGTGCGCATGGTCCGCATGATCGAGCGGCGGCGTTTCGAGTTCGACCCACCACGGCAGACCATCGGGTTTGACACCGTCGCCGCGCAATTCACCGCCTATTTCAACGAGCAGATGTGCGATGCCGTGCGCGAGCAGCGCATCGCGCACCGCATCGACCGCATAGCCTTTCGCGATCGCGCACAGGTCGAGCGCGATTGCACCGGGCTGATAGAGGCGCAAGTCCGCACGCTCGATAGCGACGCGCTGCCAGCCGCAGCGAGCGCGCGCGGCTTCGATCAGTTCAACTGACGGTGAGTCGGCCGCGCGCGGCGCCGGTCCGAAACCCCACAAGTCGACCAGCGGGCCGGCGCTCGGATCGTACGCGCCGCCGCTGTCGCGCGCGACCGCGAGCGCGGCTTCGACCACGTCGAAGCAGGCCGGCGGCACGCTCACCCAGCTGCCCGCGGCCGCGCGATTGAAGCGGCTCACGTCGGAGTCGTCGCGCCAGTTGCTCATCTGCGCGATCACGTCGTCGAGCACGCGGCGAATCACGGTATCCAGCGTGGTTTCGAGCGAGTCAGCCGATGCGCCGGCGAGCGCACCGCTCTCCCGTTGCACCGCGTCGTCGGCCGGCAGCACGCAGCGCACCGACCAGCTCGTGCCCATCGTGTCGCCGCCGAACGACGCGACCCGCCCGCCGCGCACCGGCGCGAGCGCGCCGCCGTCGATACCGGCCGGCACCAGCACCCGGCGCGCCGGCAGATCTGCTTCGGCCGCGCGCGCGTCGTGCGAGCTGGAACTGTGATTCATTCGCATGTCTACTTATTGCGGCAGCACCTCGAAGGTCGCCGCATACGACGCGCGACGCTCCTTCGCCTGCTTCACCGACGTGCGATCGTCGCGCACCTGCGCGCCGAGCCAATACGCGCCCGGCGCCGGGAATTTGACCGCGAACTTGCCGCTCGCATCGGTGACGATCGTTATCTCATTGAGGTTGTCGCGATAGCGCGTGCCGCCCGGCACCACCGACACCTTCACGTTCGACGCCGGCTTGCCGTCGAGCATCAGCCGGAAGTTCGCGGGAGTGAGCGCGACCAGTTCGTTCGGATGGCTGTCGGCCACCAGTTCGAGACCGCGCCCGCTCGGTTTCAGCGCGCCGGTATCCGCCTTGCCGCGCGTGACGAAGGTTTCGACGCGCAGATCGTTTTCGGTCACCTGCAGATCCTGCGCGTCGGCGGGCACTTCCTTCGCGAACGTATCGGCATTGCCGCGCCAGCGCTTGCGCTCGTCGCCGACCTTGTACGACGCGAACAGCATGTGGTTCTGCACGCTGAAGCGGTAGGTGCCGTCCTTCGGCAACTGCGCGTCGAACACGCTGCGATAGCGGCCGGTGATCGCGTTCTGCTCCTTCACGGCCGAGCCGTCGGGCGCGGTGATCGTCAGGCCGTCCAGGCGCAGCGCCGCGTGATCGGCGGCGAACACGGTGTCGGAGATCGCGCCGTCCACCGTGACCCACGAATCGTTGCCCGACAGTTCGGTCGTCGACGGCAGCAGCCACATCCGGTCGGCGTGGGCGGCCAGCGGCAGCGCGGCGGCGAGAACGAACGCGAAGGCGTGGCGGGAAAGCCTGGCAGTGGCAAGTTTCATGATTGGATTCCGCTCGAAAAATGATCTGGAAGAAGCCCGGCCCGGGCGCGCGTCACCGCGCGGCCGGGGCCGAGGCCAGCAACTACGACGAGCCGCGTCAGGGCTTGACGTTCACCGTGACGGTGCCGAGCTCCTGCTCGCCCTTGGCCGAGGTGGTGGTCGCCGCTGCCGGCGGCCACACGAATGGCACCCGCACCACGCCGCGGCCGCCCGCTTCACGCGCGGTCTCGACCACCAGCTGATATTCGCCGGCCGGCAGCTTGCCGAGCGGCGCCTTGCCGTCGACGAACGACACCACCTGCTGACCCGGCGCGCGGGTCGCGCCGGACACGCCGTCGGCCGGCATCTGCAGATCGCGGCCGGCCTTGCGCCACCACTGACGCATGTCCTTCAGCCACTTGGTGCCTTCGTTGTTGCGCTTGTTCTGGTCGTACCAGACCGCCAGCGTGGTGACCGGCGTCTGATCGGCGCGCTCGACCCAGATCGACACATACGGCCGGTGATATTCGGCGACGTCCAGGCGCGGCAGATCGACGTTGACGGTCATTTCGGCGGCGATGGCCTGGCCCGCGAGCGGGCCGGCGGCCACCCCGGTGAGGGTAACGGCGATGAGTCGACGCATGCTAAGGATTCCTCGATGAAATGGATACGGAAGGGATCAGTGAATGAACAGGATCGCGAGCAGGAGCGGCGCGACGAGTCCGAAGCCGACCAGCGGCCAGGTGGACACGCGCCCGCGGGCGTGCATCTTGAGCAGCAACAGGCCGGTCACGCTGAAGACGATGCAGGCGGCCGCGAAGATGTCGATGAACGCGCCCCACGCGGCGCCGGCATTGCGGCCCTTGTGCAGGTCGTTCAGATAGGCGATCCAGCCGCGCGTGGTCAGTTCGTACTGGGTCTCGCCGGTCGTGAAATCGACGCTGACCCATGCGTCGCCGCCGGGGCGCGGCAGCGCGATATAGACGTCGTTGCTCGACCATTCGGCGGTGCGGCCCGCGGTATCGATTTGCAGCGTCCTGGCAAGCCATGCGGACAGTTCCGGCGGCACCGGGCCCTTGTCGCGATGCGATACGTGGCCGAGCGTGTCGCGCAGCGCCGCGGGCGCGCTCGCGCTGCGTCGCTCGACATGCGGATGCGCTTCGATCTGCGCGGCGTGATTGAGCGTGAAGCCCGTGAGCGCGAACAGCAGCATGCCGACCAGACACAGCGCCGAGCTGATCCAGTGCCACTGCCGCAGTTGCCGCAGCCAGAACGCGCGGCGGCGCTGGCCCGCGTCGAGAGTCCCCGCCTCTACCACCTTCGTTGTTCCCATCCTGACTATCGCGAATATGCCGGCGGCCTGACGCGCCGGCTCTGAAAAATGACAGCCATGAATGATAATCGTTTTCATTTGTAAGCAAAGCCCAAACCGGTTACTGAATATTTCGAGACGCGAATCGGAGGCGCTCACCGTCACGCGATCGGCGTAGGCAAACAATTTCGTAGAAACTCGCAAATGAGAATCGTTTACATTCTCGCGAAATTGTTACAAAATCCGCCCTGGCTGTCGAATGCCCGGCATGGCGCTTACAAAGCGCTCACCGCCGTGGACCGACGCCGCGGCCGGAGTCACTGCTTTCCGGCCTGATCCCCGTCCGGCGTGCGCGCCGGATTGCCAGCCACGTCCCGTTACGCGACCCCAGCCAGCACCGCTTTCGCCCCGTGTCCACCGGCACCGGCGCGGCAGCGACCTGCTCGTCCGGAAACGCGCTCTCGTCGCCCTTCCGCCCTGAAAAACTACATGCCGATGCCATCGGCAGGATTCCTTATTTCCAAAGAGATGGCCTACATTCGAAGCCGAAAAGCAACACCCCGTCGCGCCGCCGCGCTGCCGGGCACGTTCACCAGCACCGCCACCGCCACGCTGCTCGCCGGCATCACGCTCGGCGCGCCGCTGGCGGCGCTCGCGCAAAGTAATGCGGCAAGCGAAGCGACGCTGCCCGCGATCAAGGTCAACTCGACCGCCGTCGCGAACCCGTACAAACCGGAGATGCTCGATTCGCCGAAATTCACCCAGTCGGTGAAGGACTCGACGCAGAACATCACGATCGTGCCGCGCCAGGTGATGCGCGAGCAGCAAGCCACCACGCTCACCGAGGCGCTGCGCAACGTGCCCGGCGCGGGCACCTTCTACGCGGGCGAAAACGGCAGCACCAGCACCGGCGACTCGATCTATATGCGCGGCATCGATACATCGAACAGCATCTTCATCGACGGCATTCGCGACATCAACACGACCTATCGCGACATGTTCAACACCGAGCAGGTCGAGGTGATCAAGGGGCCGTCGGGATCCGATTACGGCCGCAGCGCGCCGAGCGGCTCGATCAACCTGGTGTCGAAGCAGCCGACGCTCGGCAACAGCTTCGACGCGAGCGTGAGCGGCGGCACCAACAACTACTGGCGCTCGACCGTCGACTGGAACCGCCAGCTGAACGACACCTCGGCGTTCCGCCTGAACGTGATGGGCCACAAGAACGACGTGGCCGGCCGCGACGAAGCCGACTACCAGCGCTGGGGCGTCGCGCCGTCGCTCGCGTTCGGTCTGAACTCGCCGACCACGGTCTATCTCGACTACATGCACGTCAAGCAGAACAACACGCCGGACGGCGGTGTGCCGACCATCGGTCTGCCCGGCTATTCGGCGCCGAGCAGCGCGTTCGCGGCGCTCAACACCGCGCCGAAGGTCGATACGTACAACTACTACGGCACCGCGTCGGACTTCGACAACTCGACGACCGACATGGCGACGCTGCGCATCGAGCACAAGATCGGCGCCAACACCGTGCTGCGCAACACCACGCGCTGGCAACAGGTGAAGCAGGACTACATGCTGTCGTCGTTCATGCTGGCCGCGACGAGCCTCACCGCGAGCAACCCGGCCGATCTGTCGACCTACATGATGGCGCGCTCGCCGAACCTGCGCGACAGCAACAACCGGCTGATCACGAACCAGACCAACGTGACGAGCGAGTTCAGCACCGGTCCGCTCAGGCACGACGTCAGCGCGGGCTTCGAGCTCACGCGCGAGGAACAGACGATCTACGGCCACAACACGCCGACCGCGCCGGCCGTCAACATCTACTCGCCGAACAGCAACGTGTACCTGAGCAACTACGGCCGCAACGGCGCGAACGCGACCGGCAGCACCGACACCGTCGCCGCCTACGCGTTCGATACGATCGAGGTCGGCGAGCGCTGGCAGTTCAACGGCGGGCTTCGTTGGGACGACTACCATAGCGAATACACCAGCGCGACCGCGTGCGGCGGCACCGGCCGTACCGTGGTTGCGTGTCCGGCGGGCAGCGCGGCCGGCACGCCGGTCACCACCGTCGACGCGAGCAAGTCCGGCAACCTGATCGACTGGAAGCTCGGCGCGATGTACCGCGTGACGCGCAACGGCAACGTCTACTTCAACTACGCGATCTCGCAGCAGCCGCCGGGCGGCTCGAACTTCGCGCTCGCGGCGGCCGGCAGCGGCAACAGCGCGGGCCGCGTCGACTTCGCGCCGCAGCGCGCGAAAACCGCCGAACTCGGCACCAAGTGGGAGCTGTTCGACAAGCGCCTGCTCGCGACCGCCGCCCTCTTTCGCACCGACATCAGCAATGAAGTGCAACTGCTCGACGACGGCACGTACGGCCAGATCGGCAAGAAGCGCGTGCAGGGGTTGGAGCTGAGCGCGGCCGGTCAGATCACGCCGAACTGGTCGGTGATGGCCGGCTATACGTTGCAGGATGCGCGGGTGGACGCCGGCAGCGCGGTCTCGCAGGACGGCTCGACGCTGCTCACCTACACGCCGCGCCATGCGTTTTCGATGTGGACCACTTATCAGTTGCCGTACGGCTTCACACTCGGCGGCGGCGCGCGCTACGTAAGCGGCCTGCAAAGAGGCACCGACGGCGCGGTCGGCACACCGGACCATACCGATCCGTACTGGGTCGTCGACGCGATGGCGAGCTACAAGGTGTCGCGTAACGTCAGCATCCAGCTCAACATCTACAATCTGTTCAACAAGAGCTACGTGATGTCGATCAACAAGAGCGGCTACCGGTATTTCCCGGGCGCGCCGCGCACCGCGATCGTCACCGCGAACCTGCATTTCTGATGCGTTCGTTGTAGCAATCTGGCGAGGAGTGGCGGCCAGGATGGCGCCACACCGCCTGTTCACTTCCGCCTGGCCGACACCATGATGCTGCATATTCCCGGCGTGCTGAGCGCCGCCGAAGTCCGCGCGCTGCGCGAACGTCTCGACGCGGGCGACTGGAGCGACGGCCGCGCCACCGTCGGCGCGGGCGGCGCGCAGGTCAAGCGCAATCGTCAGTTGCCCGAAGCTTCACCGCTCTCGCAACAACTCGCTCAAGCGGTGCTGCAGGCGCTGAACCGGCATCCGCTGTTCTTTTCGGCGGCGCTGCCGCTGCGCGTCTCGCCGCCGCTGTTCAACCGTTACGAGGCCGCGCTCGGCGAGCATTACGGCTTTCACGTCGACGGCGCGGTACGGGCGCACCCGCACAATCCGGGCTGGCTGCGCACCGACCTGTCCGCCACGCTGTTCCTGTGCGAGCCCGACGACTACGACGGCGGCGAGCTGACCGTGCGCGACACCTACGGCGAACACGACGTGAAGCTGCCGGCCGGCGATCTCGTGCTCTACCCGTCGACCAGCGTGCATTGCGTGACGCCGGTCACGCGCGGCGCGCGGGTCTGCTCGTTCATGTGGATTCAAAGCATGATCCGCAACGACGGCCGTCGTTCGATGCTGTTCGAACTCGACCAGGCGATTCAGGCGCTGCGCGCAAGGCACGGCGAAAGCGACGAGCTGGTCGCGCTGACGGCCCACTATCACAACCTGCTGCGCGAATGGTCGGAGATCTGAGCGCGGCGGTAAACGCACAAACGGCCGCATCGGCGGCCGTTTGTTCGAATCCAGCCTGAAGCGTCGCGCGCTTACTTCAGCACGACCTTCACGTCGAAGTACTTCGCGGCGATACGGTCGATCGTGCCGTCCGCCTTCAGTTCCTTCAGCGCGCCGTTCAGCGCATCCTTGAGCGCCGTGTCGTTCTTGCGCACGCCGTAGCCGACGCCCGCGCCGAGCAGCTTCTCGTCGCTGACGGCCGGACCGGCGAACTCGAAGCCCGCGCCCTGCGGCTTCTTCAGAAAGCCCTTCGAGCCCGCTTCGGCGTCCTGGAACGAGGCATCGAGACGGCCCGACACGAGATCCGCGTAGATCTGGTCCTGCGTCTGATACGGGACGACGTCGACGCCGGCCGGCGCCCAGCGCGCCTTCGCATAGGTTTCCTGGATCGTGCCCTGCAGCACGCCGATGTGCTTGCCCTTCAGCGCGGCCGGGGTCGGCTGCAGGCCGCTGCCCTTCTTCGCGATCATCTGGTTCGGGATCGTGTAGATCGGATCGGTGAAGTCGATCGCCTGACGACGCTGGTCGGTGATCGTCATGTCCGAGTTGATCGCGTTGAACTTGCGCGCCGCGAGTGCCGGAATCAGGCCGTCGAACGAGTTCTCGACCCACACGCATTTGGCCTTCAGCTTCGCGCAGACGGCATTGCCGACGTCGATATCGAAGCCTTGCAGCTCGCCGCTCGGCGATTTCGATTCGAACGGCGCATACGACGCCTCGACGCCGAAGCGCACTTCCTTGATCTGCGCCGCCGACGCGGTGCCCGCGCTCAGTGCCGCCGACGCGCACAGCGCGAGCGCGGCCAGGTTGGGCCAATTCATCTTCATTACGGGTGTTCCTCTACGGTATTGACTAAAACGGAGCCGGACCGGCGGCGGCGCGACGCGTGCCGCGCCCGCCGTGAAGCGGACTCGCGCGGCCGGCCGTTGGGACAGAAGAAAACCTGATGCCGGAGCCGCGACGCCCGCGATTGTACACGTTACCTGTCTAGACAAGCTTGGACAGCGTGTCGGCGGTCGTGTCGATCACCAGCAGACCGGCGCGCAGGCCCGGCTTGACCGTCGCGTTCGGAAACACGAGACGCTCTTCGTCGTGCCGCACCGTGTAGCTGTACGCGCCGTCGCGCGCGAGCACCGTGCCCTTCTCATACGGCGTGAAGTTCGGCACGTCCGGCGCGACCAGCAGTTCGAACGCGTCGCTTTGTTTGGTCAACTGATCGATCACGGTGAACACGCGCGGCAGCGTGGCGTCGCTCGGCTCCTCCACCCGCGTGCCGGCCAGCAACGCGCGCACGCCGAGGTCGGCGCCCGCGAAGCGCGTCAGATCGTTCTGCCCGAACGGGCGCACCTTGCCGAGTTCGAGCGTGCACGCATCGGCGCCGCACGCCTGCGCGGTGAAATGCGAGTACGTGTTGCCCTTGGTCGTATGCAGCAGCACCGCGCTGATGCGCGCGTCGCCGAGCCATTCGAACATCGCGCGCGAGAACGGCTTGCCGGTATGCGGCAGCAGCGCGAAACGCTCGAACGCGGATGCGCGGATCGCCGTGTGCATGTCGATGTGCCAGCGCGCGCCAGGTGCGTCGGAAGCTCCTGCGAAAAAGCGCAGCGCGGCTTCTTCCAGCGCGGCCGCGCGCGGCGCTTCGTGACTGTCGGGCAGTTGCAGATGGCGGCCGCTGAACAGCCGGTTCAGATCGTCGTCGCGATAGCGGCAGCCTTCGCGCATCGCGTCGAGGTTGCCGAGGATCACCAGCACGCGACATGCGAGCGCCGCGCGACCATAAGCGATATCCGCGACGATGCGCGACAGCAGTTCGATCGGCGCGGTTTCGTCGCCGTGCACGCCGGCCGATACCAGCACGCTGCGTACATCGGCGGACTCATGCGCGGGCGCCGGTTCGAGCAACAGCACGCCGTCGTCGAGCCACGCATAGCGCACACCGTTCGCGCAGGTGCCCTGCGTTTCATGCTCGTCCGGCCGCGAACCCGCGAGCGACCACGCGAGGAAATCGTCGAGCAACGGCGTCGGCGTCATCGGCATCGCGTGCTCAGCGCTGGAAGTCATACAGCGAGCCCAGATCGAGAATCTGCGTGAGTTCGTCGAGCGCGGTGCGCGATTCGACCAGCAGTTGCGGATCGGTCAGATCGGCCGGCGCGAGGCGGTCGCGATAATGCTTTTCGATCCATGCGTCGAGGCGGCCGAACAACGTGTCGTTGATCCACACGCCCGGCGCGACCGCCGCGCGTTCCGCGTCGTCGAGCACGACCCGCAGACGCAGACACGCGGGCCCGCCGCCGTTCTTCATGCTTTCGCGCAGATCGAACACCAGCACGTCGTCGATCGGTCCGCTGTGCGCGGTCAGCTCGTCCAGATACGCGGCCACGCGCGGATTTTCGCGGCACTCCTGCGGCACCACCAGCACCTGCTTGCCGTCCGGGCGCGTCAGCAACTGGCTGTTGAACAGATACGACGACACCGCATCGGCGACGCCGACCTGCGCGTCCGGCACCTCGATCACGTTGAAGCCCGCGTGCAGATGCCCAAGCTTCGCGCGCAGTTCGTCGTACACCGCGTTCTGCTCGACAAACGCGAGCTGATGGCAGAACAGCGTGTTGCGATTGCCGACCGCGATCACGTCGTTATGGAACACGCCCGCATCGATCACCTCGGGGTTCTGCTGCGCGAACACGGTCGCCGCGTCCTGCAGCCCGTGACGATGCGCGACCGCGCGGCTCGCCTCGAACGTCTGGCGCGCGGGAAAACGCTTCGGCTCCGGCCCGCGTCGATACTCGCTGCGGCCATACACGAAGAACTCGACACCGCGCGCGCCGTATTGCTCGCAAAAACGCGTGTGATTCGCCGCGCCTTCGTCGCCGAGCGCGGGCGTGCCGGGCAGCGCCTCGTGCACGACGAAACGATCGTGATCGCTAAACATCGCGCCGAGCGTGCGGCGCGTCGATTGATGTTCGATCGCGCGATGCAGCTTGCTGCACAGATTGGCCGGCGTGAAATGCACGCGGCCATCGTGCGTGTCGGCCGACGGGCTGACGGTCGCCGCGTTCGCGGTCCACATCGCGGACGCCGAACTCGCGGCCGCGAGCAGCTCGGGCGCCTGCTGCGCGACGCGCGCGATCACGCTCGCGTCGTCGCCGGAAAAGCCGAGCTCGCGCAACAGGCGCATCGACGGCCGCTCCTGCGGCGGCAGCACGCCCTGATGGAAACCGAGGTCGGCGAGCTGCTTCATCTTGCGCAGCCCCTGGCGCGCCGCCGCCTTCGGATTCGCGACCGATTTCTCGTTGTTCTGCGACGCGACGTTGCCGAACGACAGCCCCGCGTAGTTGTGCGTCGGGCCGACCAGGCCGTCGAAATTGGCTTCAGTGGCTTGCATCGTCGATCCTTAGAATTGGAGGCCCGGCGAGACGCTCGCGGGCATGTTCAGTTGCGCGCTCTCGACCGAGGCCATCGGGTACGCGCAGTAGTCGGCCGCGTAGAATGCGCTCGGCCGGTGATTGCCGGAGCGGCCCGGCCCGCCGAAAGGCGCGCCCGACGACGCGCCATTGGTCGGCCGGTTCCAGTTCACGATGCCCGCGCGGATGGTGCGCTGGAACTGCGTCCACAGCGCTTCGTCGTCGGCGAGCAGGCCCGCGGACAGACCGAACTCGGTGTCGTTCGCCTGTTCGAGCGCGTCGTCGAAGCTGCGGTAGCGGATGATCTGCGCGAGCGGGCCGAAATGCTCCTCGTCGGGCAGATCCTTCACAGCGGTCACATCGAGAATCGCCGGCGTGACGAAGCCGAGTTGCGGGTCGCGCTGCTCCATCTTCAGCAGCGCCTTGGCGCCGCTCGCCAGCAGACGCTCCTGCGCGGTCATCAAACGCGCGGCCGCGCGCGCCGACACCACCGCGCCCATGAACGGCTGCGGCTCGGCGTTGTATTCGCCGACGCCAATCCGCGCGCTCACTTCGGCCAGCCGCGCAAGGAAGCGCTCGCCGAACGCGTCGTCCGGCACGAAGATACGGCGCGCGCAGGTGCAGCGCTGCCCCGCCGACAAAAACGCCGATTGAATCGTGTGATGCACGGCCGCGTCGAGATCGGCGACCGGGCCGATCACGAGCGGATTGTTGCCGCCCATCTCCAGCGCCAGCACGATCTCCGGCCGGCCGCCGAACTGCTTGTGCAGCAATGTTCCGGTATCCGAACTACCGGTAAAGAACAACCCGTCGATCTGCCGATGATTCGCGAGCGCGACGCCGGTGTCCTTCTCGCCCTGCACGAGATTGAGCACGCCGGCGGGCAGTCCCGCGTCGCGCCAGATCTGCACCGTCAGCGCGGCGACGCCCGGCGCGAGTTCGGACGGTTTAAAAACCACCGCATTGCCGGCGATCAGCGCGGGCACGATATGCCCGTTCGGCAGATGACCCGGGAAGTTGTACGGCCCGAACACCGCGACCACCCCGTGCGGGCGATGCCGCAGCACCGCGGTGCCGTCGGCCATCGCCGAGCGCTTTTCGCCGGTTCGTTCGTTGTACGACTGAATCGAAATCTCGACCTTCGCGGCCATCGACGCCGCTTCGGTGCGCGCCTCCCACAGCGGCTTGCCGGTCTCGCGGCCGATCGCTTCAGCGAGCGCTTCCTTGCGCTCGGTAACCAGCGCGGCGAAGCGGCGCACTACTGCGCAACGCTCGTCGAGCGTCAATGCCGACCATGCGGCGAACGCGCGCCGCGCGCTGCGTACCGCGCGATCGACGTCGTCCGCCGACGCGCTGTTGCCTTCCCACACCACCGCGCCCGTGCCCGGGTTGCGCGATGCGAATGCGGGTCCTGTGCCGGCGGCCCATGCGCCGTCGATGAAAAGCTCGCTCATGATCATCCCTGTTTATGTTTCAACGGCAGCACCCGCAGCGGCTCGCCGGCCTTCACGCCGAGCGCGGCGGCCTCAAGCGCGCTCAGACGGAACACGCCGTTCTGTGCGACGCCGGCCACCACGCCGACGCGAAAATCGCCGAGCGACGTATTCGACACCATCGACTTCGGGCCATCCTGCGGCGCGCTGTCATCGTGCTCCGCGATCTCGACCGCGACCAGCACGCTTTCGCGCACGGTGCGCAGGTCGGCGATATGGCATTCGAGCACCGGACCGGCGTCGAAGATATCGACGTGATTCTCGTAGCGCAGCCCTTCCGCTTCGAGCATCCGGCGCGCGGGAATCGTGTCGCTATGCGTGAGGCCGACGCAGCGCTGCGCCTCTTCCGGCAGCAACTCGACGTAGACGGGGTAACGCGGCATCAGCTCGGCGAGAAACGCCTTGCGGCCATGCGAGCTCAGATAATCGGCCGCGTTGAAATCGATCTGATAGAAGTGCGAACCGACCGCGCGCCAGAACGGCGACGTGCCTTCCGCATCGAAATGGCCGCGCAGTTCCGCGCACAGCCGCTGCGGAAAACGCTCGCGGAACTGCGCGAGAAACATGAAGCGCGAACGCGACAGCAGACCGCCGACACCGCTCGTCCGATACCGCGGGCTCAGGAACAGCGAGCACACTTCCGCATAACCGGTCAGGTCGTGCGAAATGTTCAGCGCATGCATCCGGGTCCAGATGCCGAGGTCCTGGCTCGCGTGCACGACCGTGCTCACGCGATAGTTGTAGAACGGCTGCTGCAATCCGACCGAGGTTTCGATCCCGCACACGCCGGCCACGTCGCCGGTCGCGGTGTCTTCCATCACGAAGAAATAGCCGGCCTCGTGCGGCGCGGCCTGATCTTCCATCGTGCGGCGCGCGCGTTCGACCCGCGCCGCCAGCGCATCGCGATCCGGCTTGAAGGTGGTCAGCCCCGGGCCGGTTTCCTGCGCGAGCCGCATCAGCGCATCCACATCGCCTCGTTGCACTACGCGAACGACGATCATTGCGCATCTCCCGAATGTTCATCCTGCGGCCGATGCAGCGGCACGCAGCGCACCGCATCGCCGTCGCGTACGCCGAGCGCGGCGCGCGCCGCCTGCGACAGCACCGCGCCGGCTTCCTTGCCGGCCGCGAGATCGCCGAGCACGCAACGGAACTCGCCGTCGGCGCCGTTGTGCGCGATCAGCCAGGTGTCGCCTTGCGGCGCCGCGGCCTCGCGCACCACGCGCGTTTCGTTGTACTTGACGCTCGCGCTGCGATCCATCTGCGCGGTCAGCACCGGACCGGCGTCGAAGATATCGACGTAACGGTCGGTCTCGAAGCCTTCTTCCAGGTGAATCTCGTACGCGAGCAGCGCGTTCGCATCCGGCTCGCCGAGCACGCGCTGCGCCGCTTCCGGCAGCAGCGGCACGTAGACCGGATAAGTCGGCATCACTTCGGCGATGAAGGTGCGGCTGCGGCCGCCCGACTCGACTTCGATATCGGCGAAATTGCGGCCGAAGAACTTGCGCCCGAGCGCTTCCCAGAACGGCGACACGCCGTTCTCGTCGGTCACGCCGAGCAGCAGCGAAAACACTTCCGGCGTGAAGCGCTTGCGATTCGCGGCGATGTACATCATCCGCGCGCGCGAGATCAGTTGCGCGGCCGCGTCGCCGCGCAGCGACGGGTCGATGTAGTAGCCGGCGAGCCGACTCTTGCCGGTCAGCTCGTGCGACATCGTCAGCGCGTGAATCTTGCGGTTCACGTGCAGCTCGCGCGACGCATGAATCAGCGCGTCGTTGCGAAACACGTAGAACGGGTCCGCATAACCGGCCGCCGCGACGATGCTCGCGGTGCCCATCAGCTTGCCGGTCTGCGAATCTTCGAGCACGAACAGATAGAACTCCTCGCCCGGAAAATCGACTTCCGCGCGAAACGAGTCTTCCGACAACGCGACGCGCGCTTCGAGCGCGCGCCGGTCGTGCGGCAGCGAATGCAGCACCGGTTGCGCGGTGCGCGCCATCTGCTCGAGCGCATCGAGATCGGCGAGGCGGCCTGGACGTACGAAGAGCATCATCGTTCCTGTTGAATGTGACGCAGCGCGCGTTCGGTGCGCTGCTGCGGGTTCGCGTGCAGGTTGGACTGCCTCGCCATTACTTCGATGCGGCCTGCGCGGCGCCGACCAGTTCGCCGAACGCCTTCTCCAGACGCGCGAAACCTTCGGCCATGTCGTCGAGCGGCATGATCAGCGACGGCACGAAGCGCAGCACGTCCGGGCCCGCCATCAGCATGATCACGCCATGCTGGCCGGCCGCGGTGACGAAGTCTTTCGCGCGGCCCTTGAACGTGTCGTTCAGCTCGGCGCCGATCAGCAGACCCTTGCCGCGCACTTCGGTGAACAAACCAAAGCGCTCATTGAGTTTCGCCAGATGGCCCTTCAGCGCCTCGCTGCGCGAGCGCACGCCTTCGAGCAGCTTCGGATCGCTAACCAGTTCGACCACCTTTTCCGCGATCGCCGAGCCGAGCGGATTGCCGCCGTAGGTAGTGCCGTGCACGCCGACCTTGAAGTGCGCGGCCAGCTCGTTGGTGGTCAGCATCGCGCCGATCGGGAAGCCGTTGCCGAGCGCCTTCGCGGTGGTCAGGATGTCCGGCGTCACGCCGGTGTCTTGATACGCGTAGAAATAACCGCTGCGGCCGACGCCGGTTTGCACTTCGTCGAAAATCAGCAGCGCGTTGTGCTGGTCGCAGGCTTCGCGCAGCGCCGTCAGAAACGCCGGATCGGCCGGAATCACGCCGCCCTCGCCCTGGATCGGCTCGACGATCACCGCGCAGGTCTGCGCGCCGATCGCTTTCTTCGCCGCTTCGATATCGTTGTACGGCAGATGCGTGATGCCGGCCGGCACCGGGCCGAAGCCTTCCGAGTACTTCGGCTGGCCGCCGACGCTGACGGTGAACAACGTGCGGCCGTGGAACGACTGCGTGAAGGAAATGATTTCGGCCTTGTCCGCGCCGAAACGGTCGAACGCGACGCGGCGCGCGAGCTTCAGCGCGGCTTCGTTCGCTTCGGCGCCCGAGTTCGCGAAGAACGCGCGGTCGGCGAACGTGAGGTCTTCGAGGCGCTTCGCGAGCCGCAGCACCGGCTCGTTGGTGTAGCCATTGCCGATGTGCCACAGCTTGCCGCCCTGCTCGTGCAGCACCTTCAGCAGTTCCGGATGCGCATGACCGAGCGCGGTGACGGCGATGCCGCCGGCGAAGTCGATATAGTCGCGGCCTTGCGTGTCCCACACGCGCGAGCCGAGACCGCGATCCGGTACGAAGGCGGCCGGCGCAAACACCGGCACCATGACTTCGTCGAAGGTCTGGCGTGTCACAGTCAGGTCGTTCATGGCAAATCCTCGTTTCGGGTAACAGGTAATACCGCTAGTGTAGGAAACCGCGCGCGTTCCGTCTTGCGCATACGCGACGCTTTCTATGGGGTTCCGCGCGACGCGGCGGGGCCAAGCCGCGGCGACCCGCCGTCAGTCCGTTTCCGGCCGCTCGATCAGCGCGGCCGGACGCGGCTCGCTCGCGCCGCCGTGCGCGCCGGTCTGGCGCTCGATCCAGTTGCGGCGGTCCTCGCGCGGCGTCACGCCGAAGCGCTCGCGGTACGCATTCGAAAAGTGCGCGGCCGACGCAAACCCGCACGCGAGGCTGATCTGCACGACCGATTTGCTGGTGCGCTGCAACTGCGTGCGCGCTTTCGAGAGCCGCAGGCCCAGATAGTATTTGGACGGCATCGAGCCGAGATACTGGCGAAACAGCCGTTCGAGCTGGCGCCGCGACACGCCGACGAGACCGGCGATTTCATCGCTGGTCAGCGGGTCTTCGATATTCGCTTCCATCAGCAAAAGCGCGTCGTTCAGGCGCGGATGGCGCTCGCCCGGCGCGGTCACGAACGGAATGCGCTGACGCTCGTCGCCGGCGCGCAAAACGCCGACGCCGAGCGTGTCGGCGATCCGCTCCGCGAGTTCGGGGCCGTGCTCGCGGCCGATCATCGCCAGCATGAAATCGACGCTCGCCTGACCGCCCGCGCAGGTCGCGCGATCACGGTCGATTTCGAAGATCTGCTGGGTGACGATCGAGCGCTCGAACTGTTCGGAGAACTGCTGATAGGTCTCCCAGTTCACGCTGACGCGATAGCCGGACAGTTGCCCCGCCATCGCGAGCCACCACACGCCGTGGTGAATCCCGCTGACGAGCGGCGTGCGCTGGCCGACCCGCGCGAGACTAGCGAGAAATAACCGATAGTCGGCGAACTGCTGGAAGCGCTCGCTGATCACGATCAGCCAGTCGCACGCGATCGCGTCGCCGAACGCGGCATCGGCCGGCCACTGCGCGCCGCCCGCGAGCGGCACCGGGCGACCGTCCCACGAGCACACCTGCACGCGGTACAGCGCGCGGCCGTCGATTTCATTGGCGAGATTGAGCGTGTCGACGAGCGGGCCGACGCCCGACATCGACACCGGCGGCAACGCGACGATCGCGACCTGGGTCGTGCGAGCCGGGCTGGACGAACGGGCCATCGCTGGAGATCGACGCGAAAGGATGGACAGGAACCGAAGCCGCGCGAGCCGCGCGTTACTTCAGGCTGCCGGACAGGAACTGTTTGAGGCGCTCGCTGCGCGGCGCGCTCAGCACCTCGGCCGGATCGCCCTCTTCCTCGGTACGCCCCTGGTGCAGGAACATCACATGGTTCGACACGTTGCGCGCAAAACCCATTTCATGCGTGACGACGATCATCGTGCGGCCTTCCTCGGCGAGCTTTTGCATCACCTTCAGCACTTCGCCGACCAGTTCCGGATCGAGCGCGGAGGTCGGTTCGTCGAACAGCATCACGTCCGGGTTCATCGCCAGCGCGCGGGCAATCGCAACGCGCTGCTGCTGGCCGCCCGACAGATGCGACGGATACTGCTTTTCGAAGCGCGGCGCGAGGCCGACCTTCTCCAGATATTCGCGCGCGCGCTCTTCGGCTTCCTTGCGCGGCACGCCGAGCACATGAATCGGCGCTTCGACGACGTTCTCCAGCACGTTCATATGCGCCCACAGATTGAAGTGCTGGAACACCATCGCGAGCTTGGTGCGGATGCGCTGCAACTGCTTGTGATCGGCGACTTCGAGATTGCCGGCGCGATCGGCCCTGGTCTTCACCGCTTCGCCGTCGACGATGATCTGCCCGGCGTTCGGCCGCTCGAGAAAATTGATGCAACGCAGGAAGGTGCTCTTGCCCGAACCGCTCGCGCCGATGATGCTGATCACGTCGCCCTTGTTCGCGTTCAGCGACACGCCCTTGAGCACTTCGTTGTCGCCGTAGCGCTTGTGGATGTCCTGAATGGCGAGCTTGCAGGCTTCGGTTTGGGTCGTATGGAGCAAGATGCTCTCCCTGTGAAGAGTCGGATCGGGGTGAAGAAGGCTCAGTGCGGGCTCACTGCGCGCTCATTGCGCATTCAATGCGTGCGTACCGCGAGATACGCGAGCCAGCGACGCTCGGCGCGCCGGAACAGCGCCACCAGCGCGAACGACACCACGAGATAAAGCAGCGCCGCGAGCCCGAACGCGTTGAACGACTGATAGGTCGCCGAGTTCGCATCGCGCGCGACCTTCAGGATGTCCGGCACGGTCGCCGTGAACGCGACCGTGGTCGCATGCAGCATCAGGATCACTTCGTTACTGTACAACGGCAACGCGCGGCGCAGCGCGGACGGTATCACAATGCGCCGGTACATCGTGAACCAGCTCATCCCATACGCGCGGGCCGCTTCCACTTCGCCGTGCGAGGTCGAACGGATCGCGCCGGCGAAGATCTCGGTGGTGTACGCGCAGGTGTTCAGCGCGAACGCGAGAATCGCGCAATTGAAGCCGCTGCGGAAAAACGCGTCGAGCAGGCTGTGCGAGCGCACGAATTCGAGGCTGTAGATGCCGGTGTAGATCAAGAGCAGTTGCACGTACAGCGGCGTGCCGCGAAACACGTAGGTGTACGCACGAACCGGCGTCGACAGCCAGCGCTTCTTCGACACGCGCGCGACCGCGAGCGGGATCGCGCACACGAAGCCGATGCCGATCGACGCGACCAGCAGCCACAACGTGACCGCGAGACCCGACAGACGCTGGCCGTCCCAGAACAGGTACGCGCGCCAGAACTGATTGAGGATATCGATCATGTCGTTCAGAGCTCCGCGTGTCGAACGCCGATCGAATAGCGGCGGTTCAGCCGGATCAGCACGAGATTGGAGAGCGTGGTGATCGCCAGATAGATCAGCGCGGCGACCGCAATGAAGAAGAACATGTTGAAGGTGCTTTTGCCGGCGTCCTGCGCGGCCTTGACGATGTCGGCCAGACCGATGATCGACACCAGCGCGGTCGCCTTCACCAGCACCTGCCAATTGTTGCCGATGCCGGGCAGCGCGAAGCGCATCATCTGCGGGAACAGGATCCGGGTGAACACGCGCGCGCCGCTCATCCCGTACGCGCTGCCCGCTTCGAGCTGACCGCGCGGCACCGCGAGGAACGCGCCGCGAAAGGTCTCGGTGAAATACGCGCCGTAGATGAAGCCGAGCGTCAGCACGCCGGCCACGAACGGATCGATGTCGATCTGTTCCATGCCGAGCAGGTCGGTCAGATCGTTGAGCCAGATCTGGATGCTGTAGAACAGCAGCAGCATCAGCACGAGGTCGGGCACCGAGCGGATCAGCGTCGTATAGCCGGTCGCGAGCGCGCGCAACGGCCGGTTCAACGACAGTTTCGCCGCCGCGCCCGCGAGGCCGAGCAGCACCGCGGCCGCCAGCGACAGCACCGACAGCTCGATGGTCTTGAGCGTGCCGGCGAGCAGCACGGGTCCGAAGCCGTATAGGAACACGCGTGTCTCCATCCAGGTTTGTTGAAATCGCGCGGCGCCCGGCGGCCTGTGGACCTGCTCGTTGCTCCGGCGTGGCGCGCAGTCTCGCAAGCGGAAATTGATTTCTCAAATACCGGGGGGTTGTTTTGCTGCGACGCAGCATGCGGCCGCGCGGGGCGGCGAAACGCCCGGAGCGCTTGGTTTGACAGGGGTTATGTGTTTGTCAGGTGGGCGCGGCGCGCGCGCGGGTGCCGCGATTTTGCAAGTTTGGGGTCGCTTTTTCGATATACGGCGAGCGTGTCGCGGCCGGTAGCTGCCCGAGCGCCCGGGGGTCATGATGGGTCACATATGAGTCATGAAGGGCCTTCGTGACTCATATGTGACTCATCGGCTGAGCCTTATTCCGGCGACGATTGGCCCGCAGGCGTCAGTTGGGATGAGCGCCGCGCCCCCCTCACTGATCCATCGCAAGCCGCGCGCGGATCGCCGGCAGCATGTGCTCGACCGCCGCGCGCCCTTCCTCGATCGCCGGCGCCGCGCGATGAAAATCGAAAATGCCCATCCCACCGAGGCGCGGCTGGATCAGGATGTCGGCGGGTTCGCCGGCGAGCCGGCTGCGCGAAATGCGCACCTGCATGATGTCGATGCTTTGCGCGATCGACGCGAGCATCGACGGTACGTGCACGCTCGGCTTCGGCGGCACCCGCACGTCGGCGGGGGCGGTGCTCGCGTCGGCCGGCGCGAGCCAGCGCGGCCACGGCTTGCCGTTGCGGCGCAGCGCGACGGGCGGCGGCGCGGCCGGATCGAGCGCCGGGGTTTCGACCACCGCGCCGCCGAAGTCGCGGCCGTTCAGGATGTCGTTGTTCAGATCGATCGCGATCACGCAGTCCGCGCGCATCCCGCGCGCGACCGACACCGGCACCGGATTGCACAGCCCGCCGTCGACGAGCCACACGCCGTTGTGCAGCACCGGCGTGAAGATCCCCGGAATTGCGATCGACGCGCGCACCGCGTCGACCGTGCTGCCGTCCTGCAGCCAGATTTCGCGGCCGGTGTCGAGCTCGGTCGCGACCGCCGCGAACGGCATGTCCAGTTGCGCGATCGAGCGGCCGGCGAATTTGTCGGCGAACAGTTGAATCACCTTGCGCCCGCCGAGCAGGCCGCCCGAGATGCGCAGATCGAGCAGCCGCACCACCGTCTGCCACGTCAGGCGCGACACCCACTCCTCGAGCCAGTCGAGGTCGCCGTTCGCATAGACCGCGCCGACCAGCGCCCCGATCGACGTGCCGCACACCACGTCGGGCCTGATGCCCGCGTCGTGCAGCGCGCGGATCGCGCCGATATGCGCCCAGCCGCGCGCGGCGCCGCCTCCCAACACCAGCCCGATCCGGCTGTATCGACGTCGACGTATCATCGCCCCACCCCGCTTTGTTGCTGTCGCGCTGCTGCGCGTTGTTGCTGCATTGTCGCTGCGCTATTGCTTCTATCGCCCTTTGATCACATCCGAGCGCGAGGTGGTGTACACCCGCTTGCCCTGATCGAAGTGCACGTTGAAGATGCCTTCCTCGGTCACGCCGCCTTCGCGCCACTTCCAGCTCCACACGGTTTCCGGCTTGAGCGGAAACACCGCGATCTCACCGGGCTTGCCGAGCAGCCGGCGCACTTCGTCTTCCGTCATGCCGCTGCGGATCTTCGCGAAGTTGGCCGCGGTCAGCACCTGGGTGATCGCCTGCAGCTTGCCGTCGCGATCGATGTCGACCATGTAGGTGTTCAGCCCCTGCGGGCCGCGCGGATACTCGAAGCGCTTCGAGCCGTCGGTGAAGGTGCGTTCGGTTTCGGGCTTGCCCATCTGCGCGCGAATCTGCGCTTCGGTGGTGAGCCCCGGCGTCATGTCCTTCAGCAGGAGCGCATCCGGTTTGACGGCGTTGAAAAAGTCTTTGAGTTTTTGCACGGCCTGATCGCTTTGTTGCTGGTCGCATCCGGCAAGCGTAAAACACGCTGCCAGCAGGGCGACACCGAGCGGTTTGAGACTCACGGCGGGTCCTGTCGGGCGGCGCGCGAAACACGCGATTCATGCGATGCCGGCGCGCCACACCGGTTTGTAGTGGGTGCTACCAGCATAACCGGGCCTCGGCGAAAGCGCGAGCGACGCGCCCCGCGCGAGTGCGATCGCGCACGCAAGTGTTGCGTGCGTGGCAAAGCGGGTGAACGGGGGAAAAGGCCAGGCGGGAAAACAAACAGGAAGGCAGACGGCGCACACAAAAAAAACCGCGCCACAAGCAAAAAAACAAGCAAAAAGGCGACGCAGTGCAATGCGTCGCCGGTTCGGTCGATACGGTCAACCGGAAAGTGACGGCGGCTCGTTCGCCACCTCGAGCGAAGCACCACGGACGACGCGCAGCGGTCTGCTCCGACGCGGCGATGAGCAACCTTGGCCACTCACCTCACGCCATCGCCGGGATGACAAACCGCTGCCGTTTATGGCCGCCCTGGTCCCTCGAAAAGCCTTCCAGATGGCGCTAATTTAAACGCATCGGCGGCTTTAGACGAGAGCGCGTTTACACCAAATCGGCAGATGATTCGCGCGCGCGGGCGGCCCGTATCGAATCGAGCGAATCGTCAGATCACCCTGAACCCATGCGTGCCGTCGCGCGCGAGTTGCGCAACGAGCCCCTGCTCCCACTCCAGATATGCGCTCATCGCCTCGCGCGCGTTGTCGGTGCCTTCATACGGCCGCTGATAGCGATCGATCCGCGGCGACGCGAAGCGCGTGCCGCCCATCTCGACCGGCAGACCCGCGTCGATCCATGCGCGGGTGCCGCCGCGCAGCACCTGCACCGGCCGGCCGCTCGCCGCCGCCAGTTCCGGCGCGACGAAGCGCGCGAGCACCGCGCCGCAGCCGGTCGCCACATAGCGCTTCGCATCGGGCAGCGTGCGCAGCGCGTCGGCGAGCTGGCTGCGGATCACGAACCACGCGCCCGGCACATGGCGCTTCAGATAGCTGGTGCTGCTCGCGAAATCGAGCACCACGGTGCCCGGCGACTGCAGCAGCGCGGCCAGTTCGGCCGGCTCGATCTCATCGACCTCGGGCGGCGTCGCCGCATAACGCGGGGGCGGCGCCGCGCCCTTCTCGGCGAAATCGGCGGGCGTCAGACCGTCGACCACGAACACTTCGAGATTCATCTGCGCGAGCCACGACGCGGTCATGTTCGCGCGCACGCCGTCGTTGTCCGCGACGATCACGCGCGCGCCGCGCACCGGCACGAACACATCGGTTTCCTGCACCAGTTGCCCGCCCGGCGCGCTGCGAAAACCGGGCACGTGGCCCGCTTCGTATTCGTCGGGCGTACGCACGTCGAAGCGGTACACGGTGCGCACTTCTTCGCCGGCCCAGCGGCGCGCTTCGTCGCGCGACGTGCGGCCGACCCGCGCGCGATCGGCGAGCGCCCGTGCGGCTTCGGCGGCGACGAGGCGCAGCGTGTCGTCGAGCGGGCCGTCGCCGCGCCGCGAACTGCCGTGCGCGAGCGGCTGACCGGCCAACGTCCAGCCCATCGTGCCGTTGCGCAGCGCGGCGACCGGGTTCGGCACGCCCGCATTGATCAGCGACTGCGCGCCGATGATGCTGCGCGTGCGTCCCGCGCAATTGACGACGATCCGCGTGGCCGGATCCGGCGCGAGCTGGCGCGCGCGCAGCACCAGTTCGGCGCCGGGCACGCTGATGCTGCCGGGGATGTTCATCGCCTGGAATTCGTCGAAGCGGCGCGCGTCGAGCACCACCGCGTCGGCTTCGTGATCGAGCAGCGCCTGCACTTCCTGTGCGGACAGCGACGGCGTATGGCGCACACTTTCGACCAGTTCGCCGAACGCCTTGCTCGGCACGTTGACGTCGCTGAACAGCTCACCGCCCGCTTCGCGCCAGCCGTGCAGCCCGCCTTCGAGCAACGCGACGTTGGTATAGCCGAGTTCGGCGAAGCGGGTGGCCGCGCGCCGCGCGAGACCTTCGCCGGCATCGAACACGACGATCGGCACGCCGAGGCGCGGCAGCCGCAGCGGCGCGTCGAGTTCGAGCCGCGACAGCGGCAGATTGGCGGCAAACAGCGGATGACTGCGCGCGTGCGGCTGTTCCTCACGCACATCGACCAGCGCGATCTCGCCGCGGTCGAGCAATGCGTGGCACACGTCCTGGAATGAGCGGGTAACAAACGCTTTGATGACATTCATGGGATCGGAGACTCCTTGACATCATGCGAGATAGCCGGCAACACGCGGGATCATCACACCGGGTCGCCGCACCGATACTTAACCGTACACTCGAATAAGGATCGGCGCACGGTCACTCACGGGATTGCTTATATGCGCGCGCCGCAAATACACAGTACGGGCGCGCAATCAGTTACGCGGGCGCAATTTCCGCGCCACGCAAGTACACGCACACGACAAACCCTTCGACCGGCGGGGACATCGCCGCGCCGCCAGCAGAAAAATGCCGGCTTTGCCACAATGCCCCATCGCGCGAAAGCGCCGCCACTCGCAATCAATCAACCATGATCCCCTTTTCGGTTCTCGACCTTTCGCCGGTCACCGCCGGCGCCACGCCGGCCGATGCGTTCAAAAACACGCTCTCACTCGCGCAGCACGCGGAAAAACTCGGCTACAAGCGCTACTGGCTCGCCGAACATCACAACATGACCGGCATCGCGAGCGCGGCGACCTCGGTCGTGATCGGCTACGTGGCCGGCGGCACGAAAACCATTCGGGTCGGCTCCGGCGGCATCATGCTGCCGAATCACGCGCCGCTCGTGATCGCCGAACAGTTCGGCACGCTCGCGTCGCTGTATCCGGGGCGGATCGATCTCGGTCTCGGCCGCGCGCCCGGCACCGATCAGACCACCGCTCGCGCGCTGCGCCGCGACCTGCAAAACAGCGCCGAGAGCTTCCCCGACGACGTCGTCGAATTGCAGCGTTATTTCGCCGAGCCGGTCGCGGGTCAGCGGATTCGCGCGGTGCCCGGCGCCGGCTTGCAGGTGCCGCTGTGGCTGCTCGGCTCGTCGCTGTACAGCGCGCAACTGGCGGCCGCGCTCGGTCTGCCGTTCGCGTTCGCTTCGCATTTCGCGCCCGATTACATGCTGACCGCGCTGCAGATGTATCGCGCGCAGTTCCGGCCGTCGGCGACGCTCGACAAGCCGTACGCGATGGTCGGCGTCAATCTGTTCGCGGCCGATACCAACGACGAGGCCACGCGGCTGTTCACATCGTTGCAGCAGCAGTTCATCAATCTGCGGCGCGGCACGCCGGGGCAGTTGCAGCCGCCGGTCGAGCGGCTCGAAGCGTCGGAGATGGAGTTGAACAATGTCGCGCGTTCGCTCGCGTGCACGGTGCTCGGCGATCGCGACACGGTTCGCGAAGGACTGCTGTCGATCATCGAGCAGACCGGCGCGAACGAGTTGATGCTGACCGCGCAGATTTACGATCACGACGCGCGGTTGCGCTCGTTCGAGATCGGCGCGCAGATTTGGGAAGAGTTGAACGGCGGGAAGTAGGACGGCCTGCGGGCGCATCCATTAAAAAAGGGCGGCTCTTGCGGGGCCACCCTTTTCTTTTATTGAATCGCGCCGCTGGAGCGCAGACGATAACGCTGCACAACCATCAGCATGCAGATGCCCAGCGACGCCACGACATTGACGATCGGATAAAACGCGACCGCGAGGCTCCAGTGCCGCAAGGCCAGCAACGCAAGCGCGTATTTGACGACACACAACGCGAAATAAGCGAGGCTCTCGCCCCACGGATCCGAGAAGGTCTTGCGGATCGTCGGAGCGAGACCCGCGAGTTCGATCAGCGTGACGAGGTAGATCGACAGGGCCGGGTCGTCGGTCGCCAGCCAGAGCGGTATCGCGGAGAGCGCCGCGCCGAGAAAGAACCAATCGGCTCGCGTGCGGCTTCGCTCGCCTCGATAGATGCTGGCAATGAAAATCAGAATGCACGTCAGCGCGATCGCCGCGGTACACCACGCGGAAGGGCCGGCGCCCGCAACGAACTGACCGGCCGCGGCGATCGTCGTGACCAGCGCCCAGATCAGCCAGGTGAACAGATGAGGACGGACAGTACGCCTGACGATCGCGAGTCCATAAGGAATGGCCGCGAGAAGCGATACGGCCGAGCCGATCGCTCCGGATATCGCGGCGAGGTCGTCAGTGATGGTGAACATGTAGTTCGGGGCACCCCTAAAGTCCGGCAGCGCGGCGGGGAGCTCCCCGCCCCCTCACCGATTCGCCGGCACCGCCGCCAACCCCTCCAGCAGCGCCTTATGAAACGCGTCCGGATCCTGCATCTGCGGCGCGTGCCCGAGCCCTGCAAACTCGACCAGCGTCGCATGCGGAATCGCCTTCGCCGCCGCGCGGCCCAGTTCCGGGTAATGCCCGAGTTTCGCGCGCACCGCCGGCGGCGCGGCATCCTTGCCGATCGCGGTCGTATCCTTCTGGCCGATCAGCAGCAGCGTCGGCATCTGCAACTGGCCGAACTCATAAACCACCGGCTGCGTATAAATCATGTCGTAAAGCAGCGCCGAATTCCACGCGACGATCTGCTTGCCCGGCCCGCGATACATCCCCGCCAGCATCTGCACCCACGGCTCATAATTCGCGCGCCACTGCCCCGCGTAATAGGTGTTCTGCTCATAACGGCGAATCCCGTCCGCGCTGGTCTTCAGTTCGCGCTGATACCACTGGTCGACCGATAGCGACGGCACGCCCTTCGCCTTCCAGTCTTCGAGACCGATCGGATTGACCAGCACCAGTTGCTGCGTCGCTTGCGGATACATCAGCGCATAGCGGACCGCCAGCATCCCGCCCGTCGAGTGGCCGACCACGGTCGCGTTATGCACGCCGAGCGATTCGAGCAGCGCGTTCGTATTGCGCGCAAGCTGCTGGAAGCTGTACTGGTAATGCTCGGGTTTGCTCGATTTGCAGAAGCCGATCTGGTCCGGCGCGATCACGCGGTAGCCGGCATCGCTGAGCCGGTGAATCGTCGCGTCCCACGTCGCCGCGCAGAAATTCTTGCCGTGCAGCAACACGACCGTGCGGCCGTTCGCGTGCGCGGGCTTCACGTCCATGTAGGCCATCTGCAGCGGCACGCCCTGCGAGGTGAACGTAAAACGCTCGACCGGCGCCGGATAGTTGAAGCCTTGCAGTTCGGGACCGTAGGCGGGACCTGAATCGTCGGTCGCGGTCGCGGCGCTCGCGGCGGCCGGACTCGCTCCGTTCACAGCGCTAACCGCGCTGGCCGGCGTGGCGGCCAGCGCCGCCGACATCGCGCTCAGCGCGGCAACAGTGCAAACAGTCGACAGGGCAAGCGGAAACAGGCGGCGAAAGCTCATCGAAATAGTCCGGGAAAAAGCGCAACAGTTGAACGTGCGAGGCTTCGGCGGCGCGATGGCCGGGCGGCCGGGCCTCCTGCCAGCAGCGCACGATTCTACGACGCTGCGCGCGGCCGCGGCGTCGAAGCCGCGCATGCGCGACGCGCTCCGGCGGCTGGCATGCATGTTGCGTCGATACGCAATGCCGCGCGCGCCGCCTCGACCTCATGCTCTATGTGCTGCGCCGCACGGATGCACGCGCGGCAACAGCCGATCGTGCGAGGAGGGCCGCATACGCGGCCCGCGCAAGAAAGATTATTTGCTTGCAGCCAATCGGTGCTAGAACTACCTGACGAACAGATGACCGACCCGCGACCGACCCGCGAAAAGCCGGCCGTGAAAAAACGGCAACGCGGCGGCAAATTTTTGCCGCGAGGCCGGGCGCAAGTCACCTGAAGTCGCGGCAGCCACGCAAAACGCGATGCGCTCCAATGCGCACTACAGGTGCAAAACTTCAGGCGCAAAGAGTCCGGCACGAAGCATCATCGGCCAGCAGGCGAGCAGATCACCCGGGGCGAAAGAACCAGACAACCCTCTGGCGCGAGACCGGAGCACAAGCTCCCATCGAACGCGCAAACGCATGGGATGGAGACGAACATGAACACTCCGGCACGGCTGAACGACTTGCAGCGCACCACCCTCGCGATCGTGCTCGCCGGCGGACGCGGCACCCGGCTCGGACCGCTGACCAACAAGCGCGTCAAACCGGCGGTGCACTTCGGCGGCAAATACCGGATCATCGATTTCGCGCTGTCCAACTGCCTGAATTCGGGCATCCGCCGCATCGCGGTGGTCACCCAGTACAAGGCTCATTCGCTGCTGCGCCATCTGCAGCGCGGCTGGAGTTTTCTGCGCGGCGAGATGGGCGAGTTCATCGATTTATGGCCTGCGCAGCAGCGCGTCGAAGGCGCGCACTGGTATCGCGGCACCGCCGACGCGGTGTTCCAGAACCTCGACATCATCCGCTCGATCCGCCCGAAGTACGTGGTCGTGCTGGCGGGCGATCACATCTACAAGATGGACTACACGCGGATGATCGCCGATCACGCGGACAGCGGCGCCGACTGCACGGTCGGCTGCATCGAGGTGCCGCGCATGGACGCGGTCGCGTTCGGCGTGATGGCGGTCGACGAAAACCGTCGCGTGACCGGCTTCGTCGAGAAACCGGCCGACCCGCCCGCGATGCCCGGCCGCCCCGACACCGCGCTCGCGAGCATGGGCATCTACGTGTTCAGCGCCGACTACCTGTACTCGCTGCTCGAAGAAAACATCGCGACGATCGACACCGATCACGACTTCGGCAAGGACATCCTGCCGCGCGTCGTGACCCAGGGCGTCGCGATCGCCCACCCGTTCAGCATGTCGTGCGTGTCGTCGGATCCGAGCGTCGAGCCGTACTGGCGCGACGTCGGCACGATCGACGCGTACTGGGCCGCGAACCTGGATCTCGCATCGACGATCCCGACGCTCGACCTGTACGACCGCAGTTGGCCGATCTGGACGTATCAGGAACAGCTGCCGCCCGCCAAATTCGTGCGCGACATGAAGGGCTTGCAGGGCTCGGGCAATAACCTGATCGTGTGCGGCGGCTGCGTGATTTCGGGCTCGCAGATCTCGCGCTCGGTGCTGTCGTCGAACGTGAAGGTCAGCTCGTTCTGTCACATCAGTGAGGCAGTCTTGTTGCCGCAGGTGACGGTCGGCGCGAGCTGCCGGCTGCAGAAGGTGGTGATCGACCGCGGCTGTACGATCCCGGAAGGCACGGTGATCGGCGAAGACCCGGCGCGCGACGCCGAGCGCTTTTATCGCACCGACGACGGCGTCGTGCTGGTCACCCAGGAGGCGCTCGCCAGACCGTAGCAACGCACCGCACCCAACCTCGTAACCCGACCGAGAACTCCGCCTATGACGATTCGCGCGCTGCACGTCGCCAGCGAGCTGTATCCCCTCCTCAAGACGGGCGGCCTCGCCGACGTCGCCGGCGCGTTGCCGTCCGCGCTGATCGAGCGCGGCGCCGACGTGCGCGTGCTGCTGCCGGGCTTTCCGGCGGTGCTCGCCGGACTGCGTGACCTGCAACCGGTCGCGCGGCTGGGGCGCCGCTTCGACACGCCCGACGTGACGCTCGAGCGCGGCACGCTGCCGGGCAACGGCCTGAACGTCTACGTGATCCGCGCGGCGTCGCTGTACGACCGCCCCGGCAACCCGTATCTGGACGACGCGCACGTGCCGTACGGCGACAACGCGCAACGTTTCGCGCTGCTCGGCTGGGTCGCCGCGCAACTCGCGCAGCAGCTGGACCCGGCGTGGTCCGCGCAGATCGTGCACGCGCACGACTGGCACGCGGGCCTCGCGCCCGCCTATCTGAAGGCCGCCGAACGCGCGCACGGCCGCGCGCCGGCGCGCAGCGTGTTCACGATCCACAACCTCGCGTACCAGGGCATTTTCCCCGCGCATCAGTTCGGCCAGCTCGGTCTGCCGGCCGATTTCTTCGACATGCACGGCGTCGAATTCTACGGACAGCTATCGTTTCTGAAAGCCGGTCTCTACTACAGCGATCGCATCACGACGGTCAGCCCGACCTACGCGCGCGAGATCCAGACGATCGCGCACGGCGGCGGCCTCGACGCGCTGCTGCGGCATCGCGCGCACGATCTGAGCGGGATCCTGAACGGCGTCGACTACACGGTGTGGAACCCCGCCAGCGACGCGCTGCTCGCGACGCATTACAGCGCGTCGCGTCTGGCCGGCAAGCTCGCGTGCAAGGAGGCGCTGCAAAAGCGCTTCGGCCTCGCGCAGAAAAGCGACGCGCTGCTGTTCGGCGTGGTCAGCCGCCTGACCGAACAGAAGGGCCTTGACCTGCTGCTCGGCGCGGTCCCCGAGATCGTCAAGCGAGGCGGCCAGCTGGTCGTGTTCGGCACCGGCGACCCGGCGCTCGAAAACGGCCTGAAGATGGTCGCGCAGGCGCATCCGGAGTCGGTCGCGGTCGAACTCGGTTTCGACGAAGCGCTTGCGCATACGATCATCGCCGGCAGCGACGTGGTCGCGGTGCCGTCGCGTTTCGAGCCGTGCGGGCTGACCCAGCTCTATGCGCTCGCGTACGGCTCGCTGCCGCTCGTGCATTGCGTCGGCGGGCTGGCCGACACGGTTAGCGACGCATCGCTGGAAAATCTCGCCGACGATTGCGCGACCGGCTTCGTGTTCGAGCGCTTCGAGCCGCAGGGGCTCGCGGCCGCGATCCGCCGCGCGTTCGCGCTGTACGGTCGGCGCACCGAATGGAAGGCCGCGCAACGGCGCGCGATGCGCCAGGACTTCGGTTGGGGCGCGTCGGCCGAACGCTATCTGGCGCTGTACCGCGAGCTTCTTTGACGGCCGGGACGCAAGCCGCGATCTGACGCATCGGCGGCGCGCGCCTTTGTCAGTTTTCGTTAAACTTCGCGCGCGCTTTGATGGTTCGGCGCAACAACAGGGGGACGGATCGCCTCGCATTCGCGAAACTCCTGTATCGTTTGTTGACCTGCCTGCGCCGCGGCGCAGGTATTTTTCCTGCGCGTCACCTGGAATACGCATGTCTGGCGCGGGCCCGAGCAGCCCGCCCAACCAGCCCCTTCCCGCTTTGCTGATCGCGCGCGATACGCCTGCGCGAGCCCTACCATGACGAAAAACGTTCTGAGCATCCAGTCCCATGTCGTATTCGGCCACGCCGGCAATAGCGCGGCCACCTTCCCGATGGCCCGGCTCGGCGTCAACGTGTGGCCCCTGAACACCGTGCAGTTCTCGAATCACACCCAGTACGGCCACTGGAGCGGCAGCGCGATCGACGCGTCGCAAATGGAGGAACTGGTCGAGGGCATCGGCGCGATCGGCATGCTGCCGCGCTGCGACGCGGTGCTGTCCGGCTATCTCGGCACGCCGGAGCAGGCCCGCGCGGTGATCGAAATCGTCAAGGCGGTGAAGGCGGTCAATCCGCGCGCGTGGTATTTCTGCGATCCGGTGATGGGCGCCGCCGGCGGCTGCACGGTCGAGCCGGGCATCCAGGAGTTTCTGGTGCGCGAAATGCCGGCCGTCGCCGATGCGATCGCGCCGAATCACACCGAATTGCAGCGCCTCGTCGGCCGCGAGATCGAGACGTTCGAGGAAGCGGTGACCGCCTGCCGCGAGGTGCTCGCGCGCGGGCCGAAACTGGTGCTGGTCAAGCATCTGCTCGATCGCAACAGCCCCGCCGACCGCTTCAACATGCTGGTCGTCACCGAGCGCGAAGCGTGGATGGGCCAGCGCCCGCTCTATCCGTTCGCGCGCCAGCCGGTCGGCGTCGGCGACCTGACCAGCGCGGTGTTCGTCGCGCGCACGCTGCTCGGCGACTCGATCCGCGCGGCGTTCGAGCACACGCTCGCGGCGGTCAACGCGGTCGTCAGGACCACCTGGAAAGCCGGGCGCTACGAGCTGGAACTGGTCGCGTCGCAAAGCGAAATCGCGCAGCCGCGCGAGTGGTTCGATGCGTGGGTCGCCGAGACCGTCTGACGCAGCCCTGCGCGCCCCGCTCGCGCACTCGTCCTATAATGCGAGCCGCGTGGACCTGGGCACTCCCCGGAGTCCACGGCATTTTTCAGGTATCGGCATTTAGCAGACGAGGCATCGATGGACGGTCATATCCGCAGCGAGCGGGAAGAATTTTTTGAGCAGTTGTGCATCAGCGTCGACGCGGACGAAGCGCACGAACAGGAAGCGATCGAGTTCTTCGAGAACCAGTTCGACCAGCCCGACTTCGATCCCGCGCAGTGGCTCGACATCGCGCTGTACTACTCGCCGGCCGTCGCGCGCGGCATCGTCGACATGGTGACCGCCGACGACAAGGCGCGCAGCAACATCGCCGAAGTGATCGCCGACAATCTCGACATCTCGTACGGCGAGGACGAGTGCCAGCAATTTGCCGAGACCATCGAGTTCGCGCTGAACAACGGCGTGCCGGTCGATCTCGACCTGGTGCTCGACGGCTGCCAGCGCGCGATCGACGATCTCGACACATGGGCCGACGACGACACCAAGGCGCCGTTGCTGCGTCTGCGCGAAGAGCTGCTGCGCCAGCAGGGCGAACGCTAAAACACCTCGGGCGACACTCGCCCCACCCGGCCGGCGCACCTCTCCCCTCGCGCCGGCTTCTTAAGCATATGCCGCAATTCGCAGTCCTCTTCGAGGCTCGCACCGCACGCGAGCGTCTCGCCGCAACGCGCGCCCCAGCTTGCACCTCATAGGCACACCTGGCCCGCCCCCGCGCGGGCGCGACGCTCTGTGCCGAAATGCTCATTGAACACGCCACGATCTGCCAAGACGGCCGCAAATTGGCTTTCTATATTCGCGTCAGATCGAACGCCGGTGTAGCCGCTTCGTACCACGAAGCGACTGCCGCGACCGTAGTCCAGCCTCGCGATGCGGCGCCCGATCCTTCGTAGCCAGCCGTGCGATCCGTGGGGCCGCCTTCCCGGCCGCCCGTGTCGTAGCAGCCTTGTTGTCTTGCGTTTCATAACAACCGTCGATGCAAGGAGAGACCATGAGTCTTCGCAACACGCGCAAACCCCTCGCCATGCTCGCAGGCGCCCTGTTCGCCGTCGCGCCTCTCGCCAGTTTCGCCGACGACCTCGTGGTCAAGATCGGTTTCGCCGCGCCGCTGACCGGCGCCAATGCCGGCTACGGCAAGGACCTCGAAAACGGCGTGCGGCTCGCGATCACCGAAGCCAACGCGCAGAAGATCAGGATCGGCGACAAGGTCGCGCGCTTCGAAATCGTCTCGCAGGACGATCAGGCCGATCCGCGCGTCGGCGTGCAGGCCGCGCAGAAGCTGGTCGACTCGGGCGTCGCGGTGGTGGTCGGCCACTTCAACTCGGGCACCACGATTCCGGCCTCGCAGGTCTACGAGCAGGCCGGCATTCCGGTGCTCGACCCGGCCGCGACCAATCCGGTCATCACCGGGCGCGGCTTCGCGAACGCGTTCATGGTGATCTCGACCGACGCGCAGAACGCCGGCAATGCCGGCGCCTACGCGGTCGACGTGACCAGGGCCAAACGCATCGTCATCATCGACGACCGCACCGCGTTCGGCCAGGGCGAGGCCGACGAGTTCGAGAAGGCGGTGAAGGCGCATGGCGGCGCGATCGTCGCGCGCGAGTACACCGACAACCACGCGGTCGATTTCTCCACGCAGATCACCAAGTTCAAAGGCGCGAATGCGGACCTGGTGTTCTTCGGCGGGCTCGACAGCCAGGCGGCCGGCTTCGCGCGGCGGATGAAACAGCTCGGTCTGAACGCACAGCTGGTCGGCGGCGGCGGCGTGATGGACGACGATTTCATCAAGCTCGCGGGCGACTCGGCCGACGGCGTGATGGCGTGGGAATACGGCCGCCCGCTGTCGCAACTGCCGGGCGGCAAGGACTTCTCCGCGAAGTTCAAGAAGCAGTTCGGCGCCGATATCCTGTCGTACGCGCCGTTCGGCTATGACGGCGCGTGGGTCGCGATCAAGGCGATGCAGCAGGCGAAGTCCGAGTCGCCGAACGTGTACCGTCCGGTGCTCAAGGCAATCGACTACGACGGCGTGACCGGCAAGATCTCGTTCGACAACACCGGCGCGTTGAAGAGCGGCGCGTCGACGTTGTATCAGGTGAAGAACGGCAAGTGGGTGCCGATCGTCACGAAGAGCGGCGTGTAAGCGCGGCGCGGCGGTGCGCTCACTGTGCGCGCACCGCCTTCACGATCAGCTGCGCATCGAGGTCGCGTTCGATCCGCACGAGGTCGTCGCGCAGCGCCGCGAATTCGTTCGCACTGCACATCTGATGGCCGAACGCGGCGCGCAGATGGCGCGTGACCTGCAAGGTCCGCGTCGCCGGATCGAATACGTAGCGCGAGCTGAACGCGAGAACCGGGTTCTCGACCGTGCTATCGGCCGGCAGATCGGTCACCCGCACGAAGCGCGGCAGGCTCAGCTCCAGCGTCTCGTCGAACTCCCCGCCGATGCAGGCCCACGGCTGCGTGCGCAGCGGCTCCGCGAGCCACGCTTCGACCTGCGAAGCCATCCCGCCAGAAAGACTCGTCAGCGCCGGCAGCGCGGTCGTGCCGTCCTTCCAGATCAGATGCGGGACGCTGCCCTGCATCGACGTCGCGAACGGTCCATGCGTGGCGGCAACGTCGTCGGTCTGCAATTGCGCGCTGCCGTGCAGGCCCGTTTGCAGCAGCCGGTTCGCGGCGATCTGCTGCGCGCGCTGGCGGGTCGCGCGGCGGAACGTGTTGCGTTCAATCTCGGCGGTGAAGCCCGCCTCCTCCACGCGGTACGCGTAGTTCGCCGCGCCGCTTTCGTCGATGCCGAGTTGCACGCGCGCGCGCCGTTCGCGCCGCTGCGTGGCCGGCGTGCGCGCGAGCACGCCGCTGTCCACCAGCAGCACCGGCCGGTCCATTACTCCGCTGGGCAGATAACCGAATTCGGTGCCGCCGGCGGTCGTATCGGCGAACTGCGCAAGCTCAGGAATCCAGATGATCGCGTGATTGATCGCGCTCGCGCCGTAGCCCGGCACCGCCGGCAGGCTGTAATACGGACCGAGGTTCAGCAGCACCGGCTCGCTGCGGATGCCGAGCGCGGCGAGCAGCGCGCCGTACAGCGCGACCTGATCCTTGCAGTCGCCGTAGCGGTTGCGCAGGATATCGGCCGCGCGGTGCGGAATCGCCGCGGTCTCGCCGAGAAACAGCGCGACGTAGCGAATGTTCAGACGCACCCAGTCGTATAGCGCGCGGGCCTGGTCGCGTGGGTCGGTCAGGCCGGCGGTCAGCGCCTGCGCGAGTTGCACGATCGATGGATCGTCCCGGCTCGGGTCGGCACTGGCCGGCCCCCGGTAGCGCGCGGCGAACGCGGCGAAGTCCGGCACCGTCGAGACCATCAGGCGGTCGCCCCAGTTCGCGTAGCCGACCGCGCCCGCTTCCTGCCGCGCATACGGGCCATGGCGGTACTCGAACTCGTAGCGGGTGCGGCCGTTCGCGCTGACGGGCGGCAACGCGACGTAGCCGCGCGCGTCCGCATAGAGCGGCACGTCGGCCGGCAGATCGAAGATCAGCCTTTGCAACTCGACCGGCTCGCGGGTCGGCTCGACCAGGTAGCCGAAAGTGCCCACCTGCAACGGCCGCGCGCGGGTCTTGCGAAACGCCAGATGCACGCGCGAACCGGTCTGCACGCCGGGAAAGATCACCGTGCGCAACACGCCGTCCTGGAAGCTCGGCGCACCGGCAGAGCGCGGCTCCTGCACGTCGCGAATCGCATCAGGGCCGACCGGATGCGCGCCGCCGTCGGGATCGAGCGTTTCGGCGGCCAGCAGTTGCACCTGCTCGATGTCCTTGTTGAACCACACATAGCGTTGCGCGATCTCGTCGACGCCGCTCGCGGTATCGGCGCGCAGCACCGTGTCGTCGTGTTCCTCGATCGAGCCGTCTTTCTGGATCACGAACAGATGCACGTCGCGCTCGATCGTCGACGGCGCGCGTTCGTCGGCGGTCGTGGTGATTTCGGCGGCGCTCGCCAACGGCGGCATCAGGACGGCATCGAACAACGCAATCGCCGCGGCGAACACCAGCGCGCCGGGAGCCTGCAACGTGCCGACAAGTTTGCCCAAGATGCACCCCGGCCCGCGCCTTATCGCGCCGACAGCCAATCGGCGCCGCGCGCTCACTCCCCTTCGCCAAGCTGGCTCAGCAACGCCTGCAGTTTCTCGACGTGCCTGAGCAGCAGATGCCGATGCTTGTCGATCTGTTCGAGCCGGCCCGCGAGATCGGCCTGCACGTGGTCGTCGAGTTCGGCGGCGGCGATCACCTCCTCGATCTTCGCGCGCATCGACGCGAGTTCGACCGGCGCATGCACGAGGTGCCGTTCGAAGCGCCGCACCTCCTGGGTTGCGACCTCGCGCGCCTTGCGAAAATGCGCTTGCCGCCGGTGCGCTTCGACATCGAGCGTTTCTTCCTCGATGCGCCGCGCCGGCCCCGGTTGCCCGAAGATCGGCTCGGGCGGCCGCAGCACGGTCTTCTTGCGTACCGGATGCGCGGTGCCGCGAAAACGCGCGAGCGGCTGCTCGTTGTCGATCGCGTCGCGCGCATTCGGCGGAATCTCGTCCGCGCTGTGCGGCACGTTCATCCAGCCGCCCGGCAAACCGGTGACCGCCTCGACCCCGCGCACGAACTCCTCGCTAAATTCGCGCTGCCCCGCCAGCATCAGCTTCAGATAACTCGCGGAGAACGTCATCATCCGCGCGAGGCGGCTCGCGGCACCGACTTCGCTGGTCAGCAGCACCAGGTTCGCGCGCCAGACCGGCAGCTGCAATTCGTCGGAATCTTCCATCGCTCGGTCGTCCATCTGATTTCCCGATGAAAAATCGATCAGCGCACCGTGCGCGTCATCGTTTTGAAAGGGTAGCCGCATCGCAGCGCATCGCGCAACGCCGACTCGCTGCTTCAATCATAGGTGTCGCTTTCATGCCGAAGTTACGCGTCTTGCGAATTGCCGCGAGCCGAATCGGCGCAATGCGCGTTAAAACAGGGCTCAGTGCGCGTCATCCGTTGTTTCGATACTGGATTTGCAGCTTGTTCATACGCTTTGGCCGTGCGCTGTGGCATGCTTACGCGCCGATGCGGCACGTACCGTGCTTCATCGTTTGCTCCACAACATCGACTTAAGGGTTTTGTAATGAAGAAGATCATTCTCGCCATCGCTGCAACCGTCGCCGCTTTCAGTGCAATCGCTCCTGCTCAGGCCTATCAGCATCATCACGAGTGCCACAAGGTGCGCGTTCATCATCACTGGGAAAAGCGCTGCCACTAATGGCGGTGATGCCATGTCCGCAGACATGGCGCACATCGAAAAGCCCCGCTTTTGCGGGGCTTTTTTTATCGCGCAGCACGCCGCCGATCGAACACGTGCACGTGGCCGCGCGCGTGCGACGCTCAAACCATTCCATAGGAACGCGTGCGCGCGCAATCGCGGACACATGCTGTTACACGTTCGCGTGGCGGTGGCGAAAAAAAAGCAGCGCGATTTATTTCGCGCTGCTTTCATTCATCTTCGCGGTGACGAAAATCAGGCCGCTGTCACGCGCTCCAACGCGGTGCTCACCAGTGCTTCGAGCAACGGCTCGACCTTCGCGGCGAGTTGCTCGTCGTACGCATACGGCATCCGCTCTTCCATGTAGGTGATCTGCGACAGTTCGAGCTGCACCGCATGCACGCCCTGGGCCGGCTGCCCGTATTGACGCGTGATGTAGCCGCCCTTGAAGCGGCCGTTGGCGACCGCCGTATAACCGCCGTGACGCTCGACCAGCGCGGCCAGTTCGTCGCCCAGACCCGGCGCCGCGCTCGCGCCGTTCGAGGTGCCGAAGTTGAAATCGGGCAGACGTCCTTCGAAAAAGCGCGGCACGTGCGAGCGGATCGAATGCGCTTCCCACAACAGCACCTTGCCGTGGCGCGCTTTGAGCGCCGCGAGTTCGCCGGCCAGCGCGTCGTGATAGGGCTTCCAGTACGCGTCGCGACGGCGCGCAACCTCGGCGTCGTCGGGCAGGTGGCCGTCGCGATAGAGCGGCTCCTTGTCGAACGTATCGGCCGGCAGCAGACCGGTGGTGTCCTGGCCCGGGTACAGGTTCGCGCCGTCGGGCGGACGGTTCAGGTCGACCACATAGCGCGCGTAGCGCGGCGTCAGGATCGACGCGCCGAGCCGCTGCGCGAAGCCATACAGGCGATCGAGATGCCAGTCGCAATCGTCGGTGCGTTGCGCGACCGGCGTCATTGTCGCGGCGATGTCGGCCGGGATCTGGGTGCCCAGATGCGGGATCGAGATCAGCAGCGGCAGGCTGCCCTGCTGTAGCGAGAAAACCGCTGAGGTGTTCGAAGCAGTCATGTCGGTCCGGAGTCGGTTGGAACGTGGTCCAGTTTATTTCAGCAGTTCGGCGAGCGCCGCGCGATAGTCCGCATAAGCGCCCTCTTCGTCGCGATGCCGGCGGTTATCGACGACCTTCACGCCGCCGGTGTAGACATCGCGAATCGGCGTATCGCCGTGCTCGCAGAATACGACGCCCGACAGCCACGCGTGCGGCGCCTGCTCGGCAATGTTCGGATGCGCGCTGTCGAGCACCAGCCAGTCCGCGCGCCGGCCCACCTGCAACGCGCCGACCGCGCGGCCGGTCGCGCGCGCGCCGCCGTCGAGCGCGGCGTCGTACAGACGGTCGGCTACATGGGTTGCGTCGGCCGAAGCCAGCACGTTGCGCTGCCGGCGCGTCAAACGCTGGCCGTATTCGAGCAGCCGCAATTCCGAGCGCCAGTCCACACCGATATGGCTATCCGAACCGACGCCGATGCGCCCGCCTGCCTCCAGATATTGCGGCGCCGGAAAAATGCCGTCGCCGAGATTCGCTTCGGTGGTCAGACACAAACCGGCCACTGCCCCGCTTTTCGCGAGCGCGACCGTTTCGTTCGCATCGACATGGGTCGCGTGCACGAGGCACCAGCGGCCATCGACGTCGAAACGATCGAGCAGCCATTGCACCGGCCGCGCGCCTTCGGTCGCGATACACGCGTCGACTTCGGCGGTCTGTTCGGCGATATGGATATGTACCGGCGCATCGGCATCAAGGCCGCCGAGCAGCGAGCGCAGCGACGCTTCCGACACCGCGCGCAGCGAATGCGGCGCAACGCCGTAGCGCAGTGCCGCATGTTCGGGCCGCGCGGCGCGCAGCGTGCCGAGCAATTCGAGCAGACTGTCCGGCGTATTGATGAAGCGGCGCTGATCGTCGCGCGGCGCCTGCGCGCCGAAGCCGCTGTACTGATACAGCACCGGCAGCATCGTGATACCGATGCCGCTCGCCGCTGCCGCATCGACCACCCGCTGCGCGAGTTCGGCCGGGTTCGCATAGCGCTGGCCGTCCTGCGCGTGATGCACGTAGTGGAACTCGCACACCGACGTATAGCCGGCCTTCAGCATTTCGATGTAGAGCCAGCGCGCGACACTCGCGAGGCCTTCCGGCGTGATGCGCGCGGCGAAGCGGTACATCAGGTCGCGCCACGACCAGAAGTTATCGGTGGCGCCTGTGCCAGATGCGGCGCGGTATTCGGTGAGCCCCGCCATCGCGCGCTGGAACGCGTGCGAATGAAGGTTAGGCATACCTGGCATCAGCGGCCCCGCCGCTTGCGGCACACCAGCGGGCGCATCGGCCTGATCCGGTTGCACCGAAGTCAGCGTGCCGGCCGCGTCCCATTCGAGCAGCACGTTACGGCGCCAGCCATCGGGCAGATACGCGTGAGCGGCGAACAGCGATTGATTGGCTTGGGTCATCTCTCAGGTTCTAGTTCGAAGCACGCGTTTCGCGCCGCGTATAAACGGTCTCGCCGCCGCGCACCACCCGCGCGCACAACGGCCGGCCGATCCAGTAAGCGAGTTCGGCCAGCGAATCGACCGACCACACCGCGAAGTCGGCCGCGCGGCCGACCTGCAACGCGCCGTGCACGTCGCTCCTGCCGAGCGCGCGCGCCGCATGCGCGGTCACCCCTTGCAGCACTTCGGGCACGGTCATGCGGAACAGCGTGCAGCCCATGTTCATCATCAGCAGCAGCGACGTTGCGGGCGAAGTGCCCGGATTGCTGTCGGTCGAGATCGCGATCGGCACCTCGTAGCGCCGCAGCAAGTCGAGCGGCGGCAACTGCGTCTCACGGATGAAGTAGTAAGCGCCCGGCAGCAGCACCGCGACGGTGCCCGCTTCCTTCATCGCGGCAACGCCCGCTTCGTCGAGAAATTCGAGGTGATCGGCGGACAGCGCATGATGGCGCGCGGCCAATGCGGTGCCGCCGCCGTTCGACAACTGCTCCGCGTGCATCTTGACCGGCAGAGCGCAACGCGCGGCCGCGTTGAACACGCGCTCGCTCTGCTCCAGCGAAAAACCGATCCGCTCGCAAAACACGTCGACCGCATCGACAAGGCCTTCATCGACGAGCGCCGGCAGCATCGTGTTGCAGACTTCGTCGATATACGCGTCGGCGCGGCCCGCGAATTCGGGCGGCAGCGCATGCGCGCCGAGGAACGTGGTGTACACGCTGACCGGATAGCGCTCGCCCAGTTGCCGCGCGACGCGCAGCATCTTGCGCTCGCTCGCGAGGTCGAGGCCGTAACCGGATTTGATTTCAATGGCGGTCACGCCTTCGGCGAGCAGCGCTTCGAGCCGCGCGGCCGCCTGCGCGAACAGCGTCGCTTCGTCGGCGGCGCGGGTCGCGCGCACCGTCGAGACGATCCCGCCGCCCTGCCGCGCGATCTCTTCATAGCTGACGCCGGCGAGACGCTGCGCGAATTCGTCCGCGCGCTGGCCGCCGTACACGAGGTGCGTATGGCAGTCGATCAGCCCCGGCGTGACCCACGCGCCATGCAGATCTTCGCGCGGCCACGCCGCGTATTGCGCGGGGAGTTCGGAGGCCGCGCCGAGCCACGCAATGCGGCCATCTTCGACCGCGAGCGCCGCGTCGGCGAGCGTGTGGCGAGGGTCGCCCTGCGGGCATAGGTTCAGGTGATGCCAGACGGTTTGCTTCATCGCTTTGCTCATTGCAGCGGGTTGCGTGTCTGTGGGTGTGGATGTGGGCGTTGCTGTTCGAGTGAGGCGTCAGCGCGTATAGCGGATGCTGATCGCGAGCACCGCGCCGTCTCCCGCGAGCGCGCAGTGCAACGTCTCCGGCGCGTCGATGCGCAGCGTGTCGCCGCCATCGAGCCGCGACGTTTGCGCTTGCTCGCCCGCGGTCAACGTGACGCTCACCGCGCCGCTCGCGCAGTACAGCAGCACCACGTCGGCATCCAGCACGCGCAGCGCGCTCGCCTGCGCTTCGGCGTGCCACACGTCCAGCTCGCCCTGCGCCACGTCGCGCCGCACCATCAGGTTGAAGTCGCGCGTCGCGCCGTCGACCAGCCGCGCATCGATGCGCGTCTCGCCCGCGAAACGCGCGAGATCGAGCGGCTGGCGCAACGCATGCGTGTGCACCACGCTCGCGCCGTCCAGTTCGTCGAGCAGCATGCCCGCGCCGGCCAGCAGCACGAGGGTCCGCTCGACGCCGTCGAAGCGCGAGAACGGCCCGGCCTGCGCGACCTCGGCGACGCTCACGCGCCACATGAAGTCGCCGGCCGCCGCGCCGCCCGCCTGGGCGGGAAACGCGGCCACTTCGCGAGTGACGCCGCCGCCGTTCTTCCACGGCGCCGCCACCAGCTCGGCGCCGCGAATCAGCGTGACGCGCGCGAGGCTGCCCGCTTGCGTCACGATCAGCGGCCCAGCATCGGCAGCTTCAGGCCGGCTTCGCGCGCGGTCTGCTGCGCGAGTTCGTAGCCGGCATCCGCGTGACGCATCACGCCGGTCGCCGGATCGTTCAGCAGCACGCGGCCCAGGCGCTCGTGCGCGGCTTGCGTGCCGTCGGCGACGATCACGACGCCCGAGTGCTGCGAGAAGCCCATGCCGACGCCGCCGCCATGATGCAGCGACACCCACGACGCGCCGCCCGCGGTGTTCAGCAGCGCGTTCAGCAGCGGCCAGTCGCTGACCGCATCCGAGCCGTCCTTCATCGCTTCGGTTTCGCGGTTCGGGCTCGCGACCGAGCCGGTGTCGAGGTGATCGCGCCCAATCACGATCGGCGCCTTCAGCTCGCCGTTCTTGACCATCTCGTTGAACGCCTGGCCGAGGCGATAGCGATCCTTCACGCCGACCCAGCAGATCCGCGCCGGCAGACCCTGGAACGCGATGCGTTCGCGCGCCATGTCGAGCCAGTTGTGCAGATGCGGATCGTCGGGAATCAGTTCCTTGACCTTCGCATCGGTCTTGTAGATGTCCTCAGGATCGCCCGACAGCGCGACCCAGCGGAACGGGCCCTTGCCTTCGCAGAACAGCGGGCGGATATACGCGGGCACGAAGCCGGGGAAATCGAACGCGTTTTCGACGCCCATTTCCAGCGCCATCTGGCGGATGTTGTTGCCGTAGTCGAGCGTCGCCGCGCCGCGTTCCTGCAGCGTCAGCATTGCCTGCACCTGCTTGGCCATCGACTGCTTGGCCGGCGTGACGATGCTGTCCGGCGCGGTCTTCATCCGCTCGCGCCAGTCTTCGACGCTCCAGCCTTGCGGCAGGTAGCCGTGAATCGGATCGTGCGCGCTGGTCTGGTCCGTCACGCAGTCCGGCGTGATGCCGCGCGTCACGCACTCGGCGAACACGTCGGCCGCATTGCCGAGCAGACCGACCGACACCGGCTTGCCGGCGCGCTTCGCTTCGTCGAGCATCGCGAGCGCTTCGTCGAGCGTCTTCGCTTTCTTATCGACGTAGCGGGTCTTCAGACGGAAGTCGATGCGGGTCTCGTCGCATTCGACCGCGATCATCGAGAAACCGGCCATCGTCGCCGCCAGCGGCTGCGCGCCGCCCATCCCGCCGAGGCCGCCGGTGAGAATCCAGCGGCCCTTCGGGTCGCCGTTGAAATGCTGGTTCGCGACCGAGAAGAAAGTCTCGTAGGTGCCCTGCACGATCCCCTGGCTGCCGATATAGATCCAGCTGCCCGCGGTCATCTGGCCGTACATCATCAGGCCCTTGCGGTCGAGTTCGTGGAAGTGTTCCCACGTCGCCCAGTGCGGCACCAGGTTCGAATTGGCCAGCAGCACGCGCGGCGCATCCGCATGGGTGCGGAACACGCCGACCGGCTTGCCCGACTGAATCAGCAGCGTTTCGTCTTCGTTCAGGTCCTTCAGCGACGTGAGAATCTGGTCGAAGCAATCCCAGTTGCGCGCGGCGCGGCCGATGCCGCCGTACACGACCAGCGCGTGCGGGTGCTCGGCTACTTCGGGGTCCAGATTATTCTGGATCATCCGGTACGCGGCTTCCGCGATCCAGGTCTTGCAGGTCTTGTCCGCGCCGCGCGGTGCGCGGATCGTGCGGGTCGGGTCAAGACGCGGATCGATGTGTTTCGGATTGTTCATGGTGTCCCTCGCGATGCTCGAAGATATTCGATAAAGATTCAGTGATGATCGGAAAAAACGAATTCAGAAATGACCTGTGAAGCGGTAGCGGGTGCCCGGGTGCCACAGATTCGCGACCGACGCGACCTGCCCTTGCGACCACGTGCGCCGGTGCAGCACCAGGCACGGCTCGCGCTCGTCCATGTCGAGCAGTTCGCGGGTGCCGGCGTCGGCGGCTAAAGCCTCGATCCGGTACTCGACCCGCTGCAGCGGCGCGACGCGCACCAGGTACTGGTTCGGCGTGGTGTTCGTGAAGTCCTGCAACGCGTAGTCGGGTGCGACCGCCGGATTGACCCAGCGTTCTTCCAGCTGCACCGGCTCGTCGTTTTCGAAATGCAGCAGCCGCGAATGAAACAACGGACTGCCAGGTTTTAACTGCATTTCCTCGCCGAGCGCTTCGTCGGCGATGCTCGCGCCGACGTTGAGCACCTTCGCCTGATAGTGATGGCCGCGCGCGACGATTTCGTCGGAGATGCTGCGGATCGCGACCAGCGTCGACTCGTACTTGGGCCGGGCCACGAAGGTGCCCGAGCCCTGCACGCGTGTGAGCACCTGCTCCGAGGTCAACTCGCGCAGCGCGCGGTTGACCGTCATGCGCGCGACGCTGAACTCGCGCGCAAGCTCGTTTTCGGAGGGCACCTGGTCGCCTTCGGCCCACTCGCCCGCATGAATGCGCGCGAGGATGAAGTCCTTGATGCCCTGATAAGCGGGTGCGTTCATCGGCGTGATCCGCGCAGTCAAAACTTACTGTTCCGACACGAACGAGAACGGGCTCAGCTTCGCGATCGAGCCGTCCTGCACGCGCTTCGTGATCGCCGCGATGTCCGGCGCGAAGTAGTGATCGAGCTCGTAGTGAGCAACTTCGCCGCGCACCAGATCCATCACCTTCTGCAGGCTCGGGCTGGTCTTGTGCGGCGCGCGCAGATCGACGCCTTGAGCTGCGGCCAGCAGTTCGATCGACAGGATGTTCGCGGTGTTCTCGGCGATATCGCCGAGCTTGCGCGCGGCGAACGTCGCCATCGACACGTGGTCTTCCTGGTTCGCCGACGTGGGCAGCGAATCGACCGAGGCCGGATGCGCGAGCGTCTTGTTTTCGGACGCGAGCGCGGCCGCGGTCACGTGCGCGATCATGAAGCCCGAGTTCACCCCGCCATCCTTGACGAGGAACGGCGGCAGGCCCGACAGCGTCGCGTCGATCAGCAGCGCGATACGACGCTCGGCGAGCGCGCCGATTTCGGATGCGGCGAGCGCGAGGTTGTCGGCCGCGAACGCGACCGGCTCGGCGTGGAAGTTGCCGCCCGACAGCACTTCGCCGGTGTCCGGGAAAATCAGCGGGTTATCCGACACCGCGTTCGCTTCGGTCAGCAGCGTTTGCGCGGCCTGGCGCATCTGGTCCAGACACGCGCCCATCACCTGCGGCTGGCAGCGCAGGCTGTACGGGTCCTGCACCTTGTCGCAATCGGCGTGCGACACGTTGATGTTCGAGCCCTGCAGCAGCGAGCGATACGCGGCCGCCGCGTCGATCTGGCCTTGATGGCCGCGCAGTTCGTGGATGCGCGCATCGAACGGCTTGACCGAACCCATCGCCGCGTCGACCGACAGCGCGCCGGCCACCAGCCCGGTGCGGTACAGGTCCTCGATCGCGAACATGTTGTAGAGCGCGAGCGCGGTGGACGCTTGCGTGCCGTTCAGCAGCGCCAGACCTTCCTTCGCCTGCAGCGTCATCGGCTTCAGGCCGACCAGCGCGAGACCTTCGGTGGCCGCGATGCGCTCGCCCTTCGCGAACACTTCGCCGACGCCGAGCAGCACCGCCGACATATGCGCGAGCGGCGCGAGGTCGCCCGATGCGCCGACCGAGCCCTTGACCGGAATCACCGGCAGGACGTCCGCGTTGAACAGCTTGATCATCGCTTCCATCACTTCGCGGCGGATGCCCGAGTGACCGCGGCCGAGGCTCGACAGCTTCAGCGCCATCAGCAGACGCACGACCGGGCGCGACATCGGCTCGCCGACGCCGACCGCGTGCGACAGCACCAGATTGCGTTGCAGCAGTTCGAGCTGGTCGCGCGGGATGTGGGTGCTGGCCAGCCGGCCGAAACCGGTGTTGATACCGTAAGCCGGCTCGCCCTTGGCGGTGATGTCGGCAACCGCCTGCGCGCACGCGTCGATCGCGGCGTGGCTGGCGGGATCGAGTTGCAGGGTGACCTGTTCGCGCGCGATCTGGCGCAGTTGCGGGAGGGTCAGGTAGCCGGGCTTGAGAATCATGGTTGTCGTCCTGTCTATACAAGTTCGAATAAGTCTAGCGGGCCGCTCTTGTATATACAACTTCTTTTTCGAGATTTACGGCCTGGGGATTTCCATTAGCGGTGCTGGAGCCGCGCGATCGGGCGCTTAATAGCTGGGCAAACGGGTCGTCTGCGGGTTATCTGGCGGCGCGTGGCCGGATCGGCTCGGGGTACGCGGATCAGAGACTTGTATATACACGTGTACCGAAATAACGACCAAGCCAACGCCGCGGCGGCGGCGCGCGGCGCGCGGTGCCTCGCGACAGCGCGATAAGACAGTTATAGGAGAACCCGCCGGCGCCGCAAAAAGCGCGGCTGGCGCGCCGAACTCCCGCGCGTACAACCGGCCCTTCCCCGCCCGCGCGTCCGATTATTGATTTCAAATCAAGATTGATTTGAAACTAGACGCCTTTTTGCGAGAAATTTTCGACGCGATACTGCATGCCTGTCGATCGCGCTCGCGGTCCCCGTTCAGGCACCCAGGATAGGCACTCAGGAGAACCTCGTGAAGATTTTCGTTACAGGCGCAAGCGGTTTCATCGGCGGCTCGATCGCCGCGCATCTCGCGCGCGCCGGCCATCAGGTGCGCGGTCTGATCCGCAAGCCCGAGCACAACGCGCAGTTGCGGCAGCTCGGCATCGAACCGGTCGTCGGCACGCTCGACGAGCGCGCGCTGCTGATCGCCGAAGCGCAAGCCGCCGATGCGGTGATCAACGCGGCGAGCAGCGACCACGAAGGCGCGGTGCGCGCGTTGATCGACGGTCTCGCCGGCTCCGGCAAGGTGTTTCTGCACACCAGCGGTTCGAGCATCGTCGGCGATGCGTCGGGCGGCGAGCGCGGCGACGCGCGCATCTATCACGAAGACGCGCTGCCCGAGCCGACCGTCGACAAGGCCGCGCGCGTCGCGCTCGACCGCCTGGTGCTCGGCGCCGCCGGCAACAACATCCGCTCGGCCGTGCTGTGCAACACGCTGATCTACGGCCACGGCGCGGTCGCCGGCAGCGCGAGCGTGCAGCTGCCGCGCCTCGTGCGGCAGGCGCAGAAGAGCGGCGTGGTGCGCCATGTCGGCAGCGGCGGCAACATCTGGTCGAACGTGCATATCGACGACGTCGCCGAGCTGTATCGCCTCGCGCTCGAAAAGACCCCGGCCGGCACGTTCTATTTCGTCGAAAGCGGTGAAGCGTTGTTCAGCGAGATGAGCGCCGCGATCGCCCGCGCGCTGAAGCTGGGCGCGCCGCAAGACTGGCCGCTCGACGACGCGAAACAGGAATGGGGCTACGAAATGGCGTCATACGGGCTCGGCTCGAACAGCCGGGTGCGCGGCGAGCGCGCGCGCAAGCTGCTCGGCTGGCAGCCGCGCCGCACGTCGGTGATCGAGTGGATCGAGCGCGACATGATGGCGGAACAGAAGACCCGCTAAACGCGTCGGGGGCTCGCGATGCAATTGCAACGCGGCCCCCAACACATTATTCAGGTGTCCTCACACGCGCCCGCCACCGTAAGCTGTGTAAGCGCAATCGTTGCGAATCCGTAAGCTCATTTCGATAGAATCGCGCCGGCCTTGAAGTGCGCTCAGACCGTCGCACATGAGCCCCGGACCCGATTGATGACCCTTGCGCTGAATTTCGACTGGCTAACCAACCTGCTGGCGATTCTGTTCGTCATAGCGTGCCTGTACGACGCGCGCTATGACGAATACGGCGTATTGACGCTCGCCGCGGCCGCGATGAGCCTGATCGTGATGGCGATGGAAATGTTTCTGAGGCCCGCGTTTGAGATGGCGTTATAGCGCGGGCCGTGCCGTCTCAAGGCATTTTCGTCAGTACCCCCAACCAGCGTCAGATCGCCCAGCCGCCGACATAAAAGCCCACCAGCACCACCGCGATCGCGACGGTGCCCACATTGAGCTTGCGATACTCGCCGCTGACCACCCGGCCGATCACCAGCGTCGCGAAGCCGAGCATGATGCCGGTCACGATATTCGCGGTCAGCACGATAAACACCGCGCACACGAGCCCCGCCATCGCGTCGACCATGTCGTCCATATGCAGCTTCGCGACGTTCGACAGCATCAGCAGACCGACGTACATCAGCGCGGGCGCGGTCGCATACGAAGGCACCAGCGCGGCGAGCGGCGAGAAGAACATCACCACGAGGAACAGCAGGCCGACCACCGCCGCCGCCATCCCGGTCTTCGCGCCGGCCGCGACGCCGACCGTCGATTCGATATAGGCGGCCGCCGGCGCGCCGCCGAGCAGCCCCGAGAAAATCGAGCTGACCGAATCGGCGGTCAGCGCGCGGCCGCCGTTGATGATGCGGCCATTGGCATCGAGCTGACCGGCCTGCCCCGCGACCGCGCGGATCGTGCCGGTCGCGTCGAACACCGCGGTCATCACCAGCGCGAGCACGCTCGGCAACACCGCCATCGACAGCGCCCCCTTCACGTCCATCGCGCCGATCAGCGACGCATGCCCCGGCGCGGACAGCGACGGCACCGCGAACACGCCGTGAAACGCGACGGCCGGATCGATCGCGAGCCCGAGCGCCGAGATCGCGACGATCACGATCAGGATCGCGCCCGGCACGCGCCGGCGCACCAGCCCGACGATCGCCGCGAGCCCCGCCACCGACATCAGCGCCGGCAACGCGGTGATATGGCCGAGCGAGACCGGCAGACCGGCGCCCGGATTCTTGACGACGAGGCCGACATCGTTCGCGGCGATCAGCAGCAGAAAGAGGCCGATGCCGATCCCGGTGCCGTGCGCGATGCCCTCCGGCAGATTGCGCAGGATCCACGAGCGCACGCCGGTCACCGAAATCGCGGTAAACACGACGCCCATCAGGAACACCGCGCCGAGCGCGACGGTCGGATGCAGGCCCTTGCCGAGCACGAGGCCGAACGCGGTGAACGCGGTCAGCGAGATCGCGCAGCCGATCGCGATCGGCAGACGCGCCCACACGCCCATCAGCAGCGAGCCGAACGCGGTGGTCAGGCACACCGCGACGAACACCGCGCTGGTGTCGAAGCCAGCCTTGCCGAACATGCCCGGCACGACGAACACGGAGTAGACCATCGCGAGGAAGGTCGTGATGCCGGCGACGATTTCCGCACGCTGCGTGCTGCCGCGCGCGGAGATATCGAAGTAGCGGTCGAGAAAGCCTTTGGAGTCGAACGACTCGGGCGCGACTTCGGAAGTCGCGAGGGCCTGGGGTTCCATCATGATGACTGCCTCCTTTATCAGCGTGCTGAAACGGCCGCAGTCGGCGCGGGCCGTCGTCAGGGTTGTCTCGTGGATTTATTGAATGGGAAACATTGGAAATGCGCTTTTCTGAGTCGCAATGTAGGTGAAGACAAATATGGGTCCAATCGCATGGATGGCATGCCGGACATGTCGCGCGACTTATATCTTTGGCGCGACGGCAAAGCGCGTCGGCTCGCCGCGCGTTTACACCTATGCGAGGAACAGCCTGCGGGACGCCCGCGCCAAGCCTGCAACCGGCCCGCGCCTTGCTCCGCGAACAGCGCCGCGGCGCGTGCGAAACCTGAGCCGGCGAGCCGTGCAGGTTAAACTCTGCCCCTACCTCATCCAATCGCGGCGGCTCCTCGCGCCCGCCCGCACCTGCTACGTGGAGCTTTTCCCGATGACTGGCGGTTTTCCGCGTCCTGTCCGGCGCCTGCCGATCGCGTCGATCGCATCGATCGCGGCGCGTCCCTCGTTCGAATCATTGGCGCTGCACGCGCTGCTGCGCTTCATGCGCGTGCTCGCGGCACTGGCCGCGCTGCTCGCGCTCGCCGCGTTGACCGGTTGCAGCAGCATGCTGTGGGGCAACCAGCAGGCCCCGATCGTCGATGCGACGGTGATGCCGGTCGAGCCGGCCAGCGCGCCGGCCGCGGCGTCCACGCCGGAGCCGGCCGAAACCGCGAGCAACGAGCCGGAGCAGCCGAAGAAGCCGAAAAAACCGGTCGTCAAACCGCGCCGGGTCGAACCGCCGCCGCCCGTCGCCGCGCCGGCGCCGCCCCCCCCGCCGCCCGCGCCGCGCCAGCTGATCCTGCTGCGCGCGATCGATCGCAACGCCGCTCATACGCTGCTCGACAGCCAGGTGCAGAAGCCCGACGGCAAGCCGGTCGGCCGCGCGGTCGACATGATCGCCGACGCGGCCGGCAAGCCGCTCGAGATGGTCGTCAATCTGCAGGGCTTTCTCGGCGTCGGCGACCGCAAGGTGAACTTCCCGTGGAGCGCGTTCCGCTTCACGCCGAGCGTGAAGGAAGCGCCGATCACGCTGAACGCGGGCGCCACGCCGGCCGCCGCGAACAAGTCGAACGCGCCGCAGTTGCCGATGCTCGATGCGACGGTCGAGCGCGCGAACGGCGCGAAGGTCGGCCGGGTGGTCGACGTGCTGATCGACGGCAACGCGCAGCCGCAGGCGGTCGTGCTCGACGTCAGCGGGATGGTCAGCACCGAGCGGCGCACGATCGCCGCGAACTGGTCCGCGTTGCGCTTCGTCACGCGCGACAAGGAACTGCATCCGCTGCTCGAACTGAGCGACGCGCAGATCAACGCGACGCCGCCATACGCGGCCGACAAACCGATTCGCGCGGTATCGCCCGGCCCGGCGCCCGCGCCCGCCGCCTCCGCGGTGCCCGCCGCGTCCGCGCCGGGCGCATCGGCCGGTAACCCGGCAGGTGGGTCGGCCGGCGGCTCAGGTAATGCGGCGCCGTCCGGCTCGACCGCGGTGGCCGTCTCCAACGCACGGGCGGTCCGATGACGGTCCGCACAGTAGTCACGGCACGCAGTCTGCGCGCGCTCGATTGGCTGAACTTCTTCGTCGCCAATGTGCAGACCGGTTTCGGGCCGTTCATCGCGTCGTATCTGGCCTCGCACAAGTGGACCCAGGGCGAGATCGGCATGGTGCTGTCGGTCGGCACGATCAGCGCGATGGTCAGCCAGGTGCCGGGCGGCGCCGCGGTCGACGCGCTGCGCAACAAGAAAGGCGCCGCCGCGTGGGCGATCGTCGCGATCATCCTCAGCGCGCTGCTGCTCGCGGTCAGCCCGACCGTGCTGCCGGTGATCGCCGCCGAGGTGTTCCACGGCTTCGCGAGCTGCATGCTGACGCCGGCGCTCGCGGCGATCTCGTTCGCGCTGGTGGGACGCGCGAATCTCGGCGACCGGCTCGGCCGCAACGCGCGCTGGGCGTCGATCGGCAGCGCGGTCGCGGCCGGTTTGATGGGTCTCTTCGGCGAGTACTACTCGCCGCGCGCGGTGTTCTTTCTGACCGCGGGGCTCGCGGTGCCGGCGCTGTTCGCGCTGTCGATGATCCAGCGCACCGACACGATCGAGCTGCCTAAGGCCGCGCCGACGCCCGAGCAGCTCGAGCGGCGCGAGAGCCTGCGCGAGCTGCTGCGCGACCGCCGTCTGCTGCTGTTCGCCGCGTGCATCGTGCTGTTCCATCTGTCGAACGCGGCGATGCTCAATCTCGCGGCCGGCGAAGTGACGGCCGGCATGGGCGATAACGTGCAGCTGGTGATCGCCGCGTGCATCATCGTTCCGCAGGCGATCGTCGCGATGATGTCGCCGTGGGTCGGCCGTTCGGCCGAGCGCTGGGGCCGCCGGCCGATCCTGCTGCTGGGCTTCTCGGCGCTGCCGATCCGCGCGCTGCTGTTCGCCGGAATCAGCAGCCCGTATCTGCTGGTGCCGGTGCAGATGCTCGACGGTCTGAGCGCCGCGGTGTTCGGCGTGATGCTGCCGCTGATCGCCGCCGACGTGGCCGGCGACAAGGGCCGCTACAACCTCTGTATCGGTCTGTTCGGGCTGGCGGCCGGGATCGGCGCGACGCTCAGTACGACCGCGGCGGGCTTCGTCGCCGATCACTTCGGCAATGCGGTGAGCTTCTTCTGCCTCGCGGCGGCGGGCGCGCTCGCGGTGCTGCTGGTGTGGGCCGCGATGCCGGAGACGCGCGATGCGCCGGCCGGCGATGGTAACGGCGATGGCGCGCCGGTGACCGGTGGAGGGAAATCGACCGCGCGGTGAGTTTTGCGTGAGGCCGTGGGTGGATAGCAAAAGAGGCGCGATTTTTCGATCGCGCCTCTTTTTTTGCGGGTCATTCCGCGCGCGTCGCCGCGCGGCGCGTGCTCAATCGATCGGTTTGCCCGCCGTCTCCCGCATCAACGGCAACGGCAGCAACGACACCACGCTGCACCCGATCAGATACCACGCCGGCGCGAGATTGCTGCCGGAAATCTGGATCAGCCACGTCGCGAAGAACTGCGCGAAGCCACCGAAAATCGATACGCCCAGGCAGTACACGATCGACATCCCGGTCGCGCGGATCGCACGCGGAAACAGCTCGGGCAGCATCACGATATTGGGCACCGCGGTGAACGCGACCAGCACCGCGAGGCCGGCGACCACCGCGAGCAGCACCGGCACCGTCGGCGCCGCGTTGATCGCCATGAAGGCCGGATAGACCGCTAGAATCAGCAGCACCCGCGACACCGCCATCACCGGCTTGCGGCCGAGCCGGTCGGACAGCGCGCCCGCGAACGGCGAGCAGATCACCGTGACCACCGCGCCGGTCCACGCGGCCCACAGCGCCGAGGCCATCGGCAGATGCAGGATCTTGATCGCGTAGGTCGACAGATAGAACAGCACGATGTAGTTCGCCGCGGTGCCGCCGATCGTCGTCAGCGTGCCGGTCGTGATCGAGCGCGCGTGGTCGCGAAACAGCTTGCGCACCGGCATCGACGCCGGCTGTTCGGCCGGATTCGCGTGCGGGCTCGACACCGCCTGCGCGGCCCCGTCCTCGACACCCGGCAAGGTCTCGTCCAGATGCCGGCGGATATAGATACCGATCGGCCCCATCGCCATACCGATCACGAACGGCACGCGCCAGCCCCAGCTTTCGAGCGCTTGGGTCGACAGCGTCGAGGCGAGCGCGACGCCGAGCAGCGAGCCCACCACCGTGTTCGCGCCCTGGCTGACGAACTGCCAGCTGCCGTAGAAACCGCGCGTGCGGTCGCTGCCGTATTCGAGCAGCAGCGCGGTCGATGCGCCGACCTCGCCGCCCAGCGCAAAACCCTGAATCAGCCGCGCGACGATGATCAGGATCGGCGCGGCCACGCCGATCGTCGCGTAGCCGGGCGCGAACGCGATGATCGCGGAGCCGAGCGTCATCAGCCACAGCGTCAGGCTCATCGCGGCCTTGCGACCCGCGCGGTCCGCATAGCCGCCGAGAATCACGCCGCCCACCGGCCGCATGATGAAGCCGACTCCGAACGTGCCGACCGCGAGCATCAGTTGCACGAGCTGCCCTTCGACCGGGAAGAACAGCTTGCCGATGATCGTCGCGAAGAAGCTGTAGATCGTGAAGTCGAAGAATTCGAGGCCGTTGCCGAGCGTGATCGCGGCGATCGCCTTTGCGTGGCTCGCGCGTTTGCCGGGCGCGAGCGATGCCGGCGCGCCACTGGCGGCCGTGGCAACAAGCTGTGCTGCGTCGGTGTCCGCGGGCTGGGGAGTGGCGGAATAGTTCATCTGTGTCTCCATCGTGTTTTTACTGCGCGGCCCGCGCGTCGTGGCGAGCGCGGCCTTCATTGCGCATTGCTGCGAGCGCGGACCGGCGCGAATGCCGTCGCCCGCGCCGCCGCGTCAAACCAGGAACGTCTGCGCGAGCTTGACCCAGTACGCGGCGCCGGTCGCGAGCGCGTCGTCGTTGAAGTCGTAGCCGGGGTTGTGGACCATGCAGCCGCCCTCGCCGTCGCCATTGCCGATGATCAGATAGCTGCCCGCGCAACGCTCGAGCAGGAACGCGAAATCTTCGCTGCCCGTGAGCGGCTGCATATCGCGGATCAGTCCGTCTTCGCCGAGCCAGTCGAGCGCGACCTGGCGCGCGAGCGCGGTCATCTCGACATCGTTCACGAGCACCGGATAACGGCGCTGATAATCGACCTCGGCGCGCGCGCCGAAGATCTCCGCCTGGCCGGTCGCGACCGCGGTGATGCGTTCCTGCAGATGGTCGCGCACCTCGGGACGCAGCGCGCGCACCGACAGACGCATCTCGGCGGTTTCGGGAATCACGTTCGGCGCTTCGCCCGCGTGGATCGCGCCGACGGTGATGATCGCCATATCGAGCGGCGCGATATTGCGCGCGACGATCGCCTGCAACGCGAGCACGATCTGCGCGCACACGACGATCGGATCGACCGCCTTATGCGGCACCGCGCCGTGACCGCCGCGCCCGATCACCTTGATCACGACCGTATCGGACGAAGCCATGAACGAACCCGGCAGGAATCCGAACTTTCCGGTCGGATGGCCCGGCATGTTGTGCATCGCGAACACCGCATCGCAGGGGAACTGTTCGAACAGCCCGTCTTCGAGCATTTTCTTCGCGCCGGCAAGGCCTTCCTCGGCGGGCTGGAAGATCAGATTCAGCGTGCCGTCGAAGTTTTTCTCCTGCGCGAGGTGCTTGGCGGCGCCCAGCAGCATCGCGGTGTGGCCGTCGTGGCCGCATGCGTGCATCTTGCCGGGCACCTTGCTCGCGTACGGCAGGCCGGTGGTTTCGTGGATCGGCAGCGCGTCCATGTCGGCGCGCAGACCGAGCCGGCGAGTGCCGTTGCCGAGTTTCAACTGGCCGACCACGCCGGTCTCGCCCATCCCGCGATGCACGGTGTAGCCCCATTCGGTCAGGCGTTCGGCGACCAGATCGGCGGTCGCGAATTCCTCATACGCGAGTTCGGGATGCGCGTGGATGCGGCGGCGCAGCTCGATCATCTCTTCTTCGACTGCGGCGATGCCGGCGGGAATGACCATCGTGTTCACGGGGTGTCTCCTCTGTAACGGTGAACCTAGGATAGCCACGCCGATATTCGAGCGGCAGGCGTAGAATCGTTCCGCCAGCAACCAGCGGTTGCCCCCTCCCCACGTGCAAATGAGATGAAACTGCATCAACTCAATACCCTGGCGGCGATCGCGGATACCGGAAGTATCCGGGCCGCGGCCCGCTCGCTGGGGCTGTCGCCGGCCGCCGTGACCAAGGCGATGCGCGAACTGGAAGCCGATCTGCATGCACCGCTGATCGTGCGCGGCGCGAGCGGGGTCGCGTTCACCGAGTTCGGCCGCGCGCTGGTCGTGCATGCGCGGCTCGTGCTCGGTCAGTTGCAGCGCGCCGAGGCGGAGATCGAGGCGATGCGCGGCGCGGCCGCCGGAAAACTGTCGATCGGCGTCACGCCGTGGGTCGCGCTGACCTTCCTGCCGCCCGCGGTGCGGCGCTTTCGCGAGCGGATGCCGGAGGTGCAGCTGGAATTTTTCGAAGGTCTGCTCGCGGTCGTGCAGCCTCGTTTGCGCGACGGCAGTCTCGACTTCTCGATCGGCCGGCCGCCGCCCGCGTCGCCGCAATCGGAGTTTCACAACGTGCCGCTGTTTTCGACCCATTCGGCGGTGGTCGCGCGGCGCGATCATCCGTTGGCCGGCTGTCGCACGCTGCTCGAACTGCAGGACGCGGAGTGGGTGCTGAACTACGATCCGGCGAGCCGCGAATCGATCGCCGACAACCTGTTCCGCCAGCGCGGGATGCGCGTGCCGCACACGATCCTGCTCGCCCATTCGCTGGCGATCGTGCTCGGCTTGCTCGCGCACACCGACATGCTGAGCATCTTTCCGTGGCCGCTCGTCGAGGTGATGCTCGCGAAGGAAAACCTCGCGGCGCTGCAACTGCGCGAAACCGTCGACGAAACGCTAGTCAGCATCACGTCGCGGCGCGGCGCGCCGACGAGCCCGGCGGCCGAATGTTTTCTGGACTGCCTGCGCGAGACGATCGATGCCGGCGCGCGCTCACAGGAGCCGGAGATGAAGCGGCTCTTTCATTCGATCGAACTGCTGTTGTAGCGGCTTTTACGGCCGCCTCGCATCGAATCAATCCAGAAACTCCCCCGCCCGCTTCCTGAGCATCGCGCTGAAATCGTCGAGCCAGCCGATCGACAAGCGCCAGCTCTGCCAGTACAGATCAACGTCGATATGCTTGCCCGGCGCGATCTCGACCAGCTCGCCGCTCGCCAGTTGCGCAGCGATCATCCGCTCCGGACACATCCCCCAGCCGAGCCCCGTCACGCACGCGCGCAGAAAGCCGCCCACATGCGGAATCCAGTGCAGCGGCGGCTCCAGTTCCGCGCGCGTGATACGTCGCATGAAGCGCCGTTGCAGCTGATCCTTCGGATTGAAATCGACGCACGGCGTGCGGCGCAGGCTCTCGCGCGTAACGCCAGCCGCGAAATAACGGTCGCGAAACGCCGGCGAGCACACCGCCAGATAACGCATCCGGCCGAGCCGCATCGAACGGCAGCCCTGCACCGGTTCGGCCTGGGTGGTGATCGCGCCTTGCACGCTGCCGTCGCGAATCCGCTGCGCGGTGTGGTCCTGATCGTCGATCACCAGATCCAGCAGCATCTCGCGCTCGACGCAGAACGGCGCGACCGCATCGATGAACCACGTGCCGACGCTGTCGTCGTTGACCGCCACCCGCAGCGCCGGCCACTGCTCGACCAGCGCGCCTGGCAATGCCGGCAGGCGGCCGTTCAGCTCCGCCTCCAGCAGTTGCACGCGCTCGGTATGACGGCACAGCAGCGCGCCCGACGGCGTCGCGACGCACGGCTGGCCGCGCTTGACCAGCACGCTGCCGACCCGCTCCTCCAGCAGCTTGACCCGCTGCGACACCGCGGACGGCGTGATATTGAGTTCGCTCGCCGCGCGGTCGAACGAGCCGTGGCGGACCACGGCGGCCAGCGCGTCGAGCAACGCGTAATCCAACATTAGCGTTCCTTAATCGGCATTAAGTAAATTAGCTTCTCTTATGAGAGGCCAGCCCGCAGACTAGCGCCAATGTTTCGCTTCGTCCATTGCCTCTTCCGTTTTCGGGACCTTCTATGAACTGGTTGTCGTTTTCCCACGGCGCGGCGCTGTGCGCGTCGCTGATCGTGACGATCGGCGCGCAGAACGCATTCGTGCTGCGCCAGGGGATCATGCGCTCGCACGTCGGCAAGATCGTGCTGCTGTGCACGTTGTCGGATTTCATTCTGATCGGCGCGGGCGTCGGCGGCGCCGCGGTGCTGATGGAGCGCTTCCCGCGCTTCGTGCACGCGATGCTCTATGTCGGGCTCGCGTATCTCGCATGGTTCGGGATCAATGCGCTGCGCCGCGCGGTGCGGCCGGGGCATGCGGTGCTCGATGGCGGTACGGCTGCTGCTGTCGAGGGTTCGGTCAATGGGCCGGATAACGGTGTAGCTAACGGTGTGACTAACGGTGCGGCCCATGCAGCGCCGCCGGTGCAGCGCGCGCTGCCGATCGTGCTGATGACGCTCGCATTCACATGGCTCAATCCGCACGTGTATCTGGATACGTTTCTTCTGATCGGCACGGCCGGCGCGAGAGAACCGGAAGGTGCGCGGGTCGCGTTCGCGCTCGGCGCGATGGCGGTCAGCGCGGTGTGGTTCGTCGGTCTCGGCTATGGCGCGCGCCTGCTCGCGCCGCTGTTTCGCCGCGCGACCGCGTGGCGCGTGCTGGATGGCGCGATCGGCAGCATGGTGTTGCTGCTCGCGGTCACGCAGTTGCGCTGAGCGAGCGTCACCGGTTTCCTCCAACCCGCCGCTCTGGCCACCCGCGCCAGCATGATCCTCCACGGGCCGCCGCGCCAGCGACGGCCGCTACCCCCGCCCCGTTCGCCGGTCTGCCGCTCTGCTGCTCTGCCGCTCCGCCGGATTTCATCGTCCGAACCGCCGGCCAGCGCCGGCGGCGGCAAAGCTCCGACGCTATCTCGCAACAGCAAAGCCGCCCCCTCCCGGACGTTTCTCTTAAGAGAAATACTCCCCGCCGACCGCCGATTAAAAGCCAATTAATCGCGCTATTCCGCGCCTAGCCATGAGCAGGTCCGGCCGACAATGCCAGCATGGCTGCGGTGGACCGCGCCGGCTAACGCGCGAAGGCAATCGCCGCCGCTCGAACCTCCGCCGCGTCGCACGCCGTCGTGCCGTGACAGCAACCGGGGCAACCGGAGCAAGCGGGCAAAACCGCCCCAAGCCGCCGCGACGATTCAGCCACCGGCGCCGAATGCCAAACGATTGACCGGATGGATTTGCCGAGGTCGAACAGGAATGGCGAGCAGATTCCGCTTTTTCAATTGTTTTACGGAGAGAATTCCCCTCATCGACCTGCATGTCCGATCGATCGAGGCCGGTTAGAATCCGCGCCGACCAGCTGGCGACGGGGGCCGGCAACGAAGACCACCCGCAATCCGCGGGATCCAGATAATGCCAACCAGGCCGCGGGCTCACGCCCGGCGCGGCCGCGTTCGTATGCCATTCGCCGGGAACGCCGGCCCGGCGGCATGCGGCAATAAAAAAGACCATTGCAACAATGCCTGTACGAATCATGTCGGTGTTCGGCACGAGGCCGGAAGCCATCAAGATGGCGCCGCTCGTCAAGCAGCTGGAAGCAGACCGGGAAATCGAATCGCTCGTTTGCGTGACCGGGCAACACGGCTCGATGCTCGCGCAAGTGCTGGAATTTTTTCGCATCACGCCGCACTACGATCTCGCGCTGATGACCGCGAACCAGACGCTCAACGCGCTGGCCTCGCGGCTGTTCGCATCGCTCGACGAAGTGTTCGAACGCGCGCAGCCGGACCGCGTGCTGGTGCACGGCGACACCACCACCGCCAGCATGGCCGCGCTCGCCGCGTTCCATCGACGCATTCCGGTCGGCCACATCGAGGCGGGCCTGCGCACCGGCAATTTGCAACAGCCCTGGCCCGAAGAAATGAACCGGCGCGTGGTCGACGTCGCGAGCGACCTGCTGTTCGCGCCGACCGCCAGTTCGAAGGCCAATCTCGCGCGCGAAGCACTGGCCGGGCGCGTGATCGTCACCGGCAACACGGTAATCGACGCGCTGCATGAAACCCTCGCCCGGCTCGACGCGGATGCGTCGCTGCGCGCCGCGCTCGAAGCGCGCATGAGTTTCATCGACGGCACGCGGCCGCTGCTGCTCGTGACCGGCCATCGCCGCGAAAGCTTCGGCCCCGGCTTCGCGAATATCTGCGCGGCGCTGGCCGAACTGGCCGCCGGCGACGACGTGCAAATCGTCTATCCGGTCCACCTGAATCCGAACGTGCGCGGCCCCGTGCAGGCGACGCTCGGCAACATGCGCAACGTGCATCTGATCGAACCGCTCGACTATGTCGGCTTCGTCTGGCTGATGCGGCGCGCGACGCTGATCCTCACCGACTCGGGCGGCGTGCAGGAAGAAGCCCCCGCGCTCGGCAAGCCCGTGCTGGTGATGCGCGAGGTGACCGAGCGGCCCGAAGCGGTCGCGGCCGGCACGGTGCGTCTGGTCGGCACCGCGCGCGAGTCGATCGTGCGCGAGGTGCGCGCGCTGCTGCGCGATCCGCTCGCTTACGGCGAGTTCGCGCGGCGCGTCAATCCGTATGGCGACGGCCGGGCGTCGGCGCGCATCGTCGCCTGTCTGGCGGGACGCCGGTTCGATGAGTTCGGCGGCGCGAGCGAGGACCGTGGACACGGTGAGCGCGGCGAACGCGGTGAACCGACCGCACCCGGCGAACGCAACGAACGCAAAAGCGAACTCGGCGAACGCGACCGCTGCGCCGCAGCCGCGCGCGGCGCCGCCGCTCCGGCGCCCCCGTAAGCCAGCACCTCGAACCGGCTGGCCCCACGCGTCCCTTTCTCCTGCCTATTTCCACTTCGCGACGATCGTGACTTCACTCCCCGTCTCCCGAGCCGGCCGCGCCCAGGCGCGCCGCCGCGGCATGCATCGCGCATCGCTGATGGCGCTCGCGCTGGCCGCCTGCAATGCGATCGGCGTGGCCGCCGCGCCGAATCCCACGCCGACGGTCCACGGCCCGGCGCCCGCCACGGCGGTGTCGAGTGCGTCGAGTGCGCCGTCTGCCGCCGCAACCTCTGCCGCCGCGGCACCAGCAGCGCCAGCAACAGCACCAGCACCAGCCGCTGCCGCCCCAAACACCAACCCATTCGCAAAAGCCCTCGCCGAAGCCGCCAACCCCACGGTCCGGCGCACGATCGCGCTGAACGGGCTCGGCATCAGCGGCACGACCACGCTCGACGCCCCCGCCAGCCGCCGCGAGTTCTACTTCCCGGTGCCGGCCGGCGTACCGATCGCGGACGGCGAACTGCAGCTCGACAGCAGCTACCTGCGCGCCGACGGCGGCCGCACCACGCTGCTGGTGTCGATCGACGGCACCCCCGCGCTCGCCCGCGCGCTCACGCAGCCGCAAGGCGACGCGGCGCTGGCGGTCGGCGTCGGCGGCGACGCGCGCCCGAGCGGCTATGTGCGGATCGGCCTCGACTGGAGTTCGGTCGTCGCCGATACGGTGTGCTCGGACCAGACCGCGATCGGCAACGTGCTGCGCGTCGCGCCGCTGACGTCGCTGTCGTATCGCTACGACACCCGCGACATCAAGGATCTGCGCACCGCGTGGAGCGCGCTGCCGCTCGCGCCCACGCTGCTGATTTCGTCGGCGCATCTGGACACCGCGCACTACGACGCCGGCTGGCGCGAACTCGCGCTGCTGCAGCGCGACGGCCGCGAGCCGCAAGTGCGCGCGTGGCCCGCGCCCGGCGACACCGTCGAACTCGGCGCGCCCGCCGTGCCGGCCGCGTTGCAGACGCTGCCCGCGTTCGCGGCGTTGGCCGCGGGCGGCCCGCATCGCGTCGCCAACCCGGCCGAGCTGGCCGCGTTGCTGGTCATCGCGCCGCGCGGCGCATTGCCGCTCGACCTGATCCTGATGGACGACACGCTGCGCGCGTCGCTCAATGGCGCGCTCGACGCGCTCGCCGCGCAAGCCGCGAACGCGTCGCCGGACGCGCGCGACGCATTCGCCGCGTGGCGCGCGCAGGTCGCCGCGCCGCTGGTCGCGCCGCTCGCCGCGGGCGAATTGCGGCTCGTGCATATCGGCGGCCAGGCGGCGATCGTGGCGGGCGACACCCAGGGCATCGCCGCGCTCGCGCAGATGTGGCGCGCGGTGAACGTATCGAACCAGCTGGTCGTGCACGAGCTCGACGGCAACGCGCGTCACGACGTCGAACAGGTCTCGCTGGCCGCGCTCGGCGGCGAACCGGGCACCCTCAGCGTGCTGCGCGAAGCGCAGTGGCAGACCCGGTTCGACCTCGCCGCGGCGGCCGGCGCGGGCCGTTTGCCCGACGACGTGGTGCTCGAACTCGCCGCCGCGCCGAACTCGCACGGCAGCGGCGTGGTCGCGTCGATCTACTTCAACGACGCGCTGATCGGCGCGCAACTGCTGAACGCGCGCGGCCGCAACGAGCGCGTCAGCGCCCATATTCCGCGCTATCTGCTGGCGGCCAGCAACACGCTGCGGGTCGCGTTCCAGCGGCAAAGCGACGGCGGCTGCGCGCGCGCCGAAGGCTATCCGGTCGCGGTCCTGCCGGGCAGCCACCTGACCCTCGCCAAGGCCGATGCGGGCGATACCTTCACCGGCATGGTCGGCCGCTACGCGTCGGGCTCCGCGGTCTACGTGCCCGCCGCGTATCCGGCGCGCTCGACCGACACGCTCGCGCGCGTCGCGCATCTGGCCAACGCGGTCGGCATCGCGCCGCAGCGGGCCGTGCTGCGCGTCGCCGCCGACGGCGAACGGATCGCGCCCGCCGAGCCGTTCCTCGCGCTCGGCGTGGCCGTCGAACGCCCGGACCCGGCCGTGCGCGTGCAAGGCGACGGCCTGACGATCGCCGACCCGCAAGGCCGCGCGCTGTACGCGGCCAGCGGCGTCGCGAAGCTCGCTGGCGTCAGCGTGTTCGACGTGGTGCGCGCGGATCGCGCGAGCGGCATCGTCTGGCGCAGCCTCGGCGAGCACGAGCCGGTGTTGCCCGCGAGCCTGCAGCTGCAGCACGGCAACGTCGCGGTGGTGAGCGGCGACGGCGTGCTCAAGACGCTGGACACCCGCCGCGCCGACGGAGCCCTCGACACCGACGACGACGAGCGCGCACCGTGGCGCCGGCAATGGTGGACGTGGGCGGTGCCGACGGCGCTCGTCGGCGCGTTCGCGCTGCTGTTGCTGCTGGCGACCGTAACCCGCCGCCGCAAGCAACGGCGCAGCCAGGGGACGCCCGAGTGAGCCTGCTGGCGCGCTACTTCGCCGCGCAATACTTCCAGTCGCTGCAATACGCGGCGGGCGCGATCGCGGTGGCGATCCTGCTCTCCAGCCTCGACGATCTGTTCATCGACGGCTGGTACTGGGTGCGCGAGACGTGGCGCGCGCTGACCGTGAAGCGCACCTACCGGCCGCTCACGGTCGAGCAGTTGCATATGCGCGACGAGCAGCCGCTCGCGATCATGGTGCCCGCGTGGCTCGAATACGACGTGATCGCGGCGATGGTCGAGGACGCGGTGAAGGTGCTCGACTATCGCAACTACATGATCTTCGTCGGCACCTACGTGAACGATGCGAAGACCATCGAGGAAGTCGAGCGGATGCGCCGCCGCTATCGCCAGTTGCGCCGCGTGGAAGTGCCGCACGACGGCCCGACCTGCAAGGCCGACTGCCTGAACTGGGTGATCCAGGCGATCTTCGCGCACGAGCGCGAGAGCGGCGTGGAGTTCGCCGGCGTGGTTCTGCACGACAGCGAGGACGTGCTGCATTCGCTGGAATTGCGCTTCTTCAACTATCTGCTGCCGCGCAAGGACATGATCCAGCTGCCGGTGTGCTCGCTGGAGCGCAACTGGTACGAACTCGTGGCCGGCACCTACATGGACGAGTTCGCCGAATGGCACGCGAAGGATCTGGTCGTGCGCGAAAGCCTGGTGGGCGCGGTGCCGTCGGCCGGCGTGGGCACCTGCTTCTCGCGCCGCGCGCTGCTCGCGCTGTGCGAAAGCACCGCCAACCAGCCGTTCAACACCGACAGCCTGACCGAAGACTACGACGTCGGCGCGCGGCTCTCGAAGCTCGGCATGCAGTCGATTTTCGCGCGCTTTCCGGTGCAGTTCCGCAGCCGCCGCGCGAGCTGGTTCGGCTTCGGCAAACCGCGCGACGTGATCGTGACGATGCCGCTGTGCGTGCGTGAGCTGTTCCCCGACACGCTGCGCACCGCGTACCGGCAGCGCGCGCGCTGGACTCTCGGCATCGGCCTGCAAGGCTGGGCGCAGAACGGCTGGAACGGCTCGCTCGCGAACCGCTACCTGCTGTTTCGCGACCGCAAGGGCATCGTCACCGCGTTCGTCGGGATGGCCGCGTATGCGGTGCTGCTGCAGTTCCTGCTTTTCATGATCGTGGCCGCGCTCGGCTACGGACCGGAGTTGCCGCCGTCGCCGTTCATCGACGCCACGTGGATGCATCTCGTGCTGTGGCTCAACGTCGTCGCGCTCGCGCTGCGGGTGGTGCAGCGGGTTCATTTCGTGAAGCGGCTCTACGGCTGGGAGCACGGTCTGATGGCGGTGCCGCGGATGATCGTCGGCAACTTCGTCAACTTTCTCGCGGTCGGGCGCGCGTGGCGGATGTATCTCGCGCATCTCGCGACCGGCAAGCGCCTCGCGTGGGACAAGACGATGCACGACTTCCCGTCCGCCGACGGCCTGCCCGCCGACCGTCGTCAGCGGCTCGGCGAACTGCTGCTCGCGTGGCAGGTGATCGACGATAGGCAGCTCGCGCTCGCGCTGGAGGATGATCACGCGCACGAAGCGCCGCTCGGTCGCGTGCTGATGGCCAAGGGCTGGCTCGACGAGGAAACGCTCGCCGAGGCGATCGCGTTCCAGACCGGCCTGCCGCGCGCGCGGCTCGACCCGGCGCGTCTGCGCGCCGACCGCGAGCGCCTGCCGGCCGCGCTGGCGATCCGCCACCGGGTGCTGGTGCAGGGCGAGGACGAGCGTGGCCGCGCGATCGTGCTCGCCGCCAGCCCGCTCGGCGACGAAGCGCGCGCGCAGATCGAGGCCGCGCTCGGCCAGCCGCTCGCGCAGCAGATCCTGCGCGAGAGCGAGATCGCCGCCGGCCTGCGCGTGTTGCGCGGCGACGCCGACGCGCTCGAACAGGACGCGCCGCGCGTGCCGCTGCTCGGCGATCTGCTGATCGAATTGGGCCACGTCACGCGCGAGCGCTTCGAGGCGGCGCTCACGCACTACCGGCCGGACCGCGACGGCCGCATCGGCGACTTCATGATGGCGCGCGGCGTGATCACGCGCGAGGCGCTCGCGCTGGCGATCGAGGTGCAGCAGCGGGTGCGCGCGACGGCGCCCGCGCAGCCGGTGGGGGCGCAAGCGCAGCCGGCGGCGGTGGCTGTCGCGTCTACCGCGACGACGACGACGCAAGCACAGCCCGTGCCCGCCAACGACGGACTACCCGCATGACGACGCCCCTCGCCTCGCTGCGCGAACGGCTGCGCGCCGTCCGCCGCGTTTGCTCCCGCGCCGGTTCTCGCGCCGGTTCTCGCGCCGGTTCCCACGCCGGTTCCTGCGCCGGTTCTCGCGCCGGTTCTCGCGCCGATTCCCGCGCCGATTCCCGCGCCAACTCCCGCGCCGATTCCCACGCCGATTCCCACGCCGATTCCCACGCCGATTCCCACGCCGATTCCCACGCTTACTCCCGCACGTTCCGCCGCGCTTGCGCCGTCCTCGCGCTGAGCCTGCTGGCCGGCTGCCAGCAGCCGCCGCTCGTGGACGGCATCGCGTGGCAGCTCGACAACGCGCATCTGCACCCGCGCGGCGACTGGGCGCGCCTGGGCGCAACCGATCTGCTGGTGCAGTGGACGGTGGTGGACGGCGTCGCCTACGTGAGCGGCACCGGCTTGCCGGCTGCCGCGCAACTGCCCGACTGGGCGCGCATCGCGCAGGAGCCGTGGGCGCGCCACGCGCTCGTCGGCCTCGCTGGCCGCTACGACGAAGCGGCCGCGCGCAAGGATCTCGAACAACTGGTCGAGCAGTCGTTGCGGGTGGCCGCCGCGCCGCCGCCGGTGCGGATCGACGGCTGGTATTTCCCGGTCGAGGTCGATCCGACGTGGCACGACGCCGCCGCCCTCGCCCCGCTGCTCGCGCGCCTGCCGCGCCCGTTGTGGATCAGCGTGTACGACCAGTCGAATATCGGCGGCGCCGCGCTCGCCGAGTGGCTCGACGGCTGGCTGCCGCGCGACGTCGGCGTGCTGTTCCAGGACGGCGTGGGCCTCTACACGCGCGAGCCGCGGGTAGCGCGCGAGTATGCCGACGCGCTGGCCGCGCGGCTCGGCGCGGCGCGCGTGCGGATCATCGCCGAAGCGTTCCGGCCCGGCACCGGCGGCCAATTCCGCGCGGCCACCGCCGCCGAACTCAAACCGCAACTCGACGCCTATCGCGGCTACCGGACCTATCTGTTCGACGGCCCCCATTACGTTCCCCCGGCACTCGTGGAAGACCTGCTCAAGTGATCGCCGCAACCTCGAGCGGCCTGCAACATGACCCGCTACACCCTTCGATTCGAAGCATGAACCGCCGCCCGGCGCGCGGCCTCGCGCGGCGCCGCGCGAGCCTTGCCTATGCCGCGCTGAGCGCCGCGCTAGCCGCCGCGTGGAGCCCCGCCGCCGCCGATGAAAATCTGCCGCTGCCGCTCGCCGGCGGCGCGTACCGCGTGGCCCAGCGAGCCTACGACGAATACGCGCGCGGCGACTACGACGCCGCGCTACGCGACGCACGCGAGGCGGTGCGGTTGCGCCCCGACGTCGCGCGCTTGCGCACGCTGCTGCACGAAGCGGAAACCGCGTCGCGCCGGCACGCGCAGCCGCTCGCCGTTCATCCCGCGTCGGGCACTGAAGGAAACGCACAAAATCGCCACACCGCGCGGGACGCCGCTACCCGCGATACCGCCGGCCGGCGCACGGTCGCCCAGCACGCCACGACCGGAGACGCGCTCGCGCAGCAGGCGGCAACCGGCGACGCCGTCGCCCAGCACGCCGCCACCCGGAGCACCGCCGCCCAGCACGATGCCGCCACGCAGGCACCGGCACCCGCAACCGCAACACCGGCCCCGCAACCGCAACCGCACGACGCCCCCACCGGCGCGGCAGCCACACAACGCTTTGCCGCCGAAGCCTATCGCGCCGCCGCCGACAACCGCCCGCAAGACGCCGCCGACCTATTCCAGCGCGCACTCGATGCGGGCGGCCCGAACCATGAACTCGAAGGCCGGCGCGACGCGATGCGCCGCCAGATGGCGCAGCAACCGGCCGGCGACGCGTACCGCGCGCTCGCGGCCGACCAGCTCGACGAAGCGCGCGCGCAGATCGCCCAGGCCATCGCGCTCGCCCCCGACGTGATGTCCTACCGCCTGCTGCTGGTGAACGTGCTGATCCGCCAGCAGCGCTACGCCGACGCGGAGCAAGCGGCCGGCGACGCGATCAGGGTCGACGACGAGGACGCGGTGCCGGTGCTGCTGCGCGGCTATCTGCGCCAGCAGCAAGGCCGCCGCGAACTCGCGCGCGCCGACTACGCGCGCGCGCTCGGCAACGACACGCTCGGCGACGACGACCTGCGCGAGCTGCGCCTGTACGTCGCCGATGCGTACATGGCCGCACGCGCCTGGCAGGATGCCGACGCGCTGCTCGGCAAGCTGCCCGCGCGCGACGGCGAAGCGAACTGGCGCCGCGCGCTGATCGCGTATCACCGTGAGCACGGCGGCCAGCCGCCGCTGCTCGCGCCGTTCCTCGACTGCCGGGTCACGCCGTACGGCACGGTCTGCAACGCGCAGCCCGCGCCGAGCGCATCGAACGCGATGATCGCCGCGATCTACCGCGCGCTCGGCCAGCACGAGCGCGCCGCCGCGCTCGCGCTGGCGCGCGTGCTGGCGGCCTCGAAACCGAACGAGCAGCGCTACCGGCGCGTGCTGGCCCAGGCGCTCGACGCCAACGGCGAGCACAGCGCCGCGCAACAGGCGCGCGCGCATCTGGACCCGCCGGCGCCCGACCTCGAATTCGCCTATCTCGCCGCGACCTCGGGCGCGCCGGCGCTCGCGCTCGACGCGTTCCAGCAGATCGACGCCGCCGGCAAGCTGCCGCCGCGCGCGCTGCAGGACGCCGCGTTCAGCGCGATCAACGCGAACGACAAACCCGCCGCGGTGCGCTACTTCGAACGCGGCATCGACGCCGCCGACGCCGGACAGCTCGACGCGACCGAGCAGCAGCGCTACGACATGCGCCGCTCGGTCGACGAACTGGAGCGCCAGTTCGGCGCATACGTGTCGCTCAGCTATCGCGGCAGCAACAACATGCAGACCGGGCAAAACCAGTCGGCGCTGGTGGGCGACAACCTGCAGCTCGGCACCGAGGCGTACTGGCGGCCGCGCGCGCTCGAACACGACGGCGCGTACGTCGACCTGTACGCGCGCCTGACCGGCACCCCGTACAGCGCGCCGAGCACGTCCACCGATCGCGCGACCGGCGCGACCTTCACCGGCAGTTCGCCGACCGGCCTCGCGAGTCTGCTGTCCGCGTTCGGCGTGCGCTGGAAGCCGCTGGCCGGCCAGAACGCGATCCTCGCGTTCGAACGCCAGCAGGCGATCGGCTCGAAAGCGCAGAGCGACTGGCTCGCGCGGCTCGGCTATTCGAACGGCGTCGGCACCGATCTGCGCTATGACCGGGCGAACTGGAACAGCGCGCAGGTCTACGCGGAAACCGGCTACTACACGATCGCGAACACCTATTACTTCACCTCCGAGCTACAGGGCGGGCGCAGTTTCCGCCTGCCCGAAGCCTGGTTCCATCACACGACGCTGGAGCCGCTCGCGGTGCTCGGCGCCGACTACAACAACGCGTACAACACCCCGCTGGCGGTGGGCGTCGGCGTCGGCGTGAATCTGCGGACGTGGTTCCGCGAGGACCGCTATCACGCGCCGCGCTCGTATCTCGACGTGTCGATCCAGTACCGCGTACGGATCGCCGGCGACGACCGGGCCACCGGCTGGTTCATTCGCAGTGTCTTCAACTTCTGAGGTCGCGCAGTCATGTTCAACCCTTCTGTTCTGGCTTTTCGTCCCGTGCGTTTCGCCGGCTGGCTGGCCGCGGCCTGCGCGTGCGCGGGTGTGCTCTGCGCCGGCGTGAGCGCGCCGGCGCGCGCGCAGGAAATCGCCCGGCTCTATGCGCCGCAGCCGCCGGCCGGCTCGAGCTACGTGCGGGTCGTCAATCCGGCCGCGCACAGCGCCGAGGTCGAGTTCGCCGGGGCGCGCGACACGCTCGACCCGGCGCGCCGGATCGTCACCGACTACCGCGTGGTGAATGCCGCGGCGGGCGTCGCGATCAAGGTGAACGGCCGCGCGTTGCCGCCGTTCAAGGTTCAACCGGGCAGCTTCAACACCGTGGTGCTGGACGACGGCGCGCCGGCCCAGCTGATCGCCGACACCACCGACGGCCGCGACGACCTGAAGGCCGAACTGCGCTTCTACAACGTCACGCGCGATTGCGACGCGACGCTCGCGGTCGACCACGGCCCCGAGGTGTTCGCGCACGTGCCGGCCGGCGCCAGCCGCAAACGCGTGATCAATCCGGTGCAGGCGCGCGTGGCGGGCCGCTGCGGCGCGGCGAGCACCGCCGCCGTCGCGCTGCCGGCGCTGCGCTCGGGCGACCGCGCGAGCGTGTTCCTGGTCGGCGCGGGCAGCGCGCTGCGCGTAGTCGCGCAGCTCGACGGCACCGCGCCGTACCACGCCGTGCAATAAGCCACCGTCCCCACCGAGCGCACCGTCGATGGTCTTCGTCAGCATCAGTTTCGTCTTCGTGTTCCTGCCGCTGTTCCTGCTCGCCTATGCGGCGACCGGCAGCCGTGCGCGCAACCTGACGATCCTCGCGTTCAGCTGGGCGTTCTACGCGTGGTGGCGGCTCGACTTCCTGCCGCTGATCGTGTCGATCGCGCTGTGGTCGTGGGGCAGCGCGCACTGGATCGAACGCAGCCGCGACGCCGGGCGGCGCGGCGCGCTGCTCGCCGCGATCGCGTGGCCGCTGGGCGCGCTCGTCTGGTTCAAGTACGCGAACCTGCTGCACGACACGGCGGTCTGGTTCGGCGCGCCCGCGCAGGGCTGGAGCGCGATCCTGCTGCCGATCGGTCTGTCGTTCTTCGTGTTCGGCGCGATCTCGTATTCGGTCGACGTGTACCGCGGCACCGTCGCCGCCGAGCCCAGCTTCGTGAACTACGCGACCTATCAGTCGATGTTCGGGCATCTGGTCGCGGGGCCGGTCGTGCGCTACGAGTGGGTCGCCGAGCGGCTGCGCCGGCGCGCGTTCCAGCGCGCCGAGCTGGTTGCCGGCATCGAGCGCTTCATGAGCGGCTTCACGCAGAAGATCCTGCTCGCCGACACGCTCGCGCCGCTGGTCGCCACCGGCTACCAGCTCGCCGCGCCGAGCGCCGCCGACGCCGCGCTCACCGTGCTCGCGTACACGCTGCAGCTGTACTTCGATTTCCGCGCGTACAGCAGCATGGCGATCGGCCTGGGGCTGCTGGTCGGCCTGAAGTTTCCGGAGAACTTCGACGCGCCCTATCTGAGCGCGTCGCTGTCCGAGTTCTGGCGGCGCTGGCACATCAGCCTGTCGAGCTGGCTGCGCGACTATCTGTACATTCCGCTCGGCGGCAACCGCGGCGGTCTCGCGCGCGGCTGCGCGAACCTGCTGGTAACGATGGCGCTGGGCGGACTGTGGCACGGCGCCAGCTGGACCTTCATGGTGTGGGGCTTGTGGCACGGCGGCGGCCTCGCGCTCGAGCGTCTGTGGCGAGCGCGCAGTAGCCGCGCGTTGCCGGTCGCGCTCGCGCACGCGGCCACGCTGGGCTTCGTGATGCTGGGCTGGCTGCTGTTTCGCGCGCAAAGCTGGGGCGAGGTCGCGACCCTGGCCGGCGCGCTCGGCGGCCGCCACGGCTGGGCGCTCTCCAGCGCGTTCGCCGCGTCGCTGCGGCCCAACCAGATCGTGTGCCTGCTGCTGGGCGTCGCGCTCGTCTATCTGCCCGCGCTGCTCGCGCGCGCGCCGGGCCTGCGCTCGCGCTGCGCGCGCCTGCACCAGCTCGGCGGCGTGCCGTTGTGGCTGATCGCGCTGTGGGTGCTGCAAGGCCGCACCGTGGTGCCGTTTCTCTACTTCCAGTTCTGATCATGATCCGCAAGCTGAACACGCTCGCCTTCATGCTGGTCGTCGCGGCCGGCGCGGCGCTGCTGGGCTGGCGCCTCGTCGCGCAGTCCGGCACGCCGCCGGTATCAGCGCCCGGCGCGTCCGGGGTGTCCGGGGTGTCCGGGGTGTCCGGGGTGTCCGGGGTGTCCGGCGCATCCGCGTGGCTCGACGGCGGCGTGACGCGGGCGTTCGACGCGCGCGTGGCCGCGGCGATGCCGCCGCCCCGCGCGATGAGCCGCGTGCTCAACGGCCTGCTGTACGCGGTCACCGGCGACCCCGATCCGCAGGTGCGCAGCGGTTGCCGCGGCTGGCTTTTTCTCGCCGACGAAACCGTCGAGACGCCGGCCGGCGAGCGCAACTTGCGCGAACGCGTCGCGCTCGCGCGCAAGCTCGTGGACACGCTCGGCAAGCGCCATGTGCACGTGCTCGCGGTGCCGGTGCCCGACAAGGTCGAGCAGGCCGCGGGCGAACTGTGCGGGCTCGCCGTGTCGCCGCAGGCGCGCGGCCGCCGCGACGCGTGGCGACGCGCGAGCGCCGCGCTCGCGCTGCCGCAGGTCGATCTGCATAGCGGCTGGAGCGCGCCCGGCTACTGGCGCACCGACAGCCACTGGAACCGCGCCGGCGCGAAGTTCGCGGCCGCGCGGGTGGCCGCGCTCGCGCAGCCGCTCGCGCCCGCCGGCGAGACCGCGATGCGCTTGCAGGTGGGCACGCAAAGCCATCCGCGCATCGGCGATCTGATGCGGCTCGCGGCGCTGGAGCGCAACGCGCCGCCGTTCGCGCCGCCCGCCGACGTGGATCACGACGAAACCCTCGACATCACCCACGACGGCGGTCTGCTCGACGCGGTCGCGGGACCGGCGGTGATGCTGGCCGGTTCGTCGTATTCGCTCAACTCGGGCTTCATCGATTACCTGCAGCTCGATCTGAAGCAGGAGATCGCGCAGCAAAGCCAGCTCGGCAGCGGCTTCGACGGCAGCGTGCTCGATCTGCTCCAGCATCATCCCGAGCGGCTCGACGGCATCCGGCTGCTGATCTGGGAGTGGCCGCTGCGCTCGCTCTATCAACCCCTTACCGACAACGAACGCGCCTTCCTGACGCAATGACCCACTTCGCGATGAGACGTCCAATGAAACGAATCCGCTTTCCGGCCATGACCAAAGCGCGCGCCCTCGTGCGTATTCTGTTGCAGGCGACCGTGCTCGGCGCGGCCGCGCACGCGAGCGCGGCGCCGTCGGTAATCGAAGGCCAGGACGGCTGGCTGTTCCCCGGCTGGGAACACACCGACGCGGTCAACCGCGCGACGCTCGACGCCAACCTCAAGACCATCGAGCAGACCGCGACCGAGCTGGCGGCGCGGCATATCGGCCTCGTGCTGATGGTGGTGCCCGCGAAGGCGCTGTTCTATCCGCAGCGGCTGCCCGCCGGCGTCGCGATCGCGCCGCCGGTGAAGTCGCGCTACGACGACATCCTCGGCATGCTCAAGGCGGCCGGCGTCAGCACCTTCGACGACCGCCCGGTGCTGCGCTCGGTCGAGCACGACCAGCAGAGCGCGTTCTATCGCGCCGACTATCACTGGAGCGCGTGGGCGGCGGAGGCGTCGGCGGACGCGACCGCGCAACTGATTCAGGCGCGCTTTCCGCTGCCGGCCAACGGCCCGGGCGCGACGCTCGGCGACTGGACCAACGAGCGCCGCTACGGCGATCTCGCGATGAACTTCATGGCGCCCGAGGACCGCAAACGCATCGGCCGCGACATCTATACCGTGCGCAAACAGCCCGACGACCAGAGCGGCCAGAGCGGCCAGGGCGGCCAGCAGGACGCCGGCGGCGCTCTGCTCGACAGCGCGGCCCCGCAGGTGCAGGTGATCGGCAACAGCTTCGTGCAGCCCTACCTCGGCTATACGCAAAAGCTCTCCAACGCGCTCGGCCAGCCGGTGGGCCTCACCTGGAATCCGGGCAACGTCGGCCCGTGGAAGACCTTCGTCGATTACGTCGAGACGCCGGCGTTCGCGCAGCACAAACCGAAGGTGATCGTGTGGCAGTTCAACGAGGCGCAACTGGAGAACGAACTGGATGCCGCGTCGAGCTGGGATGCGCAGAGCCTGATGTCCACGGCCAGCTGGCGCAAGCGGGTCGGCGCCGCGCTCGCGAAGTAGCGGCGGCATAGCCGCCACGCGCCGATTGTGATGACGAAACGGTGCGGGATGCCGGGCACACCTATTGCGTGAGTTCGCTGCACCGGCACCTCACCGTGACAGACGCCGACGTCCGCCACGGGTCGCCGTTCCAACGTCATTTCAACAATCCATCGGTGGAGGCACCATGCTTCGATACGCTGTGATTTTCTTCATCATCGCCATCATCGCCGCGGTGTTCGGCTTTGGCGGCATCGCCGCGGGCGCGACCGAAATCGCCAAGATCCTGTTCTTCATCTTCCTGGTGATCTTCCTCGTCACCTTGCTGATGGGGGTGATTCGACGCTGACGGTTGCAGACAGCGTTTTCGTGAAGCGACGCCCGGCCCGTTGCAATAGTTGCCGCACCGTCTTGCAATAGTTGCCGCGCCGGGTAGCTTTCTTGTACGTACATGCCGCCGGTCACGTATGCGCCCTCACGGTTTCCGTCGAGGACGCATAGGTGATCGGCGGCATCGTTTTGATGGGCTCGCGGCCGGCGGCGATACTTCGTGATCCCAGGCATCGCGTTCGGGCGGCGCGTAATCCTGCCCAACTCCCGCGCAACTCCCGCGCAATCCGTCACGCGATGTTCTCCGCCTCGTACAGCCGCCGCCCCGCCGCGTCCTTGCTGCCGAGAATCGGCTCGTAGTCGATCGGCCACTCGATGCCGATGTCGGGATCGGACCACAGCAGGCAGCGCTCGAGTTCGGGAAACCAGTACTCGGTGGTTTTCCAGACCACCTCCGCGACCTCCGACAACACCACGAAGCCATGCGCGAAACCGGGCGGCATCCAGATCTGCCGCTGGTTCGCGTCGCTCAGAAACTCGCCGCACCATTTGCCGAAGTGCGGCGAATTCAGCCGCACGTCGACCGCGACATCGAACACCTCGCCGCGCACCACGCGCAAAAGCCGCCCCTGCGGACGCTGCACCTGGTAGTGCAGTCCGCGCAGCACGCCGCGCACCGCGCGTTGATGTCGATCCTGGACGAAGTTGAAACCCGCCGCGACCTCGTCGGCGAATTCGTCCGCGCTGAAACTCTCGTAGCAGAAGCCGTATTCGTCGGCGAACACTTCCGGCTCGACGAGTTTGACCTCCGGCAATGCCGTCGCAATGACCCTGTTGCCCATCGCCTGTACTCGCAAAAAGGCTGGCCAGCGTGACGGCCGCTCACGCGCCGCGCTTCGCAACGAAGCGCATCCCGGCGCGAACGCGACCGCATCAGATAACGAAGCGTACGGACGCAAGCGCCCGTTCGCATGACGCTATGCGCTCATGCTACGCCTCGCTGGCCGCCCGGCTACGGGCACGATATTCGGTTGGCGACAGGGCCATGCGCTTGCGGAAGATTTTCGCAAGACGATCGCCGTTGCCGGTACCGCTGCGGCGGGCGATCTTGTCGACCGGCAATTCGGTCTCGGTGAGGAAGTTACACGCGATGCGCAGCCGCACCTGCAGCAGGTAGTCCGACGGCGTGACCTGCATCTCGTGCTTGAAGCGGCGCAGGAAATTGCGCTCGCTCATCGCCGCGACCTGCGCGGCGTCGGCGACCGAAACCGGCCGGTCGCAGTTCGCCTCCATCCAGCGCGCGGCCGCGCGGATTTTCTCGGCGACACTGAGCGTGCCGCCCTCGGCCGGCAGCGGCACCCACGTCGCCGCCATGCCGGGCATCACGCGATCGGCGACGCTGCGCGCGAGCTCCGCGCCGAGATCGCGCTTGATGAACATCAGCGCGCTGCGCGCGCAGTCGTTGCGGTCGGTGGCCGCGCCGAACGCGCCGTCCGGGCTGGCGGCGGCGCCGACCGGATAGCGCGTCAGCATGCCGTCGTGCTCGGTCGGACCGGCCGCTTCGAGCACGCTGCGGCCCTCGCCGATCGCTTCGATCGCGCGGGTGCGCGCCTGCACCGAGCGCAGCCAGCCGAGCAGACGTTCGTCGCGCGCGGCCGCGTTAGCGCCATAGCCGCCGGCGATGAACAGCACGTCGAAGCCGGCGCCGAAACGCGGATCGATCCGTTCGGTCCAGATGCGCGCCGACGACGAACTCGCGACATTGCCGCCGTCCATCGACAGAAACTGCACTTCGTAAGGGGGATCCTCGCCGGCGCGGGTGCCCGCGAGTTCATTGGCGCTCTGGAACATCTCGACCACGGTGCCCGGCCCCAGCAGCCAGAAGCCGTCGAACAGCAGAATGCCGATTCGCCGCGCCGCAGCACGGACATTGGGGGCCGGTGAATGAAGCCACGTAATTCTCGCTGTATCAAGGTGCATTTGCGGCATGATCTTTCCCCAAACGTACATACGTTGCGGACCCCGATGGCCCTATAGCCAGGCGGAACTAAAGAATGAATTAATTTCGGCAGAAGCCGCGGCGAACGCCGCTTAAAGGATTAAGCGTGATGTTAGCGGATGCGCCCGCGTTAGTAAATTTGAAAAGCAGAATTATTGAAAGGACAAGGTCTGACGAAAACCGTAATTGAGCGTTTGATATGAGCAGACGGTTGCGCCCCGCCACGCAACCCGCGGAGCCCGGCGCAAGCGGCGCCCGCTGTGGATTGGCGCGTTGATTCAGCACGCGCTTGCCGGATTCATGCCACTTGCCGATAATGCGAAGCGCGCGTGATTCGCCGATACCGCGGTGTTTCGGTTGGGCTTCAAAAAACGTTTCAAACGTGAAAAACCGAAAACCGCAAATAATGCGAGTCATTCCGCCCTTTATTCGCAAAGCAGGAATTTATCGGCTTCATCATCCGGTCATTTCGACCTGATTAACGGCTACTGCAAATTAATATCAAAATGCTGATTTAGCGGGTGACGAAAAACGTTTCATTTATGAAACATGGACGGCCTTTTCGTACGATTTAAAACGCGCGGCGCGCGCGGCGCGTTTTGCGCGCAAGCAGGCTTGAATGCAGTGCAGCAATCCGGCCTGCACGAGACGCTAAAACGACACGCAAAATTTCGGGCCGCTGTTGCAACCCACGCGGTTGCAACAGCGGCCCGATAGAACGCCTACGGAGGCCGCGGCAGTGCTTCAGCCTCCTGGCGACTCAACTCAACCGTGGGTCCCTTCCCCCGCCAGCGACTCCACGTTGGCCGTGCGCGCCAGCACCGGCCGCAACGCGGCGCCGGTATGGCTCGCGGCGACCCGCGACAGGCTGTCGGGATCGGTCGCCGCGACGATCGTGCCGCCGCCCACACCGCCTTCCGGCCCGAGGTCGATTACCCAGTCCGCCTCGGCGATCACATCCAGATCGTGCTCGATCACGATCACGCTATGACCGCCGTCGGCCAACCGATGCAGCACGCGGATCAGCTTCGCGACGTCGGCCATATGCAGGCCGACCGTCGGTTCGTCGAGCACGTACAGCGTGTGCGGCGGTTTCTGGCCGCGTCGCGTGATGTCGTCGCGCACCTTGCTCAGCTCGGTGACCAGCTTGATCCGCTGCGCCTCGCCGCCCGACAGCGTCGGCGACGGCTGGCCGAGCGTCAGATAGCCGAGCCCGACGTCCTTCATCAATTGCAACGGATGACCGATGTTGGTGATCGACGCGAAGAACTCGACCGCTTCGTCGATTTCCATCGTCAGCACGTCGCCGATGTTCTTGCCGCGCCACGTAACCGCGAGCGTCTCCGGATTGAAGCGCTGGCCGTGACAGACATCGCACGGCACCTTCACGTCGGGCAGGAAGCTCATGCCGATCGTGCGCACGCCCTGGCCTTCGCAGGCCGGGCAACGCCCGTCGCCGGTATTGAACGAGAAGCGCGACGCGGTATAGCCGCGCGCGCGCGCTTCCAGCGTGCCCGCGAACAGCTTGCGGATCGCGTCCCACACGCCGATGTAGGTGGCCGGGCACGAACGCGGGGTCTTGCCGATCGGCGTCTGATCGACTTCGAGCACGCGGTCGATGCTCTCCCAGCCGCTGATCGACTCGCAGCCCTGCCAGTTGTGCGTGACGTTCAGCGGCGCACGCGGCGCGCTGCGCGCGAGCACGCTGGAGCGCCGGTTGGCCGCCGGCTTGTCTTCGGCTGCCGCGCGCGCACGGCGAGTGGCCGGCGACGACAGCACCGAGCGGCCGACCGCGTCGAGCAGGTTGGTCATCAGCACGTCGCGCGCGAGCGTCGACTTGCCCGAACCGCTGACGCCGGTGACCGCGACCAGCCGCCCGAGCGGAATGCCGACCGTCACGTCGCGCAGGTTGTGCAGCTTGCCGCCGTGCACGGTCAGCCAGTTCTCCGGCACCGCGGCCGTGCGCTTACCGGCCGCAACGACTTCGCGACGCGGTTGCAGCGGATGCACGATCGGCTGCGCGAGGAAGCGCCCGGTCAGCGAATCGGGCTGCGCGGACAGATCCGCGACGCTGCCCTGCGCGATCAGCGAGCCGCCGCGCTTGCCGGCGCCCGGACCGATATCGATGATGTGATCCGCGCGCCGGATCGTGTCCTCGTCGTGTTCGACGACGACCAGCGTATTGCCCTTGTCGCCGAGCTTGCGCAGCGCGTTCAGCAGGATCTGGTTGTCGCGCGGATGCAGGCCGATGGTCGGCTCGTCGAGCACGTAGCACACGCCCTGCAGGTTGCTGCCGAGTTGCGCGGCGAGCCGGATGCGCTGCGCCTCGCCGCCCGACAGACTCGGCGCCGCGCGGTCGAGGCTCAGATAGCCGAGCCCGACTTCTTCGAGAAATTGCAGACGGCTGCCGATTTCGCTGACCACGTCGCGGGCGATTTCGGCGTCGCGGCCGGTCATCTCCAGCGTATCGATCCATGCGCGCGTGTCGGACACGGTCCATTGCGCGACGTCGGTGATCGCCTGGGTGTCGAACGTGACCGCGCGCGCGACCGGATTCAGACGCGTGCCGCCGCAATCGCCGCACGGCTCGTCGACCAGCCCTTCCGGTTCCTGCTCTTCCGACGGCAGGCTCTGTTCGCGGCCGCGATTGTCGTCGGCGGTAACCGTGTCGTCGTACGCGGCGCGCTGCTCGCGGGTCAGCGCGAGGCCGGTGCCGACGCAGCTCGTACACCAGCCGTGCTTGCTGTTGTACGAGAACATGCGCGGATCGAGTTCCGGGTAGCTGGTGCCGCACTCGGGACACGCGCGCTTGGTGGACAGCACCTTCACCGCGCCGAGCTGCGTCGTGGAGTGGCCGTTGTTGATCGCCGCGTGCAGGCCGTCGAGCGGCGCGAGCAGATGCATCACGCCCTTGCCGGCGTCGAGCGTCTGTTCGAGCGCGGTGCGCAGTTCCGCTTCGTGATCCGCTGAGATCACGAGATCGGCGACCGGCAGCTCGATCGTGTGTTCGCGGAAGCGGTCGAGCTTCGGCCACGGATCGACCGGCACGAATTCGCCGTCGACACGCAAGTGAGTATTGCCGCGCGCCTTCGCCCACTTCGCCAGATCCGTATAAACGCCCTTGCGATTGACGACCAGCGGCGCGAGGAAACCGACATGCTGGCCCTTGTGATCGCGCAACAACTGCGCGGCGATCGACTCGGCGCTTTGCGACGTGACCGGCGTGCCGTCGTGCACGCAATGCTGCAAGCCGAGCTTCACGTACAGCAGACGCAGGAAGTGCCACACCTCCGAGGTCGTCGCGACGGTACTCTTGCGGCCGCCGCGCGAGAGCCGCTGCTCGATTGCGACGGTCGGCGGAATGCCGTACACCGCATCCACTTCGGGACGGCCGGCCGGCTGCACGATCGAGCGCGCGTACGCGTTCAGCGATTCGAGGTAACGGCGCTGGCCTTCATGGAACAGGATGTCGAACGCGAGCGTCGATTTGCCCGAGCCGGACACGCCGGTGATCACGTTGAACTTGCCGTGCGGGATATCGACGTCGAGCGCCTTCAGGTTGTGCTCGCGCGCATTGACGATGCGCACCACGTCCTCGCCTTCGATCGCGCGCCGTGCGCGCGCCGCGCTAAGCGCCTTTTGCAGCGGGATGCCGTGCAGCGTGGTGTCGTCGTCGAACGCGCTGGCGCCCTCACGCGCGGCGCTCATCGACGCCATCGCGCGGTCGTACTGGACCAGCGCCTCGCCGGTATGCGAACCGGCGCAGGCTTTGACCTCGTCCGGGGTGCCCGCGCACAGCACGAGGCCGCCGCCGTCGCCGCCTTCGGGGCCGAGGTCGATCAGCCAGTCGGCCGCGCGGATCACGTCGAGATTGTGTTCGATCACGATCAGCGAATGACCGCTCGCGAGCAACTTGCCGAACGCCTGCATCAGTTTCGCGATGTCGTCGAAATGCAGGCCCGTGGTCGGCTCGTCGAACATGAACAGACGCTTGGGCAGCGCCTGCTTCGCGCCGCGCGGGCTGCGCGCCTGCGCCGATTCGGCGAGAAAACCCGCGAGCTTCAGACGCTGCGCCTCGCCGCCCGAGAGTGTGGGCACCGGCTGGCCGAGCTTCACGTATTCGAGACCGACGTCGACGATCGGCTGCAGCACGCGCAATACTTCGGCGTCCTTCGCGAAGTACGCGGCGGCCTCGCTGACGGTCAGCTCCAGCACGTCGGCAATCGAAAGCGCGCGCGCCGGCGTGCCGCGCTCGATCTTCACTTCGAGCAGTTCCGCGCGATAACGGCGGCCGTCGCAATCCGGGCAGCGCAGATACACGTCGCTGAGGAACTGCATTTCGATGTGTTCGAAACCGGAGCCGCCGCAGGTCGGGCAACGGCCGTCGCCCGAGTTGAAGCTGAACATCCCGGCGCTGTAGCCGCGCTGCTGCGCGAGCGGCGCCTTGGCGAACAGCTTGCGGATTTCGTCGAACGCGCCGACGTAGCTGGCCGGATTCGAGCGCGCGGTCTTGCCGATCGGCGACTGGTCGACGAACACCACGTCGGTCACCTGGTCCGCGCCGCGCAGGCTGCGGTACGCGCCCGGCGACTCGGTCGCGATGCCGAAGTGACGCGCCATTGCCGGATACAGCACGTCCTGCAACAGCGTCGATTTACCGGAACCCGACACGCCGGTCACGCAGACCAGCCGCTGCAACGGAATCTCGACCGTCACGTCGCGCAGATTGTGTTCGGTCGCGCCTTCGAGCACGATGCGCGGCGTGTCCGCATCGACCGCGCGACGCGACCAGTGCGCGGCATCCGCGACATGGCGGCGCCCGCCCAGGTATTCGCCGGTCAGCGTGCCGGAGCCGCGAATCGCGTTCGGCGCGCCGTCGAAAATAATCGAGCCGCCGCGTTCGCCCGGACCCGGGCCCATATCGATCAGCCGGTCCGCCGCGAGCATCACCGACGGATCGTGTTCGACCACCACCAGCGTATTGCCGGCGTCGCGCAGCCGGTGCATCGCCTCGACGATCCGGTTCAGGTCGCGCGGATGCAGGCCGATGCTCGGCTCGTCGAGCACGAACAGCGTCTTGGTCAGCGACGTGCCGAGTGCGGTGGTCAGGTTGATCCGCTGCACCTCGCCGCCCGACAACGTGCGGCTCTGGCGGTCCAGCGTCAGATAGCCGAGGCCGACGTCGCACAGATATTTGAGGCGCGTGCGCACTTCGGCGAGCAGCAGTTTCAGCGCGTCGTCGAGCAATGCGCTCGGCAGCGTGATGTCGTCGAAGAAGCGGCGGATTCGTTCGATCGGCAGCAGCATCAGATCGTGCACGGTCAGACCCGGCAGCGCTTCGAGCTGCTCGCGCCGCCATTGCACGCCGCGCGGCAGGAAGCGCTGCGCGGGCGCGAGGACCTCGTCCGCGTTGGCCTTGCTGCCCAGCCGCCACAGCAGCGATTCGGTCTTCAGGCGCGCGCCGCCGCAGGTTTCGCACGGCGTGTAGCTGCGGTACTTCGACAGCAGCACGCGGATATGCATCTTGTACGCCTTCGATTCCAGATACTCGAAGAAGCGCCGCACGCCATACCAATGCGTTTGCCACTTGCCGTTCCAGTCCGGCGAGCCATTGATCACCCAGTCGCGTTCGCGCTCGCTCAGCTGCCCCCACGGCGTGTCACGGCGGATGTCGGCCTTGGCCGCGTAGCGCATCAGGTCGTCCTGACACTCCTTCCACGCGGGTGTCTGCATCGGCTTGACCGCGCCTTCGCGCAGCGTCTTGCGCGCGTCCGGAATCACGAGGCCGAGGTCGACGCCGATCACGCGGCCAAAGCCGCGGCATACGTCGCACGCGCCGTAGGCCGAGTTGAACGAGAACAGCGCCGGCTGCGGGTCCGCGTAACGCAGATCGCTGTCGGGGCTGTGCAGACCGGTGGAGAAACGCCAGATGCGCGGTTCGGCTTCGGGCGCCTGCGGCTCGTCCGACGTGGCCGGCAGCACGTAGATGTTGACGCGCCCGCCGCCGCGCTTGAGCGACGCCTCGATCGCTTCGACCGCGCGGGCCTTGTCGACCGAACTGAGGCGGAAACGGTCGGCAACGACGTCGAGCAGCTTGCGCTTACCGGTCGGCGATTCGACTTCGCGCTGCGCCTGCACGCGCGTGTAGCCGCTCGCCGACAGCCATTGCTCGACTTCCTGCTCGGACGCCGACTCGGGCAGCTCGACCGGGAACGTGACGACGAGGCGCGGTTCGTCCTTCGCGGTGCGCTCCAGCAGTTCCGCGTAGATCGTTTCCGGCGTGTCGTGCCGCACCGGGTGCGCGGTCTGGCGGTCGAACAGCTCGGCCGCGCGCGCGTACAGCAGCTTCAGGTGGTCGTTCAGCTCGGTCATCGTGCCGACCGTGGAGCGCGAGCTGCGCACCGGGTTGGTCTGGTCGATCGCGATGGCCGGCGGCACGCCGTCGACCCGGTCCACCTGCGGGCGGTCCATCCGGTCGAGAAACTGGCGCGCATACGCGCTGAAGGTTTCGACGTAGCGGCGCTGGCCTTCCGCGTACAGCGTGTCGAACACGAGGCTCGATTTGCCGGAGCCCGACGGCCCGGTGACGACCGTCATTTCGCCGGTGCGCACGTCGAGGTCGACGTTTTTCAGGTTGTGCTGGCGCGCGCCGCGAATGCGGATCGTGCCTTTGGGAGTGCGGCTGGCCTCGCCAGCGGGGGTGTCACGGGTAGCGTCGTTCGAGGACAATTTTTCCGACCGTCTGAAGGAGTGGATCACCTCTCACGGCCGGCTCGCGACCGCGCAAGTTCGGTGAAATCGGCGCCGCGCGCGATGGCGGCGCGGCGCTAGGGGGCAGGCAAGTCGCGTGCCGCGCCCGCTGCCTGGTTGCAACGGGATACTATACTGTATGTTTATACAGTTTTCCATGACGCCCGCTGGAACGGGCGTTGCCAGCGGGATGGCGGGAAACGGCGCGAGCGGGAAACGGGGCCAGAGGCGCAGCGGAAGCCGGCGTGGGGCGCGCTGCCCGGCTGTGATCAGCTAGCGAAAGAACGGCAAAGCGCCGGAGCAAAAACGACGAAAAACCCGCATCCCGGCTAGCCGACCGCGCTTTCCACTTGCGAGCGCTTCGCCACCGGCGCAGCCGTAGAGGCGGTCGCACACTCGGCGCGGCCCTGCCACGCGGCCCGGTCGCCGAGCGCGTACGCGACACAGCGCCTGGCCAGCACCTCGGTCGGGTCGACGAGCCGCACCACCCGCCCGCCCGGGCACGCGATCACCGGCTCGCGCAGCAGCAGCGGCAACTCCGTGCACGCGAGCACGATCACCTGCACGCCCTGCCCGACCAGATCGTCGAGCGCCGCCGCGAGGTCGTCGCAGCATTCGCCCGACGTGTAGCCGGCCTTCGCGCCGCGCGGCCCGTAGATCGCGTTCATCAGCCGCGCCTGCGCGGCCGCCGACGGCGCGACCTGCACGAAACCGCGCGCGTCGAGCGCGTGTTCGTAGACGCGGCTCGCGAGCGTGCCGGTCGTCCCCAGCACGCCGACCTCGCGCAGTTCCGGGAAAGTGTCGCGCAGATAATCGGCGGTGCAGCCGAGCATATTGACGATCGGCACCCGCAGCGCCGGCTGGATCCGCTCGACGAACGCATGCGCGGTATTGCACGGCATCGCGATCAGATCGGCGCCGCTCTCCTCCAGCGTCTTGCACGCGGCGTACAGCGCGAGCGTCGGGTCGTCGCCGCCACCGAGCAGCGCGTCGGTGCGATCCGGAATCTGCGGGTTCTGCTCGACGATCACCTTCAGGTGATCCTGATCGCGCGCGGCCGGCGTGTTGCGCACCAGCTTGCCGAGAAAATCGACGGTCGCGGCCGGCCCGATTCCGCCGACCACGCCGATCCGGAACGCCGGCTGCGGATGCGGATAGCGGGCCGCCGCGACGTAGCGCGCGTAGACCTGGTTCGTGTCGACCAGCGGCACGTCGAGCGGTCCTAGCGCGCGCAGCAGCATGCCGATTTCCGCGAGCCCCGGCACGATCACGTCGACGCCCTGCGCGACCAGATCGGCGCAGGCCGCGCGCAGCAGTTCGAGCGGCCGGCCGTACAGACGGCCGTGGCGAATTCCCTCGTCGCCGTAGACCGCGCTCGTCACGCAGTCGAACCCGGCCGCGTCGCGCGGATAGCGGACCTCGAACCCGCCGGCCTCGGCGCCGCCCCCGACGCCGCCCCCAACGCCCGCCTCGAAATACCGCTCGAACAATCCGTTCGCGCGGATCGCCGCCGACGTCAGCACGCCGATCCGCCGCGCCGACGGATAGGTGCGCCGCACGTGCGCGGACAGCGCCGTCATGATGTTGGCGACCGGCACCGTGAGGTTGGCCGCGAGTTCGTCGATAAAGGTATGGCTCAGAAAGCACGGCAGCACGATCGCATCGACGCCGCGCTTTTCGAAGCCGCGCAGCGTGTCGAACACGTGGATCTTGAAGCGCGGGTCGCTCGGGTCGGGCGCGGCCGGCCCCTGCCACGCGCGCGGCTCGAGAATCAGATCGAATGGACAGGCCGCGCCGGGCCGGCGCGAAGCCGTGCCGATGCGGCTGAGGATGTCGGCGCTGGCCAGTTGCGCGGCGCCCGTCGCCACGCCCAGCGAACGAAACCGGTTCATGATGAAGCCCCCGTCGTTAGTCGGTCCACCCATGCTTAACGGGTGAATTTCCGCGCGCTTGAGGATGACATTTTGCGACGTGCGCATGTCCTGGGGTTAACGACAAAGCGGCGGGACAGCCTGCGCCGCCCCGCCGCCCGTTCACCCGCAAAGCCGGGCGCCCGTTGCCAAACCTCAGGCCGCCTCGGCGACTCCCGCCATCAGCGTGCGCTTGCGCCGCTCCAGCGTGCCGATACACACCAGCGACACCCCGGCGAGGCACGTATAGAACACCGCCAGCGGCCACCACGCGCCCGGATACCGGTGCGCGAGCACCGTGCCGATCAGCGGCGTCAGTCCGCCGGCCAGCGCCGCGCACATCTGGTACGACAGCGAGATCGCCGAGTAGCGCACCCGCACCGGGAACGCGGTCGACATGAAGCCGGCCATCACCGCATACGAGCTCGACATGCACATCACCGCGAGCGCGATGCCGACCACGATCGCCACCGGCCGGCCGGTCGACACCAGCGCGAACATCGGATACGGCGACAGCATCGCGAGCGCGGCCGCGCCTTTCAGGAAGCGTCCGGTGCCGATGCGCTGCGCGAACCAGCCCGAGCCGAGCTGCGTGAACAGCTGGATGAACGCGACCACGAACAGGCTGTCGAGAATCAGCTTGCGGTCGAGGCCCAGCGTCTGCGTCGTGTAGTTGAGCATGAAGGTGTTGACGAACCACGCGCCGGCCACGCCGATCACGTTCGCGCCGAGGCACAGCAGCACGGTGCGCCACGCGTCGCGCACCACTTCGGCGACCGGCAGCGTCGCGACGCGGCGCTGTTCCTTCACCGCCGCGAATTCCGGCGACTCGTTGACGCCCGCGCGGATCGCCAGACCGACCAGCAGCAGCACCGCGCTGGCGAGGAACGGCAGACGCCAGCCCCAGCTGAGAAACGCGTCCTGGTCCATCGACGTGACCGCGCGGAACGCCAGCAGCGACAGGATCAGACCGGCCGGGCTGCCGAGCTGCGCGAACGAGGCGAAGAAGGTGCGCTTGTTCTTCGGCGCGTGCTCGCTTGCCATCAGCACCGCGCCGCCCCACTCGCCGCCGATCGCGATGCCCTGCGCGACCCGCAGCAGCACCAGCAGCACCGGCGCGGCCACGCCCGCGCTCGCATAGGTCGGCAGAAAGCCGATCCCGACCGTGCCGACGCCCATGATGACCAGCGTCGCGACCAGCGCCTGCTTGCGGCCGATCCGGTCGCCCAGGTGACCGAACACGAGGCCGCCGAACGGCCGCGCGAAGAAGCCGACCGCGAAGGTGCCGAACGAGGCGAGCGTCGCGAAGAACGGATCGCTGCCCGGAAAGAACAGCTTGCCGAAGATCAGCGCCGAGGCGGTCGCGTAGATGTAAAAGTCGTACCACTCGATCGTGGTGCCGACGAACGCGGCGGCTGCCGCGCGCGTGGGTTGCCGGCTCGCGGCATGGTGGTCTTGTTCGCGGTGCATGTTGTCTGGCTCCTGGTACTGCTCATGGGTGCTGCGCGAGGTGGCGCGGCTTTCTATGTGCCGTCGCCGCAAAAGCGTGCCGCGTCGCCGCGGCCACGCGTCAGGTTTTGAGCGCCTCCGCTTCGGCTACTGCAAGTTGCGGCTCGGCCGACTTCAGCACGCCCGCGTCGAACAAGCGCTGCTGCGTATCGGCATCGATGCCGAGCGCGTCGAGCACGTCGCGGGTATCGGCGCCGAGCGTCGGCGGCACGCTGCGATAGGTGGCCGGCGTGCGCGACAGCTTGATCGGCGACGCGGTGCCGCGATACTCGCCCATCTCGACCACCAGCTGGCGATGCAGCGTGTGCGGATGGCGCGCGACCACGTCGACGGTCTGCACCGGGCCGCACGGCACGCCGAGCCGGATCAGCTGCTGCGCGAGCGGCTCGCAGTCGTGCTGCGCAAGCAGGCTTTCGAGCGCCGCCTTCAACGGCTCGCGATGCCCGCAGCGGCTGCGGTTATCGATAAAACGCGGGTCCTGGGCGAGTTCGGGCGCGCCCAGATGCGCGCACAGCTTCGCGAACTGCCGGTCGTTGCCGACCGCCAGAAAGATCGGCGCGGTCGCGGTGCGGTAGCTGTCGTACGGCGTGATGTTCGGATGCGCGTTGCCGCTGCGCTGCGGCGTGCGGCCCGAGCCGAAATAGTTCGGCAGATGCGGATGCAGCAGCGACACGCCGCAGTCGTACAGCGAGATATCGATCGACTGGCCGCGCCCGCTCTTCGCGCGCTCGGCGAGCGCGAGCAGGATGCCGGCCAGCGCATTCAGACCGGTGACCATATCGACGACCGGCAAACCGACTCGCGTAGCCGGACCGTCGCGCTCGCCGTTCACGCTCATCAGGCCGGTCATCGCCTGGATCGCCGCGTCGTAGCCGGGCAGACCGCCGAGCGGACCGTCGGGGCCGAAGCCCGACACCGCGCAATGGATCAGCTTCGGAAAGCGTTTGCTCAGGATCCCTTCGTAATCCATCCCCCAGCGCTTCAGCGTGCCGGGCTTGAAGTTCTCGACCAGCACGTCCGCGTCTTCGAGCAGCTTCCACAGGATCGCGCGGCCTTCGTCGCACGACAGATCGACCGCGATGCCCTGCTTGTTGCGGTTCACGCCGGCGAAGTACCACGCGGTGTCGCCGAAGAACGGCGGACCCCAGCCGCGGGTTTCGTCGCCGTCCGGCGGTTCGAGCTTGATCACCTGCGCGCCGTGATCGGCGAGCGCCTGCGTGCAGTACGGGCCGCCGAGCACGCGGCTCAGATCGACCACCTTGATGCCTTGCAGCGCGCCGAGGCAGCGGTCGTTGCGTTGCTGGCTTTGCTGGCCTTGCTGGCTTTGATCGGTCGCGAGCGTCATTGCGCGCCTCCGGCCGGCAGCAGTTGCAGCGCCTGCGCGAGCGTGACCGGACGGTCGTTGACGAGCGCGTCGAGCACTTCGATTTCGTCGTCCGCGCCGCGCAGGTCGAGCGGATCGGTCGGCAGCAGCTTGTGCCGCACCACCAGGTGCGCGAGCGCGAGACGGCGATAGTCGGGGCCGAGGCGCGCGCCTTCGCAGGCCATCAGCACGGCGGTCGTTGCGTGATACAGCGCCGAGCCCGCCTGGCGGACCCATTCGTCGCGGCCGGAATCGGCGACGCCGGCGAGCGCGTCGCATGCGCGGGTCAGCGTCCAGCGCAACAGCGCGAGACTTTCGGCAGGCAGGCCGGCCGCGCCGAGCTGATCCTGCAGATACGAGCGCAACGGTTCGAGCGCGCCGTCGCGTTTCGCGGCCCGCGCGATATCCAGCGCGACGATATTGCTGGTGCCTTCCCAGATCGAGCCCAGATGCGCGTCGCGCACCAGCCGCGCGTCGCTCCATTCCTCGATATAGCCGGTGCCGCCGCGCACTTCCATCGCGTCGCCGGTCACGCGGCGCGCGTCGCGGCACGCGCGGAACTTGATCAGCGGCGTGAGGATACGCACGCATTTCGCGGCGTGGCGATCGCCGGCGTCGGCCTGTTGCAGCAGCAGCGCGATGCGCATGAACATCGAGCGCGCCTGTTCGGCCGGCAGCATCATCTTCATCAGCTGGCGCTGCATCAGCGGCATCGTGACCAGCTTGCGGCCGAACGCTTCGCGATTGCGCGCGATATGCAGCGCCTCGGTCAGCGCGCGGCGCATCAGCCCGGCCGCGCGCACGCCGTTCGACAGCCGCGACATGTTGATCATGTCGGCCATCTGGTGAAAGCCGCGCCCCACTTCGCCGATCAGATACGCGTGCGCGCCTTCCAGCACGATCTCGCCGCTCGCCATCGAGCGGCTGCCGAGCTTTTCCTTCAGACGGATGATCCGGTAGCTATTGCGCGAACCGTCGGGCAGCGTTTTCGGCAGCAGGAACAGGCCGAGACCGTTGATGCCGTCCGGCGCGCCGTCCGGGCGCGCGAGCACCATCGCCAGATCGGCGTCGGCGTTCGAGCAGAACCATTTGTCGCCGTACAGGCGCCATTGCTGCTCGCCGTTCGCGCCGGTTTCGAGCGCGGCGCGGGTCGCGATGCGCGCGACGTCGGAGCCGGCCGCCTGCTCGGTCATGAACATCGCGCCCTGGTACAGCGTGTCGAAATCGCGCGAGGCGAGCAGCGGCAAAAAGCGCGCGACCAGTTCCGGCGCGCCGAACTTGCGCAGCGTGCGGGTCAGCGAATCGGTCATGCTGACCGGGCAGCACAGCCCGAACTCGGCCTGCACGAACAGGAACGTCAGCGCGTATTTGACGAGCGGCGGCGGCGTCGGTTTGCCGTCGCCGCTCGCGTGGCTCATCGATGCGAGACCCAGTTCCGCGTACGCGACGCGTTCGAGCGCGACGTAGTCCGGGTGTTTGTCGATGCTTTGCAGCGCTTCGCCGCGGCGGGTGCGATGGTTCAGCGCCGGCGGGTTCTTGTCGGCGGACAGCGCCCACAGGTCGAGTTCGTCGGATGCGCGCTGGCCGAGCGTGACGAACTGGCTTTCGAGTTCGTCGTACAGCGCGTCGCCGAGATGGAGCCTCAGCAGACGCGCGAGTTCGGGATCGCTGGAAAAGAAGTTGATGCCGCGGCTATCGGGGATGTTGGACGAGCCGTGAACCGGCTGGTCGATTACTTCGCTCATGTCTGTCTCCTGTCGACCGGAGTGGGTGCTTCAGCACTTACTCCAGTCCCATACGGCTTTGCCGCGAAGCCCATGCGAGACGGGCGTGTTGTGGAAGGCAGAATAGAAGCGGCGACGATAATCGTCTAATACAACTTATATCCGGTACGATAAGCAGAAATTATCGATCGCGACTGCGTTGCAGGGGGAGACACCGATGGAACTGAAGCAATTGCGCTATTTCGTGGCGGTCGCCGAGGAACTGCATTTCGGCCGCGCGGCGAAACGGCTGTTCATTTCGCAGCCGGCGCTCAGTTTCGACATCCGCAAATTCGAAGAGCAGCTCGGCGTGCAACTGCTCGCGCGCACCAACAAGTCAGTCACCCTAACCAATGCCGGCCAGGCGCTGCTCGGCGAGGCGCGCCGGCTGCTGTTGCAGGCGAGCGAGGCCGAGCGGATCACGCAGCGTTCCGCGCACGGTCTCGCGGGCCGGCTGCGGATCGGCTTCGTCAATTCCATGTTGTATCGCGGGATGCCGCAGGCGGTCAGCCGTTTCGAGGCCGATCATCCGGGCGTCGAAATCGTGCTGAAAGAAATGAACACCAGCGAGCAGGTGCAGGCGATCCAGCGGATGCAGATCGATATGGGCTACGCGCATTGGGGCAATTTCCCGTCGGAGGTGGTATCGACGACAGTGTTCTCCGAGCCGTTCCTGTGCTGTCTGCCGGCCGGCCATGCACTCGCGCGCAAACGCAAGATCGATCTGCGCGCGCTCGCGCAGGAGCCGTTCATTCTGTTTCCGCGCACCGTGTCGCCGCATTATCACGATCTGATCATCGCGCAGTGCGTGAGTGCGGGGTTCAGTCCGTTGATCCGGCACGAGGCGCGGCTGTGGCAGACGGTCGTGACAATGGTCGGGTTCGGGATGGGCGTCGCGCTGGTGCCCTACACGCTGCGCCAGATCGGCGATCCGCGCGTGTGCTTCGTGCCGTTGCAGGGCGAGGCGTTGCGCTCGGAGGTTTTGCTGCTGCGGCGCGGCGGTGCAACCGAGCCGGTCGCGGACCGCTTTATCGAGTATTTGCGCGACGGGCGCTAAACGGGCAACGCGCCGCTGCCGGATCCGATGGCAGCCCGCAACGTGGTGAGCGATACAGGCCGCGAAAAGAAATAACCCTGAATTTGCACATCGCCCAATCGACGCAGCCAGTCGGCCTGGGCCTTCGACTCCACGCCTTCGACCAGCAGCGAAAGGTCCAACACGCTGGCGAGGCGAGCAATACATTCCAGAATTTTCACCGCTTTCTCGTCGTGCGGCACGGCGCGCGCGAAGCTGCCGTCGACCTTCAGGCCATCGACCTCGAGCCTCATCAATCTGGACAGCGATGAATAGCCGGTGCCGAAATCGTCGAGCACGATGCTGACGCCCAGTTGCTTCAAGGCCCGCAATTGCGTGACAGCCGTGGCCGGGTCCTCGAAACTGGCGGTTTCCGTTATCTCCAGCCTCAGGCATGCCGGCTCGATCTGATACTCGCCCAGGCATCTTGCAACGACGCGAACGAAATCTCCATCCATCAGCTGCGGTGCGGAGACATTGAGCGACAGGACCAGAGGTCCGCGATCAGGGTGCTGGCACTCGCGCAGCAGCGCACACGTCTGCTCGAGCACGAACTCGCCGATAAGGCCAATCAGACCGTTGCGTTCGGCGTAAGGGATGAAGTCGTTGGGCATGACGACGCCTCGCGTGGGATGGCGCCAACGCACCAATGCCTCCGCCCCCACCATGCGTGCCGTGCTTAAACGTACGATCGGCTGGAATTCCAGGAAAAGTTCGCCGTTGCCGATCGCATGTTGCAGCTCGCGCTCCAACGGGTCATGCTGTCCCGCGCACGCCGACGTATTGAGCGCATTGAGCGCACTTTGATCAAGAAGCGGATTTCGATCGGGGTTCACTCCGTCTTCCTTTCCTCACAACAAACGTGTCTTTGCGATGCTCGGGCTGTCACGTCCTCGGCTCACCGGATGCAACCGGTCTGCGCGCGTGCGCGAGCGGACCAGCTCCTGGATGTTCACTGCCCGGCAGCCCGCCAGTGCATCTGTCACGCGTTCGAACAGGCCTGAATCGCGCCATGCCTTGAAGCGCCGATGGCATGTCGTATGAGGTGGATACCTGCCCGGCATCGCGGCCCAGGCCGCTCCCGAGTACATGACCCATAGCACGCCATTTAACACACTGCGTGTGTCGACGAGCGGGCGCCCCCGCCGGTCATTCGACTTTCGACCCTCCTGAAGAAACAGGGGTGAAACGCGCTCCCATTGTTCGTCGGTGATTTCCCGAAACGGGGTGAATCCTTCCATCGCCAATCCAATCATAGAAAACAAAATTATTACGGCACGGCGACCACGAATGCCCCCCGCTCGACGCGCGGCTTAAACGAATTTAATTTTTATCCGCAGACTGCGCCGCTATTGTTTCGATTGCTGCGACGACTTCATTTTAAGACCGATCTCTCGCGAGCCAATGGCGAACATCACTGCCACCGCGGCCATACATGCGATCAGAAAAACGTTCATGGCAACCAGCCACCAGCTGAGTTTCGGGCAAAACCATAGGCGGAACAGGATGTAGCAAAACATCGCAAAGAAAAGCGACAGCAACGGCAGAATAAAATTGACCAGCCAATCACAGACAACAAATACCCAGTTCTTGCGCGCGTTGTCTGAAAACCCAGCACAGTCTTCCATTACGAAATCTCCAGAACCCGCATCAAAAAGCGCTTTACCGGTTATGTCCCGCTGTTTGCGCCGCATCGACGCACATGGATCATCCTGCTCCAAGGGGCGCCGCCGACGCCGCCGCGTTGCGGCCGTGCGGCAACCTTGCAGATTTGAAGACCCCGCGACTGTCCCATGCGGGCGAGAAAATATAGACGTCTCTATCGCGGACACCTATAGAATGGCTTCGAAAATGCGCGTACTGGCGAATTTTCCTAATCATTGCTTGCGAAAAGAAGCCGGTCAGGCAAAATGACCGAAAGAATGTCTCGCCAGCTTACAGTCCGCTTTAAAAAAACCATAAAGTCTGACAAGCAAATAGTACCGAGCCATTTCAACCGACCGAGGTTGAAGCCGCTTGCATGGCGCCTTGAATTGGGCCGCACGGGTATTTCCGCACCCGGCGAAATGGCTCGGCGCGGGGCGGTTACGCGGCGTTGAAACAGGGCCACCGTTTTCCGCTGCAAAAGCTCATCCGGTGGAATAAGATTGTTCGCAGTTCCAAATAACCAGCTAATCGTCTATGGAACCTATGTCCCGAACTCAGGTAGTGGTGGCCGACGACCACGCGGTTATCCGTGTGGCGCTCACTCAGACACTCAACGCAAATCCCGCTTTCGAGGTCGTCGGCGCCGCGAAAACAGGGTCCGAATTGCTGGACATGCTGAAGACGGTGGCATGCGGCCTGATCGTCACCGACTTCACGATGCAGGCATTCGGCGCCGACGAAGACGGGCTTCGTCTCGTCATGCAGTTGCGGCGCCGCTTTCCCGCTATTCCAATCGTCATCTTCACGTCGCTGACGAACGGCGGGATCTTGCAACAGCTCTGTCAGCTTGGCGTGGCAAGCATCGTCGGCAAGGGCGAAACCCTCGACGTACTCGAACAGGCGTGCATCAAGGCGCTAGCGAAGGAAACCCGCACCTTTCTGTCACCGGGTTTAAGCGGCCGCATCGCGGAGCGAGGCAACACCGAAGAAGAGTTTCTCGATGCCCGCGATCTCTCCCCGAGAGAGCTGGAAGTTGTCCGTCTCTTCGCTCTTGGATGGTCGGTGACCGAAATCGCCCGGCAACTGCACCGCTCGGTTACCACGGTGGCCACGCAAAAGAGCTCGGCGATGCGCAAGCTCCACGTAGACACCAACGCCAATCTCGTCAAATACGCGCAAGAGCAGGGACTGATCTGATGCCGCCGCCCCTGAATCTGATCGGGGATCCCACCTTGCAGGCGCGCCATTCGCTCGAGCGGAATCTGAAGCGCGAGCGCCATGTTTTTTCAATGGTGATCATCCTGCTGATTCTTGGGGCGCTCGCCGGGGCCGCGGTCACCGTCTCGGCTTTGCTCACCAGCGCGTTGAATCAGGAAGAGCGAATCACTCAATCGCTTGGACAATCTCTATTCGACCGTTTTCAACAGCGAAACATTGCGCTGACCACAGCCAGTCTGGTGATCGAGCTGCGGGCCAACGGCGTTCTTCTGCCGCAGGCGCCGATGCACCCCGGCGAAACCTGCACAGCCAGCATCCCGGACGCGCAATCTCAGGCTGTCCTCGCAGCGAGTTGCGATGCGACCGTGCAATTGCTGTCGGCGTCGGGCCCCCCTCCCCCTATCGAAATCGTCCTCACCGACGGCAGCGTCGCCTATCAGTTCGGCATGCCAAGCGACACGCCGCGGGCTCTGCGCCCCAAATCGCCGGACGACGCGCGCAAACTCGTCGATCTCGTGCTTCGGCGCTACCGCGCGCTGGGTCTGGACCCCGCTCTCGCGGCGCGTGAAAAGCGGATTATCTGGCTGCGTATCCCCGGCGCCGACGATACAGAACCGCCGCACGCGGTGGGGGCGTCGCTCGTTCCGAGCGGGGGCGCGATTTATGCCGTGGTGCTAACCAGCGTGGATTTGCAGGCCGAAAACCGGAAAACGTTCCTGCCTTCGGCGCCTAATTTCATCTGGGTGACGAGCGATGGCGCGGTGGTGGTGATCGGCAACATTCCCGATGCGCAGGCACGCGCGATCGACGCGCAAACACGCGCGCTTCCGGACGGCAGGTTTCACTGGATTGCCGGTTATGGTTGGGCGTTACGGCGCCCATCGACCATTTTCGGCATCGGTCACGTCATTCGCGTGGTGCCGCTGCGCCAACAGATCGTGACCATGCGTTATCAGCTGCTGCTGGTGCTTTCGGTCACGGCTGCGCTCGTCATTCTTCTGCTGTCGACGTTTCGATACTGGAACTACCGGTTTTTGACGCGCACCTATGCGCAGGCATCGCGAGCGCTCGAAAGCGAACTGCTCAACTACCTGCTCGTCCACGCGACGCCGGTGGGCTTGTGTATCGTCAGAAAGAACGACTCCAGCATCGTGCTGGCGAACCAGATCGCGCGCACCACGCTCGGCATCGAGAATTCGGACACACTGCCCGCGGCGCTGAGCGAGAAATTTAAGAACCAGGGCGTCAACAAGGAGTCGTTCGCTCTCGCGGAAGGCACGAAGATTTTTCAGTTTCCGTTCGTGCTCGAAAGAACCAAGGGCGAAAGCGTACATCTGAAAATCACCTTTGCCCCGGCGACGCTCAATCGCGAAGATATCTTTTTCTGTGCGATCGCCGACACGACCGAGCACGTGATGGCCGAACAGGTACTGCGTGAAGCCAAGCTGGCGACCGAATCGATCGCGCGCGCGAAGGTGAACTTCTTCGCGTCGATGAGCCACGAGATTCGCACGCCGCTCGCCTCTCTGGTCGGCAACATCGAGCTGCTGAAGCTCGGCACGTTGGCGCCGGAACAGGAAGCGCGCGTGATGGCAATGCAGGTGTCGGCGATGGGCCTGCTGCAGGTCGTCAACGACGTTCTGGACTTTTCCAAGATCGATGTCGGCGAACTGCGGATCGACGAGGAATGGGGATCGGTCACGACCCTCATGAAGCGTATCGCGCTTTCTCACGCGCATCTGGCCGTCAAACAGGGGCTCAAGTTTTATCTCGTGCTGGACCGGGCGATCCCCTCGCAATTGTTCTTCGATCCCGTACGGATCTCTCAGGTCGTCAACAACCTGCTGAGCAACGCGTTCAAGTTTACGCAGTCCGGCAAGATCGTGATGCGGGTGCGGTGGGCCGACGAAGCGCTGCAAATCGATATTGCCGATTCCGGCATCGGTATTTCCGAAGAACTGAAGAAGCAGTTGTTTCAACCGTTCACGCAAGGCAATAGCAACCGTCTCGCACAAGCGCGAGGTACGGGTCTCGGCCTGTCGATCTGCGAGCGGCTTTGCGAACTGATGAAAGGCACCATCACGCTGGACAGTACGATCGGCGTGGGCACCCGCGTTGCCGTCAAGCTGCCTTTGCGCAAAGGCGACGGTCCGACGGCCGGCGCGGAGTGGACCTTGCCCGATACCAGACCCGCCGTTCTTTGTCTGGCCAGCGAATACCAGGATTGGCTCACGAATCTCTACGATCCCGAGAAATCGATCGTCACGGTCTTTTCCGACCTGCGTCAGCCCGTGGACCATGGCAAGCACGACTACCTGATCGCCACCGACGAGTTCAATCGCGCGGATGTGCTCGCGTGGTGGGGCAACCCGCGCAACATCGTCTGGCTCAGTCAGGATGGCCCGCTCGTGCCCGCCGCGCGCGAGGACGGCGGCGTGGACATCTCTGTCTATAGTCAGTCGGGGATCAAGTCGGCCACCGAAATGTTCGCGCCCGAGTATCAACGCAGAACCGAGACACGGCCGAGCGAACATGTGCCGTCGTCGCGGCGCGACTTCGGCAAACTGACCGTGCTCGTCGCGGAGGACAATCTGCTGAACCGGAGCTTGCTGCGCGACCAGCTGACTACCCTGGGCGCCAACGTGATCGAAGCCGTGAACGGCGAAGAAGCGCTGTCCCTGCTGGTCAGACAGCCGGCGGACAAGCCGGTGGACATCGTGCTGACCGACATCGACATGCCGGTTCTGGGCGGTTGCGAACTGCTTGACGCGATTCGCTCCAGGGGAATGAGCATGCCGATTTATGCGGTCAGTGCGAGCGCTTATCCCGACGACATCAACGAAGGCCGGCAACGCGGCTTTACCGACTATCTGACCAAGCCCGTTCCTCTGGCGGTATTGACGAGAGTGCTCGATAGCGCGGCCGGCCCGATTGTCTGCACCGTTGCCTCTCCGGCCGCGGCCGCAACGGAAGCGACGCTGCCCAGGCTACCCACGGTCCCGCCCGCGTACTCGGCCGCGTTTGTCGAGCAGGCGGCTCTCGACCTCGCCGCACTCGACACCGTCATCGCGGAACGCAGCATCGCGACGCTGCGCAGATGGCTGCACGGCGTCTCCGGCGGTCTGTCGATGCTGGGCGGGTCGCAGTTGCTGCAACGCTGCCAGGCGCTCCACGTCCTTCTGTGCGGCAGCGAAGTTTGGGACGACGAAATAGAACATCGCGCATTGGCCATCGCCCAGGATCTGAAGGAAATGAGCGAAGCCGAGCAGCGCAACACGCAGCGCGGCGGTTAAGTCCGGTTTGACGAGCGCGGCCACGCTGGCCGCGCTCGTCGCGGTTTTTCTAGCGAACGGGTCGCGCCATCAGCTCGCCGAGCAGCGCGTCATACGTGGCCACGAGTTGCGGATTGTCGGGTAGATAACGCGCAATGTGCGCGCGTTGCCGCCGGCGATACTGCGATACCTGCGCATCGTGAGTTTCAATCGCTTCGATCAGCCGGCGCGCGCCCTCGTCCACTTCATTGTTTTTGTAGTAATAGCCCAGCTCCGCGCAAAGATGCGCGTTGTGCACCAGCGGGTAGCCCTGCCAGCAGACTTCGAGATAGAAGTAGTTGAGCGGATTTTCCAGTTGATGCGACACGACAATGTCCGTGTTGCTCGCAAGAAAAGCCGGCGTTTCGTGACGGCCCAGAAACACCGCCTTCTGGTCGCGCACGATATCGAGCTGATTCATCAGCGCGATGAACTCGGCACTCTTTGTTGCGATCCCGTCGGCGTTGGTCACCTGGAGAATCGCGATACTGTCCGGCCGCCGGCGATACGCCAGTTCCGCAATGAAGGCGGGATACAGGCAGAATTTGACGACATTGATATTCGGTTCCATCACGCTCAGGCGCCGCGCGCCCTCACGTGGCTGGTACTCGCCGGCATTCGGCAGGTTCCCGACACGGGCGTCGAGAAAGATGGGACTCCAGACGAATGGCACCACGCGGGCGCTCTGCCGGCGCAACACCTCGAAATACGAACGGCTGATGTTATCGACCTGCGGGATGATCCAGATGTCGTCATAGCGCTGGTTGACGAACAGATTGGCGCCCCACGTCGGCTTGCCGAACAGCACCGACTCCATCGCGTGAACGTACTCGAAGCCGCAGCAGTACGACACCAGTCGCACGCCGCGCTGCTTCAGCCAGGCGGTCCGCGGCGCGTCGATCTGGCCGCCGAGCTCGATCAGCACATCGAGGTTATCTTTCGCGGCATCGAAGCTCCGGGTCGGATAGCGCGCCTGATTCCACGGCAACGCCGACGTAATGGGCACCGCGGTTGTGTTGACCAGCACGACGCCGGCCACCCGCGGACAATGCCGCAAGGCTTCGGCAAGAAAAGCGGCGTTCTGCTTGATGCCGTTATTCCACAGCGTTTCGGCCTCGTGATGCAGACCGATGGTGATGCCGATACGCAGTCCGCTCACAGGCGCCTCGCCGCGCCAACGGTTGAAGACATCATGCGTTTTCACCTTCATACAGCGCGGCAAGCGCATCGGAATAGATCCGGACGTTGGCCTCGTTTTCCGGATCGAGTTGCGCGAGAAACGTCCGCGCGCTCTGCTGGTACGCGTCAAACTGGCGATCGTGCTCCGCATACGCCCGCTGCAGCGCGCGGCCGCCCTCCTCGCAATCGAATTCGTGATAGCGATATCCGCAGTCGCCGATCAGATGCGAGTTGTGAACGAGCGGATACCCGCCATACAACGCTTCGTAGTACACGTAGTTCTGCGCGTTTTCCCACTGGTGGCTGACCACCACGTCGACGTTGGCGGCGACGATCTGACAGAACGGATAGCGCGCCTCGTACGACGCCAGCCCGTGCCTGTGGAGATCCAGGCTGCCGGCAAATTCGCTGAAGCCGCTATGGGCCTTCAGATCCGATGTATTGAAGGCCCACACGTGTTCGAGCATGCCGGGATCGGCGCGGTGCGCCGCCTCGCATGCGAACAGCGGAATAAAGCTCGTCTTCACCATGCAGATGTTCGGCTCGAAAATCCCCACCCGCCAGCGCCGGCGGCCCGGGCGATAGCCGAAGCTCACGCCCTCGGGCAGCCGCTGCGCTTCGCGTTGCAGCACGAATGGACTCCACAGATGCGGCATCACCCGCACCGGACAGCGGAACGTGCTGCGGAAGTACGGCACGCAGGTGTTTTCGTATTCCGCCAGCGTCCACACCTCGTGATAGGGCGCGCGGGTAATCAGCAAGGCCTGCGGTTTGCCGAATATCATGCGTTCGATATCGATCACGTAGTCGTTGCCGACTCTCATCGAGACGATTTTTCCGCCGCGCTCGCGAAACGCCACCACCCATTCGCGGTCGAGCTGGGCGCTCATTTCGATCATCACATCGAGCGCCGTGGCGGCTTCGTTCATGTCGATGACCGGCACTGGCGCATCGCTCAGAAAGTCCCGCGCATCGGCCGGTTCGCCGTCACCGCCGCCCGCGACCAGAAAGGTCGCGCCGACCAACGGCGAGCGCATCAGCAGCATCACGAGGAAAACGCAGTTCTGGTAAATGCCGTTTTCCCACAGCGATTGCTGGCCTTTGCGCACGAATATCGACACCCCGACGCGCAACCTGCGGGGACGGCACACCGGCTTCTGTTCGGCGCTCATGCCCGGCTCCCCGCTGCCTTCGCGAAGTTCGCGTCGCGGCACAGATGCAGCAACCTCGCGGCATAGCCGTCGAGGTTGCCCGGATTGAACGGATCGACCGCGCGAAACACGCGTTGCGTGCGGGCACGGTAGTCGTCGAGATTGCCGTCGTGTTGCGCCGCCGCCCGCAGCAGTTGCGCGGCGCCCTGGCGCGCGTCGAACTGCGGGTAGTAGTAGCCCGCATCGCGCAGCCACGGCGAATTGTGGACCAGCGGATAGTCGCCGTACAACGCGTCCAGATAACTGTAGTTCTGTTCGTTCTGCCACTGATGCGAGACCACCGCATCGGCATGCTGCGTCATGAAACCGACGATATCGTGGCGGCCGTGAAATGTCGCTTTGTGCTCGCGAATCAGATTTAGCGAGTTGGCAAGGTAAAGCATGGTGGGATGATCTTTCAGATGCAGCGTATTGAGCACGTGCATGGCGATGACCGATTCGGGCTCGGCCCGATACGCCTCGTCGCATGCGAGCATCGGAATGCTCGAGGTCTTCACCACCGAAATATTCGGCTCGAAGATCGCCACGCGCAAACCGGTACGCTCACCGCGCGGACGCGCGGCGCGAGGCTGATAGCCGTAGCGCGCGCCGAGCTTGTCGGCCACTTCCCGCGCGCGCCGTTCGACGAAATGCGGCTGCCAGATGTACGGCGCGATATGCACGTCGCAGCGGTGCAACGTCCGCATCATCGGCACGAATGCCGTGTCCTTGGGCAGCAGCCATACCTCGTCGCAACGGTCCGGGCGCCATGCATGGGTCGGCTTGCCGAACACGGCCGGTTCGGCCAGCGCGACGAACGGCTGGCCGCAACAGAAATAGACGACCTTTTTTCCTCTTGCGCGCATCAGGTCGAGCCACTGTATATCGAGCGCGCCGCCCATTTCGATGACGACATCGACTTCGTCGGTCGCCCACCGGGGCTTCAGGATGCGTATATCGTGCAGGCCCATGTCCACCTGGGGCGGCATGGCAAGTTGATCGCCGGCATCGATTAGCGAGACCGACTGCACGAATGGCAGCCGTTTGAATAATTCGGAAAGAAAAATGACGTTCTGCCCCAGGCCGTTCTGCCAGATGTTCTGGCCTGCATGGGTCAACACGGAAATACCAATGCGCATGTTCTTGTCCATGAATCCGGAGCGCCCCGCGATCAGTCAGGCAAGTCGGCTCGCGGCTGCGAGCTCCTTACTGACAAATAGAAAGCAGGGGCAATGGTCGAAACCATTGAACCCCTGCGTACATCACCCGCGTTTTGCGGCGGGTTTTATCTCGACGAATCCCGGGCCCGCATCAGGCTGACCGGATGCCCGGGATCGCGACGCTTACCACTGATACGACGCACCCGCACCGTAGGTCGTGCCGTTCGAGCTGATGCCCGCACCGAGCTTCACCTTCAGATTGGCGGTAATACGGGCACTGATGCCGAGGGCCGAAGCGCCGTAACCCTGGTAGGTTGCCGCACCGATCCCGACCGCGATCGTCTTGCCCGGATCGACATCCGGAATCATCGTCAACGCGGTCGCCGCGGCCACACCGGAATACGCGGTACGCGCCACCTGGTTGACGCTCGACTGAACGCCCCACAGCTGATTCATATTGGCGGCATCGGTACCGTTGACGCCCGGCGCGACGTTCGTGATGCGGCGCTCGTTACCCGGCGAACCGACGGACACGGTGTTCGGCTCGTTAGCCACCGAGTTCGCCCCGAGGGCCACCGAGTTGTTCGCCGTTGCCTGGGCGTTGTTGCCCAGTGCCGTCGAGTTCGAACCGGACGCCGTTGCACCCTGCCCCAGCGCGCTCGAGCCGTCGCCCGACGCAACCGAACCCTGGCCCGTCGCCACCGAGTTGTCACCGGATGCCAGCGTGCCTTGACCGAGCGCCGTGCTGTTGTCGCCCGTGGCTTGCGCGTTCTGGCCGTTAGCCTTCGAGTTCTTCCCCGAAGCAATCGCGCCCTGACCCTCGGCCGTCGAGTTTTCACCCGACGCCGTTGCGCCCTGACCCATTGCCGTCGAATTGTCGCCCGACGCGTTCGACGCTTCCCCGGTCGCCGTCGAGTTCTCACCCGACGCGTTCGAGTTCTGGCCGGTGGCCGTCGAGTTATCGCCCGACGCGTGCGAATTTTCTCCGTTCGCGTTCGAGTTTGCCCCGCTAGCGTTGCCCTGGTTCATGTCGTTCAGGATGGCGTTGCTCACGGACGTGCTCAACGAGTTGACCTGCTGCTGAACCGCGTACAACTGGCTGCCGTTCACGGCGTCCGTGCTGGTCGCCGCAACCCGGCCGGCCGCGACGTTGGTCAGCACCTGCGCCGCGCCCGGATGCGCGCCCGTGCCGCCCGGCGCGACCAGCGCGAGCTGGTTGGCCACCGGTGTTTGCTGCACCGGACCGATATTGCCGCTCGCGATACTCGTGCTCAGGTTCGTCACATCGTTAGTCACCGCGGTCAGACCCGTGGACAGCGAAGCGACGTTGCTGTTGGTCGTGTCCAGAACCGTCGACAACGAAGCGACGTGGCTGTTGGTCGAATCCAGACCCGTCGACAGCGACGCGACGTGGCTGTTCGTCGTGTCCAGACCCGTGGACAGCGACGCGACGTTGCTGGTCACCGTGCTCAGACCCGTCGAGGTCGAGGTCGACAACGAAGCGAGATTGCTGTTGATCGTGTCCAGACCGGTCGACAGCGATGCGACGTTGCTGTTGGTCGTATCCAGACCCGTCGACAGCGACGCGACGTTGCTGGTCACCGTGCTCAGACCGGTCGAGGTCGAGGCCGACAGCGAATACAACTGGCTGCCGTTGATCGCGTCCGTGCTGGTCGCCGCAACCTGGCCGTTCGCCACGTTGGTCAGTACCTGTGCGGCGCCCGGATTCGCACCCGTGCCGCCCGGCGCGACGAGAGCCAGCGTGCCGGCCGTGCCGGTCTGCTGGACAGGACCGATCGTGCCGCTCGCAATCGATGTGCTCAGGTTGGTCACATCGTTGGTCACCGTGGTCAGACCCGTCGACAACGAAGCGACGTTGCTGGTCACCGTGCTCAGGCCGGTCGAGGTCGAGGCCGACAGCGAAGCGACGTTGCTGTTGGTCGTATCCAGACCGGTCGACAGCGAAGCAACATTGCTGGTGGCCGTATCGAGACCCGTGGACAACGATGCGACGTTGCTGGTCACCGTGCTCAAACCGGTCGAGGTCGATACCGACAGCGAGTACATCTGGTTGCCCGTGACCGCGTCCGTGCTGGTCGCCGACACCTGGCCGTTCGCCACGTTGGTCAGCACCTGCGCGGCGCCCGGATTCGCACCGGTGCCGCCCGGCGCGACGAGAGCCAGCGTGCCGGCCGTGCCGGTCTGCTGGACGGGGCCGACAGCGCCGTTCGCAATGGACGTGCTCAGATTGGTCACGTCGTTGGTCACCGTGGTCAGGCCCGTCGACAGCGACGCGACGTTGCTGTTGGTCGTGTCCAGACCCGTGGACAGCGATGCGACGTTGCTGGTTACCGTGCTCAAACCCGTCGAGGTCGAGGTCGACAGCGACGTGAGATTGCTGTTCGTCGTGTCCAGACCCGTCGACAGCGAAGCGACGTTGCTGTTGGTCGTATCCAGACCCGTGGACAGCGATGCGACGTTGCTGGTCACCGTGCTCAGACCCGTCGAGGTCGATACCGACAGCGAATACATCTGGTTGCCCGTGACCGCGTCCGTGCTGGTCGCCGACACCTGGCCGTTCGCCACGTTGGTCAGCACCTGGGCCGCGCCCGGATTCGCACCGGTGCCGCCCGGCGCGACCAGCGCGAGCTGGTTGGCCGTGCTGGTCTGCTGGACCGGTCCAATCGCGCCGCTCGCAATCGACGTGCTCAGGTTGGTCACATCGTTGGTCACCGTGGTCAAACCCGTGGACAGCGATGCAACGTTGCTGTTGGTCGTATCCAGACCCGTCGACAGCGACGCGACGTTGCTGGTCACCGTGCTCAGGCCGGTCGAGGTCGATACCGACAGCGAAGCAACATTGCTGTCAGTCGTGCTCAGGCCCGTCGACAGCGAGTTGATACCGCTGGTCGCCGTGCTCAGACCGGTCGAGGTCGAGGCCGACAGTGAATACAGCTGGCTGCCGTTGATGGCGTCCGTGCTGGCCGCCGACACCTGGCCATTTGCCACGTTGGTCAGCACTTGTGCCGCGCCCGGATTCGCACCGGTGCCGCCCGCCGCGACGAGAGCCAGCGTGTTCGCCGTGCCGGTCTGCTGGACCGGGCCGATCGCGCCGTTCGCAATCGACGTGCTCAGGTTGGTCACATCGTTGGTCACCGTGCCGAGGCCCGTCGACAGCGACGCGACGTTGCTGTTGGTCGTGTCCAGACCGGTCGACAGCGACGCGACATTGCTGGTCACCGTGCTCAAACCCGTCGAGGTCGAGGTCGACAGCGAAGCGACGTTGCTGGTCACAGTGCTCAGACCCGTCGAGGTCGATACCGACAGCGAATACATCTGGTTGCCCGTGACCGCGTCCGTGCTGGTCGCCGACACCTGGCCGTTCGCCACGTTGGTCAGTACCTGTGCGGCGCCCGGATTCGTACCCGTGCCGCCCGGCGCGACGAGAGCCAGCGTGCCCGCCGTGCCGGTCAACTGGACAGGACCGAGATCGCCGTTCGCAATGGACGTGCTCAGGCTCGACACATCGTTGGTCACCGCGCCGAGACCCGTCGACAGCGATGCAACGTTGCTCGTCACGGTGCTAAGACCCGTCGAGGTCGAGGCCGACAGCGAATACAGCTGACTGCCGTTGATGGCGTCCGTGCTGGCCGCCGACACCTGGCCGTCCGCCACGTTGGTCAGCACCTGCGCGGCGCCCGGATTCGCACCGGTGGCGCCCGGTGCGACGAGAGCCAGCGTGTTCGCCGTGCCGGTCTGCTGGACAGGACCGATCGTGCCGCTCGCAATCGACGTGCTCAGGTTGGTCACATCGTTGGTCACTGTGCCGAGGCCCGTCGACAGTGAAGCGACGTTGCTGTTGGTCGTGTCAAGGCCGGTCGACAGCGACGCGACATTGCTGGTTACCGTGTTCAGGCCCGTCGAGGTCGAGGCCGACAGCGAATACATCTGGTTGCCCGTGACCGCGTCCGTGCTGGTCGCCGACACGTCGCCGTTCGCCACGTTGGTCAGTACCTGTGCGGCGCCCGGATTCGCACCGGTGGCGCCCGGTGCGACCAGCGCGAGCTGGTTGGCCGTGCCGGTCTGCTGGACGGGGCCAATCGCGCCGTTCGCAATCGACGTGCTCAGGTTGGTCACATCGTTGGTCACCGTGCCGAGACCTGTCGACAGCGAAGCGATGCCGCTGGTCGCCGTGCTCAGACCCGTCGAGGTCGAGGCCGACAGCGAAGCGACATTGCTGTTAGTCGTGCTCAGCCCCGTCGACAGCGAGCCGATGCCGCTCGTCGCCGTGCTCAGGCCGGTCGAGGTCGACGTCGACAGCGAAGCAACATTGCTGTTGGTCGTGCTCAGGCCCGTCGACAGCGAGCCAATGCCGCTCGTCGCCGTGCTCAGACCCGTCGAGGTCGATGTCGACAGCAAAGCAACATTGCTGTTGGTCGTGCTCAAACCCGTCGACAGCGAGCCGATGCCGCTCGTCGCCGTGCTCAGGCCGGTCGAGGTCGAGGCCGACAGCGAAGCGACATTGCTGTTGGTCGTGCTCAAACCCGTCGACAGCGAGCTGATGCCGCTCGTTGCCGTGCTCAGGCCGGTCGAGGCCGAGGCCGACAGCGAATACAGCTGACTTCCATTGATGGCGTCCGTGCTGGCCGCCGCAACCTGGCCGTTCGCCACGTTGGTGAGCACCTGTGCGGCGCCCGGAGCCGCACCCGTGCCGCCCGCCGCGAGGAGAGCCAGCTCGTTCGCCGTGCCGGTCCGCTGGACAGGGCCAACCGTGCCGTTCGTAATCGACGTGCTCAGGGTGGACAGATTGTTGGTCACGGTGCCGAGACCCGTCGACAGCGAAGCGATGCCGCTGGTCGCCGTGCTCAGGCCGGTCGACGTCGAGGCCGACAGCGAAGCGACGTTGCTGTTGGTCGTGCTCAGGCCCGTCGACAGCGAGCCGATGCCGCTCGTCGCCGTGCTCAGGCCCGTCGAGGTCGATGTCGACAGCAAAGCAACATTGCTGTTGGTCGTGCTCAAACCCGTCGACAGCGAGCCGATGCCGCTCGTTGCCGTGCTCAGGCCGGTCGAGGTCGAGGCCGACAGCGAAGCGACATTGCTGTTGGTCGTGCTCAGGCCCGTCGACAGCGAACCGATGCCGCTGGTCGCCGTGCTCAGACCCGTCGACGTCGAGGCCGACAGCGAATACAGCTGGCTGCCATTGACCGCGTCCGTGCTGGTCGCCGCCACCTGGCCGTTCGCCACGTTGGTGAGCACCTGTGCCGCGCCCGGAGTCGCACCCGTGCCGCCCGCCGCGACGAGAGCCAGCTTGTTGGCCGTGCCGGTCCGCTGGACAGGGCCAACTGTGCCGTTCGTAATCGACGTGCTCAGGGTGGACAGATTGTTGGTTACGGTGCTCAGACCCGTCGAGGTCGACGCCGACAGCGACGCGACGTTGCTGTTGGTCGTGCTCAGGCCCGTCGACAGCGAGCCAATGCTGCTGGTCGCCGTGCTCAGGCCCGTCGAGGTCGATGTCGACAGCGAATACAGCTGGCTACCGTTGATTGCGTCCAGACTCGAACTCGTCACGGCGCCCGCCGCCAGCCCGGTCATCAACACGTTGTTTCCGGACGAGGTCATGGACAGCTGATTTACTCCATTGGCCCCATTTACATTCAGAGAAAAAAGCGCCTGGCCACCCGAGAGCAGGAATTGCGCATTGTTGCCCCCTGCACCGGACTGTAGAAGCGCGAAAGTAGGCAATCCAGTTGTCGTACCAAAAACGTCAGTGCAGCCGGCCGAAAGTATCCCGCCAGCGCCTGTCATCTGGCTTGTGCCCTTATCGTCCTTGAGACACAAAACGGACGCGGACGCGACCACCGGACACATCGCGAGCACCGCAGCGGCAACCGCAGTATTTAACTTTCGACTCGAACTTTTCTTGCCGCGTGCCGATGTATTCTCCGACGCGGCCACCCACGATCCAAGCGCTTCATTCCAGATGCTTTTATACGACTTGTTCACGACTAGTCCTTCTACAAAAATTTATTTAACTTTGTTTAACACTGCGAATTAAATAAAACCGGTTAATGCCTTTACGGTCAGTAGATATTCGCTACAAAAACATGGTTATCGCGCGCCCGGAGACCGGAGCGAACGTCAGGGTTTTGGAACGATCGTTGAGGGACAAATTGAGGTCTACTGCTTTGAACACCAACGTTCGGACGCGCAGCCAATCATGTCGGCTGCGCGTCTGCCCCTTCGACGTTCACCCGTCGAGTTTCATCGAGCAGAATGCGGACGCTCTCCGTACGATGCGGCGACCAGCAGACGAGCTACCGGATGTCACGGAGGGTAGAAATTCGCGCGCCAGTTTTCCGTCTTGACTGGGCCTTGGCGAACATGGCGAGCGCGTCGACGGCAAACTGAACGCCCGCCCCGCGCCACGCCGAAGTTGATCCAGCTCAAAAAGCGAAGGACGCACGTTCGTCGCGCATCATCCGTTTTTGTTTGTTGAACTAACTGATCAGCCAGCCGCCGCGAAGATCGACTAATGACGAAGACCCGTTGAACGCCTCATGGATCTCGCACCGTCGCGCCTTGCGGCGGCATGTCGAATATGGTCCAGCATCGTTTAAGCGACCCATACAAACCTTTCGCTTAATACGTACTTTATCGGCCTGACCGCTATCGCGAAATAGATAGGATTCGATTTTGAAGTCAGGATTTTGACGCAGGCCGAACTCGTGTTAAGGGTCAAGCAGCGCCGGCAAACCCTAAGCCATCACCGCCAGCCCCCGCACCAACCGCTGTGCGAGCCGCGGCTGGCGCAGCTGCTCGAGCCACCACGTCAGCGCGCGCCCTTCCTGATCGCCGCGCCACGCGACGTACAGCACATTCGGCTCGCGCGGATCGGCGGTGCGCTTTTCGACCAGCTCGCCGCGCTCCAGCAACGACGCGACCCGTTCGCGCGGCAGCCAGCCGACCCCGAGCCCGTCGCGCTGCGCGAGGATTTTCGCGCGCATCGTCGGCACCGCGAGCGAGGTTTGGCCGCCCAGCACCCCATACGCGCGGCCGGCGCTCGCACGCGACGAATCGGCCACCACCACCGAGCGATGCTCACGAATCCGCTCGCGGGTGAGCGGCTCTTCCACAGCCGCGAGCGGATGACGCGGCGCGACCGCGAACACCCACTCCATCACGCCGAGTTCGAACCAGCGCAGCCCGGCGATCGACGGCGGCTCGTTGGTCGCGCCGACGATCAGGTCCGCGCGGCCGTCGCGCAACGCCTCCCACGTGCCGCCGAGCACTTCGTGCGTGAAGCGCAGCCGCACGCCGGAGCCGAGTTCGTCGAACGAGCGCACGACCGGCATCAGCAGTTCGAATTCGAGGATTTCGTCCGTCACGATCCACAGCCGCTCTTCCCAGCCGCTCGCTACCTGCTTTACGCGCTGCGTCATCCGTTGCAGGTCGAGCATCAGCCGGCCGGCTTCGTCGGCGAGCAGTTGGCCGGCCGGCGTCAGTTGCAGCCGGTAGCGGCGCCGGTCGAACAACAGCGCGTCGAAGCGCGCCTCCAGCTGCCGCGCCGCGTGCGAGATCGTCGACGGCGCCTTGCCGAGCCGCGCCGCCGCGCGCGACAGGCTGCCGGTCGAGCGGATCGCGTCGAGTAACGCCAGTTCGTCTTCCGACAACATGTGCGATTCCTTCGAATGAGTGCGTCGACCTCGATCCTAACGCGCGCCGCCGCGCTTTAACCGACCGCGGCGAAAATCTCCGTCAGCCACTGCGCGAACACCCGCACCCGCGACGACAACTGGCGGTTCTGCGGATACAGCACCGACACCGGCATCGGCGGCGGCGGATAGCCGGCGAGGATCACCCGCAAGCGGCCGGTCGCCAGTTCGCCGTCGACCCGGTAGCGCGGCACCTGCACGATGCCGAGCCCGGCGAGCGCCGCGCCCGCGTACAGATCGGCGCCGCTCACCGATACCGCCGACGGCAACACCAGCGCGCTATCGCGCCCGTCGATCCGAAATTCGAGCGGCACCGGCTTGCCGGTCGCGCTGGAGATGTAATTGACCGCCCGATGCGCGGACAGCCCGGACAGTTCCGCCGGCGTGGCCGGCTCGCCATACGCGGCCAGATAATCAGGACTCGCAACCGTCACCTGCTGCAGCAGCGCGACGCGCCGTCCGACCATCGACGAATCCTGCAGCACGCCCGCCCGCAGCACGCAGTCGATCCCCTCGCGCACCAGATCGACGAGCCGGTCGTCCTCGCCGATCATCAGCTCGATGCCCGGATAGCGTTCGAGAAACGCGGGCAGCGCCGGCACCACGAAATGCCGCGCGAGCGTGCCCTGCACGTTCACCCGCAGCAGCCCCTTCGGCGCGAGATTCGAAAACGATCCTTCGGCCTCCTCCATATCGGCGAGCAGACGCACGCAGCGGCGGTAGTACGCGTCGCCGTCGGGCGTCAGGCGCACCGTGCGGGTCGTGCGTTCGAGCAGGCGCGCGCCGAGCCGCTGCTCCATCCGCTTCATCAGATTGGTGACGGTCGCGCGCGGAATACGCAGGTCGTCGGACGCGCGGGTAAAGCTCTGGCGCTCGGCGATCCGCACGAATACGCGCATTTCCTCGAAACGGTCCATAGCGGCGGGATTATTAAAGCAAATGGAATGATGATCGCAAGTCTAGCCCGATTATCTCAGCGTCGAAAGCGTTCATGATTCAGCTCACCGACTCATTCACTCCGACAAGGAAACCGATCATGAACACCACCCAATCATCGAAAGTTGCAATCGTCACCGGCGCGGCGCGCGGCATCGGCATGGCCATCGCGCAGCGGCTCGCGCGGGACGGCTTTGCGGTCGCGGTCAACTATGCATCGAGCGCGGGCGATGCCGACGCGCTGGTCGCCGCGATCCGCGAAGCCGGCGGCAAGGCCGTCGCGGTGAAGGCGGACGTGTCGAAGCCGGACGACGTGCGCCGCCTGTTCGACATCACCGAACGGGAACTGGGCAAAGTGGACGTGCTGGTCAACAACGCGGGCGTGATGAAGCCGACGCCACTCGCGGACACCCCGGACGCGCTCTACGACCAGACCTTCGACATCAACGTGCGCGGCACCTTCAACACGCTGCGCGAAGCGGCCGCGCGGATCAACGACGGCGCGCGCATCGTCAATTTCTCGACCAGCGTGCTGGCGCTGAATCTGCCCGGCTACGGCGTCTACACGGCGACCAAGGCGGCCGTCGAGGCGTTCACGCGGGTGTTCGCGAAGGAGCTGCGCGGGCGCAGCATCACGGTCAACGCGGTCGCGCCGGGACCGGTCGCGACGCCGCTGTTCCTCGACGGCAAGACCGCCGAGCAGATCGACACGTTCGCGAAGATGCCGCCGCTGCAACGGCTCGGCGAGCCGGACGACATCGCGAGCGTGGTCGCGTTTCTGGCGGGACCGGACGGCGGCTGGGTGAATGGACAGGTGTTGCGGGCGAATGGGGGGTTGGTTTGACGGGTTGCGGGTCCGGCTCGCCGCTGCGCCGGACCGCCCTGCGCGCCGCGCCGGACTTCGGCGCGGCGCCATGCAATGCAATGCAATGCAATGCTCAGACCGCCTTCGAATTGCGCTCCGCGAAACCTTCCTGATGCCAGTACGGATACGCGGGCCGGATCGCGCTCGCCGCGTCGAGCGTCGCGACCTGCTCGGGCGTCAGATTCCAGCCGACCGCGCCGAGGTTCTGGCGCAACTGTTCTTCATTACGCGCGCCGATCAGCACGGTCGCGACGGTCGGGCGTTGCAGCAGCCAGTTCAATGCGACCTGCGGCACGGTCTTGCCGGTTTCGGCGGAGACTTCGTCGAGCGCGTCGAGCACCCTGAACAGATACTCGTCGGGCACCGGCGGCCCCATGTCGGCGGTCTTGTGCAGGCGGCTCGTCTCCGGCAACGGCTGGCCGCGCTTCAGTTTGCCGGTCAGCCGGCCCCAGCCGAGAGGACTCCACACCACCGCGCCGACGCCCTGATCGACGCCGAGCGGCATCAGCTCCCATTCGTAGTCGCGGCCGACCAGCGAGTAGTAAGTCTGATTCGCGACGTAGCGCGGATAGCCGTAGCGGTCGGCGACATCGAGCGACTTCATCAGATGCCAGCCGGAGAAATTCGACACGCCGATATAGCGGATCTTGCCCGCGCGTACGAGGTCGTCGAGCGTCGACAGCACTTCGGCGACCGGCGTCTTCGCGTCGAAGCCGTGCAACTGGAACAGATCGATGTAGTCGGTTTGCAGACGCTTGAGCGCCGAATCGACCGCCTGGATCAGATGGAAGCGCGACGAACCGACGTTGTTCGGTCCGTCGTCGAAACGAAAGGTCGCCTTGGTCGAGATGATCGCCTTGTCGCGCTTGCCCTTCAGCGCTTCGCCAAGCACCGATTCCGACGCGCCGCGCGAATAGATGTCGGCGGTGTCGAACATCGTCACGCCCGCGTCGAAACAGATGTCGATCAGACGCCGCGCTTCGGCGACGTCGGTCGCGCCCCACGCCTGAAAAAACTCGCCCTTGCCGCCGAACGTACCGGTGCCGAAACTCAGCACCGGCACCTTGAAACCGGATGCACCCAGATGTCTGTATTCCATTGAATAGCTCTCCTTGGCATTGCCGTCGATGAACGGACGATCAGTCTACGCGTGTCGGCGGAAATGCGTCGGATGGCAGGGGCGGAGAAATGGAATGTGTCGCGATCGAACCCACAGTGCATGCGGACAGTTGGATCCGGCCCACCGGCCGCGGCGCGCACGCCGGTCTGCCCATGCGCCCGGCTCGCCGTGACAAAGCCAGTATTTTCAAGTGGTTGCGGGATCGCCTGGCGCGCGGCGCGAGCGTTTGGCACGGGCTTTGCCTTGATCTCTATCGAGTGTGGCGACACCCTCAGAACAAGCCCTCACATTACTGACTGACTCATTGCCCCTTGGAGAATCGACATGAACACGCTCGTTATCAAAGACATCCCCGTCGCCGTCGAGATGGATCGCACTGCAATGACCGCTATCAGCGGCGGCCGGCTGCCGCAGCAGATCGTGAACATCATCCAGGCCGTCTCCGACTACGCAAACGACTCCCCTACCCAGCACAGTTTCACTGGCAGCGGCGCTTCTGTGACGTACTAGAAGAGCACGGCGATGTCGTCGATCAAGGCCCCGCCCGCTAACGAGGGCCTCTTTGACACTGGATTCTCCGGCCGCCGAAATCCGCGCGCCCGGAGAATCCAGCCGTGTTGTGAAACCCTTAACTCGCGATAGCGGCCACAGCGGCCCGCGCTTTATGCAGTTTCTTGTAGCTATCGATCAGACGATGGTGCCTGTCGAGACCCTCCAGTTTCATACTGGTTGGCGTCAGGCCATAAAAGCGCACGCTCCCGTCCACCGACCCCAGTACCGCGTCCATCCGGGCGTCGCCAAACATCCGGCGGAAGTTGACCGCGTAATCGTCCAGTTCCAGCTCGTCATCGAGCAGTACTTCCAGCACCGCATTCAACGCCTGGTAAAACAACCCACGCTCGACCGTGTTGTCGTTGTACTGCAGGAAAGCGCCCACCAGCTCTTGCGCCGCCTCGAACTGCTGCAACGCGAGATGGATCAGCAGCTTCAACTCGAGAACGGTCAGTTGTCCCCAGCCCGTGTTCTCGTCAAATTCGATGCCGATCAACGTGGCGATATCGGAGTGCTCATCCAGTTCATTGTTCTCCAACCGTTCGAGCAATGCTTCCAGCGCGGCATCATCCAGACGATGCAGATTCAGAATATCGGCGCGGAACAATAGCGCCTTATTGGTGTTATCCCAGATCAGATCTTCCACCGGATAAACCTCCGAATAGCCGGGCACCAGAATCCGGCACGCTACGGCGCCCAGTTGATCGAATACCGCCGTGTAGACCTCTTTGCCCATTTCTTCGAGAATGCCGAACAACGTGGCGGCTTCCTGCGCATTGGAATTTTCACCGTGGCCGGAGAAATCCCACTCGACGAATTCGAAATTCGCTTTGGCGCTGAAAAAGCGCCACGACACCACACCGCTGGAATCGATGAAGTGCTCGACAAAATTATTCGGTTCGGTCACCGCGTTACTGACAAAGGTGGGCTGAGGCAAATCGTTCAGGCCTTCGAAACTGCGCCCCTGCAGCAATTCGGTCAGACTGCGTTCCAGCGCGACCTCGAAGCTCGGGTGCGCGCCGAACGACGCAAACACACCGCCTGTGCGCGGGTTCATCAGCGTGACGCACATCACCGGGTAGGTGCCCCCCAGCGATGCATCCTTTACCAGCACCGGAAAGCCCTGCTCTTCCAATCCCTGAATCCCGGCCATGATGCCCGGGTATTTCGCCAGCACTTCCTGCGGCACATCGGGCAACGCGATTTCTCCTTCGAGAATTTCACGCTTGACCGCCCGCTCGAAGATTTCGGACAGACATTGCACCTGCGCTTCGGCCAGCGTATTACCGGCACTCATGCCATTGCTGACGAACAGGTTTTCAATCAGGTTGGACGGGAAATACACCACTTCGCCGTCCGACTGCCGCACATACGGCAGCGAACAGATACCGCGCTGCACATTGCCGGAGTTCGTGTCGTACAGATGCGAGCCGCGCAACTCGCCATCGGGGTTATAAATTTCGAGGCAATACGGATCCAGAATTTCGGCAGGCAGCGCATCCTTACGACCCGGCTTGAACCAGCGCTCGTTCGGGTAATGGACAAATTCCGCGTTGGCGATATCCTCGCCCCAAAACGCACCGCCATAGAAATGGTTGCAATTCAGGCGCTCGATAAACTCTCCCAATGCCGACGCCAACGCGCTTTCCTTGGTCGAGCCCTTGCCATTGGTAAAACACATCGGCGAGTGCGCATCGCGGATATGCAGCGACCAGACATTCGGAACGATATTGCGCCACGAAGCGATCTCGATCTTCATGCCGAGGCCCGCCAGAATGCCCGACATATTGGCGATGGTCTGCTCCAGCGGCAGATCTTTGCCGGCAATATAAGTGCTGACATCCGATGCCGGCTTCAACGTCAGCAACGACTGAGCGTCGGCATCCAGGTTTTCCACCTCTTCAATGACGAACTCGGGTCCGGTTTGCACGACTTTTTTCACCGTACAGCGGTCAATGAAGCGCAAGATGCCCCGGCGGTCCACTTCCGAGATATCCGGCGGCAGCTCGACCTGAATCTTGAAAATCTGTTTGTAGCGGTTTTCCGGATCGATAATATTGTTCTGCGACAGACGGATATTTTCCGTCGGAATGTTTTTATTTACGCAGTACAACTTCACAAAGTAAGCCGCACACAAAGCCGACGAGGCCAGAAAGTAATCAAACGGACCGGGCGCCGAGCCATCGCCCTTATAACGGATGGGCTGATCGGCAATTACCGTGAAGTCATCGAACTTGGCTTCAAGGCGGAGTTTGTCGAGAAAGTTGACTTTAATTTCCATGGCGGGTCCTGAAAATGGCGCGCAAAAATGACATGGCCGATATTATGCGTCACAGCTTGCGATCGCGGTTGCGGATCGCCGGGGACAGATCCAACCCGCCGGTCACGCTTCGTGCGGCCAGAAAGAGACAGCTTCGTACGTCCAGTGGGCTATCATGCGTGTCCTCTCCGAAGTAGCTCCTTATGATTTCCGTCCGTAATGTCACGCTGCGCCGCGGCGTCAATGTCGTGCTCGACCGCGCGTCCGTCACCTTCGCACCCGGCGAAAAGATTGGCCTTGTCGGCCGCAATGGCGCCGGCAAGTCATCGTTCTTCGGCCTGCTGAACGGCACGCTGCACGAAGATAGCGGCGAATTCTCGATCCCTCCCGCATGGAGGATGGGCCAGGTCGCGCAGGAGATGCCCGAAACCGAGCAGAGCGCGACCGACTTCGTCGTCGAAGGTGACACCGTGCTGCTCGCCGCGCAGGCCGAAGTCGCCGCCGCCGAGGCCAGTGACGACGGCATGCGCATGGCGCACGCCTACATGGAACTGCACGACGCCGGCGCACACGATGCCCCCGCACGTGCCCAGGCGCTGATCCTGGGTCTTGGCTTCACCGATGCGCAGCTGAGCCACCCCGTCAACAGTTTCTCCGGCGGCTGGCGCATGCGGCTGCAACTGGCGCGCGCGCTGATGTGCCCGTCCGACCTGCTGCTGCTCGACGAGCCGACCAATCACCTCGACCTCGATGCGCTGGTCTGGCTGGAAGCGTGGCTCAAGCGCTATCAGGGAACGCTGGTCGTGATCAGCCACGATCGCGAATTCCTCGACGCGGTGACGCAGGTGACGGTGCACGTCGACAACGCCAAGCTCGTGCGTTATGGCGGCAACTACAGCAAGTTCGAAGACATGCGCGCTGAACAGTTGCTGTTGCAGCAGGCCGCAGTAGCGAGGCAGGCGGACAAGATCGCCCACCTGCAGAAATTCATCGACCGTTTCAAGGCCAAGGCCTCGAAGGCGAAGCAGGCGCAAAGCCGGGTCAAGGCACTCGAACGCATGGAGAAGATCGCACCGGTGCTTGCCGATGCGGAGTTCAACTTCGAGTTCAAGGAACCCCTCAACGTCCCGAACCCGCTGTTGTCGATGCTGGACGCGAGCTTCGGCTACCCCGCGCCGACCGACGCACCGGTGGGCACGGCGCCCACGGTCATCGTGCGCGGCATCAACCGGTCCGTGCTGGCCGGGCAGCGCATCGGCATTCTCGGTGCCAACGGCCAGGGCAAGTCCACGCTGGTGAAGACGATCGCGCACGCGCTGGCGCCGATTGCCGGCGAAATCAGCGAAGGCAAAGGCCTGAACATCGGCTACTTCGCCCAGCAGGAACTCGACGTGCTGCGCCCGCTCGACACGCCGATGGAACACATGATCCGCCTCGCCAGGGACACGCCTGCCCAGATGCGCGCCCCGGGCCAGAGCGGCACCGAACAATCGCTTCGCACCTTCCTGGGCACCTTCAACTTCAGTGGCGACATGGTTCATCAGGCGGTCAGCACGATGAGCGGCGGTGAAAAAGCGCGGCTCGTGTTGTGCATGATCGTGTGGCAGCGCCCCAACCTGCTGCTGCTCGACGAGCCGACCAACCACCTGGACCTGGCCACACGCGAAGCGCTAGGCGTGGCACTCAACGAATTCGAAGGCACCGTGATGCTGGTCAGTCACGACCGCTCCCTGCTGCGCGCGGTATGCGACGAGTTCTGGCTGGTCACCAAGGGCGGCGTCGAGCCCTTCGACGGCGATCTGGACGATTACCAGCAGTTCCTGCGCGACGAAGCCCGCCGCATGCGCGAGCAGGCTGCCGGGCAGTAGAAGTGCGTTGAGCCGCCAGCATGGAGGTGGCGGCCGACTGTATCGCCGTTCATTGCGGCCTTTGACACTTGAGTTTCGGCCGCGAGTAGCGAATGCGAATGCGGCTCGAACAACGGATAAGGGCACGAGCGCGAGCACGAGCACGAGCGCCGCTGCGCGCTACGCCCCGCCGGCATGCGCCGTGTTCAACTCGCTCAGCGCGTCGCGCACCGCTTCGATCACGCTGTCCCAGTCTCCGAGCGCCGGCTGCCTGAACAGCCGCGCGTGCGGATACCACGGCGTGTCGCTGCGTGCGAGCAGCCAGCGCCAGCAAGTATCGAAACGGTTCAAAACCCACACCGGCGTAGCGAGCGCGCCGGCCAGATGCGCGGTGGACGTGTCGACCGAAATCACCAGATCGAGATTGGCGACCAGCGCGGCCGTGTCGGCGAAATCGCGCAACTCATCGGTGTAATCGGCGACCCGCTCGCGCAATTCGCTCGCCGCGAGTTGCGGCGCGGCCATCCCCTTCTGCACGCTGAAAAACCGCACGTTCGGCACGTCGAGCAGCGGCGCGAAACGCTCGAAAGTGAGCGAGCGGCGCGCATCGATCTTGCGCAGCTCGGCGACGTGCGCGCGGTTTTCTCCGGCCCACACAAGGCCGACTTTCAACTGGCGGCCACTGGATGTGGCGTTTGCATCCAGGCGCCCGCGCCATTCCTCGACCGCAACCGGATCGGCAAACAGATAAGGCGTCGCCGCGGGAATACTCGCCTCGTTCGTGCGGAACGCGAGCGGCAGGCTCAACAACGGGCAATGACAATCGAACGGCGGCAGCGGCTGCCCGGCTTCGACCAACTGGTCGACACCGTCGAGCGTTTTAATCAGCCGCAGCAACGCGCCCGGCACTTCGAGCACGACCTTTGCGCCGAGCTTCGCAACCAGCGGCGCATAACGGCAGAACTGCAGCGTGTCGCCCAGGCCCTGCTCCGCATGCAGCAGGATCGTCTTGCCGTCGAGCGGAAAATCGCCGAGCCATAGCGGCTGCGCGAATTCACGCTTGCCCGCGCGGATGCGGCTGCGTTCCCAGCGCCATTCGTACTCGCGCCAGCCGGCCTCGAAGCGGCCCATCTGCAATAAGCACAGCGCCTGATTCCAGTGCGTTTCCACCGCTGCGGGATTCAATTGCAGCGCACGCTCATAGCTCGCTAACGCGTCGTCGCGCTGATTCAGATCGACCTGCGCAAGACCGAGGTTATTCCATGCATCGACGAAACCGGGTGCGAGTTCCAGCGCGCGTCGATAGCAGCGCTCCGCCTCTTGCGGCTGGTTCAGATCGCCGAGCGCATTGCCGCGATTGCTCCATGCATCCGGATAGTTCGGCTGCAATGCCAGCGCCTGATCGCAACTTTCGAGCGCATCGGTATAGCGGCCGAGATCGCGCAGCACGCACGCGCGATTATTCCAGGCCACCGCGAATTCCGGCGCCAGCGCGAGCGCGCGATCGAAGCTCGCGAGCGCATCGAGCGGCCGGTTCAGCGCGGCCTGCGCATTGCCGCGATTGTTCAATGCATCGGGGAATTTCGGCTGCAGCGCGAGCGCGCGTTCGGCGCTGGCGAGCGCTTCGTCGTGACGTTGCAGTCCATTCAACGCATACGCGAGATTCGAATGCGCGGCCGGCTGTTTCGGATTAACCGCGAGGGTCTTTTTCAGCAGTTCCACGCCTTCGGGCAAACGGCCGCCCTGCAACGCGAGTTCGCCGAGCCAGCGCAACGCGTCCGCATGTTTGGGCTTGAGTTCGAGAATCTCGCGATAGAGCTCTTCCGCTTCGGCGAGCGCGCCGTTCTGTTGCAATGCGACGGCTTGCCGAAGCAGATGGTCCAGCTGTTGCGGCAGATTGGCGGGTTTGCTCATGCGGGGTGCTGGATTGAAGGCGGGATGAATCGTCGGGACGCTTGGCTGTTGCGCCGCATTCGCGCGGACCGCGCGATGCGTGAAAGCGGTTCGGAACGAGCGTGGGATTATCGCCGAAAAGATCGCATTCGGCGTATCACCGGCCCGCGGCACAACCTTCATACGAAAACGCGGCATCGCTCCACCAGTGGTCAGGCATCCGTATCAACCCGCGCGCCGCGCAAAAACCGCGGCACAGCGCTGAATTTTTCTGCGCCGCCGCCGATAACCGAGAAATAGCCACGCGCCAGGGCGAATCACCTGCATGGCGCACCCCACGCATTGACACGCGGCCCGCGCCGCAACCCTGGAGAAAGATTCCGATGGCAGACGAACAACGTGCCACCCACGAGCGCAACAACGAACGCAGCAATCTGACGAGCTCCAACAAGTTCGAACTGCTGCTGTATCGCCTGGGCTGCGTGCCCGGCAGCGACGCGCACGAGCTGTATGGGATCAACGTGTTCAAGGTGCGCGAAATCTCGACGATGCCGACGGTCACGCCGATCGCCGGTTCGTCGCCGTTCGTGATGGGCGCGGTCGATATTCGCGGCCAGATCATTCCGGTGATCGACCTGCCGCGCCTGATGGGCTGCGAGCCGACGCGCGGCCTGAACATCCTGCTGGTCACCGAATTCGCGCGCTCGACCCAGGCGTTCGCGGTCGAGGAAGTCGACGACATCGTGCGGCTCGAATGGAATCAGGTGCTGTCGGCCGACGGCTCCGCGGGCGGCAAGCTGGTCACCAGCATCGCGCGCATCGACGGCAATACCGGCGACTCGCGGCTCGCGCAGGTGATCGACGTCGAGCAGGTGTTGCGCGACGTGTTCCCGTCGCAGCATCCGAGCGTCGATCCGGCCTCGGTCGGCGAGGTACTCGGCATTCCGCGCGGCGCGAAGATTCTCGCCGCCGACGATTCCGGCTTCGCGCGCAAGCTGATCGAACAGGCGCTGACCGCGATCGGCGCGGACTTCATCATGACCAAGACCGGCGAGGAAGCGTGGGCCACGCTGCAGCAGGTCGCGCGCGACGCGCAGCAGAACGGCACGCGCGCAAAGGACAGCATCGCGCTGGTGCTGACCGATCTGGAGATGCCGGAAATGGACGGCTTCATGCTGACGCGCCAGATCAAGGCCGACGAACGCACCCGCGATATTCCGGTGATCATTCATTCGTCGCTGACCGGCGCGGCCAACGAGGCGCACGTGAAAAACGCGGGCGCCAACGGCTATGTCGCGAAGTTCGCGGCGGCCGAGCTGGCCAACGCGATCCGCAATGCGCTCGGCGTCGCGCCGGCGCGCGCGGCCGCGTAGTACGTCACTGCGGCGCGCGCGCCAGCTCGATCGAAAAATCCATCCGGCCGATCTCGACGCCCATCGTATTGAGCCGCTTCGGCGCATGAAAACCGGCGAGCGCCGCGCGTTGTTCAGGAGTCCCCAACTCGAGCAGCGTCAGTAGCTGGGCGGTGACCGCGTACAACACGCCGACGTTGCCGTCCTCGATCTTCACCGCGATGCCGAGCGCACCGCGCGCGCCGAGCCGTGCGGTCTGCTGCGACGCGCGCACGCCGATCGCGTAGCTGCCGTCCGCGCCGAGCTTGCCGACCAGCGCGCCGCCGAACGCCTGCATCAGCAGCGTGCAGAACCGCCCTTCCCCGCCGACCAGTTCCGGATACGACGTCATCGCGCGATAGATCCGTGCGAGCGCGGCCGTGCGCGGCGCCAATTCCGCTTCCGGCGCGGCGGCCTCGACCTGATCTTCTGCGGCGGCGAGCTTCGCAAAGAGCCGCGCGAGCCGGTCCAACGGAAACGCCGGGGTCGGCAGATTGCAGCCGTCGATCGCCCAATGCACGCCGTCGTCGGGCAGGTCGCACACGCTCGCGACCGTCTGCTTCACGCGCTGCTGCAACGGATGATCGGGCAGCTCGTAGCCGGCGAGCGCGACGCCGAGCGAGCGCGCGCCGGCCAGCATCCCCGCGTGTTTGCCCGAGCAGTTGCTGCACACCGCGGTCGGCGTGAAACCGCGCCGGATCCAGTCGACATACACCGCGTCCGACAACGGCGGATGCCCGCCGCAACGCATGTCCGCTTCGCTCGCCTGCACTTTCGCGAGCATCGCGCGGGTGCGTTCGATATGGCGCGGCTCGCTGCTATGCGACGCGCACATCAGCGCGAGATCGGCGGCGTCGAAACCGTAGCGGTCGAGCGCGCCGGTTTCCAGCACCGCGAGCGCCTGCGCCGGCTTCGCCGCCGAGCGCGGCAGCGTCATGCGCGTGGCGTCGCCGAACGAATACAGCAGACGGCCATCCGCGTCGACGAGCGCGACATGCGCGAGATGGGTGTTCTCGATGGAGTCGCCGCGATAGATGGTCGCCGCGACCGGCGCGTTGCGCTGCACTTCGGATTGGCTCATGAAGGTTCTCCTGTCCGTCGCGGCCGGGTCGCCGCGACACGCGTCGTGTTGGGGGTGAGCGATTTTACGTGCGCATCCAGCGCCGCGCCCACATGCTGCGCGAGATAGTCGATCAATACCCTGACCTTCGGCGGCAAAAAACGGTTCGGCGGATACAGCAGCCACACCGAGCCCACATATGCGCGCATATCGAGTTGCCAGTCCGGCAGCACTTCGACCAGCTCGCCGCTCGCCAGCGCGGCGGCCGCCGCGAACTCGGGCACGCAGGCGATGCCGAAGTGCTGCTGCGCCGCTTCGAGCCGCGCGCCCGCATGATTGGCGACATAGCGCCCGTGCACCTCGACGCTCTGCGTTTCGCCGCCGCGCCGAAAGCGCCAGCGGTTGTCGTCCGCGCTTTCGCCGAGGTAGATGCACGCGTGCCCGCGCAGATCGCGCGGCTCCGCCGGCATCGCGTGCGTGAGCAGATAGCCGGGCGACGCCGCCAGAAGCCAGCGCACCGCGCCGAGCCGCCGCCCCGCCAATCCCGGCGGCGGATGTTCGGTCAGGCGGATCACCAGATCGACATCGGCGGCGAGCGGATCGACGTCGTGGTCGGTAAACAGGATCTGCAGATCGACCGCGTCGTACGCGCGCAGAAAACCGGGCATTAGCGGATGCAGCACGGTGCGCGCGAACTGCGTCGGTGCACTGACGCTGACCTTGCCTTGCGGCTTGCCGGCCAGTTGGCCGGCGGCATCGACGGCGGCCGACGCGGCGCTCACCATGTCGCGGCACAACAGCGCGACCTGCGCACCGGACTCGGTCACGCGCACCGTGCGCGTCGAGCGTTCGAGCAGACGCGTCGCGAGCGCGTCCTCGAGCCGCTTGATCTGGCGGCTGACGGTGGACGGCGTACTGCCGAGCTGACGCGCCGCCAGCGAAAAATTGCCGGCCTCGACGACGCGCGCAAACACGGCCATGTCGGGCAACAGCGCAAACAGTTCGGTCGGGGTCATCGGGGCGGCCTCGCGGGAAAGACAAAACACGGCGGAATCGATTTGTGCATTCGCGACATAAAAGCTGTGCACAGCAACCCGATTATCTTCCTCGACGCAAAACCCGACAATAGCCGTTCCGTGTCTCCCGCTACGTCTCCAAGGCCCCGCCATGTCGAAACCCGACCGTCTGTTAATGCTGTCCGATCTGATGCTGCTTGCGGTGGCCGCCGTGTGGGGCACCTCGTACGGCGTCGTCAAAAGCGCGCTGGCGTTCTATCCGGTGCTCGGTCTGCTCGCGCTGCGCTTCGGCATCACGTTCGCGCTTCTGACGCCGTCACTGCGCGCGCTGCGCACCACGAATGCACGCACGCTGCGCGGCGTGATGGGCGTCGGTCTGCTGCTGCTCGCGGTGTTCCTGTGCGAAACCTTTGGGATCCTGATGACCCGCGCGGCCAACGCGGCGTTTCTGATCAGCGTCTGCGTGGTGCTGACGCCGCTGGTCGAATGGGGGGTGTTGCGGCGCGTGCCGAGCCGCGTCGAATGGCTCGCGGTGCTGTTGTCGCTCGGCGGAGCATGGTTGCTGGCCGGCGCCGGCACGCTGAGCCTGAATCCCGGCGATGCGCTGATTCTGCTCGCCGCGCTGCTGCGCGCGCTGACGGTCTGCGTGACCAAGCATGTGATGCGCGATCCGGCGTTGCCGCCGTTGACGGTGACCGCGGTGCAGTCCGGCGTGGTCGCTGCGGGCAGCACGGCCGCCGCTTTGCTGTTCGCGTCGCCGCAGTGGCCCGCGCTGCCGTCGTGGCATGCGCATCCGGCCTTCTGGGGCTACGTCGCGTATCTGGTGATCGCCTGCACGCTGTTCGCGTTCTTCGCGCAGAACTTCGCGATCAAGCGCAGCAGCCCGACGCGCGTATCGCTGCTGATGGGCAGCGAGCCGGCGTTCGGCGCGCTGTTCGCGTGTCTTTGGTTAGGGGAGCGAATTTCGTTGACCGCGTGGGTCGGGGGCGGGTTGATCGTCGCGGCATCGGTGCTCGCGACCGTACGTTGGAGCGCGTGGCGCCCGGCTCAGGTGCAGGCCGGTACCTGAGCGGCACCTGAGCGGCACGCGCGTCGGCGAGCGCTGTCAGGCGCTCGCCAGTTCCTCTTCGCGTTCGAGCTTGCGGGTATTGCGCAGCTCCGGAAAGAGCCGCATCCACAGCAGCGCGACCGCCACCGTCGCGATGCCGCCGACCAGCACCGCCGGCCGTGCGCCCCACCACCCGGCGGTAATCCCCGATTCGAACTCGCCCAATTGATTCGATGTGCCAATGAACAGCGAATTGACCGCGTTGACGCGGCCGAGCATATCGTCCGGCGTGCGCAGCTGCACCAGCGACAGGCGCACCACCACGCTGATCGTGTCCGACGCGCCGAGCACCATCAGCGCGATCAGCGACACGATGAACTGATGCGACAGCCCGAACACGATCGTCGCGATGCCGAACGCGATCACGCCGCCGAACATCGCCGCGCCGGGCCGCTTGCGCAGCGGGAAATGGGCGAGCCAGATGGTGCCCGCGAGCGCGCCGATCGCGGTGCCCGAGCGCAGCAGCCCGAGGCCGATCGGGCCCGCGTGCAGCACGTCGCGCGCGAAGATCGGCAGCAGCGCGGTCGCGCCGCCGAACAGCACAGCGAACAGATCGAGCGATAGCGCGCCGAGAATCACCGGTTCGCGACGAATGAACGCGATGCCCGAGAAGATCGATTCGAGCGTGACCGGTGCGCGGCTCGCGGGTTTCAGTTGCAGCGGAATGCTCCATACCGACACCGCCGCGGCCGCGAACGACACCATGCATGCGAGATACGCGGCGCCCGGCCCGATCCCGTACAACAAACCGCCGAGCGCGGGCCCGGCGATCTGCGCGGTCTGATTCGCGGAGGTGGCCCACGCGGTCGCCTTCGGCAACTCGCCGCGCGGCACCACCGCCGGCAACAGCGACGACACCGCCGGCGACTCGAACGCGCGCGATGCGCCGACGCAAGCGGCCAGCACATAGATCACCGGCGCGCTGAGCCAGCCGCCGAAGGTACCGATCGCGAACAGCAGCGCGGCAATGCTTTCAAGACTCTGACAGATCGCGGCGATGCGGCGGCGATCGTAACGATCGGCGACGTGACCGACGACCAGCGTCAGCAGGAACATCGGCAGAAACTGCGCGAGGCCGACGAGGCCGAGTGCGAACGCGCTGTGCGTGAGCGCGTAGACATGCCAGCCCATCGCGACCGCGAGCATCTGGAACGACAGCGACGACAGGATGCGGGTGCACCAGAAACGCTGGAACGGCGGGTGTTTGGGCAGACTGAAAGTGGACGAATCGGTGGAATCGGCGGGTGCGGGCATCGGTGACTTGCTCGTTACGTGGCGGGCGGCGTGAGTTCGGCGCGCTAGTTTAGAGCAAGATCGGTAGACGTGCTGAAGGCCGGATCGCATCGCTCGCCCGCGTCCGCTCTATGCGGGCGCCTTAAATCCGCGATCGATCGTGTGCCGTCGCACACACCGCGCGCCCGGATCGGGCATGCTCGACGTTCAGGCTCGCCCCCCCGTTTCTCGCTGCTTGCCCGTGCTCCGGGAGTACACCGCGCGCGCCCGCCGCCAGTTGTTCAATCGTGGCTGCCAACAACAATAACCGTCGCAGACGGGAGAATAAAAATGAACGACACCAGCGTGGCTTACGAGATCGTCTGCAATGAAGCGGATTTTCACGCGCTTCAACCCGAATGGGATGCGCTGTGGAGCCGCGCGCGCGGCCGGTACTACCAGTCGTTCGGCACCTGCTGGCAAGCGTGGGAGCAGATCGCCAAACCGCTTGGCAAGAAACTGCGGATCGTCGTGCGGCGCGAGCTCGGCCATGTCGTGCTGATCTTTCCGCTGGTCAGTCATCGACGCGCGCTATGGACTTATCTGATGCCGCTGGGCTCGGAGTCGGCCGATTTCACCAGCATGCTGGTCGACGACGACGCGGCGACACTCGCGCGCGTCGCCGACACGTGGCAGGTAATGCGCACGCGCTGTCGCGCGGATTTCATCACGATGCCCAATGTGCGCGACTCGACGCCTCTGTACCGGCTCACGCAGAACCAGCGTCGCTTCGTGGTGAAGGAACAGGCGCCGCACTACGTCGCGAAACTCGATGAGGAATCCAGACGTTATGACTGGCAAAGCTTTTGCGATTCGCTCGGCACGCTAAAGGGCAACAAGCCCGGCAGGCTCGGCAAGCTCGGCCGGCGCCTCGCGACAGTGGGCACGGTACGGGTCGATGTCGTCGACTCCGCCGATCCGGCGCGCTTCGTTGCGTTGATCGACACGCTGCTCGACTGGAAGCGCGGCTGGAAGCACGACTGGAAGCGCGGCTTGGACGCGCGTGTCGGTAAACACGGACACTGGCTCGAATCGCGCCATTATCGAAACTTTCTCGCCGCGTGGGTCAGTGCGGAAAGTACTGCGGTAAGACCGCTGGCATTCGTCGTCGGCGTCGACGGCACACCGGTTGCGATCGATCTGATCTGCGCCGATTCGCGCGGTGTGACCGGCATTATCGCCAGCTTCGATCCGGCCTTCGCAAAATGGTCGCCCGGGGTGCTCGCGTTCGAGGCGATCGCGAAATGGGCATTCGACAATCAGCTGCCGTTCGAACTCGGCGTCGGCGCCGAAGCGTACAAGCCTTACTGGTCGCGCGGCAACCGCGGCGATTGCTGTACCACGCAAAGCGTCAATTCGTGGTGGGGTCTCGCGGCATGGTGTGCGCGCCGTTGGCCACGCGCCGCGCTGACGCGCGTGCGCGCGGTCGCCGGGTCGGCCACCGCGCTCGCCGCGCGACGCCAGGAGCGCGCGGAATGACGCGCACTGGTTCGCAAGCGTGTGATTGGCGTACCGCCCGTGCGCCCCGGAATGATCCGCGAGAGTGACGGGCGCCGCTGTTTTGCGCACTTGCGTTGCTATCCGCTCACACCGGACAGCAATGAACGCGCTAACGTTTGCGCATCAGTTGTCCGGATGGCTCGACGTAAAGCTCGTGAACGCGCTGTACGGCGGATTCATCGGCGTGCCGTTGAGCATGATCCCGTACGTGTCGTTGCCGCTATCGAGCACGTAATACATGACGGCCTGGATGTTGTGGGACTTACGGGCCTGATAGTAGTCGCCGAGCTTCGACGTGATGTAGCTGCCGCGATAGGCTTGCGTCTGCTCCGGTCCGGTGTTCCATTCGGTGACGATGAACGGTACGCCATAGCGCGCCTTGCAATAGGTCGGCAGATCGAAGCCCGGACCCGCGCCGTCCACGCCGAGCGACAGCAGATCGCCGTACACCTCGTAGTTGTGCCACGTGGTGATGTCCCAACGCACTTTCGGATAACCGCCGCTGCCGTCGGGCTGCATGCCGTCCCACAGCGCGTCCGACGCACCGACGTCGTTCACGCAGAAGTTGATCCCGCACTTCGCGTTCGACTGGACCGACTTCACGCCGTCGATCATCCCGCGCATCACGCCGCGCATCGCCGGCCAGTTCGTGTTGTTGAAGTCCGACGCCTTGGTGCCCGCGTAGGTGAAGTTGTTCACGGTGGCGTTCTGGCGCGTCAACTCGTTGCCGCATTCGTAAATCGTCACGCCATACGGTTTCAGCGTGTTGGCAATCGTTTGCGCGACCGAGTAAGCCTGGCTGTACGCGGTCGATTCGCTGCTCCACACGTTGCCGTTGCTGTCGTAGACGCCCTGATTGATCAGTACCACCAGGGTCATGCCGGCCGACTGGAACGCCTGCGCGATCTTGCTCACCGCATCGAGCTGGATCTGTTCGGCGGTGCAGCCGACGCGATAGCTGGTACAGCCCATCGCCTGCAGAATCGACACCAGCTGGCTCGGCGTGTACGTGTAGTCGAAGTGGCCGTTCATTCCGTAGAACATGCCGGCCGGCGCCGCGATCGCGGTACGCGGATCGTTACAGGGCAGCCATTGCGCGGCGACGTCCGCGTTGACGTAGAACTGGCCGCCGGTCCCGCAGTGATAGATCTTGCCGCCGTACCACAGCACCAGCGTCACGTTGTAGGTGTTGCCGACCGTCGCGCCGTTGCGGTAGATGACGCCGTTCACCAGCGTCCAGATCGCGGCCGACTTGTCGATGATGTACGACGCGGTGGGCAACGAGGTGCCGTCGGCCGACGTGCCGCCCAGACGCGGATCGTTGCACGACACCCAGCCCGAGCCGGTCCATCCGTAGAACTGACCGCCGGTGCCCTCGTGATAGATCGTGTTGCCGTAGAACAGGACCAGCGACACGTTGTAGGTGTTGTCGGCTTTCTGGCCGTTCTTGTAGACCGAACCGCCGGAGAGCGTCCACACGTCGCCGTTGCCGTCGGTAAGCGACGAAGCCGGCGGGATCGACGTATTGTTCGCGGATGCGGATTTCGCGGTGGTCTTATTCGTCGCGCCGGAAGAAGCGGAATTAGCGCTGCCGCTGTCTTCCGAGCCACCGCCGCTGCCGCCACCGCCACACGCGGTCAAAAGAGCGCTTGCGCCGAGTGCCGTCAGGCAGCCAATAAATTGACGTCGTTTTACCATGAAGAGTAAATCCAATGCCGGGAAAATTCCCGATAAAAAGACTGAATTTGAATTTGCTGAGATTCGGACGGACAGCGGCGCAGGACTTCTCGCGATCAATCGCAGTCCTGATGAACCAACTGTCCTGCAGTGCTATGAACGCACGTCTTGTGTCCGATTGAACCGAGGCTCGCGAAGGCCTGCTTCGCGGCGGTTCAGATTGACAGGGTCGACATGTACGGGTGCGCGGTCAAAATCGCCGCAAACCTTTTTACCGATTACAGCCCAGATACGACTTTACCGGGAAATTTTTCCCGAAAATGATCAAACCGGCGTAAATCGTACCCTGAAGAAATGACTTGGCCTAGAACTAGTCATACTTTTTTACCAAAAAAGGTCAAATATTTCTCATATATGTGGCGTCGGTAAAGATTCGCACTTTCTGAACTTCGATCGGAGGGCGGATAGACGCAGCCCGTTTGAATTCGACCCTTTATAGCCATGCGCGGCCAGCGATAGCGCGTCCCAGATAGCGAGTCGACGGCAGGTCGCCGGGCTCCCGGCGCCCCGTTCGTGGCGCGAGCGGCAACGCAAGTACGCGGCGCGGCAGCGCGTAATTCAGAGCGATTAATGCCCACCCATTCGGGAAAAGAAGGCGCCAACGCTGATCGTTTTCATATTGTCTTTATGTGTCAGCGCCAAAGAAAATCAAAAGCCGGTTAAATACCGGCGTAAAGAAATTCAATCGGAGAGGTGAATGTTCGTGGCCGGATCCGGCCTTGAGTGAGAAACAACAACTGGCTGATCGATGCGTCGTCGCATAAGCAAACGCGCTCACAGCCGCCCGCTAAAGCTTTCGCCACCGAGCCGATAGTTCCGGTTCGTCACGTCGGGGTTGCGATTCACGAGCGGTCTCGCATACAGCGGGTGACGCAAACTGCGCACTTCATGTTCGAGTTGGAAACAGCGCTCGCCGCTCACCGGATCGACGAGATCGGCGAACCGGTATTGATGCGTCTCTTCTCCATACGTAAGTCCGCGCGCGGCAAGGCGTGCATACGGGCCCGAAAAATCGGCGACGTAAATCTGGATGTGATGTCCGTCGTAGTGCGAATTCGCACCGGACGTCTCCGCATAGATCAGTTGCTGGCGCGTGCCGATTGCAATCACCGCCTGCCGCGAACCATCGCGTTCGCGCACCTCGGCGCTCGCGTCGAACATCTCGCGATAGAACGCCGCGATCGACGCCGCGCTGCCGACCGGCACATCGAGTTGCACATACGCGATGCCGAGATCGAGGCCGCTCCACGGAGCGCCGGGCGCGCCCGTGTCGCGATCGAGACAGTCGTAGCGATTGCCCCACGGACAGGTCACTTCCACGCGATCCGCGCATTCGCGCCAGCCGAAGCTGCTGTGCGCGAGCAATGGCCGCACCGCATGCAACCGTTCCAGCAGCGCCGCGCGCTCGCCGAGCACGAGCCCAACATGGCCGCGCAGACGCTGCGGCTCGCCGTGCGGCAGATGAATCTGCGAACGGCCGACGTTGATCCACATGTTGGTCACGCCGGTCATCAGATACGGATCACGCGTCAGCCCGAGGCCGCTGACATAGAACGCGGTCGCCGGACGCTGGTCCGGGATCGTCAGGTTGACGTGCTCGAGCAGCACGAGGTTGCCGGTGTCCTCGCGTGCGTAGTCGGAATGATTCATCTGCGTGTCCTCGAAGAAATGGCGCGCCGACCCGCTGCTTCGCCGTCGTGCGCCGTTCACGCTATCTTGCCCGCGCCGCCCGTGTCCGGCAATTGTGTCCGGCAATCGGATGCGCGGATAGCCGCGATCTACGCTGCGCCCCGCAACGGTTCGTCAAAGCCGAAAAGCCGCCGCGGCGTGTCCCACATAATCTGCCGCCGCGCTTTCGCATCGGGCACGATCTGTTCGAACAGCGTCAACAGCGGCCCGTAATCGAGACGTTCGGGCGCGCGCAGAAACGGCCAGTCCGAGCCCCATACGCAATGCTCCGGCCCGAACGCGCGCAGCAACGCATGCGCGTACGGCCACGCGTCCTCGTACGGATACGGCAGGCGCGCGTACTTCTGCCAGCCGGACAGCTTCACCGTCGTGTTGCCGCGATCCGCCAGACGCAGCAGCGCGTCGAAAGCGGGCTGCCCGACACCAAGCGCGCCGTCCGGCCGCCCGCAGTGATCGATGACGAGCGTCGCCGGCTGCCGCGCAAGCCAGGGACCGAGCGTCGTCATCTGATCGTCCACGACCTGAACCTGCGCGATCATGCCGAGATCCGCGAGCGCGGCGAAGAGACTCGCCGCACCCATCACCGGTTCGAGTCCTTCCATCGCCGCGTTGAGCGCGACGCCGACGACGCCCTGCTCGCGCAGCGCACGCAGTTCGTCGCGACCGGTGTCCATCTCGACCACGGCGATGCCGCGAAAGCGCGCCGGGTAGCTTTGCAGCGCATCGAGCATGCAGCGGTTGTCGGTGCGGTAGCCGCTGGTCGGCCCCACCAGCAACGCGTGACGCACACCGTATGCATTCATCACATTGACGAACTGCGCGGTGGTGCCGATCTCCTGTTGCGCGGGACGGTAAACCGCGTCCGCGCGATACGGAAAGCGCAACGGGTCGAATACGTGGCAATGGCAGTCGATCTTGTCTTCGGTGAATACGCTCATGGCGTGGCGGTCCAGTTCGTTGCGGGTGCTGTGCAAGTGATAGGCGTGGTGTTCGATATGGTAGCCGGCATCGCAAGCGCCGCGCGCTCGACGACGCGATGCGCCGAACGATACGCAAGTTCGAGGCGCGCATCGAGCGGCAGCGACGGCATCGGCATTTCGACACTCAGCGCGACCTCGGGCGACACCGCGCGCAGCAACGCGTCCAGAGGCAGCGCGCCGGCGCCGGGCGCCATCCGGTTCATGCGCGCCTCGCGGATCGCATCGTCGTCGGTCTCGGGCTGCAGCGCGGGCGCGTCGCACAACTGCACGGCGCCGATTGCCGCCGGCGGCAACGCCGCGATGTCGTCCGGCGTGCCGCCCGAGCGCGACAGATGCAACGCATCGACCAGCAGCGCGAGATTCGAATGAGCCGCGCGCGCGATCACCGCGCGGGCCTGCGCGAGCGAGCCGACGTGCCGCCAGCGCATGAACTCGAGATCGATACGCAGACCGAACGGTTGCGCGCGTTCGGCCAGTTCCGCGAGCTTGACCGCGAGCCGCGCGCTATCCGGGTCGTCGCCCGATACGCTCACGCAGCGCGCGCCGAGCGATGCTGCCGCCTCGAATAATCCGGACAACGAAGCAGGATCGAGTTCGGGCACGACCGGCACGAATTCGACATCGTGGACCACGAGTCCCTCCCCCGCCAACGTATCGCGCAGCGCGCGATGCGCTTCGCTGCCGGGCGCGCTCAGGTACGCGATGCCGCCCTCTGTGGCCGGATACAAACGCAGCCCGACCGCGGCGAAACCGGCCCGCGCCGCCGCGCGCACCCATTGCACTGGCTCGACGTCAAGCGCGGTCAGATGCGCGAGCGCCAGCGGCCGCGCGGTGCCGAGAGCGGGCTTCAATACGTGGCCCTCCCGCCCGTCAGGTCGAACGTGAAGCCGGTCGTGAAGCTGCACGCCGGGCTGACGATCCAGCTGACCATGTTGCCGACCTCCTCGATCTGCAGAAAACGGCCCATCGGGATCTTGGCCTTGCTCGCGTCGATGTGCTGCGCCGACATCTCCTGCATCAGTTCCGTTTCGACCATCGCGGGCGCGACGCAATTGATCAGCACGTTGTCGCGCGCGAGTTCTTTCGCCGCCGACTTCGTGAACGCGATCACGCCGGCCTTCGCCGCCGAGTACGCGGAAATGTACTGCACCCCTTCCTTGCCCGCGATCGATGCGACGTTGACGATACGTCCACCGCCGCGTGCGCGCATATGCGGGATCGCGACGCGGCAGCCGTAGAACACGCTGTTCAGGTCCACGTCCAGCACCCGCTGCCAGGTATCGACCGGGTATTCCCAGCTCGGCGCGACCGGGCCGTTGATGCCCGCGTTGTTCACCAGAATGTCGACGTGGCCCAGCGCATCGACGGTCGCCGCGAATGCGCGCTCGACTGCTTCGTAGGACGAAACGTCCACCGCTTGCAGATGATCGGGTTCGAACCGCGCATCGCGCGAGTCGAACTCGCGCACGTTCAGATCCCACAGCGCGACGCGCGCGCCGGCTGCCTTCAGGGTTCGCGCGATGCCGAGACCGATGCCGCGCGCCGCGCCGGTAACGATCGCGACCTGGCCGTCGAGAGAATGAGTCATTGAGAAGCTTTCCTTGGAATATCAGTTGCGGGAGAGATCGGCGCTGCGCAGCACGATCCGCTTGATGTCGCCGACGACGAGCAGATACGACAGCGCGCCGAGCAGCGTCACCGCCGAGATGAACGCGAGCGCATAGACGAACGAGCCGGTTGCGCCGACGATCAGCCCGATCACCAGCGGCGTGACGATGCCGGCCGCGTTCGCGAACAGATTGAACAGACCACCGCTCAGGCCGAGCAGACCCTTCGGCGCGATGTCCGAGACGATCATCCATGCGAGCGCCGACATGCCCTGCGCGAAATAGGCGATGCACAGGATCGCGATCACCGCGGCGATCGAGTCGACGTAGTTCGCGAGCGCGATGCTCGACGCGCCGAGCAGACCCGCGATCACCGGCAGCTTGCGCGACCAGTTCAGCGAGAAGCCGCGCCGCAGCATCGCGTCGGAAATCCAGCCGCCGCTGAGCGTGCCGACCGACGCCGCGATGAACGGCAGTACCGCGACCATGCCGACCTTCAGCCACGGCATGTGCCGCTCGGTGGCGAGGTAGGTCGGGAACCACGTCAGAAAGAACACGTTGGTCGAGTTGCACGCGAACTGGCCGATGCAGATGCCGAGCATGCTGCGCTGACGCAGCAGCGCGCCGATATCCGACCAGCGAAAACGCGTGACGTCGCGACTGCCGTCGACCACTCCGCCGCCGCTCGCGATGTATTCGAGTTCGGCGCGATTGGCCGACTTCGACTGATGCGGCTCGCGAAAGCGCATCAACCACACCGCGCCGAACACGATGCCCACGGCGCCGACCGTGCCGAACAACGCGCGCCAGCCGTAGCGCTGCTCGAACCAGAACAGCAGCGGGCTCAGAAACGCGAGGCCGACATACTCGGCGAACGTATAGACGCCGGTCGCGCGCGCCCGCTCGCTTTGCGGAAACCAGATCGCGACGACGCGGCTGTTGGTCGGGAAGCACGGCGCTTCGGCCGCGCCGATCAGCAGACGCATGATCAGCAGCGACACGAAGCCGGTCGCGAGACCTTGCAGCCCGGTGAACAGCGACCACAGCGTCAACGCGAAGAAGTAGGTCCAGCGCGTGCCGATCCGGTCGAGCAGGATGCCGCCGGGAATCTGCGACGCGGTATAGGTCCACGAAAAAGCCGAAAAGATCACGCCGATCAACGCGGGCGTCAGGCCGAGTTCATGCGCCATCGAAGGCGCGGCGATACCGGCGACGCTGCGATCGAGGTAGTTGATCATCGTGCCGATCGCGAGCAACGTGAGGATGCCGAAACGTGCTCGCGTGCGTACGGCGGACGACGCGGACGCGGCCGACTGCGCGTCGACGCTGGCTGGCGGATAGATCCGGTTCATGCTGTCTCCAGAGTGTTTTTTACGGCTCGCGGCGGGGGGTGTGAATGCGCGCGTGAATGTGTTTGCGCATGTGCTCACGAAGGTGTTCGCCAGGCTCGCCGTGGCCTGATCGAAATACTAGGGAGTTGTCGCGCTGCTGTCGTATGCCGAGTTTCAGCTAACCTATAACTTTTGGTTAATCGCCCGACCGGGGCTGGTGGAGGACCGATGCGTTTCAAGCTGCGGCAAATGGAGGTGTTTCGGGCGGTGATGCTGACCGGCTCGATCAACGCGGCCGCGAAAATGCTGTACGTGTCGCAGCCGGCGGTCAGCAAACTGGTCTCGCATACGGAAACCACGCTGGGGCTGCGACTGTTCGAGCGCACGAAGGGCCGGCTGATTCCGACCGCCGAGGCGCAGGCGCTGTTTCGCGAGGTCGAGCAGGTGTATCAGTCGGCGTTGCGGGTCGACGAATTCGCGCGCGCGCTCGCGCTCGGACCGGCGAGTTTGTTGCGGGTTGCGTGCAGCCCGTCGTTGGGGCCCTCGATCGTCGCGCCCGCGATCGTCGAATTGAAGCGCAGCATGCCGAAACTGCGGATCGACTGGCATACGACGCTGATGGCCGACATGCCGCTAGAGGTGCTGAGCAAGGCCGTCGATGTGGCGGTCACTTCGGTGCCGATCGAGCACGAGCATCTCGAGGTGGTGCCGTTCATGCGCGGGCGGATGGTCTGCGCGATGCCGGCTGGTCATCCGCTGAGCGCGAAAAAGCGCATCGCGCTCGCCGATCTCGAGAAGCAGCCGATGATTCTTTTTCGGCGCGATATTCCGTTCGGCACGGTGATCGTGCGCGCGTGCCAGCAGGCCGATGTCGAGCTGAATTCGGTGGTCGATGTGACGCGCGCCGATCAGGCTCTGGCGTTGGTGCAAGGCGGACTGGGACTGACGATCGTCGATGAGTTCGCGGCGGGCGGGGTCGGTTGTGTGGTGCGGCCGCTGGTCGAGGACCTCGAGATGATTTCGACGTTCGTCTATTCGAAGTTCTCGCCGCCGCCTAGAGGCGCGGTGTTGCTGATGCAGGCGGTTTATCGACGGGCCGAGGAATTGGGGCGGCAGGTGGGGAATTTGCGGGGATTGGGGGTGTGAGGTTCGGCGGTGTTGCGGATTCCGGTAAGCCGGGTCTGGCGGACGGCGCGAAGTTTGCTATAATTCGCCTCCTTCGCGGAGAGATGGATGAGTGGTTTAAGTCGCACGCCTGGAAAGCGTGTATAGGTTAATAACCTATCGGGGGTTCGAATCCCCCTCTCTCCGCCAGAACGAATTCGCAAAAAATCCCCGTATGGTCAACGACTTACGGGGATTTTTGTTTTGGTCGCGGCATTCCCGGCGCCCCTACGGATGCCGAATATAATCCACCAGCGCCATCGTATAAGCATCCGCCTTCCGATCGAACAGACTCACCCCGATCGCAACCAGAAACCCCGCCGGCACCCCGAACACTCCTGAACTGATCGGCTCGATCCCGAACCAGCGCGGCCCCGTGAAACCCGTCATCTGCGTAAAGAACGGATACGTCGACACGATGTAGTAGATACACACGACCAGCCCCGCGACCATCCCCGCCACCGCGCCGAGCCGCGTCGTTCGCTTCCAGAACACGCCGAGCACCAGCACCGGAAACAGACTCGACGCCGCCAGCGAAAACGCCGCGCCGACCAGAAACAGAATGTTCCCGGTATTCAGCGACGCGACATACGACGCAAACAGCGCCACCCCCAGCAGCAGAATCTTCGAGATCGTCACGCGCCGCTGACTCGACGCATTCGGATCGACCATGTGGTAGTACACGTCGTGCGATAGCGCATTGGCAATCGTCAGCAACAACCCGTCCGCGGTCGACAGCGCCGCCGCCAACGCCCCCGCCGCGATCAGCCCCGACATCACATACGGCAGCCCCGCGATCTCGGGCGCCGCGAGCACCACCATATCCGGCTGCATCTGGATCTCGCTCCAGCGCACGATGCCGTCGCCATTGGTATCGGCGAGGCTGATCAGGCTCGGCTCGACCTTGCGCCATTGCATCAGCCATTGCGGCAGATCGGCGAAGTGATGACCGACCAGGTTGGTCAGAATCTCGAACTTGATCAGCACCGCCAGCACCGGCACCGTCAGATAGAACAGCGCGACGAAAAACAGCGTCCAGCCGACCGAGCGACGCGCGGACGCGACCGAGGTCGTCGTGTTATAGCGCGTCAGGATGTGCGGCAGGCTCGCGGTACCAAGCGACAGACACAGCAGCAGCGACAGGAAATTGCGCGTATGGGTGCTGCGGTCTTCGTCGCCGACCGCGGGGAACGGCTCGTGCATCGGCACCGGCGCGGTCGCGCGCATCAGCATCTCGTCGCGCTGCTGGGTCCAGACGATCTGCGCGGCCGACGCATCGTGCGGAAACTGTTCGAGCGCGCGCTCGCGTTCCTTGATCTCGCGCAACGGGCCGTTGTGGCGGCGCAGATCGGCGACTTCAGTAGTGAGACGCTGCTTCTGATCGACGTACGATTGCGGCAACGTATCGATGCGCATCTGCATCAGCGCGGCGCGGCGTCGATAGTCGTCACGCACGCGCTCCTCGAGCGGCGCGTCGCGCACCTGCTTTTCGAGCGCTTCCATGCGCTCCATCAGGCGGCCGTAATTGAGTTGCGGCACCCAGCCGAGACCGTCCTTGTGCGCGATCATCGATACAGGGATCAGAATCGCCGCGATCAGGATGATGTACTGCGCGACCTGGGTCCACGTAACCGCGCGCATGCCGCCGAGAAACGAACACACGAGAATCCCCGCGAGCCCGCAGAAAATCCCGATCGCGAAATCGACGCCGATAAAGCGCGTCGCGATCAGCCCGACGCCCTGGATCTGCGCGACCAGATAGACGAACGAGCACAGGATCGCGGCCAGCGCGGCGAGCCCGCGCACCGCGTTGCTCGAAAAGCGCGTGCCGAGAAAATCGGGAATCGTGTAGCGCGCGAGCTTGCGCACGTACGGCGCGAGCAGGAACGCGACGAGGCAATAGCCGCCGGTCCAGCCCATCAGATACGCGAGGCCGTCGTAGCCGGTCACGTAGATCGACCCGGCGAGGCCGATAAACGACGCGGCCGACAACCAGTCCGCCGCGGTCGCCATCCCATTGAACGCCGACGGCACGCGCCGCCCGGCCACGTAGTATTCGACGAGATCGGAGGTACGCGACAGCACGCCGATCACCGCGTACACCGCGATCGGCACGAACAGGAACACATAGCCGATCCACACCCCAGGTCCGGTGCTGCGCTCGATGCGCCACATCACATAGACGAACAGCAGGAAGCCGAGCGTATAGAACGCGTATGAGCGGATCAGCCGATGCGTGAGCTTCATCGGTCAGCGTCCGCGCGCGGACTGCGCGCCGGCATCGACGTTGCCGGCTATCGTCGAATCCGCCACGGTGGAGCCGCTGCCATCGGCTGCCGCGTCGCGCGGCGCATCCGCTTCGAACGCGCGCTGCAACTGCCGGTCGGCGCGCTGCATTAGCACGATATAGACGACGATCAACGCGAGGTAGATCAGGATCGCGCCCTGCGCGCCGAAATAGAACGGCAGCCTGAAGCCGCCGATCCGTATCGGATCGAGCGACGGCGCCAGCAGCGGCACGACGAACGACACGATGAAGCCGATCGTCATCAACGTCGCGATCAGCGCGAGATTGAAACGCCAGTACTTGCGATGCGCGAGCGCCATCGCCGCCGAGACCGGAGGCGGTTCGGGCGCGGGGTTCAACGTAGCGCGGGAGGAAGGATGAGGCGCGGCCATGCGCCTATTTATCAAAAAGACCTCGGGCAGGCAATCGGGATTGTCCGCGCGCAGCCGGATGAGCGAGGTCTTGGTAAGGCCTTGCGGCACACGATAACGAAGGCCATGCAGAGTGCCGTGCGGCAGGCATTGAAGCGGCCCGGGTGAAATGGGCCGCTTGCAACAGCGACCTGTTCACGCCGGCCATCCGCACGAGAGGCCTGACCCAGCGCCTCTCCTCGAAGTACTCAAAGCACCCGAAGCGTTCGGCGCACTTACAGCGATTCGCCGAGCTGATCGAGAATCGCCGGGTTCTCCAGCGTCGACACGTCCTGCGTGATCGCCTCACCCTTCGCGAGCGAACGCAGCAGGCGGCGCATGATCTTGCCCGAACGCGTCTTCGGCAGGTTCTCGCCGAAACGGATGTCCTTCGGCTTCGCGATCGGACCGATCTCTTTACCGACCCAGTTGCGCAACTCGTTCGCGAGCTTCACCGCTTCTTCGCCGTGCGGACGCGCGCGCTTGAGCACGACGAACGCGCACACCGCTTCACCGGTGGTCGCATCCGGCCGCCCCACCACCGCGGCCTCGGCGACGAGCGGATTGGCGACCAGCGCCGATTCGATTTCCATCGTGCCGAGCCGGTGACCCGACACGTTCAGCACGTCGTCGATCCGGCCCATGATCGTGAAGTAGCCGGTCTCCTTGTCGCGCACCGCGCCGTCGCCGGCGAGATACAGCCTGCCGCCGAGTTCTTCGGGGAAGTAGCTCTTCTTGTAGCGATCCGGATCGCCCCACACGTTGCGCAGCATCGCCGGCCACGGACGCTTGACCACCAGAATCCCGCCCTGCCCGTTCGGCACGTCCTGTCCGGTTTCGTCGACGACCGCGGCCATGATGCCCGGCAGCGGCAGCGTGCACGAACCCGGCACGAGCGGCGTCGCACCCGGCATCGGCGCGATCATGTGGCCGCCGGTTTCGGTTTGCCACCACGTATCGACGATCGGGCAGCGGCTGCCGCCGACGTTCTCGTAGTACCACACCCACGCTTCCGGATTGATCGGCTCGCCGACCGTGCCGATGATGCGCAGCGTCGACAGGTCGTAGCTCTTCGGATGCACTTTCGCGTCGGCCTCGGAGGCCTTGATCAGCGAACGGATCGCGGTCGGCGCGGTGTAGAACAGCGTGACCTTGTGCTTGGCGATCATCTGCCAGAAGCGGCCGGCGTCCGGATAGGTCGGCACGCCTTCGAACACGACCTGGGTGCCGCCGAGCGTCAGCGGACCATACGTGATGTAGCTATGGCCGGTGATCCAGCCGATGTCGGCGGTACACCAGAACACGTCGGAGGGCCGCCAGTCGAAGGTCCACTTGAGCGTTTGCGCGGCCCACAGCAGATAGCCGCCGGTGCTGTGCTGCACGCCCTTCGGCTTGCCGGTCGAACCGGACGTGTAGAGGATGAAGAGCGGATGCTCGGCGTCGACCCACTCGGGCGCGCATTGATCCGATTCGCCCTGCGTGATCTCGTGCATCCACAGGTCGAAGCCTTTGTTCCACGCGACCTTGCCGCCGGTGCGGCGATACACGATCACACTCCTGACCTTCTCGCAGCCGCCGAGCGCGAGCGCTTCGTCGGCGATGTTCTTCAGCGGCAGCGCCTTGCCGCCGCGCATCTGTTCGTCCGACGTGATCAGCGCGACCGCGCCGACGTCGACCAGCCGTTCGTTCAGCGACTTCGACGAGAAGCCGCCGAACACCACCGAGTGGGTCGCGCCGATCCGCGCGCAAGCCTGCATCGCGACGATCCCTTCGATCGACATCGGCATATAGATGACGACCGGATCGCCCTTCTTCACGCCGCGCTTTTTCAGCGCGTTCGCGAAACGCGACACGCGTTGCAGCAGATCCTGATAGGTGACGTTGGTGACGGTGCCGTCGTCGGCTTCGAACACGATCGCGACGCGCCCGCCGTTGCCGGCCTCGACGTGACGGTCGATGCTGTTATACGACGCGTTCAGCTGACCGTCTTCGAACCACGTGTAGAACGGCGCCTTCGATTCGTCGAGCACCTTCGTGAATGGCTTGTGCCAGCTGAGCGTCTCGTTCGCGAGACGTCCCCAGAAGCCTTCGTAATCGCGCTCCGCTTCGGCGGCAAGCGCCCGGTACGCGTCCATGCCGGAGATCGTGGCGCCGTTCGCCGTGGCGGCGGAGGGCGGAAAAACGCGGCGTTCCTGAAGAACCGATTCAATCGCAGACATCGACAACCCCTTGGTGAAGATGAAACGTAAAACCTGGCCGGCGCGCGCTGCGCGTGCGCCTTATCGTGTGCGCGCCGCTCGTGCGCGAGCGGCGCTGTCTCCCACCTCGCGACGCCGCCCGACCGGGTCATGCGGCGTCGCAACATCCGTACACGCCGCGCGAACCGGCAGTGCGGTCCGCGCAGCATATTCAAACTCATGTTCAAACATAAGCGGTGCAACTTACCGGCCACTTACGTAGCGCGGCTCGCCGCCCCAGCGAAAACCCTTAGAGCGCGCGGCCTGCCGCACACCCGCGGCGCGCCCTTACGCCGCCCGGCACGGCCTCTTACAATGCTAACTGAACTAGCCGTCCGGATTCCAGCTTGAATCGTTACGCCCTGCTCCTCATTACCTCGATGCTGCTCGTCGGCAGCAATGTCGGAATCGGTAAATCGATCGTCGCCTTCGTCCCCGTCCCGCTGTTCGCGCTCCTGCGTTTCGTGATCGCGATGGCCGTGCTGTGGCCGCTGTTGCGCATCGCCAAACTGCGCCGCGTCAAACGCGACGAATGGATCAACCTGTTTTTACAGGCGCTGTTCGGCACCTTCGGCTTCACGCTGCTGATGCTCAACGGCGTCGCCCGCACCAGCGCGGTCGCGGCCGGCGTGATCACCAGCACGATTCCGGCGGTGGTCGCGCTGCTGTCGTGGCTGATTCTCAAGGAGCGCCCGGATGGCCGCGCGCTCGCGTCGATCGGACTGGCGATCGCCGGCGTGGTCGTGATCAATCTCGCGCATAGCGGGCAAGATGCGAGCGCCGCGGCCGGCGCGAGTTCGCTCGCCGGCAATCTGATGGTGCTCGGCGCGGTGGGCTGCGAGTCGCTCTATATCATCCTGTCGCGCCGTCTCACGCAAACGCTCGCGCCGATCGACATCTGCGCATACACGCACCTGTTCGGCCTGCTGCTGATGCTGCCGCTCGGCGCCGGCGCGCTCGCGCAGTTCGACTATCGCGCGGTGCCGTCGAGCGTGTGGATGCTGGTGCTGTGGTACGGGCTGTCGGCCAGCATCTTCTCGTTCTGGCTGTGGATGAAAGGCATCCGCCACGTGCCGGGCAGTCTCGCCGGCGTGTTCAGCGCGGTGTTGCCGGTCGCCGCCGCGCTCTACGGGATCGTCTTTCTCGGCGAGCGGCCCACGCTCGCGCACGGCATCGCGCTCGCCTGCGTGGTCGCCGGCATCGGGCTCGCGAGCCTGAAGGCGCGGCGCGTGCCGCCGGTCGCGTCGTGAGCCGGCCGGGCATTGCGCCCGCGCTTGCCGGCCGCCCGGCAGCATTTTCGACCGACGCTGTACAATAGCGCGCCTGACGCGAGCCGCGCGGCCCACGGTGGCCGCGAGCCGCAGCGTCGTCGGCGCCGGGTTTGCGTGTCGGATACGCAGTCGAGCAGCGTGCTCGCGCGGTCGACCGATCCATTCCCGCCGCGTGCCCGTTCCACGCGCCGCCGGCGCGTTGGCCCACGTTCCGTCATCCGCGCTTCATCAAACCGTTGCCTATGTCCGCTTCGCGACCCACCGCCGCCCGTCCGCGCCGCCCGATGCGCGTGCTCCCCAATCTCATATTCATGAGCCGCTGGCTCCAGGTGCCGCTCTATCTCGGCCTGATCGTCGCGCAGGGCGTCTATGTGGTGCTGTTCCTGAAGGAAGTCTGGCATCTGGTCGCCGACTCGATGAAGCTCGACGAGACCAACATCATGCTGGTCGTGCTCGGCCTTATCGACGTGGTGATGATCTCGAACCTGCTGATCATGGTGATCATCGGCGGGTATGAAACATTCGTGTCGCGGCTCGGCCTCGACGGCCATCCGGACGAACCGGAATGGCTCGATCACGTGAACGCCGGCGTGCTGAAAGTGAAGCTTTCCATGGCGCTGATCAGCATTTCGTCGATCCATCTGCTGAAGACCTTCATCAGCCCCGACCAGAATTCGACCCACACGATCATGTGGCAGGTGATCATCCACGTCGCCTTCCTCGTGTCCGCACTGGTGATGGCGCTGGTCGATCGTCTGACCACGCACACGCATCCGAAACATTTCGAAGAGCCCGCGCAGCTGCATGCCGTGGGCGGCATCAAAGGTTCCACTCCCCTGAAGGCGCAAGACTGACCGCACCGCGCTGCGATCCGATTACAAGCGCCACTCCCCACTGAGCTAGCCATGACCGTCATCAAACAGGAAGACCTGATTCAGAGCATCGCTGATTCGCTGCAGTACATCAGCTATTACCATCCGCTCGACTACATCGAGGCCCTCGGCCGCGCGTACGAACTCGAACAGAGCCCGGCCGCGAAGGACGCGATCGCACAGATCCTGACCAACAGCCGTATGTGCGCCGAAGGCAAGCGCCCGATCTGCCAGGACACCGGCATCGTCACGGTGTTCGTCAAGGTCGGTATGGACGTGCGCTGGGACGGCGCGACGATGAGCGTGACCGACATGATCAACGAAGGCGTGCGCCGCGGTTATCTGAACCCGGACAACGTGCTGCGCGCATCGATCGTGAGCCCGCCGGAAGGCGCGCGCAAGAACACCAGGGACAACACGCCGGCCGTGATCCACTACGAGATCGTGCCGGGCGACAAGGTCGACGTGCAGGTCGCGGCGAAGGGCGGCGGCTCGGAAAACAAGTCGAAGTTCGCGATGCTGAATCCGTCGGATTCGATCGTCGACTGGATCCTGAAGACCGTGCCGACGATGGGCGCCGGCTGGTGCCCGCCGGGGATGCTCGGCATCGGTATCGGCGGCACCGCTGAAAAAGCGATGGTGATGGCGAAGGAATCGCTGATGGATCCGATCGACATTCAGGACGTGATCGCTCGCGGCCCGCAGGACTGGATCGAAGAGCTGCGCGTCGAACTGCACGAGAAGGTCAACGCGCTCGGCATCGGCGCGCAGGGCCTCGGCGGTTTGTCGACCGTGCTCGACGTGAAGATCATGGCCGCGCCGACGCACGCCGCGTCGAAGCCGGTCGCGATCATCCCGAACTGCGCGGCGACCCGCCACGCGCACTTCACGCTCGACGGCTCGGGCGTCGCCAAGCTCGAAGCGCCGTCGCTCGACGCATGGCCGAAGGTGCACTGGGAACCGAACACGGAAACCAGCCAGCGCGTCGATCTGAACACGCTGACGCCGGAACAGGTCGCGAACTGGAAGCCGGGCCAGACGCTGCTGCTGTCGGGCAAGATGTTGACGGGCCGCGACGCCGCGCACAAGCGCATCGCGGACATGCTCGCGAAGGGCGAAAAGCTGCCGGTCGATTTCACTAACCGCGTGATCTACTACGTCGGCCCGGTCGACCCGGTGCGTGACGAGGCAGTCGGCCCGGCAGGCCCGACCACCGCGACGCGGATGGACAAGTTCACCGAGACGATGCTCGCGCAAACGGGTCTCATTTCGATGATCGGCAAGGCCGAGCGCGGCCCGGTCGCGATCGAGGCGATCAAGAAGCACAAGGCCGCGTATCTGATGGCCGTCGGCGGCGCCGCGTATCTGGTGTCGAAGGCGATCCGCAGCGCGAAGGTGCTCGCGTTCGAAGACCTCGGCATGGAAGCCATTTACGAGTTCGACGTGCAGGACATGCCGGTAACGGTGGCCGTCGATTCGACCGGTACCTCGGTGCACCAGACCGGCCCGAAGGAATGGCAGGCGAAGATCGGCAAGATTCCGGTCGCGACCGCCTGATAGATGGCTAAAGCCTGATCGAGCCTGTTAGCGATTAGCAGGAACAGAAGCCGGGGCCGCGGTCCCGGCTTTTTATTGCCTGTGCCAGGCACGCATACCCTATTGGCGAACAATGCCAAAAGTTGTGTCGGCTTCCTTGGCTTTTTCAGGTAGGGCGTTTATTGTTGTTGGAAATTTCAGGGTCCCCAAAAAGGAAATAAACATGCAAGGCGACAAGAAAGTCATCGAATATCTGAACGCGCAGCTGAAGAACGAGCTGACGGCTATCAACCAGTACTTCCTGCACGCGCGGATGTACCGTCACTGGGGCCTCGAAAAGCTCGGCAAGCACGAATACGACGAGTCGATCGGCGAAATGAAGCATGCCGACATGCTGATCGAACGCGTTTTCATGCTCGACGGTCTGCCGAATCTGCAGGATCTGCACAAGCTGCTGATCGGTGAGGAAACCAAAGAAATTCTCGAATGCGATCTGAAGCTCGAACAGATTTCGCAAAGCACCTGCAAGGAAGCGATTGCGTATTGCGAATCAGTTCGCGATTACATTTCGCGTGAAATCTTTACGACGATTCTCGACGACACCGAAGAACATATCGACTGGCTCGAAACGCAGATCGATCTGATCGGCAAGATCGGTATCCAGAACTATCAGCAAAGCGCGATGGGTTCGGTCGAAGCCTGAGCGAATCACGCTGCACATTCACGCGCGGGCGGCTCGGCAACACGTTGAGCCGCGAGCGTAGCGCCACCGCCACGTGCGCTACGGATTCGCGCTAAAGCGCGCCGCGCCGGCGATATACTTGCGCACCTTCCGGATTTCCCCGCTCGTTGCGGTTCGCCGCGCCGCGGACGTTTTCTTCTCCTATGCCTGCCCAATCGCCCTCCCCGACTGCCTTCGGTCTTGCCGCTGACGCCGCGTCGCAGGCGCCGATCGGTATTTTCGATTCGGGGCTCGGCGGTCTGTCGGTATTGCGCGCGGTGCGCGCGCAATTGCCCGACGAGGCGCTGCTGTACGTCGCCGACTCGCTGTATGCGCCGTACGGCGAACGCGACGACGACTTCATCACCGACCGCACGCTCGCGATCGGCGAATGGCTGGCCGCCCAGGGCGCGAAGGCGCTGGTGGTCGCGTGCAACACCGCGACCGCGCAGTCAATCGCGTACGTGCGCGAAAAGCTCCCTATTCCCCTCGTCGGCGTCGAGCCGGGCGTTAAACCGGCCGCGTTGCAGTCGAAAAGCCGCGTCGCCGGCGTGCTCGCGACTCAGGCCACGCTGCGCAGCGCCCGGTTTCAGGGGCTGCTCGAACGCTATGCCGCCGACTGCCGCTTCCTGTGCCAGCCCGGCCACGGCCTCGTGCAGGCGGTCGAGCGTTGCGACGTCGGCTCGGCCGAACTGCGCGCGCTGCTGCGCGGCTATCTCGAACCGATGCTCGAAGCCGGCGCCGACACGCTGGTGCTCGGCTGCACCCACTATCCGTTCCTCGATGCGGCGATTCGCGACATCGTCGGCGAGCGGCTCGCGCTGATCGACACCAGCGTGGCGATCGCACGTCAGCTCGAACGCGTACTCGAGCAGCACGGCCTGCGCGCCGCCGCGCCGGCAGCCGCCACGCCGCTACCACGCTTCTATTCCACCGACGACGGCCTCCACCAGCAACAACTCGCCGCGACGCTGCTGCAGATCGATGCGGCGGTCGAACAGGTGCTGATCCCGTCGCGCCGCACGGCCGCTCCGGACTCGCGCGCGGCCTGACCGGCGCAGTCGCCGTCAGCCCCGCAGAGCGGGCGGGAGCCCGCCTCCCGGGCGATTTGCAGCCTCGTCCCGCGCCCGCCCACGTCCCTTCCCTCCGACGAAACCCCTTCTAAGAGTCTGGTTTTGTTACAAAAAATCGTAGGGGGTGCTTGCCAAACGGCCCAAACAAAATGATAATAATTCGCATTAACGTTAGCTATCACGCCCTGCCATGATTGTCTGTGTCTGCAAATCCGTGTCCGACCGCACAATCCGCTCCTCGATTGCGGACGGCATCGATTCATTCGACGAGTTGCAGTTCGAGCTCGGTGTCGCCTCCTGCTGCGGCAAGTGCGAGGAATCCGTACGCGACGTCATGTTGCAAAGCGGCGTGTGCGCGAGCCGTTGCGGTGTCGGGATCGAGCACCAGCATGTGCAGACCGTCGCCCAGGTCGTGCAGGTAACGTTCTACGAGCGCAAGGCAGCCTGAGTAGGCTCGACGGGCGCGCGGGCCCTACCCGCTGCGTCCACGCGCCTCTTACGCCAGATGTACATTTAATGTAGCGTTTAATGCGATTTTGAATGTGCCGCGGACGTGCAACCTATCCGCGGTACAACTGCTTCATCCACTGCCGTCAGCAAGCCAGTATCCGTACCAGCCAGCTACCCCGCTCACCCTGAGAAAGGAGTTCGCGATGGAATTGCTGATTGGTTTCGTTACTACCCTGTTCATTTCGCTGCTGATCTTCCGAACATGACGCTGTCCCGCCCGACACGCCGCCCCGGCGCCGTGCTGCCACATTGACCATGCAGGCACCACAACCCGTAACCGCCGGCGCCCCGCTGGCTTCGTCCACCCGACCGGATTCGCGCACGTTGACCGCCATTGCGGCGGTCGCGGCGATTCACGTCGCGCTGCTCGCGGTCATCATGACGCTGCGTCAGGAGCCGGCCCAGCCGGCGATCGAGTCGCATGTGATGACGGCCGAGTTGCTGCCGCCGGCGCCGCTCGCCGCGCCGGTCGCGCTGCAATCGATCGCGCCGCCGCCGCCCCAGCCGACGCCGCCGGTCCAAACGAAGCCGAAGGTCCAGCCAAAGCCCAAGCCAACGCCCAAACCGACGCCGACCCCGTTGCCGCAAGCGGCCGCGCCGTCGCCGACGCCGGTCGAGGCCGCCGATCCCACGCCGCCCGCGCCCGCCGCTCCGGCGGCGCCGCCCGCCGCCGCGGCTCCCGCGATCGGCCGGCAGACAATGGAAATCAGCGCGCCGAAGAACGTTTCGCACGTCGAATGCAATATCGCTCAACCGGACTACCCGGCGCTGTCGCGGCGCCGCGGCGAGACCGGCACCGCGTATGTACGCTTCGTGATCGGCTTGAGCGGCAAGCTCGAAGAGATCGCGTTGAAGAAGAGCAGCGGCTCCAGCCGTCTCGACGACGCCGCGCTCGCCGCGGTGCACGCGAGCGCCTGCAAGCCTTATCTCGAGAACGGCCAGCCGGTCAGGGCCGCATATACCCAGCCTTTCAACTTCAATCTGACCGATTGAAGCAGATTTCAAAACAAGGAATTGCAATGCAAAACTACGGATTGGCGCACGTGTGGGCGCAAGGGGATTTCGTGACGCGCGGTATCGCGCTCGCGCTGTTGGTGATGTCGGTGATGTCGTGGAGCGTGATCGTCGTCAAAGGCTGGAACGTGATGCGTCTGAAGCGTCTGACGAAGAACGCCGAGCAGGCGTTCTGGCATTCGGACGATCTCGCCGACGGCGTGAAGAAGCTCGGCGGCGGCGCATCGACGCCGCAGGACAACCCGTTCCTCGCGCTCGCGCTGTCGGGCCAGGAAGCGGCCGACCATCATCACCAGACGCAACCGCATCTGCACGACCGCATGGACGTGTCGGACTGGGTCACGCGCTGCCTGAAGGACACGATGGACGAGAGCGTCGCGCGCATGCAGAGCGGCCTCGCGATTCTCGCGTCGATCGGCAGCACCGCGCCGTTCGTCGGACTGTTCGGCACGGTGTGGGGCATCTATCACGCGCTGCTCGCAATCGGCGCGAGCGGCCAGTCGTCGATCGATCAGGTCGCCGGCCCGGTCGGCGAGGCGCTGATCATGACCGCGTTCGGTCTGTTCGTCGCGATTCCCGCGGTGCTCGGCTATAACGCGCTGACCCGCGCCAACAAGGCGATCGTCGCGAAGCTGAGCCGCTTCGCGCACGGTCTGCATGCGTTCTTCGTGACGGGCGCGCGTCTGTCGTCCTCCAAGCGCGACGGTCTGCGTCTCGCGACCCGCGCCAACTGATCGACGAGGCATTCCGATGGCAATGAGCCCTTTTGCCGGAGACGATGACGACGGCCTGATGAACGAGATCAACATGACGCCGCTCGTCGACGTGATGCTGGTTCTGCTGATCGTGTTCATGGTGACGATTCCGGTGATCCGTCACGCGGTCAAGATCGATCTCCCGCACGCAAGCAGTCAGAAGGAAGACACCAAGCCCGCGCAGGTCACGGTTTCGATCGACGCGGACGGCAACGTCCTGTGGGACAAAGACAAGGTCGACGACGCGGCGCTCGCGGCGAAGATCGCGCAGGCCGCGCAGGCGAGCCCGCAGCCGGAACTGCATCTCGACGCGGACCGCAAGGTGCCGTACGAGAAGGTCGCGCAGGTGATGTCGGCCGCGCAGTCCGGGGGACTGACCAAGATCGGCTTCGTCACGCAGCCGAAGGCGAAGTAACGCGCGCCTGCTGCAAACGCACGCCGGGCCCTTTGAACCGGGCCCAAAAAGTAAAAGGCCTTCATCCTCGGATGAAGGCCTTTTTTTGTGCGCACTCGGCGCCTTCGGGCGGCGGGGTCATTTGCCATCGGCCGAAGACTGATAGCTCGTACCCCCGCATGCGACGGCCGTGGTCGACACGGACAGCGCGGTCAGCCCTATCAGGCTCGCTATGATAGCGGCCATGAGTTTTCGCATAGGAGGCTCCTTAGCGAAAGGGATTTCAATATATGCCTGTGCGCGTACGCATTCAAGCAAACGGCCATTGAAAGTAATCATGACAGGCCGCGCTTAAATGCTAAAAACGATTTGCGCCGCGCGCGACCGCGATGCGGCTACGCGCAGACGGCTTGGGGCGAATGATCGGTTGAGCGGATTGCTTACGAAGCCACCGCGGACGTCGCCGCCTTCCTGACCGATGCCCCCGGCGCCTCCCCCTTTTCATCGCGCACCGGACACTCGCGCATGATGTGCGTGCCTTGATCCGGATCGAGCATCTCGACCAGATAGTCGACGAACGCGCGCACCGCCGGCACCATCCCCTGGCGCGACACGAACACCGCGTACAACTGCGGGGTCGGAAAACTCCAGCCCGGCATCACCGGCGACAACTTCCCCACCCTCAACGCGGCGCCATACATCATCTCCGGCAACGCGGCGATACCGACGCCGGCCAGCACCGCTTCGCGGATCGTCATCAGGTCGGCGGTGACGAGACGCGGTTCGTGTTCATGCGCGTGACGCGTGCCGTCGGGCGAGATCAGGTTGTACACGTGACGGCCGTCGCCGGTCGGCACGTCGAGGGTTTCGAAGCGGTTCAGATCGGCGGGCGTGAGCGGCGGCGCATTCTGCTGCAAGAGGCTCGGCGCGCCGACCAGCATCTGCTCGGTGCGCCACAGCGGCCGCACGACGATGTTGGCGTTTTCCGGCGGATCGGAACGCACGCGCAACGCGACATCGATCGAATCCTCGAACAGGTCGACCACCCGGTTCGTGACCCGCATCACCACGCGCACCTCGGGATAGCGGTGCATGAACTCGGGCAGGATCGTCGACAGGATCGTCTGCGAGATCGTCACCGGCACGCTGACCCGCACCGTACCGCGCGGCGACGAGCGCAGTTGCTGCACCACGTTGACCGCCGCCTGCGCCTCGCTGAGCATCGCCTGACAGTGCTGGTAGAACAGTTGCCCCGCTTCGGTCAGCGCGAGCTTGCGGGTCGAGCGCTGCAACAGCCGCACGCCGAGCGACGCCTCCAGCTCCGTGAGCCGGCGCGACAGACGCGACTTCGAGATGCCCAGCACCCGCTCGGCGGCGGAAAACCCGCCATGTTCGACGACCTGCGAAAAGTACATCAGGTCATTCAGATTATGTGAATCGATCTTCATCTCATCGTTCCATTAACAGAACAATCCATTGCCGATAGGCGGCTGGCACCTCAAAAAACGGTCCCTATAATAGCTCCATGTTTCAAAAATGACGCTATTCCCCATTTTTTAAGGTGATATTGATGAGCACGTCACGCACGATCGAACGCACCTTTCCGTCGGTTCGCACGGTCGAAGGCGGTGGTTTTGTCGTCCACCGTCCGTTTCCGACGCGGCTGTTGATGGACTTCGACCCGTTCCTGCTACTCGATGAAATGGGGCCGGTCGATTACGCGCCGGGCGAAGCGATCGGCGCGCCCGATCATCCGCATCGCGGCTTCGAGACCGTCACCTACGTGCTGGAAGGCCAGTTCGGCCATAAGGATTCGGCCGGCCACTCGGGCACCCTGCGCGCCGGGGATGTGCAATGGATGACCGCCGGCGCGGGCGTCGTGCACAGCGAAATGCCGGACCCGGAATTCACCCGCACCGGCGGCCGCGTGCACGGGTTGCAGCTGTGGGTGAACCTGCCGCGGCGCGACAAGATGATCGCGCCGCGCTATCAGGAGATGCCGTCGGCGAGCATTCCGGTGGCCACCTCCGCGGACGGCAAGGTCCGCGTGAAGGTGATCGCCGGTGAGGCGCTCGGCGTGAAGGCCGCGATCGAAACGCGCACGCCGATCCTGTACCAGCACTTCTCGCTGCAACCGGGCGCGTCGATCCGCCAGCCGGTGCCCGCCGACTATCGGGTGTTCGCGTATGGGCTGTCGGGCCGCGGGCACTACGGAGACGGCGACGCGAGTCGCGCAATCGACGCGCGCCAGATGATCGTGTTCGGCGACGACGGCGACGCGGTGACGCTTACCGCCGGCGACGAGCCGCTGGAAGTGCTGCTGCTCGGCGGTGTGCCGCTGAAGGAGCCGGTGGTCCGCTACGGCCCGTTCGTGATGAACACCGAGGACGAGATCCGCCAGGCGGTGATCGATTATCAGGCCGGGCGGATGGGCGAAATCACGCACTGACCCGCAACGCGCCGCCCAGCGGCCGGTCGGTCGGCCCGGCCAATCCCATCCTTCAAGGCGCGAACGCCGATAAATTCGGTCACAATAACGACTCATGCCGCGCGGCGTGCCCGTCATCGCGACGAGCCACGGCGCGCGGCGCTTCTCATCCCCGTTTCCCGCCCATTCTCAGGAGCGCGCATGGCAGAGTCCACCGTCACCGCCCACATCGGTTCGACGAATTTCCAGGTGATGTTCGACGACGGCAAGCACACGTGGCTCGCCGACGAACCCGAATCGCTAGGCGGCGGCGACCGCGGCCCGACACCCGTCTCGCTGCTGCTGTCGAGCCTCGGCGCATGCACGTCGATCACGCTGAAGATGTACGCGCAGCGCAAAGCGTGGCCGCTCACGGGCGTGCGCGTCAAACTGTCGATCGAGACCGGCGACGCGGGCTCGACGATCGACCGCCAGATCATCCTCGAAGGCGAGCTTTCCGACGAGCAGCGGGAACGGCTATTGCAAATCGCCAATGCGTGCCCGGTCCACAAGATCCTCACGCACACCATTTCGATCCGCTCCGCCCTCGCCGTCGCATGAAACAGCCGGCGCGCGGGCAGGCGGCGAACGCCCGCGCCGACCGGAGCACGGGCATTGCAATATTTTCATAGGACGCAGTCGTCTTGAATTTCGAACACCTCATCCAGATCAACGATCCGTTGAATCCCTTTGTCGACGCGATGACCCGCGAGCAGTTGTGGGAAGGGCTCGTGCTGCGCGCCGAGCAGCCGCAACTGTTCGTGATGGGCCTCGACAGCTGCACGATCCTGTCGCGCGAAGGCAATGTGCTGGAGCGCGAGCTGCACTACGGCCAGGCCACCGTGCGCGATCGCGTGACGCTCGAGCAGAGCCGGAGCGTGCGCTACGACATCCTGCCGACCGCCGATCACGTCGGCGGCTCGCTGACGATGACGATCGAGCAGCCCGACGAGTTGCAGCTGTTCCTGCGTTTCGAATACGCGACCACGCTGCCGGTCTCGACCGATCAGGACGCCGTGCAGACGCAGGAGATCGTCAAGTCCGCGTATCGCGAGAACGACATCGACACGGTGCGGCTGATTCGCCAGTACGTCGCGGCCAAGCAGGAACCGGGACCGTTGCACTGATACTTCGGCGCGGGCACCCTGTTACCCGCGCCGCCTTCGCGGGGCCCTGTTCAAGCGGCCTCCATGATCTTCTCGAGCGCTCCTTTCGCTAGCTATCAGAAGTCGAATCCGATGAATTTCTCGAACTTGTAAATGGGAATAGTTATCATTTAGAATCATTTCATCGAATCGACGAACAAGCACAAACGAATGACCGATCTCACTCGCCCCTCCACGCTCAGCCTGCGCCGCCCGGCGGCCGCGCTGACCAGCCGCCCGAAATCGTCGACGGGCACGCCTGACGCGAAACCCGCTGCGGAGCATAACGGCGGTTCGGCGGAGAAGTCGGAACGGGTCGTGCGCAGCGACGCGCTGCTGCAAGGCCATAGCCACATCAGCATCGTGCATAACGGCGAGACGTACCAGCTGCGGGCCACGCGCCTCGGCAAGCTGATTCTGACGAAGTAAGCAACACGAGTAGTTAGTCGTACCGGGTATTGTGGGGACCACCTCCCAGAGAGGTGTTAGGCATTAGCCAGCCACGACGGCTTGCACGCGAGAACTAGACCCCTTCGTGCAGACACCAAGCCAGCCGTCGCAGCCAGCCAGGCCGCTTTTTTTGGTTCCCACCCGCAGCAGAGGCGCGCGATGGCGTGCATCGCTGACAATCGAAATGAATAAGGCCGTGAGATGTTGCCATCTCACGGCCTTATTGTTTTTCCGGTGCGGTTTCGATCACGCTCTGAGTTGCCACCGAGCGGGTTGTCCCGCCTGGTTCGGCTCGCAGGACAACCCGGCACTCACAAGCACTGCGTTACTTCGACGCCCAGCCCCAGAACATCAGCCACCACGCGCTATTGACGACCGCCAGCGCCGCGACGAACCACAGCATCGTCAGCGCGCGCGGCACGAAGCGCTTGCTGTAGCGGCCGGTGACGAGCCACGCGAGCCACGCGCTCCACGCACTGGCGACCACCAGAATCGCGATGCGCAGATCCGACGCCCACCACAGCGGCACGTGCTCGGCGCGCAGCAACGACAGCGTCGTCGCGGACAGGCCGAGGAACACGCCGGCGCCGGCGATCGGAATCAAGCCCTGGGTCAGATGATGCAGCCGGGTCGCGTTGAAGCGGCCGAGCATGCGCGTCGCGCCGCTCAGCAGCAGCAGCAACGCGGTGCCGTAGACGAGCGCGGTCGCGAGGATGTAGCCGATCAGCAGCGAGCCGTCGAGCCACGAGAACACGTCGTTCTGCTCGGGGTAATGCGTGAACAGGAACCACGGCGCGTTGGTCTCGAGCGGCCACGTGATATCGCGATCGACGAGCCACGTCGCCGCGAACATCTTCAGATCGATGAACCAGCGCGACGCGGTCCAGTGGAACGCGCCGATCGCGATGCCGAGCAGGCCGTACAGGATCAGCGCGGTGTCCCACGGGTTCGCCTTCTGGTCGCCCAGCTGCACGACTTCCGTCGACGGCGTGCGCCAGGTCAACGCGATCGCGTCGCGGTGACCGCTGCAACGGCCGCACATATGGCAGTCCGCGGCGCCCTTCATGTTGCGCAGCGGCACCAGCGGCGCGCAGTTGATCGGAATCACCCGATGCCCATGCTCGCCGTTCTTGTACGAGCGGCGCCACGCGTCTTCGTCGACCTTGAAGTGGAACGGCGCGAGCCGCGCCAGAAGTGAAAAAACCCCGTTCACGGGGCACAGGTATTTGCACCAGACGCGCTTCTCGCGTCCGTACAGCAGACCGATCACGATCGCCGCGAAGGTCGAGCCGCCCAGCACCAGCAGCACCGCCTTCGGATACTGGTAGACGCTGACCATCTGACCGTAGATCGTCGTGATGCCGAACGCGACGAACGGCCAGCCGCCCCAGCGCATCCAGCGCGGAATCGCACGGCCGCGGCCGAACTTGCTGGCGAATTCGGCGAGCGCGCCTTCCGGACACAGCACGCCGCACCAGACCCGCCCGAGCATCACCATCGACAGCAGCACGAACGGCCACCAGATGCCCCAGAACACGAACTGCGCGGCGAGCGTCAGGTTGTTCCACAGATGCGCGGTGTCATCCGGCAGCGGCATCACCGCGGGCACGATGATCAGGAACGCGTACACCGCGACCACGACCCACTGAATGCCGCGGATCAGCGCGCCATGCCGCTGCATCCATTGGCCGGCCGCCGCGAGGCGGCCCGGCCGGGGAGCCATCACGCTGCTCATGCCGCGCGCCCTGCGGTCTGCTGCGCCGGCTTGCGGCTAGCGCGACGCACCAGCAGCCAGACCACCGCCCAATACACCGCGTAGGCCACCAGATTCATCAGCGCCGGATGCGCGCGATAGCCGGTCAGCGTCGCGACGAGCGAGCCGAAGGTGCTCGAATCGTCGAGGATCGCCGACGAATTCCACAGCTGGTCGACCAGCGTCGGCAGGATTTCCTTGTCGATCAGCTTGTCGACGCCGGTCTGGAACAGGCCCGCGCCGAGGAACAGCAGCATGATTTCGGTGACGCGGAAAAAGAGCCGCCACGAGAAGATCTTGCCGCCGAGTTGCAGCACGTAGAAGGTCAGGAACGCGAGCGCGAGGCCGATCGCCACGGCCAGCATCTGGCTGCCGTCGACGTGACCCGACTGGCCGAAGCCGAGACCGTACAGGAAGATCACCGTCTCGCTGCCTTCACGCGCGATCGCCAGTGCGACCAGCACCGCGACGCCCCACCAGTTCGAATCGCGCTGGCTCTTCTGCAGCGACTGTTCCATGTCGCGCTTGAGCGTGCGGCCGTGCTGCTTCATCCACAGCACCATCTGCACGATCAGCACGCAGGCGACCAGCACCATCGCGGTCTGGAAGTAATCCTGAGCGTCGCCGGAAAGGACTTCGGTGAAGCCCACCAGCGCCGCGCCGAGCGCCACCGCCGCGACGATACCGGCCGCCACGCCGCCCCACAGGTACGGCAAGCCGCGGCGCGCGTCGGCGTCGCCATTTTTCAACCACGCGTACAGGATGCCGACGACCAGCAGCGCCTCGACACTTTCCCGCCACACGATGAACAGAATCTGACCCATTGAAGCTCTCCCTTCGATGCCTCTCTTACTACCCACGAATGCAAGCGCTCGCCTCACGCGGCGCGCTCGCGTTCGAGGCCATTGCTACTTCGCGACGATCACGCCCTGCGCCTGCTGGTGGAAATCGTCGAAAAACTTGTATTCGCCCGGTTGCAACGGAGCAATCACGACGAACGACTCGGCGCCCGGCGCCAACACCTTCTCTTTACGCAACTGCACGCTTTCGAATTCGGCCGCGCCCTTGCCGGTGTTACGCACTTCGATCTTGATGCGCTGCCCCGCCGGCACTTCGATCCGGGCCGGGTTCAGCTTGCCGTCGTTCATTTCCAGCTGGAAGGTCGGCAGGTCGGCTGCCTGAGCCGTGGCCGCCAGCAACAGCGTGGCGGCGAGCGTCGCGATCTTTCGGTTGATTCTCATTGGCCTTTCCGGAAAACACGACGCGCCGACTCCGGAGATGTCACCGGACGTCCGCGCGCCGTCTGCTGCATTCACTGATGCGCGACCCCGCCGCATCACTCGCTGCACCGCTTAATACCCGCCCTTCTTGCCGATGCCGGCGAAGGTGAAGTCATATTCGAGCGTGAACGGCTTGAACCACGGACCCACGCCGGTTTCCTTGTCGACGTGGCGGCCGAACGCCATGTGGCCCGTCTGCATCGGCGGTTCGACGATCAGCTTCAGGTGGTACTTGCCCGGACCTTGCAGCTTGACGTTATCGCCATAGTGCGGGCCGTCGTTCGCGACCATCGCCATCAGGTCGCCCTTGATCGGCTGGTTCGAGCCGGCCTTCGCCAGTTCGTAGCGAATCTGCAGATACGGCATCCAGTCGCCTTCGGCGAAACCGGTCGGGTTGTTCTTGACCGCGTGAATATCGGCTTCGAGGTGGATGTCCGAATCCGACGCCTTGCGCATCATGCCCTCGGGTTCCATCGTGATCGGCTGCAGATAGACCGCGCCGATTTCCATCCCACCCTGGATCTGCTGCTTGCCGATCGGATATTCGGCCGCCGAGGCCGACAGCGCCGCGACGGCGGCCACGGCTGCCGCGCCGCCGCGCACAAATGAAGAAATCCGCATTGAAACTCCTTGTTTTTATCAGACTGGAATCGAACCCATTGGGAACAGTGCGCCGCGCAAGCCAGATGTAAATTTAAATGCGAACCATTCTCAATATTGGTCGAGTTTATCATCGTTCTCGAGGGAGAACAAACACGGAAGCACGCCAGGCCTTGTGCCGGCAGGGTCTTAAGGCTGGCTTAAGGAAGGCGGTGTGGGGAGCGGAAAAACGGAGCTGGAATCGACAGGCCGATGGGCCCCGTCACGCGCGAATTGCGCGGAAGTTTAAGCGCCGGCCATCGTGAAACGGGCGCGGCGCGCGGCCGCACCCATTGGGACATTAAAACGTTGGTACGACGGAAAAGCGCGTGGGTTATTCGATGCCCGACACGTGGTCGCCGACATTCGCGCCGAACACGCGCTGACGCAGCAAGGCCAGCTGGTCGCGGGTCTGCGCGGCCTTCTCGAACTCGAGATTCTTCGCGTGCTCCATCATCTGCTTTTCGAGGCGCTTGATTTCCTTGGCCAGCTGCTTTTCCGACATGTCCTCGAATTTCGCGCGGGTCTGCTGTTCCTTCAGCTCGGCGCGCGCTTCGTCGACGTTGTACACGCCGTCGATGATGTCGCGGATCCGCTTGACCACCCCGCGCGGCGTGATGCCGTTCGCGGCGTTGAACGCGACCTGCTTCGCGCGGCGCCGCTCGGTTTCGTCGATCGCGCGACGCATCGAGTCGGTCACCCGGTCCGCGTACAGGATCGCCTTGCCGTTCACGTTACGCGCCGCCCGGCCGATCGTCTGGATCAGCGAGCGCTCGGCGCGCAGAAAGCCTTCCTTGTCCGCGTCGAGGATCGCCACGAGCGACACCTCAGGAATGTCCAGCCCCTCGCGCAGCAGGTTGATACCGACCAGCACGTCGAACGCGCCGAGACGCAGGTCGCGGATGATCTCGACCCGCTCGACCGTGTCGATGTCGCTGTGCAGATAGCGCACCTTGACGCCGTGATCGGCGAGAAACTCGGTGAGCTGCTCGGCCATCCGCTTGGTCAGCACCGTGACCAGAATCCGGTCGCCGGCCTTGACGCGCTCGTTGATCTCACTGAGCACGTCATCCACCTGGGTGCGCGCCGGCCGCACTTCGATCTCCGGGTCGACCAGACCGGTCGGCCGCACCACCTGTTCGACGACCTGCCCGGTGGTCTTGCGCTCGTAGTCGGCGGGCGTCGCCGACACGAACACGACCTGGCGCATCTTGCGCTCGAACTCGTTGAACTTCAGCGGCCGGTTGTCGAGCGCCGACGGCAGACGGAAACCGTAGTCGACGAGGTTTTCCTTACGCGAGCGGTCGCCGTTGTACATCGCATTCAGCTGACCGATCAGCACGTGCGATTCGTCGAGCATCATGATCGCGTCGGGCGGCAGATAGTCGACCAGCGTCGGCGGCGGCTCGCCCGGCGCGGCGCCAGAGAAGTGCCGCGAATAGTTTTCGATGCCCTTGCAGAAGCCGAGCTCCTGCAGCATTTCGAGGTCGAAGCGGGTGCGCTGCTCGAGCCTCTGCGCTTCGACCAGCTTGCCTTCGCTATAGAAGAATTCGAGCCGGTCGCGCAGCTCGGTCTTGATCGTTTCGACCGCGCGCAGCACGGTCTCGCGCGGCGTCACGTAGTGCGACGACGGATACACGGTGAAGCGCGGAATTTTCTGCCGCACGCGGCCGGTGAGCGGATCGAACAGTTGCAGCGTTTCGACTTCGTCGTCGAACAGCTCGACGCGCACCGCCATCTCGGCGTGCTCGGCCGGGAAGATATCGATCGTGTCGCCGCGCACGCGGAACGAGCCGCGCTGGAAGTCGGCCTCGTTGCGGTTGTACTGCATCGCGATCAGGCGCGCGATGATGTCGCGCTGGCCGAGCTTGTCGCCGATGCGCAGCGTCAGAATCATCTGATGGTATTCGGACGGATTGCCGATACCGTAAATCGCCGACACGGTCCCGACGATCACCACGTCGCGCCGCTCCATCAGGCTCTTGGTCGCCGACAGCCGCATCTGCTCGATATGCTCGTTGATCGACGAGTCTTTCTCGATGAACAGGTCGCGCTGCGGCACGTACGCTTCCGGCTGGTAGTAGTCGTAGTACGACACGAAGTACTCGACCGCGTTGCGCGGGAAGAACTCGCGGAACTCCGAATACAGCTGCGCGGCGAGCGTCTTGTTCGGCGCGAACACGATCGCCGGGCGGCCGAGCCGCGCGATCGTGTTGGCCATCGTGAAGGTCTTGCCGGAGCCGGTTACGCCGAGCAGCGTCTGGAACGCGAGCCCGTCGCCGACCCCTTCGACGAGCGAGTCGATGGCCGTGGGCTGGTCGCCGGCGGGCGGATACGGCTGGTAGAGCTTGAACGGCGAGCCTTCGAACGTGACGAATTTGGATTCGTCGAGCGCGTCGTCGGCTTCAGTCAGATGGTGTTCGGACATGAGATGCGGCACCGGGCCTGGAGCAAAGGATCATTCTAACGGGTTGCGCGAAGCGGGGATCGGGTGGCCTCGCGTAGCGATGGGCGGGCGCCCTGAGCGGGCCCGCGCGAATTCCGACCCGCCGCAGATGGCCCCGGAGTGCCTGATTTTCAAGCAAATAATTGTCGTTCGCCGGCGCCGCCGTCCTAAAAACGCGCGCGGATTCGTTACAATGCGAAGTTGCGCTCGCCCGCCGCTGCCGCCAGGCCATCGCGGATTTCGCGTTTCGCCGGACTCCCGTCGAACGCCCGGAATCCGCAATGCCAATGGCCGCGCCGCGCGCGAAGCCGCCCTCTTTTCACTACTGCTGCCCACTCATCATGTCTCTGTTCTCCGCCGTCGAACTTGCTCCCCGCGACCCGATTCTGGGCCTGAACGAAGCTTTCAACGCCGATGCCCGCGCCACCAAGGTCAACCTCGGCGTTGGTGTGTACTTCAATGAAGAAGGCAAGATTCCGCTGCTGCGCGCCGTGCGCGATGCGGAAAAGGCCCGCGTCGAAGCCGCGCTGCCGCGCGGCTATCTGCCGATCGAAGGCATTGCCGCCTATGACGCCGCAGTGCAAAAGCTGCTGCTCGGCAACGACTCGCCGCTGATCGCGGCCGGCCGCGTCGTCACGGCGCAGGCGCTGGGCGGCACGGGCGCGCTGAAGATCGGCGCGGACTTCCTGAAGCGCATGAATCCGACGGCCAAGGTCGCGATCAGCGATCCGAGCTGGGAAAACCACCGCGCACTGTTCGAAGGCGCGGGCTTCACGGTCGAGTCGTATCCGTACTACGACGCGCAGACGCACGGCGTGAACTTCGACGGCATGCTCGGCGCGCTGAACAGCTACCCGGCCGGCACGATCGTCGTGCTGCACGCTTGCTGCCACAACCCGACCGGCGTCGACCTGAGCGTCGAACAGTGGAAGCAGGTGGTCGAAGTGGTCAAGGCGCGTAATCTCGTGCCGTTCCTCGACATCGCTTACCAGGGCTTCGGCGACGGCATCGAAGCGGACGCGGCAGCCGTGCGTCTGTTCGCAGCGGCTGAGCTGAACGCGTTCGTGTCGTCGTCGTTCTCGAAGTCGTTCTCGCTGTACGGCGAGCGCGTCGGCGCGCTGTCGATCATCACCGCCAGCAAGGAAGAGTCGGCCCGCGTGCTGTCGCAACTGAAGCGCGTGATCCGCACCAACTACTCGAACCCGCCGACGCACGGCGGCTCGGTGGTCGCGGCGGTGCTCGCGTCGGCGGAACTGCGCGCGACGTGGGAAACCGAACTGGGCGAAATGCGCGACCGTATCCGCGCGATGCGCAATGGTCTGGTCGAGCGTCTGAAGGCAAACGGCGTCGATCGCGATTTCAGCTTCGTGAACGCACAGCGCGGGATGTTCTCGTACTCGGGTCTGACCGCACCGCAGGTTGACCGTCTGCGCGAAGAGTTCGGCATCTACGCGGTCGGCACCGGCCGTATCTGCGTGGCCGCGCTGAATACGCGCAACCTCGACGTCGTCGCTAACGCGATTGCTCAGGTGCTGAAGTAACAGATTGAGCGGCGCGGCCTCAGGCCGCGCCGTGCAGCGGATTCGATGCTGCAAGCACCTGTAGAAACGGCGCCCTTTCTTATGGAAAGGGCGCCGTTTTTTATTGGCTGAGATTCAACGCGAATTCAACGCGAGTCGCGATGAATATCGTGCGTGACGAAGCCCGCCTCGTTCTCCGGCAAGTCGAGCCAGTCGGGCTGTTCGAGCGACCGGCGGATATCGTCCAGACCGCTTTGCCAATGCTCGCGCATTGTCGACAGACCGAACTGGAAGTCCTTGTAGTGCCCTTCGTATTCCTTGTGACGGTAAATCAGGTGGATTACGTTGTAGCGCTTCGAACAGGACAACTCGTCGGCGAGCTTGCACCACGGGTCGTCGCGCTGCTCGGCCGGCACCCGCTCCAGCACTTCGCGCAGCACGTGCCGGAAGCGCTGCGAGCGCTGCAGCATGTCGGTCACGAGTCGGGTGCGGCTCGAATACTGGATGTCCTTCATGCGGCCCTGGACGTCGGTGAGGTTGTCCGGCACCGGGCCGATCGCGCTCCACAGATCGACCTGGAACGCCAGCGTGTCGCGCCGCGGGGTGGACTGGATCACCTCGTAGAGGGGCGTATTCGACATCAGGCCGCCGTCCCAATAAAACTCGCCGTCGATCTCGACCGCCGCGAAACCCGGCGGCAACGCGCCCGACGCCATGAAATGCTCGGGGCGCAGCGTCGTGTGGGTATTGTCGAAGTAAGCGAAGTTGCCGGTCCCGCAATTGACCGCGCCCACCGACACGCGCATCTCGCCCGAATTGATCCGGTCGAAATCGCATAGCGATTCGAGCGTGGCTTTTAGCGGGGTGGTGTCGTAGTAGCTGGCCGTTTGCGGCGGTCCGGACACCGTGGGCAGCGGCGGCGGGAAACGCGGCACGAAAAAGCCCCGTTGTCCCTCGACCAGTGCGCTCACCGCCTGGGTTGCGGTAAAAGCCTTGCGCACCGCATCGCTGGAGTTGAACAGCGCGTGCTCGATGAAAGCCGGCAATGGTGGCTCGAAAGCCGGCTGACAGATCGTCTCCCAGAACTGCAGCAGACGCTCGACGCGTTTTTCCGGCGGATTGCCGGCGATGATCGCCGTATTCAGCGCGCCGATCGAAATTCCCGCGAGCCAGTTCGGTTCGATACCGGCTTCGTAAAGTCCCTGAAAGACGCCGGCCTGATAGGCACCCAACGCGCCGCCGCCTTGCAGCATCAGCGCGATGGTTTCGTAGTTGGGCAACTGGCGAGGCCGGCGCGGATGGGCGGACGGCGCCGGACCGGCCCCCTCCCCGTCGCCGGACACGCCCACGCGCGCCCGCTTCAGATTGCGTTGCGCCATAGGCACTCCCGTTAGTGCATATACCAGCCGTGGCTCACGATGAACGACTGCCCGGTCAGCGCGGCGGTCGGGAAGCTCGACAGGAACAGCACCGTCTGCGCGACGTCTTCGACCGTCGTGAAAATGCCGTCGACCGTGCCGCCCAGCATCACGCGCTTGATCACGTCTTCTTCGCTGATGCCGAGTTCCTTCGCCTGCTCGGGGATCTGCTTGTCGACCAGCGGCGTGCGCACGAAGCCCGGACACACGACGTGCGAACGCACGTTGTGCGCGGCGCCTTCCTTCGCCAGCACGCGCGACAAACCGAGCAGCGCGTGCTTGGCGGTCACGTAAGCCGACTTCAGCGGCGACGCGAGATGCGAGTGGACCGAACCCATGTAGATCACGACGCCGCCGCGATCGTCCTTGTACATATGTTTGAGCGCGGCCTTGGTGGTCAGGAACGCGCCGTCCACGTGAATCGCCTGCATCTTCTTCCAGTCGGCGAACGAATAGTTTTCGATCGGGTTGACGATCTGGATGCCGGCGTTCGACACCAGAATGTCGATCGAGCCGAACTCGGCGGCGACCTTGTCGATGCCCTGGTTGACCGCGTCTTCGTTCGTCACGTCCATCGCCACGCCGATCGCCTTGCCGCCGGCCTTTTTGATTTCCTCAGCCACGGCGTTCGCGCCGTCCTGGTTCAGGTCGGCGATCGCGACCGCCGCGCCCGCCGCGGAAAGAGTCAACGCGATCTGTTTGCCGATGCCGCTCGCGGCGCCAGTAATGACGGCAACCTTGCCGTTCAGATTCGTGTTCGTAGACGACATCCAGAACCTCCATGCAGTTGATGAGCAATGAGACCACACGACCGCGCGCGGCGTGAATTCCGCCAAACGGCATAGACCATTCGGCGGATACAGCCCGGCGGCCAGGCTTGCTATTGTGCATGAACCCTGTGACCCGCATAGGTAAACCGCACATCGAACCGTATCTCTTTAAACTGGACGCTTTCGGCGCTGAATTCCGGGTCATCCCGGCTCAATTTCCGACGCATCACCAACAAGGAGACATGCATGGATTACCGACGTCTGGGCCGCTCCGGCCTGCAAGTGAGCGAGCTGTCGATCGGCTCGTGGGTTACCTACGGCAACCAGGTGGATCATCGCGCGGCGCGCGAGTCCATGGCCGCGGCGCGCGACGCCGGCGTCAACTTCTTCGACAACGCCGAGGCCTACGCGGGCGGCAAGTCCGAGGAGATCATGGGGCATGCGCTGAAGGAGCTTGGGTGGTCGCGCGTGAGCTACGTGGTGTCGACGAAGTTCTTCTGGGGGCTCAACGAAGCGCCGAACCAGTACCACACGCTCAATCGCAAATATCTGCTGAACGCGATCGACCATTCGCTCAAGCGCCTGCAACTCGACTATGTCGATCTCGCGTTCTGTCATCGTCCCGATCCGAACACGCCGATCGAGGAAACGGTCTGGGCGATGAGCGACATGATCACGCGCGGCAAGGCGCTGTACTGGGGCACCTCCGAATGGAGCGCCGACGAAATCCGCGCCGCGTACGAGATCGCCGAGCGGCATCATCTGCATAAGCCGGTGATGGAACAACCGCAATACAACCTGTTCCATCGCAAGCGCGTCGAGCAGGAATACAAGCGGCTCTATGAAGACATCGGCCTCGGCCTGACCACGTGGAGCCCGCTCGCGTCGGGTCTGTTGACCGGCAAATACCGTGACGGCGTGCCCGCCGACAGCCGCGCGCAACTGCAGGGCTACGACTGGCTGCGTCAGCACCTCACCGACCCGGGCAGGAACAACGTGGTCGGCCAGTTGGGCAAGATCGCCGACGAACTCGGCTGCACCGTCGGTCAACTCGCGATCGCGTGGATCCTGAAGAATCCGCATGTCAGCACGGTGATCACCGGCGCTTCGCGGGTCGAGCAGATCGCCGAGAACATGCAGTCGGCCGAAGTCGCCACGCGCATTACGCCGGAGCTCAAGCAGCGGATCGAGGAAATCATCGGCGACGCGCACGAGTAAGCAAACCGCCGGGCCGGCCGGCAAACGGATCGCCGCGCCCGCGCGGTCGCGTACAATACGCGACCGCGCGCCGCCTCTCCTTTGCCCCGGCCTGCGCTCTTTCAGCGTCCTCTCATCATGCTCAGCTACCGCCACGCCTTCCATGCCGGCAATCACGCCGACGTCCTGAAACACGCCGTCGTGTTGCAGCTCTTAAGCTATCTCGGCCAGAAGGACAAAGCCTACTGGTACATCGACACGCACGCCGGTGCCGGCGTCTATTCGCTGAAGGAAGGCTACGCGACCAAGACCGGCGAGTTCGAAACCGGCATCGCGAAACTGTGGGAGCGCAACGATCTGCCGCCGCTGTTCGCCGAATACGTCGACGAAGTGAGCGCGCTCAATCCCGACGGCCAGTTGCGCTTCTATCCGGGTTCGCCGTATCTCGCGTGGCGGCAGTTGCGCGCGCAGGATCGCATGCGCCTGTTCGAATTGCACAGCACCGAAATCGACGTGCTGCGCCACAATTTCCGCGACGCCGGCCGGCGCGCGATGCTCTATGCGGGCGACGGCTTCGACGGCATCCTCACGCTGCTGCCGCCGGCGCCGCGACGCGCGCTGGTCCTGCTCGATCCGTCGTATGAGGACAAGCGCGATTACACGCGCACGCTGCGCTGTGTCGAGGAAAGCCTGAAGCGCTTTCCGACCGGTACCTATGCCGTCTGGTATCCGCAGGTGAAGCGCCCCGAGTCGCAGCGCTTCCCCGATCAGCTGAAGCAATTGCAGAAGGACAACTGGCTGCACGTCAGCCTGACGGTCAGCAATCCGCCCGCGGATGGCTTCGGGCTATTCGGCAGCGGCATGTTCATTGTGAACCCACCGTATACGCTCGCAAAAATGCTGAAGGAGCAGATGCCGTGGCTCGTGAAGACGCTCGGTGAAGACAAGGCCGCGACGTTCAAGGTCGAGTATCGCGGCAATTAAGCGTGATGGGTGCGGGTGGGCCGGTGCGTGCCGTGGCCTGCGCGCTGCCGATCAGATTGCGCGCGCTCGCTTCACGCTAGCCACCCGCCGCGCCCCTCGTGCTCGTCGTGCTCCTCGTGCGCGCGCAGCAGGCCGCCGGTGATCGCGCGCGCAACCGCGCTCCTTCAACCCGCTTACTTCAACTGCGCAGCGGCCCGGGTCGCGAATTCATTCGTATAGGTCGCGCTCAGATCGATCTTCTTCGGATCGAGCCGGGTATCGAACGACGCCAGCGCGCGCAGCGATGTCGCCGGGCCGTCGGCAGGCATCAGACCATCCGGCGAATAGGCGTCGCGCACGTTGTGGAACGCTTCCAGATAAAGCGGCGGGTCACCTAGCAGATAGGCCTGCGGCACCATCTTCAGCAGATCGGCATCGCTCGCGGTCTGCAGCCAGCGATTCGCACGCACGATTGCATTGGTCAGCGCCTGCGTGGTCTTCGGATTCTTCTGGATGAAGGTCTCCGGCGCATACAGCGTCGCCGCCGGCATCGTGCCGCCGAACACTTCCTGCGTGCCCTTCACCGTCCGTGTGTCGACCAGCACTTTGATCGCGCCGCTCCGGGTGAGCTTGGTCATCATCGGATCGACGTTCGATAACGCATCGATCTGCCCACTGCCGACCGCAGCCAGCACGGTCGCGCCGCTGCCGACACCAATCGCCGAAATCTCGCTGCGCTGCACGCCGGCCTTGCGCAGCGCGACGGTAAGCACGAGATCCGTCGACGACCCCGGCGCGCTCACGCCGACCTTCGCCCCCTTGAAATCGGCAAGCGACTTGATACTGTCCGCCTTCCCTTTCACCACGCCGATGACGATCTGCGGCGCGCGCCCCATCAACGCGAACGCCCTATAGTGCTGCCCCTTTGCCTGCATGAACAGCGTGTGCTCGAACGCGCCCGCGCCGACGTCGGCACTGCCGCCCACCACCGCTTCGAGCGCTTTCGAGCCGCCGGCGAAATCCTCGAGCGTGATGTTCAGGCCTTCGTCCTTGAAATAGCCGAGCTGTTGCGCGGCGAGCACCGGCAGATAGTAAAGACCCGGCAGGCCGCCGACGGCCAACGTCAGTGTCGGCTTCTCGGGGACGTCCTTTGCGCTCGCGACGCCGGCTGGCAGCACCACAAATGCGAACAGCACTGCACAGACGCGCGCGGCACGTTGCATCCAATGAGTCGGCATGTTGCTGTCTCCTTGTTCTGTATTCCGATCGAGAGCCGGTGCCCCCGCGCGCAGACTTCGAGCGACAGAGCGTGAAACGATTGTCGTCGGACGGTTTGGCGGACGCCATGCGCCGAAACCCGAATGCATCAACGCGCCGGGGACGACGCGATATGCGCGGATGGAATGAAGGATGGAGCTGCTGCGAGCTGTCCATACGTGCATCGCTGCACAGACTCGCACGCACAGCGACATGCGCGACGCGAAGCCCAAAGCCCGCGTCAGTTCAGCATGTGATCGAAAAAAGCGGCGTGAAGGATTTGCCGCCGCACTCGCCGCGGCGGCTGGGCTGCTCTATTGCGGCAATGGCATCGGTCGGGGAATCGGGCGCGACGGCCCGCCGCCGACCGGCAACTGGATATACGGCGCGACCACGAACGGCGGCGCAGACTCCTGCGGCAACTCGACGGGCGCGGCGATCGGTGGCGCAGCGACAATCGGCTGCGGCGAAGGGGAGGCGTTCAGCAACAGGGAACCGCTCTGGCCGTTGTTGATACCGCCCAGCGTGTCGAGAATCACCGGCGGGCGAGCGCTCTCGGGCGCGGCGAACACTTCCGGCGCGGCGCTGCCGATTGTCAGGACCGCCACGACGATCGTCGCCAGCGCAGATTGGAGTGAAGGGAGCGAACGGACGGAAGACATGGGCGGCCCCGTTGTTGGTAAATTGCCGTCGTGTGCAAAAAACGCCCTACCTTACCTCGACGCACGTTGCGAAGCTAGTCGATATTCGCCAAGCTCAGCGTCCTGACGCCGAAGACTTCGAGACCAATAAAAAGCCGGCGATTTGCGCGGCCGTAAACGACAAAAGCCCCGTTTTGTACGGGGCTTCGCAGAGGTACTGCTACGGTCGCGCCAATGGGCGCCGCCGCCTCAAACTCGAAACGGCAATTTACAGCGAGTAGCCGTTGGTTTCGAGCGAGCGAATACGCTGTTCGAGCTGGACGATATCCGCCGACGACGCCAGATAGGCTTCGCGACGGTTGCGTTCAGCGGTTTCAAACCAGGTGCTCAGCGTTTCAAGAAGGAATGCAAACATGATGTTCTCCGAGGATCAGATCGAATCCCCGGTGATCGGCATCAGGGATTTCCCGTAAAAGGGTTAACCCGCATTATAGTCCGATGGTGCAACCTGAACAGTGAAATGCTCGCATGATGTGCATTCCAATTTGGAATGACGCACTAATACGGTGCACACAGCGCGCTGATTTTATTACGTTCTGTCGGTTCAACAAGCGGCATCCAGACCTCCAACTCGATTTTTCGCACAATTTCGGTGCAGATAGGCGGCCGGTTGCGCCGAATATGCGGTTTGGGTTGCACCCCACTCCGGACAATACCTTAAAGAGGATGACACCCCTGTCCCGAAACGAGGTCCGTATCGGCTAATCGCTCGATGATCGGACAGTCAGGCCGGTCGTCGCCGTGGCAATGATCGGCAAGGTGCGCGAGGGTGTCGCGCATGTCAGTAAGCTCGGCAATCCGGCGATCGAGCTCCGCGACATGCTCAAGCGCAATCCGTTTCACCTCCGCACTAGCCCGTGAGCGGTCGTGCCAGAGCGCGAGCAGCCGGCGAATGTCTTCGACCAGAAAGCCAAGCCTCCGCGCCTGGCGGATGAAGCGTAGCGCGTGCACTTCCTGCGGTCCGTATACGCGGTATCCGGCGCTGGTACGCGACTGGGCCATCAGCAGGCCGACGCTTTCGTAGTAGCGGATCATTTTCGCGGTGACGCCCGACGCGCGAGCCGCTTCGCCAATGTTCATGTCTGTTCCCCAAGGTTTGGGTCGATCGTACACCTTCCCATGATGGGAAGCTCAACGACTGAAGTACGGATCGGCAGGCATAATTCAACTCATCACAATCTGATCCCGCCGAGGTTTCTGTCATGACAATCGAACTCCATGTTGAAGGTATGAGCTGCCAGCACTGTGTTGCCGCCGTCACCAACGCGATCCGCGAGCACGACGCCGCCGCGCAGGTTCAGGTGGACCTGGCGAGCGGCCGGGTGGTGGTGGAGTCGGTGCAGCCGGTTGAAGCACTGAAAGCGGCGATCGATGAGGCCGGCTATACGGTTTCGTCCGTACGCTGAACGGAGCGGCTCATGTTCAAGGTTGCCGTCATCGGCGGTTCCGGCATGTTGGGACGTGCGCTCGTCGATGAGCTGACGCAGCAAACCGACTGGCAGGTCGTTGCCACCTCATTCAGCCGGCCCTCGTCGCAAACCGTCGCACTCGATATCCGGGATACCGGAGCCGTCGAACGCTTCATCGAGCAGACGGCGCCCGACGCGGTCGTGATCGCCGCGGCGGAGCGCCGCCCCGACGTATGCGAACAAGACCCAGCGCTGGCGCGCGCGCTGAACGTCGACGCGGTGCGCACAATCGCTGCGGCGGCGGACCGACGCGGCGCATGGACACTGTCGATTTCGACCGACTATGTGTTCGACGGCACCCACCCGCCCTATCGACACGACAGCGCGCCCGCGCCGCTTAATGCGTACGGACACAGTAAGCTCGAAGGCGAGCGTGCGTTGACTGAAACAACGGGGCGCGGCTGCGTGCTGCGTCTGCCGCTGTTGTATGGGCCGATCGTCGACTGGTCGGAGTCAGCGGTGACGAGCCTAGTGCCGGCGATCGCCGCGTCGGCTGCTCCAGGCGGTGAACGCGCCACAATGGACGCGTGGGCGATCCGTTATCCGACCTTCACGCCGGACGTCGCGCTAGTGATCCGGCAGATGCTCGAGCGGCATGCGCACGGCGAACCGATCTCCGGCATCGCGCAATGGTCGGGCGACGAACCGATGACCAAATACGAAATCGCTGTACGTCTCGCCGAAGCGCTACAACTCGACGCGAATCTGATACCGCAGTACACGCCGACGGACACGACGCCGCGCCCGCATAATTGCCACCTTGCGTCGAGCCGTCTGGAGGAGCTGGGAATCGGCTGCCGCACGCCGTTCGATATCGCAATCCGGCAAGTGCTGACGGCATTTTCACGGCGAGGAGTCGGGTCGCAGACGTAAGTTCCCGCCAATCACGGGCGATCAAGGCTCTCCTGGACCATGTCACCGACGCGTTCGCTGTAATTCTTGAGATGCGGAGGTGGAGCACGCATATCGGGAACTGACGGGCTACGCGCACGTGTTACGGATTGGCAGGCTGTGACGAGAGGAGCCGCGACCGGTTTGCGCTCCGCGCACAGCGGCATTTGTCAGCGCACAAACGCAAAAACCTCACCGCCGGGGTGAGGTTTTGCTTTGAAACAGCCGCGTAAACGCCAGAACCCCGGTTCTCGCTGGGAGAGACCGGGGTTCTGGACGTACTGCATAAGAAGCCTGACGATTACCTACTTTCACACGGGCAATCCGCACTATCATCGGCGTAGAGTCGTTTCACGGTCC
>NZ_MSDV01000078.1 GCF_001931485.1 Burkholderia sp. SRS-W-2-2016 | reverse complement strand
TCGCGGATGAAGAACACCGGCGTGTTGTTGCCGACCACGTCCCAGTTGCCTTCCTCGGTATAGAACTTGATCGAGAAGCCGCGCACGTCGCGCTCGGCGTCGGCCGCGCCACGCTCGCCGGCGACCGTCGAAAAGCGCATGAACAGCGGCGTTTCCTTGCCGGGCTGCGTGAACACTTTTGCCTTGGTGTACTGCGTGATGTCGTGCGTCACTTTCAAGGTGCCGAAAGCGCCGGAGCCCTTCGCGTGCACGCGGCGTTCGGGAATCACCTCGCGATCGAAGTGGGCGAGCTTTTCGAGCAGCCATACGTCTTGAAGGACAACCGGGCCGCGCGGGCCGGTGGTCATCGAGTTCTGGTTGTCGGCGACGGGCGCGCCGGCGGCGTTCGTGAGAGTGTTGGAAGTCATGGACTGGGGGTCGACGCGAGGTCGAGGAAGCAAGTAGAGGCAGTGCCTGCGTTAGGACTGCAAAAACGCGAGCAGGTCCGCGCTGACCTGACCCGCGTTCACCACGCACATGCCGTGCGAGGCGCCCGCGTAGACCTTCAGCGTGGCGTTCTTCACGATCTTTGCGGAGAGGCGGCCGCCATTGTCGATCGGCACGATCTGGTCGTCGTCGCCGTGCAGGATCAGCGTGGGTACGTCGATCTTCCTGAGGTCTTCCGTGTAGTCCACTTCCGAGGATTCGTGGATGCACTGGTACTGCCCATATACGCTGCCGGCCATGCCCTGGATCACGAACGCGTCGATGGCGCCCTGCGAGACCTGGGCGCCCGGCCGGTTATAGCCGAAGAACGGTGCCGCGAGGTCCTTGTAGAACTGCGCGCGGTTTCCGGCCACGCCTTTGCGGATGCCGTCGAACACGTCGAGCGGCAGGCCATTGGGGTTCGCTTCGGTCTTGATCATGATGGGCGGCACGGCGCCGATCAGCACGGCCTTCGCCACCCGCTTCGTGCCGTGACGGCCGATGTAGTGCGCGACCTCGCCGCCGCCCGTGGAGTGGCCCACGAGCGTGGCTTCGCGCAGGTCGAGCGCATCGAGCAATGCGGCGAGGTCGTCGGCGTAGGTGTCCATGTCGTTGCCCTGGAAGGGCTGGTCCGAGCGGCCGTGGCCGCGGCGGTCGTGTGCGATGACGCGAAAGCCGTGCTGCACGAGGAACAGCATCTGCGCATCCCAGGCGTCCGCATTGAGCGGCCAGCCGTGCGAGAACACGACGGGGCGACCGCTGCCCCAGTCCTTGTAGAAGATTTGCGTGCCGTCTTTCGTGGTGATCGTGCTCATGGTGTTTTCCAGTTTGATGAAATCAATGCAGGTTCAGAATCCTTCCAGCACGATCTTTCCCTGCGCGCGGCCCGCCTCGATCAAGGCATGGGCCCGGCGCAGGTTATCGGCGTCGATCTTGCCGAGGCTCTGCCCAACGGTGCTCTTCAGCAAGCCGTCGTCGACGAGCGCGGCGATGCGCTCAAGAAGCCGATGCTGAAGAATCATGTCCTGCGTTCGGTACATTGACCGCGTGAACATGAATTCCCAATGAAGCGAAATCGACTTGCGTTTTAGCGGCATCGCATCGAGCGTTGCCGGATCGTCGATCAGTGCGAGTTGGCCTTCTGGTTTGAGCAGCTCGACGAGCTGCGGGTAGTAGACGTCGGTATGCGTGAGGCTGATCACGTGGTCGACATGCTCGATACCGAAGTTCCGCAATTGCGGCTGCAACGGCTTGCTGTGGTCGATCACACGATGTGCGCCCAGTTGCGTAACCCAGGCCTGCGTCGCAGGCCGTGATGCGGTACCGATGACCGTGAGCGCGGTCAGCTTCCGAGCGAGTTGCACGAGGATCGAGCCAACGCCACCGCCCGCGCCGATAACGAGCAGGCTCTGGCCCGCGCCGCCGCTTTCGGGAACCTTGAGGCGGTCGAACAGCAACTCCCACGCGGTGATTGCCGTTAGCGGCAAGGCCGCCGCTTGGGCTGCCGACAAGGAGACCGGCCGGCGGCTCGCAATCCGCTCATCCACGAGGCCGTATTCGGCGTAGCTGCCTGGACGCGTGATATCGCCGGCGTACCAGACTTCGTCGCCTACTTCGAACAGTTCGACCTCGGTGCCGACGGCTTCCACCTTACCCACCGCATCCCAGCCAAGGATGCGGGGACCATCCGGCTGCACGCTTGCGCGCAGTTTCGTGTCCACCGGATTCACCGAAATGGCCTGGATTCTCACCAGCAGATCACGGGGTCCGGGCGCGGGAGTCGGGATATCCGCCTCGTAGAGTGCCTGCGGATCGTCGATAGGCAAACCGGCCTGTGCGTAAACAATAGCTTTCAAGAGTCGCTCCTCAAAAAGACCTGTGACGCGGAACGCTCACAGCCCGCGCAGAAATTCGCGGACGTGCGCGACGTACGTGTCTGCATACTGAAACAGCGCGCCGTGCCCGGAATTCGGATAGACGATCAACGTCGCGTTGGGCAGTCCCGCCGCCAGCGCGAAGCTGTTTTGCGTGGGAATCATGCGGTCGTCGTCGCCATTGGTGACGAGAACCGGCTGCGTGATACGGCCGAGTTTTTGATGTACGTCGCCGCTCCAGTTGGCCCAGGCGATCATCGCCTGTAGCTGCGCAGAGGCGACTTCGGGACCGGCCGGTAGATCGCGCTCCGCGCTACGCGCCTCGAGACGATCGACGAACGCCGTGGCCGCCGCCTGACCTTCCGGCGTGGCCGGAAAGAACAGCCGCTTGAGCTTCTCGTTCATTGGCATTTCGCCGTCGGTATAGATGGCGAGCAGTTCGGGACGGTCCATGCCCGCACCTTCGCCGCCTTCGGGAGCACTGCCGGAAATGATGAGGCGGCCGACCAGATCGGGCTTCGCAAGCGCGATCTCCTGTGCGAGGAAACCGCCGAGCGAGAACCCCAGGATGTGGAACTTCGCAAGCGACAGCGCATCGACGAAGTGCAGCACGCGCTCTGCCATCTCGCGAACCGATGCAGGCACATGGCCGCCCGAGCGACCCACGCCGGCATTTTCAAAAAGGATGATTTCGCGGTCTTGCGCCAGGCGGTCAACGACGGCCGGGTCCCAGTTGTCCAGCGTGCCCGTGAAGTGCTGCAGGCAAAGCAGCGGAAGTCCGCCGTCGCGTTTGCCGAAGCGGCGATACGCGTAGCGCACGCCGGCCGCATCGATATAACGCGTCGGTGCGTTGGATGAAGTCATTGCGGTCATGTCTCGATATCCTCGATCAGCGCACGAGGCGCTCCGTTCTCAGGTCTTAGCTCAACTCGATTTCATGCAGGTCGATCGAAACCACGAGCGGCTCCGGCAGTGAATGTCCGTCGGCCGTGCGCGGGTAAATGCGGCGCTTCGTCGGGATGCGGATTCCGGACACCGTTGTGTAGTCGCTGACGTAGTGCGCGCCAGGGGTATTGCCGGCGATCTCGACGTCGTAGTCGAGACGCCTGACGAGATTGTCGGGACCGACATAGATGGCCTGCACCTTGCTGAATACCTCGAGGTCATCCGGGTACTGCACGCGGATCTTGCGCCACGCTTCGTTCTGCTCGTACCAGTCGCCTTCTTCCGAGCATGTCACGCCTTCCCATGCCAGCACGAACGGCGTATTCAGATACGTCCACATCGCGCACCCAGCGAAGAAGGCCAACTGCAACGCGTCCCAAGGTGTCTCCAGCGTGTGTCCCTCAAACGACGCACGGGGACTGCGGCGCTCCTCGATCGCACGTCCCGCCTGGTCCAAGAGAGCGATGCGGTCGCCGGTGAATTCGCTGCGTGCAGCAAGCGTTCCGAACGGGGCATGCGAGGCCCATTGACGGTCGGTAGCCACGGTTACCGTCGTGCTGTCGAGAACGCCGGCCTGACCCTTGAGTCCCCACAGCGCTCCGCCCTGCACGAGACGGGCGCGAACCTGATGAAACTTGCGCCATTGAGCAAGGCCGCCGTGAGCGTCGATGATGGATTGAGCAATAGTGTTCATACGTGGGCTCCACGGTTATTGGAATTCATGACCAGTACGGCGCGAAACCGTACGTCGGCGCGCATCATGCGTTGGTAGGCCGCCTGCGCCTCTTCGAGCGGAAACGTCTCGATCATCGGACGTACGCCCCGCAATCGCGCAAAAGCCAAGGTCTGTTCATTGTCGGAAACAGTCCCGGTAAGCGCACCGACGATCGATCGGCCGCCGAACACCAAGTCGACTGCATTGACACTGATCGGGTCGCCGGGAACTGCGACCACCACGAGCTTGCCCCAAGCGGCGAGGCCCGAGACCGTCGCGGCCATGCCCGCTCCCGTGGGCGCCGTGGCGAGTAGCACCTTTGCGCCGCCCATCCCGCGCAGCGTTGCGGCGACATCTTCGGCTTTGGCATCGATGTAGCGATGGGCGCCCAGTTGGACGGCGAGTTCGGCCTTGTCCGCGCCGCGGGCAATCGCGACCGTATAGAAGCCCATCTTGTTGGCGAACTGGACCGCAAGATGTCCGAGACCGCCCAAGCCGTGAATTGCGACCACGTCGCCTGCGCGTGCGCCGGCATTGCGCAGCGCGTTGAACGTCGTGAGTCCGGCGCAAAGCAGCGGTGCCGCCTCGGCGGCGTCGAGATCGTCCGGCACACGCACGAGACCGCGCGCTCCTGCCAGCATGATTTCCGCGTAGCCGCCGTCGGTCGTCATGCCGGTAATGACGGGGCTTTCGCAGTTCACGACGTCGCCCTGCCGACACGACGGGCAGGTACGATCTTCACCCGCCAGAAAGCCCACGCCGACCCGCTGGCCGATGCGCCATCCTTCGACGCCGGCGCCGAGCGCCTCGATCCGGCCGACGACTTCGTGGCCCGGCACCCGCGGCTCACCGTCTGCGGGCGCTGCACGCTCGACCGTGGCGCTATCGGAGTGGCACACGCCGCAAGCCTCAATGCGAATGCGGACCTGCCCATAGGCGGGCTCCGGGATTGGGCGCTCTACCAGCTCGAGTTGTCCCGGTGCCTTCACTACTGCTGCCCGGTAAGTGGATCGATTCGTCATGGTTCCTCGTTATTCGAAATGGAAATCGGACAGATCGACACCGACGATCAACGGCTCCGGCAGGGCAACGTTTTGCGCTGTGCGCGGATAGATGCGAAAGCGTGTTGGCATCCGAATTCCCTGCACCTCGACGTAGTCGCTCAGGTATCGGGCCGCCGCGTTGCGCCCCTGGATGTCCACCTCGCAGTCGTGCCGCCGCAGCAGTCCGTCGGCGTCGAAATAAAAGGTCTGCACGGCGCTATGTGTCGCAATCCCCGGTGCAAATTCGACGCGAAGACGCCTCCACTGCAAGCCGTCGACCGTCCAGGGTTCGATCTCGCGTGCCTGAACGCCGGTGTGACGAAGGAGGAAGGGCGAAGTCAGATAAGTCCACATCGTGTAGCCCGCGAAATAGGCGAGCTGCGCATCGGACCACGGCGTCTGCATCTGATAGCCTTCGAACGAGCTGCGTGGATCGTCGAGGCGTTCGACCACGCCGGCGTCATCCCGCCGGATTTCGACTCGAGAAGGCGTATAGACGGAGTAGTGGTTCGTCGGCGCAAACGGTCTGTGCGAAACGCATTGCTCATGCAATTGCACCGTTACCCGGCAGTCGGTCAAGACACCCTCTCGTTGCTTAAGGCCCCAAATCACGCCGGTGTGATGCAGTTGCGCCGACACGCTCCGGAAGCTCCTGAAGCGGTCCATCCCGCCCGCCGCATGAACAGCCAAATCAATTAGTTCATCCATCTGCATTCCTTATTGCTTTATGCGGTTCTTCGACCCGGCTAACAAAGATCACCTCAACGGGGCGTCCGGTACGCCCGCAAAAGTCTCTGTATCGATTACCGGGTGTGCAGGCCGACGAACGCCGCGATATGGTTCGCGGCGGCTCGCGGATATTCGTGGTGCGGTCCGTGCCCCGTGCGTGGCAGGGTCACGATATGAAGGGTGGGCAGTTGACCGTTCAGCGCATACCAGTTTTCAACCGGAAAAACGATGTCATGGTCCGCGCCCAGGTGAAGTACCGGAATCGATGTCAACTTTAGTGCGTGGAGTACCGCATCAACTGGAAAGACCGGATTTTTAGGGCCGTCTCCAATCTGCGCTGCGGCCCACTCGACCGGCACGGCGGGGCTCATGTCGCCCGTTCGTTCGGCAAGCCGTCTTGCCGACTGCTCGGCTGCGGCGCGGCTGGCCTGCGAGGTCGGCTCAAAAAACAGCGTGACGAAGTCTTCAAAGTCGTTCTCGCGTTTCGCCAGCGTGTAGAACAGTTGTTCTCCCGCTTTGACGAGCGGCCCCGGCGGCGTGGTCGCAATCAGGACAGCATGAGAAACCAGTTGCGGGGCGCTAGCGAGCACGATCTGTGCTGCCATCCCACCAACCGACCATCCGCCTATGACGACCTTGCCCAGCTTCAGCGCGGCGATCAGGTCGATAGCATCGTTCGCCAGCGATGCAGGGTGATAAGTACGCTCGCCGGTGGATTGCCCGAGACCGCTGTAATCGAAGACAGTAAGCTGAAAGCCCTGCTCGACAAGGCTATCGAGAAACAGCGGGTCCCACGCATCCATGGTGCCGCGAAAGCGCACACACAACACGAGAGGCATGCCGCTACCGAATGTGCGATAGGCGAGGCGCCGTCCTTCGACTTCGGCGAAACGGGTCGTGGCGCTGATGCTGGGAGAAACGCGGGTCGTACGAGCAGTCATCGTCTGGGATCAGGTGTTTGATTGGGGATTTACTGCGCCGACCAGTTGCCGGCGAGGTCATCTCGTGCATCACAGAGTCGTGACTCAGTTCGTCCTGGCGACGCTGAGCACGCAATCCGAAGCTGATCTGTTTAATCAACACGCCGCTTATCACGTACGAGACCTCGTTCCGCTCGCGGCGCGTCAGCACACTGAAGCACTCTCGCAACTGTCTGGGTACCGGTAACAGCGCCCATTCTATTCATGACGAAAACGCGTCGTGGGACGAATTTCCCACCTTTCGTGCCATGCTGCGTGAGGGGTGAATTGCGGGGGGCGCAGACCTGTCGCTTCAGTCTGAGCCAGTCTGGTCGCGCTCGTCCTTGCCCTGGCGTCGCAAGGCTTGCGGCGGCTCGCCGAATGCTCGCAGGAAAGATCGCCGCATGCGTTCGGGATCGGCGAAGCCTGTTTCGCGCGCGATGGTGTCGATGGTCCACGACGAACTGGTCACGAAATCTCGGGCCGTCTCCAGCCTGATGCGCTCCACCGCTTTTGCAGGGGAAAGGCCGGTTTCGTCCTTGAAGCGGCGGGCAAACTGACGCTTGCTCATTTTTGCAACGTCCGCCAGTTTGTCGACGGTGAGGTCCGCTTCAAGGTTGGCACGTATGTGAGTGATGACGTCGTGTATCCGGTTCGTGCGTGCCGGATGCTCGATCAGAACCGACCTTTGCGGCTGCGACCCCGATCGCCGCCATCGCTCAATAACCATGTCCTTTGCGACCTGGACGGCGGCGTCCGGGCCGAGATCGTCCTCCAGCATCGCGAGCGCCATGTCGACGGCCGTGCTCATCCCGGCCGAACTCCACCGTTCGCCGTCCCGTACGAAGATGGCGTCTTTCACGACGGAGACTGCTGGGTAGCGCTCTTTGAATCTGTCGAGGAACGCCCAGTGGGTAGTCGCCCGACGCCCGTCGAGCAGACCGGCCTCCGCGAGCAGGAAAGCACCGAGACATATGGACGCCATCCGCTCTGTGCTCTCGGAAAAGCGAATTAGCAAATCGCGCATTCGGTCGGTGAGCGGCGGAGTGTCCAGTGACGCGCCGACGAATACGGTATGGAACTCCAGCGTCCGGGCCGGTTTCGTTGTGGCGCACATTCCGAACGACGCTTCTACCGGCCCGCCGTCCTCGGAGATGACGCTCACTTCGTATAAAGATCGCCCCGCACGAATATTGGCTATCTCAAACACCGTTAATGTAAGCAGGCTCACCACCTGAAACTGCGGGACGACGACAAGTCCGATGCGACGCATCCGAGGCTCCATAAAGATGGCATTGTGGGGTGCACCAACGATCCCGCGTTAAGTGGGAAGGCTGGCTGGGGCGGCGGATACGACATCCCCGCACGCCGGAGAAGCGATGCTACAGGAACGTCGCAAGCATCGGGAATCAAGGTGCAGCACCTGAGACTCACAATGCCGATACTCCAGATCCGGTACGTCAGGGCAAGTTTGGAGCGAAGTGCGCCGACGCTAGATGCAGTTGCCCACGTTCCTCAACGTTGCGGCTGCGGTGGACATTTGCAGTATGGTGCGTTGGGATCGTCTGGCAAGGGCGCGGAATGGCTCCTCCGCCACTGTTACCTGCCGCTGGATGCTTGACGACCCGACCGTCGGTAATGGATCGAATTGAGACGGCTGGTCCGCGTGTTCCCAGGGGTGCTCGACTTGCGCCGCAGCATTTTGCGGGCGCATCAACCGACAAATGCGGATACCCTTAAAATGCAGGCTCGGCTTCCTTTCATGGAATTGAGAATATGCCGGTCGTCAGAATTGCTTGCAAGGAGAATGATCCGAACTCAGCCATGGCGGCAGCTGCCGTCATGGCTCGGACGCTGGGCATGCTGTCCCAGCCCGTCGCCAAGCCGTCAGCGATAGGTAGCCGGCCAGAAAAGACCCAGCCCAAGAATCCCAACGAGCTGACGATCAAGCAGCATGTTTTTCCCGTGCGCTGCATAGAGCCCTTTGTTGGTCAGCGCCGCCAAGTGGCAGTGTTCGACATGCTCAGGGGCAAGCATCGCCATGCGAAGCCCGATGACCATATTTTCTGTGCGATGCGCGCTTGGGATCAGCCAACCGAGATGCACATGAAGCATATCGAGGACAGTTTCCAGGCGGTCGTGCGGCCGATCCTTCACGGCAAGGTCAACTCGATCGCCTCCTCGCAGAAGCGCCACATCGATAGCATGTTCGCACTTTGGTACATGCGGACCCGCTACCGGCGGCTCGACGCGCAGGAAGTCCAGTTGGGTGGAATTGAGGGCAACGAGCTAACTCTGGCCGAGGAGGAAAGCCTCGAGAAGAACGGTTACCTGTTCGCGCGCGCGGGAGGAAAAATGCCGGCCCGACAACTCAACGGCGTGCAGTTGCACAAGCGTATGGCCGACTATGCGCGCGACCTTGCCGCCGTCGACGGATGGGCGTCATTCACGCGCAGAGTGGGGAGTTTAGCCGCCTGAAAGCATTGTTCAATCCCTTCTTGCTAAATGGCGCACCATCCCTGTTGAGGAAGAGCACCGTCTGGCCGGTATTCGCGTTGCCGGACGCTCTGCGTGCCCGTTCCCCAAACCGGACATACTGGTGCAACTCCATCATCATCTGCCACGAGACATAGACCGTTCTGGGCCTGTCGTACTTGAGTTCCATGTGCTCGGGCCGCAGGTCGAGGCGAATGCGATCACGTCGGTTCAGCCGAGCTGGATTGAAAACGTAGTTCCGCGGGAACGATCGGCATTCCTCGTTGCGTAGCCCAGCCTGAAGCATCAAGGCCGTCATCAGGCGGACCGCGTGCGACATTGGCGCTCGAATCAAGTGCTTGCACTGATCCAACGAAAGTAACTTCGGCGGCTCCGTGTACGTGCGCAGCTTCAGATCGTTCGAGTTTGCGTATTGGGCGCCGGCGCGAGTGTGTCGCATGAAATCTGCCGGCCGCTGCACGGCAAGCCGATCCTCCTCCATCCACGGCAAAGCGGGAATCAGCTGGCGACTCTCTGCCCAACGGTAAAACGCGATCAGGCAGGTAAGCCGTTGATTGATCGTGCTGCGCTTCAATGCGCGACCGCTATCTCCAACTACGGTCGCACCGAGTGACCAATTCCGGTACATGGCAAGCGCTGATGGCTTCCCAGGGAGAGGGTTGGACTGGCAGCCTTGCTGCCAGTCCAACCCTCTAACCTCCAACCACGCGAAGAAATCGTTCAGAGCTTCGCCGTGGTTCCTCCAGGTTTGGGGGCTTCGGGTTCGACCGCGATGGACAGCGAGATAGAGCAAGTAACCATTGGCCGGCTCGACCGGTTCCATGTGCTGATCAACAAGGAACGGCATATCCAGAACAGGTGATCCAGCTATAGAGAAATTCTCGTCTGTGAAGAGCAATCGCACCTGAAGCAACACCTGAAATCTGGTGTTTGTAAGAGTAACATAACCATGGTTACCCTTCGAGGAATCGAATAAACAAGCCGTGATACGCTTGAAAAAGACCCTCACCAAATCTCTCTCTGAATACGTCATTAACCGATCCCATTCAGAGGGGCGCATGGCACAAGCTGCAACACTTCGACCGGCTCAAATCCGGCATCTACTCGCCGTCACGTCTGCAACATCGCGCCATCCCGAGCGCGATTGCCTCGTTCTCCTGCTAGGCATTACGTGCGGAATGCGTGTCAGCGAAATAGCTCAAATTGAGGTTCAAGACGTGCTGTTCCCTTCGGGCGCGATCCGTTCAGAGGTCAGTCTTCGGGCCGCGATAACGAAGGGCTGTCGGCAGCGATGCGTCTACCTCACGCATCCGAAAACGGTTTCGGCGTTGGAGTGCTATTTGAGCCATCGCATTGCGCGCAGCATCGGGACCGAGTTAACCGCAGAGCGTTATCGCGGACTCTCGCCGTCAACTTGCCTGATCCTTGCTGGCAAGGGTCGCAAGTTTGCGATGAACACCAAGCGGCGCATCAATGAGGCCGGGGAGCAGGTTGATTACTCTGCGTGTGACAGCCTTCAATCCCACGTCACAAAGCTCTACAAGGATGCGGGGATACGCGGTGGATCATCCCATTCTGGGCGGCGCTCGTTTGCCAGTAACCTGGTTGCGCAGGGGCACGATATCGAGACTGTGCAGTTGCTACTAGGCCATGCCGAACTCGACCACGTTTTGCCCTATCTGGCCGTGTCCGATAAAAGGCTGCGACAGATGTTTTGCGAGGTGTTATGAGAGTCATCCGACCCAGCGTGGCCGTCGAGACGGGCGACGCAAAACGTAATAACATTGTCTTTACTTCTGCCCCGCTATGGTCTAACATTGTTCTTACTTTGGAGGTTTCATGAAAACGACGATTCGCAGGATGGGGAACTCGCAGGGCGTGCTAATTCCCAAGCCGGTCCTTGCGCAACTCGGGCTGGAGAGCGAAGTGGAGATGGAAGTCGAGAACGACGCGATTGTCCTGCGCCGTCCGAAGCACAAACCCCGTGAGGGCTGGGCGGAAGCAAGCAAGGCGCTGGCCGAGAGTGGCGGCGATGCGCTGGTCATGGGCGAGTTTTCGAATGCCGATGACGCGGAGCTGACGTGGTGACGCGCGGGGAAGTCTGGTTGGTTGCACTCGATCCGACCCTCGGTAGTGAGATTCAAAAGACGCGCCCGTGTGTCGTCGTTTCGCCTCCCGAAATGCACGATCACTTGCGCACGGTCGTCGTCGCGCCGATGACTTCCAAGGGGCGTCCTGCGCCGTTTCGGATTCCCGTGACGTTCAAGCGCAAACAGGGCTTGATCCTTCTGGATCAGATTCGCGCAGTAGACAAGGTGCGCCTCGTTAAGAAAGAGGGCGCAGTGGCCGATAAGACGTTGTTGGACACCCTGCGAACCTTGCAGGAAGTCTTTGCAGAATAGGGAAAATATGAACGAAAGCACAATGACGCAGCGGCAGACGTTGGAGAACGCCGCCAAGACGATGGGCCTGCCCCTCATCTGGTCAGCAGAAGATGATGACCTTTCGCCGCGCGAGAACGGATCGAGGCTCGTGTTTAATCCGCACCTCAGCGACGCCGTGGCCTATCGACTGCCTGTTGCAAACAACATCATCCTCAGCTTCGCGGGTGGTCCGCCCTCGTTTGCAATTGCCGATTTGGGGAATCTTCGCCGGGTCGAAAACATTGCCGACCATGCCGACAAGGGAGCCGCAGGCCGTGCTGCAATCCTTTGGGTTGCAGCGGAACGTGGCAAATCGATTCTGGTTTGATCGATCGGAAAATCGCAAAACTGGTAAATGGCGAAAGCTCAAAAGCGACCTCTGACAGTGGACTGCCAAAATTGCCGTCGCTCACTATCTGTGGCGGAGTATTCCTGTGATGAGCCACGCGAGGAATTCGACCGCGCGATGATTCACAGACGCTACGACGACCTGCTCGCCGGAACTGCAACTCAGTGCAGCACGTGCGGTCACTACGCCGTTTTTTCGCACCCCTCCGAACGTGTTCTTGCGGACCGATAGGAAAACGGGATGCCTACACTGCTGGAATGTTTGCGGTCATTGCGAAGTGATTTACTAATGCGGAATCTCGCGGCTGTGTGCGATACGGATGCGACGGTCGAGCAGCATATATCCCGGTTGTCGCAAGATGAGGATGGGTATGAAGTTAGGCACGAGCCTCGCAATTACGGCCGGAGCACGACAATCGCCGTGGGTCTGATTGGCGGCCCGGCGGTGTTTCGCGAATTGAAATAGGAAAATCGGAAAACAGAAAAAAGGGGCCGCAATGAGGCTGAATGGCTGGGTCAGGCTTTGGATTGTAGGGGCGCTAGTTTGGGTCGCATTCGTTGGTTATCTTGCCTATGAGCCCGTGGCATCGCTGTACGGTAAAAGAATCTACGATGCACGAAGGAAGGCCTTGGAACGAGTTCTTTCGTTTTTTCAGCAGCCCAACCCGAATCCGAAGCAAGGAGCTATCTGGCAGGTACGCTGATTCCGAAGTCGAGAGCGACCCAAACAGATACGTCGGGAAGACTGACCGAGCACCATACGAGGAGTATGTGCGTGAACGCTGGCCCGCATTGATCTTGAAGTACCTCGAAATCGCGCTCGTTCCTGTCGCGCTAGTGCTCGTGCTGGGGTGGGCAGTCAAGTGGATTCGACGTGGTTTTGAGCGACAGTCGAAAACCGGATAAGGCAAGGAAAATTCGCCGCAACGCGCAGCACAGGAGAACGAAGAGCACCCGCGCCAGCCGCCGGAACCGGATCGATAACCCGCTTCAATGTAGTATCAACGAGCTAAAGACAATGAAGAAACTCACCGATGAACAGTTAGCCAAAGGGCGCAAACGGTTCCTCGACGGTCATCCTGAAATAAAGCGCAAAATTGATGCGCTAACTCGGGCCGAAGCTGATGCCTTGGGTGTCAGCCTGGAACTCCTTCGCGAAAGCGAGACGATGCGAGAGCTTCGCGAGGTGGCCCTGGCAAAGGGGGTCGATTCAACGGAACTGTTCTGGAGCTGTATCGCTGACACCGCCGAAGAGTTGCGATCGATGCTGGAACGCCGTGATGCCGCCCTCAAACAAAGCTTGGGCATTTGAGATCGGAAAATTCGCCGGCGCGGCAGGCACTAGTAAGTGGAGTCGGGAATGGACGTATTGTTTGCTGCGCTGGAGACAGTAAAGAAGGCAGTGCCCGCAGTTGTGCAGCGGCATCGGGAAGCTGGCGTGCTGACATGGGCGCTACTCCATAGGATCGAATCCGAAAGCCTCGCGGAAGCTTCAGGGACCGGCAAGCACAGCTCGCAGATTTTGAATATGCTTCGCGCACCAGAGGCATTAGATTATCCCAAAGACGAGCGTCCTGTTTCGTTCGAGGGCCATGACTTCGTGCCGCCGGTGTTGGGAGCGATTGACGAAGCTTGGCGCCGCGTCAACTGACCAAGGAAAATTGCAAACCGCTAACGAACACCAACCTACCACGCGAGGTATAAGATGGACAGTTCAAAATATAACCGCGTGATCGCGATGCAATGTCCGACATGCGCTGGAACCCACTTCTCATTTGAAGGCGCTTCTGAGGACGATTCGGCGATGGCCACGTGTGCTTCATGTGGTCGGAGCATTACTCGTGCCGAATTGCGCGAGGAAAATCGTGAAAAACATTGAGGCACACATCAACGAAATAGGTAAACAAGCGGCTCAAGATCTCAGCGACGAGTTGAGGAAGACGCTAAAGAATGCATTTAAAGGTAACAAAAGCATCACCATCAAATAGGTTTTCTTTCAATGCTCCTTGATCTGAGCGGTTATGCCGCAATACTCGCACTTGTGCTGTCCTGCTATTCGACATGGAAAATGCTGCAGTTCAACAGGAAGCAAGAGAAATTGATCGGGAGCCAGCGACAGCTGAATGATTTGCTCACGGACAAAGAGGCGACGGAACGGGCCGAGGCAAAACGGGCCAATCCCGGTGCTGCTTTCTTGAGAGTAGGAAGTGGCAACTATCGACTCAAGATCTATAACCAAGGTCCCGCTGTCGCTCGAAACGTCTCGATCTCTTTTCCAGAGGGAAATGAGCTGGTTTCGCAGAGAGATGTCGATGGAAAATTTCCTTTGCAAACCTTGGAAAAGTATCAGTCTGTCGAGCTTATCGCCTCGGTTCACATGAACAGTCCATCAAAGTTGACGGTTCGAATCGACTGGACTGACGGTGATGGTGAAAGCAGGACCAAGACGGTTCATCCTACCCGGTGATATGTCAAACCACGGCGAACCATCGGAAAACGGGAAGAAGACATGCATGCTGGACGGGATGAGCCAACGATCGCGATAAACGGCGAGATTCTCAGCGAGACCGCAGCGATGACCGTCCGTGTCGCGCTCGAATCGTTCGCGGCCATGCTTGCGGAACCTGACGCCTTGGGCACGGCAGACAACGCGAAGGACTTGGTGGAGTTCTACAAGACGCAATTGGCGAAAATCCAGTTGTTGATCTATGACTGATTCAAGAGACGGAAAACTGATCACGTGAAACCCGTGAGCTGGACGATCAGGGTTGAACACGCGGACCTTCAATCGCACACCTTCGCATTGCAAGCGAAAGATGGTTGTTTCCTATCAGCGAACACGAAACTTGCTGGCTACGATAAGGCGGTCACGCTTACATCTGAGGCTTTGGCTGAGCGGTTTCGAGCGGCAATCTTGGGTGTAATGAAAAAGCGACATGGCGAGGACGTTGAGTTGATAGTTGAGCCGGGAGGTCAAAGAAAGTCTGCTGACGATGAACTTGTCAACGCGAGAATTTCGCAAGGTGTGTTCGCTCCGAACAAACGTCCAGCGCTATGAATATTCATCTACGGAAAATAGGAAATCTGCGCGAGGCCGCGGGGAAGCGCCGGAGAGGGTTGACGGCTTTCGGCACCAACGCGGGCTTTACCCGTTTCCGCACTGGAGGATTCCGTGATTGTTCCAAAACTGGCAGGACGGGCAGTCCCGGAGAAGCATAACTGCCGGGTCTGAAGCTCCAACGACAACGTGCTCGTCGAAAGACACCGCATTCGGTGACGATATGTGGTGACGCTGCGAGCCGCAATGTGGCGTCGAGGCAAGGCAAGTTCCGCATGCGCAACAGATGTGAATCGTCGATAAACCTCGTGGCGGATAATGGGCCGAAGCGGCTAATGGGCCCAGACCAAAAGGTACGCAGCCGGTTACTCCCCTTGTACCCGGGGGTACGTCGTCATTATGCTGCCGGGGAATAGACGGGCGCCAAACGGATAAGCCCGAGAGCAACCGGGTTGGCAGAAACGGGAGCGTGGTAAGTCCAATTGTCCGCCCGAGTCAGCGGTTTGGACTGGGCAGGTGAGGCGCAAGGGGATCTGTTGGACAAGTGGATATGAGAACGCGGAAAAAGCGAGTAACGGGCGGTAATAGTCCGTATAGGGATTCAGGATTTGCCCTAACCTGAAAGGGTGCAGACTTCCGCGTGGTGCAGTTGTCGCAGGTCCACGTTTGAGATTCATCGAGGGGAAGCTTGTGAGAGACCGGTATCGCTACGGTTCAGCGCCCTTCGTCTCAGCGATGAGGCGAATCAACAATGTGAAGCTTGCGAAGGGCTCGTGCCGTTAGCGAGACCGGCGTCAGCGCGACGCTTAATGCTGTGCTCGAGCGCAGTGCGGTGAAAATCGCATGCTGCGTTCTTCGGGGGCCCCGCTGCCGTAAGGCAGTGGGGCGACCCACTACGAGAAACGGATCAAGGGCTCGCTTGGCTATCTCAGCCCCATCGAGTACCGAGAAAGCCTCGGGCTAACGACGTAAATCAGTCCAGGAAAATGTCCGCATCCCCGTTGGGTGAGTTCTGCGCGGACATCAACAGAAACCTTCAAAGCGTAGGCTGGTTGAAGTGCGAGGAAGCGCGGCGTAGTAGTAGCGGCGCGCTCCTAACCGTTCCCATCGGGATCCGTATCCCCGTCACTGCTTCATCGTGCCGGTTGTGTTCGAGTTTGACGCGCCTTGGGGTGACATGGCGTTCTGACGCTTCTGCATCAATGTGCCGCTGGCGGGCTTCGTTTCGCCAGCATTCGCTGCCCGGCCCATGTTCTGGCCGGCATTTCCAGGCTGCGACTGTTCGGCACTCGGGTTCGCTGGTTTCGCACTGTCATTGCTGGTTTGCGCGTATGCGCAGGTACTGGCGAAAACGGAAATTGCGCTTGTTGCTGCCACTATCATCTTCATGGTCGTCTCCTGTCTGGAAAGTGCTTTTGGCATCTCCGATCTAGGCGCAGCATTGCCTGTGCCTACAGGCAATGACAACCGCAGCGGCGAGACCCGAAGGCGACAGCCAGCGACAGGAGCGGCACTTTCTCGGACTCAGCGATACCGTCGACCGGTTTTCGCAAAGCGCGCAAAGGGGTGTGTCGCGGGCCTGCCTTTTGGCGCCTGCGTGCCATCGCGCATCAAGGAGCACAGCCATGACTTCGACCCACACATCGGGCTCGGGTGTCGACGTCCGGACAGGTGCGCCGTCGGTGTACGATTCCGACGCGCCGCGCTCGGAGCCTTGCCGTGCGTTGCTCAAGGCGGCCGCGGCTGGGGGCGCAAGCTTTCTCCACACGCGGCTCGCAGCCGCACAGACCACCGCGCCCGCACCACACGATCAAGCGGTGAATCGGGAGCGGCAGCCGCAATTCGACGTCGCGCACAACGCGACGACCGCCGACGTGATCGTCGAAACACTGCTCGCATGGGATGTCGATCATGTGTTCGGGATGGTGGGCGATGGAATTAATCCGCTCATCGAAGCGCTGCGCAAACGTGAGGACCGGATCCGCTTCATCGGCGTGCGCCATCAAGAAGCCGCCGCGGTCATGGCAAGCGGCTGGGCCAAAGCGACGGGGCGCCTCGGCGTATGTGTGGCGACGACCGGCCCGCGTGCCGTGCATCTGACCAACGGCCTTTACGACGCGCATCTCGATGGCGAGCCAGTGCTGGCCATCACTGGACTAACCTTCCACGACCTGCACGGCACCCGCTTCCAGAAGAGCGGGAACGCGCCGGCGCTGATGGACGATGTCGCGCTTTTCAATGTCGCCGTCACGGGCCTGCGGCATGCGGTGGTGGTGACCGACCATGCGTGCCGCAGCGCGCTGGGTCAGCGCGGCGTAGCGCATCTTGCCGTGTCGAAAGACGTGCAGGCACAGCGGCTCGCGGACGATAAAGCGTCAATGCGAAACCATGGCTTGCGCACCTCGGCCGCGTGGAGTCGTGCCGCTTCGACGCCGGCGGGCGCGGACGTGCGGGCCGTCGCCGCAGTGCTCAACGCCGGCAACCGAGTCGCGAGGGCGCTAGGTGCGCGCGAAGAACTTGAGCGGGTGGCCGCACGGCTCAATGCGCCGGTCGCGAGGGCGTTGCTTGGGCGCACTGTGCTGCCCGACGACTCGCCGTTTTCGACGGGTGGCATCGGTCATCCCGGCACCGTCCCATCCGAGGATGCGATGCATCGTTGCGACACCGTTCTCATCATCGGTTCGACGATGCCTTGGGTCGATCCTACCCCAGCCCGGCGCCGCTCGCGGCGTGCAGATCGATCTGCGGTCTGAGCGGATCGGCCTGCGCTTTCCGGTCGAAGTCGGGCTGGTGGGCGAGACGAAGGAAACGCTGCATGCGCTGCTGTCGTTGCTGCGGCAAAAAGCGACGCATGCCTGCGCGACATCCAAGCCGGCGTGGCGCAGTGGAACGCGCTGCTCGAGCGCGTGGCCGCGGTAGAGCGCAGCCCATTGCGGCCGCAAAGCGCGATGCGCGAGATCAGCGACGCGCTCGCGCCGGATGCGATCGTCTGCCTGGATTGCGGCGCGAACACCCATTTCGCGGCACGCATTTCTCACGCTGCGACGCCAGCAGCAGCTGATCGCCGCCGGGATACTCGCGACAAGGGGTCCGGGCCTGCCGTTCGCGATTGCGGCGCAGTTCGCGAGCCCCGTCCGCCAGGTCGTTGCCATCGTCGGTGACGGCGGCTTTGCGATGCTGATGGCCGAACTCTCGACTGCGGTGAGGAACCAGCTGTCATTGAAAGGCAATCGTAATGCGCAACAACATGCTCGCCGAAGTCGTGTTCGAGCAGAGGAATTCCGCAATCCACCTTATGGCTGCGAGCTCGGCGGCATCGATTTCGCGCAGGTCGCGATGGCGTGCGACGCCCATGGATTCCGATGCAAGGATCCGGCAACGTTGCGCGCTTCGATTGCCGCGACGCTCGCCTCTCGACGCACGGCGCTGCTCGAATTGCACGTCGATCCGGCGGAACCGATCAGCATGCCGCACCAGTTGAAAGCCTGAGGTCTTCGACAGCTCGATGATGGTCGCGCACGCACACGGTTCGCCGCCAACAGCTGTATTCAACGTCGCGTGCGCTTTCTTTTCTTCGGTTTCGGCGGTGAAAGCGCGACGCTCCAGTAACTTGCAGCCGCGCGTTTCGCCGCTGCGGTCGCGCGTCCGCGCGCGGAGCCGGCCACTGCATTTGCCCCGCTCAGCCACATGCTGAGAAACGGATTCTTTTTCACCCAAGGATTTTTCATATCAGCTCCGATCGAAGAAGCGGTTGTGCTGCTCGGCGACTGACGTGCGCAAGGGCGATGCCCGCAAGCGAGCTGTTAAAGAGTGCCCTTTTTCGAACCGCCCTCACACCAGTTCTGCCGCAGCGGTGGCCGCCTGGTCTGGCGTGCCAGTGTGTCGCGGTAGATGCCGGGCACCGCGGCCAGTTCAGCCGGCATACCTTGCTGGACGATCTGGCCGCGGTTGAGCACCACGATGCGATCGAAGCTTTGCAGTGTCGAAAGCCGGTGAGCGATTGCCACCACCGTGCAATGTTTCATGAGCCGATCGAGCGCCGCCTGGATGGCGATTTCCGACGCCGTGTCGAGCGCCGAGGTCGCTTCGTCGAGCAGGAGAATCGGTGAATCCTTGAGGATAGCTCGTGCAATTGCGATGCGCTGGCGTTAGCCGCCGGACAGTTTGAGGCCGCGGTAGCCAGCGATGGCATCAGCCCGCCAGGCATCGCCGCGACGAAAGCGAGGCAGTGGGCATCCTTGCACGCGCGGCGCACGTCGGCCTCGGGCTTGATGGACTTCGAGCGGCGCTGCCCGCAGAGGCTCGGGCATCGAGTGCGGAATCAGCAAGGTTTGCGAGGCTTCACCCAGCCGAGCAACGCGCTGCGTCAGATCGATGAACGCGACTGCGATATCACGCGAACCGTGCAGAATCACGAAGTCGAGCGAGCCCACCAGAACCGCGTCGCCGGTAGTCGCCCGTCCGATGCTCTATAGCCATACGGTCCAGCCGAGCACGGAGGCGGAAAGAACAGAGGTGGCAAGCGCATGCACCTGCCTCAGCTTCTCGAGGTACAGCAAGCTGCGTCTGCACGCAGCGCTCTCGGCTGAGAGCCGATCGTCGAAAGCGCTGCCGTTCCAGCACCATCGCGCGGAATGCGCGAACCGGGCACATATTGCTGACTGTGGCTGACGCGCACGTTCGTGGTCACGCGGCCGTTTGACCGACGGTATTTGTGAAGTATTCGTATACACCGACGAGTACTGCGATGTGCCGCGTCTGCCGCGAGAGGGCCGACAGCTGCGCCGCGGGCATGTCTGAAGCGAGCCTGTCGCCTGTCGACGCGCTGAGGGGAGGCTACTGCGCTGTGGGGGCATGAGCCCCCTCGCTGACGCTCCTTCTGGACATGCTAAAGGATTCCGTTTTCGTGTGAGCTACCCGCTTGGTCCTCACGTCAGGTGATTGCCACCCGTCACGCCGTACACCTCGCCGGTCACAAAGCTCGACTCCTGTGATGCTAGCAGTACGTAGACGGGTGCAAGTTCCGCAGGCTGTCCGGGTCGTTTCATCGGCACTTCGGAACCGAATTTTTCGACCTTTGCCTGCGGCTGACCGCCGCTTGGCTGTAGCGGCGTCCACACCGGCCCCGGCGCGACGGCGTTGACGCGGACACCCTTGCCGACCACCTGTTTCGCGAGTGCATGAGTGAAAGCAGTGATTGCCGCCTTGGTCGACGCGTAATCGAGCAACCCCGGACTTGGCTGATAGCTCTGGATCGACGTCGTATTGATGATGGTTGCGCCCGGTGGCAGATGTGGCAATGCGGCCTTGCACAGCCAGAACATTGCGAAGACGTTGGTGCGGAAAGTCGCTTCGAACTGTTCCGTTTGCAGCTCAGCAATGTTCTCGACGTATGTCTGCTTGCCCGCGACGTTGACCAGAATATCCAGGCCACCGAGTTGTTCGACTGATTGATCGACAAGCTGTGTGCAAAAGGCTTCGTCGGCGATATCGCCGGGGAGCGCGATCGCGTTGCGACCAGCTTCCTTCACGAGTTGGATGACTTCCCGGACATCGGCTTCTTCGCTCGGCAGATAGTTCAGCGCCACGTCGGCGCCTTCGCGGGCAAATGCGATTGCCACCGCGCGGCCAATACCGCTGTCGGCGCCGGTAATCACCGCTCGCCGGCCCGCCAGCCTGCCAAAGCCCTTGTAGCTGGTTTCGCCGTGATCGGGCTGGGGAATCATCTGCTTCGCGAGGCCGGGTGCCGGCTGCGGCTGTCGTCCGAATGGCGGTTGCGGATATTGCTTCGTTGGGTCCTGCATGGAGAACTGATCTTTAGTGTCGGACATGAATGGACTCCTTGAGTCTGTCTGTGGCGAGTGCCGCGGCGTTGGCGTGCAATACCCGGAACTCCGGCGAGCGAGCAACACTTATTCCCAGGCGGAAGCGCTGTGCGGCCATGCGCAAGGTCTATAGTTTGCCGCGCGCTGCCAGTTCGACGATCCGCTCGGCAGTCCGACATGTGATCGCCTGAATGGTCAGAGAAGGATTGACCCCCTACTGTGGAAACACCGAACCATCGCATATCCACAGGTTCGGAATATCCCAGCTCCGGCAGTCCGCGTCGACCAGGCTGGTGGATGCGTGCTCAACCCCTGCGAGCCGTGCCGTTCAGATGAAGATAGTCGACACCGTTGACCCGTCCGGCGTCGTCGGTCACGATACGGCCGGCCATCGCCAGATCGCGTATTTCGGCACCCGCGCCCACCGCGCGAGCAATCCATGAGTGCGCTCTGCTTGGCATCGGTCGCGCATCCCGACGTGCAAAAGCCCCGGCCGATGGAGTGCGACGACGCTGCCGTCCGATTTCCGTGAGATACGCTCATGGCAACATCCGAGGCGATCTCGACATGCTCGTCTCCAGTGGGTGCTCGATCATCAGGCGACCGCCGGGAACGTGCCATGCTCACACCTGCGCTGGACTCGAAAAAGCAAATCGGTCATGAGGCGCGACATGTTTCATCACGAGCTGGAAAACGAACTCCGGCATTTGGAGAAGGTTTTGCCGCACGCCGGCAAAGGCCCATTCCCACATACGTACTGGCGCGATCGCATCGCGGCGCTCTCCGGCGTCGAGTCGAATGCGCTCTACCGATCGCGCATCGCCCGCCTGGAAGAAATACTTTCGGCGATGGAAAAAAGGCACGCTTGCGTTCGGCGATGCGGCGCGAGGGAGCCGCATAACTGAAAACGACTCGGTGCCGTCGGCACGCACGTGCGGCCGGAGCCTTTCGTAGTGAAGCAGAGCGTAAGCAAGCGCACCCAGCTCAATCGTAAGACCGCGCCGAGCGCCCCTAGCGCGCCGCGCGGCGCGACCTCGGCCGACATTGCCGCAACGCAAGCAGCAGCGTTGAGCCGAGCAGCAGCGTCGCGATCGGAAACGTGCCTGCGGTATTGAGCGCGATTTCCGTCGGCCGTTCACCGAGCAATTGCAGCCGGCGCCGGGTCATCTGCGTGCCCAGCGCCTGCAGTTCGCTCTTCAGCAAGCGCTCCGCGTCGGGCAGCAGGATCGTCTCCTCGTCCGCGACGTGGTGCACGACCTCGCGTATCAACTGATGAAAGAGCCCGTCGTACGCCGCGTTTTCCGGGCCCATCGCACGCAGCTTTGCGATCGTCGCGCGCATCTCGTCGTGCTCGGGGCGGCTTTTCGCGAGCGTCTTGTCGTGGCCGAGCGCGCGCTCCAACGCCGGATAGAAAATCTCTTCCTCCAGTTGCGCGTGAATTTCGAGCGCGGCGCACACGCCGTTGACGATCGCTCGTTTGCGCCACCACGGCGTCGATGCGTGGTAACGATGGGACGCGGCGAGCACGTGCATATGGTCCAGGCGGATCATTGCGGTGATCGACGGTGATACCGATGAGGTGTTGTTGGGCATGGCTGTTCCTCTCGAAACTGGGTGGGCGCGCCGACCGTCGCGGTGACGCGTCGCGCGTTGGCTCGCGGGTTTCCGCATCCCGCATGCCCGGCGGGTGCGTGCAGCGGTCCACGTGCAGGCGATCGACGCTCGCCGCGCCATGCTCGAGTTCCGCCCGTTGCGGCGGAGCAGGCGCTGAACTCGACGGACAGAAATGAGCCGGCGCCGTAGCGCCGGCCCACGCATCGCGGAGCGCGAACACGCCGCGCGCGCCGAACCTGAAAGCGCTCGACGACCCGCGTATGTCGCGTGCCGTCACGTTACCGCCTGGCTTCGTCGAGGTTCGCTGCGGAGCGACCGAGAAACTGCGTGACCGTCTGCGGCAGGTGCTCGAACAGCCACTTCGCCATCGCGATCTCCTGCGGCAGGATCTGTTCGCAGACGCGACGGGTTTCGATATCGCCGGCGGCATTGGCGGCGGCGATCAGCGTCGTGTAGGCGGCGATTTCGACGTGCTCGAACACATAGCCCGCCATGCCGCCCTTCACGACCTCATCGCTGACCGCCATTCCGCTGGCGCCCTGCATGAACGCGGTCATCCGCGCCGACAGATTTTTCGTCGCCGATGGACCGCTGCCCAGCCGGTCGAGGCAGCCTTCCAGCAACGTCTGATGCGACAGCGTTTCTTCGAGGTGCCGGTCGATCCGCTCACGAAGCAGCGGATAGAACTCAAACCGCTTCGACTGAGCCTTGAGCATCGTCTCGGCCTGTTTTTCCATTGCATAGGCGTCGCGCAGCCAGTCGACGACGTATTCCTGTGGGGTGGCCATCACCTGCTCCTGAGCATGCACAGGGGGATTACTCAACGTCGTTGGTGGGCGGAAGCGTACTGCCCAACTCCGCGCCGGTAGTCGGATCGCTCGACGGGTCGGAGCGCAAGCGCGTGGCCATCGCGGTGACCGCGCTTTCCTGCTGCGCTTCGAGGCCGACCGACGCGCTGCCGTCACCGCCGTCCGCGGTCGGCGCGCCGATCGTATCGATGTACGCGGCCGTCCAGGGCACGCCCCCCGAGTTGGTCAACGGCGGCCCGCCGCCGTACAACACCTGGGTGACGTGACTGTCGTTGCCGGCGCCGTTGAGCCTGCGATACAACTCCGCCCGCTGCTCGACCGCTTCGGCGAGTTCGCCCTTCGCACCGCGGTTGAGTATGGCGACGATCAAGCCGATGATCTCCAGGTGAATGAGTTCTTCGGTCGCGATATCGAACAGCATGTCCTTGCGCCTCGGATCCTCTTTCGCGACCGCTTGCGTGAAGTAGCGCATCGCGGCTGCCAGTTCGCCCTGCGGTCCGCCGAACTGTCCGAGCATCAGGTTCGCGAGACCGGGATTGGTCGTGCCGACGCGAACCGTGTATTGCAGCCGTTTGTTGTGCATGAACATAATTGACCTCCATTGACGTTAAGTGCTGAGGGTCGTGCATCCGCTGAACCACGCATGCGGAGGGCCGCCCGTTGCGAACGGCGCATCGGCGATTACGCATGGGCCGTTTTCGGCACGCCCGGGTGGCGCGGCTAGCTGAACATGGTTACGCGATTCACTACGACGCGTTCGGCCCGGACCTGTTCGCTGAGTAGTTCTTCGCGCGGCACACCAATGCGCGCCCGATGCGTTATCCCACTGGCACGCAGGGCGCGTGACTGGATCATTCCCGAAGGCGGCGCAACGTACCGCTAGCCGCGGTGCGTGGGCACCCGCCATGCTAAGTAACGTCTATCCGCAGCCATCACGCGTCGGGGAAGTGAAGCCGACGCAGGAGAAGGGCGGCAGTGACGCCGCGAACGTTGTTCCGTTGATGGTCCGGCGCATATGCGCTGGCTTCTTTCGTGCGCATTGGCCGAAGCAGCCTGACCAAGACAGCGCTGGTTACGAGCGCGAAGCGTAAGTAGCGATAACTACGGCGTGGGCACCGCCAGCGCACGGTGCTAAATACCGGAAGGCAATAGGACCGGACATGTGCAAAGTTTTGCTCGTAGATGACGACGCCCAAATGCGTGCGGCGTTGGAAGCAGCGCTGAGCGCGAACGGCCATGCGGTAGCAGGCGCGCAGGACGGGCTCGCCGCGCTGCGCGCCGCGGTGGATCGGCCCCCGGACATCATCGTCTGCGATGTGAACATGCCCTATCTGGAAGGCCCGGACGCAATGCGAATCCTCAAGGCGCTGCCGCGCTTTCGCAGCGTACCGGTGATTCTGATGTCCGGCGCCGAACTACCGGACACGCGTCTCGCGCGCGCACAGTTGCGCAAACCAGGGTTCGTGGACCGGCTTCTTGAACTTATCGACGAGCTAACGCGGCAATCCGCGCGGGTCGCGCCGCAACCTGCGGAGCGGCCGCCAATTCTCGCCACTGCCAACGAAGGCAAATGGAATCCGTTGCTCGCGGCTGCTTCATTGGGACCGTCGGGCCGTACACGCTGCGCCTCCAGCATCTGCCGGGGAATCGAATTGATGCATGCGCAAGCTGCGCGGATCGCTCACATGCGCGCTGCGGGAATTTCCGTCGAGGAGTCGGAAAAACTGTATGAGCGGCTCGTCGATAGCGTCGCGAGTCTGGTCCAGTGTCTGCCCATCGAAGCGTCTTTCAGCACGCGCCGACGAGGGCTCCGCAAATCGGCAGCCGACTGATGCAGTGAGCCTCCTTGTTGCAGGCGGTAGCGGCGAGCAACGGGCACAGCGCCTGCGCAACGCTCGTGCACACTGCGAGGAGCCATGCCATGCCGAACCTGCCCCATACCGCCACCGATACGGATCGCGACACCAGCATCGACACGGACGACGCGCAAGCCGCGGGCCACGCGTCGCCGCACCTGGACGATAAGGAGCGCGATCAGGCGTCCGAGCATAGTTCGCCGCGCGCGCTGGTCATTCACGAAATCATCCGCGAGGAAGGGGAGATGGCGCTCGGGCGCGCTCCGCTCGCGCTGCTGTGGTCCGCGCTGGCCGCAGGGCTCTCGATGGGCTTCTCGTTTCTCACCGAGGCGGTACTGGAGAATAAGTCGTCTTCCGCTCACAACGGGGTGTCGTTGACCGGCGCCGCCGGGTATTGCGTCGGCTTCATCATCGTCGTGCTGGGGCGCCAGCAACTCTTTACCGAGAGCACGCTGACCGTGCTGTTGCCGGTGCTGACGCGGCGCAGCCTACGGGTTGCGGGCACAGCGCTGCGGCTCTGGCTGATCGTGCTCGCAGCCAACATTGCAGGTACCTGGTGCTTCGCGGCCATCCTCACGCTGCCGACGACGTTCGCGCACAAGTTCGCACCGGTTCTCGATCATCTCGCCCAGGCGCCGTACGAGTCGGATTTCTTTTCGACGATGATCAAAGCCGTGCTCGCCGGCTGGCTTATCGCGTTGATGGTGTGGCTGCTGCCGAGCGCGAAGTCGGCCGCTGTCCTGATCGTCGCGGTGATCACCTATGTGGTCGCGGTGTGCGATCTGTCGCATATCGTTGCCGGGTCGGTCGAGGTGGCTTATGCGGTTTTGCGCGGGCACGCCGCGCTGCAGGACTACTTCGGGCGCTTTTTTGCGCCGACGTTGCTCGGCAATGTGGTGGGGGGCGTCGCGCTGGTCGGACTGCTCAATCACGCGTCGATCGCACCGGAGATGACCGGCCGTGATTGACGCGGGCAACGCCGCGCGCGCCGGACGTGAGCCGCGTCGGTCCCGCCTGGCGGCGCGTAGTTCACGCCATCTCGGCCTTTACAAAGCGCGCCATGAAGGTGCGCGTGCTGCCGTCCGGAAACATTACCGCGACCTGCTCATCGGTGGCGAACACTACGTGGCCGCTGCCGTATTTGCGCACGCGCACCGCATCGCCGCGGCCAAAGCGCGCTTTTTTTGCCGCTTGGCGCCGCGGCGATTTGACGGCGGGCTTCGCGCTTTGCGCTTCAAACGTCGCTTCGACCGGATTCAGACAGTTATCGCAGGTACCGCAGCGTTCGAAACCGTCGGCGTCGTCGAAGTATTCGAGCAGCACGCGCCAGCGGCAGCCGCCGGTTTGCGCGTAATCGACCATCTGTTCGAGCGCGGCGCGGTCGCGGCTCGCGAGCTGCGTATAGCGCTCGACAGCGGCGTCGATCGCATCGTCGCGGTTGTCGCCGGGCTGGCCCGCACGGGCGCCGCCCGCTTCGCGCAGCCGATAGCGTTGCTGCCGGTCCCGCGCAACGTGGCGGGTATCGGTCAGCATCTTCAGCGCGACCGCGAGCTTGTTGCGGCCCACGTCGGTTACCGCGTCGAGCAACTCGCGCGCCGACATGCCGGCACCCGCACCGGGCGTGCGCGCGCACTGCGCGAGCGCGTCGCAGATCCGGCGCAGCAGCGCGGCGTCCGGATAGCGGCCCAGTGCGAGAAACTGCTGCACGCGCCGGTCGTTCAGATCGAACAGCAACTCGCAGCGCGCGGGCTCGCCGTCGCGTCCGGCGCGCCCGGTTTCCTGGTAGTACGCATCGAGGCTGCCCGGCATCTGATAGTGGACGACGAAACGGATGTCGGGAATATCAATCCCCATTCCGAACGCGTTGGTCGCGATCATCACGCGCAGCTCCCCGGCCGCGAAGCGCTCCTGCACGTCGTGCCGTTGGTGCGCGGACATGCGGCCGTGATAGCAGGCCACCGCCGCGTCCCACTCGCGTACGCTCGCGGCCAGCTGCTCGGCTTCGCGCACCGTCGCCGTATAGACGATGCCGCGGCCGTGTTCGTGCGCGAGCAGTTCGCGCAGCGCCGCCGCCTTCGCTTCACGCACACGCGTGGACGCGCGTTGCCGTCCACCTGCCACCGATACCTGGCTGACGCGGTAGTGCAGATTGTCGCGATAGACGCCGGTGTTGACGATGCGCGGCTCTTTCAGACCGAGCGAGCGGACGATGTCGGTACAGATGTCGGGCGTCGCGGTCGCGGTCAGCGCGAGCACCGGCGGCCTGCCGAGAGCTTTCACCGCATCGACGATGCGCAGGAACGCCGGGCGGAAATCGTGGCCCCACTGCGACACGCAGTGCGCCTCGTCGACGACCACCAGTTCGATACGCGTGTCGTCGCGCTCGCGCAGCGCGTCAATCAATTCGGCGTGGCTCAGTTGTTCCGGCGTGACGAACACGATGCCGCTGCGGGCGCTACGCAGCGTGTCATAGGTGGCGTGCAGCTCCGCAGCCGGGACCGTGCTGTTGATCCGCAGCGCGTCGATGCCTGCGTCGCGCAGCGTGTCGAACTGGTCTTTCATCAACGCGATCAACGGCGACACGACCAGCGTCCAGCCGTCCAGATGCAGCGCCGGCAATTGATAGCAGAGCGATTTGCCGGCGCCGGTGGGCATCACCGCGAGCGTGTCGCGCCGTTCGAGCACGCTGCGGATGATGTGCTGCTGGCCGGGCCGCAGCTTCGTGATGCCGAACACGTCGCGCAGCGTTTTACGCATCGCATTCAGGCGGCCGGCCAAGGCACGCAGGGGCGGAGTGTTGGTCATCGGATCAAAGTGCTAAGCGTGTTGCGGGCGCGTGACGGGGCGTGAGTGCCAGTGATTGCGGACGGACAGTGCCGGGTGGCGCCCGGTATTCGGCGCGCTGGCGGCCGCTATCTGACGCAGCGGGGGAGCAAGCACTGTACCCATGCGGACACGCCGATCCCGTCGCAACTTTGGTGTTCGCGCGCCGGGATGACCGTCCCCAACCGTTCCAACGTGAGCGAGCTTTCCGCTTTTAGCCCCTCCACTTCCGCGATAGATACGGCTAGGTATGAGTGATGCTCGGCTCGGACTGAGCCGACGTGCGGTGGCGCACTTCGCACGCAGGCCTCGAAACGACTCAACGGAGGGCAAGATGAAATCCATGACCAAGACAATCCTGGCTTCGACACTGATGATGGCGCTGGCGGGCGGCGCCTATGCGCAGGCCGGCGGCGCAGGCGGAGGAGGTGGTGGTGCCGGCGGCGGCGCGGGAGCGGGCGCCGCCGGCACCGCGGGCACCAGCGGCAACGGCACCAGCGGCTACGGCACCGGCGCGGGCTCCGGAAGCGGGATGGGCGGCGCGGGCGGCAATGCAACCGGCGGCGCGTAATTCGCCGACGCAGAGCCCTAGCGCTTTGCACAACAACGCGCGCCCGAACACGGGCCACGGCACCAACGGTGGTACGGCTGGCGCGCCGCAAAACGGCCAGTAAGCCTCGACCTTTAGCGAACTCTTACCGGAGCGACCCATGTGCAGCGATCACACCAACAGCGAAGGCGATCATGAAGGACAACCCGAGCATCGAAGCGCGCCGGATGACCTATCCCCGACCCGCCGCAAGGTCGTTCAAAGCGCGGCGGCGGGCCTGGCCGCGATGTTCGCCGGCAATGCGCTCGCCGCCGGGGCGGTCGTGCCGGGCGTGACCGGCACCGCGGGCGCGACGCCCGACTCCGCACACCGGGCGAGTCCCGGCAACGAGGCCGGTAACGCATCGCCCGCGGCGGATACGGGCACACCGTTGCGCGACCCACGGGGCCTTTACCCGCACCCGCCGTTCTCCCCTCAGCAGCAACCGTGGCCGGGTCTCGCGAGCCGCATGACGCCTCGTCCGGACCATGGCGAATCGAGCTATCGCGGCTGCGGTCTGCTCGCGGGCCGTAAGGCGCTGATCACCGGCGGCGACTCGGGCATCGGTCGCGCGGCGGCGATCGCGTTCGCGCGCGAAGGCGCGGACGTCGCGATCGTCTATCTGTCCGCCGAGGAACCCGATGCGCGCGAGGTCATCCAGCTGATTCGCGACGCGGGCCGCAACGCGCTCGCGCTTCCCGGCGATATCCGCGACGAAGCATTCTGCAAGCAGGCAGTCGAGCGCGCGGTGAACGGCTTCGGTGGACTGGACGTACTGGTCAACAACGCGGGACGTCAGCACAGCCACGACTCGATTCTCGACATCAGCACCGAGGATTTCGACTGGACGTTGCGCACCAATCTGTACGGAATGTTCTGGCTTACCAGGGCCGCGATCCCGCACATGTCGCCGGGCGCGGCGATCATCAATACGAGTTCGGTCAACGCCTACGATCCGTCGATCAACCTGCTCGACTACGCGATGACCAAGGCCGCGATCGCGAATTTCACCAAGTCGCTCGCCAAGCAGATGATCTCGCGCGGCATCCGCGTGAACGCGGTCGCGCCGGGGCCGTTCTGGACACCGCTGCAGGTGAGCGGTGGACAGACACAGAAGAACCTCGAACAGTTCGGCGCGCAGACGCCGATGGGCCGGCCGGGCCAGCCGGCCGAGATCGCGCCGGTATACGTCGCGCTGGCGATGGCGCGGATGAGTTATGTGACCGGGCAGGTGTATGGGGCGTCGGGGGGCTCGGGGCAACCGTGACGTAGGTGGCGGCGCGAGTGCCGGGCGAGTGAAAGGCCACTGCGAAAGACCGCTCAACCCGCGGCCTCGCCTGCCTTGACGGCCTCCGGCACCGTCTCCGCGCCAGCCGCAAGCCGCGCCCGAAAATACCTCGCAGTTCTCAGCAATCCTTCGTCGAGCGAAGTAGCCGGCTCCCAGCCGAGCAGCTCCCGCGCGCGCGCAATATCCGGTTGCCGGTGCCACGGATCGTCGGCCGGCAACGGCCGCGCTTCGAGCGTCGAACTCGATCCGGTCACCGTGACGATCCGCTGCGCGATCTCCCGCATCGAGACCTCGTGCGGATTGCCGAGATTGACCGGCCCACCGGCATCGTCGCCGCTGTTCATCAGGCGGATAAACGCGTCGATCATGTCGTCGACGTAGCAGAACGAGCGCGTCTGCGAGCCGTCGCCGTACACGGTCAACGGCTCGCCGCGCAGCGCCTGCATCATGAAGTTCGACACCACCCGTCCATCGGCCGGATGCATGCGCGGACCATAGGTGTTGAAAATCCGCGCGATGCAGATCGACAGACCATGCTGCCGCCGGTAATCGACGAAAAGCGTCTCCGCGCAGCGTTTGCCTTCGTCGTAACACGAACGCGGGCCGATCGGATTCACATGTCCCCAGTAGTCCTCTTTCTGCGGATGCACGAGGGCATCGCCGTACACCTCGCTGGTCGACGCCTGAAAAATCCGCGCCTTCACGCGTTTAGCAAGCCCGAGCATATTGATCGCGCCGTGCACGCTGGTCTTGGTGGTCTGCACCGGATCGTACTGATAGTGAATCGGCGACGCGGGACACGCGAGGTTATAGATTTCGTCGACTTCCACATACAACGGAAAGGTCACGTCGTGGCGCATCAGTTCGAAATTCGCGCAGTCGAGCAGGTGCGCGATGTTGTCCTTGGTGCCGGTATAGAAGTTATCGACGCACAGCACGTCGTGTCCTTGCGCAACCAGCCGCTCGCACAGATGCGAGCCGAGAAAGCCGGCGCCGCCGGTAACCAGAATCCGCTTGCGGGTGAGTTCTTTCATGATCGGTGATCCTTATGATCGTCCGGGCGAGTCAACGCGTTACGCGGTGACCTGCAGCAACGTGTCGTGCCAGTCTTGTGCAAAACGGTCGATATGGAAGCGTTCCAGCGCGGTGCGCCGCGCGCCGTCGCCGAGCCGGCGCGCTTCGGCGGGATCGCGCAGCAAGGCATGCATCGCATCGACCAGCGCGTCGACATCGGTATGCACGAAGCCGTTCTCGCCGTTGCGGATAACGGTCGCCAGTTCTGCGGTCGCGAGTCCGACGATCGGCATGCCGATCGTCATCGCCTCGACGATCGCGAGGCCGAGACTGGTCCAGCGGATCGGATTGAAAAAGAGCCGGTAGCGCGAGGTGAACGCGGCCAGTTCCAGATTGCCGATTTCGCCGATGCCGGCGAGCCGCGCCGCGTCCATCCCGACCAGATCGAGCGGCACGCGGGTGCGCGTTTCGTTGAACACGTCGGCGCCGAGCCGGCGGCCGCGCTGCGCGAGATGATTGACGACCACGACCCCGCGTTCGAGTTCACCGCTATAGCGCACGCCGTCAGGCACCACCACACCGTGTTCGATTACGCGCGTCGGCGTGACGCCGCTGTCCCACATCAGCCGGTTGAAATGCGTGACGTGCACCAGCAGCGTGTTCGGATCGTCGACCCAATGCCATTGCTGAAAAGGATTCTCCTGCGGCGGATCGTGCTCGACGTAGACGCGCGGCAGACGCTGTTGCGCGGCACTCAGCACCTGTTCGCGGTCGCGATCCCAGTGCGCGCGGTGCTGATACAGGATAACGTCGAACTGCTGACTGGGAACCTCCTCGATCGATACCTCGTGCACGTTCTTGCCCCACGGCAGTACGCCGACCTTGCCCGCATATCCGGGCGGATGGCCCGGTTTGGTGACCAGATAGAAGTCGTGCGGCGCCTGGCTCAGGTAGTACATGTAGTTGCCGTGCACGTGCCAGGTCAGCACGCGCAGGCGGCGGCAGTTACGCAGCATGGTGCAGCTCCTGGAAAGTCAGCGGATCGGTGCATACCTGCAGCGTGCCCGGCGCGCCCGGATGCGTATCCGGCACCCGCGCGAGTTGCGCGCGCGCGGCCTCGACCACCGTTTCGACGCCGATGTTCCGCGCGCACGGATGACCATACGGACAGTCGCGGAACATGCACGGCCGGCACGGCGGATAGTCGGCGAGCACGCGGTGCAGCAGGTGATCGAGCGGCGCCCAGCGCCGCGTGTCGCTGCCGCACGCGATCACGACAGAGGCCGTTTCCAGCGCGGCGGCAATGTGCGAGATGCCGGTGTCGTTGCTGACCACGAGGCGTGCGTCGGCGACCAGCGCCGCGAGCGCGCCGAGCGAGGTCGTGCCGGCCAGGTGCAGCGCGGGCGCGCTCATCGCGCCGAGCACCGCGCAGGTCAGCGGCGCTTCGGCGGCGGTGCCGGTGATCGCGATCTGCCAGCCGTCGGCGGCGAGATGATCGGCGAGCCCCGCGAAGCGTTCGGCGGGCCAGCGCCGCGACGGCAATTGCGCGCCCGGATGCACGAGCACGAGGCGCTGCGCTTCGATCCCATGCCGCTCGCGCAGCGCCGCGTACTCGTCGCGATCATGGTCGGTGAGCGGGAAGCTCAGCTTGCGGTCGTGTGCCGGCGCGCCTAGCGCGCTCATCAGCGCGAGATAGCGTTCGGGTTCGGGCAGCGTGTCGGGCCAGTCGATAAAGCAGCCGGCGCGGGGGCGTTCGTCCGGTTGCACGAAGCCGGCGTCGGCGCGTGCGCCGAATTGGCGCAGCAGATCGTTCGCGATGCCGCCGCTGCCGTGCAGCTGCATCGCGAGATCGAAGTGTCGGTCGCGCATCGCGGCAAAGAAGTCGGGCAGGCCGTCGTTGGTCTCCGGCTGCTCGGGAAACCCGAGCGCGCCCGGAAACACGATCAGTTCGTCGACGAGGTCCGCATAACGTTCTACGAACGTCCGCGCCCACGGCAGGCCGATCAGCGCGATATGGGCGTCGGGCGCGGCCGCGCGCAACGCCCGGAGCGCGGGCACCGCGCACAGCATGTCGCCGAGCTGCAGCGCGCGAAACACGACGATACGGCACGGCGCGAGCGCCGCCAGCAGCGAGGGTGCGGTCATGGAAAGAACACCTTGAAACGGATGGCGCCGTACAGCCGCCAGAAGATCGATAGAAACGGAATCGGGATCGAGGTCCAGACCATCTCGGCGATGTGGCGCCAGCCGTGGTTGCGCCGGCGCAGCCGCAGCACCGAGAAATAGCCGGTCAGCGCGCACCATGCGAGCCAGCCCGCGGTCGCCACCGCCGCTTGCTGCGCGAACATCCCGCCGACGGCGACCAGCGCGGCGATGAGGATCGCATAGTACAGCAGCGGCGGACGCGAGCGAATGCGCGCGCGAAACAGTTCGGGATGCTTGCGATACAGCAGCGCGTCGAACTGGCTCTTCTTCTGCTGGCTGATGCTCACGCCCCAGCGCGCGGGCCGCACCGGATGAACGACGATCGCGTCGGTCGCGCGGACGATCTTGCCGCCCGCGCTCAGCAACGTGAATTGCAGGTCCGAATCCTCGCGCCACGCGCAGGTGAAGCGCTCGTCGAAGCCGCCGGTCGCGACCAGCGCCGCATGCGAGACGAACACGTTCGCGGTCGCGAACTCGGCGCGCGCGAGGCCGCTGGTGTCGGCTTCGTAATCGGTCGGCAAGTCCGGCAGCGCCGGCAGCGGCACGACGATCGTGCCGGCGGCGGCCGCCGCGCCGTGCGAGAGGGCCGCGATGCCGGCGCTCAGCCAGTGCGGGTCGGGCAGCGTGTCGTCGTCGGTGAACGCGATCAGCGATGCGCGCCCGTGCTGCCAGCCCGCGTTGCGCGCGCCGGCCGGCCCCTGGGTGCGGGTCACCGGCACGTACAGAATTTCCAGGCCGCGCGCTGCCTGTTCCTGTGCGAAGCGTTCGACGCAGGCGCGGGTGTCGTCGTCGGGACCGTCATCGCAGACTACGATCTCGTAGCGGTCCGCCGCCAGTTGCTGTGCGCACAGCGCGCGCAGACAGTTCGCGAGCATCGCCGGGCGCCGGTAGGTGGGCACCACCACCGACACCTCCGGAAACGAGCGCGACGCTACCCCCCAGCCGGACTCTTCGGAATCCGCACTGCTGCGGCGCGCGGTGACACCGCTATGCGGCAACGGGGGACACAAAAACGTGGTGCTCATGTGCCGGTCCCCGCTTTCTCGACGAGGAACGGGCCGATTACCAGCGCGTCGAGCGGCGAGGTCCAGAACGACTCGACCGCGTCGCGTGGCGAATTGACCATCGGCTCGCCGCGCGTGTTGAACGACGTGTTGACCAGAATCGGCACGCCGGTGCGCGCGCGGAACGCGGCCAGCACATCGTAGTAGAGCGGATGCTGCGCGCGGTTGATGGTCTGCACGCGCGCGGTGCCGTCCACATGGCGCACGGCCGGAATGCGTGCGGCCTTGTCCTCGCGCACGTCGAACACGAACAGCATGAACGGCGCGCTCTGGCCGTTCACGAACCAGTCGTTCGCGTGTTCCTCCATCACGACCGGCGCGACCGGGCGGAAGTCCTCGCGATCCTTGATCTCGTTGAGCTTCGCCTGCATCCGCGGATCGACCGGCGACGCGAGGATCGAACGCGCGCCGAGCGCGCGCGGCCCGAACTCGGTGCGGCCCTGATACCAGCCGATCACGCTGCCGTTCGCGAGCAGATCGGCGGTGGTGCCGGCGATATCGTCGAGACGCCGGTACGGCACCTTCGACCAGCGCAAAAACTGCTCGATTTCCGCCTCGCCGTACTCGGGGCCGAGGTACGCGTGATCCATGCGCCAGTGGCGCGCGCGGTCGCCGTGCGCGGCCCGCTCGCGATAGTCGGTCCACAGCGCCGCGCCGAGCGCGGTGCCGGCGTCGCCGGCCGCCGGCTGCACCCACACTTCGTCGAACGGTCCCGCGTCGCGCAGCTTGGAATTCATCACGCAGTTCAGCGCGACGCCGCCGGCCATGCACAGCCGGCTCAAACCGGTCTGCCGATGCAGCCAGTTCGCCAGTTCGAGCACAGTCTCTTCGAGCACGCGCTGCAACGAATGCGCGATATCGAAGTGACGCTGTTCGAGCGGGCCGCCGCGCTCGCGAGCGGGGCCGAATCGTTCGGTCAGACGCGGCGTGTCGACTGTATAGCTGCCGTCCTGCCGATAGCGGACGATCTCGCGGAACACATCCACGTACACCGGTTTGCCGTACGACGCGAGCGCCATCACCTTGTACTCGTCCGACGAATGCAGGAAGCCGAGCCAATCGGTGACCGCTTCATACAGCAGTCCGAGCGAATGCGGCAGCTCCACCTGTTTCAGGCGCGTGTACTCGCCGCCGACGAATTGTCCCATGCTGGTCGTCACGCCTTCGCCGCGGCCGTCCATCGTCAGCACCGCGGTGTCGTCGAACGGCGCGGCGAGAAACGCGCTTGCCTCGTGCGCGAGATGGTGATCGACGAAGTGCCATGCAAAGCCGTGCTCGCGGTTCACCCGCTGAAAACGCTTGCGCAGATGATGCGGCGCGCCGTCGAGCAGTTGTCCCTTCGCGTTGGCGATATAGCTGAGAAACAGCGGGTCCCACGGGGACGCGGACGGATTGTCCAAACGCGTGCCAGCCGGATCGAACGGCAGCTCGATCGTCGCGCCCGGTTGCTTAGGCATCCCGCCGAATAGCTGCGGATCGTACGAGTAGGCGACATGATCGACATCGGCGAGCGTAATGCCGGCCGCTTTCAGGCAGTAGTCGATCGCGTCGAACGGCAATTGCCAGGTGGAAAACGGCACCGGCCGTTTCGCGTGCTTCACGTGCGTGAAGCGTTCGTCTTCGGCGGCCGCGAGCACCACGCCGTCGCGCAGCAGCGCGGCCGCGCTGTCGTGATAGACCGCATTGATTCCGAGTGTGTACATGGCGTTCGCTATGGAAGTGGGTTCAGGGGACCGCGGGCTGATCGGTCAGCGACGACGCGACGCCGTCGCTACACGGTTCGCACTGCGCGCAAGCGCTTTTCACTGGCGGGTCGCGTCGACCCGACGGTGCCTGCTCGTGTCGCAATTCCAGTGCCGCGTGCACGACTTCATCGATCGATATGCCGAGCAGGCAGGCGTGATGCTCGTGCGGACACACGCTGCGATAGCACCAGCGGCATTCGACATCGCGATACAGCACCCGCTGCGCGGTCTGCCACGGCGTGTGCTGTGGATTGGTCAGCGCGTAGAGATCGACCACCGGCGTGCCGAGCGCGGACGCGAGATGGACCGGGCCGCTGTTGTTCGAGATCAGCACGCTCGCGCGTTCGAGCAGCGCGGCGAGTTCGCCGAGGTTCAACGCGCCGCTCAGGTCGTGCAGTTGCGGGCGGACGGCGGGCACGGCCGCGCGCAGCACCGCTTCGACCAGCGGCCGTTCGCTCGCGCTGCCGGTCAGCAGTATCGGCGCGCCGGTGGCCAGTGCGAGCCGGCTCGCGACCGCGCCGAAGCGCTCGGGCGGATAGCGGCGCGAAGCGGCGGTCGCGCCTGGATGCAGGACGATCGGGGCGGTGTTAGAGGCGTGCGGGGCGTTCTGGGCATTCGCGGCGGCGGGGGTGCCGGGCATGTCAGGCCCGTTAGGCCCGATGCGCAGCGCGGCCAGTTGCGCGTCGAGCGAGCGGCGCGCGGCGGCCGGCACGTGGAAACGCATACGGGTGTCCAAGGTTCGCGCGCCGACGTGGCCCACCAGATCGAGCTGACGTTGCACCTCGTGACGGGTGCGTTGCTGCGGCTCGGGTTCGCGCAGCCAGTCGGTCAGTAAGGCGTACGGGTTCTCGCGGCAATGCGCGAGACGGCGCGGAATGCCGGCCAGATAGCACAGCATCGCGGCCGGCAGCGGACTCTGGCTGTACACGGTGAAGATGACCGCAGCGTCGAAGCGGCCGGCGCGCAGGCGCTGCTGCATCCGGCGATCGGCGGCCAGATCGTGACCACTGCCCGACGCGGGCGCGACCCACGGCGCGTCGTATTCGATCACGTCGTCGATGTCGTCGAGAAACGGCGCGAGCGCGACGCCGCTGCGCGAGCCGAGCAACGTCAGATGGCGGTTCGCGCCGGACTCGCGCAACGCATGCAGCGCGGGCGTGCTCATCAGCACGTCGCCGAGATTGTCCAGGCGCACGCACAGAATCCGCTTGACGTCGGCGCCCCAGCAGCCGGGCGGCGACGTGTCGGGCACGCGCGCGTGCGCCAGGATCGGCGGCGCGAGCGGCAGCGGCGCGTTCATTGGATCGCTCCCTTGTGGTGCGCGGCGGCACCCGCCGGCATACCGTGCAGCACCACGTGCTGCGCGGCCTCGTGCAGATTGGCGGCGCATATGCCGGGCACGCGTTGCGGGCCGACCCGCCACTCTGTCTCGTGACTGTTGTCGAGCAGCACGGTATGGCAGCCGGCGCGATTGCCCGCTTCGACGTCGTCGAGAATGTCGCCGATGAACCAGCTGTTCGCCAGATCGATTTGATGCTCCTGCGCCGCGCGCAGCAGCATGCCGGGCTCCGGCTTGCGGCAATCGCACGCGAGCGCGTAGCGCGCGACGCTGCCTTGCGGATGATGCGGGCACCAGTACACGCCCGCGAGCTTCGCGCCGCATTCGGCAAACATGTGCTGCAGGCGGTTTTCGACGTCGAGCAACGCGGTCTCGTCGAACTTGCCGAGCGCGACGCCGGCCTGATTGCTGATCACGAACAGCGTGAGCGGATAGGCGGCCAGCAGAGCGAGCCCTTCGCGCGCGCCCGGCGCGAAACGCATCAGCGCGGGGTCGGCGTTGTACGGCACGTCTTCGAGCAGTGTGCCGTCCTTGTCGATGAAGACTGCGGGTTGGGTGTTCATGGTGTTCGTGTGTAGGGGGTGGAAGTCAGCGCGACTCCTGGCGCCGAGACTTGCACTGCCACTGCGTCGCTCGCGCGGCGCACGCGTCGCGACACTCAACGGAACGCCGCGCCGCCCGCCGCGCGCAGCGGTTCATCCGCGCGCTGCGCGTGCGTATCGACCGCATCTTTCGCCGGCACGAGCCGCGCCACGCGCGCATAAAGCTGCGCAAGCGATGCGCCGACCCCACGCCACGTGAATAATGCGCGCGCGCGTTCGAGGCCCGCTTCGCCCATTCGCGCGGCGAGCACCGGATCGCGCCGCAACTGCTGCAAACGCGCGGCGAGCAGATGCGGATCGCGCGGCGGCACCAGGAAGCCGGTCAGGCCGTCGGCCACCGTATAGCGAATGCCGCCGACGTCGGCGCCGATCACCGGCGTCGCGCACGCCATCGCCTCGACCGGCGTGATGCCGAACGGCTCGTACCACGGTGTCGTCACGAATACGTCGGCCGCGCTGTAGTACTCGCGCAGCCGCGCGCGTCCGCGCCGGCCGACGAAACAGGTCTCGTCCGCGACCCCGCATTCGCGCGCGATTCCGCGCAGCCGCGCGATCTCCGGCGTGGCGATCTCGTTGGGCGCATCCGAATTGCCGCCAACCACATACAGCCGGGCCGGCGCGCGATAGGTCTGCTTCAGCACACCGACGCCGCGCACCACGTTGTCGATGCCCTTGCGCTGCACGAGCCGGCCCAGCTGCAACACGATGAATTCGTCGTGGCGCCAGCCAAGCGCGTCGCGGGCCGCCGCGCGTTCGACCGGCCGGAACTCGTCGGCGTCGAAACCGCACGGCACGATCTCGATGCGCGCGGGATCGGCGCGGTAGTGTTCGAGCAGATCGGCTTCGTCCTGCGGACATTCGGCGACGACCACATCCGAGCGCGCGACCAGTTCGTCTTCGATTGCAAAGCGTGCATCGGGAAAGCCGTCGTCGGCGCCCTGGTGGATCCGCCGCACGCGGCCGAGCGCATGGAACGTCGTGACCAGCGGCACGCCGAGCGCGTCCTTGACCTTCAGCGCGGCAAGGCCCGACATGAAGAAGTTCGCGTGCATCACGTCGTACGGCTGCTCCTCGCGGCGAAAGAAGTCGATCAGGAACGCGGCGAATTCGTCCATGAACGGCAGCAGACGTTCCTTCGGCAGTTGCCGCGGCGGCCCCGCCGGCACATGGATCACGCGCGCGCCGTCCATGACGACGCTCAGCGGGACCAGCGCGCGGTCGCGGCGCGTGAATACGTCGACCTGGTGACCCATCTCGACCAGTTGACGCGCGACGTTCGCGACATAGATGTTCTGTCCGCCGCTATCGACGCCGCCGGCGACAGCGAGAGGCGACGCGTGTTCACTGATTAGAGCGATTTTCATTGGCATTCCTTCGCGAGAGGGGCAGTGACGGAGTCGTAACGGTGCTGAACGGCGCCGAGCATGTGGTGTGCCACTGGGGTGATTGGCGCGCGTAGCGGGTCGCGATACGCGGCGAATGGAATGCGCCCGAACGCTGCAACGTGGGGCCGCCCGGACGCGCTTGCGGATGCGGCGCTGCGGAGAACCGCTGTGGCGTTCCCTGTTTCTACACAGCACTGTGTAAAAGCGAAGCGGTGCGCCGAATCTAAGGACTACGATGATTGAAGGGCGCGCTTGAAGGGCTCATGTAAGCGAGGCATCGTTGCGCGCGCATTGCGGCGAGGCGTTTTTGCCGACGCGCGGGAGCGCTGCTTGCTGCGCTCAAGCCTCGTCCGCAATCTTTTCCGCCCTGGGCCCTTTGCATAGGCCTTCATCAAGCACTCATGCCGAACTCTGCCCCGTCACTGCCTCGCTCGTTATTGACCCGCAGAATCTTCGGCGATCTCGCGCACGCGGTGTGGCGCTATCGCGGACAAACAGTCGCCGCGATGGCGTTGATGATCGCCGCGCGGCTGGCAACGGTGCTGATGCCGCTGACGCTCAAGCACATCGTCGATGAACTCGGCCACCCGCTCGAACATGCGTTATTTCCGGTTTTTCTGGTGCTCGCGTATGCGCTGCTGCGGTTTTTCGGCGATGCGCTGAACGAGGCGCGCGACGTGGTGTTCAGTGGGGTCGTGCAGCGTACAGTCGCGGCGTTGACCGAGCGGACCTTCGCGCATCTGCACAAGCTCAGCGCGCGCTTTCACGCGGGCCGCGAGACCGGCGCGATCGTGCGCGACGTGCAGAAAGGCGCCGACGGGATCGGCTTTCTGCTCGGCACAGCGCTCTTCACGATCGTGCCGACCGTGTTCGAGATCGCGGTGATCGTCGGCATCATGGTTCACAACTACGCGCGCGAATTCATGCTCGCGATCGCGGCGACCTGCGTCGTGTATGCGGTCTATACGTACGTTTTCACCCGCCGGCGCGTCGCGTTCCAGCGCGCGGTGAACCAGCTCGAAGCGCAATCGGACGGCCGGCTGGTCGATAGCCTGTTGAATTACGACACGGTCAAGTACTTCGCGACCGAAGAAAGCGAAACCGGCCGGCTCGGCGACGTACTGGAAAAATGGGTCCATGCGCGCATCGCCAATCAGAAGGCGTTGACCGCGCTGCACGTCGGCCAGAGCGCGGTGATCGCGCTCGGCGTCGCCGCGGTGATGCTGCTCGCCGCGCAGCACGTGATGGCGGGCACGATGAGCGTCGGCGATCTGATCCTGGTGAACGCGTATCTGATCCAGATCTGCATGCCGCTGAACACGCTCGGCTTCGTGTTTCGCGAGACCAACGACGCGCTCGTCAACGTCGAACGAATGTTCGTGATTCTGGCCGCGCGCGGCCGCACCGGCGAGGACATCGACGCGCGCGACGCGCAGCCTTTGACGGTCACGCAGGGCAGGATCGAGTTCGAGCACGTCGACTTCGGCTACGACGCCGCGCGCCGGGTGCTGCGCGATGTCAATTTCCAGGTGCATCCGGGCAATACGCTCGCGGTGGTCGGCGGCAGCGGCTCCGGCAAATCGACGCTCGTGAAGCTGCTGTTCCGGCTGTATCGGCCGGAACACGGCGCGATCCGCATCGACGGCCAGGATCTGGCGTCGGTCACGCAGCGCAGTCTGCGCGAGGCGATCGGCATCGTGCCGCAGGATACGGTGCTGTTCAACGAAACGATCGCCTACAACATCGCGTACGGGCGACCGTCGGCGACGCGCGCGGACGTGGTGCGCGCGGCGCGCGCAGCGCAACTGGACGAATTCATCGAGCGCTTGCCCGATCATTACGACACCCGCGTCGGCGAGCGCGGCGTGCGCTTGTCGGGCGGCGAGCGGCAACGTATCGCGATTGCGCGCGCGATCCTGAAGGACCCGCGCATCATCGTGTTCGACGAAGCGACCTCGGCGCTCGACACGCGCTCCGAGCGCGCGATCCAGACCGAACTGACGCGGCTCGCCGAGGGCCGCACGACGATCGTCATCGCGCACCGGCTCAGCACCGTGGTCGACGCGGACTGGATTCTCGTGATGGAGCACGGCCATCTCGTCGAGCAGGGGATGCATTGCGAGCTACTCGCGCGCGACGGCGTGTACGCGAAGATGTGGTCGCTGCAATGGCAGCAGGGCGAACTGGAGCACGCGCAGCGCCGGCTGACCGCGCAATCGGTGAGCATCAGCGCGCTGACGGCCGGCGTGATCGATGCGCTGCACGACGAGATCGCCGCGCGCGGCGTGGTGCTGTACGCGGAGCCGACCGAAAAGGAATTGCGCGTGACCGGCGACCCGGGCGTATTGCAGCCGCTGATCGCGGAGCTGTGCCGCGATGAGATCGAGCAGGCGAGTGCCGGCCAGCGGATCGCGCTGCGCGCGGAGCGGCACGGCAATCATGCGTGGGTCAGCGTGCATGGGATGGCGGGCCGGCCGGCCGAGTTGTCGCTGGCCGCCGCGCGGCAGATGGAACGCGCGCTCGCGGCGGCGGGCGGCAGCTTTTCGCTGATGCCGCTGCAAGGACGGCTCGCATATGTGGCGATGCTGCCGTTGCGCACGGTGGCCGATGTGGGACCGCCGGCGCCCACTGCGGCTGAGTATGGCGCGTCGCGAACGGAGCCGGTCGCCGCGCCGCTCGACGGGGTGTTCGTGATGGCGATCGACGATCAGGAGGAAGCGCGCGATGCGCTCGAAGCGGTGTTGAGCATGAGCGGCGCGCGGGTGGCGCTGTTTGCTTCGGGGAACGAAGCACTCGACTGGCTGCGCGCGCACGATGCGGCGCAATGGCCGCGGGTGCTGCTGTGCGACATCGTGCTGGCCGATGAGGACGGTTATCAGGTGCTGCGGGCGTTGCGCGAGCTGGAAGCGGCGCGGCCGTCGCTGGTGGGCGGGCGTTTGCCGGCGATCGCGGTGACCGGCTACACCGGGGCGGTGGATTCGCGGCGGTCGCAAAGCGCCGGGTTCGATGCGCATTTGCACAAGCCGGTGTCGCCGGATGAGTTGATCGCGGCGATACGGCGGTTGGCGGGTGGCGACTCGGGCGCGGATGCAACCCAAGAGTGTTACGAGTAGCCACAAGCGGGGGGCGCGAACCCTGGCGATATACGATCCCTCCCGCGACGCGCGACAAGATCAGGTTTGCGCGTCGACGTTGTGAGGGGCGCGTCGAGCCTCGGCTTGCGCTTGCGCCGCGACGTTCGCCTCGGCATTGCGTGCCGCGACCTCGACTTCCCGCTCCGCTACCCGTACCCGTTCCCGCATATTCAGCACCCGCGCCGGCACGACCCGGCGTCGCCTGAACGCCCACCCCAGTCCGCGCACTAGCTCGATTCCATCGCGCACCACCGTGCGCTCCTGCGCGAACATCCTGACCGCGTGCAGCGTCGCGCTCGTCGCTTCGCGCGCCGGCAATCGCAGCCACGCGGTCCACGCCGCATTACGCGCGAGCATGCGCCGCCGCAGCGCACTATCGCGTGCCGGAGACGGATGATGATGCACGGTCAACTGATCGCAATAGACGATCGCATGACCGGGCGCGAGCACATCGAGCGACACGAGCGCTTCTTCGCCGCCGATAAAAAGCCGCGATTCATAGCCGCCCACCTCGCGAAACAACGCGGTGCGAAACACGCATGCGCCGGCCATATAACCGATCAGCGCGGGCCCCGGTAGCTCATCGCTAACTAGAGGGCTCGCGCGCATCGCCACGCAGGTCGGATCGGTCGCATTGTTTCCGCCGACTGCGACGCGTGCGTTCAGCACGCCGACCCGCGGCCACGCATCGAGCAGTTGCACCGCGCGTTCGAGCGAGCCGGGCGCCCACCAGGTGTCGTCGTCGCAGAACGCTACGTAATCGGTCTCAACACACGCTGCCGCATGATTGCGCCCGGCCGCGCCGAGATTGCCGCCGCATTGGACTACGCGCACTTCGGGAAACGACGCATTAACGCGCGCAACCGTGTTGTCGGTCGAACCGTTATCGGCGACGAAAATTGGCGGATTATCGGGCAGTGCGAGAAGACGTGCGAGCGTGGCGAGCAATTCATCGACGCGGTTATAAGTGAGCACGACGATGGAAATGCGCGGCTTAGCGGGTTTTCTATCCATGTTATGAGTTCGCTTCAGCGGACGGGCAGCGACGGCTCAGCAAGCGTTATGCCCCGCACACGCAGGCAGTCTGCTTTGGCCGCGACGCGCAGCTGCCAGTAGCGCTCTTCCGAATAGAGGTTCGCGCGGCCGTGGGGGCCGAACGCGCGCATCTGACTGCGATAGCTCTCCACCGCGGCGCGTTTGACGCGCACATCCTGCTGCGCGCTGAAAAAATCTGACCTATCCGGTGCGTCAGCGAGAACGCCGCGGCGCACGAGATCGCACAAACGCTGCTGCACGGTGCCGGCCATATGGCGATAGGGCACGTCTTCATACGCGAGCAAGCTAATCGCGCGAGCGCGTTCCAGCAGATTCAGACAGGCCTCGGACACCAGCAGATGATCCGAATGAAACAGGCCCAGCGGCATCATTAGATGGGTCGGCTCGATCTCGGAGACGGTTTGTTCCAGCGCAGCAGACAGAGTGGCCAGTTCCGGCGTCGCATCGTATTGCGCGTCGCAAAACGGCAAATGCACCGCGCGCGAGCCGAGCGCCGCGATCGCTTCGAGGTCTTCCGCCTTGCGCGCGTGCATCGCTTCGAAGGCATCGGCAAAGCCGGATTGCCGGTCCCAGTCGGTCGTGATGTTTTGCGCGGGCGGCGCGGTGAACACGGTGCAAACGGTCGTGCCCGGGTGCGCCGCCAGCAACAGGCCGCAACTGAGCACCGCATCGTCGAGATGCGGCGAGACAACGAGCAGGCGTGGATTTTTCGATGTCATGCGGGGCGACCACGGTTGGCGATGAATGCACGGAAGTGCGCAGACGGAACGCTCACTCGTAGCGATTCCGGTTGGCGGGGCCGAGCAAGCACTGTTCCGCGCGGCGTGCGGTGCGCGAAGTTGCGTAGGTACATCGCTTGCTGACCCAGCGGTTCAACCCCTGTCTCGCCCGCACGGCGAATCGCCGATGCACCCACCGCCATGAGCCCAACGTCCAAACCGCCCCCTCACGTCCGCACCGTGGAAGTTCGCCGCGGGCAAGTGACCGAACCGATGTCGCGTGACGCGTTTCGCGAGCGCTTCATCGCCCGTTTCTACGATCCGGCGTTTCGTCAGGAAGGCGAAGCGCTCGCGCGGCTCGAAGCGATCGCATGGGACGCGTACTCGCACGGGCGTAAATCGCCGCTCAACGCCAAAGCCGGTCCCGGCTTCGCGGACCCGGACTACGACCTGTCGGTCGAATGGCGCGCGGCGAGCGAGCGCATCAAGGCGGCCGAAGCGAAGCAGCGCGATCCGGCGAGCTGCTCGCGGGTGCTGATCGTCAACGCATCGTCGCGAAACGACTATACGTGCCCGAGCGAGATGTCGAAGAGTTTCCGGCTCGCGAAGATCGCGCAGCAGGCGCTGGAGCGACGCGCCTATGAGGTCGATTTTCTCGACCTGTCGCTTCTGACTTCGGATCGCGACCTGCACATCCATCCGTGCAAGGGCTGCGTATCGACTGCGATGCCGCTGTGTCACTGGCCATGCAGCTGCTATCCGAATCATTCGCTCGGTCTGGTCAACGACTGGATGAATGAGATCTACGAGCGTTTCGCCGCCTGTCACGGCGTAATGTTCGTCACGCCGGTCTACTGGTACCAGGTGGCGAGTCCGCTGAAGCTGCTGATGGACCGTCTCGTCTGCGCGGACGGCGGCAACCCCGATCCGACGTCGACGCACGGCAAGGATGCCGAAGCGGCGAAACGGCTCGAACTCGCGGGCTGGGACTATCCAAAGCATCTGGCCGGCCGCGCGTACGGCGTGGTCGTGCACGGCGACGTGGCCGGCATCGAAAGCACGCGGCGCGCGCTGTCCGACTGGCTCGACTGGATGGGTTTCATCGAGTCCGGCGCGAAGTCGCGGCTCGATCGTTTTATCGGCTATTACGAGCCGTATGCGACGAGCCACGAGACGTTCGATCGCGACGAGGACATGCAGCGGGAAGTCGCGAACGTGGCTGAGGCGGTCGCGAATTGCGTGGAGCAGGTTCGGGACGGCAGGAAAGAGCCCGACACGGAACTCCACGCGCCCCGCCCCAAATGACCGAGCCGGTGAAGCGCGCATTAAGTCCGCGAAATGAGCAACCAGAAGAAGGACCACGCATGACAAAGGATGCAGCGACCAGCCCGCTTACCGAACGCCAGCGCCTTGGCGGCTGGCTGCCGAGCGGCGAAGCGCACCTCGCGCGCTACCGCACCGATCTCGCGAAAAAAGCCCGCGAGCGCGCCGGCCAGGCGCCGCGCACCCGCGCGGTCGAAGAACTCGCGGCGCTGATCGACGGCGACCCGGTGCTGCGCATGGACCTGACGCGCGCGATCGGGCAGGCGCGCGATGCCGGCTACGTGCTCGGCTACGCGTCGATCGGCGAACTGATGACGATCGTCGACTACCTGATGACCTACGCGCCGCCGTTCAGTGAATCCGATCTGATTCACTGCCCGCTGAACGCGCTGCTCGACTGGCCGATGTGCATGCCGTCCGGTTACGCGTTATTCCGCGATCCCGCGCTGAACGGCCGACTGAAGCACGTGCTGAACTGCTGGTGCGGTTTCCTGAGCGGGCCGCATTCGCGCACGCATCTGAACACCGCGCCGCCCGATGGCTGGTTCAGCCCGCAGGCCGACCAGCACATCGGTCTCGCGCAATTCGTTTGCAATCCTGATAAACCGTATTGGGGCTTTACGTCGTGGAACGATTTCTTTACGCGGCGCTTTCGTCCGGGCGCGCGACCGGTCGAAGAACCGGATAACCCGAAGCTGATCGTCAGCGCGTGCGAGTCGACGCCGTACAACGTCGAGCATGGCATCAAGCTGCGTGACACGTTCTGGATCAAGTCTCAGCCGTATTCGCTGCAGGACATGCTGACGCCGCGCCAGCAGGAACTGGCGCGACGTTTCGAAGGCGGTTCGATCTACCAGGCGTATCTGAGCGCGTTCAACTATCACCGCTGGCACGCGCCGGTGAGCGGAAAGATCGTGTGTGCGTACGGGGTGGACGGCAGCTATTACTCGACCGCCGATAGCGAAGGGGAGGACCCGAGCGGGCTGAACGATTCGCAGGGCTATATCACCGCACTGGCCGCGCGCGCAGTGATCGTGATCGAAGCCGACGATCCGGCGCTCGGCCAGCTGGCCTGCGTGTTCGTCGGAATGGCGGACGTGTCGTCGTGCATGATCGAGGCGCTCCCCGGTCAGCATGTGCGCAAAGGCGACGAACTCGGCTTTTTCCAGTACGGCGGCTCGACCTGGTGCCTGCTGTTCGAGCCGGGTGTCGCGCAGCGCTTCGTAGTCGAACCGTTCGAGAAACCGCCGACCCTCAAGGTCAACGCGGCGCTCGCGAGAATTGTCCCACGCTGACCGGCCGCGCCGCCGCGCCGCCGGTCAGCCCGTAAGGGCAAGACCGGAGCGCGCCGTTCACCGTCGCACCCGCGCGAAGATACTCAGCAAATCCTCGAGCACCACCGGCTTCTTCAGATACGCATCGAAACCGGAAGCTTCAGCCGCATTGATATCGGCCTGCTGCCCGAAGCCGCTGACGGCGATACACGTCACCGCTTCCATTCCCGGCATGCCGCGCAGCTTGCCGATGAACTCGATGCCGTCCATCCCCGGCATGCCGATATCCGACAGAATCACGTCCGGCGCATTGCCGTTGATTACCGTCAGCGCTTCGTCGCCGCTGGTCGCGGTGCGGACCTCGGCGCCTTCGGTTTCGAGCAGCAGCCTGAAGGTTTCGACGGTCGCCGAGTCGTCGTCGACCATCAGGATGCGCAGCCCTTTCAGCGAGTCCTCGACAATTTCCGTTCCCGCATTCGCATGCATCACGGTGCGGTGGGTAGGCAGCGTGACGGTGAAGGTCGCGCCCCGGCCCAGTCCATCCGACTCCGCGCGCACCGCGCCGCCATGAAGATTGACGAGATCGCGCACCAGCGCGAGGCCGATGCCGAGACCGGCGCGACGCGTGCCCGGATCGCGGCTTTGCTGGAACATGTCGAAGATGTGCGGCAGCAGCGAAGACTCGATGCCGGTACCGGTATCCGTCACGCGCAGCACTGCTTCGTCATGGTCGTTGACCTGCAGCGACACCTCGATCGAACCGTGCTGGGTGAATTTCAGCGCATTACTGATCAGATTCCAGACGATCTGCTCGATTCGCGTGAGGTCCGCATGCAGGATCACTGGCGTGTCGGCCATCGCGGCGTGCCACGCGATGCCGCGCTGCGCGGCGTCTTCCTGCACCGCGCTGCACACGCGCTGCACGATGTCGCGCATGTCGACCACGGTGCGCACCACCGACAACTTGCCGGTCCGCAACCGCGAAATGTCGAGCAGGTCGTCGATGATCTGCGCCTGGCCGATGACGGTACGGCGGATCGTATCGGTCGCGCGCGACACGTTCAGGTTCTGGCGCGTCTCGGGCGAACGCGGGATCAGCTCGGCGCTCGCCGAAATCAGGTTCAGCGGATGCTTGAGCTCGTGCGACACCACCGCGACGAATTCGTCGAAGGTCGTCCGAAGCTTAACCACAGTTCGCCATTGTGGGTGTCCGCGGTGTTCAACCTCCGGACTGTTACAACGCCTGATTTGCTAGGAGAACCGGCGCTGGAGGGTGTCCACAGCGACGGCGTCGAACACACTATGACAACACTGCTCGGCCACGCGAATATGTCGCCGGACAGCGCGGAGACGTATAGCTGCGGCTTCGTGGGCATTTCAGGCAGTGCCGCAGTACCGCGAACGCTATGGCAGTGGCAAATGTGCAAATGCAATCACATCGGTAGCTCCCGCGTGCCGCTTTTCTTGTCGGGCTGGAGTTTGTGACTAAAACGGTGTGCCGCGAGTTAGAGATGGATTTTCGGGCGTTCGGACGACGCATCAAATTACGCGTGCGCTTTGCGACAAACTCGATGGCTACCGTAGGGGTGCGCACCACTTCGACTTATCCATCATGCTTGCGTTCAGATTGACCGTCGCGCCCACTGTCCCGCTCGCAGGCGACAACGCCGCAGTGATTTGTCGCCTGGCCGGCGATATATGGTTCAGCGGCAGCAGCGGCAGCGCGAGACCTGGTTATGCGCCGGTCCCGCACCTGCGTTTGCATGTTGCGCCAGACATCACTGGGCGCCCGAGGCAGCCGCGTCGGACGCACCCTTGGCACGGGGATCACTTTTCGCCATTCCGGACTGCGATTTCATGGTGTTCGTCCCCTTGGAAGACGATGTCGAGCCTGTCGTTCCGCCGGTGTTGGGCGCGCTCACACCGGCCCCGCCCTTGCCCGCGCCATTGGCGCCGCCAGCCCCGCCACCGCCAGCGCTGGTTCCGCCGTTACCGCCACCGCCGCCAGCGCCCTGCGCTAGCGCGGTCCCAACCGACGCGAGCACCAATACTGAATACAACGCTGCTTTCTTTACTGCGCTCATGATTGCCTCCCTCAATGATGCGAACGCCAAGCCGGGTTGAACCGCAGCCTGCCGTTAGCGACATGCGATCGTCAGATGTCCGTAGGTGGTAAATCTCCCATGTTGCGTGCCGGCGTCCAGTAGGGGTCGCGGTTGTAGTACTGATGAACCGTGGTGCCCCATGTGGAATCTGTCATCGATGGCCACTGATCCTTGTCAAAGCCCGGGTCGTCCTTGATGCGTTGAGCTTCGATGCTGACACGGAAACACTTCGCGTCGGTATCCAGCGTGAGGGCGTTCCACGGGATCGCGTGCAGGTTCGTGCCCATACCCAGGAAGCCGCCTTCGGACAGTACGGCATAGGCAACCCTGCCGCTGCGCACGTCGAGCATGATGTCCGAAATCTTGCCGACATCTTCTCCGTCCGATGAAATAACCTGTGTGCCGTCGAGCGTCGCCGCGGCCATGACGTCCGGTCCGGGACCGTCACCGGTGCCACTGCCGACAATGTCCGCACCGCCGGTTGCCGAAGCGGTGCCTTGCGGGTCCAATATGCTCATGATGTCCTCCACTTGTAATGGTGCAGTCGTCTATCCGCAACGGATATGCCCGCCGTTCACGCGCGAGCGCTGTCCCGGACAAATGGCATCTCTCCTGTACGAGCAGACCGGAACACCGTGCGGATGACCATGCAGCGCGCCCTCGCCGACGCAACGGTGATTTCGCGGAGCATGGCAGCGAGTGCCGGTAGGTACACGGCTTGCGAAACTCGAGTGCTCCTTTCAATCGTGTCATGCCATGTCTACCGTTCTGCTCGTCGACGATGACCTCGAAAACCGATGGGCGCTACAACTCGCGTTGGAGAGCCGGGGGCACCACGTCGTGCTTGCGGAGAATGGACGGGACGCACTGCAGAAGGCGGCCGCAGACTTTCCGGCGCTGGTTGTCACCGATCTGCAGATGCCGGAAATGGACGGCGAGGAGCTTTGCCATCGCTTGAGGAGCCGAGCCGGATTGTCCGACATACCGGTAGTCCTGCTGTCGGCTATGCAGGAGCCTAGGGAAGGAGGCCGCTACTGGACTGCGTTCCTGCAAAAGCCCGTCTCAGTAGAGTTACTGCTGGACACAGTGGAGTCGTTCATTGCGGCACGCCTGACATACACGCGGATGTCGCGCGCCTCGGAACACCACACCGCAGCGCGCTGGCAAGCTATCGACTCGCGATGCTGGCCGTGATGCCTACGCCCAGGCCTGCGGGCGAACTCGCACAGGCGGTTAGCAGCGGTGTTATTTGCGAACGCCAGACACCGTAACGCCCGCTACAGGCAGCACTTGCAAAAAAATGCATTAAAAATCTGGAACAACTACGTCGGCGTCGGGTATCAACCGATCTTCGTACAGCGTTTAATTGACAAAATTCCGCGAAAATAACCGCCCTACGAAAGTAGGGCGTCGTTAGGCTCGTGGCGTTCGACACTACTACTTCCGCTCGGCGGGCTCAGTGATTTGACCTGACCCAAGGTCAGCGCCCGTGGTCGGGTCAATGCTGGTATCCGAAGCCGTCCGCGCGGCCATCGCACTCAGAACCTCCACCTCGGCGTTCGAAATGTGCACAGTTGCCAGCCCGTCGCCACCATCCACAGCGGGTTCGGGAGTCTCGACAAATTCCCACTCGGGACCTTCGTTCCACGGACCTCGCGGCGAGTCATCACCCTGCGACATGTTGTAGTAGACGTTAGTGAATTCCGGGACACCGGGAAGCTTGCCTTGTGGAAAGTTCGGTTGAATCGAGTGGAGCGCTTTTTCGAAGGATTTCTGATGGGCAATCTCACGTGTCATCAGAAAACCGAGCGCTTCCGAAATGCCGGGGTCGTCAGTCACATTCATCAGCCTTTCGTAGACAATCTTGGCGCGCGCCTCGGCAGCGATGTTCGATCGGAGGTCCGCCGTCGGGTCGCCAATGGTGTCAATATAGGCCGCGCTCCAGGGGATCCCCGCCGAGTTCGTCAGGGCAGGGCCCCCCCCGTATAACAGCGCTGTCGTGTGCGAATCGTTACCTCCGCCCGTCAGCGAACGATACAGCTCGGCTTCCGCCTCCACTGCCTCTGCGAGCTGTCCTTTCGCACTCTTGTTCAACATCGCCACGATCGAGCCGATTATTTCGAGGTGGCTCAACTCTTCGGTGGCGATGTCGAACAGCAGGTCTTTGCGGCCTGGGTCGTCTTCGCCGACGGCCTGAGTGAAATATCTGCAGGCCGCGGCAAGTTCACCTTGCGGGCCGCCAAACTGTTCGAGAAGGAGGTTTGCGAGACCTGGATTGGGTGCGGCAACGCGGACGGTATATTGAAGCCGCTTGTTGTGCATGAACATGTCATTTCTCCATGGAAGGCCGGACAACCGGTTGCCGTCTGGCAGCGGGCACCGCCATGGCAGCCGGAGGTCAAGCTATACGGAAACCGGACAGCGGCCAGATACAGATTGATTGCCGCACCCGACATGGGCGCCCGGGTCTCAGAGCGAGGGTGCTCTGGCGGATGTGCGGCATTAGCCGCGGGTGGAAAACGAGCTACGTGTGGGTACGCGCATGGGGCGTTCCTGAAGCAAGCCGCCTCGCTACCTGCTCGGAGCGGTGACAACCGCATCCCGGCCTGGTATGCTGTACGTAATGGCACAGGTGTTGTCAACGGCGCGGCCGGTCGTATCGATCACGGGGGCGAAGGACGCCCATCGTCGCGCGGGGTGTCCGCGCGTTTGCCATGCCGTGCCGCGGCGGGAGCGGCTTCCTTGATGTCGACGAGCCACGGCGGGCCATGTCCCGCGCAGCCCGTCGTCGAGGTTCAGCAACACCGCGTAGCGGTGCCTGCGGAGTGAACTGCTTCCTTTGACCCAATACGCAGCATCGAGTACTTCCATTTCTCCGGTCGGGCGGGTTTGCCGATTAGCGCCGGGCCAACAGCGCGCGCTGATTCGCTCCCAAACAGGCGGACGTTGTCGATGGTCTGACGGTTCATTTGCCGACACGACCGGTGCAGCGCTTTTTCCATTGATCTTCACGACCGAAGGGCGTTGCGCCGGCCGGATCGCATCGCTGCGGCTGTTGTCGAGGGCCTGCTCGTAACCGTCGACGAGCGCATCGATCATGCTGCTAATGATCACGACGGGCGAGTCCGCGCTGCGTGCGGCGGTGTTCAGCGATAGTCGCAGCAGAGTGTGAACCGGATTGCCGATTCACACTCTGATTCAGATCGCGGATCTGTACCGCGACGTTGCAGTCGGCGTCCGCAATCGGCCCGAGGTTGCCAAGATGACAGTCGACGCCGATCGATACCGCCGGACATTCGGGTGGCACGACCTGGCTGGCTATCGAGCCACGCGTAGAAGCGCGCCGCGCTGCCGCGAAGATAAGCATGTGCAGAACGCGCCATCGTCTTCGCGCGACATGCGACGAGGCGCGGTTGCCGTTCGTCGGGCCACGGGACGCGGGCGCTGTTTGCGTGCTTGCTCGTCGGGATGCTTGCAGTGAATAGCCGGCTCGGGAGCGGAACAGTCCTCTGCTTCGAAGCAAAATCAGGACTCGCCAGACTGTGGACGCAGATTGCGCGCGAGCTCGCCGATGAAGCTTGCCCACACGGGAGATCGGGGGGAGGCTGCGAAAAGGCGCACGTGGCGCGGTGTTGGGCGCCGGGGAATACGGTTTGCGAGGGTTTCGCTCGCTTCGCGCACCGCGCCTTGGCGATCTCGCGTAGCCGCGGCATTTCCCTTCGGCACGCCCACGTAACGTTCAGGGAGAACACATGGACAAGGACCTGGAAGCTCGCATGAGGACGCGCGCGTATCACATCCGGGAAGACGATCCATCGTCGGAAGGCAGGACCGACACTCACTGGGAAGAAGCGCGCCGGCAAATCGAGGCTGAAGGCGACGGCGCGGCGCCCGAGCCGACCGACCAATCCATCGACCGCGACCGCGGCGTGCGCATCGCGCCCGAACAGCGATCGCCCGCGACGCCGGGCGGGGATGCGGAGCCGCCGCGGCATTGGCGCCGCGCACCAAGCGGCAGCGGACGAAGTGATGGGGCAGGGGGCCGCGGGTGCAGCGGTTGCGTTTCAGGCGTTGTGCTGCTGCACGCTCCGCTGATCGCGCCGATGCTGCAGCGTGTATCTCGCGTGGGCACCGCGACGGCGCGAGCGGTGCGCCGACTGCGACGTCCTAGCTTTCCGATGCCGGCGGCGCGACCGGCAACGCGCGCTTGTGACACGTCGCCATGTAGAAGCGGCGAATCGTTGTCAGTACTTCCTCACTGACCTGTTTGCCTTCAAGGAAGTCGTCGATGTTCTCATAGCTGATCCCGTAACTGTCCTCGTCGGGCTTTTGCGGTGTCAGCGATTCGAGGTCCGCGGTCGGCACCTTGTTGACGAGCCGATTTTGCGCGCCGAGCGCCTGCGCGAGCGCGCGGACCCGGCGCTTGGTCAGGCCGGCGAGCGGCAGGATGTCCGCGCCGCCATCGCCATATTTCGTGAAAAAGCCCATCAGCGATTCGGCCGCGTGGTCGGTGCCGATCACCGCGCCGACCCGCGCGCCGGCGATCGCGTATTGCGCGACCATCCGCTGGCGCGCCTTGACGTTGCCGAGCACGAAGTCTTCCTGAAAGTCGTCGACGTACTGCGCCTTGCCGCGCTTGAGCGCGAACAGCATCGCATCCGCCGGATCCTTGACGTTGACCGTCAGCGTTTCGTCCGGACGGATGAATTCGAGCGCGGCTTCGGCATCGGCTTCGTCGCGCTGAGTGCCGTATGGCAATCGCACCGCGACGAACTTCGCCTCGTAGCCGCGGGCGCGCAGCCGTTCGACCGACAGTTGCGCGAGCCGGCCGGCGGTCGATGAATCGACGCCGCCGCTGATGCCCAGCACGTAGGTGCGCAAGCCCTGCGACGAGAGATAGTCGCCGAGAAACGCGACGCGTCGCTCGCGTTCGTGATCGACGTCGAAGTCGTGCGCGACGCCGAGTTCGCGAATCACTTCCTGTTGCCACGCGTGAGTATCGAGTGAGGAGAGCAGGTTCATCGTGCGGTTTCCGGATGGTGTTCCCGCTCGGCGAGCGGGAGTTGATCGAAATAGTGCGCGACGAGCGACAGCGCGTAGAGCGCCGCCTGCGAACGCACGTCGTTTCTGTCGCCGGCGAAGCGGCGCGTTTCGCTGAAGGTCTTCAGCGCGTTGCCGTCGCGCAGCCGGAACGACCACGCGAAGCATTGCGTGCCCGGCGGCGGTTCGTCGCCGGCGCCCCCGTTCGGGCCGCTGTCGGCAAGGCCGGTGTTGGATACCGCGATGTCGGCGTTGCAGCCGTCCTGACCCAACGCGCCTTCGGCCATCTCGCGCGCGACTGCTTCGCTGGTGAGCCCGCAGCGCTCCATCGTGCTGTGCCGCACGCCCAGAAAGCCGGCCTTGCCCGACGGCGAGTAGCTGACGAAGCCGACGTCCAGACACGCGCCGCTGCCCGGCACGCCCGCGAGATTCGACGCAATCAGGCCGCCGGTACAGGACTCGGCGGTGGCGAGCTTCAGTGCGCGTGAGTTCAGAAAGGACACGACCTGTTCGGGGATGTTCATCGCTTGGCCTCCGGGTCGAAATGTTCAGGATAGCGAGCAAATATCGGTCCGCGTCGTCGGCGACGGCAACGTTGAGCACGGCCGGTCCGGCGGCATGTGCGTTGCTCAACCGATTGCTCGTACCTGACCATCGTCACACCTGGCGGCCCTTGCCAAGGGCCCATCACCTGTGGAGCACGACATGAGAGCCCTTTGTTGGCACGGCAAGAAAGATGTTCGCGTGGATAACGTTCCGGATCCGGTCATCGAGCATCCGCGCGATGCGATCGTCAAGGTGTCGAGCTGCGCGATCTGCGGCTCGGACCTGCATCTGTTCGACGGCTTCATGCCGTCGATGAAATCGGGCGATATTCTCGGCCACGAATTCATGGGCGAGGTGGTCGAGGTCGGGCCCGGCAACTCGCGGCTGAAGATCGGTGACCGGGTGGTGGTGCCGTTTACGATCGCGTGCGGCGAGTGCGATCAGTGCCGGCGCGGTTTCTATTCGGTCTGCGAGCGGTCCAATCGCAACAAGGAAATGGCCGACAAGGTATTCGGTCACGCCACCGCGGGACTGTTCGGCTATTCGCATCTGACCGGGGGTTATCCGGGCGGGCAGGCCGAATACGTGCGAGTGCCGTTCGCGGACTTCACGCCGGTGAAGGTGCCGGACGGACTCACCGACGAACAGGTGCTGTTTCTCGGCGACATTCTGCCGACCGGCTGGCAAGCGGCGGTCCAATGCGAGATCGAGCCGACCGATACGGTGGTGGTGTGGGGCGCGGGGCCGGTCGGGCAATTCGCGATTCGCAGCGCGATCTTGCTCGGCGCGAAACAGGTCGTCGTGATCGACAACGTGCCCGAGCGACTCGCGATGGCGGTGCAGGCCGGCGCAATCGCGATCAACTTCGATGACGAGAGCGTGCTGGAGCGGCTAAAAGAACTCACGAAGGGCAAGGGGCCGGAAAAGTGCATCGACGCGGTCGGGATGGAATCGCACGCAACGCGCTCTTTCGATGCGCTCTACGATCGTGCGAAGCAGGCGATGATGCTCGAGACCGATCGGCCTCATGTGCTGCGCGAGATGATGTATGTGTGCCGGCCGGCTGGGGTGTTGTCGATTCCGGGCGTGTATGGCGGACTGATCGACAAGATTCCGTTCGGCGCGGCGATGAACAAGGGGCTGACGTTTCGGATGGGGCAGACGCATGTGAACCGCTGGACCGATGATCTGCTCAAGCGGATTCAGGAAGGGCAGATCGATCCTTCGGTGGTGATCACGCATACGGTGCCGCTGGAGAAGGGCCCGGAGATGTATCGCGTGTTCCGGGATAAGGAGGATGGGTGTGTGAAGGTGGTTTTGAAGCCGTAGATGCGATCGGACTGTTTCTTTTGGGTGGGTTATCGGCGCTTGATGCGCCGCGGTGGGCAAGCGCCCAACCGCGAAAATAAACGCACGAGGTCTGTTGCGCAGTCAGGATCCGGCGCTTCGTTATCGGGCTCGTCAAACGGTGGCCCGTTTGCTCGTTGGCCCGGCTGCTGTTTGCCGACGTGTTTCGATTTGATCGACCTCCAGCGCGCGGAGGCAGCGTGCTGGACCGCTTCGGGCACGGACCGTGCTGCATTGCACAACGAATCCCTTCCCGCAGCCTGTCGGTAAGAAAGCTCGGTTAGCCGTTAGTGCAAAGCTTGGAGCCGTCATGATGCGGTCTGAAATCGTCTGGCCACCGCCGCCCACCCTTCACGTGTTTGAGCAGGAGGGGGGCTGGCATTGGGGAATCACCGTAGCGCGCAGCCGCGAGGCGGGAGGATTCAGGGTAGTCGCTTTCAGTTCACAGGTCTTTACGAAAGAATGCGATGCACGCGAGGATGGCGCTGTCGCGTTGGCTTGCAGAGAACCCGGCGCGGAGAAGCATTAGCACGAATAAGCCGCAGGGGTGCGGGAAGGCGCGAAGACGGCCGATGGCTAATGTCGGGGCTCGATGCGGGCTCAGGTGCGGTTGACTCGGCCCTCACATTGCGTCTGACGTTCTCGCCGGAGACGCGATCCACGTCGAGCGCTCGGGGAGAGTCGCTTGACTTTGCCGAGCCTCGCGGCAGGTTATTGCTCAATGAAGGTGCGCCACTGCGGAAACAGCTCGAAGAAGCTCTCGCTCACATACACCTGGTAAAGAATCTGCGCGTCTGTGCTCACCGCCATGTCCGGTTCGCCAAACGTGGAAAGACCGGGGTCAATGCCGCTAGTACTTGCCCAGGCGGTCAGATCGTCTAGCAGATCGTGCGCTTCGCCGCGCGGCACTCGTAGTTTGATCGGCTTCATCGTACTTCCCCGGATCGCTAGTTTCATCGGTCGAACATCATAAACGAAGCAGATGATGACTTCGCTACTAGCTACCTCCTTGTTGCCTGTCATGCCTGATCCCTTTAACAAACTGGTCGGCCATTTCTTTGTCTGGAGAGGGACAATCCCGCCCTCGCGCGGCAGTTTCTTCCAGGCGTGAGCGTGCGCCTTCGATAGACGTTCATAGTCGATATGTCTTACATCAGGTTATTCCCTGCCAGAGCACCATCTCAAGAAGAGCCAGCACGGTTAGGTTGAAACCGGGACTCTCTTTGCGCACTTGTAATCGCGGCAAAAGCCGCGAGCGTGTCCAGATGTTAGACGGTGCGAGCGCAGGAATGCGTCGGATGGTGAAGGTGGCATGCAGCTTGCGGATGGGCTCTTCGCGGTCGAGGGGCAGCACTCCATGGAGTGCTCAATGGTGGACCTCTGAAAGCGTGACAAACCACCGGTCACCGAACGGAAAATCCGTCCCGCTGCACTGTTCCAATCGAGCTGAAAACATGCGCCTGCTTAATCGACTCGCTGTCTTGATGGTGGCGCCGCTCGCCTCCTGTGTGATCGGACCATCGGGTCCATCTGACGCGGGCTTCGGCGCCTCGCCCGCCATGCCGGCTCCGGGATCGTCGTTGATCCCGATGGTCAACATCGCGCCGGTTCAGCCGCGCCCCGAAGGCTTTACGCCCACCGCTCCCGCCGGCTTTCTCGTCACTGAGTTTGCCAGGGACCTTGCGCACCCGCGCTGGCTTTACACGCTGCCCAACGGCGACGTCCTGGCAGCCGAAGCCGACGCGCCGAAGGAGCACGATGAAGGCAGCGGCCTGTCCGGCTGGATCAGAAAGCAGGTCATGAAGCGCGCGGGCGCGGGTGTGCCGAGCCCCGACCGCATCGTGCTGTTGCGCGACGTGAACGACAGCGGAGTCGCGACGACCCGGACCGTCTTTTTGCAGCACCTGCACTCTCCGTTCGGGATGGTACTGATTAAAAATCAACTCTATGTCGCCGATACGGATGCGCTGCTGCGCTTTGACTATGTGACGGGCGCCACGCAGATCACAAGCCCCGGCGTCAAGGTGGCCGACCTGCCGGCCGGCTCGATCAACCACCACTGGACCAAAAATATCCTCGCCGATCGTTCGGGCAAGCACCTGTACATCACGGTCGGATCGAACAGCAACGCAGCAGAGAACGGCGTCGACGCGGAAGAAGGGCGAGCCCGAATTCTCGAGTTCGACGTGGACAGCGGCCGTTTGCGGCCGTATGCGACAGGGTTACGTAACCCCAATGGACTCTCGTGGCAACCGGACAGCGGCGCATTGTGGGTAGCGGTCAACGAGCGCGACGACCTCGGCAACAACCTGGTGCCGGATTACATGACGGCCGTGAAAGACGGGGCATTCTACGGTTTTCCATACAGCTACTATGGTCAGCACGTCGACGCCCGCGTCAAACCGCAACGCCCCGACATGGTTGCAAAGGCTATCGCGGCGGACTATGCACTCGGCAATCACACGGCTTCGCTCGGTCTGGTGTTCTACGACCGGACGCTGTTCCCGCCTCATTATCGAGGGGGCGCTTTCGTTGGACAGCACGGATCATGGAATCGCAAGCCGCGGGCCGGCTACAAGGTCGTGTTCGTGCCATTCGTCGCCGGCCAACCGGCTGGCTCACCTGAAGACTTCCTGAACGGTTTTCTGACGCCAGACGGCCACGCCCTGGGTCGTCCCGTTGGCGTCGCACTGGACGCACATGGAGCGCTGCTCGTGGCTGACGACGTCGGTAACGCTGTTTGGCGAATAGCGCCGCGTAACGACGGCAAGCCTGCCGACATCGCGCCGGCAGGAAAATGATATAGACAGGGTGCCTGGCCGCTGGCGAATTCACTGCCGTCTCATCGCCCCAAAGTGCGCCATTGTTCGGCGCAGCGCCGGGAAGCTGCTGCGTATTGTTTCCAGTGGTCGTGCTGATGTTTCTCGCACTCGATGCGACGGCGTCGCAGAAAGACGCGCATATGGTCACCAGCGGCAGACACAAGGTTCATTCGCTCTGGGCGGTCTCGCGACGCTCGCCGCTGTGGGCGGTCCGACTGTGTCGCGTCCCATGACGCGCTCGCGCGATGCCGAGATTCATTGCGGTGGTCGGTCTTCGTCGTATTCGATCCGTACTCCTTTCGGTAACCAGGGCTCCTTGTGGCGGCACCAGAGTTCATAGGTTGGCTCGTAGACACCTACACGGTCGAAAGCTCCGAGCGGCACGTCCAGTTCGCCGCTGTCGACGTATTCCATGAATGCAACCGAGCCGCATGTGGCGCAGAAATGCCGCCGCCCGCGAGGAGAACTCTGCCACACTCGAGTAGGCCCCGAAAATTGCACGGCGCTACGCTCGAACATCGCATAACCGCCGAACGCGCTGCCATGAATCCGCCGGCACGTCATGCAGTGGCAAATCGATACGCGTCGCGGCGCGCCGGTCACGCGAAAGCGTATCGCGCCGCACGCACATCCACCTGTTTCTTCGCCTGTCTCCTGGTTCGTGTCCACGATGACTCCTGGTTGCAATTCGGTTTGAATGCGTGGCTTGCCAGTCAAACCTTAGGGGGTTCTCTCGTGGTGATGGCGAGCACACGTTGTACCCGCCGAGATTCGTTTGGCGCCCTTCGGGTCGAGACGGCCGGCAACGGTGCCGCCGGCTGGCGGCATGCTTCATGCGCAACGCGTGAGCGAACCAGGAAGACTCCGTTCATGCAAAACATCGCGCGCCGCGCATCACACCTGCTTGTGCTGTCACTTCCATTGGCAGCGATGGACGTTCCGGTCGTTGCGACGGTGGCCATCGATACCTTCACACTTGGCCGCCTGGGGCCGGCGCCGGTCGCGGCGATTGGTCTGGGCGCCGCAATCTTCCTGTTCATTGCTCGATTTGCGTCAGCGTCATCTCGTCGGTCGGACACGAAGCCGCTTATCGGTCCATATTTTCTTGGACTGATTTACGTTGTTAACCCGAGGCTTTCGCGGTACTCGATGGGGCTGAGGAAGCCAAGGGAGCCCTTGATCCGTTTCTCGTTGTACCAGCGAACGTAGGTGCTCGTGAATCCATGTTAGATGCGGCTATCGAGACCGTGACCGGGACGATGAGACGCCCATCGTGCATTCCGATCGGGGTGGCCACTACCGTTGGCCTGGCTGGCTATCGCGGGTTGCAAAAGCTAATCTGGTCCGATCCATGTCGTGTTAAGCCTGTTCACCGGACAACGCGGCCCTGTGAGGGATTCTTCGGCAGGCTGAAGACTGAGATGTTCTATCCAGGAGACTGGCGTTCGACGACCATCGCGGAGTTCGTTGAGGTACTGAACGCCTACATTCGCTGATACAACGAGAAACGGATCAAGGGCTCGCTTGGCTATCTCCAGCCCCATCGAGTACCGAGAAAGCCTCGGGCTAACGACGTAAATCAGTCCAGGAAAATGTCCGCATCCCCCGACTGCATGGATGGACGGCGTTACCGCGGTGGGTGTTCCGGCTTTGCGGCGCATGACGAACCACTCGGTAATTGGGGCGATTCAGTGTAGGCATGCCTCAATGGCGAGGTGAACCATTCGATTATCGGATGCTTATGAATAAGCCAGTGACATGCGTACAGCAAACGGACGCTGTGCAAGGACACGGCGGTTTGGCACGCTAACGCGCATAGGAATGCAGCAGTGTGAGCGCTGTTGTCAGCACGATCGTCAACACGACAACGTAGCACGCGGCAATTGCGACGCCCGCAAGATGCGCGGCGAGCGCCGTGCCTGGCGCTATCGGTCGCTCGCACGCGTCATGGGCCTGGCGAGACCGCTGGTCTTTCATGCGGCAATTCCCGTATCGAGGGTGTGCGCAAGGGGGTGTGCGAGATGCAGAATTTCCCACGCCGTCCCCGCATGTTTGCCGCGAGGTTCCTCTTCGGAAAGTAGAACACGCGTGAGCGTCCAGCGCTGTGTGTCAAGACTGACGACCGAGGCGAATACGCGTTGCCGCATTGCGGCTTCACGATTTTGAGCGATTTCGCGCGCGAGCGTGGCATTCAGATCGGCATCGTCAGGAATGGCGAACGTTTCCCGATACACGAATCGAGCGCTCGACGACGGGCCTCGGCGCGCGTCCAACGCGCCTTCGACGTAAATCGGTGCGCGTCCGAAGCTCTTCGTCACGTTCAGGTAGCTCCCCTTGGTGATGAATTCGCTGAACGCTGCGTCATGTCGCCAGAGATAGAGCGAAGCGTAGTTGTTCTCCGCGGCGCCGTAGTGACCTGACTCGCGCAACAAGAAAGCCTTGAAGTAGAGATCGGGCGCCGCGTCCCACAGTGCGCCGCGCTGGCGGGCGCGCGTGTGGAGAACGCCCGTATCGTAGTCGGCAGGCAGGCGGTGCATGTAGAAGGCGGTCAGCATGATGGCAGGTTCCTTTCGTAGCGGGGACTTGAGCGCAGCCAATACGTGAGAAGATCCTGGCAGTGCGCGTCTCGCCAGACAAGACGACGGCCGAATATTTCAGTGATTGAATTTCAGAATGGATGCGTATGAAAAGCCTCGACGTGGAAGCCGTGCAGGCATTTGTGCTGGTTGCCGAACTGAAGAGTTTTACTCGCGCGGCGCAGGCATTGGACACCACCCAGTCTTCGGTCAGTCTGAGAATCAAGCGCCTGGAAGAGGGGCTCGGCCGGCGTCTTGTCGAGCGCACGCCGCGGCAGGTGCGCCTGTCGGTGGACGGCGTTGCGTTTCTAGAACCGGCCCGCGCGTTGATTGCCGCGCACCGCAGCGCTATCGGCGCATTTGGCAGGACGCGATGCAGGTTCGTGATCGGTATCAGTCATCACATCGCGGGTGCTCAACTCCCGTTTCTGCTAAGACGCGTGAGCGACGCCCATCCCGATGTGCTGGTGGAGTTGCGCATCGCTGCGTCGAGAGATGTGCTCGATGCGTTCGACGAAGGTAAGCTCGATGCGGCCATTGTTCTGCAGCACGACAACCGGCGTCTTGACGGCGAGACGCTCTTCACTGAATCGTTCGGATGGGTTGCCGCGCGCGATTTCGAGCATGATCCGGCGCAGCCTATGAGGCTGGCGACGCAACCTGAACCTTGCAGCGTGCGCAGGATGGCGATCGACGCGCTCGACGAAGCCGGTATCGCGTGGACGGAAGTTTTTTTGGGCGGCGGTGTGGCGACGATCGGCGCGGCGGTCTCGGCGGGCGTCGCGGTCGCGGCGCTCGGGCTGCGCGTGGCGCCGGCCGACGTGGTCGACGTGGGCCGGCGCTTCGGATTGCCGCCGTTGCCTGCGCGTGACGTCGTTTTGTACACTGCGGAAACCGATGCTCAGGCAAGGCGACTTTTCCGCAGCGTCGCGGAGGCAATCGGCTCGACGGTATCGGGTAGTAGCGCAATTGAAGCGTGACAGCGTACCAGTCAGTACGGTCGAGACCGTATGCGCAAGACCGCCATCTGTCGCAATCGCCGCCAACTCTCTAGCTTGACAGGTTTCCTGCACACGATAAACCTGACAGCCCTCCCAGTTGGACGTCATATTGGCGTGGGAACTGAAAATCCTTGGCCTGGTCAGGCAGCAGCCCAGCATCTCCCAGTGGACAGATCCCACCTCGCTCCCATGCTCCAGCCCATGGGGTCTCCTGGAAATACGTCCTCAGTTTCCACACGGTCTCGTCTATGTCTGATGTCCCTTGTTTCCCTGTCAGCAGTTTTGGGATGGCCTGTTTCTGGCGAAGCAGGCGCGAAACATCCGGCGCTGCCCAATTTCCGGGGGATATTTTCTGGGAATGCGAAATAGAGATAAAAAACAAGGATTTGCGACATATTCAAAATTTGCATAAGTATTCGGGAAACAATTGGTAGGGTGGCGAGGAGCCCCTTCATACACTGACAGGCGTCGGGCGATTGCTGATTTTCCAGCAGGTGTTGCTCAAGCAACATCGTTTCGCCCATGTGCCGCTGGCCATCTCGTGGCAGAACCCGTGCGCGACGAGCGCCGTCACGTTAGCGAGAGGCGGATGCGGCATCACTTACCGGGTGCCTGTGTCATGTCTTCTGTCATTAATCTGGTTGTCGTGAGCGGCAGCCCCTTTCGTCCCTCGCGCACCGATGTCGTGCTGGGCGCGCTAGCCACTGGACTTGAACAGGTACTACCGGTTCGCACCAGGGTGATCGCGCTAGCCGACATCGCCACGGATATTGGCGCGGCGCTGTCGCGCGAACACCTCTCAGGCGATGTCGAAGAAGCGCTGCGTGCGATCGAGCAGGCCGACGTCTTGCTGGTCGGCGCTCCGGTGTACCGCGGCTCGATTCCCGGATTGTTCAAGCATTTGTTCGACCTGATCGGCATCGACGCGCTTGCCGGAAAGCCTGTGTTCATCGCAGCAACTGGCGGAAGCCAGCGGCATGCGTTGGTGGTGGATCATCAACTGCGGCCCTTGTTCAGCTTCTTCCAGTCGCTGGTCTTGCCGACGGGCGTCTATGCCACGCCGGACGATTTCACAGATTACGACATCACAGATGCCGCGCTGAAGTCGCGGATCGAGCTGGTCGTCGGTCAGGCTTTGCCTGTGATCCAGGGACTGTTTCCCGCCGCTTGTTTTCGCACGACCGGGCCACTCGCCGCCTAATGCACGAGGATCGACCGCTCATGTCCGCACAAATCGATTTTTTGCCATCGTCGCATGCGCACCTGGTGCGCGAACTGACGCAGGGTTTCGCTTCAAGCGCCATCGAACGCGATCAGACGGGCGGCACGCCCAAAGCCGAACGCGACTCAATCCGGGGTAGCGGTCTACTCGCGCTGTCCATTCCGCGCCAGTACGGTGGCCAGGGCGCGAGTTGGGAGGCGACGCTGGATGTGGTCCGAGCCTTTGCGCGGGCCGACAGCTCGATCGCACACGTGTTCGGCTTTCATCATCTATTGCTGGCGACCGTTCGTCAGTTCGGGCGTCCGGACCAGTGGGAGCCGTGGTTCGAGCAGACCGCGCAGAAGAACTGGTTCTGGGGCAATGCGCTCAATCCGCTCGATACGCGGACGCTGGTCCAGCAGTTCGGCGACTGGTACGAGTTCTCGGGGAAAAAGAGCTTTTGCTCGGGTGCGCTGGATTCGGAAATGCTGGTGGCGTCCGGCCTGCATGCGCAAAGCGGCAAGTTACTGATCGGTGCGATACCGACCTCGCGCACCGGCGTCACGCTATACCACGACTGGAACTGCTTCGGTCAGCGCCAGACGGACAGCGGTAGCGCGTTGTTCGAGAAGGTGCGCGTGGAAGAAAGCGAGTTGCTGCTCGACCCCGGCCCGCTGAGTACGCCGTTTGCGTGTCTGCGCCCTTTGCTCGCCCAGTTGATCTTCGTCCATATGTTTCTCGGCATCGCCGAGGGAGCATTCGAGGAGGCGAAGCACTACACGCTGAACGAATCCCGCCCCTGGTTCAAGTCGCCGGCGAAAGAGGCCAGCAAAGATCCCCATACGCTGCGCCATTACGGCGAGTTCTGGGTGGGTCTGGAAAGCGTGCGGCTGCTGCTTCAGCAGGCAGTCCGTCGCTTCGACGACGCCTGGGCTCGCGGCGAGGCAGTTGACGAGGCGGCGCGTGGCCGCGTGGCTGTGGCGATCGCGACAGCCAAAGTGGCTGCGACGCGCAACGGCCTCGATCTCAGCAGCCGGCTGTTCGATGTGGCTGGCGCGCGCGCAACGCACGGCGCGTTACGGCTCGACCGCTTCTGGCGCAACCTGCGCACGCAGACGCTGCACGATCCGGTCGATTACAAACTGCAGGAACTGGGCGATTGGGCAGTGAACGACACATTGCCAGAACCCTCGTTTTATTCGTGAGCGTTTGCCATGCAAGTCCTGTCGCGTTGGCCGGGGACGGCCGAAACGGAGGCGGTGCCGGAGGACTGGATCTTCGAGGATCCGCAGTCAAGGGCGCTGCTTGCCGAAATCGAGCACGTCGCGCCCAGCGACGCGAGTGTGCTGATCAGCGGCGAGACGGGCACCGGTAAGGAATTGATCGCGCGTTATATTCACAGCCTCAGTCTGCGTCGTCATGCGCCGTTCCTGACGGTGAGCTGCGGGGCGTTTTCCGAGGCCCAGGTGGAAATCGAACTGTTCGGCCACGAGAGCGGCGCGTTCGCCGGCGCCTTTGGAAGCCAGGTCGGACGCCTCGAGCAGGCCAACGGCGGCACGCTGTTTCTTGATGAGATTGACGATCTGCCGCCGCTCGTCCAGACCAGGTTGCTCCGGGCCCTGAAGGGCCGGGAAGTGACCCGCTTGGGCGGCCAGCAGGGCATTGCAGTTGATGTGCGGATCGTGGCGTCGACCACCAGGCGGTTTACCGAGCGGATTACCACAGGGCAGTTTCGCACGGATCTGTATTACCACCTCAATGTCGTCAACCTGGAGACGCTGCCACTGAGTGAGCGGTCGGGAGATATTGTGCCGATCGCACGCTATTTCATCAAAGAGTACAGCCGTCAGCTTAACTACAGCGGCGCGGCGCTGACGTCCGAGGCAGAGCAGGCGCTCAAGGCCTATCCCTGGCAGGGCAACGTCCGCGAACTTGAGAATGTCGTGCACCGCACGCTGCTGATGTCGGGCGGTGGCGAGATTGACACGACCGATCTGCGTTTTCCCGCACACCAGACCTGTCTGCACGTGGAGCGGAATGCCGACGCCATACCCGCCTCAGGACAGCAGGCGTTGCGGCTTGCCGTGCGGCGGCTGTGCGAAGAGAGGCCCGATCAGTTGCATCAACTGATCGAAGACAGTGTTTTTGACGAGGTGTTCCAGTATTGCCGTCAAAGCCAGAGCGAAACCGCGCGCGTGCTAGGGATCAGCCGGAATATTGTGCGCGCCCGGCTGATGCGGACGGGCGGCATCGGTACATCGCGTCGCAGAGCGGCAGCCGACGCGCCTGCCATCAAAGAGGATTCAGCATGAGTTTGGAAATTTTCTGGTTTTTGCCGACCTCCGGCGACACGCGTTATCTCGGCACGTCCGATTTCGGCAGGCCGCCGAGCATGGACTATCTCGGGGAGATCGCGGTGGCGGCTGACAATCGCGGCTACGATGGGGTATTGATTCCCACAGGCAGCGGCTGTCTCGATCCTTGGGTCGTGGCCACAAGCATGGTGCCGATCACCAAGCGTCTCAAGTTTCTGGTAGCACTGCGCACCTCGCTGGGCGGGCCGACCGCGGCGGCACGCGCAACCGCCACGCTCGATGCAGCCAGCCGCGGACGTCTGTTGCTCAACGTGGTGCCTGGCGGTGACGCGGCGGAACTGGCTGCGGATGGCGTGTTCCTGAGCCACGGCGAACGATACGAGGCGGCCGCCGAGTATCTGACGATCTGGCGCAAGCTGCTGGCTGGCGAGCGTGTCGATTTCGAAGGCAAGCATCACAAGGTGATCGACGCCCGCAATTTCTTTCCGGGCGTACAGCACCCGCATCCACCGCTATATTTCGGCGGGTCCTCGCCTGCCGCGCATGCGCTGGCCGCTGAACATGTCGATGTCTATCTGACGTGGGGCGAACCGCCGGCGGCCGTGGCTGAGAAAATCGCAGACGTGCGGCGGCGCGCGCAGGCGTTGGGGCGCACGGTTCGCTTTGGCGTGCGCTTGCATGTGATCGTGCGCGAAACCACCGAGGAAGCCTGGGCGGCTGCCAATGACCTGATCCGCTACCTCGACGACGAAACCATCGCGCGCATCCAGGAACGTTACGCCAGCATGGATTCGGTCGGGCAGCGGCGCATGGCGGCCCTGCACAACGGGCGCCGCGACGGGCTTGAGGTCAGCCCGAACCTGTGGGCCGGGGTGGGGCTCGCCAGAGGCGGTGCCGGTACGGCGCTTGTTGGCGATCCGCATATCGTGGCGCAGCGGCTCAAGGAATATGTGGATCTTGGCGTCGACCGTTTTGTGCTGTCGGGCTATCCCCATCTTGAAGAGGCAATCCGCTTTGCGGAGCTGGTGTTCCCGCTGCTGCCAGGTAAGCAGCCGGTAACGAGCGGCGGACAGTTTACCGGCGGACCATTCGACACCAGCACCTTGGCCGGCAGCGCGACGACCGACGGTTCTGCGGAGTACGCGAAATGAGCGAGCGCATCGAATCGGTATTGACAGCATCGCACTGGGACCACCGGGTTATCGACATGCGCTGCCGACCGGCATGGCTGCATGACTTTTTCGGCAGGACGCCTGGCTCCGCCGAAAACGAGACGGCGAAGTGGCTGAACGGGCGTGTCGGCACGCGCGGCAGTCTGGAGCACCATGCTGGTTCGCGCACGCCCGAGGGCTTCCTGCGTGAAGTCCATCAGGCAAGGCTCAAACGGGCGGTCGTCGTCGGCCGCCATACCCCTTCGCAGCATCTGCCCAACGATTTGATTCATCAGGCAGTGCATGGCCACGAAGCGTTGATCGGCATCGGCGCGGTGGATCCAGTCTTGCAGGGCCATGAGGTCGCGCTTGCGGAAATCGATCGCGCAATTGGTACGCTCGGTTTTGCGGGCATCAATATCGAGCCCGGCTTCGGCGAACCAGCCCGCTTCGCGGATGACCCAATCTATTTCCCGGTCTATGAGCGATGCAGCGAACTGGGAGTGCCGGTCTTCCTGATGACGGGGCCGACCACGCCCGATCCGCGATTCAATGATCCGGCGCCGGTCGCGGCCGTGGCTCGTGCCTTCCCGCAGTTGCAGATCGTCTGCTACCACGGTTTCTGGCCGAACGTTCAGCAGGCGATAGGGCTGGCATTTCGTTATCCGAATGTATTTCTGGTGCCGGACATGTACTTGTTCGTTGCGGGTAGCTCGGCCTACGTGGAGGCGGCGAATGGATTTCTCGGCGACCAGTTGCTGTTCGGTTCCTCCTATCCATTCCGGCCGATCGGGCAGAGCATCGAAGATTTCCTCCGGCTCGGCATCCGCGACGATCTGCTTGAACGGCTGCTGCAGCGTAACGCAGAACGGCTGCTGAGAATCTAGGCGGCGCGACATGCCATCAACTGGATGAGGTGGGCGCGGCACACGCGCTGACCATGTGGTTTGCAACCCTCACTATCAGGATTATTTCATGACTCTCTCGACACAATCGGCCGACGACGCCATCAAATTCGCCTACTGGGTACCGAACGTCAGCGGCGGTCTCGTCGTTAGCACTATTGAGCAACGTACCGACTGGAGCCTCGACTATAACGTGCGTCTCGCGCAGACCGCCGAGCGAGCGGGCTTCGACTATGCACTGAGCCAGATTCGCTTCACGGCCGGCTATGGCGCAGAATATCAGCACGAACCGGTGTCGTTCAGTCAGGCGCTCTTGCAGGTAACGACCAGGCTGAAGCTCATCGCGGCGATCCTGCCGGGCCCGTGGAATCCCGCAGTGGTGGCCAAGCAGATCGCCACCATCGATCACATCTCGAATGGGCGTATCGCGATCAATGTCGTGAGCGGCTGGTTCAAGGGCGAGTTCACCGCGATCGGTGAGCCATGGCTCGAACACGACGAGCGCTATCGCCGCTCCAGGGAGCTCATTGAAGCGCTCAAGGGCATCTGGACGCAGGACAACTTCACGTATCGTGGCGATTTCTATCGCTTCAACAACTATACGCTGAGCCCGAAGCCTGTGCAGAAGCCTCACCCTGAGATTTTCCAGGGCGGCAGTTCGCGCGCCGCGCGAGATAATGCGGCAAGCGTATCTGACTGGTACTTCACGAACGGCAATACGCCTGAAGGTCTGAAGGAGCAGATCGACGATATCCGCGAAAAGGCCGCCAAAACCAATCACAAGGTCAAGATTGGCGTAAACGCCTTCGTGATTGCGCGGGATACCGAGGAAGAGGCGAAAGCGCTGCTCGACGACATCATCAGGCATGCCCATGTGGAAGCTGTGCACGCATTCGGCGACGCCGTGAAGCAGGCCGGCAACGCGTCGCCCGAAAAGGAGGGCAACTGGGCAAAGTCGACCTTCGAGGATCTGGTGCAATACAACGACGGCTTTCGCACCAATCTGATCGGAACACCGCAGCAGATCGCGGAACGGATCGTCGAGCTCAAGTCGGTGGGTGTTGATCTTGTGCTAGCCGGGTTCCTGCATGTTATCGAGGAGGTTGAGTACTTCGGCGAAAAGGTCTTGCCACTCGTACGCGAGCTGGAAGCCGCCCGGAAGCAGGCCGCAGCAGCGTGATATGCATGGATGCCATGATTGTTTGGGTATTCAGGCTTTTTGGTCAAGCTATCGATGTCGCAGCGACGTTCAACGGTTTCGTCAAGTTGATGAACGTAGACCACCCGGCCGTAAAACTATAGCTATCCTTATCAATTAACTCGACAAACTTCGGCATCGACTGCCCAGCCATACCAGGCGACGATGCGTTCCTCTCGTCCGGTGAGACGGCATGCTCGGCATCATCGGAGGTCACTAGCGAAGCGGTATCAGCCGAAGGGGAACGGGTTGTCGAGTAAAGCTCGGTGGGCCTTTGCGCCAGAAAGTTGCGAGAACGGACGGCCTTCGCGTCACACATCGTAGATGTGTGCGAAGACCGAGTCCATACGCTTTAGCACGTCGTTCAGTCAGATGCGAATCTGGCGCAAGGGGGGAGGCAGGCAACGAACTCATCCAGCTTCGCCATTGTGAACGTCGCCTGGGTGTGGCCGTCCGTTTAGCGCATCGCTGCAATCTCAGTGTTGTGCGTTTCCTTGTTTCAACATCTACCGCTTCCGCTTCGATGACGGCGGGAGCTATTTCGACCGCCGGCAAGATCGCGATGGATACAAAGTCGATCCTGTTCGGGCTGTTCCCCACGAGACAGGCCGGCAAGAACTCGCTGATTGAGCAGCAACGATACTGTCTGCCTCGGTGGGCGCCCCCGCACAAGTTGTGTGCCGAATTCACGGCGGGGAGCCGAGCGGGACCATGATCCGGGTCGCGTTGTACCGGCGGATATACGAGGCAAGGACTTTAATGAAGTCATCAACGGTCGCAGCCAGTCACGAGGATAGAACAGTTCCGTTTTGAGCCGGCCGAAGAAACCTTCACGGGCCGCGTTATCAAGTGAGCATCCTTTGCGTGACATGGAGCGAACAAGTCTGGCATCGCGCATCCGCGATAACCATCCCGGCCAACGATAGTGCGCACCGCGATCGGAGTGGATCACCGGCCGATCATCACCATCAGCGGTCAACGCGATGGCCGAATCCAGCATGGTATTGACGAGTTCAGCATCTGGCCGCGTGCCGATCGTCCAGCTCACGACAAGACCGTCGAAGCAGTCGATCAGCGGCGACAGATGGACCTTGCCCGTCGGGATCTCGAATTCGGTGATGTCGGTAAGCCATTTCTGATTAGGAGCGGCCGCATGGAAATCGCGATTGATGAGATTCTCTGGCGCGGGGCTGATTTCTCCACGATAGGAGCCGTAGCGGCGTCGTCTGGTTGTAGCAGCAGTCAGACCTTCCTGCCGCATTAAACGTCGCACGACCTTCTCCGAGATGAATACCTGGTGCCTGCCTAGTGCTGCGCGGATCCGGCGATAGCCGTAGCAGCGGTAATTGAGCTCGAAGATGTTTGCGATGACGTCACGTGCGGCTGAATACCTTGGCGCAACACAAACATAGCCGGCTCGCAAATCGTGACACTGTTCGTATTCGCGGTGCTAGGCCTTCAGCGAATTCTTTGTCGGGTAACCCAGTTGCCTGATGGTCGCCCTGATGCGCTTGCCTAACTTCAGATACAGCCGAACTGCTCGAATGCGCTCATCGTATGAGTAAACGGACTACCTCCAGGTAGTCCAAGATTTTGTCCGCATCCCCTCTCCAGCTTGAACACGACCTGCTAAAGAAGGCGAATGAACTCATAAAAAAAGACCTGGGCGTCGACCTGCCACTCCTGAGCAATCGGGAGAAAACGACGCTGGTTGACGCCCTGAGAGAAGAATACGGTTTGGCTGAGCTGCTTGCGCGGTTGGACCTGGCGCGCAGCTCCTATTTCTACCATCGGTCGTCCATACGGCTTGCCGACAAATATGCAGAGGTCCGTTGTACCGTTGCTGAGATCTTCGAGGACAATCACCGATCCTACGGCTATCGTCGAGTGCAGGCAGCGCTCAGCCGACAACGGGTGCTTCTATCGGAGAAAGTCGTGCGTCGCCTTATGAAACAGGGCGGCCGCCACGCGGCCAGGCCGAGGCGTCGCCGATATCGTTCTTATATCGGAGAAATCAGCCCAGCGCCAGATAACATCATCAATCGCGATTTCCACGCTGACGCCCCGAACGAAAAGTGGGTCACGGATATCTCCGAATTCCAGATTCCCGCGGGAAAGGTATATCTATCACCCATGATCGACTGCTTCGATGGCATGGTAGTCAGCTGGACGATTGGCACAAGCCCCGACGCAGAGCTCGTGAATACCATGTTAGATGCGGCTATCGAGACCGTAACCGGGGACGATGAGACGCCGATCGTGCATTCCGATCGGGGTGGCCACTACCGTTGGCCTGACTGGCTATCGCGGGTTGCAAAAGCTAATCTGGTCCGATCCATGTCGCGTAAAGCCTGCTCGCCGGACAACGCGGCCTGTGAGGGATTCTTCGGCAGGCTGAAGACCGAGATGTTCTATCCAGGAGACTGGCGTTCGACGACCATCGCGGAGTTCGTTGAGGTACTGAACGCCTACATTCGCTGGTACAACGAGAAACGGATCAAGGGCTCGCTTGGCTATCTCAGCCCCATCGAGTACCGTGAAAGCCTCGGGCTAACGACGTAAATCAGTCCAGGAAAATGTCCGCATCCCCGGTGGGTTAAGACTTGGTGAAAATCAACAGTTTGAACACTACAATGAGCGCCATCCGCATAAAGCCCTGAAATACCGCTCGCTTCGCGAGTTCAGGCGTGCTGCGGAATCATCAACCTAACGGTGTCCAAGTGTCCTGAGTTACAGGGGCAACTCCACCGATAGCGAAAGATGGATTCTAGAACGGGGGATTGGACATTGAAGCTTGTTTGAGATGTCCGTAACCAACGTTGCTTAACCAAACTATCGAATCAGCTTCGGCTTCGCCAACCACTCCCGTCCTTTGAGCATCGCGTTCCAGTAAAGCGGCGGGAGAATGCGCTCTTTTAGCAGCCACGCAAGACGCGAAGGTCGCTGCCCGTCGATCAACCACTTCGGAAACGTAGGCGAAACTTTCCCGCTATAGAGGAATTCTGCGAGCACGATCCTGCCGCGCTCGACCGTCAACGGACACGATCCATAACCGTTGTACTCCGCGTGATTCTCGGCTTTCCCCAGTGCGACAAGGAGATTGTGCGCGACGACCGGCGCCTGCTTGCGCGCAGCGGCCGCGGTCTTCGCATTGGTGGTGTTCGCGGCATCGCCGAGCGCGAAGATATTCGAATAAGTCCGATGGCGTAACGTGCCGGGGTCCACATCGATCCACCCCGTCTGATCGGCCAATGGACTATTGCGGATAAAGTCCGGTGCCTTTTGCGGCGGCACCGCGTGAAGCATGTCGAATTCGCGGGTGACCGTTTCGGTGGTGCCGTCGTCGAGCTTGCGATTGAACGTCGCGAGTTTTCGCGGCCCGTCGATAGCGCATAAATTGAAGCGGAAGTTCAGTTCGATGTCATAGCGTCGAACGTATTCCATCAGAGCAGGAACATAGGCCGGGACACCGAACAAGGCATCGCCCCCGTTACAAAACTGCACGTCTATCTGACCGAGTCGACCTGTCCGTTGCCAGTGGTCCGAAGACAAATACATCGCTTTTTGCGGCGCGCCGGCGCATTTGATCGGCATCGGCGGCTGGGTGAACAGCGCGCGGCCGCTTTTTAGCTCACGCACGAGTTGCCAAGTGTAGGGGGCGAGATCGTATCGATAGTTCGACGTCACGCCATTGCGCCCCAAGCTTTCCGACAAGCCGGGGATTGCATCCCAGTCGAGTTTCAGGCCGGGGCAAACAACCAGCTGTTGGTATTTGATAGCCCGCTGTCCTTCGAGAATGACCCGATCGTTCTCCGGGTCGAACGCCGTCACGGAAGCTTTGATCCAGTTCAGATCCCGGGGCAACACTTCTTGCATTTTGCGGACCGTGCTCTCGGCCTGGAAAATCCCGGCCCCGACCATGGTCCATCCCGGTTGATAGTAGTGAGCATCGGCGGGCTCGATCACGGCGATGTCGAGGCCGCGATCGCGGGCAAGCAGGCTCGCGGCAACCGCGGTTCCGGCCGCGCCGGCTCCGACGATAACAACGTCGTGTCGGGTGATCTCCAGTGCGTCGTGTGCCGCTTTCGAGGCGGTGCCCAATTGCCCCACAGGCTTGTTCAGTTCCATTCAATTCTCCGGATGCTTCTATTTCGAACCATTGCGCTCAAAGCGCGTTGAGCGGAATCTTAATGTAAGACACGCCATTTTCTTCTGGCTCCGGCATCGATCCAGCGCGCATATTGACCTGTACCGACGGCAGCATCAGCGTCGGCATCTCCAGTGTCGAATCACGGGCGGTACGCATTGCCACGAACGCGTCTTCACTAATTCCGGTCCTGACGTGGATATTGCATTCGAGCTGTTCGGCGACCGTAGCGACGAATTGCATCGAGCGGCCATTCGGCTGGTAGTCGTGACACATGTACAGTTTCGTATCCGGCGGCAAGCTCAGCACTTTGGTGATCGAGCGATACAGGGTGCGGGCATCGCCACCCGGAAAATCGCAGCGTGCGGTCCCATAGTCGGGCATGAACAGGGTGTCGCCGACGAAAGCGACTGTGTTTGATCCATCGCTCAGGACATAGGTCATACAAGCGGGCGTGTGACCGGGCGTGTGCATGGCTCGCAGCGTGAACTTCCCGATCGCAACCGTCTCGTCGTCGTGGAGCAGGCGATCGAACTGGCTACCGTCGCGCGCGAGCGCGGCGCCGTCGTTGAACAGCTTGCCGAACACGTCCTGCACGTTTGCGACGTCCGCACCGATTGCGGTGTCGCCGCCGAGTTTTGCCTTGACGTAGGCGGCCGCGGAAAGATGGTCAGCGTGGACATGGGTTTCCATAATCCATCGTACCGTTGCGTTCAGTTCGACAATCCGGGCGACGATCCTGTCAGCGCTTGCCGTATGCGTCCGGCCCGACTTCGGATCGAAGTCGAGAACGCTGTCGATGACAGCACATTCCAGTGTCTGGGCCTCGACCACAAGGTAGCTGATCGTGCATGTATCCGGGTCGAAGAAGCTCTCGATCGACACGGGGCTGACAGTACTCACGTTGATATCCCCGGGCGACCTATCAGGTGATTTCGAATAAGGCGGCAGCACCCATGCCGCCGCCTACGCACATGGTCACCACGACATACTTCGCGGCCCGGCGTTTGCCTTCGATCAGTGCATGACCTACGAGGCGAGCCCCGGTCATTCCATACGGATGTCCGATCGATATGCCGCCGCCGTCGACGTTGTATCTGTCTGGATCGATGCCGAGACGATCGCGGCAATAGAGCGCCTGGCAGGCAAAAGCTTCGTTGAGTTCCCAGAGGCCGATGTCGTCCACTTTCAGGCCGTGCTGCTTCAACAGTTTAGGAATCGCGTAGACCGGCCCAATACCCATTTCTTCGGGCGCGCAGCCGGCAACGGCCATACCGCGGTATATGCCCAGCGGGGTAAGACCGCGGCGTTCGACGAGGGATCGCTCCATGATCACGCAAGCCGACGCGCCGTCGGAAAGCTGACTCGCGTTGCCCGCGGTTATCACGCCGTCCGTCAGTACCGGTTTGAGCGCGGCGAGTCCTTCGATCGACGTGTCCGGCCGGTTGCCCTCGTCGCGCTCAAAAGTGATGTCCCGGTACGATACGCAGCCGCTGTTCCTGTCGACCGTGGCGGTGCTGGTCCGGAACGGCACGATTTCGTCGTCGAAGCGGCCGGCACGCTGCGCGGCGGCGGTGCGCTGTTGCGACGCCAGAGCGTACTGGTCCTGCGCCTCGCGAGTAATGCGGTATTTTTTTGCGACATGTTCCGCCGTCCGCAGCATCGGCATATAAGCATGGGCGGCTCGTGCGAGCACCGTCGGGTCCTGTTCCCTCGTGACCCAATCAAAGTAGGTATCCTGAACGGCAGTGATGTTCTCGTGTCCGCCGGCCACCACCACGTTCATCCCATCTACAACGACCTGCTTGGCCGCGGTGGCGATTGCCATCAAGCCCGACGCACATTGCCGGTCGATTGTCTGGCCTGAGACGCTGGTCGGCAATCCGGCCGCCAATACCGCATTGCGCGCGAGATTCATGCCTGCCGTGCCGGCTGAAAGCACGCAGCCGATAACGCTGTCCTCGATTTCGCCGCCTTCGACGCCGGCGCGTTGCACCGCGTGCGAAATTACGTGCCCCAGCATCGTAGGTGACTTCGTATTATTGAGTGCTCCCTTATAGGCACGACCGATGGCGGTTCGAGCTGTGGAGACGATAACGGCTTCTTTCATGGCGGATCCGAAGTTGTTCAGCGTGTGTTATTTCGATTGGACGGTGCGGGCCTCAGGCCTGTCGCCAATCGGACAGCCGCTTACCTTCGCCGGCTAACGCCGCCAGCAGCGGTGAAACGCTCCAGTAGCCGTACGGATTGTCGTCGCGCGTCGCGTAGTGCGCCATCCGTTCGACGATTGCAGGCAGTCCGATAGCATCTGCCATATGGATAGGACCGCCGAGGTGATCGGGGAAGCCGTATCCGGCGGTCCAGACAATGTCGATATCGCCCGGACGATAGGAGATCCCTTCCTCCAGAATGCGGGCACCCTCGTTGAAAAGGGGATACATAAGACGCTCGAAGATCTCCTGATCGCTGATTTCCGGGCGGCGCGAAATGCCGTGCAGCGAGGCGATTTCCGCGGCGATACGGGCAGTCTCCGGATCGGGAACGGCTTTGCGTCCTTCATAGCGGTAGTAACCCGAGCCGGTTTTCTGGCCGAAGCGCCCGAGCTCGAACATGCGCTGAACCACCGCCCGGTAACTGCTGTCGGGCGGCAGTCCGCCGGCCTTGCCGCGTTCGATGACGGTTTTTGCGCCCACGTCGATGCCCGCCATATCGAGCATTCGGCAGGGGCCCATTGCCATGCCGACTCTCTCGACCGCGCGGTCGATCTGCTGAGGGCTCGCGCCTTCCATCATCAGGAATTCGGCTTCGCGCAGATAGACCTCCGCCATGCGATTGCCGATAAAGCCATAGCAAACACCGGAGACCACAGCCACCTTGCCGATCGTGCGGGCGAGTTGCATCACGGTCGCGAGTACGTCGGGTGCCGTCGCGGCGCCGCGAACCACTTCCAGCAGGCGCATGACGTTAGCAGGACTGAAGAAATGCATGCCGACCACGTCCGCCGGGCGACCGCTGGCTTCGGCCAACTGGTCGACGTCCAGCGTCGAGGTGTTGGTTGCGATGATGGCGCCGGGCCGGCAGATCGCACCTAGTCGCGCGCAAACCTGCTTCTTCAGGGCCATGTTTTCGAACACGGCTTCAATCACGAGATCGCAGTCAGCGAGCACGGTATCGACCACCGAGCCGCGCAGCAGCGCCATGCGGCGGTCGAGCTCGTCGACCGTGATCCGTCCTTTAGCCGCGCTGGCTTCGTAATTGGCGCGGATCATCCCGAGTCCGCGATCGAGGGCGGCCTGCGAAGCCTCGACAAGCACAGTCGGAATACCGGCGTTTACGAAGTTGATTGCGATGCCGGTGCCCATGGTGCCGGCGCCGAGCACCCCGACAGAACGGACCGGCCGGATATCCGTATCGCGGAGCAAGCCGGGAATTCTGGATGCCATTCGTTGTGCAAAGAACAGGTGGCGCATTGCTTTCGATTGCGGCGAAGCAAGCAGTGCGTCGAACAGGCGCGCCTCGACTGCCTCGCCTTCGGAGAAAGGCAACGTCGATGCCTGGACCGCCAGCACGATATTGCGTTCGGACGGATAGAAAGGCTTGTTGCGCGCGGCGTCGGCTAACGCCTGATCGAAGAAGCCGGCCGGAAGCGTTTCGATGCACACGGCTCGCTCGCTGATACGGCGCGGTTCGACGCCACGCGCGAGCAACGCCGCGGTGAACGCTATGCCTGCTTCCAGCGGCGTCTCCTCGCCAAGCTCGTCGATAAGGCCGATCTTCAGGGCCTGCGTCGCGTCGATAGCGCGACCGCTCGAGATCATTTCCAGCGCCAGCTCTACGCCGACGAGGCGCGGCAGGCGCTGTGTGCCGAGCGAGCCGGGCAGGAGCCCTAGCTTGACTTCCGGTAGACCTAGCCGGGTGTCGGGCTTGGCCACCCGATAGTGACAGGCCAGTGCGAGTTCCAGACCGCCGCCGAGCACGGTGCCATGCAGTGCGGCAATGACCGGGCGATCGAGTGCTTCGAGCTTCGCGAGCGCCCCGTTATAGGGTGCGGTGGAGAAATCCGGCGAGTCGAACGACGAGATATCGCCGCCGGCCACGAAGGTGCGTCCCGCGCAGTAGATCATCAGCGCCTTGAAGCTGCGGTCGGTTTCGAAAGCCGAGATCGCTTCGGCAAGGCCGCTCACCACGGCCGGGGACAGCGCATTGACCGGCGGGTTATCGATGCGCAGCAACGCGATGTCGCCGTGCCGGTCGAGAGTAACGAGGGGTGTCATGGTGCGGGAATGTCCTGAAATCTTTGCATGGAGAGCGATAGCCTGTGGATGGCCGGCGGTGCCGGCACACGTGTCAGCAGAGCGTCGCCGGAACGGCGTTAGAACCGGTGCCGCATACCCACGATGCCGACGACCTGGGCGGTCGTACTCGATGCGGAACCGACCCCCTGAATCCACGCGTGCAGGTTGTTGGAAGTCGTTTGATAGACCAGATTGGCATACAGGTCGGTACGCTTGGACAGGAAATACTGCATGCCCACGCTGGTTTGCAGATAGTGTCCCGATTCGGAGTTCTGGCTGACCTGCGTGTACGTTTCCCCGAGCGCGAAATTCAACGCGGGAGTGAACGCATACCGGAAACCGCCTTCATAGTTGTTGAAACGCAGAGAGCCGTTCGCCGTTCCCTGAAACAGCGAACCGGTTGTATTGCCGAACAGCGAGCCGGTGTACAGCAATCCGAAGGTGGCATGGCCGATCGCATAGTTTGCTCCCGCCCCCCACATTTGAACGCTGGTGGCGCTTTTCAGATACGCCGGCGAGTAATAGTTATCCGACGCTATCGCGCCTGTCGTGTTGAGCGCTGGATTGCTCAGCCGCACGTAGGCAGCCGCGACCTGCAGCGGACCGTGCGCATAGCTGGCACCGATACTCCAGCTACGGTTATCCGCGAAATTGGTGGAATTCGAGAAGCCGTAAAGCGCACCCGCCTGAAATCCGGCGAGGTTGGGCGACGTGTACTTCACCGTATTGTTGGTACGGTAGGTATTGTTGATGTTGTCGTTATCGAGCGGGTGCAGGCCGTATTGCGTCAACGAAAGGCTTCCGGCGACAGCGAGCGGCGCCACGAAATCCTGCATCGGATTGTACTGGCGGCCCATGGTGAATGTTCCATAGGTGCTGTTTGCGAAACCTACGTACGCCTGGCGACCGAACATGCGACCGCCTTGCCCGAGCGCGCCCGATTCGATATTGAAGCCGTTTTCGAGGCGAAACACGGCTTGATTGCCGCCGCCGAGATCTTCCATTCCCAGCAGACCGAAGCGCGCGCCTTGAACGTTGCCGCTGGTCGCCTGCCACGCCGAGTGACCGTTTTGATTGTTAGTGTAGGTAATCCCGGAATCGGCGATACCGTAAAGGGTCACGTTGCTTTGCGAATGCGCGGTGCTGGTGAAAGCACTCAGCGCGACCAGTGCGAGAAGGCTCTTTTTCATTTTTTTACGCTCTATGGTTGTTGAGGATGTTTTTAGTTACGACGTTAAAAGAATGGCAGTTTTATAGATGTACTAAATAATTGGATCTGCTATCCGTCAGCGTTGACGGAGATCGATGCCGGCGCGCCGTTGTGGCAGGCTGGGTGAGTCAGGTGGGTGGGTGTCGGACTGTTATCGAACGTCTTGGCTCGGTCAGCTCACGACGGTTGCGAGGTGCGAATCAACCGTCGTTTGCCGGCGCCGTGTCGCCCGCGAGTCAGGGGAGCCAGCGCGCTCGCGCATCGACGGCAGCCACCCGGTCGCCGTCGACCCGCAATGGATTGATGTCGAGCTCCGGCAAGCGCGGTCCCAGCATCGCAGCCAGCATCGAGACTTTCTCGACGATGCGCGCGATGGCAGGCACGTCGGCCGGTGTCCTGCCACGGTAGCCGTCCAGCAGGGGGAACATCCGCAGGGCACGCAAGGCCTGTTCAGCCGCCTGGGCAGTCGTGGGCGCGCGAAGCAGTTGCGTGTCCTTCAGGAGTTCGACCAGCGTCCCCCCGGTTCCGACCAGAACGAACGGACCATACTGCGGGTCGTGCAGCGTACCGATCATCAACTCGACGTCGCCGCGGATCATCGGTTGCACGAGGCAGCCCAGAAACCTGGCATGCGGAATTTTTTCGGCGGCCAGAGCAATCTGCGCGAACGCATCGCGGACTGCGCCTGCATCGGCCAGATCCAGCTTCACACCGCCGATGTCACTTTTATGCGTGACGCCTTCGGCCACGATTTTCATCACGACCGGGTAGCCGATCGCGTCGGCGATGCGAACAGCCTGGGTTGCGTCGCTCGCCAACTCGCCTTGCGCGACCGGGATGCCCGCTGATGCCAGCAGCCGCTTCGCTTCCTTCTCCGGCAGTATGCCTTCCTGAAGCGTTGCGAGGACGTCGGCGAGCCCGGCGGGAGCAGCTGGCACGACGGGCTCGGCGACATCGACATGCGCGGCAAACGCGAGCATGTCCTTAACGGTCAGCAGCGCTTCCTGAACATTCGGAAAGAACGGAACCCCGAGCCGGATCAGTTCCAGACGCATCGCTTCGGTAATGCCGCTTGCGCTGTTCACGACCATGAACGGCTTGCCGTGCCTGCGTCCGAGCCCAGTACAGATTCGCGCGATGTCGACCATGGAAAATTGCGGCGTCATCACGTAAATCCCAATGCCGACGGCCGGGTCCATCACGATGGGTTCCATCGAGGCTTCGAAGAGGTCCGGCCGTCCCTTGCCGGGTCCGACGACAACCGCGCCGATGTCATAAGGCAGTTGCAGGTGGGCGGGCGGCAGGAACGCCGACAACGCATGCTTCGTTTCGGATGACAATTCGGCAAGCGTCAATCCATGGTCGCTAAGCGCATCCGTGGCCAGCGCACCGGCCCCGCCCGAACCACTGAAGAGCGCCACGGCTTTTGCTTTCGGCAGCGGAAACGATTGCAGTGCCTGAGCGGTAAGCAACATCTGCAGCGCATCGGTCTGAACCAGCATGCCGGCGTCGCGGCAACGGGCGACAAAGGTATCGTACGAACCCGCAAGACTGGCGGTGTGCGATGCAACGGCCTGAACGCCGTGCGGCGTGCGTCCTGCCTTGGTCACCAGAACCGGCTTGCCGGCGGCTCGGGCACGACGCGCAATCGCGAACAGCCGCTCGACCGAACTCGCGCTTTCCATGTAAAGGCAAATGACATCGGTGGCGGGGTCATCCACGAGATAGTCGAAAATATCGCAGATTTCCAGATCGGCCTGATTGCCCAACGTGACGCAACTGCTGAACCCCGCGCCGATATGATCGGCGCGCGCGATCATAGCGCCGACGATGGCGCCGCTCTGGCTCGCTACTCCGATTCGGCCCGTCGGGATTCTGTCGACCGATTCGAGCAATGCGGTCGAGTTGAGCAGTACCAATTGCTCGTTTGCATTCATCACGCCCATACAATTCGGACCGATCATCGCGATACCTGCTTCACGTGCGATCGCCAATACTTTTTCCTGCTTCGCCGCACCTTCCGGGCCGGATTCCGCGAACTGGGCGGTCACGACCATCACCGCGCGCGTGCCGGCGGCCACGCAGTCGCGCATGGCATCTTCGACCGCGTCGACACCGATCGTGATAACGGCCAGATCCACCGGTTCGGGCACGTCCCTGATATTGCGGTACGCGGTCAGCCCTTGAATAGTCGCTGCTTTGGGATTGACCGGATAGATGTTCCCCGCGTACTCGAACTTCATCAACAGGTGCTGCAGCACACCGCCCCATTTGTCGATGTCTTCGGAAGCACCGATGAACGCCACCGAACGGGGGTGGAGCAGGGCGCGGATACCGTCGTAGTTAGTTGTCTTGTTCATGTTTTATTTCTTTCCATAACTCACTGACATGCCGGCGCGGACGTCCGCCTGGACGCCGTAGGGCGGGATCGGATAACGCAGGCCATTGCCGGCCAGATGTTTGAGACCGTCGATGGCTCGAGCCAATTGTTCGGGCTTCAGCGCCATCAGCAATTCGTCGTCCGGTACGCCGCCGTAGCGCCGTTCCGGGAAGCAGGGCAACGCCAGACTCGGCTCGCCTGTCGCCAATGCGCGTCCCCACGAATCCGCGCAGGCCGATTCGCCGACCGCGCCCCATTCGAGCTTTTTATAGCCGGACCATTGCAGGCCGTTGATCAGCAGGATCATTTGGGCCGGATTCGCGTACACGAGGCAGATATCGGGGTCGACCAGCCGACCGGACGCTAGCGGAGAAACCGCCATCGCAACGTAACGGCCAAAAGGCACGCAATGCATTTCCTTCTGATGCGCGGCCGAATCTGCCTCGGTGGCGAACCAGACGCCGGCCATCGCTTTGCCTTCGAGCCATTCGTCGCTGCGCGGACTTAATCCCAACACCGTGCTGCATTGGGGGCCAACCAGATCCTCGGCCGTAATCCCGATCGTGAAGCCAAGGCGCGCGGCCTGCCCAACGATCTGATCGGCGGCATGAATCGCGGTGGGGCGCCGTATTTTCTCTACCGCAAGCATGTCCTCGAGGCGTTCGAAAAGCTTCATCGAAACAGGGGTGGTTTTCAGACGAAGCAGACGATAAAGGTCGTCTGCGATGGCTGCGCCATCGCAGATAAAAGGTGTGGCCATCAATTGCTCCTAGGCGCGTCGTACTTCGGCGAGGAATGCACGCGCGCGAGGACTGCGCGGCGCGGTAAAGAACTGGTCGGGATCGCAATCTTCGATCACCTTGCCGTCGGCCATGAACACGATGCGATCGGCAACTTCCCGGGCGAAGCCCATTTCATGCGTGACACACAAAAGTGTCATCCCGTCCTGGGCGAGTTCGCGGACCACGGCTAACACCTCGCCGACCATCTCCGGATCGAGCGCGCTGGTCGGCTCGTCGAGGAGCATCACGGGAGGTTCCATGGCCAGCGCGCGGGCGATCGCTACGCGCTGTTGCTGGCCGCCGGAAAGGCAGCCCGGATAGGTGTCGCCCTTCTCGGCCAGTCCGACTCTCTTCAGCAGTCTGGCTGCACGATCCTTAGCCTCGTCCCGGCTCAGGCCCAACAGATGTATTGGCGCGAGGCAAATATTTTCGGTGACCGACAGATGCGGGAACAGGTTGAAATGCTGGAAAACGAAGCCCATGCGTTGCCGCATTGCCTTGATCTCTTTTGCCGTGGTGCCGACGACCCGGCCGTCGATAGCGATGGAGCCGCCGTCGATCAGTTCGAGACGGTTGATCGAGCGCAGCATGGTCGATTTGCCGGATCCGGAAGGACCGCAAATGACGACGACTTCTCCCTGATGGAATGAAAGAGAAATGCCGTTGAGAACGGTCAGGGTGCCAAAGCGCTTGGTGACGTTCTTGAATTCGATCATGGGAACAGAGGATTTCATGTCGTGTCGAATGTCCCGTTATGCCACCGCTGTCACTTCGACAGGCTTGCCGGTGACTTTCACAGTCTTGCCGGGGTTGGCGAATCTGCGTTCCAGGTACCGCCCGAGAAGAATCAGCGGGTAGCAGAGGAGGAAGTAACTGATGCCGAGGAGAATGAAGATTTCGGCCGACCGGTTGCCGAGCGTGTCGCTGAGATTCATGAAACCCTCGGACATTTCGTGAACGCCAATGACCGAGCCAAGCGAGGTTTCCTTGATCAGTAAAACCAGCTGGGCGATGATGCTTGGCGTCACGTTGCGCATTGCCTGGGGGATGATCACGAGTCTCAGCGTCGCGCCGTGGCCGAGGCCAAGAGCGTGCGCGGCCTCATACTGTCCCCGCGGCAATGCCCGAATGCCGGCAACGATGGCCTGTGACAGATAAGCGCCATTGAATAGAGCCAGCGTGAGAATCACCGTCAACATTAGCGGCGCCGACGGTCCGAACAGAAGCGGCACGAGAAAGTACGCCCACAGCAGCTGGACGAGCAACGGCACGCTGCGCATATAGAAGACGAATAGCTGGACAGCGCGGTTCAGCCAACGCCAGGGTGCGATCAGGGCCAGCGCCAGCAGCATCCCGGTCGGCAATGCCAGCAGCAGGCCTGACAGAGCGAGTATCAACGTGGCGGCCAGCCCGCCGAGCGGGCCATTCGGGTAGAGGCCTATCAGCAGTTGGAGCCCGTAAGTCTGAATGATGTCAATCATGATGCAGACCTCAAGATGAACTAACGTGCCGGCGTTCGTACGCGCGACTTAGCGAAGTCAGGACGACCGCGACGAGCAGAAAAAAAGCAGTGGTGAACGTATAAGTCTCGACGGTCCGAAATGAACTGTTCTGCACCGCCCGGGTAACGTAGACCACTTCGCCGACGCCGACCATCATTGCCACACTCGTATTCTTCGCAATCGTCATTGCCTGTCCGATCAGAGGCGGAATAACCGCCTTCAATGCCTGGGGCAGAATGACCAGCCGGAAAGATTTCACAAAGCCGAAACCTAGTGCTTGCGCCGCTTCGAGTTGACCGTGCGGAATGCTGCGGATGCCGCTACGCAGGTCTTCGGCGATAAACGCGGACGAATACAGGATCAGCGCGACGAGCGATGCGTAAAAGCCCACGTCCTGCTGGTACAGCCAGGTTTTGAGAGCCGTTGGCAGTAGCTCAGGAACACCGAAATACCAGAACAGAAGATGGACAAGAAGAGGCACCGCACACGATATTTCGACGAAGGCTGCCGCCGGCCGGTTGAACCATGGCGATGGCGAAAGTCGTGCGCACGAAATGACCGAACCCAACAGCAGGCCGCCGAGCAGCGTGCCTACCGTGAGTTCCAGTGTCGTCGCAATTCCTTGTAAAAGGATCCCGCGATATTCGTCGCGCAGCACCACGTCCCATTCGAAACCCGGGAAAATGTTCATTGTGGCGACTCGCTCCGGATCAGGAGGCCTGATAGGGTCCAATAACGAAAGAGCGTTTCATCTTCAGTTTGGACTCCTGGCCGAACCATTTGTCGAACATGCCGGCCGCTTTTCCCGATTTCTCGAGCTCGGTCAGGGTCTGGTTGACCGCGGCCAGAAGCCGGGTTTCCCCCTTGCGAACGCCGACGCCCAACTGCTCTTTGGTCACGTATTGATCGAGCAGCGTGTACTTGTTGCCCGTCGGCCCCATCAGACCGAGCAGCGTCGTGTCGTCGCCGGCCATCGCTTCGACTTTGCCCTGTTCGAAGGCGAGAAAACCTGTGGACGGGCTGGGAAACACTTTCACCTGTGGTCTCTGGATCACCTTCGCCAGTTTGATTTCGAGGTTCGAGCCGTCGGTCCCGGCGATCCGCTTGCCAGTCAGGTCGGCAAACGACTTAACGTTTGCGCTCGCCGGCACGACGATTCTGACGCCGGTCACCATGTAGTTCTGGCTGAAGTCGATCAGCCGCGCGCGCTCGGGGGTATTGGTCAGCGCAGCGAGCGCGATGTCGGTACGACCCTGCTGCAGGTCGGTGATCCGGGTTGCGCCGGTGACGAATACCGGCTCAGCCTTGACGCCGAGTTGCTGGGCAATAGCGTTGCACATGTCGACGTCGTAACCGACCAGCTGACGGGTCTTCGGATCTTCGACAAAGGAGTAAGGGGTATAGCCGGCGGCCATTCCGCACTTCAACACGCCGCTCGCCTTGATCGTGTCGACCTGATCCGCATGAGACGCTGTGGCCGCGGTCAACAACATCAGCGCGCTGGCGCTGCCGAGAAGAATATGAATAAGCTTTGCTTTCATGACGTTTGTCTCCGTTTTTATAGTGATCTATCGATCTCTCGAATGCTGCCGTCAGTCGCGATGCGCCTGAAGCCGTTGCAAGCCGGCATCGAGGTCGGCAATCAGGTCGTTCGGGTTCTCGAGTCCGACATGCAATCTCAGCAGCGTGCCCTGCAACGGTTCGGGGTTTTCGGTCCGATATGCGTCGGGTTTCATATGCAGTACCAGGCTCTCGAAGCCGCCCCAGCTGAAACCCATGCCGAAGTGCTGCATGCCGTCGAGCATCGCGGCGACCGCGGGGTCGGAGGCCGGTTCGAGCACCACACCGAACAGCCCACATGCGCCGGTGAAGTCGCGCTTCCACAACTCGTGCCCCGGCGCACCTGGGAGAGCCGGATACAGGACCTGCCGCACCAGCGGATGCTGCTGCAGCCAGCGCGCAACCTGCAGAGCCCCTTCCTGATGCTGACGCAGGCGTACCGCCAGCGTGCGCAGGCCGCGCATCGCGAGATAGGCGTCGTCGGGACTCACAGTGATACCCATTTGCCCGTGGAACGTGCGGACCTGCCGGTACACCTCGGCTTCGCGGGCCACGATGACGCCGAGCAGCGCGTCCGAGTGGCCGACCACGTATTTGGTCAGCGAATGGATGGATAGGTCCACGCCGTGCCGCAAGGCGGGGAAATGCAACGCCGTGCCCCATGTGTTGTCCATCAACACCCTCGCGCCGGCGGCGTGGGCGACCTGGCAGATCGCGGGGATGTCCTGTACCTCGAAGGTGAGCGATCCGGGCGATTCGGTGAAGACCACCGAGGTGTTGGGGCGCAGCAGTTCCTTGATTCCCGCGCCAATCAGCGGCGGGTAGTACGTCGTGGTAACGCCGAGAGCTTTGAGAACCGTGTTGCAGAAATTGCGCGTAGGCGAGTAGACGGAGTCGGCGACCAGAATGTGATCGCCGGGTTTTACGCTGGCGAGCAAAGCAATGGAGATGGCGGAAAGTCCGGAAGGCGTAAGCATCGAATTGCTGCCTTCTTCCAGTGCCGCCAGCGCCGCCTCGAGCGCGCGATTGGTGGGCGTGCCCCAGCGGCCATAGGCGCGATGACCGCTGGCTTTCTCCAGATCGGCGACCGAGTCGAACAACACCGTGGAGCCGCGGTAAGGCGGGACATTCACCAGCCCCTGGGACAGACCTTCGTTGCGACCGACCTGCGTGACCCGTGTTTCGATCCGGGCCAGCTCGATAGATGAAGCTGCTTTCACGTCCAATGTCTCCGTGGGATCGGCATGTCGTTGCACCGTCGACCGGCCATGCCTTCTATTTTTAGCCGTGAACCTGGTAGTGGTCCGCGTTGCTCTAATGCCTCAATGCGAGCAAAGTATATCCAGCTTTTTTCGATGCAAAAATTCGTTTTTGAAAAACATTGTTGTTTATACGAAAAAATCAATGGACCCAAATTACTTCTCCCTCGTCGCTGTTTTTGCTCAGGTTGCGCGCCGCGCGAGCTTCTCCGAGGCGGCCTCCGAACTGCGTCTTTCCACGGGAACGGTGAGCCGGAAAATCTCGGAACTCGAGCAGATGCTGGGCGTGCTGTTGTTCGAGCGGAGTACCCGGAAGGTGTGTCTGACAGAGATCGGTTGCATGTTCTACGACCGGAGTCTGCAGATGCTGCAGTTTGCGGAAGAGTCGTCGTTCATCGTGCAGGACTTGCAGACGGAGCCGGGCGGGACACTTCGCATCACGGCTCCAATTCTGTTCGGCACCATGCATCTCGGGCCGCTGATCAGGACATTCATGGATCGTCACCCGAAGGTCCGGGTCGAATTGAGCGTGTCGGATCACCTCGAGAGTCTGGCCACCGGAGAACACGACATTGCGATTCGCATCACAAACCATCTGGACGACACGGTGGTGGCCCGTCGTCTGGCCACGGTGAACTGGGCGGTATGCGCGAGTCCCGAATATCTGGGCCGGCGCGGCTCACCGGCGGTTCCGGCGGACTTGCGGGAACACAACTGCTACCACTATCCGAGTGTCATCAAATACGGTAAGTGGAGCTTCAGAAAGGGCGATGCGGAATACACTGTGCCGATCCGTGGCAGGCTCCAGGTCAACAACAGCCAGATCATTGCCGATCAGGTGCTCGCGGGAATGGGGATCGGCCTGTTGCCGACGTATGTCGTTGGCGAATACATGAAAACGGGGCAACTGATACCGCTTCTGCAGGCTTATCAGCCAACGGTCAACAGCGCGCTCTACGCGCTGTATCAGCCGAATCGTTACATGACGGGGAAAGTCCGGCGGTTCATCGATCTGCTGCGCGAGTCGATTTACGATCCGCCGTACTGGGATTCGGGTATCGCCTGAAAAGCGGCCGTGCGCCGCTTGCCTGCCGCGCTCCAGCCAATCGGCCCAGCGTTTCACGGCGCACAGGCCGGTCCTGCGCCACAGTCGCCGCCGGAGTCGAATCAGACGCGCGTGGCTCGCTTCGGCAGTCCGAGCATCACGGCGAGACCGCCCATGGTCATCATCGCGGAGACGAAATAGATGCCGTTGGTCAGACTTCCGGTTTGCGTCTTGATGAAACCGAGTACAGTCGGACTCACAAAGCCGCCTATCACACCGATGGAGCTAACCAGAGCCAGTCCGACCGCAACCGTTTCCTTGCGCAAATAGGTCGGTGGAATGGACCAGAAAGAAATGCTCGCGCCGAATTCGAAGAAGGCTACGAAGCAGAGCACCGCCAGGGTCGTGGAAAGCGAGGTCTGGAACTGCGGCGTGAGTGCGAATGCCAGCGCGGAGACCACGAGGAAGCCGCCAATGTGAATGCGGCGTTCCTTGAAGTAATCGGAGCTACGCGAAATCAGCAAAACACCCGCGCCGGCGAATGCGTAAGGGATCGCACTATAAAGACCGACCTTCGCCAGATTGTCGACGCCGAGGCTCTTGATCATCGTGGGCAGCCAGAACGTAAACGCATAGTTGCCGCAAGCGATCGAAAAGTACACAAAAGCAAGTAACCAGACACGGGGATCGGAAACCGCCTTCCTGAGCTCGGCGAGTACATTGCGCTCGACGCTTTCGTCTTTGTCCGCGTCCGCATCGAGAGCGCGCTGGACAACGGCTTTCTCGGTGTCACTCAGCCAACGTGCTTCGGACGGCCGGTTCGCCAGCATGAAGTAACAAACCACGCCTAACAGGACGGTTGGGAGGCCTTCCACCACGAACATCCACTGCCAGCCCGCGAGTCCCAGCGTGCCATTCAACGAAGTCATCACGAGGCCGGATAGCGGGCCGCCGATAATGCCAGCAACGGGAACCGCAAACATGAATTGTCCAGTGACTGCCGCGCGCCGGCCGCGTGGGAACCAGTACGTGAGGTACAGGATGATGCCCGGGAAGAAGCCTCCTTCGAACAGACCGAGCAGCGCCCGGACAATGTAGAAGTGGGTCGGCGTCCGCACGAACATCATTGCCGCCGACGTGATTCCCCACAACACCATGATGCGCAGTAAAGTCAGTCTTGCACCGATCCGTTCGAGCAGCATGTTGCTCGGAATCTCGAAGAGCAGATAAGCCAGAAAGAAGATGCCCGCGCCGAGACCGTAGACCGCGTCGGTAAAGCCGAGGTCCGTCTTCATCTGCAGTTGCGCATACCCGACATTGATACGGTCGAGAAATGCGAGTAGATAAGCGAGGAACAGCAGTGGCATGATGCGCAGGCCGACTTTCCGATAGACCTGGTCTTCTATCGCATGGCTGCTGCTCGATGCATGATAGGTGCTTTTGCCGGCGTTCAATGAGCTGGGCATGTTGTCTCCGATGCTTTATCTTTTTGGGCGTCGGTGGCTAAAAGCCGACCTTGTCCTTGCCCTTCAGTTGCAAAATCTCGCGTGCTTCCGCCGGCGAGGCGATCTCAAACGACAGCTCCTCGAGGATGCGGCGAATCTTATGCACCTGTTCCGCATTGGATCGGGCTTTTGTTCCCTTGCCGAGATAGATGCTGTCTTCGAGGCCGACGCGGACGTTGCCGCCCATGATGGCGCCCATCGTCAGCAACGGCATCTGGTGACGGCCGGCCCCGAGGATGGAGAACTCGTACGATTCGCGCCCGAACAGCCGGTCCGCGACGGTGCGCATCATGGCCAGATTCTCGGGGTCCGGGCCCATGCCGCCGAGAATGCCGTAGATGGACTGGATGAAGAACGGTGGCTTGATCAGACCTTCGTCCACGAAATACGCGAGGTTGTACAGGTGGCCGACGTCGTAGCACTCGAGTTCGAAACGCGTGCCGTGCTCGCCGAGTTCTTTGAGGATTCTCGCGATGTCCCGGAAGGTATTGCGGAAGATCAGGTATTCCATACCTTCGACGTACGATTGCTCCCAGTCGTACTTCCAGTTCGACATCTTGCGGGCGACCGGGTGGATCGAGAAGTTCATCGAACCCATGTTCAACGAACACATCTCCGGCTTCGCCTTCAATGGGTAGGCGAGGCGCTCCTCGAGCGTCATCCGGGTACTGCCGCCCGTCGTGATATTGATGATCGCGTCGGTCGATTCGACGATGCGCGGAATAAACTGTGCGAACAGGGCAGGGTCGGGAGAGGGGCGGCCGTCTTCGGGGTTTCGCGCATGCAGATGCAGGATGGCCGCGCCGGCTTCGACGGCTTCGATCGACTGTTGCGCGATCTGGTCTGGCGTGATCGGCAGATACTCCGACATCGACGGTGTGTGGACGGCGCCGGTGACGGCGCAGGTGATGATGACCTTCCGATTGGTCTTGCTCATGAGATGTCTCTGAATTGATTTTAATGACGACGAGCGGGATCAGTCGTCGTTTGCGGAGATAAGATGCAGGGCCAGCTTCTGCCGCACCTGGTCGGCCTGTTCCGGCGTCCAGTCGCGCAGCCCCTTGCCCGTGCGCATGCCCAGATGAGTGCCATCGATCAGTTCGAGCAGTAAAGGCGAGGGTTCCGTCGCGTTGTCCAGATCGGGGAAGATGATCTGATGGACATTGCGCGCGAGTTCGAGTCCGACCAGATCGGCGTTTTCCATCGGGCCGAGTACCGGCAGGCGCATTCCAAAGCTCTGCTTCACCACGGTATCGATGGTCTCCGCATCGCACACTCCGCGGTGAACAAGTGAGATGGCTTCGCGCCACAGCGCATGCTGGAGGCGATTGCCGATAAATCCCGGCACATCCTTGTACACCTTCACCGGGCACTTCCCGACAGCGCGCAAAATGTCGAAGGTATCGTCGAACACGGCGTCGGAAGTGAAGCGCGTGCAAACGACTTCGACGAGCGGAACGAGATGAGGCGGATTCCACCAATGCGTGCCAACGAGACGAAAGCGCGCCTGTTTATCGAGTCGTTCGCCGATTTCCGTAATGGGAATGACCGAGGTATTGCTCGCGAGAATCGCGTGCTGCGGAGCGGCTTCGGCGATTTCGCCGAACAGCCGCTGTTTGAGTTCGATTCGCTCCGGTGCCGCTTCGATAACGAGGTCGGCTCCGGCAACGGCGTCAGCGAGTTGGCCGCAAAGGCGAATCCTGTCGAGCACGCCGAGCGGCTCGATCTGCATCAGTTCGAGGTTTCGTCTGATATGGGAGGGGGCGGCCTGTAGAGCGTCGTTGCTGGTGTCGGTAATCGTCGTGTGGTGTCCCGCGGTGGCAAATACCTGCGCAATACCATGGCCCATCAGACCTGCCCCCACGACGGCGACATTCAAGTTCTTCTGCACGGCTGTCTCCAATATCTGTCTGCCGCCAACATGGCCGAATGGCAGTTCTGACATGGATACTATTGAGCGAATGCTTGCGCGGTAAGGGCCAAATGGGACAACATTGTGTCCGAATGGGACATAGGAGGGCGACGTGTCAGCGAGGCTGCCGTTGTTGAACGAGCGCATCTACGCGCCGTACAAGATAGAAATGCTGGTGGAGACGCTCGCGGAACAGGGCATCGCGGCCGAAGAGTGCTTGCAGGGGAGTGGACTGGATGTCGACGAAATCCACAATCCGGACCGTCTGACCTCGGTGCGGCAGTACCTGAGCGTTTGCCAGAATGCAGTGCGCCTGTCCGCCGACCCCGCCACGCCATTCAAGGTTGGACTGCGGATGCATCTGTCGGCGTACGGAATGTATGGTTACGCGCTAATGTGCAGCGTGACGATGCGGGATTTCTTCAATCTGGGTGTCAAATATCATAAGCTGGCTACGCCAACGTTGACGATTCAGTGGCGTGAGGAGGCCGACGCTGCCGTCTGGGTATTCCCGGACGCGTTTATTACCGGGCCGTCGCGAGAGCTCAGGGAGTTTCTCATCGAGCAGCAGTTTGGGCAGCACGTCACTCATCTGAGGGATGTTGCCGGTAAGGATACGGTGGCAACGAAGGCGTGTTTTTCGTATCCCGCTCCGTCTCATGCGTCGATCTACGAGGAGTACCTTGGCTGCCCGTGTTATTTCGAGCAGCCGGAGTGCGAACTGTATTATCCGGCTTCTCTACTGGATCAACGCCCGCAACTCGCGCACAGAATCACTTCCACGCTGCTCTAGGAAACCTGCGAGCGGCTGATTGGCGAGACGAAGACTTCGAGCGGAACGGCCGGGGAGATCTACCAGTTGCTGATGCGTACTCCCGGCCAGTTTCCAACGATGGAAGAGGCGGCTCGAGTACTGAGCATGACGCCCCGCACACTGCGACGGCATCTCGAAGCGGAAGGCACAAGCTTCGCGCAGATTTCCGACGATGTTCGATGCTCCCTCGCGACCGAGTATCTACGCACCACCAGGCTAAGCACGGATGACATCGCCAATCTGGTCGGATTCAGCGAGACATCGAACTTCCGGCGCGCGTTCAGACGCTGGACCGGCAAGGCCCCCAGTGACTATCGCTAGCGCGGTCAGCCCCGGCTGACGCCGCTCCAAACACTGGAATACTCTCCAGCATTCAGCATCCAGCATTCAGCGTATCCGCGGCGGCCGGCAGCGGTCGTCCGGTTTGCACCAGCATGCGCATCTTCGCGGCCAGAAACAGCGGGTGATCGACGCGCATCGCAACGACCTCGCCAGACTCGATTTCACGCCGCGCACCGAAATAACCCATGAGCGTCGCGCCGTTGCCGTTGCGCACGAAACGTTTGAGTACGGCGAGCGAATTGGTCGTCAGGATCGGGCGTATCGACAGGTTGTCCGAATACGCGAGCATCTGCACGATCTGGCCGAGTCTGTAGGAGGGCGGCATCAAGGCGAGCGGGCACGCGACCATCTCCGCGACACTGACCGATGTATTGCGGCGGGCCAGCGGATGGTCCGCGCTGACCACCAGCATCACCGGTTGCGCGGCGCTCGCGCAGATCTCGACCTGCGGCTGCGCCGGCGGGTTGTACGCGATGCCCAGATGAGCGCGGCCTTCGGCGATCTCGCCGACCACGCCGTTCACCGGCAGCACGTCGACACTCACTTCAGGCTGCGGATAGCGCGCGCAGCAACCTGCGAGCACGTCGTCCATCAGTACATCGACATAGTCCTCGCTGAGGACAACGCGTACATGGCCCAGCTGCAGCCCGTTGCGAGCTTGCAAACGGCTTTCGAATTGTTCCTGCTGCGCATGGCAGGTTCGCCAGAACTCGGCCAGATCGTGAGCGACCTCGGTCGGCACGACGCCGCGCGGGCGCCGCTCGAACAGTGTCGCGCCGATTTCGTCTTCCAGAAGCCTGATCTGCCGCGTAATGACCGATGCGGCGGTGTTCAGGCTGTCGGCGGCGCCGCGGATCGAACCGCGAATCAACACTTGGTGGATTCAACCGAGATATGACGCGAAAAGGCGCGCGTCACGTTGCAACGTAAGTTTGTTCTCGCATATTTCCGTAACCCTTTTTTTACGCGACGATCCGGTAGATGCTTGATGTGATCCCCGCGAGATGTGCGAATGGCGTCTCACCGTTCTATTCGCACGGCTTTGACACCGGAACGCGCGCGTGCGATTTCAGACGCGCGACGAACTTTGCAACATCCGGAGGATGTCAAAGGGCCGGCTTTTTCGCTGTCACCCGCCATACAGCGTTGCCCACGTCGTCAGCCACAAGTGGAGCGCCCTGCGCGTCTAATGCGACGCCGACAGGGCGACCCACGACATGGCCGTCAGAAAGCCAGTCACGAAGTCTTCGGGGACGCCGACAGGTTTTCCATCGACAAACGGCACGAACACGACCTTGTAGCCGGTACACGGCTTTCGGTTCCACGATCCGTGTTGGCCAACAAATGCGCCGCCCCGATAGTGAGGCGGGAACAGCGTTCGGTCATAAAAGACCAGACCGAGCGAAGCCGTATGATTGCCGAGCGCATAGTCAGGTTCGATGGCTTTAGCGACCATATCTGGTCGTTGGGGTTGGACGCTTTTCTCTGAATGCCGGACTCGACTCGGTACTGAACGCGATCACGCCGCTGTGGGCGGCGCTGATTGTGGCCGTGTTGTTTCAGGCGTCGCTGGGACGAGCGCAGTCGAGCGGTTTCCTGCTGGGGCTCGTTGGTGTGACCGTGCTGGTGTGGGACACGCTCCGTGTGGGCGCGAACGGGGTTGCGCCCGCGATCGGCGCGGCGCTGCTCGCAACCGTGTTTTACGGCTTTGCGGTCAATTACTCGAAACGCCACCTCGCGGGGATACGGCCTTTTGTCGTCGCGTTCGGAAGTCAGCTCTTCGCCGCCGTCGTGCTGCTGCTGGCAGGATTCACATGGCCTCGGCATGTGGTCGCGCTTGGCATTGTTTGCACCGGCTTTGCCTATCTGCTGGGCTTTTCCGCCCGGTCGAACATGTCGGTTCGGCTTAAGTGGCGTCGGTGACGTTTCTGATTCCGATCTTCGGCGTGCTGTGGGGCGCGCGGTTTTCGACGAGAAGATCACGCTGAGGATGGAGATTGGCTGTGTGACGATCTTGGTCGCTACTGCGCTGGCGAGTGGGCAGGTTCGGGCGAGGTGACTGCGGGCGGTGTTAGGCGAACGCATCCGCTTCGGTCTCTGCGGGTTTCCCCCAATCTCCCCCTTGTCGATTACCCCACCCGCCCGACGTCGTGAGAGTATGTCCAACCCACCCGCGAAAGGCAGATCACCATGACTACCGGAACCGTCAAATTCCACCGCGTGCTGCGCGCGACGCCCGAGCGCATCTATCGTGCGTTCCTCGAACCCGATGCGACCGCGAAGTGGCTGCCGCCGTACGGCTTCACCTGTCAGGTTCACCATCTCGACGCGCGCGTCGGCGGCACCTTCAAAATGTCGTTCCGCAACTTCGGTTCCGGCAAGGGGCACTCGTTCGGCGGCGAGTATCTCGAACTGGTGCCGTTCGAGAAAATCCGCTATTCGGATATCTTCGACGATCCGAATCTGCCCGGTCAGATGCAGACCACGATTTCACTGCGCCCGGTTTCATGCGGGACCGACGTGAACATCGTGCAAGAAGGCATCCCGGCGATGATCCCGGTCGAGATGTGCTATCTCGGCTGGCAGGAGTCGCTCGCGCAACTGGCGAAGCTGGTCGAGCCTGAAATTCCGGACTGAAGCGCGGCACCGTCAGCACCGGACCACCACTCGCCGAGGTAGCAACTCCGTGATCCGTCGCGCGGCGAATCACGGAGCACACCGCGCGCGGATCTTCGCGAAACCGGCCGAGCCTCGGCGCAATAGCATCGCAATACCCCGCAACCCGGCAATCCATACCCCCGACCCGCCAGCATTCAGGATGCAGCCGATATGACGTCTTCTTACCGCGCGCCGCTGCGCGACATGCGCTTCGTAATCGACGAATGGCTCGATGCGGCCACTGTCTGGCGCAACGTGCCCGACTGGGCCGATCTCGATGCCGCGACGGCCGTGCAGATTCTCGAAGAAGCCGCGCGCTTCGTGACCGAGCAGGTCGCACCGCTAAACAGCAGCGGCGACCTCGAAGGCTGCCATTTCGACGGCGGCGAAGTAACGATGCCGGCGGGTTTTCGCGACTCGTATCGCGCGTATATCGACGGCGGCTGGCCGGCACTCGCGATCAGCGCCGACGCGGGCGGCCAGGGCTTACCGCAACTGCTCGAAGTCGCGTTGCACGAGATGCTGGCGGCGGCGAATCACGCGTGGCTGATGTCGCCGGGCCTCACGCACGGTGCGAGCGCATGTCTGCACGCGCATGGCGCCGAACCGTTGAAGGCGCACTATCTGCCGAGGATCGCCAGCGGCGAGTGGCTGACCACGATGTGTCTGACCGAGCCGCAAGCCGGTACCGATCTGGGTCTGCTGCGCGCGAAGGCGGTGCCCGCTGCGGAAGTGCGCAGCGAACTCGGCGACGCGTACCGGATCAGCGGCAGCAAGATTTTCATCACTGGCGGCGCGCACGATCTGACCGACAACATCGTGCATCTGGTGCTCGCGCGCTTGCCCGACGCGCCGGCCGGCACGCGCGGATTGTCGCTGTTTCTGGTGCCGCAGTGGCTCGACGAGGACGGAAGCGGCTCGCCGGAGCGCGTGCGCAACGGCGTGCATTGCGAAGGCATCGAGAAAAAGATGGGCCTGAAAGCGAGCCCCACCTGCACGATGCGCTTCGAAAACGCGCTCGGCTGGATGATCGGCGACGCGCATCGCGGGCTCGCCGCGATGTTCGTGATGATGAACGCCGCGCGTTTGCAGGTCGCGATGCAAGGCGTCGCGCATGCGGAGACTGCATGGCAACGCGCGAGCGCGTACGCGGCCGAGCGCACCCAGATGCGCGCGGTCACGACGCCCGTCGATTATCGCGGCGACCCGGCGCAGCCCGCGCCGATCGCGCTGCATCCGGCGATGCGCCGTACGCTGCTCGATCTGCGTTGCGTGGTCGAAGGCGAGCGCGCGATCGGTTTGTGGATCGGTCAATGGCTCGATATCGCCGCGCATCATCCGGATGAAAACGAGCGCGCGAAAGCGGAGCGCTTTGCGTCGCTGCTGACGCCGGTCGCCAAGGCGTTTTTCACCGCGAATGGGTTCGACGCGGCGTCGAACGCGTTGCAGGTGTTCGGCGGCTACGGCTATATCCACGAGTACGGGGTCGAGCAAACGGTGCGCGACAGCCGCGTGTCGATGTTGTATGAAGGCACCAACCAGATTCAGGCGATCGATCTGCTGGTGCGCAAAACGATCGGCGATCGCGGCGAGAAGCTGCGCGAACTACTCGAGTACTTGCGCGGCGAAGCAGACGCATGCCGGCATAAGGAACCCGCACACGCGGACCTCGCACGCGCCGGACACACGCTCGAAGCGCTGTGCGCGAGCGCGTGGCAGATCACCGAAAAGCTGCTAGAACAAAGCACCGCCGATAAAGAACTTCCATACCGCGTCGCCGACGATTACCTCGCAATGATCGGCTGGCTACTGCTCGCCTACGCATGGGCACGTACGCTGCGCATCGCGCAAGCAGCCAGCACGGACGAGAACTTCTACGCGGAAAAGCGCGCGACGGCCCGTTATTTCTTCGACTACCGCGTTGCCGAATTCGAGCATTGCAGGCAACTGGTCGAAGCGGGCTGTCGCGCGAGTCTGCCGTTTCTCAGCATGGAAACACTGAACGGCAATTGAACGCCGCTCAGAACTTGTGCCGGATCCCCACCCGCACCAGCGCCTGCCGGTTGCTCGACGACGCAGCCGTCACATAATCCATCTGCGCGTGCGTGCCGCTGCTGCCGGTCAGGCAAGCGGCCATCGCGTAGACGTCGGTGCGCTTCGACAGGAAATAATCGACCATCAGGTTGGCCTGCTGATAACGCGGCTTGAAGCCGGTCGCGTGTTCGTTGACGTCGCTGAGCGTATAGCCGCCGCCGACCTGCAACGCGGGCGAGATCGCATAAGCGAGCCAGCCTTCGTAGTTATTGAAGCTGACGTTGCCGCCGTCGAGTCCCGCATGGAACACGGTACGCGTCGCATTCAAACCGAAGCGGAACGCGCCGAGCGCATAGGTGCCGCCCAGCCCGTAAATCTCCTGACTGGTCGCGCTCGGCAAATAGCGCGTATACAGCGCGTTTTTCGGCAATGAATCGTAGACGGCCGCATACGGGTTATCGATGTGCGTATAAACGGCGGCCGCGTTGAATGCCCCATTCGAGTAATTGCCGCCGACGCTCACCACGCTATTGGTCGAGAACGAACCCGGCTGGCCGCCGAACGAATACAGCACGCCGAAACGAAAGCCGCCGAGAATCGGGCTCTGGTATTTGGCCGCGTTATTGATGCGAGCGGTACCGTTCAGATTGTCGACGTCGCCCGCATGCGCGAAGTAAATCCCCCATTGGCCTTGCGCGCTGAGCGGCCCCAGGTACTCGGTCATGAACTCGTACTGACGGCCGAGCGTTACCGTGCCGAAGCGCGAATCGAGGCCCACGTACGCGGTGCGGCCGAATAGCCGGCCGTTCTGGCCGAGAGCGCCGGTCGACGGATCGAAGCCGTTTTCCAGCACGAAGATCGCGCGCATTCCGCCGCCGAGATCTTCCGCGCCGCGCAGCCCCCAGCGCGAACCTTGCGTCACGCCGCTTTGCATCTGCCAGTTGCTGTGACCGTTCTGATTGGTCGTGTACGTAATCCCTTCATCGATGATCCCGTACAGCGTCACGCTGCTCTGCGCGAACGCATGGGGCGTCACGGCGGCGCCGGCACAGGCCAGCGCGGCCGCGGCGAACGTCCTGGTTTTATTCATTTGTTTTCCTGATTATGATCTGCTCGCTTGAGCTTGATTGACGGGCAACATCGGGGTTGCTTGACGGCCTGCTCCGGCAGGCTCGGGCGAAAAGCAGGTCGAATCTAGAGCCAGCGGCCCGGAAAAAATAATGAAAAGACCCGCTGTGGATAGTCGGAACGGTAATATCTGCGTCGATTCACGCGTCATCGGCGGCGCGCGGATCGTGAACACTGGAGGAGAGTCGAACATGAACAAGGACGTACGCCGCCCGCTTGAACGCGTTCCGGAGCTGTCGCACGTCTCGCTGTCGCGCAAGCTGAAATTGCAGCAACTGATTCTGGTCGCGAAGGTCATCGACAGCGGTTCGCTGCTGCGCGCGGCGAAGGAACTCGGGATGACGCAGCCCGCGATCACCAAGGCGGTACAGGAACTCGAAGCGTTTTTCAGCGCGCCGCTGTTCGAGCGCACCAATCGCGGCGTGGTGCCGACCGAACTCGGCAAGCTGCTCGGCCGTCGCGCGAAATCGATGCATACCGAGCTGCGCTATCTGACCGACGAAATCAACGCGTTGCAGGGCGGCACCGCCGGTCATCTGATCGTCGGCACGTTGATCGTCGCGTCCGCGCGGCTGTTGCCGATGGCGATCCGCCTGCTCAAGGAACAGGCGCCCGGGATGCTGGTCACCGTGCGCGAAGCGGCCACCGCGCAGCTGTTCCCGGCGCTCGCGACCGGCGATCTCGACATCGTGGTCGGCCGTCTGCCCGAGCGCGAACTGCCGCTTGCGAGCGCGTTTCCGTTGCATCACGAGGTGCTGTTCAAGGAGTCGATCTGCGTGGTGGTCGGCGCGCGTCATGCGCTCGCGCTGCCCGCGCGGCCGCGTCTGGCCGACCTCGCGAATCTGCCGTGGATCCTGCCGCTCGCCGATTCGCCGACCCGCATGCGAGCCGAACGGCTGTTCCAGGACGCTGGCTTGCCGCTGCCGGTCGACCGCGTCGAATCGCTGTCGATGCTGACCAACATCGGCCTGCTGCTGGAGCGCGAGTGCGTCGCGCTGATGCCGCGCGCGGCCGCGCAGCAATTCGTCGATGCGGGTTTACTCGCGATCGTGCCGCTGCGCGAAGCCGCGGATTTCGGCGCGGTCGGCTTCTCGACGCGCGCGGACAAGAAGATCAGCCCGGCCTGCGAGCGCTTTATCGCCTGTCTGCGCGAGAGCGCCGCGCACATTACCGAATGAACGGATGAAGCCGCGCTATGCGCGGCGGCATGCGTGCGTCCGCTGATATAAAAAACAGGAATAGCGGCGCACGAAATCGTTATTATTTTTTATGAAAGCGGCCTCTTAGACTCAGTGCATCCGTTCTACGCAGGAATCCATGCAGATGAGCTATCCGTTTTCGTTTCCTTCTTCGTCCGCCGCCGATGCGCCGCCATTGCTGCGTCATTACATCGGCGGTGAATTCGTCGCCAGCGACACGCGCTTCGAAAATCGCAGCCCGGTGACGGGCGCGGTGCTCGCGCTCGTCAGCGAAGCGCGCGCGCCGGAAGTGGACCGCGCGGTCGGCGCGGCCCGTGCGGCGCTCGCCGGTGAGTGGGGCCGCTTCGATGTGCAGCAGCGCGCGGCGCTGCTCAACCGGATCGCCGATGGCATCGAGCGCCGCTTCGACGATTTCGTCGCGGCCGAAGTGGCCGATACCGGCCGCCCGGTGCAGCAGGCCCGCACGCTCGACATCGCGCGTGGCGTCGCCAATTTCCGCACCTTCGCGCAACTGATCTCGACCACCCCGAACGACATCTTCGAAAGCCGCGCGGCCGACGGCTCCGATCAGTTCAGCTACGTGGTGCGCAAGCCGCTCGGCGTGGTCGGCATCATCTCGCCGTGGAATCTGCCGATGCTCCTGATGACCTGGAAGGTCGCGCCGGCGCTCGCAATGGGCAACTGCGTGGTCGTCAAGCCGTCGGAAGAGACGCCTTCGTCGGCGACGCTGCTCGCCGAAGTGATGCATGAAGCGGGCGTACCCGCAGGCGTGTTCAACCTCGTGCACGGCTTCGGACCGAATTCGGCCGGCGAGGCGCTGACGAAGCACAAGGACGTGTCGGCGATCACGTTCACCGGCGAATCGCGCACCGGCAGCACGATCATGAAAGCGGTCGCCGACGACGTGAAGGAAATCTCGTTCGAACTCGGCGGCAAGAACGCGGCGGTGGTGTTCGCCGACGCGGACTTCGACGCGGCGGTCGAAGGCGTGCGCCGTTCGAGCTTCACGAACGCGGGCCAGGTGTGCCTGTGCTCGGAGCGCGTGTATGTGGAGCGGCCGATTTTCGAGCGCTTCGTCGCGGCGCTCAAAGAGAAGACCGAAGCGATGAAGCTCGGTTACCCGGACGAAGCGAATGTCGACATGGGCCCGGTGATCTCGCACGGCCATCGCGACAAGGTGCTGTCGTACTACCGCCTCGCGCGGGAAGAGGGCGCGACGGTCGTGACCGGCGGCGGCACGCCGCAATTTAACGACGTGCGCGACGAGGGCGCGTATGTCGAGCCGACCATCCTGACCGGCCTGCCCGATAGCGCGCGCTGCGTGCGCGAGGAAATCTTCGGACCGGTGTGTCATATCGCGCCGTTCGACGCGGAAGACGAAGTGATCGGCCGCGTGAACGACAGCGCATACGGACTTGCCGCTTGCGTGTGGACCACGAATCTGTCGCGCGCGCATCGCGTGTCGCGTCAGATGCATACCGGCCTCGTATGGGTCAACACTTGGTTCAGCCGCGATCTGCGCACGCCGTTCGGCGGCACCAAACACTCGGGCCTCGGCCGTGAGGGCGGTCGCCATTCGCTCGACTTCTATTCCGAGCTGTCGACCATCTGCGTCAAACTGTGAGGACCTCATGACCGTTTCTTCCCAACTGCTGCCCGAAAAAGCCCGTCCGCGCGGCGCCTATCCGCATCTGAAGCGCGCCGGCGACTTCCTGTTCGTGTCGGGCACGAGCTCGCGCCGGTCCGACAACACGATCGCCGGCGCGCAGGCCGACGCGATGGGCACGATGCAGCTCGACATCCGCGAGCAGACCCGCGCGGTGCTCGACAACATTCGCGACATCCTCGCGACCGAAGGCGCGACGCTCAAGGACGTGGTCGAGATCTGCACGTACCTCGTCAACATGAACGACTTCGGCGGCTACAACGCGGTGTACGGCGAGTATTTCGACAGCGAAGGCCCGGCCCGCACCACGGTCGCCGTGCACCAGCTGCCGCATCCGCATCTGGCCATCGAAATCAAGGCGGTCGCCTATAAGCCGCGCTAAGGACGCGCTAAGGACGCCGCGCCGCCAGTCATAACGTTTGCTGTTTCAGGAGACTTCTGATGTCAAGTTTCAAGCCGCCGCTGAATCTGAACCGCTGGATCGACGAGCACGCCCATCTGCTGAAACCGCCGGTCGGCAATCAGCAGATCTGGCAGGACCACGACTTCATCGTGACCATCGTTGGCGGTCCGAATCATCGCACCGACTACCACGACGATCCGAGCGAAGAGTTCTTCTATCAGATGCGCGGCAACGCGTATCTGAACCTGTGGATCGACGGCAAGAAGGAACGTGTCGATCTGCGCGAAGGCGACGTGATGCTGCTGCCGCCGCACGTGCGGCATTCGCCGCAGCGCCCGGAGGCGGACAGCGCGTGTCTCGTGATCGAACGGCAACGGCCGGAAGGCGACGTCGACGGCTTCGAATGGTATTGCGACAGCGAGGAAGGCTGCGGTGGCCTCGTGCATCGCGCGCAAGCGCAACTGAAGAACATCGTGACCGATCTGCCGCCGCTGTTCGACGCGTTCTACAAAGACGAAAAGCTGCGCACCTGCCCGCATTGCGGACTCGTGCATCGCGGCAAGGCGGTCTGAACGGAATGCCCGTGCGTGGCGTGAGCGCAATAGAACGCCACCCACGCGAAAGAACAGGCGCCGCCAGGCCAGAACCCGAGAGATGCAGCACCACCCGTGGTCCCCGCGCGAGCCGAGTCGCGCGCGGCGGCCCGCGGCCAAACCTACTGAATTCGACAACATGAAGAAAATCGACATGCACTCGCATTTCTTCCCGCGCATCGGGCGGGAAGACGCGAGCCGGCTGGATGCATCCAGCGCCCCGTGGCTGCAAGTGGACGCGAGCGGCGAGACCGGCAACATCATGGTCGGCGAGCGCAGCTTCCGGCCGGTCCGCGAGGCGCTGTGGAATCCGGCCGCCCGCATCGAGGAACTGGACCGGGTCGGCGTCGCCGCGCAGATCATCTGCGCGACGCCGATCATGTTCGGCTACCGCTACGAAGCGCGCGCCGCGGCCGACTGGGCTGCGAAGATGAACGACCTCGCGCTCGAACACTGCGCATACGCGCCGAACCGCCTGAAGGCGCTCGCGCAAGTGCCGCTGCAGGATGTCGAACTCGCGTGCCGCGAGGCGAGCCGCGCGAAAGCGGCCGGCCACGTCGGCGTGCAGATCGGCAATCACCTGGGCCCGCGCGACCTCGACGACGAACACCTGGTGAGCTTTCTGACCCATTGCGCGCTGGAAGACATTCCGGTGCTCGTGCATCCGTGGGACATGATGACCGACGGCCGCATGAAGCAGTGGATGCTGCCGTGGCTCGTGTCGATGCCGGCGGAAACCCAGCTCGGCATTCTGTCGCTGATCCTGTCGGGCGCGTTCGAGCGGATTCCGCGTTCGCTGAAGCTCGCGTTCGCGCATGGCGGCGGCAGCTTCGCGTTCCTGCTCGGCCGCGTCGACAACGCATGGCGGTGCCGCGACATCGTGCGCAAGGATTGCCCGCGTCCGCCGTCGGAGTATGTCGATCGATTCTATGTGGACAGCGCGGTGTTCGATCACGGCGCGCTGCGTCTGCTGGTCGACGTGATGGGCGCCGAACGCGTGATGCTCGGCTCCGATCACCCGTTCCCGCTCGGCGAACAGCAGATCGGCGCACTCGTCACCAGCAGCGAGTGGCTCGACGAGCAGCAGCGCAGTAACATCTGCGCCGGCAATGCCGCACGCTTCTTCGGCATCGACCTCGAGCGCGCCGTTTAAACGGGTCAATCAGCGGACTCAATAAGCGGACTCAACGCGCCAACCGCAGCACCGATAAAACACACACACATTCGTTACCGGGTAGGAGACTTGTCATGACCGTTACGTTCGTTCGCCGTTCGTCGCGCCGAGGTGGTATTGCCGCAGCCAATCGCACCAGCAGCACCAGCGGCACCCGCGCCGCGCTGGCCGTGCTCGGCGCGCTGGCCGCCACCGCGTGCCTGCCGGCGCCCGCCCTCGCGGCCGATGCCGCGCCGCTGAAGATCGGCTTCATCGGCACGCTGTCCGGGCCGGGCGGCGCGCTCGGTCAGGACCAGTACGACGCGCTGATGCTGGCGGTCGAACAGAAGGGCGGCAAGCTCGGCGGCGTGCCGGTGCAGATCGTGCGCCAGGACGACCAGCTCAAGCCCGACCTCGCGTTGCAGGAAGCGCAGCAACTGATCAGCCGCGACGGCGTGAAGATCATCACCGGCGTGACGTTCTCGAACGTGATGATGGCGATACACAAACCGGTGACGAGCGCCGGCGTGGTGCTGATCGGCTCGAACGCGGGGCCGACGCAACTGGCCGGCGCGGGCTGCTCGCCGCTGTTCTTCTCGACCTCGTGGAACAACGACGAATTGCACGAGGCCGGCGGCCAGCTGGCGACCAACCTCGGCTACAAGCGCGTGTACGTGATGGCGCCGAACTACCAAGCGGGCCGCGATGCGGTGTCGGGTTTCAAGCGCGACTATCGTGGCTCGATCGCCGACGAGGTCTACACCCAGGTCAACCAGCCCGACTATTCGGCGGAACTGGCGCAATTGCAGGCCGCGCAGCCGGATGCGGTGTACGTGTTCTATCCGGGCGGGATGGGCGTGAATTTCGTCAAGCAATACCGCCAGGCGGGTCTGCTCGGCAAGATTCCGCTGATTTCGGTGTCGACGATCGACGGCACCACGCTGCCCGCGCTGAAGGAAATCGCGGTCGGCGCGATTACCAGCTCGCCGTATTCGCCGGACCTGAAGAATCCGCAGAACACGCAGTTCGTCGCGGCGTTCACGAAGAAGTACGGCCGCGCGCCGTCTATGTACGCGGCGCAATCGTACGACGCGGCCACGCTGCTCGATACCGCAATCGCGACGGTCAAGGGCAACGTGTCCGATAGCAAGGCGCTGCGCCAGGCGCTGGCCAATGCGAAGTTCGAGTCGGTGCGCGGGCCGTTCAGCTTCGACGCGAATCAGTTCCCGCGCGCCGGCTTCTATCGCGTCGACGTGGTGCGCGGCGCGAACGGCGCGTCGTTCGAAACGAAGGGGCCGATCGTGCCGAAGGTGAACAATCCCATTGCACAACAATGCAAGATGAACTGAGCGGACCCACGCGATGAACCTCACGTTGCTCGTCATGCAATGCCTGAACGGCTTGCAGCTCGGCGTGCTGCTGTTTCTGATGGCGGCCGGGCTGACGCTCGTTTTCGGCATTCTGAATTTCGTCAATCTCGCGCACGGTTCTCTGTATATGGTCGGCGCGTTCGTCGGCGCGCTGGTCTATAACCTGAGCGGCTCGTTCGCGCTTGCCGCGCTCGCGGTGGTGGTCGCGCTGGTGGCGCTTGGGATGCTGCTCGAATCGGTGGTGTTCCGGCGGCTCTATCAGCGTCATCACCTCGACCAGGTGCTCGCGACGTTCGGCCTGATCCTGTTCTTCAACGAACTGACCCGCACGATCTGGGGCCCGTCGCCGTACTACATGGAAGTGCCCGAAGCGCTGGCCGGCGCGGTCGACCTGTTCGGCCTGCACTATCCGGCGTACCGGCTGCTGATCGTCGCGGTGGGGCTCGCGGTCGCCGGCGGCTGCTACTTCGTGATCCATCGCACCCGCATCGGCATGCTGATCCGCGCGGGCGCCACGCATCGCGAGATGGTCGGCGCACTCGGCGTCAACGTGGTGCTGCTCAACGCGGTGCTGTTCGGCGTCGCGGCCGCGCTCGCCGGGATCGCCGGTCTGCTGGCCGGGCCGATTCTGTCGGTGCAGCCGGGCATGGGCGAGCCGGTGCTGATCCTGACGATGGTGGTGATCGTGATCGGCGGCATCGGCTCGATTCGCGGCGCGTTTCTCGGCGCGCTGCTGGTCGGCGTGATCGACACGCTCGGGCGCACGCTGCTGCCCGCGTTGCTGCGCCAGGTGCTCGAGCGCAGCAGCGCCGATACCGCCGGGCCCGCGCTCGCATCGATGCTGATCTACATCCTGATGGCGCTCGTGCTCGCGTGGCGTCCGCAGGGTCTTTTCCCCGTCAAACATTCGTGAAGCCGACATGATGCCTACTCCTGCTTCCGCACCCCGCGCGCGCCCCGCGCCGCCCGTGCCACGCGCGGCGGATGCCGCGAGCCGTCGCGCCAGTTACGTCGACCGGCTCGGCTGGCTGCTCGCCGTGCTGCTGCTCGCGCTGCCCGTGTATGCGGCGCTCAGCGGCCAGCCGTTTCTGGTGGTGTTGTTCGCCCGCATCGCAATCCTCGCGATCGCCGTGCTGTCGCTCGATCTGATGCTCGGCGTCGGCGGCATGGTCAGCTTCGGTCATGCGCTGTACTTCGGTCTCGGCGCGTACATTACCGGGATGCTCGCGCAACATGGCGTGGTTAGCGGCGGCGTGCATCTGTTGATCACGCTGCTGGTGTGCGCGCTGGTTGCGCTCGTGACCGGCGCGATCGCGCTGCGCACCAGCGGCATCGCGTTCATCATGATCACGCTCGCGTTCGCGCAGATGTTCTATTTCTTCGCGGTGAGCCTGCGCGAATACGGCGGCGACGACGGCTTCGCGCTGGCCGGCGCGAGCCGCTTCGGCGCCGTGTCGCTCGGCGATCCGGTCACGCTGTACTACGTCGCCGCGGGCTTGCTGATCGTGCTGATGCTGTTCGGCCGACGCTTTCTGAAGAGCGCGGCGGGCATGACGCTCGGCGGCATCCGCATCAACGAGCGGCGCATGCGCGCGCTCGGCGTGCCGACCACGCGGATGAAGCTCGCGGTGTTCGTCAGCGCGGCGATGCTGTGCGGGGTCGCCGGCATGCTGTTCGCGAACCTCACGCAGTTCGTCGCGCCGTCCTATATGTCGTGGACGATGTCGGGCGATCTGATCGTGATGGTGGTGATCGGCGGCGCGGGCACGTTCGTCGGACCGCTGGTCGGCACGCTCGCGATCGTGCTGCTCGAAGAAGGACTGAAGAGCGTCACCGAACACTGGATGCTGGTGATGGGACCGCTGATCGTGATCGCGGTGCTGCTGAGCCGGCGCGGTCTGATCGGCCTGGTCGCCTCTCTCGATGCGCGGCGTGAGCGCCGCGAGAACGAACGCAAGCGTGCCGCGCAGGGAGGTGCGCAATGAGTCTCCTGACCGTCGAAGGACTGGTGAAGCGCTACGGCGGCTTCACCGCGACCGACCATTTCAGCGTGAGCGTCGAGCCCGGCGAGATTCACGCGGTGATCGGCCCGAACGGCGCCGGCAAGAGCACGCTGATCGGCCAGCTGGCCGGCGAACTGCGGCCCGACGAAGGCACGATCCGTTTCGCGGGCGACGACATCACGCAACTGTCGGTCGAGCGGCGCGCGCGGCTCGGACTCGCGCGCTCGTATCAGATCACCTCGGTGCTGCCCGAATACACCGCGCTCGAAAACGTGCTGCTCGCGGTCAATGCGCAGCGCGCGTCGCGCTTTAACTGCTGGAGCCGGCTCGGCGCGCGCGGCGAGGTGCTCGACGAAGCGCTCGCGCTGCTCGAACAAACGGGACTTGCCGCGCAGGCCCAGGTCTGCGTCGCGGAGATGGCGCACGGCGAACACCGTCAGCTCGAACTCGCGATGGCGTTGGCGAGCCGTCCGCAACTGCTGCTGCTCGACGAACCGATGGCCGGCATGAGCCAGGCCGAAACGGTGCAGATGACTGCGCAATTGCAGGCGCTGAAGGGCACGCACGCGATGCTGCTGGTCGAGCACGACATGGACGCGGTGTTCGCGCTGGCCGACCGGATTACCGTGCTGGTGTACGGCAAGGCGCTCGCGACCGGCACGCCCGACGAAATTCGCGCGAATCCCGCCGTGCGCGCGGCCTATCTCGGCGATGAGCAAGCGCCGTCGAATCTGTCAGGGAGCCACGCATGAGCCGCCTGCTCGAAGTCGCTTCGCTCGAAGCGTTTTATGGCCGCAGCCAGGCGCTGTTCGGCGTCGAACTGAATATCGACGACGGCCAGTTCGTGACGATGCTCGGCCGCAATGGGATGGGCAAATCGACCACGGTCAAATCGATCGCCGGTCTGCTGAAAACGCGGCGCGGCTCGATCCGCATGGCGGGCGAGTCGATCGACAACGCGCCGTCGTACCGGATCGCGCGCGCGGGGATCGGGCTCGTGCCGGAAGGACGCCATATCTTTCCGACGCTGACCGTGCGCGAGAACCTGGTGGCGACTGCGCGCGAGGTCAAGCGTCCCGGCGGCTTGTGGACGCTGCAACGGGTTTATCAGCTGTTTCCGCGGCTCGAGGAACGCGCGCGCAATCTCGGCTCGGCGCTCTCGGGCGGCGAACAGCAGATGCTCGCGATCGGCCGCGCGCTGATGACCAATCCGCGCCTGCTGATTCTCGATGAAGCGACCGAAGGTCTCGCGCCGCTGATTCGCGAGGAGATCTGGAAGTGCCTCGCCGAGTTGAAGAAGACGGGCCTGGCGATTCTGTGCATCGATAAAAATCTCGCGTCGCAGCTCGCGATTGCCGACTACCACTACGTGATGTCGAAGGGCGCGGTGGTGTGGCAAGGCACGTCTTTCCAGCTGCGTGCGGAAGCGGACGCGTTGCATGCGCATCTGAGTATCTGAACCCGGGCGGCTTTTTTCTGGGTGTGTGTTTGCCGCGGGCTATCCGGCTCGCGGCTTTTTTGCGTATGGGTTGCGGTTCCACTACGATTGCAGGCTCGCATTCACCGACAAGGACTCCTCGATGCCGTTCGATCTGACTTTCGCCGATCTCGCCGAGCGCGCGGTGCAGTACAACGCGCGGGCTTCGGTGAGCGACTTCGATGCCGAGATGGCGATCTATGCGTCGCTCGCGCGCGACTCGCGCGAACGTTGCGCGGGCATCCTCGATCTGCGTTACGGGATGGGGCAGGCCGAACGGATCGATATTTTTCCGGGCGTGGCGGCCGCGCGGCCCGCGCCGCTATTCGTGTTCATTCACGGCGGCTACTGGCGCTCGCAACGCAAGGAAGACGCGTGCTCGATGGCGGCCGCGTTCACCGCGGCGGGCGTCGCGGTCGCGATGATCGAATACACGTTGCTGCCGGAGGCGACGCTCGCCGAAGTGGTGCGTGAAGTGCGCAGCGCGATTGCGTGGCTGTACCAGCAGGGCGGCGCGTATGGGATCGATACGCAGCGGATCTACGTGGGCGGCAGTTCGGCCGGCGGCCATCTGGCCGGGATGCTGTATGCGGACGACTGGCAATCGCGCTTTAACGTGCCGCAGGACGTGATCAAGGGCGTCGTTGGGTTGAGTGGGCTCTATGACATCCGGCCTTTGTGCGAGATCGGCGTCAATGAATGGCTGCGGCTGTATCCGGATCAGGCCGCGTTGCTCAGTCCCGCTTTGTGTCTGCCGAATATGGCACCGCCGCTGCTGTTGACGGTCGGCGGGCTGGAAACCAGCGGGTTCAGGAACCAGACGCTGCAGTTTCACGAAGACGTCAGCCGGCGCGGTTTGCCGGTGACGCTGGTGCCGAATACGCACTCGAATCACTTCAATCTGGTCAATGAACTTGCGCAGCCTGGCAGTGCGTTGTTCGACGCGGTGCTGGGGATGATCGGGGGTGCGTAAGGAGCGGGGCGGCCCCGCTCCTTGATGACTTACTGCGCCTGAGCGCGCAGCGTCTTCGCGGCCGCAACCATGTTGCTCAGCGCCGGAAGCACTTCAGCCCACTGACGGGTCTTCAGACCGCAGTCCGGGTTCACCCACAGACGTTCCGCCGGAATCCGCTCGGCGGCTTTGCGCATCAGTTGCACGATGTGCTGCTCGGTCGGAATGTTCGGCGAGTGGATGTCATACACGCCCGGGCCGATTTCGTTCGGATAGTTGAAGTGGTCGAACGCGTCGAGCAGCTCCATATCCGAGCGCGAGGTTTCGATCGTGATCACGTCGGCATCCATATCGGCGATCGACGCGATGATGTCGTTGAACTCCGAATAGCACATATGCGTGTGAGTCTGCGTAGCGTCGCCGACGCCGTTCGCGGTGATCCGGAACGACTCGACCGCCCAGCGCAGATACTCGTCCCATTGCGCGCGACGCAGCGGCAGACCTTCGCGTAGCGCCGCTTCGTCGATCTGGATCACGCGCACGCCGGCTTGTTCGAGGTCCAGCACTTCGTCGCGGATCGCCAGCGCCAGTTGATAGCACGACACCGAGCGCGGCTGGTCGTCGCGTACGAACGACCAGTTCAGGATGGTAACCGGGCCCGTGAGCATCCCCTTCATCGGCTTGTCGGTGAGCGATTGCGCGTAGCCGATCCACTCGACCGTCATCGCGGTCGGGCGGCTGATGTCGCCGAACAGGATAGGCGGTTTCACGCGGCGCGAGCCGTACGACTGGACCCAGCCGAACTGGCTGAATGCATAGCCGTCGAGTTGCTCGCCGAAGTATTCGACCATGTCGTTGCGCTCCGCTTCGCCGTGCACGAGCACGTCGAGACCGAGCTGTTCCTGCTCGCGCACGCTGCGCTCGATCTCGGCGCGCATCGCGGCCTGGTAACCGGCGTGGTCGAGTGCGCCGCTTTTGAACTGGCTGCGCGCATGGCGGATTTCGGCGGTCTGCGGGAACGAGCCGATCGTCGTGGTCGGGAACGCGGGCAGCTTCAGCAGCGCGGCCTGTTTCGCCGCACGCGCTTCATAGGCGTTTTGACGCTTGCCGAGCTGCGCGTCGATGCGGGCGAGCGCGGCCTTTACCGCCGGGTTATTCACGCGCGGCGATTGGCGGCGCGCGGCGATCGCGGCGGCATTGGCGGCAAGCGCCGCCGCGACCTCGTCGCGTTGACCGTTCAGCGCGGCGGCGAGGACGCGAAGTTCGTCGAGTTTCTGCAGCGCGAATGCGAGCCATGAGCGGATCTCCGGATCGAGTTTGACTTCGCTTTCGAGATCGACCGGCACGTGCAGCAGCGAGCACGACGGCGCAATCCACAGACGCTCGCCGAGTTGCTGCGCGAGCGGCGCGAGCCATTCGAGCGTCGCGTTCAGGTCGGTCTTCCAGATATTGCGGCCGTTGATCGCGCCGACCGACAGCACGCTGTGCGCGGGCAGCTTTTGCGCGGCGAGCGCGAGTTCGTCGCGGGCATTGATTGCGTCGAGGTGCAGACCGTCGACCGGCAGAGCGCACGCGAGGTCGAGATTTTCCTTGAGCTGTCCGAAGTAGGTGGTCAGCAGCAGCTTCACGCCGCGCTCTTCGAAACCGGCATAAGCGGTCGTGAATGCGTCGCGCCACGCCGGTTCGAGTTCGGTTACCAGCACCGGCTCGTCGATCTGCACCCACTCGACGTCCATCACCCTGAAGTAGTCGAGCAGCGCGCGGTACACCGGCATGATGCGCGGCAGCAGCGCGAGCTTGTCGGAGTCGTCCTTGGCCTTGCCGAGCCACAGGTAGCTGAGCGGGCCGAGGATCACCGGCTTCGCTTTCACCCCTTGTTCGCGGGCTTCGCGCAGTTGTTCGAGCAAACCTGACGTATCGAGATTGAACTGCGTGTCGGCGGTGAATTCGGGGACGATGTAGTGGTAGTTGGTATCGAACCACTTGGTCATTTCGCCGGCGGCGACCCCGCCGCAGCATCCCGCGTGCTGTTCCTCGCCCTGCGCCGAGCGGCCGCGCGCGACGCGGAAATAGTTGTCGAGCTTGTCGCCATGAAAGCCGCGCACGCGCTCCGGCAGATTACCGAGCGTGAAGCTCATGTCGAGCACCTGGTCGTAGAACGCGAAGTCGCCGACCGGTACGAGGTCGAGCCCCCGCTGATCGCTCCAGTGACGCGCGCGCAATTGCGCGCCGAGCGCCTTCAGTTCATCGCGCGACGACTCGCCTTTCCAGTAGCGTTCGAGGCCGAACTTCAGTTCGCGTTGAGCGCCGATGCGCGGGAAGCCGAGATTGTGTGTGGTAACCATGTGCGCTGCCATCCGGTAGAGAAATACGTCAAAACTGACGAAGTGGCAGCGATGATAGAGCTATCGATAGATGAAATAAAATGGCATTATTTCATTCATCCATTAGTTTTGTTCATCTACAGTTTTTGCCATGCGAGTCCCGCGCCATGCTTGAACGCATTCACCTCGTCATCGTTCGCGAAGTCGCGCGGCAGGGTTCGCTCACCGCTGCGGCCGGCGCGCTGTTTCTGACGCAATCCGCGCTCAGTCATACGGTCAAGAAGATCGAGCAGCAGTTGGGCACACCGATCTGGGATCGCGAGGGGCGTAGTTTGCGGCTCACGCAGGCGGGGCAGTATCTGCTGGCGCTGGCCGAGCGGCTGCTGCCGCAGTTCGAGCAGGCCGAGGAGCGCATGAAGCAATACGCGCAGGGCGAGCGCGGCACGTTGCGGATCGGGATGGAGTGCCATCCGTGTTACCAGTGGCTGCTAAAGGTAGTGTCGCCGTATCTCGCGCGCTGGCCTGACGTGGATGTCGACGTGAAGCAGCGCTTTCAGTTCGGCGGGATTGGCGCGTTGTTCGGGTATGACGTCGATGTGCTGGTGACGCCCGATCCATTGAATCGTCCGGGGCTGCGCTTCGAGCCGGTGTTCGACTACGAGCAGGTGCTGGTGGTCGCGGACGGGCATCCGCTTGCAAAGGCTCGCTATGTGAAGCCGGAGCAGTTGGTCGGTGAAACGCTGATTACGTATCCGGTCGAGACCGATAGGCTCGACATCTACAACTATTTTCTGCGGCCGGCGGGCGTGGCGCCGCGGCGGCATAAGACGATCGAGACCACCGACATCATGTTGCAGATGGTCGCCAGTAATCGCGGGGTGGCGGCGCTGCCGCGCTGGCTGGCGGAAGAGTACGCGGAGCGGATGCCGGTCGTGAGCGTGAAGCTCGGGAAGGAGGGGATTGCGAAGCAGATCTTTCTGGGGACGCGCGACGGGGATGCTTCTATCGATTATTTGCGCTCGTTCGTGGAGTTTGCGCGGGGGGCGGAGTGGCGGGGAGGACGGTTCGTGCCGCTCTAACGCGCGCGGCGCCGAGCGGCGCGTGCCGGTCGCGGCGGCGCGCGAGCTTCGGCGCGCCGCCGAGACTACGCTCAATGGGTGGACGGGAACGAGAACACCGCGCGTGCGCTGCCGTTGCCACGGACGTTGACCGTCTCCCTCCTGGTCACGCCGCTGTACGTCGCGCTGACCGTGTAACGCCCCGGAGGCACCCGCGCGAGCAGATACGGCCCGTGCGAAGTGGTATCGAGCACGGTCGTGCTGCCTTTGGCGATCCGTACCTGGACGTCGGCCACATAGCTCGAGCCGGGACCGGTGAACTGCAGCGACAGTGGCCACTGCCTGCGTGCCTGCCGCAGCGCCGCGGACTCGTCGCGACCCACTCCACCCGATACGTACGATACGTCGCCCTGCTGCTGTGTCGCGGGCATGCCGGTCCTGTGGATCTCGTTGGCGGCCGGTTGGGCGGCGGTCTGCGCAATTGCACCCCCTGCCTGACCAAACGCAAACGCCGCGACGAGCAGGGTCGACGCGATCCGGGGGGCGTTGTGTTGCATTTTCATCGTGACTGCTCCTTTCAGTAATGTCGGCCGCGCATGAACAGCAACTGCCTGCGAGGCCGGCGGCGGGTCTCAGGTGAAATCCATCGTCAGAACAGGTAACGGGCGCCGGCATTGACCAGCCAGCCGCGAAAGCCCGCGCTACCGAATGACTGCTGGTACGACACGCGGCCGTAGAGCGACAGTTTCGGGCTCGTGGTGCCGTTCACGCCGATCGAGAACTGCACGGCGTCGCCCATCTTGCCCGATGTGAAGCCCTCGTCGCCGACCTGCACGACCGTGCCATCGGCAAACGCATGCAGCACATCGACGCCCAGATACGGCGTGACGCGGCCGCTCACGACGTCGACCGGCCGCGTCACGCGCACGCCGAGCCGGCCCGTCACCTGGTTCTGCGAACCAATGTTGACGGGCAGCCCGTCCGCATCGACCGCATTGTGGAAGCTCAGGTGCTGGCCGACCAGCTGCAGTTGCGGCTCGATGTTCAGGTGATACGGAAGCGCGAACGGATAGCCCGCCTCCAGCGACGCCGCGTAATCGTTACCCTCCAGCTTCATCGCCTCGCCGCGCGAGGACGTGTTCACGGTGCCGTTGAACCAGCCGACCGACACGATGCTGTCCACGTACCATCCCTGCCGGCTCTGGTAAGTGCCGTAGCCGGACAGCCGGTAGACATCCGAGCGGCTGCTGCTCGGACCGTCGACCGCCTGCGGCTCGAAATGCAACCAGCCCACCGAGCCGGCCAGCCCGAACCGCCACAGGCCGCCTTCGGTGCGGTAGCGCAACGCGTTCGCGCCGAACTGGATCGCGCTGTAGTCGCCGGATGCGTCGTAGCCGAAGTTCTTGAACGCAATGTTCGTCGAATAGTTGAAGTTGCCGCCATACGCGCGGATGAACATCTCGCCCGGTCCGCCGTCGCGATCGAGCGCCTGGTCGTCGCGGATTTCGCCGAGGCGGCGGTGCAGCGAGTCCATGTCGATCATGCCCGCGTAGAGCAACGCGGCCGGCGCCGTGACGTAGGCGGCGACCTGCGGGACGACTTCCGGCCGCGCCTCGGACGGAATCACCACCTCGGGGTCGACCTGCCCGCCGTTCAAAGCGGGCGGCTCGGGATCCACCGGCCCTTCGGGCGTGACATAGGCCGACTGCAACCGGTAATCCCAGTGATTGCCGCCGTTGCCGACCAGCGCCTGCGCGGCATCGGCCGGGCCATGCGACGAGCCCGGCCCATACGCGTAGAGCCGGTACTCGTGCGGCGAGGAGGGCGCCACCACGTAGCCGCCGGGCAGTGCGAAGGCCTGTTGAGTCGAGTTGCCGGCCACCTGCACGATCGAAATACCTTCCGATGCGTCGATCACACCGGTCGGCGAGGTCGTCCCGCCGGGGCTTTCCGCGAGCGGCTTCACGGTGACGAGCGTCGTGCCGGACGTATTGCCCTCGACCAGCAGACGATCCGTGAGCTGGTTCGCCAGCGGCCCGCCCGGATTGATCAGCGTGTTCATCGTCACGGTGGCTGCCGTTCCGCCCGCGTAGTTGCCGGTCACGTGCAGTACGTTGCCGACGATCGGGTCGGACGCAAGATTGACGCTCGCCTCGTTGAGCAGGTTGCCGTTGACCGTGAAGGTGCCGATGGCGGCGGTGCTGAAGCCGGGCGTGGCGTTGCCGGCGCTCACCGTGCCGTCGTTGGTGACGTTGCCCGTGACGGTGCCGTAGCCGCCCAGCGTGGCGCCCGGCGCCACCTCGATCGGTCCGCCGCCCGACAGCGCCGCGCCCGTATGCGCCGGGTCGCCGACGACGAGCGTGCCGTGGCTGACGGTGGTGCCGCCCGTGTAGGGATTCACCGCGGTCAGAATGCTCCTGCCCGAGCCGGTCTGCGCGACGCTGCCCGTGCCGGAGATCGTGCCGTCGAATTGCAGGTCGTTGCTGCGATCGAACGCGAGGACGCCGTTGTCCGTGACGTCGCCGGCGATGCTGCCGCTCGCTCCGCCGTTGCCGAGTTGCAGCGTGCCGGCGCTGATCGTCGTACCGCCTGTATAGGTGTTGGCGGCCGTCAGAATGGTGCGACCGGTGCCGATCTGCGCGACACTGCCCGTGCCGGAAATCGTGCCGTCGACCTGAAGATCGTTGTTGCGGTTGAATGAAAGGACGCTGTTGTCCGTAACGTCGCCGACGATGCTGCCGCTCGTCCCGCCGTTGCCGAGTTGCAGCGTGCCGGCACTGATCGTCGTGCCGCCTGTGTAGGTGTCGCCGCCGGTCAGCACGAGTGTGCCGGGGCCCTGCATCGCCAGCCTGCCGGCCGCCGACGTGCCATCGGAGATCGTGCCCGACAAGGTCTGCTGCGTGCCCGACGGCGGGGTGACGTTACCGGTGCCGGTGAGCGAGATGTTGTTGCCGACGACGAAGTTGTCCGCGCTCGCGAACGACAGCGTGGTGCCGTTCGCCATCGCCAGCGTATTGGTGCCGAGTGCCGAGTTGTTGCCGACCGTGAGCGTGCCGGCGTTGAGCAGCGTGCCGCCGGTATAGGTGTTGGCGCCGCTTAGCGTCAGCGTGCCCGTGCCGGCTTTGACGAGAGCGCCGCCGCCAGTGACCGGACCGGATAGCGTCGCTGCATTGCCCTGGGTATCGACCGTGCCAGTGGTCGCAAGCGTCACCGTGCGGCCGGCGCTGGTCACGACGTCCGCCAGGAATTGCAGTGCCGGTGCGGTGCCTTGATTGTTGCTGTTGAAGGTGAAGCCGCCCGACGTGGCGCCGAGATTGCCGTCGGTGGAAATCGCCAGCGTGCCCTGCTGGATCGTCGTGCCGCCGCTATAGGTGTTGGTGCCGATCGGTGTCAGCGTCCCGTCGCCGGTTTTGATGAGGCCGCCCGCTCCTGCGATCTGGCCGGAGATCGTGGCGGCGTTGCCGGCCGTATCGAAGGTGCCGGCGGTCGCGAGCATCACGCCGCGGCTCAGATCGATGCCTGCCGCGTCGAATCGAAGCGTGGGCGGCGGGTTCAGGCTGCCCGGGTTGTTGAAGGTGAGGACCTCGTTGTTGACCCCGAGGGCGAGATTGCTCGAAATCGCCAGCGTGCCCTGCTGGATCGTCCACGGCGTCGGCGGTCCCGCCGGCGGTTGCGCCGTCAATTGCCAGGTACCGGCGCCGGTTTTCAGGAATTGGCCGAAACCCAGATACTGTGCGCCGATGCGTGACGCGTCGAACGTCGAATTGCCGCTGCCGCCGAGCGCCAGGGTACCGCTGCCCGCCTGGACAACCGCATTGCCGTTGATGACGAAACCCGGGCGCAATTCCAGATAATTCGTGCCGCCAGAAAAGGTGATCGCGTTGGCCTGCACGCCGCCGGCGCTGCCGCCGGTGATCGTGCCGCTGTCGAAGATGGTCAGATCGGCTCCGCTGATCCCCGCGCCGCCGGCACCCGCCGCGGCGCCGGCTGCCGTCGACGCGCCGCCTCCTCCGCCGATCACCGAGCCGCCGGCATTGTTGAAGATGCTCAGGCCCGACGCGCTGATCCCGACACCGCCGGCGCCGCCGCCATTGCCGCTGGCGCCCAACGCTGTTCGTCCCGCGCCGCCATTACCGCCCTGGATCGTGCCGCTGTTGATGATGGTGCCCGTGGAGCCCGAGTCGACAATACCGGCGCCGCCGTTCGCACCCTGTCCGATGCCGCCGGTTCCGCCGTTGCCGCCGTTCCCACCACGGATGGTCCCGGTGTTGGTGATCGGGATATTGGCGCCGCTCACGCCGGCGCCCGCGTTGCCGCCGAGGGAATTGGTGGCGTTGGCCTGGCTGTTGTTGCCGCCGTCGCCGCCGGCAATGCTGCCGGAATTCGTCAGCATCGCGCCGCCATTCAGGAATCTCACCCCGACTCCGCCGTTACCGCCTTCCGGGAAAGACGTGGCCAAGCCCGACGCGCCGCTGTTGCCGCCGCGGCCGCCGCTGATCGCGCCCGAATTGACCAGGGTGCCGCCGCCGGTCACGAACTCGACGGCGTGCCCACCGTCGCCGCCTTCTCCCGCGGTTCCAGTTCCGGAGCCGCCTCCCGTGCCACCCGAACCGCCGGCAATCGACGCGTTGCCATTGTTGGTGACCGCGACGTTGGGGCTGCTCACGACAACCCCGTAGCCGCCGGCGCCGCCGCCACCGCCGCCTGCGGCCGCTGACCCCGACGCACCGGCACCGCCCGCGCCGCCGGAGATGGAGGTCGCGTTGCTGACGTCAGTCGCGGTCACCGCGCCATGCGCTCCGCCGCCGCCGCCGGCTCCGGCACCCGTGGCGCTGCCGCCAGCTTGACCCGCCTGCGTGCCACCGCCGCCGGCGTTGGTACCGCCGCCCGAGCCGCCTGTCGTACCCGAGCCGCCCCCGCCGCCGCCGTTGCTACCCGCTCCAGCCTGGCCATTTGCGCCAGCACCGGCCGGATTGCTCTCACCGCCTGTACTGGCGGTCGGGTTCGAGCCGGTTGTCTGGACCCCGCCGCCGTAACCGCCACAACCATCGATTTCCTCGGCAACCAGTCCACCGCCACTAATCGCATAGCAGGGCGGCGCAGCCAGCGCGCGCTCCGACGGCTGCAGCGCGGCAAGCACCGCGAGGTTCAGGAGGATGACCGTGGACCGTGTGCGGCCATCTACTCGTGTCGCTCTGTCATGGTTGCGGACGCAATCAAATGCATTGAGTGCAAGCAATGCGGCGGCATGAAGTGAAACGGGCTTGCTTACAGGAGGATGTATGCAGACTTCTGGACGCGAAACTGGCTTAAAAATAGCTGGAATCTCTGGCGAACGATCATTGCGCGGGATTCGCCTGCCCAACCTGTACCCGAGAGTTTTCTGTTGAATTTGGCCCACCGCTTCCTCCATCAGTCCACGCTTGCGCGACTATTGCAGAAACTGGAAAGCTCCATGCGCCGGCAGGGCTCCGCCGCACTGTAGGGAAACATAGTACAAACGGCGGCTCAATTCCAACACTCGTTGGACGGGCTTTAGTGGGAATCCGGTCGCGATAATTCGATGCAAAAGCGTAGGTGATATTTCCGTGAAAGCGGCGGTTTTCGCAGGGAAGCGACGGTTGCGAACAGCGTCACATCGGAACAGTCGAGAAGTACGGGTGACGGAGGCGGTCAATGTGCGCGGATCCGTCCCCCTCTTCGCAAGCCGCGAATAGGATTGTCCCGCGTTACCCACTAGTATTTTGCTGTGCGCGCTCGAAGGTTTTTCTCCATGCGCGTCACTCCTTCTGGCTGCACAACGACCTGTCTGGAGCGGAATATGACGGATGTGGACGTCCTTATCGTTGGAGCGGGCCCGGTCGGCTTATTGCTCGGCACTCAATTGCAGCGCGATGGTGTCGCGGTCAAGGTGATCGACAAAATGCCGGGCAGAGGCTATTTCTGTAAAGCTCTCGGCATTACGCCGCGCACGCTTGAGATTTTCGAAGACCTCGGAATTGTCGATCGCGCCATCGCGGCGGGCACGTGGCTCACCGGCGTCGAAACCTGGGTCGACGGTGTGATGGTGCCCACCCGCTCAATGCGAGTACCGGATAAAGGGCTACCCTACGGCTCACTCTCACTTGCACAGTACGAGACCGAGCGGCTGCTCGAAGCGGCGTTCGCGCAGCACGGCGGTCGCGTGGATTACGGCGGTACGCTCGATAGCTTTACCGAAAATGGCGACGCGATCGACGTTGCTCTGACCGGCTCGCACGGTGAGGCATCGACCGTGCGATGCAAATGGCTGGTCGGATGCGATGGGGCGCACAGCAAGGTTCGATCTGCATTGGCCCTGAGTTTCGACGGGGACAAATATCCACAGACTTTCGCGCTGGCCGATATCGATGTCGATTGGCCGTGTCCGCGCGGGCCGATGTACCGATTCGAATGGACCGATCCGGCACGGGCGCAAGTGAGCGTCGCGGCTGTGCCGGTTTGCGGTTCCGCGCAGCACTACCGGCTCTCCATGATCGTTCCCGATGAACATGCTTCTTCGCTTGCCAACGATGTGGCGCCGGACTTCGACACGATGTGCAGGCTCTTGTTGCCTTCTTTGCCGGAGGGCTCGCGGCTATCTTCGATGCGCTGGTCGTCGGTTTATCGGGTGAGTCATCGGATTGCGTCCGCGTATGGGCGGGGTCGTGCGTTCATCGCCGGTGACGCTGCTCATATCCATCCGCCGGTGGGCGGTCAAGGCATGAACACCGGTCTGCAGGATGCGCACAACCTTTCGTGGAAACTGGCGCACGTTGTGAAGGGTCTGGCGGGGCCCGCTTTACTCGATAGCTATCAGGCGGAACGACATCCGGTTGGCGTCGACGTTGTCAAATCGACGAGCGCGGCGCTCAATGCTGTGCTCGCGCGGCAGGCGGCGAATCCGGCGATGCGTGAGACACAGTTGCTGATTTCTTATCGCGGTAGTCCGATCGTTGCGGATCTTTGGACTGATGCTCATCCCGAGGCTCCTGCGCCTGGGGATCGGGCGCCGGATGCGCGGGGACTGACGCAGCGATTCGTGGGCCATGAAAGACGATTGCATGAGTACATTGGGCGAGGGAGGCATACCGTCGTAGGTTATGTCGACAGGGCGGAACAATATGATGCGTTTGTCGATGGTTGCCGCGCTTTGTCGATGGCATTGCCCGATGCTGTAGCACATGTTCTTGTTACGGCGCCCGGTTGTGATGTGCGTGGGTATGAGGCTATGACAACGGTTATGGACGCGGCGGGGGAATTTGCGGCTGCTTATCGTGCGCGCGGTGGGGCGGTGTGGGTTGTTCGGCCGGATGGGTATATTGGATGGAGATGTGGTGATTGTTCGGGTGGGGGAATTGGGAGTTGGGTTGAGGGGTTAGGTGTGGGGATAAAAAATTGAGGTGAGTAGATTCCTGAGTACTGTGCCCGGGCGCTGTCCAGCCACATTCAACCAGTCAGGCGTAATTAATTCAGGACGTTTGACGGTCTCGATTGCATTCGAGAGAAGTTGTTCGCCATATCAAACCTCTACTGTAGAAGTTGGTGAGGGGCCTGTCAGTTATTTCGTGTTCAAGGCATATGATGCTCCCCAGGAGAATATATGCCTCGCAAACCGAAGACCCCGCCGGCGGACCTGCCGGCGATTCCCCCTGAACTGCTTGAACAGTTCGGCAATGGCCCGATGACGGCCGACGCGATCAATGCCGCCACGCTGGCCCTGAAGAAGGCCCTGATCGAGCGGGCGTTGGGCGGCGAGATGAATCATCATCTCGGCTATCCGCCCGGCGCTGTGAAGCCCGCCGCCGTCACCAACCAGCGCAACGGCACGGGCGCCAAGACGGTCCTGACCGAAGATGGCCCGATCCGTATCGAGGTGCCTCGCGACCGTGACGGCAGCTTCGAACCGCTGCTGATTCCCAAACACGAACGACGCTTCACTGGGTTCGACGACAAGATCATCGCGATGTACGCCCGCGGCATGACCGTGCGCGAGATTCAGGGATTTTTGCAGGAGCAATACGGCACGGCGGTCTCTCACGACTTCATCAGTTCCGTGACCGACGAGGTCATGGCCGAAGTGACCGCATGGCAGGCCCGCCCGCTTGAGCCGATGTATCCGGTGGTGTTCTTCGACGCACTGCGGGTCAAGATCCGCGAAGACGCTGTCGTGCGCAACAAGGCGATCTACCTGGCGCTGGGCGTTCTGCCCGACGGTACACGCGATATTCTGGGTCTGTGGATCGAGAACACTGAAGGCGCCAAGTTCTGGATGAAGGTCTTCAACGATCTCAGGACACGCGGCGTCAATGACATCCTGATCGCCGTAACCGATGGGCTCAAAGGCATGCCCGAGGCCCTGGCGGCGGTGTTTGCCGCGACCACGCTGCAGACCTGCATCGTTCACCTGATCCGCAACAGCCTCGACTATGCGAGCTGGAAAGACCGCAGGGGACTGGCTGCCGCGATTCGCCCGATCTACACCGCGCCCAGCGCGGAAGCGGCTCAGGCCCAGCTCGATGCCTTTGCTGACGGGCCATGGGGGCAGAAATTTCCGCCAGTCAGCGCGGCGTGGCGCAGCGCCTGGGATCGCGTGATTCCGTTCTTCGCCTTTCCGCCGGCCGTTCGCAAGGTTATATACACGACGAACGCCATCGAAAACATCAACTCGCAGCTGCGTAAGATTATCAAAACACGGGGACACTTCCCGACCGATGAGGCAGCCACGAAACTCATCTGGCTGGCACTGCGCAACATTACTGCCGATTGGGGGCGTGCCGCTCATGACTGGAAGGCGGCCATGAACCAGTTCGCGATTCTTTATGAGGATCGCTTCGTTCGACCTTCCGTGTGATTCTCAACCCGCCTTGAACACGGAAATTCTGACACCCCCTTGGTGAGTTGTGTTCCTGGCCACGAATACTTTCATTTTGGACAGACACGTTTCCTCGAGTAGCTGACGTTAGCTAACGAACGTGTCGGGTCTTCTATCTCTCTGAGTGTTCTTCCTGAATGTTGGAGGCCGCACAGTTCTGCGCTGAATGTAGCTATACTGGCTGGAAACATTTCAACTGACTTTCTATGCTTCTCGTGGCAGTTCAGGCATGTTTCAGCAGCATTCCGTCGTCGATTCTGAATACCCGTCCGATATATCAATAAATCTCCGCGATATTGATTTGCAAAGATCGGAATGAAAAGGTAAGCGTCGCGCCTTGTTTTCGGATTCCTGCCTATATGCTCAGGCGAAGGGACCATTGCAAATGGGAACGTTGGCTTTGAGAGTGCCCGATTGCGCGTGATGTCCGCGTTCGAATACTTTCCACGCATCGCAAGCTGCCTGGGGTGAGTGTATTAAAACCGCGTGCCGAGCCTTCATTGTCATCTGGTACTTGCATCCAGACCAGGGGAGGGGGAGTGGACTCACGAAAAGACGCTTCTCGAGGGCATCTCGCGCTCGTTTCGTTCGCGGATTCGGGCAATAGCGATACGCTGGTACGCGCCATCCAGTCCCTGGGGTTCAATGCAACGCGAGTCGACAGCGACGCCTGGCTCCGTGCGCCCCGCGTGGAGGATCCCGCGGTGTTGCTATTGGATAGCCGCTATCCAAGGGAACGATTGCTATCCTTGCTACGCGCCCCCGCCACGCCCCGCGTGCTCGGCGCCTTTCTGAGCGCAGCCGCCGCAGGGGACGAGGAAGTTTTCGGCGCCTGCATCGATTTCTTCGGTTGGCCGTGCCATACCGCCGAACTGTCCTTGCGCCTCACGCGGTTCTTCGAGGGCGGCGTCCAGGCAAGCGGCGTTCCGGCGGAAGCGGACGTGCTGGAGGAATGCATCGCGCTGCAGATGCTGGGCCGCTCGCAAGCGTTGCGCAGCGCACTTGAGGTACTTAGAAAATATGCGCGCTGCGAGGCGCCGTTGCTTATCGTGGGCGAGACGGGAACCGGCAAGGAACTGGCCGCGCGCGCCGTTCACTATGTCAGTGCGCGACGCGATCATCCGTTCATTGCCGTGAACTGCGGTGCGATACCGGACAATCTGCTCGAGAACGAGCTTTTCGGGCACGAGCGCGGCGCATACACCGACGCGCGCGAGCGGCGCACGGGCCTCATCGAGCGCGCACACCACGGCACGCTGTTTCTCGATGAGGTCGATGCGCTCACCGGCAAGGGACAGGTAACGCTCCTGCGCTTCCTGCAGGACCACGAATATCGCCCCCTTGGCGGACACGACGGCCGTAAGTCCGACGCGCGCGTCGTGGCGGCCACCAACTCGGACCTCGGCTCGCTCGTGCGGCAGGGGCGCTTTCGCAACGACCTGATGTTCCGCCTCCAGGTGCTGACGGCGGCACTGCCGCCGTTGCGCGAGCGCGAGGGCGACATAGCCCTGCTTTCCGAGCACTTCTTGCGCCTGTTTTGCGCGCGCTATAGGCAAGGCCCAAAGCGGCTGCACCCCGAGACGCTTGCCTGGATGAGTTCGCACGCCTGGACGGGCAACGTACGCGAACTCGAGAACCTGCTCCATCGACACTATCTGCTAGCCGACGGCCCGGTGATCCACATTCCTCCGGATGGCGCGCAGGGCAGCGCGCCAATCGTTCCTGCGACACCCGCCGAAGTTCACTTTCGTGACGCGAAGGCAAAAATGGTCGCCACCTTCGAGCGTACGTTCCTGGAGAGCCTGCTCGTCGAGGCGGGCGGCAACATCAGCCTGGCCGCGCGCCGCGCGGGCAAGGACCGCAGCGCATTTCGCCGGCTGCTGCGCAAGCACGGCCTGCAGTTCGCTGCGCACCAGCCCGGCGCTTGAGGGACCGGGACCTTCGGGTCCCAGGTGGGGCGCGAAGGTCCCACCTCCGGCAATCGCAAGCCTATCAACGGGTTGATCGCATCTGCGCACGTGCCGCGTGTGATACGGACATCCCATTACCGGGCGCGTAGGGTCCCGCGATTGCCTTTCCGCTCAACGCTTTGCCGTGCCGGTCGTGATTGGCATGACCCTTGCGAAAAATGCGCGACCCACCTTCGGGCGCGAGGCTGCCATGTGCCAGGAAGACAAAGTCGTCATCGCAGGACGCATCCGCGATTACCTGCGCACGCACGGCGGAGCGGGAGACAGCTTCCAGGGAATCATCGCGTGGTGGCTGATGCGGCAGCGCTACGAGGAGTCGACCGCGAGCGTGCATGAAGCGCTCGACTCTCTGTTTGAGCGCGGCGAGATTGTGAAGAAGGTGATGGCGGACGGTAGCGTCTGGTACTTTGCCGCCCCGCCGACAGGGACTTCACGCTGACGACAAACTTCATGGAGGGAAGCGCGATGCTGCAGCTCAAAAGTCCCGGTGTCTATACGCAGGAAATCCCGAGCGGCGTGCGAAGCGTCGCGATGGCCTCGACGTCGATCGCGCTGTTCGTTGGGCCCACGAAAACCGGCATCGACGGCCGGCCGATCCGGGTCCGCGACATCTTCGAATTCCAGCGCGCGTTCGGGCCGCTGATCCCGACCAGCAGCCTGTCTTACTCGGTCGCGCATTTCTTTGACAATGGCGGCAAAGAAGCTTTCGTGAAGCGCGTGAAGGTCAGCAACGCGGGCTGTGCCGAAAGCACGCTGAAGAAGGACGATGGTTCGAACGCGGATTCGTTCACGTTCACGGCGCTAAGTTCGGGCGGATCCGGCAATGAGCTCTTCGTCGAGATCGATTCATTCGGCATAGGCGCAAAGCCCTATGACGCCGCGGCGGACCAGAAGCGCTTCAATGTGACGATCACTGACCGGACCACGGGTCGCGTCGAGCGCTTCGGCGATCTTTCCACGGATACGTCCGCGAGCCGCTACCTCGCGAATGTGCTCGACGACATCGATACGGGCTCTAAACTCGTCGGCGTGAGCGTGGCGGGCACCGACGCGGCGGGACCCCAGGCGAGCGGCACGATCTACAAGATCGGCAAGGCGTTCACGCCCGGCAAGTTTGCGGCGGACGTTCTTGTGCAACTCTCCGTGGCGATGCCGAAAGACGATGGCAGCTACGACGCGAAGCCGGTGATCGACAACCTGGCGGTGACGGTGTTCGAGAAGGACGACGTGCAACCGACCTCCGCCCTGGAGTTCGCGAACCGGCTGGCCCGCGCGTTGAACAGCGCGATTCGCGAGGACACGAACGCGGCGAAAGCGATGCAAAACGTCGCGATCGAGATCGCGCCCTACACGGAGCCCATCGACAGCGCCCACAGCAACGTCTATTTGCGGCTGCGCACGTCGCCGCCAACGGCGACGAATCTGCAGAGACGAGTGAGCGAGGCCACCGTCACGCTTTCCGACCCGAGCGCCGGCAAGAAGCTGCTCGGCACATACTCGCTTGCGCCACAGATCGTGAACCCGTCGCGCTATCGCCTCGGGATGCCCTACAAGGGGAGCCAGGTCTCCGCGGCCACCCCGGGCGCTGACGGCGACGTCTCGGGCCAGCCGGCCGACGACGAATTCAAGAGCGCGGTCACGGAACTCGACGACGGCGACCCGTTCTTCAACATCCTGTGCCTGCCCGACCTCGTGAGATCGTTGGCGAGCGACCCGCGCGCGCTGCAGCACTCCAACGCGATGACGGTGTACGCGGAGGCCGCGCGCGTATGCGAGAACAAGCTCGCCTTCCTGCTCGTCGATCCGTTTCCCGACGTGCAGACGGCGGGCGAGGCCGAGGCGTGGAAATCGCTCAAGTTCACGTTCCAGTCGAACCACGCCGCCGCCTACTTCCCCAAAATTCGCGTCGATGATCCGCTCCTGCCCGGGATGATCATCTCGCATCCCCCGTCGGGCGCCATTGCCGGTGTCTTCGCGCGCACCGATGCACAGACGGGCCCGTGGCAGGCGCCCGCCGGCACCGAGGCGGTGCTGACGGGCGTGTACGGGACGTCCGTGCCCGTCTCCGATGCCGACCAGGGCAGCCTGAACCCGATCGGCCTCAACTGTATCCGGCAGTTTCCGATCTACCAGACGGTGAGCTTCGGATCGCGCACGATCGACGGCGCGGACGCGCAAGGCAGCGAGTGGAAGTACATCCCCGTGCGCCGTATCGCGCTCCTGATCCTGAAGAGCCTGAGCGATTCGTTGCGCTGGGCGGTGCACAGGCCCAACGGCGAGCAGCTCTGGGCGGAGTTGCGGATGAACGTGACCGCATTCATGCAGATGCTTTTCCGTCAAGGCGCGTTCAAGGGCACCTCCGCGCGCGATGCGTATTTCGTGCGTTGCGATGCGACCACCACCACGAGCGAGGACATCAACGCGGGTGTCGTCAATATCATCGTTGGCTTTGCGCCGCTGCGCCCGGCGGAGTTCGTCGTGGTTTCGCTGCAGCAGATGGTCCAACCCGCCACCGCCTGAGAGGAGCGCGATCATGGCCCAGTTCTCCGCCGGTTCGAACCGGCTGGACCCTTACAAGAACTTCAAGTTCCGCGTGAAATGGGACGGGCGCTATGTTGCTGGCGTCTCGAAGATCTCGACGCTCAAGCGCACCACGGAGATGATCAAGCACCGCTGCGGCGGCGATCCCTCGACCAGCTTCAAAGCGCCGGGACGCACCGAATACGACGCGATCACGATCGAGCGCGGGGTGACCCACGACCTTGATTTCGAGCGCTGGGCCAACAAGGTGTGGAACTTCGGCTCCGTTGCAGGCAGTGAAGTATCGCTCGCGGATTTTCGCAAGGACATCATCATCGAGTTGCTCAACGAGGCAGGGCAGACGGTGCTCTCGTACAGCATTTTCCGCTGTTGGGTGTCGGAGTTCCAGGCACTGCCGGACCTGGATGCCAACGCGAACGGCGTCGCCATCGCCAAGCTCAAGATCGAGAACGAGGGCTGGGAGCGTGATCCCGCCGTGACCGAGCCGGCCCCGCCGAAGTTCACCGAACCCTGATCGGAGCGTACGCCGTGCTCTCAGCCGCACGCCTGGTGGCCGCCTGGAGTCTCGACCGGTCGGTGCCGCCGCACCGGCGGTTGGCGCGTCTCGTGCGCGCGATGGACGACACGCGCGCGTGCGGCGACGACACGCTCGGCGACCGTAACAGGCGGCTGCTGCGCCTGCACTGCGCATTGGTTCGCGGGCCGCTCGAAGCCTGCGTGAAGTGCTCTGCCTGCGGCGTCGACAATGAGCTGGATCTGCCATTGAAGGCGTTCCTCGATACGCCGGCCGCGCCACGCGACGCCCGCGTGAAGCTGAATCTGGGCCGCGGGATGGGCGTATTCCGCCTCCCGCGCATGACCGATATCGAGGCGGCGGCCGCCAGCCATGACGTGCGCTCGGCGGTGCTCGAGCGGTGCCGCGTCGACGGCGCGGGGAGTGTCCTGCACGAGCTGGCGATGCTGCGCCTGGGGCGCCGCTTCGAAGTGATCGATCCGCTTTCGAACATCGTCGTGAACATCACGTGCGTCGGCTGCGGCACGGCGCTCGCGGCGTCGGTCGAAGTGGCCGCCCTGGTTGCGCACGAGATCGACGCGATCGTCGAAGGTCTGTATCGCGACGTCGACCGGCTGGCATCCACGTACGGCTGGAGCGAGGACGCGATACTCGCGCTGCCGGTCGAGCGGCGGCATCGCTACGTTGCGATGGCCGCGCTGCGCGGCGCGGTTCCACCGCAGGCGAGGGCATGATGTCGGGCTTCTGGGAGGCCGTCGATCGCGCGGCGCTGGGACAGCCCGGCGCCGCCGCGCCGCGTCCGCGATCGCTCTTCGAGGTGGACGACGCGCGCCCCGACGGTCTCGACGTCTTCGATGTCGAGACTGAAGCGCCGCCGCCTCGGACCCTCGGCGAATCTTTCCAGCCTGCATCCGCGCTGCCAGTGCCGCCGCGCATGGAGCGCGAGACCACGGCAGACGCGCCGCGCACGGCTGCGGCCTTTGTTCCGCGCGAGCAGACGGACGACGCGCAGCGCCCGTCGGAGAACGGGACTGGGCGGCCCGCATCCGTAACCGCGACAGCGATCGCGCCGCTGCCGGCCGCTGTGGCGCCCCGTGCCGCGCCGCCTGTCATCGAGCGCGTCCAATTGCATCGCAGCGAGGTCCGCGATGGCGTCGATGCGACGCTCTTGCCGCGCATCACGGAGCCGCGCGACACGCCACACACGCTGCCGGCGACGGAGCCGACGGACAGCGCGGCGCACGCTCCACCCGTCATCGTCAAGATCGATCCGCCGCGAGACCACGAGCCGATCCCGGTCCACGCGCAACCGGTCTCGCCGCCGCCATCGTCCGGGCCGGTGCGCGCCGTCGCCGAAGCATCGGCGGTGCCGCAGCCGCTCGTCATCGAGATCGATCGCATCGAGATCCGCATCGAGCCACAACACACGCCGGCCGCGCCGGCACCGCGCGCGAGCAACCCGGCCCCGGCCGTGTCGCTCGACGAATATCTGACGCGCCACGGGGCGGGCGGGCAATGAGCGCGCAATTCGCCATCCCCGCGACGACCTTCGTGCTGCGTTCGATCATCGAGGGGCGGCTCAAGGCGGTCTATGGCTCGTCGCTGACGCCGCCCAAGGTGTCGGTCGAGCCGCCGCCGCGTCCGGCGTCAACGCCGGTCGGCAGTGCGCCCGCGGAATCGGCGGGGCTCGTGCTGTACCTGCATCACGTCGCGACGAACGGTGCGTGGCGCAACATGTGCGACCCGCACATCGACGGCCAGGGGGCGCGTTTCGCAAAGGCGCCGCTGGTGCTCGATCTGCATTACATGCTAGGCGCGTACGGCGCCGATCTCGAGCGCGAAGCGGTGCTCGGTATCGGCATGAATGCGCTTCATCGCAACGCCATCGTTCCACGGCCGATGATCGCGAAAATCCTTGCGGCGGTCGCGGTGCCCCTGGTGCCGTCGAAGCTCACGGACACGCTTCCCGGGGAGCCGCTGCAGGACCCGGCCAGCCAGCCCGAATCGATCACCATCACGCAGATGGCCCTCGACGTCGATCTGTCCACGAAGATCTGGGGCGCGCTGCAATCGCCGATGCGGCCGTGCGCGTACTACGTCGTGACGACCGTGTTCCTCGACACCGACGAAACGTATCCCCCGCTCAAGGAGGTCCAAAGCGTCTCCATCTCGGGGCGGCCGGTTGCCGATCCCGAGGCCGATCCATCGAACGACGACCGCAACGTTTTCAGCTCATGAACGCGACCTCACCTCGTGTGCCAGCCGGACAGGAACCGCTCCTCGCGCTCGCCGAGACGGCGGCGCTCGATGCGCTGCGCTCGCTCGGGCGACCCGACGAGGGCGCGGCGCTCACGGCGCTTGCGCATGCGCTCGAGCGTGGCGATACGCGAGGCGTCATGCGGCGCATCGTCGAAGGCTTCATGCTCGATCCCGCCGAGGCGGGCCTCGTACTGCTGCTGTTTGCGGCCGCGTTGTCCGAGCGCGTCGCGCGCGGCGTCGCGCAGGCCTGTCCCGGCGGCGTGCCCGGCGTGCCGCTATGGCTCGCGCAGCGCCTCGTGCCGGGTTTGCACGCCGGTTTGCTGTCGGCCCATGCGAGCTTGCGCCGTTTCGGCTTCGTCGCGCTCGAGGAAGAGATGCCCAGAATTGAATCGCGCATATGGCTGCGCGAGGCGGTGCTGGACCGCCTGTGCGGCGCGCCGCCGTGCGAGCCCGAGGTCGAGGCGCGCATCGCCCGCGTGCCTGTGAACCCCGCGCTCGCGCGCGAGGACGTTGTGCGCGAGTTGCGGGAGACGCTCGGCGCGCGGGGCGGGGACGGGCTTTCGCCGGTGGGCTGTATCGAGAGCGGCGATATCGCGACGATCGCCGCGTGCCTGCAGGCGCTCGGCCTCGTGCCGTACATGCTCGCGGGCGACGAGATCCCGCAGGAGGCCGTGGCGCGCGATCGCCTCGCGCGCCATTGGAGCCGCGACGCGGCACTCGACGGGGCCGCGCTCATCGTGATTGCCGATGCTGGCGCCGCGGGACCGGTCGCCGAGTTCATCGACCGCACGGCGGGCCACGTGATTATCGCGGGCGCGCGCCTGTCCGCGCCGATGCGGCGGCGCGTGCGCGACATCGGCGCGGGACCCGACGGTCCGGGCGCCTCGCTCGATCGCTGGCAGCGCGCGCTCGGTGGCGCCCCGGCGGCGAAGCTGGGGCCCGGGCTCGCGCGCGTCGCCGCGCAGTTCGCGCTGCGGCCCGACGAGATCGACGCGTTGTGCATGCGCATGGCGCCCGCCATCGAGCAGGCGGCTGACGGTAGCGAAGCGGCGCGATCGTTGTGGCATGCCGCGGGCCGCGTGGCGAGCGGCGCGATGCCGCCGGGCGTGGCGATCGCCGAGCCGGTGTTCCGCTGGAGCGACCTCGTGTTGCCGCCGCCCGTCGAGTCGGCGCTGCACCGCGTCGAGATGCACGTGCGGCACGCGACCACGGTGCTCGACGAATGGGGCTTCGGCGAGCGCATGGGCGGCCGCGGCCGCGGCGTGGCCGCGCTCTTCGCCGGCCCGAGCGGCACCGGCAAGACCATGTCCGCCGAGGTGCTCGCCTCCTCGCTCGACCTGCGCGTGATGGTCATCGATCTCAGCCAGCTGATCAGCAAGTACATCGGTGAGACCTCGAAGAATATTGCCGCCGCCTTTCGCATGGCCGAACGCTGCGGCGCCGTCATGGTATGGAACGAAGGCGACGCGATCTGGGGCGCGCGCGGCACCGTGGGCAACGCGACCGATCGCCATGTCAACGCGGAGATCGGGGACCTGCTGCAGCGGATCGAATCGTTCCGCGGCTTCACCGTGGTCACGACCAACATGCGGCATGCAATCGATCCTGCGTTTTTGCGCCGCTTCCGCTTCGTGGTCGATTTCCCGATGCCGTCGCAGGACGAGAGGCTGCGCCTGTGGCAGCAGGCGTTCCCGTGCGGCGCGCCGCTGGGCTCGATCGACTGGCGCGTGCTCGCCTCGTTGCCTCTGAGCGGCGGCAGTATCCGCAACGTTGCGCTGGGGGCGGCCTTCCTCGCGGCGGACGGTGGCGGAGTAATCGACGCGCGGCGCATCGCGGCCGAGCTTGCCGACGAATTGCGCAAGCACGACCAGCCGATGCCCGTGTTCAACCTGGAGGCCGCCGCATGAACGAGTTGATACTGCGCTCGCCGTCCTTGTCGGTGAAAGTGCGGCGCGTGACGATCAGCAGTGCGTCGGGTCTGGAGGCGCGGCGACTCGCCGATGCGCTGCTGCCGGCGCTCGAACAGGCGTTTGCCGCCGTGCGTGACGGCGCGCCGCTTTCGCGCTCATCGCGCATGCCGGCCGACCGGCTCTCGATGGCCGTGCGGGAAGCGGTGGCGGCGAAGCTGGAGTCGCCGCGATGAGGTCGTCAGCGCTGCAAGTGCGCCCGCACAGTACGCCCGCGCGCCGCCCTGCCCCGCGCAACGAGCCGCGTCCCGTGATCGCGCAACGGCGTTCGACATTCGGCAATAGCGGCAGCGTGATGGCGCCGCCCGTCGCCGACGGTGGCCACATGCTCGATGCAGGCACGCGCACCGCGATGGAGACCGGTTTCGCTCGCGACTTCTCGGGCATCCGTGTGCACGACGATGCGCGCGCTCACGACGATGCCCGCGCGCTCGGCGCGCGCGCCTACGCCGCGGGCGACCATCTCGTGTTCGGCGAAGGCGCGTACCGGCCGGCGTCGGTCGCGGGCCAGGCGCTGATCGCGCACGAGCTCGCCCACAGCGTGCAGCAACGAGGCGTCCAGATGAAGGCGGACGGCCCGCTGCCCGCGCACGCCGACGCCGAACTCGAGGCGCAGGCCGATCGCGCGGCGCTCGACGTGACCGCGGGCCGCCATGTCGGCGCGCTCACGCGCGTCGGCACACCCGCGGTATTCCGCGCGAACGGCGATACGCCGGCTGCAGCGGGCGCGAAGACGCCCGCCGCGGCGGATGCGAGGACACCCGCGGCGCCCGCCGGATCCAACCCGGACCTGCCCGCCGACGTGGAGGTGATCGAGGAAACCCCGGCCGGGCGCAATGCGACGGTGCTCGTCGTGACCGTTCCGCAGTTCAGGTTGCCGCGCGTGAAAGGCAAGGGCGCATGGGTGCAGGAGGGCTACACCGCGATGGCGTCGGGCGGCCGCCTCGTTTTCTCGCCGGTCTTCGACGGCAAGAACTACGCGGCGGCCGAGTCGATCAAGGCGTACATGGAGAAGCCGGGCGAGAAGTACAAGAACATCTGGCTCAACAACTATGGATTCACCAGTCTGACAGGCCTCGCCAAGGGCCTGCGCGACACCGCCGGGTCCGATCCCGAGGTCAACGCGGTGGTCGGACAGGCCGACGTGAAGAAGCTTGTGGACGGCCTCGCGAAGGGCACGCTTACCAGCGCGGGATGCGACATCGACCACGTGGTCGAAAAGCAGGTCGGCGGCACGAGCGTGCCGGGTAACCTGCAGTTGCTCCTGTCCGACAAGAACCAGGCGTCGGGACGCGATACCTATACCGCGTTGATCGGCGAAGTACGCCGCATCCTCGAACCCAACCGCACGCACGTCGTGCAGTTGCAGATCCGCTTCAAGGAGGCCAGGGTCCCCGAGGACAGCGAGGATGCAAGCTATCTCGTCGAGAAGCTGCTGCGCGACAAGAAGGTCGTGGGCTCGAAGGAGGTCATGGCGAAGGGGACGGGCACGCCCGTGCAAGTGGTGGCCGGCGGAGCGAGCGAAGTCATCCGGGTGCGCGGCACCGACGCAACGCCGATCGATTCGAGCGTGCGCCGTCTCATCCCCGGCATGCGGTTCGTGCAGTACAAACGCAGCGCGGGCAGCAGCGCCACGGCGGGCGTCGACACCATCGAGGCGGAACTCCTGTCCAAACCGATGCTCAAGGGCGAACGCAACATCACGCTCTCGGCGAGCGTGGGGGCCCGGCCCGACACACCCGATCCGTCGGCGGGCACGTCCGCGGCGGAGAAGGAGGCGGCGAGCGAGGTACGGCAGCTCAAACTCGATCCGTCCAGAAACAAGGATCTTCCGTTCTACTATCCGTACCTCAGCAGGGGAAAGCTCACCAGGCTCGATGTGAGCGGAGAAGGGTTTGTTGGCGAAGGCGTGATCAGTCCGTCGGTGCGCTTCCTCGGCGATCTCAAGGTTGCCTTCGGACCGGACGAGCTGAGGCTCGTGCAGCCCATCGACCCGGCGGCGATCAACGCGAGCGCCGCCATGCAACGCGTGTCGTCGTTTTTCCGTTTCGCGAGCGGCAGCGTGAGTCTGGACCTCATGAAGTTCAAGCCGTCGGGCAAGCTCGACATGGAATTGGGCCCGCAGGCAAAGCCGCTGATCCTCGGCACGATCGACGCCGCGGAGGAAGGTGGCGCGTTCGTCGCGAAAGGCTCGCTCGCGCCCGCGCAAAAGATTCCGGGCATCAAGGATGCGAAGGGCGAAGTCTCGTACCGCACCGACAAGGGCTGGGCGGGTGCGCTGACCGCGACGAGCGCGTCGATTCCGAACTCGACCACCACGGTGCGCCTCGGGTTCAGGGAAGAACAGGGCGTCATGCATGCGTTCGGCGACGGCAGCCTCGTCACGCAGGTGCGCAGCTCGACGCTCAACCTGCGCGTGGGCTGGAACGGCGGACCGCTCGCGTATCGCGGCGGCGTCACGGTCGAAAAGCCGCTGCCGTTAGTGGACAAGGTCATGCTCAACGGCGGTTACGAGAACGAGGTGCTGCAGCTCACTGGCGATGCGGCCATCAAGTGGCGTTCGCTCGACTCGACGATGAAGGTCACCTACAGCCGCAAGGACGGCGATCCGGAGGGCAAGTTCTCAGGCAGCGCAACCGTGAGCGTGCAGACGGAGAAGGCGTCGGGCCAGCTCGATCTCGCATTCGACGAACAGGGGCACACGACGGGCAAGGGCAAGATCGGCTATCAGGTCACGAAGGACATCCGTCCCACGCTCGGCCTGGAGCTGTCCCACAACAACCGCGTGAAGGTACGCGGGGAAGTGGCCGTTGCCGACATCGCACTCACGAAGATGTGGCCCGCGCCCACCGGCGGCAAGCTCACCTTCATCAAGGGCATCGGCGTGAAGTTCCCGGTGCCCACGCCGATTCCGGGCATCAACGCGTTCGGTGAAATCAAGGCCTCGGCGGGCCTCAACTACGGCGTGGGTCCGGTATGGCTGAAGGGCCTGACCTTCAAGGGCGAGCTGTATCCGCTCGAGGACGAACCGAATGTGCAGGCGTCGCTCAAGGGCAAGCTCTCCGTTCCCGCCTACGGCGAGATCTGGGGAACCTTCGGCGCCTACCTTGGCGCGGAGGCGCTGGCGGGGGCCGCCGGGCTCAAGGGCGGCGTTGAGATCACGCCCGCGCTGCGGATCCAGGGCGAGGGCGCGGTGGACTTCGACGCCGCTTATGCATCGCAGGCGTTTACGTTCTCCGCCGAGGCCTACGCGAAAGGCAACATGAGCGCGAGGCTCAACGTGGATCTCGTCGCCGAGGCCTACGCCGCATGGGGCGCGCTCTCGCATACATGGACGTGGAACGCGAAGCAGATACAGAAGCAGATCGGCCCCGAGCTCAAGCTCACGCTCGGCAAGATCGCTTACGGCAAGGCCGGCGAGATCACGTGGCCCGATGTCTCGCAGATCGCGCTCGAGCCTAAGGAAATCGACCCGATGGATATCGTCAGAGACCTCATCGGCAAGGGCAAGTCCGAAGGCAAGACGACGGAGGTATCGTGACGGCCATCCCGCGCTCTCCCAAAACCCTCGCCGGCGGCTTCATCCTGATGGACGCCGACGGCAAGGCCGTGCTCCGCACGGTCGCGTTTCAGTACAACCCCGACACGCTGACACGCTCGCTCGCGCCGCGTGCCGCGAAGGTGGAATCGGGCGACCGAGTGGAGGCGCTGCGGCTCGTGGGGCCGCCCGTGGAAACGCTCAAGCTCGAAATCGAACTCGATGCGGCGGACCGCCTCGAACATCCGCAGCGCAATCCCGAGACGGTGAGCGATGGCATCGCGCCCGAACTTGCGGACCTGGAGACCATCGTCACGCCGCGCGCCGATGACCTCGATGCCGCGAACCGGCTGGCCGCATCGGGCACGCTCGAAGTGCTGCCGCTGCCTTCGCCGCTCGTGCTGCTGGTGCTGGGCAGGAACCGTGCGCTGCCCGTGCGGATCACGGATCTTTCGGTCGTCGAGGAAGCGTTCGATCCGCAGCTCAATCCGATACGCGCACGCGTGAGCATCGGTCTACGGATTCTCTCGATCGACGACCTGTCGTACGGCACGAAAGGCGCCGAACTCTTCATGACGGCCTTGCGGCGCCGCGAGAGACTCGCCGCGCGCAAGCCCGCGAATGTGCAGTCTCTCGGACTGGACCGGGCGCCATGAGCGACGACTTCTCACCCAACAGCCGCTATCGCAACGTGCCGCTCGCGATCCACACGGCGCCCGACGGCACGCAGACGCCTTACGTGGCTCGCCGCATCATTCCCGCGATGGAGCGCTATCGCGCGCTCGAGCGCATCCGTCCCGAATCGAACCTGCGCATCGACGATGTGGCGGCGCAGGCCTACGGCGATCCCGAGCAGTACTGGCGGATCTGCGACGCCAACGGCGATGCCGAGCCCGCCGAGGCCACGAAGCCGGAGGGCCGCCTGCTCGTCATTCCGTTACCGCTCGAGGTGGCCAGCGATGGCAACGCTTAAAGGTGTCACGCTCACGTTGTTGATGGGGCCCGTCGCGGTGGCGCCCGCGCCGCGCGAGGTGATCGATGCGCTGGAGAGCGCGCAGGTCACCATCGCCGTCGGTCAGCGCTCGGGCTTCCAGGTCGTCTTCACCTACTCGAAGACTTCGTCGATCGCGAAGACGCTGCTGCCTTCGGGTTTCTTCGATCCGCTCATCCGCGTGATCCTGCTCGCGACGCTAAACGGCGTGCCGAAGGTGCTGATCGACGGCCCCATCAAGCGGCAGGACGTGGCCGCGTCGCCGCGCCCGGGCGAGAACCGCCTCACGATCACGGGCGAGGACGTCACCGGCTACATGAACCTGTTCGCGAACGACGGCATGCCGTACCCCGCGATGCCGTCGTTCGCGCGCGTGGCGCTGATCGTGGCCAGGTATGCGATGTTCGGGATCGCGCCGATTCCGGTCCCCGCGATCTTCGAGTCGCCCAGCGTGCCGGCGGACCACTACGCGCAACAGCAGGGCACCGACCTCGAATACGTGGAGAAGCTGGCGAAGGACGCGGGCTACGAGTTCTATGTGACGGCGGGCCCCGTGCCCGGCATGAATACCGCGTACTGGGGGCCGCAGGTCCGGGTCGGCGTGCCGCAGCCGGCGGTCACGATCGACATGGACCACGCGTCCAACGTCGAGAGCCTTTCGTTCACCGCGGACGGCAATGCGGCCACGCTGCCGTATGCGTTCGTCACGGTGGCGGGTTTTGCGGTCCCCGTTCCCGTGCCGGATATCGGCCTGCTCAAGCCGCCGCTTTCGTCGCGTCCGCTCGTTCCCACCAGGATGAAGCTGCTGGAGACCGCCAGGATGAAGATGCCGGAGGTGATGGTGGCGCTGCTCGCGGGCCGCGCCGGAACCGAGCCTGTGACGGCATCGGGCACGCTGGACCTGACCCGCTATGGTCAGCCGCTCGACGCCCGCGCGCTCGTCGGCGTGCGCGGAGCGGGACTCGCGCACGACGGTCTGTGGTTCGTGCGCTCGGTCACCAACACGCTCGGCCGCGGGAGCTGGAAGCAGTCCTTCCAGCTCGTGCGCGACGGGCTCATCGCCAACGTAGCGGGTGTGCCGGCATGAGCTCGGGTCCGCGCTACTTCGGCAAGTACCGCGCGACGGTGCTGAACAACCTCGACCCGCAACTGCAGGGCCGCATCCAGGTGCAGCTCAGCGACCGCTATGGGCTGTTTCCGTCGACGTGGGCGTTGCCGTCGTTTCCGTTCGCGGGCAAGGGGGCGGGTGTCGTCGCGCTGCCGCAGGTCGCATCGAGCGTCTGGATCGAATTCGAGGCGGGCGATCCCGAGTGCCCGCTGTGGAGCGGCTGCTTCTGGCCCGATCCGGCGGGATTTCCTCCGCTCGCCCTGGTGGGCGGCACGCCGGCGACACCGAACATCCACCTGCAGACCACCACGGGAACGTCGGTCACGCTCTCCGACAATCCCGCGCAGCAGGTCATCGTGAAGACCGCGACGGGCGCCGTGATCATCATCGGCACGGCGGGAATCACGATGATGAATGGGCAGGGCGCCTCCATCGCGATGGTGGGGCCGTCCGTGATCATCAACAACGGCGCGCTCACGGTGACCTGACATGCCCGGGCCCGTCCTCCATGCCGGCGCCGCCGCCACCTGTCCGCACGGGGGGCCGCTCAACATCGTCGCGGCGAGTCCGCGCGTGATGGTGAACAACATGCCGGCGGCTCTGCTGAACGACCAGGGTCTCGTTGCGGGCTGCACGTTCGCGCCGGGGGGCAAGCCGCAGCCGTGCGTGACGACGCGATGGATCGTCGGCACGACGCGCGTCACGTCCAATGGCGTGCCGTTGCTGATCAACCCGACCGTCGCGCTCTGCCAGTCGGCGGAACAGCTGCCGGGCGGGCCGCCCGTCATCATGGGCGCCCAGACGCGGGTGATCGCGACATGAGCCGCCTCGCGTTCCCGTTCGCCGTCGCCGCCTCGGGCCGCAGCGCCACCGCCGAGTACGCCAGCGACGAGCACGTGCGCCAGCTGCTCGAACTGCTCATCCTGACGTTGTGCCGCGAGCGCGTGATGCGGCCGGACCTGGGCAGCCCCGTCGTGCAGATGGTGTTCTCCGCCGGCAACGGCCCTGTCGCGGTGGCGTTGCCGGCGACGCTGCAGGCCGCGATCACGCAATGGCTCGGCGATCTGCTCGAAGTGCGGGATCTGTCCGTTTCGTTCGACGAGGCCACAGCCGTGCTCGCGATCGATCTCGAGTATGAGACGCTCGCCTCGCGGGCGCCCGGACGAAGCACGCTTCGCTGGCGACTGGGATGAACGCGGACCGCTTCGCGTGCTGCGACGAACGTCGCCGCACCCTGATCCTCGCGGCCGCCGGGCAACTGAGCGGCATCGACTACATCGAGCTGAAGGCGGGCGCCACGACCGCCGACACGACGATGATCGACGTTGTTCTCGTGAAGCCGCTCGCCATGCCTGCGGCGGCGCTCGGCGTCGACAACATCGCGCTCACGGGCGGTGTGCGCTATCGCGCGCCGAAGGTCGCGAAGGTCGATGCGGATCTCGATGGCGCGGGCCACGTAACGCGCTACACGCTCACCATCGACGGCAACCAGCCGACGGATTTTTCGACCTACCGGCTGGCGATCGTCTCCGGCGCGAGCAACGACGATCCGCCGACGTTTATCGACGACCGCCTCGCCGCAGTGGAGTTTTCGTTCAAGGGCGCGTGCGCGAGCGATTTCGACTGCGCGCCCGATTGCGGCGGCGACGCGCAGCCGCTGCCCGACCCGCCCTTCGACTATCGGGTGCGCGACTATCAGGGTTTCCGGCGCCTCATGCTGGATCGCGTTGCGCAACTGGTGCCCGGCTTTCGCGAGGACAATCCGGTCGATTTCACCACGATGCTCGTCGAAGCGGGCGCTTATCGGGCCGATCAGCAGAGTTACCGGCTCGACTGGGTCGGCACCGAGGCGTTCATCGATACGGCGCGCAGCCGCACGTCCATTGCACGCCACGCGCGGCTGGTCGATTACGCGGTGAACGAGGGCGCGAGCGCGCGCGTGTTCGCGCGATTCGACACGCGCGACGCCGATGTGAAGGTCGCCGCGCACACGCCGTTGCTGGTGCGTCTGGACGGCGTGCCCGAGGTCGTACCCGTGTCGGTCTATCGAAACGTGCTGACGCTGGCGCCGATGGTCTACGAGACCGTCGCCGGGATCTGCTTGCAGCCGTGGCGAAATCACATTTCGTTCTACACCTGGGGCGATGACGAATGCCGTCTCGCGAAGGGCGCGACGTCCACCACGCTCGTCGCCGATATGACCGCGAAGACGCCCCTCGCCGTGGGCGATTTTCTCCTGCTGGTCGAGACGGTATCGCCCGAGAACGGCGTGGCAGCCGACGCGCGCCAGGACCACCGGCACATCGTCCGGATTACTCACGCGCGCGTCGTGACCGACAAGCTGAGGCCGACGGCTACGCTGGTCACGGTCGAATGGGGCGAAGCGGATGCGCTCCCCTTCGATCTCGTGATCCAGACCCGTTCGGCCGATGCGCTGTCGGCGGCCGCCGCAACGATCTGCGCCGAAGCCTGCGCGAACATCGTGCTCGCCGATCACGGTGCGTCGCTGCCGCCCGCGGTGGATGGCATGACCTCGGGCGAGATCGAGGCGCTGCGCCCGCGACTCGCGCCGCCCGCGCCCGAGGCGGACGATCCGTGGCGCCCCACGCTCGATCGCGGCGACGTCGCGCGCATTCAGGCCGTCGATCTCGGCCCGGCCATGACGGCTTCGTCGCTCTCGCAGGTCGTGCCATCGGCATGTCTGCCGGCACTCGTCCTCGATGACGACTTCAATGTGTGGACCGCGCGCCGCGATCTGCTCGCGAGCGATCATTTCGACCGCGGCTTCGTGGTCGAGACGGCGATCGACTTGCGCGTGGCGCTGCGCTTCGGCGACAACGTCGAAGGGCTCGCCCCGACCAGGGACGCGCGGTTCGCGGTGAGCGGACGGTTCGGCGTCGGCCTCGCGGGCAACATCGGCGCCGGCGCGCTGGCGCACGTGGTGCTCGCGCCGCCTTACGACGCGGCGAACGTAGTGGTGAGCAATCCGCTGCCCGCGCGTGGAGGCTGCGATCCCGAACCGATCGCCGCGGTGCGCATCGCCGCGCCGCAGGCATTCCGGCGCCAGGAGCGCGCGGTCTCGGCGGCCGACTACGCCGCCGTCGCGAGGTGGCACGACGGTGTCGCGAATGCCGTCGCGGTGCCGCGCTGGACGGGCGCCTGGCAGACGATGCTGGTCTACGTGGATCGCAAGGGCGGCCTCGCGATGGATGAAACGTTCCGCCGCTCGCTGCTCAACCACTTCGAGCGCTATCGTCTGATGGCATTCGACGTGGCGCTGCACGACGCGATTCCCGCGCCGCTCGACATCGAGCTGCTCGTATGCGCGCGTCCCGGCGCGTTGCGCGCGATGGTCGGCGCGCGCGTGCGCGAGGCCCTGCGTCCCTCGGGAGGCCCCGGCGGCGTGCCGGGCCTGTTCCATCCCGACCACTTCACCTTCGGCGCGCCGCTTTACCTGTCGCGGCTCATCCAGGCCGTGATGAAGGTGGAGGGCGTGCAAAGCGTCAACGTGCGCAAGTTCCAGCGGCTGCGCGGACTGCCGGGCACGGAACTCACCGAAGGCGTGATCCGGCCGCATTCGTTCGAGGTGCTGCAGCTCGACGATGACCCGAGCTTTCCCGAGCGCGGACGGCTCGTGCTGGACATCGGAGGTGGCCGATGAACCCGGTCCGGCCGATGGCGTGCTACTGCGGAACCTGTGCGATCTGCGCGGCATCCGGTGTCGTGCCGCGTCCCGCGGTGGCGGACCCGCTCGACTATGCGCACGGTGCGATCAAACGCCGCCTGCTGGAGTCGATCGCCTCCGTCGAGATCGACCGCGAGCGCCCGCTCGACGGACTCACCACGCGCGAGGACGATGATCCGGCCATCGCGCTCATCGACGCGTTCGCCGCCTCGATGCACGTGCTCGCCTGGTACGCGGCACGCCTGTCCGATGACGGCTCGATTCTCCGCACACAGGATCGCGGCGCGCTCGTCGATCTCACCCGGCTGCTGGGCTATGAGATGCGGCCCGCGCTCGCGGCCACCACGACGCTCGCCTTCACGGCCGACGAGGCGGACGCCACGGGGTCGAGCCGGATCGTGCCGAAGGGCACCAGGATCGCTTCGGTTCCGGGGCAGAACGAACTGCCGCAGATCTTCGAGACCGATGCGGATCTGGAGGTGCGTCCGGAGTGGAACGCGCTCGGGCCGGTGCTGCAAAAAGATCTACAGAGTATCGATGACGGCGCCGGCGAACTGGACATGGTGGTCGCCGACCTGACGATGCCCGTCAAGGTGGGCGACGCGGTCATCGTCTGGTCGGGAAAGGACGGCACCAGGCCCTGGCTCTATGGACGTGTGTGCGCGGTGACGCGCAAGCCCGACAGCGACCCGCCCGAGACGACACCGTCGCGCACGGTGATCACGCTCGCCTCGCTGGTGGCGGTCGCGGCCATCAACACGGCGGCCGACGCTGGGTTCAGGAACCATCTGGTCATTCTGGGCGCGCGCGCGGCCGCGTTCGGCGTCAACGCTCCCGATCCCGCCCTGCTCCCGCAGGGCGCGAAGTTGCCCGACTCGATCCACGCCGACGAGGTCGATCTCGATGCGGTGCATGCCGAAGCGGTGAAAGGCGCGTTCGTCCTGTTCGAGCGTGACACGGGCGCGCGCGGGCTCGCGCGCATCGCCGAAGTGAACGAGCGGGGCGTCGTGGGGTGCGGGCTGTCCGCGAAGGTCACCCACATCACGATCGAGGACTTCGACCTCACGCCGGACTTCATAAACCGCGTCCGCGAGACGGCGATCTACCTGGAGACCGGCCGCTATGCGCTGCTTCAGTATGACCGGGACGAGCCGCTGCCCGCGCCGTCGCAGGCAGACCGGATCGCCGTCGCGGGAAAGGTGAATTTGCCGCCTGGCAGGCGCGTCGTGCTGTCGGGCGAGACATGGGCGGGCAGCGGCAAGCAGGGCGCTCCCGCCGCGGAAGTCGCCATCGTGAAGTCGTGCCGGCCCTCGGGTAACGACACGTTGATTCTCTTCGCGCGGGCGGTCTCCATCAGCTTCCGCTCGACCAGGCTGTCAATCGCCGCCAACGCGGTGAGCGCCTCGCATGGCGACACGCCTCCAGGTGGCGCGGAATTGCTCGGTTCGTCAAGCGCGACCATCGCCATGCCGCGCTTCGCGCTCAAGCGTTCGCCGCTCACCTATCTCGCATCCGCCGATGCGCGCGGCTATGAGCCGGCCATCGACGTGCGCGTCGGCAACCGTCTGTACGACGAAGCGCCGACACTCTTTGGCAAGGACTCCGCGGACCGCGTCTGCCACGTGAAGCGCTTGCGCGACGGAAGCAGCGAGGTCATGTTCGCCGGGCGGCTGGCCACGGGCGTGAACAACGTCACGGCGCTGTATCGCACGGGCGGCGGGCTGGCGGGCAACCTCAAAAGCGGGCGCCTCACCACGGTCATGACGCCGGTGCTCGGCGTGCCGAAGGCCGCCAACCTCGTTCCGGCCGAAGGCGGCAGCGACGCGGAGGGCATCGAGGACCTGCGCAGCGGCGCGACGCAATCGATCCGCACGCTCGACCGCGTCGTTTCGCTGGCCGACTACGAAGCGTTCGCACGCACGCGGCGCGGCGTCGGCAAGGCGCTCGCCACGGAACTCCAGACGAGGATGCGCTCGGTGGTGTGTCTCACCATCGCCACGACCACATTCGCGCCGCCGACAGCCGGATCGGATATCGTCAGCTCGCTGCGCGATGCGCTGGCGCTCGTCTCGCCCCCCGGGCGCAGTGTCCGCATCGAGGGTTTCACGACGCTCGTCGCGACCATCGTCGCCGCGCTCGCGATCGCTTCGGGGTATCGCCGCGAGGACGTGGAGGCGAAGGCGCGCGCGGTCCTGCGCGACCGCTTCGCGGCGCTCCAGCGACGCTTCGGCGAAGCGCTTCATCGCAGCGCGGTGCTCGCGGCGCTGCAGTCGGTGGAGGGCGTGCTCGCCGCGCGCCTGGACACGTTCGCGTTGCCCGACGGGCCCGCCGAGCGCGACGGCCGTCTGCTTTGCCCCATCCCGCACATCGACAAAGGGCAGTTCGTCGCTGCCGGACTGCTGGTTGTCGATGCCGACGCCGTTCAATTCGTGGAGATGGCGCCGTGACCGCACATACGTCGCTCGCGCGTATCGACGCCGCCACCGAGCGGCTCTATGCGTTGCTGCCCGCACACGTGCGGACCGAGGATGCGGCGCGCGGCTGGCAGCTCAAGGCGCTCATCAAGCTGCTGGCCTCGGGCAGCGCGGCGATCGACGCCGAAATCGACGTGCTCTACGACTCGATGTTCGTGGAGACCGCGCCGCAGGCCGCGCTCGCGGACCTCGCCGCGCTGGTCGCGGCCGACCCACTGCGGCCGCTGCCGGCCGGCCATGGCTTGAGCGCGCGCGCGTACATTGCCAACACGCTTCATTACCGGCGCGGCAAGGGGACAGCGCGCGTGCTCGAAGCGCTCGGCAGCGATGTGGGCGGTTATGGCACGGTCGCTGTCGAATACTTTCAGCGGCTCGCGCGCTGCCAGCATCTCCTCGATGTGAGGCCGGAGCGTTCCGGCACGGCGTTGCCGGTGCGGGGCGTCACGGCGTCTCGGGTCGGCACCGCGTTTGACACGCTGCCGCGCCTGATCGACGTGCGCTCGATCGCGCGCGCGGGCGGACGCCATCACGTACCGAACGTGGGCGTGCATATCCAGCGTCCCGCGATTCTCGCGTTTCCGGTCCCGCGCGCCGACGCCACGCTCGACGACGCGGCGCTTGCCGGCGTGCCGGCGGCGCGACCCTGGCCCGCGGGCGCGAACCAGTACGCGGGATATTTCCAGCTGGCGGCGCAGCCGGGCCGCGCGCTACGGCTGTTCAACCCCGACCGGCGCGTGAACCACGAGGATGAACGGATGGTGGAGCCGCGTCTGCGCGATCGGCTGCGCCGCTTGCCCTTGCACCTCGAGACGCAGGAGCTGCGCGACGCGAACAGCGAACAGCGTCCCGCGCGGCTGGGTGTCGCGCCGTGGTTCGAGGACGGATTGCCGTTCGTGATCTTCCTGCGCAACACGGGTGCCGACCACTACGACCGCGTGATGCCGGAACAGGTCCGCATCGCCAACCTGGACGCGTTGCCTGTCACGTCGGGTGCGCGGCCGGCTCGCATGCTTGCCTATCACGGGTTCGAAGGCGCGGTGCCGAAGCCCTTGGACGGGCCGCCCGGCCAACCGGTCCGATGCTGCGTCGATCCTGTGACGGGCCGGCTGATCGTGGCGGCGCCGGCCGCCGGCGCCGCGGACGTGCAGGACGTACGCGCGGCGTTTGCCACGGGTCTCGGGATGGAGATGGGCGCCGGACCGCACGAGCGGAACGCCGACGACGTGCCGTTCGACATCACCGATACGGACAAGCTGAAGCATTTCGTGCGCGTCGTGGACCCGGCCCAGGCCCCCACGGGCTTGCCCGGCGACGCCGACCGCATCGTTGCGTCGCTCGATGTCGCGCTGGCGGAATGGGCCGCGAGCGGCGCAGGCAAGCGCGGCATCATCGCCCTCGCGCGCTGCGACCGCGAAGGCGCGGCGGGCGTGGCCAAGGACATCACGGTCAACGCGCATCCGGGAAGCGAGCTGCATATCGTGAGCGCGCAATGGCGCGCGAGCCGGAAAACGGCCAGCGTCGCCTTCAACCCGGACCGCCACGGCTATCTCGTGCGGCGCGAACGGCGCTTCACAATCGACGCGCCGTTGCGGGTGGTGGCGAGCGCGGCGCCCGGTCCGGACGTGCGAGCGGGTGTGCTCGTGCTCGACGGGCTGGAACTCACCCAAGGTCTGGTTCTCGACAACCATGCAGTGTCGCGGTTGCGCGTGCGGCACTGCACGCTGCGCGCGCCCGGCGCCGCGGCGCTCGGCACGAAGGCGGCGTTGCAGGGGATGAACGTCGTGATCGAGCGAAGTCTCGTGGGGCGTTTGAATCTCGAGGACGCCGCGACGCCCGGCACCGGCACGCTCGCGATTGCGGACTCGATCGTGTCCGACGACGGCGCGCTCGACCTGGCAATCGACGCATCCAGCCTCGACACGACGCTTCGCAACGTGACGATTCTGGGCACGAGCGAGATGAAATCGCTCGAAGCGACGAATGTGATTTTCTGGGCGGCGGCGACGGTGACACGCACTCAGTCCGGCTGCGTGCGCTTCAGCTCGATCGCGCCGTCCTCGCAGGTGCCGCGGCGCTTTCGCTGTCAGCCCGACCTCGCCGTCGCGGCGGCGCAAGCGAAGAAGGGTGCGCCGCTCTCGGGTCCGGAAGACACGTCGGCGCGTCTGTCCGTGCTGCCGCTCTTTCTCGACACCTCGCTCGACGAGCCGATGGTCGCCATGCTGCACGCGGCCGTGAGCGACGGCATTCGCCTCGGCGGAGAGAACGATACCGAGATGGGTGCGTTCTCATCGGCGGCCGACGGGCTGCGGCGTGCGAACCTCGAAAGCCTGTTTGACGACTACACCCCCTTCGGCATCGAAGCCTGCGTCATCGACGACACGCGTTCGAGCCTGGCGGCCCAATTGAGGACCCAGCCATGACGATCCGAAACGATGCAACCCGCTTACGCATTCCGATGAGCGATCCGCGGCGTCCGCGTGCCGTGGTCGCGCGCCAGGGGATGGCGCTTCTCGATACCGACCTCGACCAGCAGTCGCGCCACCAACTCGACCGCATCGAGACGGAAACGGCGGACACGCTGGGGCCGCCCGACGACCTGCTCGTGCCCGCCGGCAACGACGGCTTCCACATCACGCCCGGCGCGACGGCGGCGACGTTCAAGATCGGCGCGGGCCACGGGTATCTCGACGGATGGCTGCTGGAGAATCCGTCGTCGTGCACCAACGGCACCCAGCCGCATCCCCGGAATGACGACGGCGTCGTGTCGCCGGCGATCATCGGCATCAAGGCGCTCGTGCGTTACATCGATTCCGTGGAGGATTCGGGCCTCGCCGACGTGGCGCTGGGCGACGCGCAGGCTTCGGGCCGCTCGCTGGTCGACTGGCAGGTCTTTCCGCTCGCGATCGGCGGTGCGAACCCGGTCAGTTGCGCAACCGGCGCGGCGGACGCGCAGTGGCGATCGCTCATTGCGGGCTCGACCGGCAAGTTGACCGTCATCGAGCAGGCGGCCGTCGCATCCACGGACCCGTGTTCCCTCACGCCCGCCGGCGGCTTCAACCGCATGGAAAACCTGTGCTACCGCTTCGAGATTCACGACGGCGTTCCCGACGCCGCGTTCCCGGATGCAGACGGTCCGCGGTTCCAGCTCGACAAGCTGCGGATCAAGTTCTCGCGGCGCAACGCGAGCGTGCTGGCGCGCGTGACGAAAGTGTCCGGAAACGAGATCACGGTCGGCGCGCCGCCGCTCGATCAGCGCAACTGGTTCGCGCCCGGGCAGTACGCCGAGCTGGTATCCGTCCACGATGACGTCGATCCGCGGCAGGCATTGAAGACTGAGCGGCTGTACCGCGTGGCGCTCGCGGCCGACGATCGCGTGGTGCTCGAAGAGCAGAGCGCTGGCGACATCGCCGCGGTGGGCGCGGACGGCAACGGCGGCTGGCTCCTGCGGCTATGGGATGCGTTCTCCGACGGCGAGGGGCTCGCGACGGTCGTCGCGGCAGGCGGCGCGGTGCAATCGCAGGACATCGATACGGGCGACGGGCTCATCGTGAAGGCGGGACTGGGAACGTTCCGCCGGGGCGACTACTGGACGTGCGCCGCGCGCGCGAACGGCAGCGTCGATTGGCCGAAGACGGGCGCGACGCCGCAGGCCATGACACCCCACGGCCCCGAGGTGCGCTACGCGTCCATCGCCGCGATGAACGGCGCGCCGGGAGCGATCGTTCTCGACGATTGCCGTATTCCATTCGGCATGCTGAGCGACCGGATACCCGTGTATCGCGGCGGCGACGGCCAGAATCTGTTCACCACGGCAACGGCGGGCATGGTGGCGCTGCCGGGCAAGCTTCGCGTGGGGGTGGTCCGCGGTGAGCATCCCGTCAACGGCGCCGCGGTGAAATGGTCGTTTGTCGGTCCGGCGGGCGGCTCATGCCAGATCAACGGCACGCTTTGCGATGCCGCCAATTCGCCTCAGACTTTCACGGATGCGAATGGTCTCGCGCAAGTAGAGTGGGCCATCGACGCCGCGCGGCACGGCGACTCGCACCAGGTGCAGGCCTCACTGGTGGACGCCGGAGGGCTGGTCGTTCCGCCGATCCTGTTCACTGCCGCGTTCGAGACCGCGGCCCGTACGGCGTACATGCCGGGCAAGTGCGCGCATCTGACGAACGTGAACAACGTGCAGGATGCGCTCGACACGCTGTGCTCGAAGATCGGCGCGCCACAAAAGACCAGGGTGATCTCGTTGCGGTCCATCGTGTTGATCGACCAGCAAAAGAAGCCGATACAGCTTATCGAAGAGGACCTGATCCTGAATGGCAGGTCGGTGTACGAGCGGGCGTTCGTGGGCGGCATTTTCTTCGGCTTCGACACGATGCCGGACCATGTGGAAGAGGATCAGCCGGTCGCGGAGATCGAACTGGATTTGCCGTATCCTGCGACCGATCCTGACCGGCTCTATTGGCGTGCCGCGACGGTCCCGAGTGACGCGCCGCTCGCGCAGCCTTTCGGTTTTCAGCGTGTGAGGCTGGATGGAACCGTGAGTAAGGTCGACGATGGCCAGAATTTCGGTGCCCCGGGCGAGCACGGCATTGTGTGGCTGCCTTCCCCGCAGGCCCGCGATTTTCTCATCAGCGCCTCGTCGCACATGTTCGGCGCGTTCATCACACAGGCCTATGCCAGCCAGCTCAAAGACGCCGGATGGAAAACCGGATGGAGGCCGTCACGCGTGCTGTGTCGTATCCGGCTGCGTTCGGCACACATCTGGTCCGACACGACCGATGGGCGCATCTACCTCAACGCCGAGCATCTCGGTACGAGCCGGCAGGCGACCGGCATTGAGCTGCTGACGAACGAAGTCGACCCGCAGCGCGCCGCGGATCTGGATATGTTCATCTATCTGCATAGAGGCTGAATCTGACGACGTGCGCTGCCCGATTAAAAGCTTGCGTAGCGCCACAACAAAATCCCCGCGACTATCCGCTGTACAACCAACATATTCAAATATTACGCAAAACCAGATTTTCGATTTAATTCGTATTTAAAAATGTGCGGAGGCGAACATACAGGGTTTGCGATTTTATGAATGAAATTTTCTGTCTGTAAAATTTATCAATTTAAATGTCATTTTGTGGTCGTTGATCGACCATTCGATGTCATCTCAAAAATTATCTGAGATATATCTGAATTCATCGTCGGAACGCTCCTCATCGACGAGGTGGATTGGCGGGCCGTCACCGCTGTAACCGCGTTGCCGTAAGCACTCCACGCCGTCCGCGCCCCCTCGATCTCCCCTCGAACCAATCTCATTTTCCGCTAATTTATCCTACACAAAAATCGCAATTATCAGACTCCGGGTTTCGCGATTTTGATTTAGAGATTTTCCAATTTAACTCAATATAATAAAAAATTAACCATATTTAAATCCGGTGGCCGTGATTGGCGCCTTTCATTTAGTAAATTAAAGGCAGACATTCGTCTTGCGATGTCCGGACCTCATGGTTGACGTTGGAAATATTCGAGAGGCAGGAAAATCCCGCCCTGGCTCCAATACGGTCATGAGTGAGCGACCATGTACTGAACGGGGAAATTGGCGGCCATGAATAAAGCATTTTGTTCGATATGGAGTGAGGCGCTCGGCAGTTGGGTTGCCGTGGCGGAAACAACGAAACAGCGCGGCAAGCGCACCGGCAGCGCGGTTGCAGGCCGTGGCAGCGGCGGTGAGTACCGCGCGCCGCTGCGATCGCTGCGGCGCATCGCGATCGCACTAGGATTCAGCGTGACGACCCTGCCGGCGGCAACCGCCTACGCATCGAACTGCGGCGACGGCTCGACCGTCACCTCAGGCGGCACCTGCGCGCTCAGCAGCTTCAGCCCCGCGACGAACAGCAATCAGGCCGGCGCGGTCGCTGTGTCCGGCGGCGACGCGGCGACCGTCTCCGGCGCGTGGACCGGTTCCGGAGGCCAGAGCGGTTATTCCAGAGTGCCGCTCGGCAGCACGACCATCGTGTCGGGCGACCCCAATCAACAGAACCTCATACTGGGCGGGCGGACGCAGAGCGTTTCCACCTCCGATCCGATCACCGGCGCCAACACCACGATCGCGACCTACAACTCGAACAACTTCGCTACTTCGAACTGGAGCTCGTCGTCCGTGCCGGTGTTCCAGGACGTCAATGGCGATCAGTACGTCGACACCCGTATCGGGACGGTCGCGAGCACCGGCGGCACGCTCGACGTCAACGTTGGCGATCCGGCGAACGCGCCGTCGGCCGCCGGCAACAGCATCGTGATGGCCGCCAAGCAGTCGAGCCTCGTCTATGCCGACGGCACCGGCGCGGCATCGTCGGTAATCAACTGGGACTCGCGCAATCAGATCGTTTTCACCGCGCTCGCACCGAACAGTACGACTAACGACTTCACGATGCAGGTGCCGGTTTATGCCGGGACCTTCCAGGCATTCGACGGCAGCGCGTGGACCGTCACCGATGCCGCATCGCTGGCCACGTACAACGACTTCCTCGTGCAATCGCTGCAGAGCGGCGCATTGAATTCGCCGTCGGCGTATGACTCGGCGTTCAATCAGGCCGTCGCGTTTTCCACTCAAACGGTCCAATACGCAAACAATCTGACGCCGGGCGATACGGGCAATCTTCCGGTCGGGACCGTGGCGGTGATGCGCGGTACGGGCCAGAATGCGCTGCTGCACGTCGCGGCAGGCGGCGAGCTCGACACGGGCGGCCAGGTCTATGCGGCCCTCGCGGAAAACGGTGCAAAGTTCGTGAACGACGGACAGCTGTCCGGCACCGCGACGCTCGTCGCTCTGCAAAGCGGCGCTCAGGGCGTCAACAACGGCGTGATCTCGGCCGGTTATGCGTCCGGCGGCAACTTCAACACCGGCACCGCGACGCTGCCCGACAACTTCGGCCTGAACAACTATGCGGAAGGCTACGCGGTCGATGCCAGCGGCGCCGGCACGAGCTTCGTCAACAACGGCATCATGAACGTCGCGGCGTGGACCTACAGCAGCGCGAACACGTCGCAACTGAACTATGCGGTCGCGGTGTCGGACAATGCGGTCGCTTCCAACGCCGGCATCATCAACGTCGGCGTCAATCCGACGAAGTTCGAAAGCGCGGTGGTCGGCGGCCTCGTTGACGGCGGCAGTTTCACGAATCTGGCGGACGGCACGATCTATCTCGGCCGCGCGGCCCAATACGACGCGTCGGCGCCCGAAGCCGTCGCCGATGTCGAGTTGTCCGCGCACACCTACGGGATCGTGCTCGGCAGTAGCGGCAACGCGAGCAATCTCGGCAACATCACGATCGGTACGCTGACGCAGAATGCAACCGCGATGGCGAGTGTGGATTCCACTTCAGGGGTCCTGAACAATAGCGGCAACATCGCGATCAATGGCGCGATGAACGTGCCGTTCGTCAACGTGGGGATGCTCGCGAGCAATAGCGCGGCCACTATCACCAACACGGGCACGATTACGCTCAATGGCGTGAACGGAATCGGCATCGAAGTGCTCGGCACCGGCTCGACACCTACCGCGGCGACATCGACGGGCACGATCAACGTCGCCGGCGGCGCCGATCCTGCATCAGGCACGCGCAACTACGGCGTGTGGGCGCAGGGCGCAAATGCGACGGCCACGATCGACGGCGCCGTCAATCTGACTGGTGAGGGCGCGATCGGCGTGCACGCGCGCGACGGCGCGACGATCAACGTCAGCGCCAACGCGGTGCCGGATTTCGTGTCGGGCGCCAATCAGATCGGCTTCTACGCGTATGGCGCGGGTTCGAGCATCAATGTGGCCGCGCAGAATCTCACGGTCGGCACAGACGATTCGACGCTGTTCCGCGTTGCGGGCGGCGCGAGCTATAGCGGTTTGTCGACGGCGGGCACGCTGACGAGCAACGTCGACGGTCAGGGCGCGCGTGGAGTGGTCGCGACCGGCGCGGGCACCACGTTGGCCACCGGTACGTCGGTCTACAACGTGAACGGCGCGAACGGTGTCGCGATCGTCGACGAAGGCGGCGCGAACGGGACCATCGATGCCGGCACCACGATCAACCTGAACGCGACGGGCGCGATTGCCGGGGTCGTCGACGGGCAGGCTCACGATCTGTCCAATGCGGCAAGCGGTACAGCGGTCGCGACGCAGCTCACCAACAACGCCGCGGTGACTTCGAGTACTGCCGGCGTCACCGGCTTCGTCGCGCAGAATCTCGGCACGCTGATCAACAACAACACGATCACGCTGAGCGGCGCGGGATCGACCGGCGTCGTGGTGGGACCGCAGGGCACGGTCGATAATGCAGCGACGATCCGCGTCACCAACGGCACGGGCGCGCTGGTTCAGGGGGCAACCGCCACCCTGAGCAACAGCGGCACGATCCGGGCCGACGACGGCGTCGCGGCGGTGCATCTGACCGGAGCGGGCGCGTCGGTGGCGTTGTCAGGGGCGGGCAGTATCGTCGCGGGCGGCAGCGCGGACGGCGTGCTGATCGACGCGACGGATACCGGTGGCGGCGTGAGCGCGGGCGCGACTTCGATCTCGGTGAGCGGCTCGGGACACGGCATCAATAACCTCGGCGCGAATTCGACGATCGCGCTCACAGGTACGCACATCGACACGACCGGCAACGCGAGCGACGGCATCTCGTCGACCGGTGCGGGCGCAACGATCTCGGCCGATTCGGCTACCACCATCACGACCTCGGGCGACGACGCGACCGGTCTGTACGTGACCGGCGCGGGCTCGCGAGTAACGAATGCCAGCGCCACTATCGCGACGTCCGGCGATAACGCGGTCGGGGTCGAGATCGGCAGCGGCGGGAGCGCGGTGCTCGCGGGCGCGCGAGTCAGCAGCACGGGCCAGGCGGCCGACGGCGTAGTCGCAACCGATGGCGCGGCCGTTACGCTCGACACGAGCACGGTAAAGACTGCTGGTGATCGGGCCGACGGTATCGTGGCGCGCAATGGTGCGAGCATCGTCGCTACCGGATCATCGATCGACAGCGCGGCGGCCAATGGCGCGCGCGCGGATAGCGGCGGCGCGTTGAGCCTTACCGGAACGACGCTGACGGGGGTGACCTCGGGCATCGTCATGTCGGATACGTTGGCCAATGGCGCGGCCAGCGCCGTGACGGTGACAGGCGGCAGCGTCGCTTCGTCGAGCGGCCCCGCTTTCCTCGCGGACGGCGCGAATGCCGCGCTGACCGTGCAGGGTGGCGCGGCCGTCAGCGCCGGCAACGGCACATTGCTGAGTCTCGTGAATGGCAGCAACGTGACGATGACCGCGGCGGGCGAGAACCTGACCGGCGACATCGTTTCGGATGCAACCAGCAGCGGCAACGTGCTGCTGACCAACCAAACGACGCTGACAGGTCGCATCGCGACGGCGGCGTTGACGCTCGACGCGACCAGCAACTGGAACGTGAGCGCGAACTCGACGCTGAGCAATCTCGTCAATGCGGGCACCGTCGCGTTCGTTGCGCCGAGCGGGGATCCGGCCGCGGCGAGCAGCTACAAGACGGTAAGCACTGCCAGCTATGTCGGCAACGGCGGCACGCTGGCGTTGAACACCTATCTCGGCGCGGACGATTCGCCGACGGATCAATTGATCGTGAACGGCGGCGCGGCGAGCGGCACTAGCGCGCTGAAAATCACCAATACCGGCGGTCCCGGTGCACTGACGACACGCGATGGCATTCCCGTCGTGGTTACCGCGAACGGTGCGACGACGAGCGCATCCGCGTTCCATCTGGCTGCGCCGGTGCAGTCGGGTGCTTATGAATATCTGTTGTATCGAGGTGGCCAGAGCAGCGCTGATAACTGGTATCTGCGTTCTTATCTGCTGCCGGGTTCCGGCGATCCGTCGCCGCCGTTCCAAGGCGGGCTGCCGCGGCCCGCGCCGATCGCGTACCGGCCTGGGGTGGTCGGTTATACGCTGACGCCGGCGTTGAACGCCGATTACGGTTTCGAGGTTCTGGGTCGCATGCATGAGCGCGTGGGCGACATCGTCGCCGTCGAGAGGCAGCAGCCGGCGAATCGCAATGGCGTGTGGGGGCGCATTGGCGGACAGAGTCTCGATGCAAATGCCAACGATCGTTTCTCGGCCGATGCGAAGACTTTTTTCGCGCAGTTCGGTAAGGACTGGACGCTCGATCAGACGGCTGGAAAGGGGAGTACGCACGCGGGGGTGACGGTTACTTTCGGAACGGCGAGTGCGAGCTTTAGCGACTCGGCGCGCAGCATCAATGAGTCGCTGTCGAACTCGACGGGTTCGATGAATATGCATGCGCAGAGTGTCGGTGGGTATTGGACGCGCTATCTGGGCGACGGCACGTATTTCGATAGCGTTGCGCAATTGACGCATTACGAGAACAGTTATAGCGATGTCAACGGCAACGCCGCGTCGCAACACGGTTTTGGAGTTGCGTTGTCTCAGGAGATCGGGAAGCCGTTTCAGATTGGGAGTAGCGCGGTCGCGGTCGAGCCGCAGGCGCAGTTGATGTATCAGTATCTGAAGCTAAACCGGTTCAGCGATAACGTTTCGGATGTCTCCGGGACGACGATGAATGCGTTGCGTGGGCGGGTTGGGGTGCGGGTTTTTAATCCTGATCTATATAACGAGACGCGGACGTCTGCTGCGACGCCTTATTTTACGGCGGATGTTTTGCATGACTTTCTTGCGCCTGGGCAGACTGTGGTTGGAGGGACGCCGTTCAGGTTGGGGCTGGCGCGAACCTGGTATGAATTGGGGGTTGGGGTGACTGCCGGTTTTGGAAAGCGTGGCGAGTTTTATGCCAATGTGAAATATGCTCGAAATCTTGGGGGGGAGTATCGGCAGGGGGTGTTTGGGAATTTGGGGTATCGGTATAGTTGGTGATTGCTTTTTGCCCTTGGCGCGGGCCGGCGCTTTTTTTTGTTTTCTTAGGGTGTTGGCCTTTCCTTGTTTTGCTTTCGGTCTATTGGTGTTGCCCCTGTGCGGGGGATTCTTTCTGTCTACCGGTGTGCGCGGACGTTCCATTTGATTTAAAAATCAAAGACTTGTGTGTATGTTGATGCCTGGGCATGCACCGTTGTACATCGCAGGCTTTGTCCTGATTTTGTCCTGTCAGGCCAGCTTGCGGCGCGGTGCCCCATCTATATATGAGGACATCGCAGCATGGGCACACGTCACCGCATCGACCGCGCATTCATTCGCGCCATTTCACCGAACGGAAAATACCAGGCGTTCCAGGACGCGGACCTGACCGGCTTCGGCATCAAGGTTTCTCCCGTGGGCACCGTTGCCTACACCTATCGCTGGGTCAAGCCGGACGGCACTCAGGGCCGCCGCAACATCGCGCGCTGGCCTGACCTTCAGCCCGGAGAAGCACGCGAGCTTTGCCGCCGCGAAATCGCTTTGCTTGACCGCAAAAGCGACTCGCCCCTTCAGTTAGTCGAGCGCAAGGCGCAACGCGTTGCGGTTCAGAAGGTCGCAGGCGTGCCGACCATCCGTGCGTTCCTTGACGAGCGTTACGAGTGCCATCTTCAAACGAAGATGACACAGGCACGCGCCACTCTGACGGCGAAGATGATCCGCATGTCGTTTCCTAAGCTGCTGGACACGGCGCTGGATGAATGCACTGCGTTGACGATTGAAGCCTGGCGTTCGGATTTACTGAAAGCAGGATTGAAGCCGTCCACACTGAACCGCAAGCTGAACGCGCTGCGGGGTCTTTTCGCACGCGCTGTTGAGTGGGAACTGATCCCCGTCAGTCCAATGAAGAAGGTACGCAAGCAGGCTGAGCCTGATGGCAAAGTGCGCTTCCTTGACCAGGAAGAAGAGGACCGGCTTTATGCGGTCCTTGCTGCGCGCCGCGCATTGCTGTGCGCGAAGTACGGCGCAGACCATGAAGATGCGGCCGAAGTCGCCATTGTCGTGAGCCTGCACACGGGTCTGCGCCGTGGCGAACTTCTGAAACTGCAATGGCGCGATGTTGACCTTCAACACGCCTTTGTCACCGTTCGTTCCGAGAACGCGAAGTCTGGCAAGCTGCGCCACGTTCCCCTGAATGCCGAAGCACTGGCGATACTGAAACGCTGGCACGCTCGCGCGGTCAACCGCTTGGTGTTTCCCAACGAGTCGGGCGACGCTCCGCTGCGCGACCTGAAGGCATGGCCGGATATCCGGGCTGCTGCGGAACTGAACGCCTTCCGCTGGCACGACATGCGCCACCACTTTGCATCCCGGCTGGTCATGGCAGGCGTAGATTTGAATACGGTCCGCGAACTGCTGGGGCATGCCGACCTGAAAATGACGCTGCGCTACGCGCATCTGTCGCCGCAACATCGCGCCCGCGCCGTCCGCCTGCTGGAACGCCCGACCAGCGCGTCGGTACGGCTCGCCGCGTAACTCGTCTCAGCTTACCGCATGGAGCACACGCTTAGAAACGTGTGCTTTTTTTTCATCTAACTAACTAATCACCGGCAGGATTGCAATAAAAAAAAGCACTTATCCACAGGCATGTACTGGCATTTATAAATACTTTTTAGGGGCCTACTTGCCCCGACAAGGAGCAATGCCATGCAACAGGAGACCAGCCCGTCAGTTTCCGGTGTGACATCGGGCGCGCTTACCGACGCATCGCCAGCGGTCGCTGACACAGATTTGCGACGCGCATTCACGATTGACGAGTTCTGCGACGCTTATCACCTCAGCCGGTCTTTCTATTACCGGCTACGCCACGCGGGCAAAGGCCCGCACGAAATGCGGTTAGGCCGGAAAGTCATGATTACGACAGGTGACGCCCGCGATTGGGAAAACCGGATGCGGATGCTTGTTCACTCGGCAGAGCCGAATCAGTGATATATGCGGGCAGTCAGGCCGCTTCGACGTTCGAGGTTACAAATGAATTACGGCTTTGATTTATCCGGGTGCCGTTTTACTACCGATCACGAAGGTAATCGCGAGTCGGTCGAATTGCCAATCAGGGTCTTCAATCTCCTGATGGAATTCAGGAATGCCGCGCTGCGGGCGCAGACGGCCGAAGTGGAAAAACATACCCCGCGTGGCACATACCGGAGTTCACTTGCCAGCCTGGCCAGCCTGCCCGGTCCCGCATCCATCGGCGACGAGCCGTCCCCAATTAAACCTCCCGCGCCACAAACTAAACGGGAACGGGCCGAACGCCTTTTTCTGACGCCCGAAGAACGGATAATGCAGGAGGCCTTGCGAGCCGTGGAATTCCCATCGTCGCCGGGCGCAACGCCCACCGGCCCGTCCGCACCGCCGCAGGAACCGGACTCCCTGAAACGCCCCCGTCGCCCGAAACAGCAGGTTTTCTTTCCGCGCGTGTTTTCGGAGCCAGTTCCCGAGGAGGTGGCGAGGCTGATCGAGCAAGGAACTTATATGTTGCGCGCATGGCGTCTCTATCGAGAGCTTTCACCTGGCGAAGCGGCCGAACTGGCGGGACTCTCGCGGGACACGATCCTCTGGCACGAGCACGGCTACAACGTGCCAAACATAGATACGCTGAAGCGATGTGCAGATATCTACGACTGCACGGTCGCGCAGCTAACTCCAAAGCCCGGTTCCGAAACAACACCTGTTCAGTCCATTCGCACGCGAAAGGCGCGTGCGATGGAATATGCCCCGGACGACACCCGTTACCCTGATGCCGTCATGGCGTACCTGATCCAAGGCAAATCTCCAGTTGTCGCGTGGCGGCTGTACCGACATATGACCATAGACCAGTGCGCTAAGGCCTTCGGCTGCACACCGAAAGCATTCAAGGATATGGAAGCATTGCCCGTGTTGCGGGACCGTACCCGCAAAAGCCTCGCAATGGTTCTTTCCTGCAACCCGATGCAGTTGCTATGCCCTAAGAGTCTGGTAGTCGAGACCGTTTCCTCTCAGGCTGAACCCACGCCGAGCGCGCACGGTCGGCAGGGTAAGACCGACAACCTCAACGCCCGAAGCGCTCGCCTATAGGCGGCTGGAGAAAAAACATGAACCTGAACAGACGAACGAGAAGGAAAGGCAACACTGAAAAATCAGTTGCGCCTTCCATTAATCAGTTTGGACTCGCAATGAAAAAGATATTCACAGGTGCGAAAGGCATTCGTACGCCCATCGCGTGCCCGGATGGATAGAACCGCGTTGTACCGGCGCGGCCCGATCCTCCGGACTGCGCCAGGTGTTCAGAGCCCGCACTCAGGTGCGGGTTTTTTTTTGTGAGTCCATTTAGGAGGCAGCAGAAATGAATCTAGGAGCTAATGTCACTCACGTGCGCGAGTACATGGGATGGGAGCGAACGGAATTCACGTATCGTTTCGCGCCCGCCACCCTGGACAACAACGATAGGAAGCGATGCTATGACAACCTTCGTTCGCTCGAAGTGAGAAAGCAGCATACGTCAGAGTTGCTTGTATGGCTGGAGCCAGTGCTGAAGATTAGCGCAGCTACCTTGCAGAACGACGACCTGACTCGCCTTACGCCCGACGCGTTGGTCGCGTTGCGCGAGCGCTATGCCGGGCCGTCGATGGATGCGCTTACGGTAGTAGTAAACAGGTGCTGCGATGGTGTCGAGCCGACGCCTGAAGAATATCAGGCCGCTATGCAACAGGCGGATAAAGTGAATAAGCGCGAGGACGTATCACGGCTGCTGAAGAAGATCGCGGTAGAACGGAACAGGTGGCGTCGTAACGCGACGCTTCAACGTGTCAATCACTGGAGGCAGGTATAACACTGAAAAGGCCCGCGTGGAGCGGGCCTTTTCACATGAAGAAACCCTGTTGAAACAGGGCAGCGAGCCGAACTCAGAGATCAACGAATCGCGGCAACAGGTCCTGGTCTGCCAATCGGATTTCGATATCGTTTGCCACCTTGAGGTGATCGCGGTTGTTCACGTCGAACACTTCGTCCGTCACGCTAACAATGATCGTGCCTTGCTGTTTATCGTCGCGCATGACAGGAATCAGGGCGCGGGCTTCCGGCACTTGTGCGGGGGTGAGCGTGTGCGGCAGGTAGAGCATCCAGCCGACGCCAGGGCGGTCGGGGAAAACCTTCGTGGCGGAGTATGCGTAAGGACCGACTTGCACCACCGCGCCGGGCCAGATTTCTAATGCTCCAACAACAAGCTCGGCGACGCGCTCGTAAGAGCGTAAGCAATCGAAGCCTTCTGCTCTGAAATCAAATTTTGACAACCATTTTAACTCGTAGGTTGCTCCGAAGCCTGCACCGCCTGTTCCTTCAAGCCCGTTCCAAACATGAGTACTACTCGAAGATGCGCCTGGCTCGCCGGATGCTGTTTCAATAAGCGCATCGGATGGTCCCGCGATGTTGAATGCCGGGACATCTGGGTCCCCCATAACAAACCATTGATTCAGGTCAAAACCGACATGCTCTGCTCTTTGAGCAAATCTCCAAACGTCGTCGCCTTGCTGAGAGGGAGACGGCAAAGCAGATTGGTTAAGGCGGAATGTAAGCCTCAATTCAATGTCGAGAACATCGTGACTGTTCATGATCCGGCGCCTTCCTTTATCAGCATCTCTTTGTGTTCAGTGGTTATCGGAAACCCGTTGCTTCCGAACTCTACGGTGGCCCATTGAAAGAAATTCTTCTGCATAAAATACCACCGCAAACTAGTTGGTGGATTGGCAATGACGACATTGCTCTGCTCTCTGGCCTGACTCATTATGCTGTCATACGCGGGCTTTGATTTCGCCTCTCCTGGATTTTTAGGTCCTTTCCCATAGAAGAAGAAAAATTTCGGCTTTCCCTTGTTATCAAAGAAAAAGTCATAGTTGGCTTTAGCTTCCTGCAACAAACACTTCGCCTTTTCAAAACCGTCGAAATCCTTGTTACTGAACTTCCATTCCCATCCTGGAGTAAACCCGGTTATGTAGTACTGGTACCTTGCTGAAAGCTCAGACATTTCATATGGCACAGGCGCTTTAGTACCTTTTTCAGCCGGACACTTGCAGCGCTGTTCCCGCGTGCGCGCGATAGGCTGTGCCTCCGCTTTTGCCTTGTCTCTATCCTTTGCCGTGTCTCCCGGCAACGCCAGAACCGCCGCCGTGGCTGCACCACCAGCCGTCGCCGTTGCTGCACCCGACGAAACGAACGCCGACCATGCGGCTGCTATCGCTTCGCCCGCCCCTTCGAGGAGCGGTATTGCCAACACTGCCATTTACTTGTTCTCCATTCTTTCGCGTAACTTGGCGCGCGCTACGTCCATCATCATGTCGAAACGCTGTTCGGACGGCATTCCTTTCTTCTCCAGCCATGCTGCTACGCCAGGCTTCCTATAAAACCCCGGCGAAATCGCCTCAAGATAGAGAAATTGAACGATCTGCCGCTCGTGAACAAATTCAAGTTCCTTCGTCCGCGCGTAGGCCGCATTCAGCCGGTCGCGCAAGGTTGGATCGTTAGCCAATACGGGATAATCACGCACGATGTCGCCGCGTATCACGGCCACGTAGTTGTGATCTTCATGGACTTTCAGTAGCGCCCATTGCTCGTCAGTGAGTTGCATTGTCGTTGATGGTGAACCGTTGTCCTTCGTTGAGGTATTGCCATGCTTCGGCGGTCCTGAAAAGCTCGCGCGCGGTCTTGTTCTGGCAAACCGCGTTGAGTGCATGTAACACCCTGGGGTCCCAGAAGCGCAGCAGCGCAGACCGCCCGGCTGGCAGCCTGGTATTCAGGTGCGGCCGCAGCTTTTCGGCCTGTCTTTCCAGGCTATCAGAGGTAATCAGCCAGATCACGCCAGGGCGTGCCAGTTCGAGTTCGCCCAAGTCCGCAACACGGTCCCGTGCCATCTTCGGGTCGATCAGCCACGGCCCCGCGTGCGCGAGCGCAATGTCTTTCGTGCCCGCGAACAGTGAGATCACCATGTCATCTTCGGGCGCAAGTTGCTGCCCGGTTTGCTGGTCATACTGGAGTCCATCGACCAGCGCCAGTACGCGGCCGCTGTAGTGACGTTTCCGATAATGCCGAAGTTGTTCATTTACTGAGCCGGGAATCACGAACGCTCCAGGGTAATGACACCGTTCGAAGCGGCGTGAACAAGACATTCAATGCAGATGGCGGGGTCGCCCTTACCCAGGACCTTCGCGCCGTCCTCACCTTGCCAGGACTTCGCCGTGCGTACAGTGAGTGGCATTGCTTCCTGCCAGCCCTGGAGTTCGGCCGTATCTGTATCGACGGCATAGACCAGCGCATTCGCTTCGTTAAAGACCGCACCGACTTCGGGAACGGTCACCGATCCATTGCGCCCGGCGTGCAGTTTCGCCAGCCACGCCGCTTCTTCAGGCGTTTCCGCAACGACGGGCGGATTGGCCGCCCACATGGGCGTATTGGCAATCGCCGGTATGCCAACGAGGCGTCCTATCGTGTTCCCTGTGTCACTCATGCGCGCTCCCTGTCTCGCGGGACTGCAACGCTCTTCGATGTAGTGCCATCTATAAGCCTTCCTGTACAAAAAAAGCGCGACGGTACGCGCCGGGGTAGAGGCGGAAGTGTTTAGCGCTCCAGCGCCATCGTGCCGTTTTCGGCGGCGTGGATCATGCATTCGAGACAGATATTCGGTTGAGGCAAGACCGACCACGGTGTCACGCCGTACATGGATGCCTTGCCCTTTTTCTGGACGGTAATGGTCTTGAGGAACAGATCGCCGGGGCCGCCGAGGGTAATGCTGCCGTCCTTGATTTGCACGAACGCGCCGCCGCACTCCAGGATGATTTCCTTCGCCGCCGACACTTTGACCTTGCCGTTGACGCTGGCAACGTTCACATCCTTGTCCGCAATCAATGACATTCCATCGCCTTGCGCCTGAATCTCGACGGGGCCTTTGGCCGCAAAAATCTTCACGCCAAGTTTCTGTGCGAACAGCGAAACCTTTTCTCCAGCCGCGACCGTGAAGCGTTTCAGCACGCTCCAGTCGGCGTTCTTTCCGGCTACCGCGTTGATACTTTCCTGCGCCGAAAACTGCATGCCACCGCCAGCCACAACAGCCGCCGACGCCGGAGTGCTCATCAGCAGCCCGGGCTTCTCCAGGCCATCCAGGTCGTCCTTGACTTGCTGCTGGGCGTCGGTGTCGGCGGGTTCCGCTTTCGCGCTGCTGGCCGACGCGGCGAGCGCCTTCGCGGTCGCCAGAGCGCTCTCAAGCTGCGCGATGGTCTCCTGCATGTCCAGTTGCTGGCCGGTCGCGCCAGGGCGGTCGTAGGCCGTGAGCATCATGCCCTTGCCCGCGCGGTTCACGCCGTAACCGGACGTGCGAAGCTCGAAACCTTCGCCCCGGTATTCGAGCTTGTTATTAACCTGATAACCGAGGTTCAGTTGCGACTTGCCCGAATGGTCCGTGCTGAGCTTGATGCCTTCCTGGCCCGTCCAGTCCTCCATGCGCAGCTTGTTGTTCTTCTGCGTGCGGATCATGTTGCGCGAGAGCCAGCGCCGGTCATTCGTTACCAGGTCGCGCGCCTGGCTATGGTGGTGGAAAGCGCTGATTTCGGGCTTGTCGGGATCGCCATCTCTACACGTAATCACGGCTTCGGCATCGTCCAGTGCCGGAAAGTGCATGCCGGTTTGCAGCTTGCCCGCGAACGGTTTTGCCAGGCGTAGCGGTACACTTTCGCCACCGTTAGGCCATGTTTCGAAATCCGCATCGAACCGAACGCAGTAATGGCCGTCTTTCGTGATGTACGCGTATGAATAGGAGTCCGGGCTTGTGACGCGGGCTGAAAGCGTGCCGGTCACCCTGGCCCAATTCTCAGGCTCAAGCTTCAGACGGAAACGGCGGTCGGCGGGAATCGCCTTGTAGCTGTTCGTATAGGATGAATCGCGAGCACCGGTATGCGTGACCTCGATAATCAACTGGCCTTTCGGCGCATCGGGCAAGACAATATCCGTTTCCAGTACATAGCCCGGCTGCAAAGCCAGAACATTGCTCTCGCCTTCAAAGACTACCTGCCAAGCAATCGCCGCTTCGTGGCGAAGCTGCGCTTCCCATTTCGCGCCCGCCTGGTCAAGGTGGTGAGTCCCGTACACATAGGACTGGCCGTAAGTCGTGGAATCGCCGGGTGCCACGTTGGCTTCATCTTTCAGACGCTCCCACGATTTTGCCGGGTTGTAATCCGACACCATGAACGACTGAGGCACGGTCACGGTATGGGTCTTGATCGACGTGACCGCCTCAACGCCGCCCGCTTCGAGTCCTGCCGCTTCGCGGTATGGCACGATCCGTTGCGGCTCGTCGTAAAGGTAATGATCCAGGTCGTCGCCAAAGACCACCTGGTCGCCGTATTCCGTTTCCTGGATATAGCTGTAAATGCCCGCCTTCTCCTGGAGCATATGGGCATACGCTGAATCGGTCATGCCGTGTTGCATGCGAAAATCATGCGTCACATACTGGTGGCGCAGCCGAAAACTGAATTGATGCTCACGCATTCCATGAGCACGCAGGATTGCCGCAAGAATGTCCGGCGTTGAGGCGTGCTGGAAAACCTTGTTTCGGGTGACTGCCGCGAGCCGCCCGAAATGCGACTTCAACACGATTTCATACTTTACGTAATCGTGCGTCGTTTGAATCGTGGAAAAGCGCTCGATGAAGCCGCTGAATTTTCGTGGCTTGCCATCGTCGGACATGATGCTGAACGTCGCGTCAAGGTTCAGATAATCTGCGCGTGAAAGCTGCTCGGGGTGCGTTACTTCGATAACCACTTCGGACGGTGCGCCCATCTTTTCGGTTGCCTTGAACGACACAACCGATAACGCTGCTGCGCTGCTAGTGCCTGGCACATCCAGAAAATACGCCTGGCGTCCTGTGACGCTCTCGCGTATCGGGTCAAATTCTGCCACTTCGTGCTCCCCGAAAAGATTAGCGACGCAGCGTTCGCTGCGAAACCCATTACATGACCATTTAAATTTCGGCACGTCAACGAAATCAAATCGAGATAGCCGGAAATTAACAAACATTGACAGAGGCGCGAAGCGATCCATTCACGACGCATGTCTGCGCGAAAAAGGCGCGACAAATCGCGCCTTTCCAGGTGACACAGCAGATCGCCGAACGTCGTTAGTGAGAAGTGGAAGCGGCCTGTGTGCGCGCTTCCGTCAGAAGCTCGATAGCCTCGTCAGCGGTCAGGTGACTTTCAGAAAATCCCTTGGCGTTGAGCGCGATGACTTTGAATAGTTCGACTTCATGCTCCTGGGTTCTCTGATAATCCTCTGCCGTATCGACAAACAGTTCCAACAAATTGCGCTGGCTGTGTCTCTGTCCAGCCGTCAGTGCAGGAGTAGCGTGTATGGTGGCTGCAAAAGCAACAAGCTTCGCCAGTTGACGGCCTTGCCGTTCGCACAGTTCGAGAGCGGAGAACGCCAGTTTCTCGTACTGGAGGGCATCGACAGGTGGACGCGAAGCGCGATTGGAAGTTGCGGCGGATTTGCTCATGGTGCGATCTCCCTGTTACTTATGTGGATCGCCCGACACTCGCGTATAAGGTGGGTGAGCGGGCACATTGACAGGGTTGGTCGACCGGCTCTGTAACCACTACCGGCAGGCGCGAACGCCTCCCTGCCACGGCCCGCCCATAAAGATACAGACGCGCAGAGGCAGACGCACGACCTGCCTGGGCAGGCGTGCGGGTTACAGAAGTTCAGGCGACCAAGCCTGAGCCGTCGCTGTTTTGACGGCACTCAGATTATAAACAGATGGTGAAGCGTTTGGCACCTATTGGGAAATGGTCGGGGCGGACGTGGAGGCAGGCAATGACATCGTAGCGCTATGACCTTCTATGTCGCTGACGGTGTTCGAGTCACCCTCAATATGAATCAGCGTACAGGCAGAAATTGCCAGCACGACCAAGGCGAGCGTGACGAACAGAACTGGAATCGAATGGCGCATGGCGTACCTCCTGGGTCCGTGGATGAATCATTGCTGCGCTTCGCGGTACGCATGGTTTGCGGTCATCTGGATTACTCGCAGTTGCCGGTTCAGGTCGCGTACGGCCTGCTGCCGTTGAGCGGCGTCTTCAATCCGTTCCGCTTCCCTGCGTTCCTTGAACAGTGTTTTGACTTCGCTGTTGGCGGCTTGGTAGATAGCCAGCCCCTGTTCAACGTTTGGGTGCGATGTGTCGAAGCGTTGAAGCGTATCGTTTTCCTGCGCGTACTTGCGCTCTGCAACGAGTTTTTGCAGGTCGGCGTAGTTCTGCCGGAAATCGACCGTATCCTGATTGATGACTTTCGATGCGAAGGTCTGCGCGCCGGGTATATCACCAAGAGTCCACTCGGTGTCTGCTTTCTCGCCGAGCAATTGAGTTGCCCGGATCGCGTCCATTGTTCCGTTACCGCCATAGCTGCGTAACAGGAACTGGAGCGTTTCCGGGTACACGTCTATTCCGGTCGCGTCGAATAGTGATTTCGCCGCCCCCTTGAAAATCGCCGACGTGGCAGGCCAGCTTTCGCCAAAGTGCAGTTTGCTGCCGGTCCATTCGTCGGGTTTGTGGATCGGGCTGCCCTGAGCGTTCTGGTTCATCGCAAGTTGCAGCAAGGGTTTCATCAGCGCGGGCGTGAACTGCTGCATGGCCCAACCGGAAACGTCCCGTGTCGGGTCAATGTCTACCGGTTCCAGCGGCGAGAAATTGGACATCAGCGCTTCCTTGCCGACGTTGCCCGCGAACGTCGCGCCGTCGTCCACGCCATCGGCATAACGATGCAATGCTGCCGCAAGCGTGAGCGCGATCCGGCCATAACCGAAGCCAACCGGGAATTTCCAGCCCTTGCCGTCCGGGTTGTTAGGGTCCAGCAACGTCAGGAATCGCCCGGTCTGACTGAGCGGCACCTTGTCGAGCCGCGCAATGCCGTCGTCATCGTCGCCGCTCATGGCTTTCATCGCGCCGTACAGACCGTACATCATGGCGAACTGTGCAACGAGCACGGCCGCGCCACGGGGCGAGCGCAGCGACTGCGCCATGCGCCGCGCGTCGAACAGCGCCGGACCCGCGAACGTGTACAGTGCGCCAAGTTGCCGCCCGTACTTGCCCTTGGTCTCGAAGTTCATTGTGTTCTTGGTGTATAGGGCCGCGTCGCGTTCTGACATGCCCGAATCAACGAGTGCCTTGAACAGTGCTACGCGGGAGGTCATTTCCATGTGTTCATTCACATGGTCGATGAAATCGCCAATCTTTTCGGCTGCGGCCTTCGTTCGATGTGCGGGCGTCGCGCCTGCGGTCTTCGCGAATTCGTTTTCGATGTTGCGCATGGTCTCGTCGCGGAACAGGTCGCTATACATCGTCGCACCGCCGAGCTTTTCGTATTTCTCACGCCACTGGTGGTAAACGCTGTCGGGCTTGTCGCGCCACTGCGTTGAAAACGTCACGTTGTTTGCCGCCGCCCGACGCACTGCGGCCAGTTTGTCGGAAACTGGCGCATCGGCCATGATGAGCGAAAGCTGTGATTGCGTGTCCCGAATCTTGTTCATCAGCGGGAACATCGGGTTATAGCGGGTGTAGATACCGGAAAGCAGCCGCGTAGCACGATCCGGCAAAGCAAAGACGCCATCAATATCCGCCTTGTTGGCGCCGTTTAACGCTTCGAGAATCTTCTGGTTGCCGACATCCACGACGGTTGTACGATTGCCGTCGTGCAACACCAGCGCGTCGGGCGACATGCCTGCGCTCGCTTTTACCCGACGATGAATAAAGCCATCTTCACCGATGTACTTCTCGAAAATCTCGTTGGTCGATCCATCATTCACGCGAGCCGACGCGAGTCCCTTCGCGGCGGGCGACTGTTCCATGAGTCTCACGAAGTCCCGCTTGAAGTCCTGCATACCGGCTTGCCGGATTGCCACGTCGGTACGCTCCAGCACGTTGTGCAGCACGTTCTGCGATAGCGTGCCTTCGCGCCCCGTTGCCTCTTTCGCCCGTGGAGACTTGAGACTGACGGCCGACGAACGGGATAGTGCATCTTCAGTCTCGTTCGGATCGCCCGTGAGCGGCACGTACCAGCGATAGTTTGGCCGCGCAGCTTCCATTTCTGGCGTGAGCAAACCAGCAGCGCGAAGCGTGTTGTCGCGTTGTTCAAGGATCGGCTTCAGATGATCGCGATAGAGCTTTTCGTAGAACGATTCGAGTCCGGGCGCTTCGCGGGCGAGGTCGCGTGTGATTGCAGCAATCTGCTGGTTCGTGCGTCCCGACCCGGCCAAATCCTGGCCCTGGGTCTTTTCGGCAATCACGGCATTGCGTTCCCGCCCGTGCTTGACCAGGTTGCCCATCGTGCCGATATCTTCCAGAAACTGGCGATAGCCGTGTTCCCTGTACCAGGGCAGGTCTTTGAATGTGCTGTTCCATGCGCCCGCTAACGTCTTCATCATCGGCGCTACCTGGTCGTGTTCGAAGTCGTGGATGTTTTTTTGTGTCTTCGCTTCGAACGTTCGCATCGTGTTAATAAAGGTTCGCCCGGCTGCCGTGCTGCCGCTACGCCTCACAAGCTGTTCAAGCGGATTGCGGTAGTCGAACAGGTTCGTTACGGTGTTTTCCAGCCACTTCGGCTGCGGCGCAGTGCCGCCCTTCGACAGCACGCGTTGAGCGTCGCGCAGCGACCGGCGCGGATTGGCGCGCAGAGACTGAAGCCGTTCAGCCAGCGTTTCACGTCGTTCCGCGAGCGGTATGGACGTGCGCGACGCGGGCGACGTCGCGCCGTGAGCCGTACGGGAGAATGCGGCTTCTGCTTCGGGACGGGGGGCGGCGTCGGTCAGGCTGCGGCCCTGGGTTTTCAGATAGCGCTCTGTATCGCGTAGCAGTCCGGCAATCTGCGCATCGGTGGTATCACTGCGGACAAGCCCGATGCGCGTCAGGAAAGTACGCACAGCACCAAGCACGCGCCGGGTAAAACTGTTCTGCATGTTGCGCTCGGCCATTAGCGCAATCATTTCCCGCGCACGACGCTCGGGCGAAAGACCGGGTTGCAACACGTCCACTTCAGCACCCAGGTCACGCAAGGACCGGTTGCCCGCTTTCTCCGCGAGCGTCACCTTGCGCGCAAGCGTCTGCATGGCGTCGGTGCCGACCATGTTTTCCAGCCCGTAGTGCCCAACCAGTTCGTGACGTGCGACTTCGCGCGCACGTTCGGGCGTCGCGATGTTCTCCGCAATGAGTGCTACGCGCCCGGTACGCGGGTCATAAAATCCTTCGACGCGCCCGCCAACTTCGGCGGCGGCCTGGGCGCGAATATGTTCGGGCGCGAGTGCAATGGATGGATATACGTCAATGTGAGCGCTGGCCGGGTCGTCGCGGATAGCGTCGCGCACGTCAGCCGCCGACATGGCGAAAGACGGCGAGGCTTGCCGGGCATCGGTGCGCGAGAACTGCGCGTCTTCCGCAGCGCGTCCTTCCTCTTCCACAGGAAGGCGCGACGGCATCTGGACATCTTCAATACGTCTGAACAGGTCTTTGATATCGCCACCGCCTGACAGGTCGATATTGCGTTGGTGCAGAAGACTCGCGCGTTCCGGGTTGGTCTGTTTCTCCAGCACAACGACACGCGATTTAACCGACGTCCCCGCACGCTCAAATACGGACTGAGGTAACGAAACATCAGCCACGCTGTAGACGTGCTTCGCCGCATCGCTCTCCATCATCTGTTCAAAGCGCCGGTCAGCCGTGCTGCCTTCAGGTATCAGCGCGACAATGCGCCCGCCATCGCGAAGATGCGATATGGCTTTCGTGACGTGTTCAATCGCCGTTTTGCCGCCCAAACCAAACGGCGGATTCATCACAATGCCGTCGTACTTGTTGCCGATATGGTGATCCTCAAAGCGCGTCGCCTTGATGTCACCGGGCGCATTGAGCGCGAGTCGCGATTGCAGCGCACTGGACGGTTCAATGAAGGTGTTGGTTGTGTTCTCCGGAAAGAACCGCGCGATGGCACCATCGCCAGCGGAAGGTTCAAGGGCCTTCTCGCCGGGTCGCAGTCCGGCCCATTCGACCATTTTCAGACCGACCGGCTCAGGCGTGGCGTACCAGTCAGTCCCTGCACGTTGGTCGCGCCGACCGCGTTCCTTCTGTTTGGCAAAATAAAGTGTCTCCGCTTTCCTGAACGGAGACATCTGTTCAATCATCCGGTCGGCAGTTTTCCCGCCGACGCCCTGGCCGAGGTGCGGCTCGAACGACGAACTGTTGATGTAGCCGTCCTTGAACGCGCGTTCCATGTCGCGGGCACCATGCCCAAGCGCAAGGTTTTCGGCCGTGCGTGTGCGTTGGGCGATGGTATTGGCGAAGGTAGCCTGTTCGAAGTTGAGCCCAGCCTTCAGGTATTCGACGGGTGCATTCGACTGGTTTCCAGTGCGATAGATGCGGCCTTCCATCTGGATTGCGTCGGTGGGACTGGTCGGCAACGGCAATGCCATGAGCACGCGCTGCTTTTTCCCGGTGGTGTCGTGCAGGCTGATACCTTCCTTACCGGCCTTCATCTGGACCAGGATAACGTCCTTGCCGCCCACGTCGTCGTTGAACGCCTTGATGTTGCGATACCGTTGGCCCTTGGGCACGTCGCCATTGAAGAGTGCAAGCCGGTCGCCGAACGCGGTCGTGAACGCATCGATGGGGTTTCCCAGGCGGTTGAAGTCCATCCGCGATACATCAGGAAACTGCGCCTTGAACCGCTTTACTTCGTCGCGCCACTGAGTATCAGGGTCTCGCGACGGTTCACCGGGTCCGGCAAGTTCGCCGCGAATCTCGGGTGGACGCGTTGATGGAAAAATGAACGGGTTATCGGTATGTCCCGTTTTGTAGCCGTGAAATACGACGACCTTGCGGCCAAGTGCAAGGTGTTTCTTCGCGCGTTCAACAGCGTCCCGCGCCTTCAGGTTTTCCAGCAGACGGTTTTTTGCGTGATAGTCGAAGCGTCCCCCGATGAACTGGCGCAGCATTCCATACTGGCCTTGCCAGTCGAGGATTGCGTTCAGCGCGTCATCAATGCGTCGCCCTACATTGGTTTCAAGCTCAACAAAGTCGCGCGAGTAATCTTGATCGAGTTCCAGCTTCCGTCCGGACACTGCGCCAGATTCAACCATGCGGCGGTGTAGCTCACGCTCCAGATAGCTCTGATTGACTTCAGCGTCAGGCGTTTCGAGCCGGTGATAGCGCCACTTATAGCCCAGGTTGTCGATATAGAAGCGGTCGCGCTCGCTCGGGCCTCCGCTCGTATTGTTTTTCCACGCGGGCCACACATAGCCGTTCGCCGCGTCGAGATTCTTGTGATAAGGGAACGGCGTCGCCGACAGGAAGACGACGTTCTTCATCGGGTCGCCCCTGATCTGTTCGTACTTCGCATCTACCTTTCGGTTATAGGCGGCCTGACGGTCACTAAATTCCTTGTCTACCTGACTTTCTGCGGCCGGTTTGCGCATGCCCTGAGCCGTGAGTTCGTCAACGCGCGCCCGGCGCGCTTCGCGAAGCGTATCGCCTTCCTCCCTGAAATACGCCTGCGCTTTCATGAGAAGCGCGTCGGGGTGATTCGTGAGTTCGCGCAACCGGTGAAGTGCATCGGTGTATGCACCTTGTTCGTTCGACATCAGATAGTGCGACTCGTCGGCAACGATCAAATCCCAATCGCGATGAACGAGTGCATGATTCTGACCGAAATTTGCGTAGGTGGTCGCGACCATGCCGTGCCCGGCTGTCGTCGTGCTATCGAGCTGGTCGATGTGAAGGTTGAGATTCGCGCCGTCCTTGATCCAGTCCTTCACCTTGGCGTCGGTCGGCGCGAGAAAGAGAAGATTGCTTTTGCCACGTCGCGCGAAGCGCTTGGCAATGCCAAGACCCGTGTAGGTCTTGCCGGTGCCCGTGCCGTTCGTGAAGAGAATGCCGGGCTGACCGTCGTTGTGGAATCGCCGTTCCGCTTTCGCTACGTCTACCTGTTGCTCGGGTAGCAGGACAGGAAGTGTTTCGCGGATATTGGACAGATCGCCGACGTGGACGGGAATGTGCTGGTCGGCGTGCTTCTGTTCTGCAATGCGTTGCGCTAGATCGCGGTTTCCTTCTCCAGCAGTTCGTACAACGTCTTCGCTTCGGTGCCGCTCAGGTTGTACTGCTTCGTCATCAGGTGTACCGCTTCGCTCACTTCGGTCAGTTCCGGCAGCATGCTCGCCAGCGTGGGGTCGTTCGCTTCGCTCACGTAATGACGAATCGCCTTGCGCTCGATCCACAGGGGGAGCACGGTCTGATACGCGACGATGACCTTGTTCGGTATTCCTTCGGCCGTCATCTTCGCGGCCTGTTTGTCCAGTTCGCTCACGACCTGGCTCTGCGTCGCCGCGAACATCCTGCGCGCCCATTCGGTTCTGAGCGGGACCGCTTTCGCGATTCCGTTCCATATCCACTGCGGTAGTTCTGTCACCTGTCGTTGCTCCTAAAAGGTCGGCGAGTTGTTCACGAATAACCGGTTCTCGCTTCGCCGAAAAAATCCACCCAGAATGCTTGCGATTCCAGATTCCGCCTTTGACCTCCTTGATGCGGTCAATGTGCGCTCTGGTGTCACCTTTGATGATGATTGCCTTGTCGGTCAGGCGCTCGATTGTGAGGGGCGAGGCGTGCGGCGCTTCGACTCGCGTTTCCGCCGCATGGCTGGCGGGTGCGGATTCTGGTTCGGTGGGGGCGTGGTCAAAGATTGACCGTTGTCCTGCTGCGGCTGCAACGTCTGCATCGCGGTCGCTACCGGTCAGGCGGAAGTCCTCGCGCTGTGCGTCGGCTGTTGCTCGCCGGTCGGCCGCTTCAGTACGCTGCTGTTCCTGCTGTTGCGCATGCCGTTGCTGGGCCTCGCGCGAGCGCAGTTCTTCAGGTGTTGGGTGTGTGAGAAGCGGCGCGGTGTCCGCTTCTTCATGCGTTACCGGGCCGGGTTCTGCGTGCGTTTGGGTAACGGCGGATGTGCGTCGAGCGCTTCGCGGTTCGGTGGGCCGGACTGCTTCAACAGGTTCACGGTCTGCCGGTCCTCGTCGGTCAATGGCTTGCCGGTGAGCATCTTGTCCAGCAGGCTCACTCCCTGCGCGCTGCCCCAGATTTTGCGGCCTTGCGGTGTCATGCGATTGCTCCAGTACGTGTTCAAGTACCCGCGTGCGCGAGGCGCGCTCAACGGGTCCAAACATATCTTCAGTTGGTTTGGAGACCTCACTATAGGCGAAATCGGCGACATGTTGCAATGTGGTTCCAATACGTTTTGCAGAACGTACATTGGCCGCGAACAGTTCGACAATGCGATGCGCGTCAGGCGACAGCGCAATGTCGCCTTGCCGCGCGAAGTCATCGAGCTTGACGCCACGACGCCGGGCATTGACCGCGATCTTCGCGGCTTCTGCGACGACAGGCCTGATATCGAGGTCGCCCGCACCATGCAGGCGTGACATTGCCCCGGCCGCGTTCGCCATGCCGCCAAGTACGGTACGCGCTTCGGGGTCGGTCGCCTGTGCATATAGCCTCACCAGTTCGGGGTCGTCGTAAGCACGCTGGAACGTCGCGGCCATCAGGCGGTCAACGGCCTGGCGCGTGGGCGAGCCGTCCGGGTTGAGCATGCCAACCTGTTCGCTGACTGGCATCGCGCGCACGAATTCACGGATCGACGCTGGCGATGGTTCGCCGCTCTCGTCAAACTCCAGCGCTTCGAGCGTATCGGTATTCAAACGCTGCGAATCGTTGCGCGCCTGTTCGACGGCTGATAGCGCAGCCGTGCCACTGGTGTTTGACACGTCGCCGATATCGTCCGTGACGTGTTCACGCGGCATGATACGAACCAGAACCGGCCGGTGCATGCGCTGCACGACATCAGGACGGATACCCGTGAGCGGCGCATCCTGCGCGATGCCAGCGCGATAGGCGCTGGTCGTGCCGCGCTCGTACGCCGCCTGTATCCCTGCGACACGTCCATTGCCTGCAATCGCACGCAATCGGTCTGCGTGCCCCTGTGCGTAGCCTGCAACGGGTGTTCCGTCCGCTCTATTGGATGGCAGCAAAGTACCGGCATCGACAACCGCATATTGCACGGGAATGCGTCGGCCATCAGCGGCGACGCTGATGTCTTCGCGGCCAAGCTGGTCGGCTGGAATGTCGAGCGCGGGATTCGCTTCGACCACGGGCGCACCGTTCGCAAAGTCGCGCGAGAACGAGAGGCGCGACGGGTCCGGGTCGGCTGCGATGCGGTTCATTTGCTGGATCGCGGCCGCCGTGGAACGGTCGCGATTCTGCAAAACTGCGGTATCGGGTAGAGGTGATTGCGGCGCTTCGGGCGCGGATACAGCGGGGGCGTCAGGCGTGGTGGATGCGGGCGGCGCTTCGGGTTCGACAGATTCAGCGGGCGCGGGTTCGGCCGGTGGTGGTTGAGGGTGAGACTCTACGGGAACGTCGCTGCGTCGTTGTTGAGCAAGCCGGACATCGGACGTAAGCCCTGTCTGCAATGCTTCGGCCTGCGCCGCGCGTGCAGCAGTTTCTTCGGCGTACGTCCGTGGACGTGCGACGCCCGACGTATCAACCGTAAAGCCGCGTCCCGGTGCGTCGGCCTGTGGCGACGGCAGTGCGGGTACAGCCTGCGGACCTTCAAGTGCGCGGGTCGCCGTTTGCCGTTCGGTACGAAGTTGCAGACGCTGCATGAGCGCCTGCGCAGCGCGGCCTAGACTATTCTGCTGGCGCGCGGTGTCTTCGAGCGTGCCGTTGCGAAGATCGGACTCAAGATGCCGTGCAACGTAATCACGGTTGTAGATCGTCGGCAGTGTCGCGATTGCAGCCTGAACGTCAGCGGAAATGTCTTCGGCCGTTCTCCCGCGCATCCTGAAGTTCGCACCAGGGCGGGCCGGACTGTCCGCGCCACCCGTACCGGTTTCCGCCGCAACGGTCGGGTCCGGCTCTGCTGCTGGGGCTGGCAGCAACGGAATGCTGGCAGGCGGCGCTTCGTCAGGCAACGGCGCGGGCGCTTCGGCCGGCCGGTGTCCACCCACCGCCGCGCCGGTCAGCGCGCCAAAGATGCCACCCTGAGCCGCAGCGGTGCCAACGTCGGCAGTCAGGCTCTGTTGCGGCAATGCGCGCTGCAATCCGTAGTTCGTCGCGAACTGCGTCGCTCCCGCCTGAGCGGCCTGTGATCCCGCTTCGGCGAGCGCCGTGCCGGTGCGACCGAAGCGCGACGGCAGGCCTGCCAGTGCGCCTTCCGCGCCGACTACGCCACCGGCCGCGCCGAGTGCGCCCGCCGCGAGCACTTCCGGCAGGTTGCGCGAGAGATTCGCACCGATGGCGGCTTTCGCATCCGGTTCGCTCATTGTCCGGCGTAGCTGCGCATATTCCGGGCTGCGCGTCATCAACTCCGCGTCGGGTATGGCGCTAATCTGGTCCCACACATTGCCACGCACCTGTCCCGCGCCCGCTGCGCCGCCGAGCGCCATATTGGCAAGAGCGGCGGCACGCGGCGCGGCCCCTGCAATTCCGGCTGCGGTTTCCGCTGCCATCGGCAGATACGCGGCCATGCGCGCGGCACCGCCCGGCACGACAAACGGTGCGATCATCCCGGCTGCTTCCGCGCCGGTCTGGAGCGGATTGCGATACATATACTGGAGTGTCGGGCCGATGCCGGAACCACCAGCCGCCTTGTCTTCGGCAATCAGCCGCTCACGCCGTAGCATTTCGTCGGCGATAACTGGCGAATAAGCGCGGTCGATATCACGGAGTCCCTGACCGAAGTACTGTGAAGCGGCCGACGTGGGAGAGAACAGGTCTGAAATGGATTTGGCCGTGCTGATGACGCCTTTCGCCGCCGTCATACCGGTATCGGACGCAGTCTGGTAAAGGGAACGCTTTGGCGCAACCGGCTGGTCATGCGCGTACTGTTGATGGAAATAGGATTGCAGCGTGGCGGGATCGTCGCCCGTCATCCGCGCAAGTTGTGGCAATACCTTGCCCACGTAGTCCGACCATACATCGCGCCGATACTCGTAGTCCTTGCCATCGAATGCCCGAGCCGTCTTGTAGGCATCCCACGACCACGCAGACAGGTCCGGCTGTTGCGGCGGCTGTAACTGTGAAGGTCCGTTCACGTCGCCATAGGGTAGCGTGGGTTCACGCTGGAGCGGCTGGTAATCGGGCAACATGCCGAGCGCACGCATGCGCCGTGTCGCATCATCCTGCGGCAGGTTGTACGGCGTCGGGTCAGACATCGTTCAGGACGGTGCGGATATAGCCGTCGAGCCAGCCGGACCAGTCAGGCGCACCGTCCGCACTAGTGGTTTGCGGCATCGTGCCAGGCTGGCGCGCGGACACTGGCGGGCGGTAGAGACTGGCGAATGAATCGCTCTGTTCCGTGCGGCCGGGTTGTGGTTGTGCAGGGCTCGCGCTGATGGCTTCCGGCTCGTCGGTATCGCCGGTCTCGCCTGGCGCATTGGGCAACACGTTGTATTGCCGCGCGGCCGGGCCGATATCTCGCGCGGCAAGCGAAGCACTGCCGCCGACGCGCGCCCGATAGGCGGCGTTCACGTTGCCCCAATTGCGGCGGTCAATGCCACCGTGATACTCGCCGATTGCAGCCTGTGCGTCGCCGCGATTGCGCTGCAATCCTTCCTTCAGCACAAGTGCCGCGCCGAGCGCTGCGGCCTGCGGCGACGAGTACGGATCGACACCATAGTTTTTTATCAGGCCTGCGCGAGTCGCGGGAATAATCTGATAGACGCTGCGTGCGCCCGCAGATGAAACCTGGTCGGCATTGCTTCGTTCGCCGCGTGTGCGGATTGCGCGCAACAGTGTCGGGTCAATACCGGCCTGTTGCGCGGCGGTCTGTTCGTACCGGTCATAGACAGGATCAAGATACGATTGTGCGGGCTTCATTGCGACGCTCCCCCGCGAGGCATGTACTGCGCGGCAAGTGCGCGACCCGCCGCAAGTTCGTCTTCATGCTGCTTGCGCTGTGCATCCTGTTGACGCTGCATTTCGCGCTGATACCGCGCCATGTCCGCAGCCTTGCGCGCCGCATCGCGACGCGTCTGCGCTTCGTAGACCTGGTTACTGAGCGCCTGATGCGCAACGCCGAACCCCGGCTTTCCGTTTCGCGGGCCGTAGACCGTCATTCCGCCCGCATCGCTTTCGAGCTTGCGAAGCGCCGCCACAGCGCGGTCATAATTGGCGCTCGCGTCGTTGAGTTCGGATTGTGGGTCTACCTGTGAGGGAGCCGAAGCAGGCACAGGAGTGCTCGCGACAGGCGGAACGCCCGCGACGGGCACGGGCGTCGATACCGAAGCTGGCGCGGCTGGAGTCGCACCAGCAAGCGCCGCCAGTCTCGCAGTTGCGTTGGGCGTCAGTCGCGCGGGCTCATAGGCGGGGACGCCGGGCAAACCGGGTGGCATGACTGGCGCGGGCAGCGCCGGTCCTGACACGGGCACGGCCGCAGCGTCTGAGAGACCAGCCGGGGACGGGACGGTCATGAACGGATTGGCAGCCGTGCCCGTCGTGGTGCCTGCCGACGCACCGTAGGGTTGGGCAAAGCCATATCGCGCCATCGGTGCGCCGGGCATGGCTACGCCCACCGTTCCACCACCGCCACCTATTGCCGACATGCCTATCGCTGACGGGCGTCCTTTCTGCCCGCGCATCTGCGCCGTTTGCAGACGGTTTGCATAGCCCTCGCGCGTCACCTCGTCGCGCATCTGTTGCCGCTCAAGGTCGGTCTGGTAACGCAAATCGGCGTACGCATCACGCTGCTGGAGTTGCGCTGTCAGTTTCGCCGCGTCGGCACGCATCCGTTCGAGGTTGCCGTAGTACTGCGCGGCAGAAGCCGTATCACCAGACAACGCCAGTGCGGCGGGTATCTGCCCCGCAAGACCGAACGCGCCGCTCGCTCGTCCCTGCGCATCGGTGAAGATCAGGTTGCCCGCGTCATCCCGTCCGGGCGTCAGCCCGTAGCCGAGTCCAGCCGCGCCCTGGCCCGCGAGCGCATCGCCAGCCGGGCCGCTGAGTGCTGTACCCATCGCCAGCAGTTTGCGATACGCGCCTTGTTGCGCGGCATAGCCCGCGTTCGCGAGGTATGGATTCGCCGACGCTTCAGCCGGATCAATGTTGTTGGCGACATAGTTAGCAATATCGGTGTCGGTCGTGAGGCCGCTCCTGACGGCCTGTGCGCGTAGCCCGGCAAGCGTATCGTCGGCCTGTGCCTGATGCAGATTGACGCCCGATGTCGTTGCGCCAAGCGCCGCATTGTTGAGGCCATACTTCAACATGTCGCCGTACCCTTGATTCAGGGTGTCGTACTTCAGCGAATTCGATAGTTCGTTTGCGTCGGCCCCGAGCATCTGGCCGGGCATCTGGTAATCGGAAAGCCAGTCTTCGCGCATGCGCTGCTTCGCGCGAAATCCCGAGTCGAGCGCATCGTCGCGCACGCGGTTGAAGTCGCTCGCGAAACCGGCGAGACCGTAGTAGGCCATGATGGATTCGCACCTATGCGAAGGTCGAAGACGGGCCGACTGTGTTGGCGTCCCACATCGAGCCGCCCATATTTGCGCCCATGCCGTAGCCGAGGCCACCCGGACCCATTAGCGTCGCACCGCCAAAACTGGACACACTGCCAAACGAACTGACGCCGCCGATGCTCGCCGCCGAACGGCTGGCCTGCGGTACGCTGCTGTTCGGAAGAAACGCGCCAATCAGCCCGCCGAGGCTGGAGAGGATCGCGCCGTAATACTGATTGCGCGCGGCCAGTTCGATATCGGTCCCGCGTCCAATACCTTCCGCCGACGCGCGCAGTTCGTTCACTGCATCGGCCTTGATGTTGCGGCCAATGTTGAATAGCTGGAGCTTGCGATTAAAGAACTTGTCGCGCCGCTGTTCCTGCCGTTCTTCCAGATAACGGCGCGTGCGTTCCTTGGCTTCGGCAACGGAGCGGGCTTCTTCAATCGCCATTGTGCGATCCAGTGCGATTACTGCGCCAATGCAGTAACGATTGCGTCGCCGTTGTGCCTGCTGGCGCGACAGCCCGAACTGCACGCGGATTTCGGTTGCGGCACGGTTTGCCTCGTCTTCAATGGGTTCAGTGTATTCAGGGCGAGCACACTCAATATCGACGGTGGCGTTCTCGCATGGCGCAAAGTGCGCGCTGTAACGTGCGTATTCTTCTTCCGCAATGTTCTGCTGGCGGTCGGCGATGTCGTATTGCTTGTCGGCCGCATCCTTCGCTGCGTTGAGCGCATTGTTGGCAAGCAGGACTTGCGCCGCCGCATAGGCCGCCTGTGAGATGGCCCACGCAGTACGCCAGTCGCTTTGCTGCTGGCTCCACGTCTGCATGTCCCTGTCGCGTTGCGCGCGGTTGGCGTCATCGTTCGCCTTGGCCTGCGTCGCCCATGTATTCGCGTTCGCCTGCTGGTTGAACCAGACCTGATTGATTGCCCCATAGACACCCGACTGCATCGGGTCTTGCATACCCGGCCAGTTGGTAATGGCCGTAGCATCGCCACCGCCGCCGCTCATTTCGACACCTTCTTGACGATCACGATCCCGGCGCGTTTGTAGCCATACCTTACGGCTGCGGACGCTATGCGTTCGGCGCTATCATCAGCCAGTAGCGTGCCGCGAACTTCTATCGCACCCGATGCCGCCGCCCATCGTTCGAATTCCGCAACCATATCCAGGTAGACGGTGGTGGCGCGTGCAGATGGTCGCACCCACGCCAGAACGTCCCGCGCGAATTTGCGGTCACTGAACACGTCGCTGTCCATCACGCCCCCAAGAAACCCAACTACCTCGTCGTTGACTTCCGCGACGCAGAAGAACGCATAGGGCGCGATACCAGTTACCGCGCCAGTCATTCCGCTGACAGCCTTTAGAAGATTGGGCACAACACCGTCGAACGTTTCAGCAATCGCGTCGGGAAGCATTCGAGCAACCTCCTGCACCTGAGCATAGGAGACGTTCGCCTGGGAATTTACGGAAATATTCAAATTGCTCTCCCGCTAGAATAAGCGTCGTTACCCAATGAGTGGAGCCAGCCTAGTGCAAACGAAAACGTACCGTAAAGACATGCCACCCGCTGAAGCCTCCGACCTGGACGCTTTGTTGCGTGAGACCCAAGGGAAGGCAGTATCTGACCATCTAGAGTGGCAATTGGAGGCCGTGAAGCACCTTGTCATATTGAACGGTGCCGGCTTGGCTGCGGCAGCAACCGTTCTGGCTGGAAATGGGAACTCCGAAATCCGCTTTGCAGCGAGCTATGCGGCGTCGGCTTGCGCCTATGGCCTTATAGTGGCTCTGTTCCTGATGATCTGGCGATGGTTTTGGGCGCTCACTCAAGCACGGCGTTTTGCTTTATTCATCAACGATTTCAAAGCAAATCGCGTCCCTAAAGAGGACGCCGCAAAGCTGGCCCTATCCCGATTTGGATACATGTTCGCTCTAGGCTTTGCCGCTATGTCTCTTGGCGCCTTCATTCTCGCAATGTACTTCGTGTTTCATACTGCAAGAGTCCAGTTATTAGAGGATGAGCAGCCGGAAGCACAATCAGTTATCGCCTACAAATTTCACATCTGAAACTGGAGGTTGGGCCGACTAACCTGCGCTAAGCTCGTTCACACTACTGGCAAGATGTATTTCCCGCACCGTCTCCACGCCTGACACGTCCACCGCGTAATCGAGCGCCCGCCGCCCTGACGGCAAGCGGTACGGGCGCGAGTGACGCACCCGACGATCCAGCAGCATGCGACCGTCTGCAACGTGACAGACGCGCACACCGTGCGGCGCAAGCTGCGGAACCGGATAGCCGTCGAGCACGATCTTCGCTGCGGCGAGATTTGTGAGTCCGGGCAGCACATTCATTTTGCTACGCCACCGGTACGGCAGGAAGTCTGCGCCCGCGTCCCATTCGCAAATCACGTTGCCGAACGCAAGATAGAGCTTTCCGTCCCGCGCCGTGTGCAACCCGTCGGGCGTGAGCGTCAGCGGCATCAGGTCGTTATCGCCCGCGCCGTCGTCTTCCGTGCCATCGCGCATGTCGAACAGAAACGCGGTGCTGCATGTCGCGCCAAAGTATTGACCATCGACCATTGCACTGGCCATCGTCTGCGGTCGCAACGCCTGCCAGTCATCGCGGGCGAACCACGGCGCGGTCAGTGTCGCCATGCGCCGGGTGGCAAGTAACGTAAGCCCGATATCGCTGGCGTACACCACGCCATGCGGCGCGGCAACCGCGCTTCTGCGGCTCGCAATCGGTGCAGCCTTCGGAAAACGGTACGCCTTGCGGCAGCACGAACCCTCCGTACATTCTTCGGCTATCGCATATGGATGCCCGTCAGTCATCGCGTAGAGCACGCCATCGCGCCAGCGCAACGCGCGCACCGTGTCATCGAGGGCCAGCATGGTGTCAACCGGCCACGCCTGCGGTTCGTAGGGTTCGCAGAACCAGACCTGCCTACCCACGAAGCCCGCGAGTACACCATCGGGTAGCTGTTCTATTCCCGATAGTCCATCAGGCGGCGGCGCATACTGTTCGGAAACGTTCATCTCCGCGAGCTCGTCGGTCGTGAGCGTATCGACATACTCCTGAGCAACGGGTGGGAGTTCAGCGACCAGCAGGAAGCGTGTCGCGGTCGTCGCGCCTGGCTTCGTGCCGTCGTTGAATCCTGACGCCACACGGTAAAGGCGGATCGCCGCGATGTCCCATTCTTCACCGGCATCGGGAAGCGCGGGAATTGAAACGCTTACGGCTGTTCCTTCGGCGGCGTCCAGCAGTTCATTGCTCGGCCATGACGGACAGCCTTCGCCACCCCAGCTATCCACGTAGGTATAGACGTAGTTGCGTGCGCTCGTTATGCGCTCGGGCAATGCTGTGTCCTGCGGCGTTGCAACCGGCGCGGTAACTGGAAGCGGCAGGCCAACGCGTCGCCAGTCGAATTCGCAGCCTTCAGCGGGCAGCGCGGCCGTGACCGGGTACGGTTGCCAACCCGTCACGTAGACACGCTCGCATGTCGGCAACCATTCCGCGACATTGATACAGGGGTCGTCCCATGCGAGCCAGCAGCAGCCGAAGCGGTAAATTGTCTTCGCCGATGTGAGCGGCGCGGTAAAGACCGGCTCGGGCGTGCGGAACGGCGCAAGCGTGCCATGCCAGAGCCGCACGTTCGCGGCGTCACTCGCCATGTTCTCGCGTACGAGCGCCGGGTTGTAACGCGGAACCACGCCGCCGAAACGGGTAATCCGGATGTGCGTCACGGAATACCTCTACGTCGTTACCGAGCCGACGCCCACGAACAGGCCGTTCGACCGTATAAAGACAGTCTGTGTCACCGGGGACGGTCCTACGTCAATCGAAGATACCGCGCGGCCATTGGCGGATATCGTCGCACCTGGCACGAGAGTGTTTCCCATCACGGTATCCACCGAAAACGATTCGCCAGGCGGACCAATGACGAACACCGTGCCGCCGTCCTGTTGCAAAGACCAGTTCGACGCGATCCCAGGTGCCCCCGGTTCGCCGGGCGTTCCGGGCGAGCCGGGCATGCCGGGCGTACCTTGTGGACCGGCTGGGCCGACGAGCGAGGTTGGCGCACCCCAGCCGGTATCACTGCGCGGACCATAGACAGCATTCGCCAACTGGTCGATATAGAAGTCACCATTCCGGCCAATGTTTGCAGAAGGTGGCCCGACGCCACTGAGTACAGCATCTCCTGCTGGTCCGGCAACTCCAGGGGGCCCGGCTGGTCCCGCTGGCCCCTGTGAACCTACCGGACCCTGTACCCCTTGCGGACCTTGCATACCCTGCACGCCAGGCTGCCCCTGCGGCCCCGGTATGCCCTGCGGGCCAGGCGGGCCGGAACCCGTCCCGCCGCCGTCGCAGCATCCCGCGCCGCTAAAGACAATGTTGGAACCGGCCTGTACGGCAGTGATATAACCATCGCGTACCGTGACCGTCGCGTTCGGCCAGGTTCCATCGACAAGCCCGGAAAACGGAGCCGATGCAATTTCGCCTGCCGTGTCCTGTGTGTACTCCCGCGAACCCGCGCGCCACGTCGCGCCCCGCATCGCGGGCCGGTCTACGGTTATGCTGCAACCGGTACGCTCGACCGTCACACGCCCTGAACCGGCCAGCACTTCACAAACCGATCCGGTCTGCCCGCCGAAGCCCTGCACGATAAAGTCAGTCAGGTTCTGCGGCGTCCATACGAACGCGGCGCATGTCCCAGGCGCGGCCGATAGCGCTCGCGTGTTCTCCTGTGCGCGTTCAATCGTCACCTGCCCGTTGACGATACCCGTCACGCGTACGATTTCAAAATCGTCGGGCTCGCCCACGGTTAGCCGGGTGTATGCGCCCGTGTCCGACAATGCGGCATCGAGTCGGGCCGAATCGTTTGCACCAAGCGGCAGAAGACCATCGCCCGGATTCAGACGGCAGCGCAGACGCGCAGCAAAGCCGAGTACCGGAACAAACATCACGCACCTCCACGCGCCGGAACGTCGAACGGCGGGATGTAGATAACGGGAGACGGCAGGCAAGTACAGGCGGGCGACACGTCGCACGGCGAACCGCAGCCGTTTAGCGGATCGCATCCAGCCGGAGAAAGGAAGTTCTCTGCGCGTGCCACTGGCCGTTCAGATTCGCCCAACTGGATCGTGAAGCGTGCGAGCGCTCGCCCGCACACGTTCAGCACAGCCAGATAGAGGCCGACATCAAGACTGCGCAGCGCATCGCCCCATACAAATACCAGTCGCCCCGCATCGTCGTTATTGAACGCCCGAACGGTTATGGCCCGGTCTTTGTGTACAGGCTGGCAACACGAACCACAGCCACAGCCGCCACACTGTCCGCACGGACGGTCGTCGCGATAGCCTGCACGCCGGATATCGAGCGACGCGTCGCACGCGCGAACAGGAGTGTGACCACATGCGCGCAGATCGAGCGCCGTCCGCGTCACGCGCGCATCGATTCGCAAAGCAGAAGGTTTTCGCATGATCTAGAGAAATGGCATGCCACGCGCCATTGCCGTATCGCCTGTGTCGCTCTTGAGACTACGGATACGGGCACGGTTGACCGCGACGTTGTAAGCGCGTTCACGTACCAGTGATAACTGTGGCGCGGTAAATGGATAGCCTGGCAACATGTACAGGCGCGCGAGTGTTCCATCTGCAATTGCCGGTTGCCAGTCGTCAAAGAGGGTTGCGTCAATCTCGCACGCGCGACGCGTGGGGCTCACGGTGAAGCGCACTTCAATGGCCTGCGGCCGGTCGTGCGCCGCGTCGTGCGAGATATGCAGCGCACCGTCGCGAATCGTAAAACGTGCGCCGCCATGTTCGAAACAGCACGCATCCCGCGCGCCGCGATAGCACGTTCCATTAACGTGTGCCTCGTTGACGCGCACAATCTGTTCGTCGTGGTCGGGCCACAAGGGATAGTCACTGACACCGCATTGCTGGTCGATGACGGTTCGACGGCGCAGTGTGTTGCTACGCACACAGAAATCAATGCACGTATCGCGCACATAGGCGAGCGCCATTGACTCGGGGCACAGCGTCGCGCCCGCGATGACGTACGGCAGGAAGGCATCGAGCGGAACACGCTCAATCAGACTTTGGTGCTGTGTTTCCACCGCTAACCCCTCGCGAGGCTTTCACACCGAAGAATTCATCTTCCGCGCGCTTTGACAGACCGATCATTTCGTAGAAGTGCGTCTTGTGCCCATTGCTTCGGGCGAGACTGGTCTGACTGTCCTCGTCTTTCGAGAACGCGCGGTACAGCATGAATTCAATCACCGCGTTATGAAACCGGCCATCGACAGGAACATCGCTATCTTCGTCGGCACGCGTCGGCACGCGCGAGAGTGAGACAACAGCGCGCACGCTCTGCCCGGCAGGCACGGGAGGATCGACGTAGAACATAGACGGTCCATCGGGATCGAACACGTATGAACTGATTGCATAGGGCTTCGGGGGCGATGCCGTGAATGGGCCGCATGCATCGCGACAGGCGAGCGCATCGAACCATAGGCTTGCCACCCGCGCAGCGGTCGCATCGCCTCTGAACGGTCGCCCAATCAGTTCGTCGCGACTGTTCAGTGTGCCCTCAACGCGCCACACCAACGCGCCATCCGGCAACGTCTGGCGGTCGCCCGGTTTGAGGTCGATGGTTTCCGTTTGCTCAAACAGGTCCGGTCGAAGCATCGCAATCTGGGCACTGGCATCGTTGGCATACTCGACAAGTTCAATGCGTGTCCAGCGGATATTCTGGTAGTCCGGTTCCGCGTCGTTCAGCAGTTGCGCAACCTCGTCAACCAGCGAACCGACTGTGCCCGCCATCGTGCTCACGGTCAGTCCTTATGTGCGCGACGGACAGACTTGCCAGCATGAGGCGCGTCCTGTTCGGGTGCGGGCTCGGGTTCGGGTTCGGTTGCAGGCGGTGGCAGTTCGACGCTTTCAGCGGTGGACTGTTGCGCCAGTTCGTCACGCGCCCGCCATTGAGCATTCTCGCGGTTCGATTCTTCGAGCTGCCGCTTCAGTTCAATAAATTCTGCGTCGCGGGCTGCGGCTTCGACTTCGGCATTGGTCTGCGTGAAGGCCACGCCTTCGAGCGGAGCGGTGTCCGCTCCCTTGTCTTCCGACAGTCCGGACTTCAGCGTTTCGGCATTACCGAAACCCGCATCCGTCACGATGGTTCCGGTTTGCTGCGTTGGGTTGCCGGTCGGCGTGAACGTCTTCGTATCGGTGTCATAGAAGCCCGGTACGAGACCGGGTTCGAAATGCAGCGCAGGATGCTCTGAGTAGAAAAACCCGTGCGCGTCCTGATAACCAAATTGCCGTGGCATGTTCGCGTCTCCCGTGCGGCGTAGCCGCATCAGTTACCCATACGTAACCTGTGAGTTACTACACCGTAACCTGTCAGTTACCAATCTTCGGCCAGAACACAATCGGCGAAACCGAAAACCGAAGATCGAAAACGCCGTTTGCAGGCCATGACGTGAGTTCCACGTCGATGATGTCGTTATCGTGCATCCATACCGGGAGGGCGAACGCTTCGCCATTAGAATCGGCATAAGCGCCGTTCACAGTCGCCAGAGCTTCGCCGTTGCTGTGTCTACGAATCGTGAACGTAACGCCAGCCTCGGGTTCTTCGACTTCCCACGCGTATCCGTAGAAAAGCGTCTTCGCGGGCACAATGCACATTCCAACAAGGTCGCCCTGCTGCAATGGCATACCGAGCGTCGCGGCACGTTCCAGATACTGTTGCAATCCGGCCTGACGACGTGAATCAAACTGCGCGAAGTCAAGCAGGCGCGTCATGCCGAACGCGACGTGTTCCTTGTGCGCGGCCGGTGCGAGTGCATCGCCCGGCGCAAGCGGCATTGCAGGGTACTGTTCCCAATCGGGATTAAATACCCCTGTGCCGCCGTGATACAGACGGTGATAAGCCATGTCGTTCTCCAGCAGGAAATGAATTCAGGAGCGTTCAGAAGTGACAATACAGCGCTGCGAGCGCATCGCGCAGGAACGGCTTGTGACCATAGACCCACAACCCACGGTAGTACTTGCCGAACGTGTCATCCATTGAAACGATTTCGTGTTCTTCAAGCTGCTGCGCAAAGCCTGTCGCCTTTCTGTTTCCGGCAATGACCCAATACGCGTTAGTGTTGGTTGCCACGTCGAGCACGCACGGAACGTTGTTGCTGAAATAAAGCGTGAATCCCATTACCTGCAACGGAAATTTTCCGTTGAGAATCGGCGATTGCGCCATGCCGGTGAGGTATGCAGCTTTCAGGTCCGAACCCATCAACGCGCCTTCAGCCGCTTCAGGTAACACGACAAACATCTGTCCGTCCTGCCAGCGGCATGCCTCGCGCAGCACGATACGCACGCGTGTCAGTACTTCGATGACGTTCGCGGCCGTGATTGGCACGGGATTGCCAACTTCTCCCAGCGCCTGCGAGCGCGACAACTTGCCCGCATTCATGCCCTTGTTGGTTGATGCGGTTTGCAGCGCCATCCGCATCATCACGTCAGGATCAATCTGCAACTTGACGTTGTAGCTCGCGCGTTGAAGGAATGCTTCAACCCATTTGTCGATGAACTGAATCTGTTTTTCATCGACGCGATCCAGCTTCACGTTGTAGTACTTCGCGCGATCGATGACCATTGTTACGGTCTCGCTCTCCAGTTCCTGCGGCTGGAGCTTCGCGTTTTTCTGATAGTCGCGGACTTCGACTTCCGGCTCGATGAAATACGTAATACGGTCGCCGTGCTTGGTGATGTCGCCGTTGTAGTCGGTGTTGGTGATATCGCCCGCAACAAACTCGCAATAGGCGCGAGCAATCAGACGGTCACCAAATAGCGGCGTAATCAGCACGGCCGAGTACTGACTGTACCCAGCGGATGCGACGATAGACATGATGGACTCCTGCGCGCCTGACGCGACGAGTCGCGCAATGCGCTATGCGACGAGGCCCGCCCGTTTAGCCTCCTGGAATTCCTTGTCGAACTGCTCGAATTCCGTGGTCGTGATACGTCGGCCGCGCAAGTCACTCATGCGCGCCTGGTAATCGCTCTGGCGGAATTTCGGGGTGGGCTTGCCCGAAGGGTTTGCGGCGGTTCGGTCTGGGGTAGCGAACTGCGCAAGACCGTTCGCGGCTGGGGGCGTGGATGCGCCGGCAGGGGCAGAAGTGGCCGATGCTGCGGTTGCTGCGGTTACGTGTCCTGCGTTGCGCGCTGACGCCGCTGCCGTAGATGCGGTTGCCGGGTCTTGCGCGCGCCCGGAGGCGAAGGCATTGAGGATTGCACTTACGCGTTCGAGGTCACGGGCGTTATGAGCGTCCTGCAAGGCATCGAATAGCGTCAGCGAAGTAAGCGGAACCTTGCGCTTCGTGTATTCGGGCCAGTCGGGATCGTTCACGATGGAATCAAATGCAGGCACCTGGGCACGCACACGATTAACGAACATCGTTTCGTCTGTCTGCAATGCACGCTGGCCTACTGCGCCGGTCTGCCGTTCAAGCTCGGCGATCTTCGCGTGTAGCGGCGCGGTGCTTTTCGCAATCATTTTTTCGGCGACAGGCGCGAAGTCGCCGAACATGTCTTTCTCTTCATCGGTCAGTTCAGGAACGACCGGTTCGGTCGGTGCTTCTGGCTGTGCCTTGCCACGCTTCTCGGCGCGAAGTTCGGCGAGTTCAGAACGTGTCTGCGCAAGCAGGTCCGCAATCACAGACGTTCCGCGTGCGTCTTCCGTCAACTCCGATACGCGATCTTCCAGGCGCTTGACCTGGGCCTTGTATCGTCCCTCCATGCGCCTGTAACGCGGGTCATTAAAAAGCGAATCAGCAGAGTCGCCAACGGGCCGCACTGCGCTCGCATCAGACTGAAATGCGGAAACGTCGTCTGCATCGTCTTGCGTGGTCGCTTGCGCCCCCTGTGCGCCGTCCTGTGCAGACGTGTCGGCGGCGACTGACGCACCAGAACTGGCCGCGGCCGGGTCGGCCGGTGCCGCTCCGGTGGTAGCCGTTGCAGCATCGCCGGACGGAGCGGTCGCTGGGCGTTTCGCTTCTGCTTCGTATTGATCGAGACGGGCCTGTAACTGACGCGGGATTCCCATGTTGATACTCCTGTGAGCCGGGCGGCACGTCTGCCGGGCGGAGTCACAAACAGAAAAGCCGACGGGCATTGCTGCCGGTCGGCGATTGATCGTCGGGCATTGCGGGGTTACTTCGGTGTCAGGATGCCAACCAGTTCGGCAAGACAACGGGCCGCGCCCTGAGCGCGACGTACATGCGTATCGTCATCGGCGCACGCGCATTCTTCCTGTGCGCGCAGCCGGTTATCGTTGAGCCATGCAACCAGTACGCTCCATGCGAGTTCGCGCCTCTGGAGTTGCCCGATGGCCTCAAGCTGTGGGGCGTTCGGCGGTCTCATGATGCGATACCGGCGTGAAACCTATTTCAGACCAGTGCCGCCACAGTTGCACGTCTTCGAGCGTACGGGCACAGCGCCAGAACTGCCCGAGCCGGATGCAGCAGTTTGAGCATTCACGCCCACAGGAATGACAGGCGGGCGAATTGGATTTGGGACACTTCTTTGGACAACCTTCGGTTTTGGCGTCGATGTCGGACGGGAAGTCATGGGTCACCTCTTATAAGCAGATGGTGTATTGCACACATTCAGTTCAATGGAACCAGCGTCAGGTGCTCATAGACGCGAATGATGCCGTTGCTGGCTGTGTAATTCACGCCGTTCAGAGTCCGGCCGAGCGAAAGCGTCGAGCCGGGCGGCAATTGCGCCCGCAGCGGATTGACGAGATAGATGCCCCACGACGGAACCGGAACATTGCTGTCGGGCCTGACGGTAAGACGCCCGGCAGGACTTCCTGTGAGCATGAAAAGTGGCTGGCTCTGTCCCCCGGTCAAGGTGGAGTCGTAGTAGGTCAGTGCGCTCGATGAAACAGGCGACACGCTCACATTCACGAAACACAGGCAGACGATATTCAGGAGCGTGTCGGGTATGACCAGTTGAGTCGCGCCGATGTTCCACGACGATGGACTGCCCGCGCTGATCCAGTCGGATTGCTGGAAGTCTCTGTCGGTGATGGTCATCGCATATCGGCCAGGCTTCCCGGAGCTTGCGAATAGACCTCCGTCCGCGCCAAGCTGCACGGCATTGCCTGCGTCGCCGGAAAGCTGGATCACGCTCGCCTGCAACGTCTCGCCGTTCGAAAGCGGTCGGTGTCGGGTGGCATCATTGACGACGGGAATAGCGGAAACCATCATTGTTCTCCTTCAGCCTGTGTCAGTTCCAGAAAGGCACCTTACGGCCGCCGATATCGATCCAGCCATCCGGCATGGCAAGCAACGCGGTGCGCGAGCCGAAGACAGAAGTGGGCAAATCCGTACCTTCCGCCAAGGATGGCGGTGACGTGGCAGCCGGTAGCAACGCCAGTCCGTTTGAATCCACGGCAAGGCCGCTGGCGGGACGCAACTGGATTGCTATGGGACTGCCAATCGTGCCGTCGCCCGACAGGCCCGCACCGACCACTACCGGCAACAGGTCCGACAGGTTGACGACGAACGGTGCGCCGTCGTCACCGACGCGAAACGTGATCGTGTGCGTTACCGGGTCGTATTCCACGACTTCAAGAAACCGGTCTGCCGGAATAGAACCGATTGCGGCCGTAATCCGGTCACCCATCTGTTCGCACGTTGGCACGTTCGTGCCTAACGGGAGCAGTGAGTCATTGCAATCCCTCAGACTCGCCTGGGTATCGCGAAGCGCGGCGTTCATCTGCATGCACGTCGGCACGCTTGAACCGCGCGCAAGCGGAATACCATTGCAATCAACGAGTGTCGGCGCTGCGGCTTCGATGGCGAGGCGCATCTCGTCACAGGTCGGAATCGCCTCACCAACCTGATGAAACGAACCATCGCAGCTGGTGAATACGCGGGCAAAGCATTCCTGCATGGCGCTGCACAGCGCAGCCGCGAGGATAAGTTTCGCCGAACTGTTCCCGCCGATTCCATCGGCTACCTTCAGCGGATCGACACCCGGATTCGGATAGTTACCGGTCAGGTCTCCACCGGCTGGCCCGGACGGCGGCAGGCTCGTCGGGAATTCATCACAGCAGCCCATTTTCTGACCCTCCAGCAGAAATTCATGTGTCATCGACGCGCGGAACTGGCGCACATACGCCACGCCCGGCACGCCGTTCAGAACGAACCGGTAACGTCCCGGCATCGCCAGCACGACGACATTGCAACGGCGAGTGAGCCGGACCTGAGAACCCCCGCGCATGAACGGGCTGAAGTGCTCGCCCGCGCCGCTGCCGTCCACCAGTTCGACACATACCTGTTCGCCGTTGCCCAGATGGTGCGCGCGGATAATCACAGGTTCGTCATCCACCTGAAGCACGGCCGAGACGTTGGTCACAGAGGACGAATCGAAAACGACATTGCTCGGGTCGCTGTCCTGGAACGCCGTTGTGTTGGTCCGTGCGACGGTTCCGGCATCGAGTGACATGGCGGGTTCCTCTACTTCAGGTAAGCGGTCAGCCACTCATGCATCATCGTGACTTCGTGATAACGCACTGTCACCAGTCCAAGGGCAGGCGTTCCGCCGTCGTCGCGATCCAGCACGAAACGATAGCGGCCGGGTATGCCGATAGGCAGCAGATTGCGCGAGGCAACGAGATTTTCCTGACCACCGCGCGGACAGAACGGCGCGAAGTGCCTGCCTGCACCTTCACCGTCCACCATTTCCACCAGTACGCGGTCATGCGTATCCAGATTGAACGCACGTACGATGATGGGCGACGCGTCCACCTGAATGATGTGTGACAGGTTGGTCGCGCTGTCGGGGCCAAACAGCAGGTTGCGCGGTTCGCTGTCGGCGGATTGCCATACGCCGGGTTGACCGACCAGTGATTGAAGGCCCATTGCTAACCTCCCGGCCGCAGTTCGGCGGAAATCGCAGCATTAAGACGACGCTGCAAAGACCACTCGCGTTCATTCTTCATTGGCACCAGCAACACGGGGTTATGCCAGTAGAGCGAGCGCCGTCCGTGCTGGCCAATGCCGCGCGAATCGTATGTGAACATCCGGTTGCCAAAACTGATTACCGCCTGATCGTCGGCCGTAATGCTGTGTACGCGGCCGTCGCCAAAGAACAGGTCGAACACTGGATCGGCAACCAGCACCTCAAATCCGTCGAGCCTCATGGGTAGCTCCTGGTGCGTGACTCATAGGGTCATGCGGGGGGTATCTGGCTGTTCCGCATTACCTGCTGCACTGCCGCCTGTCTTCCATCCAGGGCAGGCGGCGGCGTTCCCGGTCGCGCTGAAGGTGGCGGGCTTCCCGGTGTTGGTGCGCTTCCAGGAGCCGCGCCAAGCGCGCCGCTAATCTCCTGGTCAACCGTGCTGTCAGGGAAGAAGTCAGACAGGTCATAGCCGTTCTGCTGCAACCATGTGCGAATCAGGAACTGCGCGCCCTGTGGCGGCACAACGCCTTGCTGGATGAACGGCGTGACAACCTGCAAGGTTTCGATGCTTCGGGCCTGCGCCTGTTCTTTCTGAAGAATGCCTTCCGCGCCTTTGGCGATGACTTTGGCGTCTGCCTTGATACTCGGGTCCGGGTCATACAGCATGTTGTATGTCCAGATGCTCGTAATCATCGGCTCGATGCAATCGCGGTCGATGTTCATGATGACGTTCTTGATGCCTTTCAGCGCTCCGCCATACAGAAGCGACAGACCGCCCATTGTTTGCCCAGCGCCGCCTACGTTCTGGTTGCCGTACGTGTATGCCGGGATACCTGAGAAGTCGTCGGCCATCTGCATGTAGCGGGTAAAAATCGCCATCAGGTCGTTGGCAATCGACGGCGCGACGTTGTAGCGCATCGCGGGACCGCCGCCGCCCGGCGCACTGGATGACTTCATGTAACGCACGGACCACGGCACAATCGTGTCTGGCCGGTCTTCCGATTCGTCCAGACGATCTACGTCTATTTCGATGACCGGGCCGGATGCGAAAGCCATATTGCGTACCAGCGCCCGCGCCGCGCTGTTACCGGCACGTTGCAGGTCGCGTATCAGTTGCGGGATGCCTTCGCCCCAGAACTGACCTGGCAGCTTGTTGAACGAAGTAACGCGATACGGGCGCTGTCCAAGCGGATCGGGATTCAGGAGCGCACGAATTACATAGTGGCCGACGAACCACGCGTTGCACTCGTATTGCGCCTCTTTGTCTTCGACTTCGATACCCCATTCCTGGAGCATCGAACCCTGCACGCGGCCCCAGAAATCAAGCACGTCAATGGTTTCGTTATCGCGCCATAGCGTGCCTTGCTTCTTCTCGGCACGGGCGCGCTCGCCATCCATTGAAAGCCAGTCACGAAATCCGCTTTCATACTCGGCAATGACCATGCGTATCGCGCCTTCGTCAAAGAACGGCAGACCGATACATTCGAAAAGCCGCGCCTTGGTCATCCGCATACGCTCGATGACGTTGTTGGCGTCTTGCGGGTTCGTCGCTTCCGGCGATGGATACAGGTCGAGCGGGCTGACGCGCTCACAGACCATGATCGCTTCGGTTGTCGTGTTGATCCGGTTGCCGTCCCATTTGAGGGAGCGCCGGTTTCGCACGACTGGCGTTTTCATCACACCAGCCGGATAGGTGACGATATCGCTCTGGAACTGTTCGAAGATCGCACGCCAGCCGCCTTGCTGTAGCTGGTCGTTTATCTTGTCGCTCATGCGGCCGGACGCTTCAGCGGCCAGCTTCTGCATCTCACGCAGCGCGGTTGCCTTCAATTGCTTCACCCGGTCGCGAATCTGCGCGTTATCGACGTAGCCGCGCGCCAGCACTTCGGCGCGCACCATCTGCACAACCTGCGTTTTCAGGTCGTCGGGCAGGTCCGGGATTGGCGTCGCCTCTATCGTCCACGGTTCATCGGCCGCATTGACCAGAACGTCCTTGATCCACGCTTCGGCCGCGCGACACTTCAATCCCGTTATGTTGATGAAGATATCGATGCCGCCGAGCTTCGCGCGATCTTCCGCGTCATATTCACCATTGCGTTGCCGCGCACACTGCAACATGACACGCTCGATGCCGTTACTGACACGATGGTCGCGATTCACGATCCATGCGCCACGGACATGTTCCGCCAGTCTGCTAACAGGCTGGGTAAGCTGTTCTTCCTTGACCTCTTCGAAGCGCGCGCCTGGGATTACCACGTCCTGCCTGACCGTGGTGAAACCCTTCATGGCAACGTGCATAACCGTCTACACAATCAGAACATCGTTTCCGCTAGCGGGACGCCGTTCGCGCAGACGCGGAAACCGTGCGCCGATATCCTTGATACCGGACATGCAATCGAGAAAGTCATCGTGTCGGCCCGCCTGAAACGGTAGATATTCCTCGTTGATGAACTGCGCAATCAGGTCGCGCACCACGCCTTCGCTATCGGCTTTCCACAACGTACCAGGAAGCCACCACCGGCCCGATTCAAAATCGGGCGCAAGACGTTCAATGCGGGTTTCTTTCGGTCCTGCTTCCGACAGTGCCACCACAGGGAACCGGTAATTTTCCCGGTTCTGCTTCTCTGTGATGTACTCCAGTTCCTGTTCATGACCGGTCTTTTTGTAGCCCGTTGCGAGCGGCTTCCATTTGCGATGCAGTTCAATCAGCATCTTCGGACGGTCGGCCAGTTTCATCCGGTCGTACAGCGCATCGAGCAGGTAATAGTTGTCGTCCACATGCAGACCGATCACAAGCATGGCAGTGAAGTCGGAAGTCTTCTTCTGTGTGCGCGCCGGATCGACCAGCAGATAGCGATTCATTGCCCAGACGGCACGCTGGATATCGCCCGCGTCGTAATACTTCAACCAGTCACGTCGGAATGTTCCGCCGCCAGCCGGTTGCGGACGCCCCTGATAGAGCGCCGCCCATTCGCGCGAGCCCACGGCGACGCGCTTCTGGTCTAACGCCGCCGCACTGAAGCGCTCTGGTACGAGTGGTTCGCCAGGCTTGCGGCCCATCGGATCGCCATCTTCCGCGAGTGCAGGCAGGTTGATGACTTGCCACTTTTCCTGTGCGTGGTCGGTAAGCAACCATCCAGCAAGGTCGTCTTCATGCCAGCGCGTGTGCATGACAATCAGAATCGAGTCTTCCGTCAGGCGCGGATACACCACTGACCTATACCAGTCCCTCACGTGCGCGCGGTACGTCGGCGATTCGGCATCCGCCCGCGAGCGGAACGGGTCATCAATGATGAAGACCTTCGCCGGAAAACCCGTTCCGCCGCTTCGGATTGTCACGCCGAGGTAGTTGCCGCCTGCCGTCGTGCGGAAGTCACGCTTCGCCGTGTTGCTCGGGTCAAGCCTGCACGCACCAAAAATCGTCTGATGCATGGGCGACGCCAACACCGCGCGCACTGCGCCGCCGTTCAGGTCAACCAGATCGTCGCCATAGCTCGCCGCGATGATCGGCCAGTCCGGGAACCGGCCCATGATCCAGGCGGGTAGCTTGCGCGATACCAGTTCCGACTTGCCATGCTGCGGAGGCGCGACAATCAGCAGCCGTCCGCGCCCGGCCGCTACGGCGCGCTCAAGCGCGCGAGCGACATACCGATGGAAAGCGTTCGCGCGATAGCGTGGATCGACCAGCAGCGCGTAGACGATCAGATTGGTACGCGCGGCAACGGCCTGCGCAGCAAACCTGTCCGTCAGCGTTCTGTCAGTCGTCAACCTCATATCCTGCGTCGCGCAGCATTTCTTTTGCGACCGCTACGCTGGTTTCCTCGTTGACTGTCTTTGCGACTTCCAGCAGTCCGACCGACCCGCTATGTGCGACAGATGTTGTCGCCAGGCGCGGCTGGAAAAACGGCGCGGCGGACTTCGCTGCGTCGATCCGCTCTGCAAAGGTCGGCTTTCGCTGCGTTCGCCGAGCCCGGCCGCTGACCGTGACGACATCGAAAAACAGGTCTTCGCCACGTGCGACGCGCAAAAGAAATTCGTGAGGCAGTTCGCCCGTTTCCGCAGCCCTGTCGTGGGCTTCACGCCCAAGGTGCGATACGGTTCCGGCCTTGCGTCCTGCGCCATCCCGCTTGCCGCCTCGCGCCATTGCATCGCCTCTTTGATTTCTTTGATTAAAAATCAGACATCGCCGAGCGACAGCGCAATGGAGAGCATCAGCGCCGCGCCAACCAGCGCACCGACCACAACGCCGACAGCAAGGAGGCGAACGTGTGCGCAGCATGCGCAGCCGTCAGTCCCTGCATAGGCGATATCACCAATCCGATGCAGAAGGCTGCTGGGGTGGCTGCAACGCAAATTCGTCCGGATGCGCGAGAACATAGTCACGTAAGTGTTTTGGGTTGCCGCCGCACCGGCCGCAACTACGCACGTAAATTCACTGACATACAGGGATATGCCATAGCCGCGCGCCGGGAGACGCGTTAGATGGATGAAGCAATCGGAGAACTCCTGCGGAGGTGCAGAAATGCGGACGCCAGAAACGACAAAGCCCGCACGGGGCGGGCTTTGGACATGGCTGTGGCGCTGTCAACACCGGGTATTTTCGACGGTTTTTGTCGAATGTCAAGAATTTCGCATTTCCCCATCGCCTTTCTTCCATCTGCATCTACACACGTGTGAGAGGCGTCCCATTTTCTCCCGACGAATATAGACGGGCTACATCGGTCACTGCTACGATGCGAGGCGATCGACTAAGTATTGATTACCGGTTGGCGCTACCGATCTAAAACAATGTACGGGGCTATGCATGGAGCATCTTTCTCAAATTTTGACCTTTCTCGGTGGCTTGGTTTCAGGCTGGACTTTGAAGATCATTGTCGATAGATCGCGAAACTCGACGGTTATTAAGGGAAATACGGCCGGCGGCGACATTGCGGGACGCGACGTTAATAAAAAGTAATAGTCCGATATGGCGAGCGTTATGACTACAGTCCGCGACAACACAGCTGGCGGGGACTTTGCGGGTAGGGATATTAACAAAACGTATCATGCGGTTCGAGAGCCTACGGCAATGGCGCGGCTTGTTGAACAATATCTCGCAGAAACTCTCGCCGATCAAACACTGTCTGCATGGACAGAAAAACTTGAACATTTTCTTTCGAACGAAACCAGCTCGGATATTCGTGGACTTGAAGAGAAATTAAGCGCGTCGGGGCGTAGCGATTTACTCAAGATTGCGTTAATTCGGAAGCAATCGGCTTATAAAGCCATCATGCGCCAACAAGGTTCGAAATCAGCGCAGACGATCTATACGTTCTTAATGGCAGAAATCGTCGTGAATTTTGAACAATCGGTATTACCGCTGGTGCAAGCACATGCGTCGCGAGAAGTTGTGGACACTGCGATGTTGGAGAAAGTTATATCGCCCGCGCTTCAAATGCTAGAAAGCAATCCGCTTATGCTAAATAAAATGGACATCCAAGCGTTAGTCTATTTCTTGGCCGGAAACTGCCACATCAGGTGGGACGCATGCTGATATACGAACCAGCGCTTGATCCCTATCATGGGGCAATAAGAATATTGGCTGTCGCAAAGTCGTCTTCCAGAATAAATATTAACTTGTCTATCGATGCAGCACGGATTGCAGATTATTTCCTTGTCTACCCGTACAAAATGCTCAGTTTTACTTTTCCTGCCGAGTACCGGAGTATGCGAACGGCGGCAAAGGATACAGAAAATCCATATCGCAGCACTTCGGGAAACCGGACCGCGTTCGAAAGAATGCGCCCGATATTTTTTGCAGCATTGAGCGGGTTGGTCGCAGCCAATCTTCTAGACGCCGATTTGCTGAAGCGTGGAATATTGTCGCTTTCCGGAAACGACTTACCAGCTGACCTAGCAGCTGCGGTCGCACGCTTTCAAGATCGACAAACTGTCGTAGGGAAGTTTGTTCTTTCGGACTTTCTCAAGCTACCTGTCAACGGAAACAATGGGCTAAAGCACCGCTCTGGCCTAATAGAGCATAGATATGATCCTGCATAAGCCTACCATTCTCGTCAATCGTCTGGTTGTAAAAAAAGACGGCAGATCGGTCATGGATATTTCATTCCATGCAGGGTTGAATGTTATCACCGGCGAAAACAGTTCTGGCAAGACTACGGCAATTCGCTTCATTGCCTTTGCCCTCGGTTCGGAAAATATTAGCTTCAATCAAATAGCCCAGCTGTGTAACGAAATTTATCTCGAAATTACCGCTAATGAGGCGGTCGTCACACTGCGTCGATTCGTTAGCACACAGCCCATGCAGCCGCTATCCATATTTTGGGGTGGTGCATTGACCGCAATGGAAGCAAGCGCGTCAATGTGGCAACAATATCCGTTTAAACGGAGCGAATTGAAAGAAAGTTTTTCTCAGGTGATGTTTCGGCTACTGGAAATGCCCGAGCTTCGCGGTGATGGAGGCTCCAATATCACTATGCATCAATTGATGCGCTTGGTCTATTCGGATCAAGAAACGCCCTCGTCGGACCTGTTTCGGGCAGATCGGTTTGATCGTGGCATTACGCGCGCAGCGGTCGGGGACTATCTTCTTGGAATCGACTCAACCGAACTTTATGAATTGAGATTGACTGAGTCAGCCGCTGACAAAGAGGCCTCTGCACTTCGAACGAGTATTAAAACGATCTATCACACGTTTGGACAATCAGGAACCAATATATCACTTGAGTTCCTTGACAATCAGATACAAACGCTTGCTAGTGAGATATCAGTACTCCAGTCTCGAATTGAAAATCTCAACAATGGGTTGCTGAGCAAAACATCCTCCTCAAAAGAAGATAATTCTCTCAGGCAGAGGTTAAGTGACGCTCATGCCCGACTTTCGAAGCTGAAACAACGAAAACTTGACCTTCAGGCGGAAATTGCCGATTCTGAGCTGTTTTTGAAAGAGCTTGAAGAGAGGATATCTAGCTTAGAGGAATCCGTTATAGCGGAGTCCTACTTGGGGACGGCAGTGTTCTCATTCTGCCCAAGCTGCTTTTCAAAGCTTGAAAGCACGAAGGAAGATAAGTCTACTTGTGCGCTGTGCAAATCTGCCATCGCTGAAGATTCGGCACGCTCTCAATTGGCTCGCATGAGAAATGAGCTTGCCCTACAGCTACGTGAATCCGGTGCCATCCGTGTTCAGCAATTGGAAGAGCTGAACTCTATTGAGTTGGAGATTCCATCTGCAGAGACTGGCATGAAGTCACTAGAGTCTGAATTCAAAAGAAATCAGACTCAATGGAGATCGCCGGAGCAAATAATTATTCAAAATATATCTAGAGAAATCGGTGGTAAAGAACAGGAAATTCGAAATGCGTTAGAGCTGAAGAAGCTTGCCGATTTACTTGATAAACTAACAGTAAATCTCGGTGAGGTGGAGCGTCGCCTGGATTGGACACGTGGGCGCATCGAAGCAGTAACGCGCGAGCAAACGGGCCGTCGGAGCGCCGCATACTTGTCCATTGCCGATAATTTGAAAGCCATATTGAAGGAAGACTTGTTCCGGGAAGCGGCGTTCGCAGAGGCGAGCGAAGTTGATATTGACTTCGCAGGAAACCAAATTTCCATCGATAGACAAAAGCAGTTTTCGGCGAGTTCCATGGTATTTTTACGCCATGGATTTCACTTGGCGCTCCTGCTATCTTCTCTTGAGCAAGCTTATTTTCGCTATCCTCGGCTGCTGATATTGGACGGCATCGAGGACGGCGGAATGGAAGTTGAGAGAAGTTATAATTTCCAAAAGATCATAGCAAGCCATTCCAAGGGGTCGGATGTCGTTCATCAGATCATCATGACCACAATGAGTGTGTGCCCAGAATTAGACAATGAAGTATATATCGTAGGGCCGAAATTCACGCATGATGAAAAATCAATACAAATTAAGTAATCTTGTATAACCGATCTTAAATATCAAGGGGGATGTGAATGGGTCGCGCAATAAGCATTACGCTCGGGGCACATTTATTTAAAATAAAATATGATTTAATCAGATTTATTCGGGAAGTGGTTGATCGCTATCAAGTAGGAGATTATCTAAATGCCGAAGATACGCGATTTTGTATGACTCTTTTTGAGAGTCATAGCAACTATCCTGACAAGCTTGCCCCTGGTGTCGCTCGAATTCAATTGCTCATTCAAGAGAAAGGAAGCCGAGGATTTCAAATTCATAAACTCGATGGAACTTCGGGCAACATAAGTTGGACTGACTGTGTTAACAACCGAGAATAACCCGCTTTAATGATGGAAGGTCGGCATTGTTAAAGGCGAGGCTAGTCGCCGCCAACGATGCCAGCGCCCCGCAATATTGCGTCGACGCGCGCATAAGACCTCTCAAACTCGCCAGTCTGGAGGCGGGTGCCAAGCAACGTAGATTCGAGCTTGGCCTTATGTTCCGCGACCGTCTGACGGTGAACCCCATATTCTGCTGCCAGATCTGTGTCCGTCACGCGCACACCCTGCAACGCATTGCCTATAAGAGTTTGCCGCAGGCGAAAGTAAGTGACCCGACCGGCAAATAAGGGCGTCGTCTCGCGAGCGAGGCAGGAAATTGCCTCTATCCACTCGCGGTTCGGCGTATGTCCGCAGCAGCATGGACGGCCACAAGTACAAGGCACATCAGGCAATGCGTAACGACCGGCAATTACCGCCTGCTGTATGGGCGTCAACTTTGCTATTTCCGCGCGTACCATACCGGCCTGGGTCGCGCCGTCCGTTCCGGTCAACCCAACGCCTGGCGCAGTACGACTGTGCATCAGTCCAGCCAATTCGGATGAACTGTGTTGCTGCGACGCATACCGCAACGCGAACCGTAGCGCCGCTTCCGTCGTTTCAAAGGCGAAAGTGTTCGTGCTCATGGTGGCTGATATCGGAATTGACACGTGCTCAAGTTGACCGCTTCGTCGTCAGTGCTTTGCTGGTTCCGCGCTCAGGCGCGGATCGGCAGGTTCGGCACCCACCAGCGCAGCGCGTGCGATGCGCGCGATGTTCGGCAGGCTGTTGGCGGTGGTCGAGCCTTCGGCGATGTCCGCAATCAGCGCGAGCGCTTCGCGAAGTCTGTCGGCATCGTGAAGTGCGCGGGCGCGTATCTGGTCGGAGCGGATCACTCTCATCTCCCGTTGTTTCAGGTTCATCTCATACCTCCACCGTTACCGTTGATTCGAGCGCCAGCGCGGTTTGTTGGGCAGTCAGCGGCTCGATGACGATTTCGGTACGCGGATTGGCGTGGTCGATGCCGTGATAGACGTGCTTCTCGCGGACCTGCCGGTCGTTCGCATAGACGCCACGCTGCACCAGTTCGCGTACCTTCATGCCACCGACCTTGACGGTTGCATAGCGGTTCTGAAGCACATCGAGAACCACCGATTCGTCCAGGTCCGGACGTTCGGATGCGTAGAAAATCCGCAACGTGACGCGCACCGGGCCGGTTAGCTGCACACGGCAACGCGGCGGAATCTGTCGAAGCGCGAATCGTTCGAATGCAAGCGCCTTGTCGGATTTGCGCACTGTCGGGCGGGTTCTGACGCGGCCAGTTTCGTCACGGAACCGGAGCGTGCCAATTTCCCGGCTGTTCGCTTTTGAGGCCGGTTCACCCAGGATCGTGAAGGCGAGCGCGATCATACGGTCACCTCTTGCGGTTCTTCGTCGTCTTCGCCCGGCACGCGGGACGGCAGCGCATCACCGCGCGCATGCAGAGCGGCAGCAAAGACTGCGCGGTACTTCGCGCAAAGATCGGGTGACGCGTTCGAATAGAACGCGCGGCCAGCAAGCGACACCACCGCGTCAATCGAGATACGCCGCGCCTCGTATGTGAGAGCCGCGCCATTTTTCCCGCAACTGCGAAGCAGCATGTCAAACGCCCATTGCGGCGATGGTTTGCGGTTTGCTAGCGGCGCGAGAAGTTCACGCATACGCGCAAGGTTCGCTTCAACAATCTCGGGGTCAGCGCGTTCGTATCGCGGCAGACGTGCGATTCCGTTCTCTGGACGCTGCGCGGCCGGGCGAGGTTCGCACAGTTCGAGAAAGCGGGGCAGGTCGGGGGGACGCTTCTCGCCTGCCAGCGCGACCACCGCCCGGCGCAGATCGTCGGACTTCACTCCGACGAGCGCTTCAGCCCACACGCGCTTAACCAGGTTGAGATCGGCGTCGGCCCACAGTGCCGTGAAGCGCGCACCGAAAGTCGCCTGCATCCGCGCGAACAGGCTAACCATCCAGGATTCCGGGATCGTCTCCACCGACAACACGATGCACCTCCGTAACCGCTCCATCGATGACTTCCGGCGCTGACCCGTTCATCCGGGTCAGCCCCTGTGCAACGCGGCGGTGTTCGGCTTCGCGTTGTTGCAACGGGGTGAGCGCGGGCGGTGGTCCGTGCGCGTGGTGCGTGCGGTCAAGCAGCCAGTGTGCTTCGAAGCCGCCCCATCCGCGTGTGCAGCAGAGGCGCAAGGCGTCGTTCATCGACAGCCCGGCTTTCTGCGCTTCGAGCAACACGCCGGCAAAAGCCGTTTCTGTCGGTTTGAGCCGCTTGCCGCTGCGCAGCGTGAGCCAGTCACTCGCAATCTGCGTTTCGACGCCAAAGGATTCAAGACGCGCCTGCGCGTCGAAGCGCGAAGCGCGTATGTTTTTAGGTTTTGGTTTTAGGTTTACTTCTTCTCTTATCTTCTCTTCTCTGGGTAACGTTTCGCTAACGCTCAAAGCGTTACCTGCATCGTTAGCATCAGCGTTTCCTTGAGCGTTAGCCGTTTTATGCCGATGGACGCGAATGGCCGTGTGGGCGCGCTTCTTCGCGGATGCGCCTGTGTGCCAGTCAAAATGCGGCATCGAAATACCGTCGTCGTCAATCGACAACCAGCCAACTGCAATCATTGCATCTGCGAAACCGCTAACGCCTGCTGTTTCATCGACTAACGTTTTGGTAACGCTTCGAGCGTTACCATTTTCCGTGTGTTCATCGAACCAGCGCCATACGCGAAACAGCTTGCCGAAGACCGCATCGCGATCCATCGACAGTGCGGCCGCAATCGCCCACACTTCGGGCTTGTCGGGTGTGTTGGATTCGATCTTGAGCCAGCTCATGACGCCGCCCTTTGGGTTAGCGCATGCTGTTATGTGCCGCTGCCGCAGACATTCTCAGGCGGTCAGGTTTGTTCTGACTGCAACGCGTCGTTGATCGCCAGCAGTAGGTCTCTGGCCGGTGTACCGCACGCATCGCACAGCAACGCCCGTGCGCGCATGTCCTGATCGCGCAGCGCCGCAAGACGACCGCCAACGTGATGCGTGATGTTTTCCGCGTCGCGTAGTACCACACGCGCCGCACGCTCATAGTCGGCCAGCGTTGGCACGCGTGTCGAAACGAAAATGACACGCTTTCCTTCGATTCTGAAGTCAGTCATGGTTGCACCATCGGGTTAGGCTGCGTCGCCGCTGCTGGCCTTCGTATGCGCGTATGCGTCGAGCGCATCCGCATGCCGTAAGTGAGCGCGCCCGACCTTGCGATGCTGGCGCGCATTCCATCGAACCTGTTCGGGTGTAAGGAGATCGAGCAGCACGTACTGCGGGCTTTCGCCGCGCTGATGTGGAACCGGATAGCGGGCTTGCAACGTGCCCGTGTATAGGTCGCCCTGTATGGCCTGTGTTTCGTGTGACTCCGCCCCATAGCTGCGCGCCAGTTCCCGGCGTGTGACATCGAGCAGGTATTGCATGAACCCGTATCTCGCGCATATCGACTCGTTGCCGCTTTCAAGTCGCGTACGGGCGCGGTCTGCAACCGTGTTGCATTCGACGCGCTGAACATCTTCGGCTTCAAGTTCGAGAATGGCCTTGCGTACCGCCCGCACGATGGTTTCGCGTGCGCCGCCTGCGGGGTGCGATGTGGCGCTAACTCCCGTCATGGCTAACCCCTTCCAACATTGCGCTTAGAAACGCAGCCATGCCCGGCACGATGCGCCGCATGTCGGCCTGCATCGTGTCTGTCATCGCGTCATAGATCGCGATGGGATTCTTCGACAGATACCCGTCACCTTCGAAGTCGCGCACGCGGCCCCATATCCAGAGCACATCGTCGGGAATGCGGTTGATGGTCGTGGCTACGTCGTCGCGAATCTCCCGGATAAGCGCTTTTGTGGAAGGCTTCTTCGCCGGGTCGCGCAACGCTTGCTCGAAGTCCTTGTCAGGAATCTCCGCCAGCCTCTGCCACTTCGAAGACTGGTCACGCGTGACGCCGAGGTCTGCAAGCGTCTGTGGTTGAGCTACCGGTGTCGCCCCAGGCGACACCGTTGCGATGTTCGCTCCACCGTGCGACTTCGTTGCGCGCAATTCCGCTGCGGCCAGTTCCTTGAGCAACTTGCCAGCGCGACGTTCCGCGCGTATGCGGATATCACACGCCTTGCGTTCGGCATCTGTGTTCTTGGCTTGCCGCGCATAGACTTCGAGCGCGAGTGCCTTGTCGCGCAAGTCCTTGACTTCATCGACACGGTGACATTCGGCGATGGCGGTACACATCGTCACATAGCGCGCATCAACCATCGCGCCAGCGCGAGCCGTCATGTTCAGGCGCACGTCGATGACCGTATCGCGCGATGCATTGGTCAGCCTGGCGATTGCCGTGTTCGTCGCGGCTGGGTCCGTTTCAATGGCTTGCCGGATCGTTTCGCGGTTGGCCTTATAGCTGCGCGGATACGTCTTGCCGTCTGAGCCAGTAAGACGCGTTCGTTGATCGACGGTATTCATCGCGCCAGCCTATCCAGCCGTTGAAAAAGGCAGATCGTCTATAAGCGGGTCCATGCCGAACTTCCTCTCTCCGAGCGTCGAAAATAAAAACTAGACGTGAAAAGGAATTCGGTCAATCACGGTCACTTGCTTCAAAAGTGCATAGAAGTACGCAGACGTGTACCGTCGTTTCATAAACGAAATTATTTCGTAAGTGGTTTCACCTAGACCGCCTTCCGGCGGGGCTTTGACGCCCCTTGAAAAAATTTAAATACAAAGAAATAACTCAAAAAATTCGGCAATTATCAATTTCTGCGCAATTGCGTTTTTCTATATTCCTTGAATGGGGCTGCACTGCTCGACTATCTTTCGAGCCATGTTTCTCGACCGGGAGCGCAACGTGGGAATCGATTTTGTAGAGCACTGGTCAATGCCCAATGAAGAAGGTGGAAACAACCATATTGTTCGTGGACCGAATAGCGCTAATACCTACTCATACGCGCTAACAGTGCGGGACTCAATTGTCGCGGCGCGGCGACCCGTCATCACCGGCCAGTATCGGGACATCGAAACGGGTCTGTGGACAGTGTTCATCCGTGTTCTGGCGGAGCCGCTGCAATGACTAACCGCCTGCCTGTGGGCGACCAGATGCCAACGCTCCCCCAGGGCGTCAGCGATGAGAACGCAGCCCGTACTGCTGTCCTGCGGCCCGGCGATGTCATCCGACGTACGCGGGTTGCCGACCTGCCACTAAGCGTCCGTGTGCGCAACGCGTTGAACACCGCTGGGTTCCACACAGTCGCCGACCTGACGATCATTACTCAAGCCGAATTGTTGCGTGTTCCAGGCATCGGTCTCTTCTCTGCAAAAGAAGTGCGGACCATGGTGGCGGAGCTTGGCCTTACGCGGATCATCGATCTTCCTTTGAGAACGCGCGTGCGAAACGCGTTGAGGGGCGCTGGCATTTACCTCGCCATTGACCTGACAGTCGCGTCGGAGCCCGACCTCTTACGGATACACGGTATCGGCCGACGTGCGCTTGGAGAAATACGCGCGATGCTGGCGCAGCGTGGTCTTTCGCTCAAGGAATAAGCCCATGAACTCAAGGGACGATTGGCTTGCGGAACGCCGCAAAGGGATCGGCGGCAGCGATTCGGCCGCTGCCATCGGGCAGTCACGCTACCTGACAGCGTACGAGTTGTGGCTGGACAAGACCGGCCAGGCGACTGGCGAACGGAATGAAAATGAAACGACCCGGTTCGGTCAGGCGATGGAGGCCATTGCAGCCGACATGTTTGCGCATCGCATGGGCGTTCGCCTGCGCCGCCGCAACCAGATTATCCGGCACGCGAAGTATCCGTTTATGGCCGCGTCCATTGATCGACTGGTTGAAGGTCGGCGCGAAGGTTTCGAGGCGAAGAACGTCAACGTCGATTACTTCAAGTTTTCCGGCGAATGGGGCGAACAGGGTTCAGACCAGGTTCCGGTCGAATATCTGTGCCAGTGCCATCACTACCTGACAGTGCTGAATTACGACGCGTGGCACCTCGGCGCGGTGGTCGGCGGCAATCGTCTTGTTACCTACACCATCGAGCGCGATCCCGAATTTTCCGAACTGCTGATCGACCAGGAAATGACGTTCTGGACGTTCGTTGAAACCGGGGAGCCGCCACCTTTCGACTACTCACACCGGCATGCCGTTGACATGCTGAAGCGTCTCTATCCCGGCACGACCGGCGAAACCATCACGCTTGATGCGGCGCTGATGGACTGGCACAACGTACGCATCGAAGCTGATGAACAGGTGAAGGCGTATCAGGCCGTTAGCGACGGCGCACGCGCCCATATTCTGCACGCGATGCAGGAGGCCGCAATCGGACGGCTTCCAAACGGTGGCGCTTATAAACGCAAGGTTGTCCACCGTCCCGCTTACAGCGTAGACGAGTGCGACTACACGACGCTGACCTACAGCAAACCGAACGAAAGCAAGGAGGTTACCGAATGATCGAGACTCTTGAAGAAGAACCGCGCGCACTGAAGCGCTTCGAATTAACCGCGGACACGCTTGGCTATATCGAGCGCTTCGCGAACCTGATGGCAACAGCGGGCGTCACTGTGCCTGAGCCGTATCGCGGGAAGCCGGGCAACTGCGCCGCCGTGACGATTCAGGCGCTGCAATGGGGCATGAATCCTTTCGCGGTCGCGGCCAAAACGCACTTCGTCAACAACCAGATTGGCTATGAAGCGCAGCTAATCATCGCCGCCGTCAACACGTCAGGCCTGCTGACGGATCGCCTGAATTGGGAATGGTTCGGGGGTTGGGAAAAGATCGTCGGGCAGTTTGCTGAACGCGAGTCGAAGACGAAGAAGAACGAACACGGCGAGCCTGTTCGATATCGCGTGCCCGCATGGAACATCGAAGACGAAGAAGGGCTTGGCGTGCGTTGCTTCGCGACGCTCAAGGGCGAGCGCGAACCTCGCGTGCTGACAATCATGATGAAGCAGGCCCGCGTCCGCAACTCGACATTGTGGGCGGATGACCCGAAGCAACAGATTGCCTATCTGTCCGGTAAGCGGTGGTCGCGCCTGCACACGTCCGAAGTTGTCTTTGGCGTGCGTACGCCCGACGAACTGGAGGTTGTCGGTTCGGGCGTTCGCGATATGGGACCAGTCGAAGAAGTCAGGCGCGAATCTGTCGCGCCCGAATCGTCGCGCACAGATAGCGTCAAACAGCGCATGAAAAAAAATACACCGCCGCGCGATGCCGCGCCAACGCTGGATGACGTTCTACGCCTGATCGCCGACGCGAATTCCGCCGAGGAACTGACGGCAGCCGGGGAACAGGCAACGCGGTTGCGTTCCGACCGGGAGAAAGAAATTGCCCGCACTGCGTACGCCGACAAGATCGCGGCAGCCCGCGCCGCTTCCCAGGCAAGCAGGAAAGAAACCGACGCCGAGCCGGTCGCGCTGACTTTCGCGCAGGTCATGGACGGGCTTGAAAAGGCTGTCGCGATTGAAGCATTGGACCTTGCAGGCGACCTGATACGCAATGTGCCGGACGAAGGCCAGCGTGAAGAGCTGGAAGAGTTCTACGTCACGAAACGCCACAAGATGGGGGGCGAACAATGATGGACTTTGAAAATCATCCAGTCAGGGTTGAGCACATCAATACCCGCACGGAGTACCACGGCGACGATGAAGTACTAACGCTTGATCTAAAGATTGCAACGGACCTGCCGAACACGTCGCTGGACCGGTTATCTCCGACCTTGCGCCGTTCGTTATATGACGCAGACAGTGCGTACGACCTGATCGACCCGGACCACACGCCCCACCTGAAGAACCCCGAACTCGGAACGTTGCACTGGTCGGGAAGCTTCCTTGCGAGTATGACATTTCGCGACGGCGACCACGACGAAGACCTTCCGTTCATCGGCGTGAAAGTGGATAAGGTGTCGTTCGTCCCGATGGACGGCGGGACGGTGCCCTATACATTTCGCGTCAAGGTATACCCGGAGGACGAACAGGTTTCCGCGCGAGTGCTGGCGTTGCTGCATTTACCGGACGTGCGGGGAACGCTCGAAGTGCTCGAAGATTCAACGGACAGCGTAGAGGACCACTGACGGAGCATGATATAAATAGGGGCGCAATGCATTATCCGCCTTGGCGGGTATCTCCCGCCGTTCACATCTCGGCTGGCCAGTTCGAGTGTGCCCTGCAATGGAACCGGCGGGAGCGTCCTGAAAGCTAAAAATAGGAACAGATCATGCCGACCAGCAGTGAAATTCAGGCTCAAATCGAACGAATGGAATCGGACTTAGAGCCAGCAAAGGCGGAACTTGACCGGCTCTACTCCGAGTTTGGTCGTCAATTGCCCCCGACAGTCGAGAAGTGGATGCAAAGCAGTGTTCGTCGAGCAATTGAGGCCCACGCTACAAAGATCAACGCTGGTGGCGTTGAACCCGTGAGGCAGATCAAGGCTGATCTCAATGCACTCATTCAAGCGCTGCCACAAATATGTCAAAACGCATTAGGAGACCAAGATCAATGGCCCCATCGCCGACCGCCTACTTCACGCGCGGCAAGCGTGCCAGGGGTAGGCGAATCCCACGCTGGTGCTTCGTTTCGTAGAGCGATAAATCATCTAGCTCCACTGCTCGATAAACACGGTCTGATCGCGGAAAGCGCCGACCGGTATCCCGAATGGGAACGAACCGGACCCGGCAAATATCGCTACGCAATCAATCCTGGATTTGACGACCGCGACTTCCCTGTACTTGTGCAATATAAAGCGAAGCAACGTGACCTGAGCAATCAAACGACAGCATTGGCGCAAAAGCGACGGGAACTAGAAGCCGCCCGCGCACGTGAGTTGTGGGACGAAGCATGATATCTGGCATCACCTCCCGCCAGCGAATCGGCGGGCTCTTCGGGATTTCTTGATTGACTGACGAGCGCAGTTGTTGCAGAAACGCCGCAAAGATTGTCCTCAGATTGTCCTGATGCAAATAATAATCTTCTGCCATAGACCGTGAAAATCGCGGAAACCCTTGCTGCATAAGGGCTTGGCAGCATTGAGATAATTTCGTGGATTGCCCCCTGTGCGGGGCGGCACCTACTTTCTTTGATGCTGTGTACGGACTGGAGACATGGTTGACACGCGTACGAGGACATCGTTGACAGATGATGGTCAGGGTTTGGGCTCGCTCAGGTCAAGTCGGGCGACGCGATGATGGGCAAACCAGAACTCGATGACGCCGTCTTCGTCGCTCCTAGGCCTGGCGGCCACGCGTAATCCTTTGAGTGCAATCGACAGGCGCAGCGCGGGGCCCCGGAAACGCACCAGGCCATTCGAATTGACCTGCAGGACCTCGTCGGTGGCGCCGTATTCCGGCTCGGGCAGCGTTGGCGGCATGCTGCGGGGGCTGGGCCGGTAACGGGTGAGCGGCGTGGCCATGCCCAGCGCTTCGTGCGGTCGCTCGTTGTTGTACACGTGACGCCAACGCTCCAGTTCCTGCTGCACGTGGGCGTGCGTGGTGAACGCGTGCCGCTGCAGGACCTCGGCCTTCAGCGAGCGAGCTCGCATGAATGCCCAGCCTGATCAGCCACACGGCCAGCTCGGTGAGTTGCCCCGGCGCGGTGGGCTAGCCTTTGTCCGTATTGATCCGCGAAGGCAGCCCATAGCAGCGGAACGCCCGCTCCAGTTCGGCCTGCACGACCTGTGTGGTGGTGCGCGCGCAGGCCGCCAGCACGACGTTAAAGCGCGAGTGATCGTCGAGCACGGTCAGTGCACTGCAGCGGCCTGCCTCCAGCGTGGGGAAGTCGCCCTTGAAGTCCATCTGCCACAGCGAATTCGGATGCTCGTGTTCGAAGCGCTGCCAGTGCTGGCTCTGCGCGCGCTGTCGTTCATCAAGCATCCCATGCCGGCGCAGGATCTCCGTGATGGTGGCCGGTGCGGGCACGGGGCTGTGACCCAGATCGAGCAGGCGCCGCTGGATCTTGCGCCCGCCCCAGCCGTGCTGGCGACGCAGTTCGAGCACGCTTGCGACGATTGCATCGGGTGAGCGCGTGGGGCTCTCATGAGGGCGACCTGAACGGTCGGCCAGACCCTGAGGGCCTTGCGCCGCGTGGCGCTCCAGCCATTTGTAGCCGGTCTGGCGGCTGATGTTGAAACGCCGGCATAGCTCGCTGAACGGCACTGTCCGTTCAGCGGCCAGAGAGACAAATTCCTGTCGTAGGCTCATGGTGTCTTTTACGTTCCAGGGCATGGATGATTCCGGGCGTTCGATTGCCCGAAAGTGTCAACCATGTCCTCGTACACCTGTCAGCTATGTCTCCAGTCCGTACACTGCTGCAAAGAAAGGTAGGCAAAGAAAGCAGCTTTACACCGCTAGTTCTTAAGCGGGTCCCTCGGTCTACTTCCGGTAGTGGTGCATCTGGAATCTGTGTTCCCGCACATTCCACTTCGGTGACAAGGCAGTCATTCTTCCGGCGGCGCTGCGCGCGCCGGGGCCTTGTTCTCTGAACCCGGTGTCATTGGCAGTACGCTACTTGGGAAATGCGGTCGTCGCGAATCATCTTCCGCCCATTTCGTGATTCGTCGTTAGCCAGTAACTTTGCCGTGCGGATCACTAGGCGACGCATGCGAATGTCGACAGAAGAAGATCATGGTGGGGTGCGGGCGGCGTTCAGTGCGCCGCAGTTGGCGGGTAATTTGGAGCGACGACCGTGAATGGAATCAAAATTATCTTGACCGAAAGAACCGCTGGTGAGATCTGAATCTCGTTCGTCAAAGATTACTCGAACGATCTCGCACGTTATAAAAGTTTGGGCTTGTGTGGGGCCGCGTCAGATCTAATGGAATGCGATCGGACGCGGGCCATTGCGATTCTTGCGAATTTGCTGTGGAAGGACCAGGCCTATTCGATGGAATGTATGCCGCAGGAGCAGGCTATGTCCGTTGCGGAAGCCATCGTGCGTGAAAATGAATCTACTGGGAGCCGGTATTTTTCAAACCGGGATTCCCCGTCTTCAAATACCTGGGAAACGTTCACGGACGCGACGTTCGATTCCGGGCTGATCATTGCCAGCGACAACCGCTACGGGGGTGTCAGGATTTCCGTGTTTAAGGCGGGTTGAGTAATTACACGGAAGGCCGAACGAAACGATCTGCGTAAAGA